>CAVVNL010000024.1:0-145938 GCA_963749565.1 uncultured Acidobacteriota bacterium | reverse complement strand
GTCGCCTCTGCCGCGTTCGTCCTCTTCCTGATCGCGTTCCCCGCGCCGGCCCTCGCGCAGCAGGCCAAGGTCTCGTTCCGCATCGCGCCGTTCGGTTCACCGAACCTGTCGCCACTCTTCAAGGTCGATGTCGTCGAGGCGGTTGCGCATGACGGCGTGGTCTTTCCGTCGTTTTCGTTGACCGATACGAAGAACGGGCCCGAGGTCACCAATCTCGCCCTGCTCCTGCCAGACGTCACGATCGGAGAGACTGCGGTGGCCTCGCGCCTCGGCGACCAGCCGTTGCCGAGCACGTTTGTTTCCTCGCCGCTCTCGGGCACCTCGGTGAAGAAGCCGATGCGGGGGGTGAGCTTCTCGACCACCGGCGCGACCCCGTGGACTTTCCTCGTCGGTCAGTTGAATGCCGGATCAGGCGCGCCCGCCTTTTCGTCGGGTGCTCCGGCGATGGCGGCGCTCGCGCTGAGCCTCGCACCCCACACGCGCATGTCGGTCGCACCGAGGCTCCTCTTTCCCGTGGGCGCGCGCGAAACGGGACAGACGAGCATCGGGACGTCAATCCGGGCGAAAGTGAGCCCTCAGATTTCGGTGGTCAGCGATGTCGCCGCAGCCGCCACCGCGCGGACCGGATGGGCGCCCCTCGCGTCTGCCGCCGTGTCGGGGCAGTGGGCAGGGACCGAGGTGGAGACGAGTGTGCTGCGTGGAGCACCGTCGCACGGTACGACCGGGCTGGCGATTGTCGGAACGGTCGACCGCGAGGTCGCACGCGGCCGGCTCAAACCGCTGCCGGGATTGACGATCACCGGTTCCGCCAGCCGGTCGCGCCCGGCGAACACCGCCGACACGTCGGACACGAAGGTCGGATCCGTCGGCGTTGTCTTCGAACATCTTCCGTACGGCAACTTCATGGCAACCCGTCAGAAGGAGTTCACATCGCAGCGGGCGCTCGAGATCACGCGGGTGGAGTGGCGGCATGCGGCCGCAGGCGGCCTCACGCTGCGCTACACCGAGACGCACACGACGCACCCCGATGCCCCGGCAACGGACTCTGCGTCGAAGCTGGTCGAAGTTGATCTTCCGCGCCTGACGCCGCAGCAAACCGGCGGACGCCTGAACCTTCGCGCGGCGCTGACGGCGAGTCCCTCCCCGGCCACGCCGGGGATTGGTTCCAAGCTGAGCGGCCGGCTCGGCGTCTACGACGAGATCGCCCTCTTCGGCGAGACCGAACTGGGATTGGCCCGCGGCGACGGCGGGCAATTGCTGCGCGCCCTGCGCGTGACGACGGACATGCCGGTTCTGCAGGACACGTCGATTCAACTGCTCTACACGTATCGCTCCGGCATGCCGTACTCGTTCGATCGGGCGTTCGAGGCCCGTGTCTCCCGGACGATCAACCTTTTCAGCTGGTAGCGACCGTCAGTCCGATCGCGTTCGAGCAGGACTTTACATTTCAACCTGCACACCAAGCTCGACGACGCGCTCAGGTGGAAGGCGGAAGAACGCCGTAGCCCGCACCGCATTCCGCGTCATCAGAACGAACAGCTTCTCACGCCAGACGGCCATGCCCGGACGCTGCGTGACGAGGATCGTTTCGCGACCGAGGAAATACGTCACATCATCATCGTCCATTTGCAGTCCGCCGCTACGAGCGACAGCGAGCGCATCGGGAACGTTCGGGTCCTCCATGAAGCCATAGCGCACGACCAGATGGAAGATGCCCCCGCCGAGGGCACGCACCTCCGTCCGCTGTTCTGAGGCGACGTGCGGCACCGGCTCGGTGACGACCAGCAGGACGATCACGTGCTCGTGGAGCACTTTGTTGTGACGCAGGTTGTGCGCGAGCGCCGGCGGCGTGCCACGAGGCTGTGCCGTCATGAAGACTGCGGTGCCAGGCACGCGGATCGGCGAGGTGCGGCCGACGCGTTCCATGAAATCTTCAAGCGGAACAGCGCGTTCAGTCAGTCGCTGCGCGAGAATCTGCCGTCCCGTCTTCCACGTGGTCATGAGCGTAAAGAGCGCGGCGCCGATCAGCAGGGGCAGCCATCCGCCCTGCATGATTTTCAACGCATTCGCGCCGAGAAATGCGAGGTCGATCGACAGGAAGGTCCCCGTCACCAGGACAGCGAGCGGTAACGGCCACTGCCAACGCTCGGTGGCAACCACGTGCAGCAGCAATGCCGTGATGACCATCGTCATCGTGACCGCGATCCCGTATGCAGCCGCGAGCGCGCTCGAGGAGCCGAAGCCGATGACAATCAGGATCGTGCTGACCATGAGGCCCCAGTTGACCTGGGGGACGTATACCTGGCCGATCTCCCGCGACGACGTATGGTCGATGTCGAGGCGCGGGCAGTACCCCAGCTGAATGGCCTGACGGGTCAGCGAGAACGCGCCGGAGATGAGCGCCTGCGAGGCGATGATTGCGGCGGCGGTCGCCAGGCCGACGAGCGGCAGGAGCGCCCACGGCGGCGCGAGCAGGAAGAACGGCTGCTGCGCCGCAGACGAGTCCAGCAGCAGCAACGCACCCTGGCCGAAGTAGTTGAGCAGCAAGGCCGGCAGCACAAGCGCAAACCAGGCGATCCGGATCGGGCGCTTTCCGAAGTGTCCCATGTCGGCGTAGAGGGCTTCGCCGCCAGTGACGACAAGAAACACCGCACCGAGCACGGCAAACCCATGGAGGCCGTTGTCGCCGAAAAAAGCGATGGCGTGCCGGGGGTCGAGCTGCCGTCAGCACGACCGGCTCTCGGATGATCCACCGTACGCCGAGGCACGGCGATCGTGAAGAACCAGACCACCATGACTGGGCCGAACAGGTTCCCGACACGGTGCGTGCCGTATTTCTGGATGGCGAACACGCCGATCAGAATCGCGACGGTGACCGGCACCACATAAGGTTGGAACAATGGCGTCGCCACGTTCAACCCTTCGATAGCGCCGAGCACGGTGATCGCCGGCGTGATCATGCCATCCCCGTACAACAGTGCGGCCCCGAAGATCCCGAGCAGAATGAGCAGCGGGCGGCCGGCCCCATTGCCGTTCTTCGGCGGGATCAGGGCCGTGAGCGCGAGGATGCCGCCCTCGCCTTGATTGTCGGCGCGCATGACCACCACGATGTATTTCACCGAGATGACGACCAGCAGCGAGTAGATGATCAGCGACAGGACGCCGAGAACGTTTTCAGGAGTGGGCGGGACGGAGTGCGATCCGAAGAAGCACTCGCGCAGCGCATAGAGCGGGCTCGTGCCGATGTCGCCATAGACGACGCCGACGGCGGTCAGGGTCAGGATGAATCGGTTATGACGGGTGGAGGGGGCCTGCGACAAGGGGCGTATGAGTCATCAATACCTTCGAACCGCATAAGAAAGGCATAAAGATTCAAGAGCGGCACGCGTCGCGAAGCTCCCGCACGAGCTCGCCGTCGCGCGCAGAATTCCGCCGCGAGCACCCAGACCGTCGTCGCTCCAACGAGCGTGAGGGCTGCTCGCAGCGTAGACACGGGAAGCAGGTGGAGCCCGGCGGTGAGCGCCCAGCAGACGAGCAGGAGCACCGCGAATCTGGGCAGCAGACGTGAGCGAAACAGCCGAAGCCTCTCGTAGGCCAGGTACCGCGACAGGACCTGTTTGAGTTTCGCCGGATCCATCGTATCGGCCCGAAACGACAGGAATGGGCTGATCATGCGAGGTGCCTCACCTGCGAATTGCTTCGAGCGTAAGTCCCGGGCGGATAAGAAGGTCATAAAGAATTCATCAGAAGAACATCAGCGAGGTAGCATGGCCGCGATGCCTGTTCGCTGGTCCCGGGCCGCTCGCGATCTCGCGCTCGCGCTCGGCGCGCTGGCGGCGGCCGTGTACTTTGTCAGCGGCGTGCTCGGGATTCGGAATCCGACGACGGTCGCGCTGTCGCTGCTCCTCGTCGTACTCGGCACCGCCACGCTTTCGCGTCTGCTGGTGGCGGTCGCGACGTCGATTGCCGCGACGCTGATCTTGAATTACTTCTTTCTGCCGCCGATCGGCACGTTCACGATTGCCGACCCGCAGAACTGGGTGGCCCTCGTCACGTTCGTCGTGACGGCCGTCGTCGCCAGCCAGCTCTCGTCGGCGGCGCAGAACCGGACCCGTGAGGCGGTGGACAGCCGTCGCGAAGTGGCGAGGCTCTTCGATCTAAGCCGCGACATCCTGCTGACCACCGACAGCGAGGACGCCTTGCCCGCTCTCGCACGGCACGTCGCACGACGATTCGATCTCGAGGCTGTCGCCATCTGCCTTCCACAGGCTGGCGCATGGACCATCCATCAGGGCGGCCGGCGCGACATTCGCCCGCTCGAGGCGGATCTGGACGCCACGTTCGCCCGCTTGAATGGCGGGCTCGAATACGACGCTCGACAACGGACCTACGGCGGCATTGCGAGGCTGCCGTACGACGATCGCACGGTGACGCTGGTGCCTGTCAGGCTTGGCACCCGCGCGGTCGGGCTGCTGGCCACCGACAACCCTGCCTTGACGGTTGGCACCCTCGACGCGGTTGGCGGTGTCGTGGCGATAGCGATCGAGCGCGCCGTGCTGCTCTCGGAGCGGAAGGCCGCCGAGACGCTTCAACAGCGGGCGGACCTCGCGTCGGCGCTTCTCGCGTCGGTCGGCCACGATCTACGCACCCCGTTGACGGCGATTCGCGTGGCCGTCGCCAACCTGCAGGGCCCCGGCCTTTCCGACGAGGAACGGCAGAACCAGGCGCAGCTTGCGGGGCAGGAGCTCCACCGCCTCAATCGTCTCTTCCAGGACATCCTGGACATGGCGCGCATCGACGCGGCAGGGATCGCCCCCGAGCGCCAATTCGTGACTCCTTCCGACATTGTCGATGCGGCCCTGGCGAACGTGGGCGCGCTCGTCGCCAATCGTCGACTCGATATCCGCGCCGACTCGGCAACTGCCATCCAGGTGGACCCGCGGTTGACCTCCAGCGCGCTCGCGCACCTCGTGGAGAACGCGGCGTTGTACTCACCACCCGATACGACGATCGAGATATCGGGCGAAGTGAACCGCGACGGACTGCGCCTCGCGGTGCGCGACCACGGGCCCGGGCTGAACCCGGGAGAGCTCGATCGGCTGTTCGACCGTTTTTATCGCGGCACGTCGGGGCGCGCCAGCACGGCGGGGAGCGGGATGGGGCTGGCGATTACGCGCGGTCTGCTGACCGCTGAAGGCGGTCGCGTCTGGGGGGAGAACGCCGCCGGTGGAGGCGCCTGCTTCACGATCGTCATCCCCGGCGTCGGGCCATCCCGTGGCGACGCAGGAGGTGTGACGTGCCTCTGCGGATCCTCATCGTCGACGACGAACCGAACATTCTGGCAGCGGTGGCTCCGCTGCTGCGCACGCGCGGGTACGAGGTGTTGACGACGATGAGCGGGAAGGGAGCGATCGCGACGGTTGAGCGCGACGCTCCGGACCTGATCGTGCTCGATCTGGGGCTGCCTGATATCGACGGCGTCGAGGTGTGCCGGCTGCTCCGCGACGGACGGTCCACTCCGATCATCGTGCTGTCGGCCCGGGGAGCGGAGCGCGACAAGGTCGCTGCGCTCGACGCCGGCGCGGACGACTACGTCACCAAGCCATTTGGGGCCGAAGAGCTCCTCGCACGTATTCGTGTCGCGCTGAGACGCGTGGATCCGACGCCGCCGCCGGGAGGGATCGTCACCTTCGGCGCGATCGCCGTGGACCGGGACAAACGCCGTGTTCTTCGTGGCCAGGAGGAGATACGCCTGACCCCGAAAGAGTTCGAGTTGCTGCTGTTTCTGATGCAGCATGCCGGCCGCGTCCTGACGCACAAAGCGATTCTGAAGGCGATCTGGGGCCCCCATGCCGTGGACCAGCCGGAGCACCTGCGCGTGCTGATCGGATCGCTGCGCAAGAAAATCGAAACCGATCCCGCCCGTCCGCTCTACATCGTCACCGAGCCATGGGTTGGCTATCGTTTCACGGGCGAGTGAAAAAGCCGCGTTTACGGCTCTGGAAACTGGTGGTCCAGGGCGAGGTTGAGCTCCAGCACGTTCACCCGGGACTCCCCGAGAAATCCGAACTGCCGTCCCTCCGTCGCGCGCTCGACGAGCGTGCGAATCTCGTCGTCCGACGTTCCTCGAGCGCGGGCGATGCGAGGAATCTGGAACATCGCGCCCGCGGGTGACAGATGCGGATCCAGACCCGACGCCGAGGCCGTGACGAGCTCGATCGGAACTGCAGTCCGCGGATTGGTCGTCTGCCACCGGGCGAGGTCC
This sequence comes from uncultured Acidobacteriota bacterium, assembly GCA_963749565.1. Taxonomy (GTDB): domain Bacteria; phylum Acidobacteriota; class Vicinamibacteria; order Vicinamibacterales; family CAVVIG01; genus DATLLJ01. The sequence goes on along the minus strand of CAVVNL010000024.1, from coordinate 139,673 downwards.
GCCTCCACCCGTTCGACGAGCTTCGGGTTTGTCGGCCCGAGGTTCGAACCACCTGACGCAACGGCGTCATAGCCAGCGCCCGCCGCCGATGGCCGCGGCCAGAAATACTCCTGGGACATGAAAGCCTGTCCGATGAGTCGCGAGCCCACCACGCGGCCGTTCTGTTCGATCAGCTGTCCATTCGCCTCGCGCGGGAACAGCGTCTGTGCGAGGCCCGTCACGACCAGTGGATAAACGACCCCGAAAAGCAGCGTCGTGACCACCACCATGAAGGTGCTGATCAGCAAGTGACGACCGAGATGCATGGCCGCTCCTTAAGCGAGTCCAATGGCGCCGATGAAGACATCGACGGCCTTGATGCCGATGAAAGGGGCAACGAGTCCGCCGACGCCGTATACCAGAAGGTTCCGCCTGAGCAGGGCGTCGGCGCCCACCGGGCGATACGCCACGCCTCGAATCGCCAGCGGCACCAGGGCGACGATGATCAAGGCGTTGAAGATCACGGCCGAGAGAATCGCCGACTGCGGCGTTCGCAGCCCCATGATGTTCAGCGCGTTCAGCGCGGGAAAGGTCGCCATGAACATCGCCGGGATGATGGCGAAATACTTGGCGACGTCGTTGGCGATCGAGAATGTCGTGAGCGCTCCGCGTGTCATGAGCAGCTGCTTGCCGATTTCGACGACCTCGATCAGCTTGGTCGGGTTGGAGTCGAGGTCCACCATGTTGCCCGCTTCCTTCGCGGCCTGGGTGCCGCTGTTCATCGCCACCCCGACGTCGGCCTGAGCGAGCGCGGGTGCATCGTTGGTACCGTCGCCGGTCATGGCGACCAGCTTGCCGTCGGCCTGCTCGCGCTTGATGAGCGCCATCTTGTCTTCCGGTGTGGCTTCAGCCAGGTAGTCGTCCACGCCGGCTTCCGACGCGATGGCGGCGGCGGTCAGCGGGTTGTCGCCGGTGATCATCACCGTCCTGATGCCCATCGCGCGCAGCTCGCTGAAGCGCTCCCGCATGCCGCCTTTGACCACGTCCTTCAGGTGAACCACACCCAGCGCACGGTGCGCGTCGGCGACCACGAGCGGAGTGCCGCCCGAGCGAGCGATGTGCTGGACCATGCCTCGCAGCTCCGGGGCCACGCGGCCGCCGTGATTCGCGATGAATTTCTCGATCGCGTCGCTGGCGCCCTTCCGGATCTGCCGGCCGTCGAAATCGACACCCGACATCCGTGTCTGGGCCGTGAACGGCACGAAGACGGCGCCCCGGGTGGCGAGCTCGCGCCCGCGCAACCCATATCGCTCCTTCACGAGCACGACAATCGACCGTCCCTCCGGGGTCTCGTCAGCCAGCGAGGCCAGCTGGGCCGCGTCCGCCAGCTGCATGGCGTCGATTCCAGGGAGCGCCACCAACTCGGACGCCTGACGATTGCCGAGCGTGATCGTGCCGGTCTTGTCGAGCAGCAGCGTGTGCACGTCACCGGCAGCCTCGACGGCGCGCCCCGACATCGCCAGCACGTTGTGCTGCACCAGGCGATCCATTCCGGCGATGCCGATGGCCGACAAGAGACCGCCGATCGTGGTGGGAATCAGGCAGACGAGCAGCGCGACCAGCACGAACAGCGACTGCGGCGCCCCCGAATAGATCGCCAGTGGCTGCAGGGTGACGACGGCAATGAGGAAGACGATCGTCAAGCCGGCCAGCAGGATGTTGAGGGCGATCTCGTTCGGGGTCTTCTGTCGCTCTGCCCCTTCGACCATGGCAATCATGCGGTCGAGAAACGTCTCGCCGGGGTCGGCGGTCACGCGGACCTTGATCCAGTCCGAGAGCACGCGGGTGCCGCCGGTGACCGCCGAGCGATCGCCTCCCGCTTCACGAATGACTGGTGCCGACTCGCCGGTGATCGCCGACTCGTCCACCGACGCGACACCGTCGATGATCTCGCCGTCGGTTGGAATGATTTCTCCTGCGGCCACCAGCACGACATCGCCTTTTCGCAGCAGAGGCGCCGAGACCTTCTCGAAGGCGTCGCCGAGCACGATCCGGTTCGCCATCGTGTCGGTCTTTGCCCGGCGCAGTGTATCGGCCTGCGCTTTCCCCCGGCCTTCCGCCATCGCCTCGGCAAAGTTCGCGAAGACCACCGTCAGCCACAGCCAGAACGTAATCTGCAGTTCGAACCCGAGCTCGCCCGTCCCCGTAAAGGCGGCCGGCGACCAGCTGCACGGTCGCCAGCACCGACCCGACCTCGACGACGAGCATCACGGGGTTCTTCGCCATGTGGCGCGGGTTCAGCTTGCGGAGCGAGTCGACGAGCGCCCGCCGAACGATTTGCAGATTCCAGATGCTCAGCGATGGTCGTGTCGACATACCTAAAGGCCCCGTCCCTGTCGCACTTGGAGCTCCTCGACAATCGGACCCAGGCTGAGCGCCGGGAAGAACGTCAGCGCGCCGACGATCACGATGACGCCGACGAGCAACGTTGCGAAGAGCGGGGTCGTCACGGGGAACGTGCCCGCCGACGGCGGCACTCGCTTCTTGCGCGCCAGGTTGCCGGCGAGCGCCAGCATCGGAATGATGATCAGGAATCGCCCGAACAGCATGGCGACACCAAGCGTCGTGTTGTACCAGAGCGTGTTGGCCGAGAGCCCGGCGAACGCGGAGCCGTTGTTCCCTGCGCCGGACGTGTAGGCGTAGAGGATCTCGGACAGGCCGTGAGGGCCCGGGTTCGCGAGACTCGCGGTCCCGAAGGACGGCGAGACCATCGAGATGCCGCTAAGCGCCAGGATCGTCAAGGGCGCGATCAGGATGGCCAGCATCGCCATCTTCACATCGAACGCTTCAATCCGTTTACCGAGGTATTCGGGCGTACGGCCGACCATCAGCCCCGCGATGAACACGGAGAGAACGACGAAAAGGAGCATGCCGTAGAGCCCGGCGCCGACGCCGCCGAAGATCACTTCACCGAGCATGATATTGACCAGCGGCACCATGCCGCCAACCGGCGTGTAGGAGTCGTGCATCGAATTGACGGCGCCGCAGCTCGCATCGGTGGTCACCACTGCGAACAACGCCGAGTTGGCGATGCCGAACCGCACCTCCTTGCCTTCCATGTTGCCGCCGGGCTGCAGCGCCGAGCTCTGCTGATCGGCAACCGCGAGCAGCGGATTACCGCGCGCCTCGGCCCAGTACGCGACCGTCACACCCGTCAAAAAGAGAAATGCCATGGCCGCCCACACGGTCCAGCCGTGCCGGCGCGAGCCGGTCATGTCGCCGAGTGTCCAGGTGAGACCCGCGGAAATCGCGAAGATCGCGAACATCTGAAGAAAGTTCGAGAGCGGCGTCGGGTTCTCGAACGGGTGAGCGCTGTTGGCGTTGAAGAATCCGCCGCCATTGGTGCCCCACTGCTTGATGATCTCCTGTGACGCCACCGGACCCTGTGCGATCGTTTGACTGGCCGCCGTCGAGCGTCTCGACCACGTCGTAGGCTCTGAAGTTCTGCACGACACCCTGCGAGACGAGCAGCAGCGCGCCGACGATGCAGAAGGGAAGCAGCACCCACAGGAGAGCCCGGGTCATGTCCACCCAGAAGTTGCCGATCGTCTCCTGTTCCTGCCGCGCAATGCCGCGCACGAACGCAATCGCCAGAGCGATGCCGACCGCGGCCGAGATGAAGTTGTGGTACGCGAGCCCGGCCATCTGTGTCAGATAGGTCATCGTGGTCTCGCCGACGTACGACTGCCAGTTCGTGTTCGTCGAAAAGGACGCCGCGGTGTTGAAGGCCAGATCCGGCGCCACGCCGGGCAAATCCTGCGGATTGAGAGGCAGCACGCCCTGGACACGCTGTAGCACGTAGAGGGCCAGCATCGAGACGGCGCTGAAAGCCAGGAGCGCACCGGCGTACTCGGTCCAACGCATCTCCTGTTTCTCGTCCACGCCGGTCAGGCGGTAGGTCAGGCGCTCGACCGGACGCAGCAACGGATCGAGCCACGTCCGCTCGCGGTTGAACACCCGGGTCATGAACCGCCCGATGACCGGCGTCACTGCGAAGATCGCAAGCAGGAACGCGCCAATCTGGAGCCATCCGTTCGCGGTCATGGTTAGAATTTCTCCGGCCGCAACAGCGCGGCTGCCAGGTACACCAGCAGGCCCACCGCGACCAGCAGCCCGATGAAATATTCAGACGTCATCGCGCTACCCGATGCGCCTGCACGCCACGACATACGCGGCAGCAAGCGCGAAAAAGACAACGGTCACGACGAGGAACAGCGCATCGGCCATATCGATCCGACGGTAGACCCGCGTGACCTAAAGCGGCGGTCAGAAATCCGTAAAGAGTCCGTAAAGTCGTGAGCCGGCGTCGAGCGCGCGGCTAGGATGGTGGCGTGACGGAGCCGCTTCGACGATCGGCCGAGCAGCTGCTGGAGCGGCTGCAAAGCGAGAAGCGCCCGCGGCTGCGGATCTATATCGGGGCGGCGCCAGGCGTGGGCAAGACCTACGCGATGTTGCAGGATGCGCATCTGCTCCGCCGCGAAGGCGTCGACGTCGTCATCGGGCTCGTCGAAACGTACGGCCGCGCCGACACGGACGCGCAACTGGGCGATCTCGAAGTGATTCCCAAGCGCCGCATCGACTATCGCGGTGTCGTGCTCGAGGAGATGGATCTCGACGCGATCATCGCCAGGAAGCCTCAGCTCTGTGTGGTCGATGAAATCGCGCACAGCAATGTTGCGGGCAGCCGGCACGAGAAGCGGTACCAGGACGTTCTGGAACTACTCGACGCCGGCATCAGTGTCATGGGGGCCGTGAACATTCAGCACATCGAGTCGCTGAACGACGCGGTCGGCCGCACGACCGGCGTTCGAGTGCGCGAAACCGTTCCCGATACGTTCATCCACCGGGCTGACGAGGTCGTCAACGTCGACGTCACCGTCGAGGAGCTCAGGAGCCGGCTGCGGCAAGGGAAGGTGTACCGGCCCGAAAAGGTCGAACAGGCCCTCACGAACTTCTTTCGAGAGGGCAACCTGTCGACGCTCCGCGAGCTCGCGCTGCGCGCGGTGGCCGACGAAGTGGGCGAGAAGGCGGCCAGCTATCGCAGGCGAGAGGGTCTGGAGCCGGCGCTGATTCCGGAGCGAGTGATGGTGTGTATGAGCTCCAATGCCGAGGCCGCGCGCGTCATCCGGGCGGGCGCCCGGATCGCCGCGCGTCTCAACGCCAGGTGGTATGCCGTATACGTAGAGACGCCGCGCGAGGCACCGGGCCATATCCGGCCTGCAGAGCGCGAGGCGCTCGCCGGTAATATCGCGCTGGCGGAAAGCCTGGGAGCCACGGTCGTGCGTGTGAAAGCGGACAAGCCCGGCGATGGGTTGATCGCGTTCGCCAATCGCGAAGGCATTACGCACGTGATCTTCGGCCAGACCGCGCGGAACCGCTGGGAAATTCTCTGGAAGGGGTCGACGTTGAACCGATTTCTGGAGGAAGTTCGGGATGCCGCGGTCCAGGTGGTCCCGTTCCACGACAACGTGTCATAGGCGGCTGGAGGTGCGGGCGATCGCGTAGACGTGCACGGTCGACGTGGTCGCATACCGCGCTATATCGATTGAAAAAGCGCTAAGGAGTCTAACCGAGGGCGCAGACTGGACCGCCGGTCGTCGAGCAGCGGCCGCGCGGAGTTGCAGATTTGGCGGATCGCGCGGGAGCGGATTCCCTTAAGCTGATGCCCATACTGCCGCCCGGTCGTCGATGGCTGCAACCTATCCCTCAGGAGGCATGTGATGAAAACACTCGTGGTTGGCGCAACCGGGCTACTGGGACATGACATCTGCCGGCGGCTCACGGAGGCGGGCCGTCCCGTTCGTGCCCTGGTTCGGCGAACGTCGGATCAGGCCAGGCGCGCGGAGCTCGAGCGGCTCGGGGTGGAGCTCGTCGAGGGCGATCTCAAGGATCACGCGTCGCTGGCTCGCGCGTGCACGGGGGTGCAGTCGGTCGTCTCGACCGCGTCTTCGACGTTCTCCAGGCAACCGGGGGATTCCATCGAGAGCGTGGACCGGAGCGGACAGCTGGCCCTCGTCGATGCGGCCCGTACGGCGGGCGTCGAACACGTCGTGTACATCTCGTTTCGGGAAAATCCCACCGTTCAGTATCCGTTGACCGCTGCCAAGCGCGACGTGGAGCATGCCTTGAAAGCATCCGGCATGGATTACACGATCATTCAGGCGTCATACTTCATGGAGATCTGGCTGACGCCAGCCTTGGGGTTCGACGTCGCCAACGGCAAGGTCCGGTTGTACGGCGACGGCCGCCGGCCAATCAGCTGGATCTCGTATCGTGATGTGGCGCGCGCCGCGGCGGGCGCGACGACCGGACCGGGCGTGCGCAACATGGTCGTGGAGCTGGGCGGCCCACAGGCGCTCAGCCTGCGCGAAGTCGTCCGGCTGTTCGAAGCGTCGGGAGCAGGGGAGATCGCGACCGAGAGCGTTCCCGAATCGGCGCTCGAGGCGCAGATGGACGCCGCGACGGATCCCCTTCAGAAGTCGTTTGCCGGGTTGATGCTCCAGTGTGCCCGTGGTGACGCGATCGACATGACGACCAGCCACCGGTTGTTTCCGTTTCAAATGACCTCGGTGCGCGACTACATCACCGCCCAGCTCTCGCGCGCCTGAGGATCGGCGTGACGATGCTCAGCACGGAACCCATATATATGGCCCACACGTGGCCGGCCGCCGCTCATTTGCGTGCTCATCATTGGTTGACGCTGTCGGAACGCCTGAGGTGTTTCTTCGTTCCATCGTCTGAACGCTCTAGTGAAGGCCGCCGGCTCCGAATAGCCGAGCAAATACGCGACCTCGCCGATCGATAGCGGCGAGTCGACCAGATAGCGCTCAGCCGCGGCCTTCCTTGCCAGATCGAGCAGCTGCTGGTACGAGACGCCTGCAGCAGCCAGACGCCGTTGCAGTGACCGCGTTGACATCGCAAGACTCCGAGCGACTGTGTGGATCCGCGTGTCGCCACCCCCGACGCGCGATGCGAGCGCCCGGCCGCACATCGAGCGCCACACCGTTCGTCGGCGGAAGGCGGGCGATTGCCTCGTCAGCCTGTCGCTGGAGCAGCCGGCCCAGGACGGGGTCGCGACGCCGGAGCGGAAGCTGACACATTTCGCGCGACAGCGCCCACCCGTTCCAGGACGCGCCTGTGTGCACCGGACAACCGAGCACCCGTTCCATCTCTGCAACGTCATCCGGCTCGTGACAGAAGCTCGCGTAGGCCGCATGAAACCGGCCGTTCGTTTCCTCACGGCAGAGCAGCAGGTTGATCGTCACGGTGAACTCGGCCGAGAACGGGGTATCAGGGCCCTCGAGCAACACCCGAATCGGGTCCTCGTCCTCGCGCAGGACGGGAACGGATCGAGCCTCGACGAGACGCAGATAGTGCGCAAGACGCGTGAGCCCCTCGCCAACGCTCTGGGATGTCGCAATCAGGTAGTCAATCAGCGGGAAAGCCCCGAACGGCGTGACCGTCGCGAGCCGCACACCCGCATTCTTCATCGGCCGGAGTGCGAGCGCCTGGCGAAACATCGCGCCCCAGTGCGCACACGGTATGCGCGCGTCCGGGTCATCCAAATCCGCTCGACGGATCCCCGCGTCGCAGAGCAAGGACTCCACACTGTAGTCCAGCCGTTCGAGCGCATCGATGAAAACGCGCGCGCTGCTCGCAGGATAGGACGATCGAACGGATACTGGCTGTGCCTGCGGTTCTGGCGCGCTTTGTCAAGCGGTCGGCGCGTGCGGTCATGGTCGGCGAAGGTCCTCCGCTGCGACGATTGTCCCATGCAGTTCCCGGTTCTCATGGCCTGGCGATGATGTCCGAAAACCGCTAGACACTCGGCGCGACCGGGAGCAACGATCGGGTCATGGACCTCGATGTTGACGCGTGTTATCGCGCGTTCCGTACTCGCGACCCGCGCTTCGACGGTCGGCTGTTTGGCGGGGTCAGGACAACCCGGGTCTATTGCCGTCCGATCTGCCCGGCACCGATGCCGAAACGGGAAAACATGACGTTCTACGCGACGGCAGCAGCGGCGCAGGAAGCTGGCTTCCGCCCGTGCCTGCGCTGTCGGCCGGAAACGGCGCCAGAGTTTGCCGCCTGGCGCGGGACGTCGAACACCGTATCGAGGGCGTTGGCGCTGATCGACCGAGGCGCACTCGATGAAGGCGGTATCGATCGCCTCGCCGAACGCCTGGGCGTCGGCGAGCGACAGCTCCGCCGGTTGTTTCGACAGCATCTCGGTGCGTCCCCTGTCTCGGTCGCGCAAACACGACGTGTCCTATTGGCGAAGCAACTGATTCATGAGACGCGCCTGCCGATGGCCGAAGTGGCGTTGGCGTCTGGATTCGGCAGCATCCGACGCTTCAACGAAATCTTCCAACGGCTCTTTGACCGTCCGCCCTGTGCTCTGCGGCGCGCCACCGCCGCCGCGTATCGTCCAGACAGAATGGCGAAATCACCATCCTTCTACGCTATCGGCCCCCATACGACTGGGCCACGATGGTCGCGTTCCTCAAGGCTCGCGCCATCCCGGGTGTCGAAGTCGTCTCGAACGATCGCTATGCGCGCACGATCGAGATCGCGGGGGTGCACGGCGTTGTCGCGGTGGAGCCCGCCGCCGGGCACGCGCTTCGGGTCGGGATGCGATTCTCACGGTTGTCGGCGCTGCCGACGATCATTGCGCGCGTGCGGCGCGTGTTCGATCTCGCCGCCGACCCGCAAGCGGTCAACGCGCAGCTCGCCGAGGATCCCGTCCTCGCCCCCCTGGTGGCGGCGCGACCGGGCCTGCGGGTACCAGGTGCGTGGGACGGGTTCGAGCTCGCCGTTCGGGCCGTGCTCGGTCAGCAAATCACGGTGGCCGCCGCGGTCGGCCTTGCAGGGAAGCTCGTGACGCGCTGCGGCGCGGCGCTGGCAGGCAGCGGCCTGAACACGGAGGGGCTGACCCATGTCTTTCCTCGTCCTGAAGATGTGGCGTCGACGGACCTGACGGCGCTCGCCGATGCCGCGGATGCGCGCCGCGACGTTGGCGTCGCTCGCGGCGGCCGTTGTTGCGGATCCGCACGTCCTTGGCGCCGGACGAACCCTCACGGAATGTGTGGCACAGCTTCGTGCACTCCCCGGCATCGGCGAGTGGACCGCGCAGTACATCGCGATGCGTGAACTGCGCGAGCCGGATGCGTTCCCGGCCGGCGACATCGGCCTGTTGCGCGCGTTGACCGATTCCGAAGGCAAGAGGCCGACATCCGGCCAACTGCTCGCCATGGCCGAGCGCTGGCGGCCGTGGCGCGCCTACGCGGCGCAACACCTTTGGGCATCCGGCACGAGCGGGCGTCGCACGAACTGAGCACACGAGCCGCTGGAGCGTGACCATGGCCACAGAGTCCCGTTATGACGTCGTCATTGTTGGCGCTCGGTGCGCCGGTGCAACGCTGGCGACGTTCCTCGCCCGAGCCGGGGCTTCCGTCTTGCTTCTGGACAAGGACCGGCTTCCGAGCGATCAGATCCTGTCGACTCACACGATCCATCCGCCAGGTCTGGACGTTCTCGACGACGTGGGTGTCGGCGACGCAGTCCGCGCGGTGGCGCCGCCGACGCATGTTGTGCGGCTGCGAAAAAACGAGGCCTTCGTCGACATCGAGTTCCCCGATGAGAGAGCGGAGTACTGTCCCCGCCGGGCGCGGCTCGACGGTCTCCTGCATGACGCGGCAGCGTCAGCGGGAGTCGAGGTCCTTGACCGAACGCGGGTGACATCGCTCCTGCGCGACGGGGATCGCGTTGTCGGCGTGCGAGTCGCCGGGCCAACAGGTCACGAGCGCGTGTTTCGCGCGAGCCTCGTTGTGGGAGCCGATGGCAGGCATTCCACGATCGCACGCCAGGTCGATGCCGAGGAGTACCTCGCGTACGATGCCCCGCGCGCGATGTATTGGGGCTATTGGAACGCTCCTGCGTTCTGGCGCACGGATCCGGCCTATCCATTCGGGATGTACGTCGCAAACACCGAGGGTCACGTCCGCGTGATCTTTCAGACCGATCACGATCAGCTTCTCATCGGCAGTCTGCCGTCCGTTGAGCAGGCGATGTCATGGCGCACCAATCCTGACGCAGCCCTTATCGCCGATCTGGCCTCGGATTCCACAACCGGCCCGCTGATCGCCGGGACAATGCCGGATGGGGCGGTCCGCGGCACGCTGAAGGAACGGTACTTTTTTCGAAGAGGCGCCGGGAGCGGGTGGACGCTGGTGGGCGATGCTGGCCATCACAAGGAGTTCGTCATCGGAGACGGCATCACGGAGGCTCTTCTCCAGGCGCGTAGTCTCGCCGCGGCCATCGCCCGGGGAACCGACGCGGCGTTGATTCGGTGGTGGCGGGCGCGGGACGTCGAGGCGCTGCCGTTCTTCTTTCTCGGACAGGACGAAGGGGCGCTGGGGCCTCCCTCGGATCTTCAGCAAGTCGTCTTTGCTCGTGCCGCGAAGGTGCCCGCTCTGCGCGCCCGTCTCGCGGCCACGATGGAGCATCGACTCTCGCCCACTGAGACGTTCCCTGTTCGACACGTGCTTTGGTGGGCGCTCGGGGCCGCATTCCGGGGATCGCCACGCGTCCTGCCACAGTTCATCGCGAAGGGGAAACGTGGGTCAGCCATCGATCGCGAGCTGCGTCTGCGTCGACGGCTTCTCGCTGAGGCGGAGGCCGCCGAGGCACAAGCCACCCCGACAGAGATGAGCCCGGGGAGCGGAGTGCTGCCGCGAGCCGCGGAATTCAAGAAAGCGCGGACTTAGAAGCGAGTTGGCCAACGCCAATGCCGCCGCCTTCACGGATCCTGATTGTCGGTGGCGGAATCGCGGGTCTCGCACTCGGCCGGGCACTGCGAGAACAGGGTTTCGTTCCGGAAATCATCGAGCGTGCGACGTCGTGGCCAACGCGCGGCACCGGCCTGTACCTCCCCGGGAACGCGCGTTCGCGCTCTCGAGGCGTTGGGGCTTGCGGATACGGTGCTCGCTCGAGCCGTCTGTATGTCCCATCAGCGAATCCTGGATCACACGGGACGACAGCTGGCAGAAATCGAGTTGGCAAAGCTCTGGAACCGGGTCGGCGTGTGCGTGGGCATCGCTCGCCGTGAGCTTCATCACGTTCTCCTCGAGGGCGCCGCGGGCGTCCCGATGCGGCTCGGCACCATCGTGACAACGCTGAGTCAACAGGATGGCGGGGTCGACGTGACCTTCGCTGATGGTTCAACTGGCACGTATGACCTCGTCATCGGAGCCGACGGGATCCATTCATCCATCCGACAACTCGTCTTTGGCAGCATACTTCCGCGACATCTCGGCCAGGTGAGCTGGCGATTTCTTGTCGATCAATCCTGCGGGATAAAGACGTGGACGGCGATGCTCGCCTCGCGACGCGCGTTCCTGGCGATGCCCGTCGGACCGAATCGTCTTTACTGCTATGCGGATCTCGCCATCCCAACAGTGGAAGATCCCACGGGACGGGATCTGGACCGGTTTCGTCTGCTCTTTGCCGACTTCGGGGACCCGGTGCCGAGCATCCTCACAGAGCTCGAGAACTTCGACGCAATCCATTTCTCCCCGATCGAGGAAATCGTCGTCGATAGCGCGATTTGTGGGCGTGTCGTCCTTCTTGGCGATGCGGCGCACGCCACATCACCCAACATGGCCGAGGGTGCGGCCATGGCGCTGGAAGATGCGCTGGTGCTGGCCCAGTTGTTGGCTCTGCATGGCTCGCTGGAGGAGGCCCTGTCGGCGTTCAGCAATCGCCGGCGCGCTCGGATCCGCTGGGTGCAGCAGCGGACACACCGCAGGGATCGAATTCGGGCCCTGCCGGTGCCGCTTCGCAATCTCGCGCTGCGTTTGGCAGGGACGGCCATTTATCAGCGGGACTATCGAATGTTGTTCGAGAAACCATAGCCCGCGACAAAACCGCGCACCTGCATCGCCAGCGTCGACGCCGCCTCAGCGCGGAACCCTGGCCCGTAGCTCATCGAACCAGTTCACCACGACCACAATCCGCGAACGGTTCCATAAGCGCGGAGCCTATGCCGCGGAAACATTCACGTCAACTGCGTCGAGCGTCTGCGCGCTCGCGGGGCGGCCGCCTTCGGGTGTTAGACTCTCGCGCGATGTCCTCGACCCTGTCGCATCTCGAATGCTCCCGGTCCACGTGCGGCAACATCGTCGGCTACTCCCCCGCGCAGAATCTCTGCACGGTCTGTGACTCCCCGCTCCTCGCCCGGTACGACCTCGCTACCGCTCGACAAACGCTGACCCTCGAAGCGCTCCAGGCGCGATCCCGTTCGATGTGGCGCTACGAGGAAGTGCTGCCCGCGGCGATCCCGGTCACGCTCGGTGAGGGCATGACGCCGCTCGTGCACGCCCGCCGCCTCGGAGAGCGTCTCGGCCTCGAGAAGCTCTTCATCAAGGACGAAGGACTGAACCCGACCGGTTCGTTCAAGGCCCGTGGGCTCTCGGCCGCAGTCAGCATGGCCAGGGCGCTCGAGATCGAGACGATCGCCCTTCCAACCGCCGGCAACGCCGGTGGGGCGGCGGCAGCGTATGCGGCACACGCCGGCCTCCGATGCGTCATCGCCATGCCCGCGGACACGCCCGTCGCCAACATCCTCGAATCACGCGCATTCGGCGCGGATGTGCGCCTCATCGACGGCCTGATCTCCGACTGCGGCAGGTTCATCGCCAGGAACGCGTCGCAGAACGGCTGGTTCGAGGTGTCCACGTTGAAGGAGCCGTATCGCATCGAAGGCAAGAAGACGATGGGGTATGAACTGTGGGAAGAGCTCGCGGGGGAACTGCCCGATGTGATCGTCTATCCGACGGGCGGAGGCGTCGGCCTGATCGGCATGTGGAAGGCATTCGCGGAGCTGGAGGCGATGCGCCTGACCGGCAGCCGCCGCCCGCGCATGATCGCCGCTCAGGCCGAGGGCTGCGCCCCGATCGTCAAAGCGTTCGAGCGGCACGCTGAGGCGTCGGACTTCTGGGAGAACGCCGCCACCGTCGCTTCGGGGCTGCGTGTGCCCAAGGCGCTCGGCGACTTCCTGATTCTGGCCGACATCTATGCCAGCCACGGCGAGGCGATCGCGGCCAGCGACGAGGAGTTGATGGCGGCGTGTTGCGATATGGCACGCCTCGAGGGTATCTTTGCCGCGCCCGAAGGCGGTGCCGGGCTCGTCGCGGTACAGAAACTGCTCGACCAGGGAAAGATCGGGCGCCACGAATCAGTCGTGCTCTTCAACACCGGCAGCGGGTACAAGTACCTCGAGGCCTGGCAGTCCGCGCTGGCCACATGATCTTCGAGGGCCAGGCAAGTTCGGCAGGCCGCGCTATAATCTCAGCTTTCCGTGGACGAATACTGCAACGAATAGATCGAGAGCACTGGTGATGATCATCCACCGAATCCTGATTCTCAGCGGAATCCTCCTATCCGGGATCGGCGTTGCCGCAACGCCGCGCGCGGCTGCTCCGCCCCCTTCCGCGCAGACGACCTCTACAGCCGCCGTCGGCGTGACATCGCGCATTACGGTGCTCGTCCCCGAGGACAACACCGAGCTCATCGTCGATGGCGACACGATCGGGAAAGCCGGCACGTCCCGGAGCTTCGAGACCGGCCCGTTCGCGGGGGGGACCACTCACGAATTCACGGTCACGGCGACTTGGCAGCCGAACACCTACACGACGATGACGCGGAGCAAGACCGTTTCATTCCGTGCGGGCGAGCCTGTGACGGTCGACCTCACGATCGACGATCCTGACGACCGGGTGCGCGTGATCTACGTGCCGACACCCGCCGACGTCGCCGAGGCGATGGCCGAGCTGGCTGGCATCACTCGCGACGACGTCGTGTACGAGCCCGGGTGCGGCGATGCGCGCATCACCATCGCGGGGATCAAGCGGGGAGCGCGTCGGGCGATCTGCATCGATATCGAACCCGCGCGCGCAGCGGAATCCCGGGTCAACGTCAAGACCGCTGGCCTCGACGATCGGATCGACGTACGGCTCGGGGATGCCCTGGATGTCAAGGACCTGTCGGACGTGACCGTCGTATTCCTGTACATGGGGGACCACTTCAACATGCTGATCCGGCCCGTTCTGTGGAGAGACCTGAAGGTCGGCTCACGCATCGTGTCGCACCGGTTCACGATGGGCGACTGGGCTCCGGACAAGACGATCTCGGTGATGAGCGACGATGGCGGCGTGTACGAGCTTCACCTCTGGACGGTGACCGAGGACGTGAAGCGTCGGCTGGCCGGCCGTCGGTAAACCCCGGCTTTCTGTCGAGCTCCTGCCTGCTGGTCGCTGCCTTGCATCAGAAGGGAAGATACGTTTTCTTCCAACAAGGAGGGTTCGATGGCGGCAGACCGCAAGGCCATAGTCGAGCAGATCAATAAGGGATTCGCCGAGAACAATCTGGAAAAAGTGTTGTCGTTCTGTACAGACGACTTCACCTGGACGATGGTCGGCGATACGAGCGTGAAGGGCAAAGACGCCATCCGTAAATGGATGGCCTCGATGGATCCCGAACCTCCGCAGTTCACGATTCAGCAGGTCGTGGCGGAGGGCGACGTGGTGATCACACGCGGCGACCTGATGATGAGGGAACCGAACGACTCCATGCCCCACTCGTATTCCTTCTGCGATATTTACCGCTTCAAGGGCGACCGCGTCATCGAGCTCACGGCGTTCGTGATCCGGACCGACCGTACCAAAGCGCACGACGAGACCCGCCACGAGGTCGGTCGCGCTCTCTAGCTCCGTAGCCCCTCCGGCCGCCTGGCTTGACCCCTCGTAGGGGATTTCATAGCCTTGACAGCGGGCAAGGATTCTATGCAGAGAGCCGAATCTGTGCAGGAGACTCACTCGCCGGCCGGACCCCTCATGATTCCAGGAAAGATCGCCCAGTTTCTCGAGCGGGCCAACGTGGCCTTCGCCGGGACTCACAACCGGGATCTGGTGCCTTTCGGCCACCGGGTCTCAGGGTGGAGCATCGGCGGCGACGGACGCACCATGACCGCGTTCATCCCCGCAACATCCACGGCCGGCCTTGTCGAATCGCTTCAGGAAAACGGCGCGCTTGCCGTCACGGTCGAGGACTTCCCGGCCCATGAAACCTATCAGTTCAAGGGCCGGTATCTGCGTCACCGGCCTGCGCTACCCGAGGACATCGACGTCGTGGACCGCATTCGCGAGCGATTCATGAAGAGCATGAAAGCGGTGTACCCGGGGTTGCCCGGAAACCTCGCGGGAGCCTTCGTCTCCAGGCCGGAGCTCGCCGTCGAGTTCGAAGTGATGGAGATCTATGCGCAGACGCCCGGCCCTGGCGCCGGTAAGCGCCTCGTGCCGCCGGCGGACGCGTGACGCCGGCGACCCGCCTTCCCGACGAAATCCGTCCCGTGCTGGACAACGGTGTTCCGGCGGTCATGGTGACGTGCTCCGCTGACGGAGTACCGAACGTCACGGTCATCTCGCAGGTCTACTACGTGGACGAGACCCACGCCGCGCTGTCGTTCCAGTTCTTCAGCAAGACCATTCGCAACGTCCGTGAGAATCCGAGGGCCTACGTCTCCGTGGGGGACATGATCGGGCGCACGAGCTGGATTCTTCAGCTCGAGTTCCAGCACTCCGAGACAGAGGGTCCGGTCTTCGACGCGATGGACATGCAAATCGAGGCCATCGCCTCGATGACGGGGATGTCGGGCATCTTCAAACTGCGGGCGGCCGACATTTACCGCGTGATCTCGGTGGAGCGTGTGCCGTATCCGGAGTGGGCCGCTTCCTGACGCCATGTCCGCTCCCGAGGACGAGGACGACCCGGCGATACAGTCCGGCCGCGGTGCCGACGAGCCGGAGCAGTCCGAGACACCGATCGCGCACGATCCGGCGGCCCTCGCCCGGAAGACCGCAAAGCTCGCCCGCCAGATAGAGGAGTTCCGCGTTCTGCAACGCGTTTCCGCCGAAGTCAATTCGACTCTCGACCTGGAAGAGATCTACGACATCGCGCTCAGGACGATGGACGAGCTGTTCGAGTTTCATCACGCGATCATCCTGCTCGTCGAGCCCGGCGGCGCGACCCTGCGTGTGGTGGCGAGCCGCGGCTATGAGAATCAGGCGGTCGGCGGACGTGCGAGGATCGGCACGGGCGTCATCGGCGTCGTGGCCAAGAAGCACAAGATGCTGTACGTGAACAATCTCGGCCAGCAGCGTGCCTACGCCGCCGCGCAGCGGCGCCAGATGATGAAGGCCGGCCGGGGCGAGGAGCTTGGCGATGCGGTGCCCGTACCCGGGCTGCCCAACGCGGAGAGCCAGATCGCCATTCCGTTGCTGATTCGCGACGATCTGATCGGCGTGTTTTCGATCGAGAGCCCGGTGCGCTACACCTTCAGCGAGCACGATCGCGGACTCGTCTCGATCGTCGCCAACCAGATCGCGAGCGCCATCAACAACGCGCGCCTCTACGAGGAGAAGCAACGAGCGGCCGAGGCCCTGCAGGCGGCGAACACATCGCTCGAAGCGCGCGTCGCGGAGCGCACGGCAGCGCTCGAGCGCGAGCTGCGCGTCGCCGAAGAACTTCTCAGCAGCGCTCGCAGCCGCATCGAGGGCCCGCTGCTCGGCGACAGTGCGGCCATCCGCGCCCTGCGCGACGCCATTGCCCAGGGGGCGGCGCGAACCGATCCGCTCCTCCTGGTGGGCCCTCCCGGGGCAGGAAAGGAGGCGTCGGCGCACGCGATACACGCGGCTTCCGGGCGCACGGGCGCGTTCATCTTCGTCAGCTGTCCCGAGCTGCACACCGAGAGCCGGCACGCGGCGGACTCGAGGTCGCCCGACGGGCCAGGGACCTCGCTGCTGTCGGGCAAACTGGAGCTCGCTACGGGCGGCACGTTGTTTCTCGACGCCGTCTTCGAGCTTCCGCCCCGTCTTCAGCTGGAACTCTACCAGGAGCTGGAGAATCACGAGCGGGCGCGCGCCGGCGGCGACGCGACGGTGCCGGACGTGCGCGTGATCGCTTCCACCACTCGCAACCTCACCCGCGAAGCGCAGAGCGGGCGCGGCGGTCCGCTGCTGGGCCTGCTCGCCAGGAACCAGATCGCCGTGCCCGCGCTCGTTGACCGGCGCGAGGACATTCCGGTTCTCGTCGACGTCTTCGTCCGCCGGCACGCCCGGCAACTTGGCAAGGTGATCGATGGTGTCTCGTCAGAGTCCCTGGAGCGACTCGCGACGTACGCATGGCCGGGAAACGTCCGCGAGCTGCGCTCGGTGCTCGAGCGGGGGATCCTGGTCTGCAGGAGCACGATCCTCGAGATCAACGAGGAACTGCTCGACGAAGGGCTCGCCGTTGGCAGCTACCGGCTCGTGACCCTTCTGGGATCGGGCGGGATGGGCGAGGTGTGGCTGGGAAAACACCGGCTCCTGGCGCGCCCCGCGGCCGTCAAGCTCATTCGCCACGGCACGCAGTCTCGTCCGGCGGAGGAGCAGCTGGTGCGGCGGTTCCAGCGCGAAGCGCAGGTCACGGCCGGCTTGCGCTCGCCGCACACGGTGCAACTCTACGATTTCGGCGTGAACGACAGCGGCAGCTTCTACTACGTGATGGAACTGCTCGAAGGTCTCGACCTGCACCAGATCGTCACGCGGTTCGGACCACAGCCAGCCGAACGGGTCACGAAGCTGCTGCGCCAGGCGTGCCGGTCGCTCGCCGAAGCGCACCAGCACGGGCTCGTGCACCGTGATATCAAACCCGCCAACCTGTTCATCGCGCGTCTCGGATCGGAGTACGACTACCTGAAGGTGCTGGACTTCGGGATCGTCAAGGATCAACCGGGGCAGGAAGCGACCATCGTCACGAATCAGGGGCTGCTGCAAGGCACTCCTGCGTTCATGGCGCCCGAGCTGATATCCGGTGAGCAGCCCGTCGACGGCAGGAGCGACCTCTACTCGCTGGGATGCACGGCGTACTGGGCCCTCACGGGACAGCTCCTCTTCCAGGCGAACACTCCGGCGCAGATGCTCCTCCACCACCTGCAGACGCCACCGGTACCACCGTCACAGGTCTCGGAGTTGCCCATTCCAGGGGATCTCGAGGCCATCCTGATGACGTGTCTCGAGAAGGACCCGGCAGGGCGGCCGTCCTCGGCCCTCGATCTCGATGCCCGGCTTGCGCGCGTTTCCGGCGAAGCGGACTGGACCGACGAGAGAGCGCGAGCGTGGTGGGATGCGCACGCTCCAGACCTGGTTCGCGCATCGCTGCGATCGACAAAGACGATGGACTAAGATGCGTCCGTGAATCTGTCGTCAGACGCTGGTCAGGATGGGCTGCCCTCACGGATCGGCAACTACCGCGTCGAGGAATGCCTTGGTGCGGGGGGAATGGGCGCCGTCTACCGCGCATTTGACGAGGCGCTGCAGCGGCCCCTGGCGATCAAACGACTGCTTCCCGATCTCGTCGACCCGACGAGGGCTCTCCGCTTCCGCCGCGAGGCGCGGATGGCCGCCCGCCTTAATCACCCGTCGATCGTCCACATCTACGACATCGTGGAGACGGAGCAGGGCGACTGGACCGTGATGGAACTGGGCGAGGGATAGACACTCGACCGGCTGCTCCGCGAGGGTCTGCTGCAGCTTGTCCCGCACGGTGCGGCTGGCCCGCGAGATCGCGGAAGGGTTGTCCGCGGCGCATGCGCAGGGGATCGTGCATCGCGACCTGAAGGCGTCCAACGTGATGGTCAACGGCGCCGGGCGTGCCAAAATCCTCGATTTCGGGCTGGCCAAGGACTATCGCGGCGACAGCGAGCAGGATATCTCGGCGCCCGGAGTCGTGATCGGCACCTGCCATGCGATGTCCCCCGAGCAGGCCCAGGGGCTGGCGATCGATCACCGGTCCGACCTCTTCTCGCTCGGATCTCTGCTCTACGAGATGATCACCGGCACCTCGCCGTTCCATGCGGCAAGCCCGGCCGAAACGCTGGGGAGGATCTGCGCCTTCGAGCCGCGGCCGCTTCTCGACATCGACCCGGCCACGCCGCGGGAACTGGCGGAGTTGACGCATCGCCTGCTCAACAAAGCGCCGGCGCAGCGGCCGCAAAGCACTGCGGAAGTTGCAGCAGCGCTCGAGCGGCTCGAGCGCTCCGGGGCGGTCGACCTCGCACTGCGCGAGGGGATGGCGAACCTGGCGACGAACGACACCACGCACCTGGCCGCCTGGCCCGCCGATCCGGCGCGCTCGGACAGCCCGCCGCCGCTGACCAGCAGCGAGCGGCGGCAGATGACGGTCCTCTGCTGCGAGTTGGCCGACGCCGGAAGCGCGGGCGCGGAACCGTCCCAGGCGTTCGATCCCGAGACGCTCTACGAATTGATGCTGCAGCTCCGGCCGCTCGCGCAAAGGGTGGCGCAGCGCCACGAAGGCACGCTCGGGAACGTGGTCGGCCATCGCCTGCTCATTTACTTCGGGTATCCGCTGCGCGCATGAAGACGACGCCCGGCGAGCGGTGCGCGCCGCCCTCGACATGATTGCCGAAGCCGGCGAATACCTGGGTGGGGATTCGACACGGGGGCGTGGGAGGCCCGCTCCGCGGGTAGGTATCCACACGGACCGGCCGTGTCTCGGTCAGCGCGAACTCTCCCGAGCCGGTCGTCCTCGGCGCCACGCTCGACGTCGCTCTCAGGCTCCAGGCCTCGGCCGCTCCGGGGACCGTGGTCATCAGCGCGGCGACGCGCTCGCTGGTGCAGCGTGGCTTCTCGACCGAGGCGCTCGCCCCGTTGCCACCCGCGGCCGGAGCAGCTGACCGCCTCGTCCCATACCGCGTCCGCGAGGGAGTGACTCGGGCGAGGAGAGTGCCTTCGACCTCGCGCCGCTGGTCGGCCGGGCGCGCGAGCTGGACCAGCTGATAACCGGTGGGAAGAGGCCCGTGCCGGAACCGGGCAGGCCGTGCTGCTCAGCGGTGAGGCAGGCATCGGCAAGTCCAGGCTTCTGCGCGCGCTGCGCGAGCGGGTGAGCGAGGGTTCCGGGCGACGCCGCGCTGCGATGGCTTTCGCTCCATGGCTCGCCCTACACGCAGAACACGCCGCTTCACCCGGTGGTCAATCTGTTGAAGCGCACGCTGGCGTCGTGGCCGGGCGCCTCGGCGCTGGAACAGCTCGACGCCCTGCTCCGGGCCTTCTCGCTGAGCGAGGCCCTGCCTCTGTTCGCGTCGCTGCTCGACTTGCCCCTTTCCGTTCGGCCTCCGCTGCCGGCGATGCCACCGGAACGCCAGCGCGAGCAGACACTGGAAGCCCTGGTGGCTCTGCTTCTGGAGATGTCGGAACGGGAGCCGGTGATCCTGCTGGCCGAGGATCTCCACTGGCTCGATGCGAGCACCCTCGCGTGGCTCGAGCGCCTGATCGATCAGACTGCGACGGCCCCGTTGCTTCTGGTCATGACGATCCGCCCCAACACCCTGGACATACCGTGGGGATCGCGGGCCCGCGTGACCCAGCTGACGCTCGGCGCACTCGATCCCCGGGAAACCGAACGGCTCATCCTGCTCCTGTCAGGGGGTCAACCCCTTCGCCCGGAGGTCCAGCAGCACATCGTCGCGCAGACCGACGGCGTTCCTCTTTTCGTCGAGGAGCTGACCCGCTCCGCGCTCGAAGCCGGCGATTCGGGCGAATGGCGAGAGTTGCCCGCAACCCTTCGCGACTCGCTGACCGCCCGACTCGGCCGCCTCGGGACCGCCAAGGAAGTGGCCCAACTCGCCCCGGTCATCGGCCGTGCGTTCCCGCTCAAACTGCTCACCGCGGTCGCTTCCCACAGCGTCGTCACGCTTGACGCAAGATGCGCCGTCTGGTGCAGTCCGGTCTCGTCCACCGGCGTGGTTTCGGCGCCCAGACCCGCTATTCCTTCAAGCACGCGCTCGTCCGCGACGCGGCGTACGACTCCCTGCTGCGGCGCGAGCGCCAGCAGATCCATCTGCGCATCGCGACCGCGATGGACGAGGAGAAGCGCGCCGGCGGCGAAGGGGCGCAAAGCGAGGAAATCGCCCACCACTACATGGCTGGCGCGCAGTCGACCGCGCCTTCGATGCTGTCTCGAAGCCGGCCGGGCAGGCGATCGGCCGCTCGGCCCATACCGAAGCGATCGGACACTTCCAGCGCGGGCTGCAAGCCCTTGAAGCGCAGCCGCCATCTCAAGACCGCGACCACCGCGAGATCTCGCTGCGCAGCGTGCTCGCGGTTTCGCTGGGGTGATCCGCGGACAGTTGGCGAAACCAGAGGTCGAGGCCGTCCACGAGGGCATCCTCACTCTAACAGGTCAGGTTGGCAACGTGCCGCACGAGATCTACTTCGGGCTGTGGAATTTCTACGCCAGCCGCGGGAAGCTGCTCCAGGCGAGGGACCTCGGTCAGCAGCGTCTGGCCTACGGAGAGGCGAGCGGCGACGCCAGTCGCGGATCCTCGGCCTGTACACCAGCGCCGCAGCGGACCTCTTCCTGGGAAACCTCGAGCAGGCACGCGACGGCTTCGAACGGCTCCTCTCCATTTACCCCCGCGAAGGCCTGGCCAACCAGGCGATCGCCTACGACATCGGCATCGTCGCGCTTTCCTTACTCGGGGAGACGATCTAGCTCCTCGGCCTGCCGGATATGCCAATTCAGAAGGCCGACGAAGCGATCGAGCTGGGCCGCCGTTTCTCATCGTTCACCCAGTCGGTCGCCCTCGTGGACCGGATGATCCTTGCGACGTCGATGCGCGACGCCGCGACCAGCCGGCAGCGGGCCCAGGAGCTGATCGCGCTGAGCTCGGAACACTCGTTCCATTACTGGACCGTCCATTGGGGGATCTCGCTCGCCTTAACGGGCATCAGCCCCTCCTCTCCGCCTGCGGAGATCGATCGCGCACTGCAGGACGCAGCCTCGTCGATCGAGATGATGCGGACCGCCTACGGCAGCAATCTCCAATGCAGCCGATTTCTGGCCTGGACCTTTACCGCTTGCCTGGAGTACGGGCGGACGGAACTGGCCCGCCGGCTCCTCGAGGAGGCGCTGCAGTTGACCGAACACGAAGAGCACTTCTGGGAAGCGGACCTCCGCCGCCTGCAGGCGCTGCTGCTGCGGGCAGAGGGAGCGGCCGCGGAGCAGGTTGAAATCTGCTTCGAGAAGTCCCTCGCCGTTGCCCGGGCGCAGGGGGTGAGAATTTTCGAGCTGCGCGCCGCCGCGGACCTGAGCCGGATCTGGCGCGAGCAGGGGCCGCTGGACGAAGCCCGCTCACTGCTGTCTCCTGTGTACGGCGCGTTCACCGAAGGGTGGGAGACCCCGGATCTCAGGGCAGCCGGCGAGCTGCTGACCCTTCTGGAAGCACCGGGCTCTTCGCTGTAGCGACTCTGTCTATAGTACATCATCGCTTAGCCGCTACATCTATGTGAGAAGCGATCTATACCCGCGCCGCGAGCTGCCGGCGCTTCTGCACGAACAGTAGATGAAAACGCCGTCCACGATCGCCGACGCGGTGCCAATCGTGAGCAGGAAATAGTCCGACGGATAGTGCAGAAAGAAGAACACCACGACCAGCGCTGAGCCCACGGCACGGTCCAGTTGGCGGTGAACGAGAAGTTGTCGAGATTCGCCTGCCGGAGCATCAGCGGCACATAGAGGAACGAGATGGAGAGCTGGATCAGATAAGCGGCGCGGCCGCCGACCTCGTTGTCGAGACCCTGGCTGTGGATAAGCACGTGGCCGCGCCAGCCATCGTGGCGATGGCGAGGCACATGGGGACGAAGACCGCCCGTTTCTGAAGCTGCGGCACGGTGAATTGCTTCGCGCCGAATCCCAGCACGCCGTAGGTGAAGATGAAGCAGGCGTCGAGAAGAACCAGACGTAGTTGGCCGCCTGGAACAGCATGCCCATGTTGTTCGTCGCCAGGAAGCTCCAGACGAACTCCCAGGCGACGTCGCAGCAGCCGCAAAGACCGGCATCTCGACGTACTTCAACCGGATGATGTTCCGGATGTAGATCGCGTAGGCGACCACCCAGAGAAGGCAGCCCACCCCGTAAAAGAAGAACTCGACGCCCGTGTATTCCTGCCAGTTGATCCACACGATGCCGCTCATTCGCGCGTCCTCTCTGCCGGGGATTGCCCGTGATCATTCGAAGGCCGGCCCGCGCACGTCGAGGCGCGTGAACGGAACCGAGAACGAAACCTGGCCGCGGCGATCGACCTCGACCATCCCCTGCAGCAGCAGGCGGGCCAGCCGCGCCGCAAAATGCGTGTGCTCACCGACGTCCTGGCCCAGCCGCAGAACGGCGCTGAGAAACAACCTGAGAAGCTTGTGCGCCATCAAGGGCTTGACTCCGACCCGCGCCAGTTCTTCAGGCGTCATCAGCTCGGTCATGCAGATCCGCGGCGCGTAGCCGACGCCCGAGCAGGCGTTGGATCCACGGAATCAAACCCTTCATCATCTTCAGGTTGTCCTAAGTGAGCACGACGCCGTAGGGATTCCGGTCCGGCTGCTGTTGTTGCGCCGGACGTAGGAAGCGTAGAACTCGCCGGCCTCTGCCAGCGTCGACGGGGATGCAGACTGTCGTCGTGCGGGCGCCCGTCGGGGTGAATGCCCATCAGCAGGGCGAAGATGCGCCAGACGTAATACAGATCCTCGGCCTCCTCCGCCTTCAGGTGAGATCGAGCCGGCGGATGCCGTCGATCAGAAGATAAGAGAAGGCCATGATCGTCGCCAGCATGTCCTCGTGATTGACCGGGACGCCGAACGTCTCCCGGTAGCCGGCCGGTACGCGTCCGGTCATCGAGCGAACACCTGCGTGCAGCAGCCGCAGCTTCCGCGCGGTGACGATCGCCCGCCCGTTGGGCTGAAAGGCGTCCGCGTCGGAGATGTTGACGAGCAGCTGGACAACGCCCATCAGACGGTCGAAAGGGTGCCGCTCGAGATCTCTTGAGATCGACAGGATCTCGCACAGGCAGGGCGCCGCGTAGCCGCGCGGCAGGCTCGAGGCCAGGAGCACGACGACCGAAGGCAGCGCGTTGCGGAGGAACGCGTCGCCGCCACGCGACAGACGGCCCTGGTCGATATCTGGCGGCAGACCCGCCGAGGCCGCCATGAAGTCCTCGAGCGGCTGCGGAGCATAAGCGGGGAGCGGGGTGTCGTTGGCCTGCAGCATGCTGAAGATGGGACCGACCGCCCCGCTTCCTCCATCGGCGATCAAACGGGCGACCGCTTCATCCGCCAGAGGATCTCCCGCACGGCGCAGCGTATTCAGAAATGCATCGTCCGACCACTTGCCGCCTGGCATGTCCCTCCTCTCGAGCCGGCGCAGATTGTAATGCCGATACAGCGCCGGGCGGCTTCCGTCCGATATACTTGACCGGCGCCGGTTCCCGGCCGTGACCCCTCACGGCAAGCCCGGGCATAATACTGGTCAACCGCATGTCATCTTTGTCGAAATCCGCCCTCATCCTGGGCTTCATCGTCACGACCGCGGGCGTAGCGCCCGCCTGGGCGCAACCGCGCGACCCGTCCCAGGCGGCGGCTCCCGCCACATCTGGTTCCCGCCCCGTGGCGTCGGCTGCACACGTCACCGAGGCTCCGGTCGTCGATGGAACGCTCGACGAGCGGATGTGGCAGGAGGCTCCGCCGCTCGACAATTTCGTGCAGGCCGAGCCGTTCGAAGGGCAACCCGGCTCGGAACGGACGGTGGTGCGCATTCTCTACGACGACGAGGCGATCTACGTCGGGGTCGTCTGTTACGACCGCGATCCGTCGCTCATCGTCACGACCGACACGCGCCGCGACGCGGGGTTGGGGCAGATGGACTCGTTCCAGATGATCTTCGACACCTTTCGCGACCAGCAGAACGGGTTCGTGTTCGGCACCAACGCCGCGGGAGCCGAGTACGACGCGCAGGTGCGCGACCAGGGTGACCAGGCGTCCAGTTGGGATGGGAGCTGGGAGGTCAAAACGCAGCCTGACGGAAACGGGGTGGAGCGCCGAATTCCGGATTCCCCTGCGCACGTTGCGGTACGGGCCCGCCCCGCAGACGTGGGGTCTCAATTTCTTTCGCAACATCCAGCGCACTCGCGAGCGGACCTACTGGGCGCCGCTGCCGCGCGAATACAACCTGGCCCGGCTGTCATCGGCGGGCGAGCTGCGCGGCCTCAGCCTCCAGACGCCACGCAATTTCAAGGTGCTGCCGTACTTCGTCACCTCGGCGAACCGGAGCTTCACCCCGGGAGTCGAAACCGACCTGGAAGCGGATGCCGGCTTCGATACCAAGTTCGGGGTCACGCCCAGCTTGAACCTCGACCTGACCTACAACACCGACTTCGCCCAGGTCGAGGTCGACACGCAGCAGATCAACCTCTCGCGCTTCAACCTGCGATTTCCCGAGAAGCGGCCGTTCTTCCTGGAGAACTCGGGTCTGTTCACGATCGGGAAGGGCAGTGAGCTCGATCTCTTCTTCAGCCGCCGTATCGGCCTGGACGAAAACGGATTGCTCGTGCCGATCAGAGGAGGCGGCCGCCTGAGCGGCAAGGTGAACGGCGTCAACGTCGGCGTGTTGAACATGCAAACGGCCGACAGGGGCGATCGTCCGGGGAACAACTTTTCGGTGTTGCGCGTGAGCCGGGAGTTGCCGAGCCGCTCGGGCGTGGGCGGCATGTTCGTGAACAGGACGGCAACCGGGAATCTCTCGAGCCCAGGGGACTGGAACCGGACCTGGGGTGCGGACGCGCGGCTCGGCGTTGGCGAGCACTTCACGATGTCAGGTTTCGGGGCACGCACGCAAACACCGGGCCTGAACGGGCGGGACTACGCGTACAACATCGATTCCGAGTACCGACGATGGCCAGCATCGTGCGGGATTCGAGTACGGGCTGACAGGTGAAGATTTCAATCCCGAGGTCGGCTTCCTGGAGAACGAGGATGGCTACCGCCGCCTCTTCGTGCGGTTCCAGGAGACGATGCGGCAGGAGAAGATCCGAAACTGGGGATTTCGCGAGTGGCAGCCGCACGCGACCTACACCCGGCACAATTTCCTCGATGGGGGCCTGAGCAATGCCGAGCTTCACGTCGACAATCACTGGGATTGGGAGAACGGGAATCGCATCGACACGGCGCTGAATGGAAGCTGGGAAGGATTCCGTGTTCCGTTCGAGATTTATCCCGGAGTCGTCGTGCCGGTCGGAGAACACGGTGGCCTGCGGTTCAGGATGGTGGCGAATACCGATAGCAGAAAGTGGGCCTCCACGCGTCTGCAGTGGGATGTCGGCCGTTTTCTGACCGGCGATCAGAACAGCCCGACGCTCCAGGTCGTCCTGCGGGATAGCGGCCGGCTGACGCTCGACACGACCTGGGCGTACCGGGGAATCACGCTGCCGGAGGGATCGTTCCACACGAACCTCGGGAACACGCGGGTCACCTACAATTTTACGCCATCGGTGTTCGTGCAGAGCCTGATTCAGTACAACGATCGCACCCAGCGATGGTCGACGAACTTGCGCTTCCATTGGCTCGAGACCGCGGGTACCGGCTTGTTCGTGGTC
This sequence comes from uncultured Acidobacteriota bacterium, assembly GCA_963749565.1. GTDB lineage: Bacteria > Acidobacteriota > Vicinamibacteria > Vicinamibacterales > CAVVIG01 > DATLLJ01. Next base: position 113,104 of record CAVVNL010000024.1, on the reverse strand, counting down.
TACAACGACACTGAGAGCCTGAATGGCCTCGGGCCGGTCAACCGTGCGTTCATCGTCAAGTACGTGCGGCAGTTCGACATTCTGAACTAGACAGTCTTCCACGTATCTTCGCGGTCGGGCCACGGCATTACCTCAGCCGTCCGTCCAATCCGATCTCTGTTCAATAGCGCACAGCGGCGCGGAAGCCCCGCGGTATACGCTTGGCGGATGGAGCCGCGGTCGCTTTTGACGGCGACCGGCGACCGGATCTCAACCGTCAACAAACGAAAGCCCCCTGTGAACAGGCAACTTGCCGGTGACGACGAAGACGGGAGTCGGCCGGTGCCCGCGCCGTGCCCGTTCTGCGGGTCGTCGAAAGTGACGACCGCGAGCGAAAAGGTGGACGCGTCCACCTATTGGCGGTGCGAAGCGTGCGGCCAGATGTGGAACCTCGGGCGGCTCAAGACGTCGAGCCGCTATGGCTACGAAGGGCGTTGACATGGATACGAGCGTGGTGGTTGCCGACTGGATCAAGAGGATTGCGGATGACGAGCGGAAGCGGGACGCGGTGCGTCTCAGGGAAGACGAGAAGGCCGCCAGGAAGACCGATCTCGTCCGCCGCAATGGCCGGCGGCTGGTCGACGAGCTTCACGCGACGATGACGCGCGACATCGAAGCCTTCCGGTCGGAGTTTGCGGGGGACCCGGCGCGCGACATTGTCGTGGAAGCCACGTCACCCGACGGCGGGTTCGCGATCCGGAAGCCGGCGCCGTCGGCCGTCTCGCTCACGCTCATGCCGAATCTGGACACGGCGGCCATGGCCTGCCATTACCGTTTCACGCTGACCAACGGCCTTCCGCCCCGCGAGGATCGCATCGACGTGACGTTTGTCGGCGATGGCGGCGAGACGCTGCAGATGAAGCACCACGGGACGGGACAGGTGTTTGCCACCGCCGATGCGTTGTCTGAATTTCTGCTCGCGCCGGTGTTCACGGGTCGTCCCAGGTAATCACGAGGTTGATGCATGTTCAGGCTAGTCGCCACGATGAGACGCGGATCGGCGTCGGGGATGCCCCAGGCGTGGGCCCGTTACGCATCGGTCGAAGCCGCCCGGACAGGCGCCGCCGAGCTCCTGCGGGAGGACCGCGTCCTGCGCGTCATGATCGTTCGCAACGAGATTCCACAGGCGCTCGTCGAATGGCTGGAGCGGTAGTGTGCCGCCGTCGAAGGCGGAACCGCCGATCGCGATTCTCGCCGTGGACGACGAGCCGGGCGTGCTGGCCCTGGTCGTTCGCTGCCTGAATGACGAGCGCGTCACGCTGATCGAAGCGCCGAGCGGCAAGCAGGCGCTCGAGCACATCGCCAAGCAGCCGGCACTCGATCTGCTGATTACCGACTTGCGCATGCCGGAAATGGAAGGCGACGAGCTCGCCCGGCGGGTCCGCACCCTGATGCCCGACTTGAAGGTGCTGTACCTCACGAGCCACGCCGATCGCCTCTTCGAGGCGAAGCCGCAGCTCTGGTCTGAAGAGGCGTATCTCGACAAGCCGTTTACGCGAGAGGGGCTCCGCGAAGCGGTCGCGCTCCTGCTGTTCGGGCGCATGACACTCTGAAGGCTCTGGGCGATGACCAGCGACGACAAGAGCCGTCACGACTTCAAGAATCAGCTGGCCATCATCCGCGGGTTCGCCGAGATCCTGCTCGCTGAAGCGGCGCCTGGCGATCCGCGCCGCCGCGATCTCGAGGAAATTCACAAGGCGGCCGTGACCGCGCTCGAGCTGCTGACCCGTTTGTTTCCATCCACGGAGGCCGGGCCGGGGTGATCGTCGCGCCGGTCAAGAGCGCGCCGCAGACGCTGTTGCTGGTCGAAGACGAGGCCGGTGTGCGGCGGCTCTCGAAGCGCATTCTCGACAATGCCGGCTATCGCGTGCTCGAAGCAGCGAATGGCAACGACGCCGAACAGCTGTTCGCGCTCCATGCCGACTCGATCGATCTCGTGGTGACGGATGTGATCATGCCTGGCTGCGGCGGCCCCGAACTGCTCAGGCGGCTGCACGTGCTCACTCCCGCGCTGCGGGTCCTGTATGTGTCTGGCTATACGGAGCAGTCCACCGCGCACAGCGCGGGGCTCGACCGGGGGCTTCCGTTCCTGCAGAAACCGTTCACGGCCGCAGAGCTCGTCCGGCAGGTGCGCTACGCCCTGGATCGATGATCACGGCTGCCGGAGGGTGTTCAATTGTGCACAGCGCTGGAGGCTGGCCGGGACGTAACATCACAAGCCTGCGCGGTCCATCCTCCATTCGGCAGAAGAAAAGAAGAAGAACTCAATGGCAAAGCAGATCACATACGGCGAGCAGTCACGGCAGGCGATTCTCAGGGGCGTCAATCAACTCGCTGACGCGGTCAAGGTGACCCTCGGCCCCAAGGGGCGCAACGTCATCATCAACAAGCAGTTCGGCTCCCCGACGATCACGAAGGACGGCGTGACCGTGGCCCGGGAGGTGGACCTGAGAGATCGGATCGAAAACATGGGCGCGCAGATGGTGCGCGAGGTGGCCAGCAAGACGTCGGACGTAGCCGGCGACGGCACCACCACGGCGACCGTGCTCGCGCAGGCGATCTATCGCGAGGGCGCGAAGAACGTCGTCGCCGGCGCCAACCCGATGGAGATCAGGCGCGGGATCGAGCGGGCTGTCGAGGTGCTCTCGGCCGAGCTCAAGAAGATGGCCAAGCCAGTGAGCGGCTCGATGGTCGCCCAGGTCGGCACGATCTCGGCCAATAACGACGAGACCATCGGCACGATCATCGCCGAAGCCATGGACAAGGTCGGCAAGGACGGCGTGATCACGGTCGAAGAAGCGAAGACGATGGACACGTCGCTCGAGGTCGTGGAGGGGATGCAGTTCGATCGCGGATATATGTCTCCGTACTTCGTGACCGATCCGGAGCGGATGGAGGTCGTGCTCGAGAGCCCATACATTCTGAACCACGAACGAAAAATTTCGAACCTCAAGGATCTCCTGCCGCTGCTCGAGCTGGTGGCGAAGGCCGGCCGGCCGCTGCTGGTCGTCGCCGAGGACCTCGAAGGCGAGGCGCTGGCGACGCTCGTCGTCAACAAGCTGCGCGGGACGTTGAAGGTCGCCGCCGTCAAAGCGCCCGGCTACGGCGATCGGCGGAAGGCGATGCTCGAGGACCTGGCGATCCTGACCGGCGGGAAAGCGATCACGGAAGACCTCGGCTTCAAGCTCGAGAACCTGACGCTCGAGGATCTCGGCACCGCCAAGAAGGTCACGATCGACAAGGACAACACGACGATCATCGAAGGCGCGGGGGCGAAGAAGGCGATCGAAGGCCGCGTCAAGCAGCTCAGGACGCAAATCGAGGACACGACGTCCGAGTACGATCGCGAGAAGCTGCAGGAGCGGCTGGCGAAGCTCGTCGGCGGCGTCGCGGTGATCAAAGTCGGTGCGGCCACCGAGAGCGAGATGAAGGAGAAGAAGGCGCGCGTCGAAGACGCGATGCACGCCACGAAGGCGGCGGTCGAGGAAGGGATCGTGCCGGGCGGAGGCGTCGCATTGCTCCGCGCGGCGAAGGCCCTCACGGGACTCAAGCTCGGCGGCGAGCAGCAGCTTGGCGTCAACATCATCTTGCGGGCCGTCGAGGAGCCGCTTCGCTGGATTGCCGCCAACGCGGGCCAGGAAGGCGCAGTAGTGGTGGCGAAGGTGAAGACCATGGGCCCCGAGGAAGGCTTCAACGCGCTGACCGATACGTACGAGAACCTCGTGCGCGCCGGCGTCATCGACCCGACCAAGGTGGTGCGGACGGCGCTTCAGAACGCGGCGTCCATCGCCTCGCTCATGCTCACGACCGAGGCACTGGTGTCGGAGATTCCCGAGAAGAGCAGCGACGCGCCGGCCGGTGGTGGCGGCATGGGCGGCATGTACTGATCCCCATGCTGGCCTGGATGAAGAGGCGCGGATGGACGGCAGACCATCAGCGCGAGGTCCGTGCGGAGACGCCGAAGGCGCACGGTCGCGCGATGACGGGCAAGTACCTGTTGCTCTACAACTACCTGGAGCACCGATACGCGAACACGGTCGTCCTGACGTTCGCGGAGATCGAGGACCTGCTCGGTTTTGCGCTGCCGGACGAGGCGCGCCTCCAGCAGGAGTGGTGGGCGGACGCCCAGGCCGGCCCCGACCGGCCGCACCATTCGGATTGCTGGGTCCTCGCCAGCCGGACGGCTGTGCCGAATCTGATGGCCCAGATCGTCGTGTTCGAACGCGCGTCCTGAGCAGGCTCCGCCGCCCACCATTGCTTTCCTCCCGCCACTGGCGCTAAAAAGAACCCCGTGTTCGAAGCCGCCGAGCTCGGGAGTGTTGTCTCCAAAGAGGAATACAAGGCACGAGTACCGGCGCTGCGCACCGAATTGCTCGAGGTGCAGCGCGACCTGACCAGCCAGGCGCGGTTTCCCGTGATCGTGGTGTTCGCCGGCGTCGACGGCGCCGGAAAGAGCGAGACGGTGAACCTCCTGAGCGAGTGGATGGATCCTCGCTGGCTCGTCACCCGCGCGTTTGGCGATCCCACTGGCGAGGAGCGGCTCAGGCCGGAATTCTGGCGTTATTGGCAGGCCCTGCCACCTCGCGGCCGTGTGGGATTGTTCCTCAGCTCGTGGTATTCACCGCCGCTTCTGGATCGTGCACATCGGCGCATCAAGACCGCGGAGTTCGACCAGCAGCTCGGCCGCGTGGCGGCGTTCGAGAAAACGCTGGCCGACGATGGCGCGCTCATCCTGAAGTTCTGGATGCACCTGGGCAAGAGCGCGCAGGAGAAGCGCCTGAAAAAGCTCGAGCGCGATCCGCTGACCAGGTGGCGCGTCACCAAGCGCCAGTGGCAGCACTGGCGGATGTACGAGGCGTTCGTCGCCGCCGCAGAGCGCATCATGCAGCGCACGAGCACCGGCGAGGCGCCGTGGACGATCGTGGAAGGCGCCGACGAACGGTATCGCAGCCTGACGGTGGCGACGCTGATTCGAGATGCGATTCGCCTGCGCCTGTCCGAACAGGTCCAGGGCGCGCGGCCGCGCGCAGCCGCCTCGAAAGAGCCGTCCGTGGCGCGGACCACGGTTCTGGCGAGTCTGGACATGTCCCGAAAGGTCGATCGCGCCGACTTCCGCCGGGAGCTCGAGAAGCGGCAGGGGCGCCTCAACGTGCTGCACCGCAAGGCGCGCGACAAGGACATCACCACGATTCTCGTGTTCGAAGGGTGGGATGCGGCCGGAAAGGGGGGCGCCATCCGCCGCGTCACGGCAGCGCTCGACGCCCCGTCCTACCGGGTGATTCCGATCGCCGCGCCGAACGATGAAGAGCGGGCGCACCATTATCTGTGGCGTTTCTGGCGGCAGCTCCCGCGGAGCGGCGAGCTCGCGATCTTCGACCGGAGCTGGTACGGGCGCGTGCTGGTCGAGCGCGTGGAGGGGTTCGCGACGCCCGAGGCGTGGCGTCGCGCGTACTCGGAGATCAATCAGTTCGAGGAACAACTGGTCGATGACGGGATCGTGCTGATCAAGTACTGGCTCCACATTACTCCTTCCGAGCAGCTCCGCCGTTTCAAGGAGCGAAAGACCTTGACGTTCAAGCAGTGGAAGCTGACCGACGAGGACTGGCGGAACCGGAAGAAGTGGGACGCGTACGAGAAGGCCGTGAACGAAATGGTCGCACGCACCAGCACACGGCCGGCGCCGTGGACGCTCGTCGAGGCCAACGATAAGTACTACGCCCGGCTCAAGGTCATCGGGACGCTCATCGCCCGGCTGCAGGCGGCCGCGAGGGGGGGCGATGATGCCGCTCACCTATGGAGAAGTCTTTCTCCGTCTCGCCGCCGCGGTCGGGGCAGGGGCGCTCATCGGCCTCAACCGCGAGTTGCGCCGCAAACCAGCGGGCCTCCGGACGCTGGCGCTCGTCTCCCTCGGCTCGGCCGTGTTCATCCTCGAGACGCTCGATCCAACGCGTGGCGCATATACAGACGGCACCGCTCGCGTCATTCAGGGCATCGTCACCGGCGTCGGCTTCCTTGGCGCGGGATCGATCATGCGGGGCACCGATGACGAATCGGTCAGGGGGCTGACGACCGCCGCATCAATCTGGCTGGCGGCAGCGGCCGGGATCGCGTGCGGCCTGGCGCAGTGGCCGCTGGTCGTCGGCGGCTGCAGCCTCGGATTGCTGGTGCTGGTTATTGCCCCGGGCCGGGTCATCCACAATCGTCGAAGGTCCGATCCCAAGGACTTGAGCTAGTAACCCAGCAATTGATGCACCTTTTTGACCCCGGCGACAGTCTAAGGAACTGAAGGAGCACTTTGGATGGCTAAGCGGTCCACGGCCGGCATTATCTGCCCCCGGTGCGGCGCCCCCGCGGCGCGTGTCATCGGGCATTCGGACTCCCTGCCGGTTATCTATCTTCGCTGCGACGATTGCGGTAAGCCCTCGATTTCCCCGGATTGATGGGTTGGGCCGGACCTGATAATAGGTCCGGCCTACTTCAGAATCTAAGGTCCGGCCCTACTTCAGAGGTTCCGGGGCCCTCCCGGCCATCAGCAACAGGTTTTCCCCGAACAACACCGATTTCGAGAAGAGGGCCGAGCGGATCTCCCGGTTGGCCCGGCGCTGCACGTCATCCTTTTCCTTCCTGAAGGCGATCGCGGTATAGAGCCACATCCAGGGTACGAGCCAGCCGTACAGGTAGCTGATCGGCTTGATGTGCGTATGGCTGACCCCTCTCAACCGGAAGCCGGACGTATGAAGGGCGTACCGCAGATCCGCGAACGTGCTGAGGGCGATGTGGTGGAACGGATTAGGGTCTGCTTCGCGCAGCGGGCGGCCGTCACCGTGGTAGAAGCCGCTCCCGAAAAACCGCACGCGGGATCGGACGCTCACGATGTTCGGCGTCGTCAGGATCAGCGTGCCGCCCGGCTTGAGGACGCGGTGCAGCTCGCGCAGGTAGCGGTAGCGATCTTCGAGGTGTTCGATGCCCTCGATCGAGAACACCACGTCGAACAAGGCGTCGCCAAACGGAAGGCGGCCGTTGAGGTCCACGTCGTGGTAAGCCGGACCGAGAAGACCGGTGCCCGCGGACATGATGTCCACCCCGTGCGCGTCGTATCCGGCCTGCCGGAGCGTCGCGGCCAGCGAGCCATCGCCGCACGGCGCATCGAGCACCGTCGCGCCTTTGGGCAACGCCAGCGCGTCGAACGACCGGACGGCCGCGCGTTGGATGATGGACAGGTTCACGGCTGTTCCCTTCAGTCGGTGCCGAATGGGACGAACGAGAGCCGGGTCTCGCTCCACCGGAACGTGCACTGCCCGGCTGGCATCGCCGAGAACAGCATTCAATCGGAGGTCGCGGGCGAAGGCTTCGGGCCCGCCGTTCCGGAATACATAGGCGCCTCTCACCGAGTCAGGCAGGTTGCTGAGGATGACCGTCGGACATTTGTCCATGCCCGATCCGAGCGCTGACGCTTCGACCCGGTCGCGCAGGAGAGCCGCCTCGCTCCACGGACCGAGATGCACCAGCGTTCCATAGGCATCAACGGCTATGAGCCCGCTGACAGCCGCAAGCGACACGCGATGCAGCGCATCGCTCCGGTGCCGGGACGCAATCACCGCGATGAGCGCCGCCCACCCGACAGCGGACATATACAGATATCTCGACTGTTGAAGATCGGGCGCGACGAATAATATCGGGAAGACCGGCACAACGGGAATCAATGCGAACAGGACCGCCGCAATCGCAAGCCGGGCCCGCTGCCTCGAGCCCTCACGTTCGAGGAAGAATGCGAGCATCAAGTAAAGAAGTGTCACGACTCCCACGATCGGCAGCCACGGGTAGCGGCCGATGACTTCGGCATGCCAGGGAACCGCGAGGCCGCCAAAGGCTCCGAAGAGCGCGCGCTGCAACACGTACTGGATGTCCGGCGGACCGGCGATGCCAAAGGCCGCGCCCAGTCTCGTGAGGCCGAAGACGCCGACGGTCGCGATCAGAATGCCGGTGTCCACGAGCAATTGCCGCGGCCGCCGTTTGCGTGCCCAGGCGTCGAGCAGCACCAGCCCTCCCGCAACCGCTGCCGTCTCCTTCGATGCGACCGCCGCAAGGCCGGCGGCGAGGAACTGAATCCGCGTCGCCATCGGCGTGCGGTTGCCGTACCGTCTCGCAATCAGGATGCACGTCAGGACCAGCGTGGTGGCCAGAAGGTCGAACACGCCAGACAGCCACGCGACCGCTTCAGGAGCGAGCGGCGCGGTCAGCATGACGAGCCCGGCCAGGACGCTCCACGTGCGGTCCTGCACCCATCCCGCCACGAGGCGAACGGTCAGGTAGGCGTTCGTCGCGTGCAGAAACACGTTCAGAAGATGGAGCATCGTCGCTCCACCTCCTGCCTGGAGGACGAACGCCCAAAGGAGAAGAGGTATCGGACGGAACAACACGGGCGTAACAGGTCCGATGTCCCATCGGGACGCGTGGGTGAGGAGCACGAAATCGTCGGATAGAAATCCGATGGCGCGGGCAGGCCAGTAGAGCGCGACATGCCAGAGCGCAGAACACGGCCCACAGCCAGTATGGAACGGTCGTGAAGAGCTTCGACCCGGCAGGCTCGTGCGGCGACTGGCGGCTCTGCGAGAGCTTGAGCGCGACGCCGACGACGACAAATATCAGAGCCCAGCTCTCGACACGGAATCGCTCGGTGCCGGCCCATCCCAACAGGTACCCAACAAACAGGTAAAGCACCCGGAAACCGAGCGACAGCACCAGGGCTGCGCCAAGGAGTCGCCCCGCCATCGACGCAGTCACTCTGGTGATACCAACGGTCGCCCTTCCCGTGTGCGCCCAGATGATACACGGGGCTTCAGAAAGCTTCGGCACGACGCTTCCGCTTGCCCGGGTTCACGCGCCCGACCAGACTCTAATACAAGGAGCGCCCCGTGAAATATTTCGGGAGATTCGTCCTCGCCGCATGTGTGTTTCTGTCTTACGGTCCAGCCGAGGCCGCGACGCTCACCATCACGAACAACGGAAGTGTTTCAGGCGCGGTCAGCGTGATAGGGCCAAACGGGAACGTCTGCAACCCGAATCCGGGAGGCGGCGGGGGTGGCGGCACGTGCACGTTTACCTATGCAGCGGGGACGCCGCTGCGGCTCACGGCGAATTCGCCCAACACACCCGGCATCTTCAACAGCGGCACCGGTGACGCCGAGCTCTGTGCGACCAGCACGTGCACGTTCACGATCCATGGCGACAGCTCGATCATTGCGACCTTCGCCGCGGGAGACTTTCGTTCAATCCAGATCGATCTTGGAGGCGACGGCAAAGGAAATGTCGGCACCGACAACAGCCAGTGCCAGAACTTCGAGCTGGGGTCCAACGTCTGTACATCCTTTTACGGCGCCGGTTCCGTGGTGACGCTCGAGGGCCGTTCGGTTCCCGGCAACATCTTCGAGGGTTTCTCGGGCGGCACAGCCGACGCCGCGGGCTGCGGGCCCGCCACTCCCTGCGTGTTCACGCTGAACGTCAACAGTTCGATCGACGCAAGTTTCTCGGCGCTGACTTCCGTCGCCGTCCAAAACAGCGCACCGACGATCAACGTCGGACAGACGACAAGTTTCCCTGTGGTTGGGACGTTCGCCAACAGCGCCACGCGGCCGCTGTTCGGCGGATCGGGGTTCTGGCGAACAGTTCGGCCGATGACCGCGGCCAGGTTCGTTCTGGGTGTTGGCGTGGTCAATAACCTTCTGTACGCCGTGGGTGGCGTGTCGGGCTATTGCTCGGCCCCGCCGTGCGACTACAGTCCACTCGCCACGGTTGAAATGTACAACCCTGCGGCAACAGGGTTCGGGGGAATCGACTCCTGGACGCCCCGGGCGTCCATGCTGATACCTCGCGGCGGGCATGCGGTCGCCGTGGTGAACGGCAAGATCTACGCGCTGGGAGGTCACACATCCGGCGGCGGAGCGGTGGCGACAACCGAAGTCTACGATCCGTCAGCCAACTCGTGGACTCCCAGGGCCTCGATGCCCGAGCCGCGGGTGCTGTTTGCCGCGGCCGTTATCGACAACGTCATCTACGCCGTGGGTGGAGTTGCCAGCGACGCCGCGACGCAATTGAACACGCTCCACGCGTACGATCCGGTATCCGACACCTGGACGACGAAGGCCCCGATGCTGACCGCGCGCTCGTACCTGGCCGCCGCCGTGGTCAATGGAAAGCTCTATGCCATCGGGGGCGTTCCCAATACCAGCGCTGTGGAGGAGTACAGACCCGGGCACGAACACATGGACCACGAAAGCGCCGATGCCAACGGCGCGAGCGGACATGGCCGCTGGCGTGCTCGATGGTTTGATCTATGTGATCGGAGGCCAGGGCGGTCCTGCGCCCGTCGGAACCGCGCACGTCTACAATCCGGCGACCGACACCTGGACAACGCTTCCCGGGTCGATGCTCACACCGCGAACGTCGCTGGCCATCGGCGCCTTTGACGGCCGCCTCTTCGCTGTCGGCGGTCTGACCACCATCAGCCCGGATTCTGCGCCGGCAGCGGCGACGAACGAAGCATTCCGCCCACCGGAAACCACCTGGTGGAGCAGCAACACGACCGTTGCGACAATCAATCAGAACAATGGCAATGGCACGGCAACCGGCCAGAGCGCCGGCACGTCGACGATCAGCGCCCGCGCCGTGGGAATTGACAGCGGCGGACAGAGTGCCACGCTGACGGTGACCGCGGGAGGTGGCGGCTCCTCCTCGATTTCCCTGGGCCTTCCCAACTCGGCGTTTACCCAAGTGGGCAACGCGCCCTGGGGGTGCGGATCCTTCTTCGGCAGCCAGAACCCGGCCGGACCGTGGTCGGCGACGGTGAACTACGGCGATGGCTCCGGAACGCAGGTGCTAACTCTCACCATACCCATGCCCGCGGTGAATCCATGCGGTTCAGGGACCGGAATGTTCGTGTTCAATCATGTCTACGCAGTCGCTGGAATGTTCCAGGTCAGTGTGACCGTGACGAACACCGGCACGGGAGCGACGAAAGCCGGCGGCTTCCCGATCGAGGTGAGCGAGGACGGCGGCGGCGGTGACGGGTGCACGCTGGTGAGCACGAACTTCCTGGCCGGAAGTGTGCCGTTCAGCACGGTGCAGATGTCGCTCTTCGACAGGTCGACCGGGGAGCTCCTGTTCACGGAAGACATACCGCTTGGGATGACCGAGCTCGGAGAGGCGCCTGAGGGATTGTATCGAGTGGAGCTCTCGGTCCCGCCGGGCTACATCATCACGCCGGCCGAAATCGCATTCGACGCTATCTGTGGTGACGACGTCGTCCTGAGTGCGCAGATCGGTCTCGCGGATACGACACCGCCCGCTCTGACGCTTCCCGGAAATATCACGCGTGACGCCACGAGCCCTTCGGGCGCGGCCGTCAGCTTCGCGGCAACGGCGATCGACCTGGTGGACGGTGCGGTGGCTGTGCACTGTACTCCCGCTTCGGGATCGACCTTTGGCATCGGCATGACGACGGTAAACTGCCTGGCGACCGACGCGCACGCCAACACCGCGATGGGGAGCTTCACAGTGACGGTCCTGAGTCCGTCGCAAATCATCGCGAAGCTGATTGCTGAGGTCGGAGCGCTCAATTTTCAGCAGGGCAACAATATCTTGCGAAATGCGCTGCGGAGCCTGGACCGCGGCAATACCAGTGCGACGTGCAATCAGCTTGGCGCGTTCATCAACCAGGTGCAGGCGCAGTCGGGCCGGCAGCTCACAACCGCGGAAGCGACGGCCCTCATCGAGTCGGCGACCGCTGCGCGCGGCGCGCTCGGATGCGGGTAGGCTGACGCGCCCTGCTCAGAACGCCAGCTTGATGCCGAGGTGCATCGAGCGCGGCGGCTGCACGGCGGAGATCGTGCGGGACAGCGGCCCGGTCACCGCGATACTCCTCGATCTCGGTGCGCGTATTGAACACGTTGTACACGTCGAGCACGCCTGTCATGCGAAGGCCTCCAACCGTGAACGTCTTCTGCAATCGCGCATCGACGGTCATCGTGTAGGTGAACCGTGTCTTGCCGTTCACGAACGCCCGGATCGCCTCCATCCCCCTGGTTGAGGTCCGGCACGATGATCAGGCGCGCGAAGTGCTGGCCGTCCTGATAGCGCGCCGAGACGCCGAGCCGGAGATCTCCGAGAAACGATACACGCCGGCCGTCTTGATCGTGTAGCCGCGCTCGGTGAACGGGCGGCCGCGCGCGTTGGTCGCCGCGTTCGGATCCGTGAACACCTCGCCGATGAGTCCCGTGGTCGTTCTCGGATGCCAGGAAGCCACGGTTCGCCGACGTCATCTCCGATCGCCCCGCCGTGGCCGCCGGCGATCATCCACAACGGGCCTGCCGTCCTTTGCATGGTGATGTCGACGCCGGCAAACGTGGCGTGATGCCCGTCCGGGTTCGTCAGCAGATAGCGATCCGCGCCGTACGCGGCAGGCGGCCGGTTGAACACGACCACCGTCTGGCCGCCGGCGTGATCGACCCCCGGGTCGATCAGCGTGAACGGCAGCATAGGAAGACGTCGGAACGCCGGTATTGACGACGCCGACGAGCTGGCCCTCGTGACGGACGATCGCGATCATCCGGACGATCGTGCGATCGTCCGGGCGCGACTCGAATCCGAACGTCAGCTCGTTCACGTAAGGACGCTCGAGCTGGGGATCGAGCGCGCTGAACGCCGCGTCGCCGCCGGTGCCCGGACCGACGCGCGACACGAGCGCGCCGAGTTGCTGCACGTTCGGGTCCGCGCCGGTCGCCGCCCAGCGATACACGTTCGCGGTCGGCGCCGACGACTCGCCGTACGCCAGGGCGCCAGGCGAAAGGCGATGCCCGTAGCGATTGAACCGCACGAGCGTGGCGATTCGCTTGAAGTCGAGCATCTCCCAGCGAAGCCCCAGGCTCGGATACCAGTCGTGCCAGGAGACGCCCTGCGGGTTGTTGGCCGCCCCGTGCGTTCACGAGCTCGAAGCGAAGACCGCCTTCGACCGTCAGGCGGGGATTGAGGATGACCGTGTCGCCCGCGTAGGCGGACAGCATGAACTGACGCCACCTGGAATCGTCGGCTGGCACCGAATAGTCCCACACACGCGCTGGCAGACCGTTCACGAGCTCGCCGATACGCACCGGAAAAGGCGCCCGGACGCTCTCGCTGCCGCCCGAGAGCGTGATACCCCCTTGAGGGGCGTGCCGCGGTTCCATGCAACAGGCGTCAGCTTCCCTCCGATCGACCAGGCCCTGTCGGTTCCGAACGGCGCGAGCAGGTCCGTGACGGGCCCGTCGTGAAGACGCTCGGTCACGGTCTGTCGGGACGCGCTCGAGATCGGTGGTCCGGCGCCGGGCGGAAAACGACGCGAACCCGGTCCACAGGGATTCGGCGTTTCGCGGCCGCTCCCACGCCGACTGCAGGTGAACCGAGGTCGCGCGTTGGGCGGCCTCCGGCTGGCCGAATGCGAGCGCGATGGTTGAACGGCGATCGCGTCCGTTCAACCCACCCCATGATGCGAACTGTCGTCCCGTGTGTTCGGCGTGAAGAGGAGATGGGTCCAGACCGAAGCGAGCTGGTCGCGAAGCAGGGTAGGGTCGTCGCGCTGGAAGTGAGTGCTATTGGTGAACGCCGCGGACAGCACCATCCCCAGCCGCCCGGGGATGACGGGGCCGCTCGCCAGCAAGCTCGCCGAATTCCACCCGTCGAGGCGCGCTATCGCCGGGGGGATTGTGGTCTCTGTCCGGGATAGCAGACCCGAAGGCGCGCCAAAGAGCTCGATCGATCGGGTCCAGGCGGCCGCCGGCCGGCTTGGCACCAGGGTCACGACCGGTCCGGGCGAGCTCAAGCCGACCGGCAGCGCGCCGGTCGCGATGTCCATCCGCTCCCATCCGTGCACTCCCGGCAGGACGAACGGAGTGCCGCTCGCGTCCGGATTCGGAAATATCCACGTCGCCGATGACGGTACGTCGTCTGCGTCCACGAGCTTCCGTGGGCGCCCATGCGCGGCGCCTGGCCGACGGTGAGGCTGCCGGCGTCGATCCGGTCGGATATCAACTCCGCGAACGCCGTGTCGAGCAGCGAGAAGATCGTCGAGCCCGACGGCAGGTCCGTGAGCACCTCGCCCGTCAGGGAATTGGTGAAAGGCTGCGGCTGCCGCCCGGCGTCGGGCTGAGCGGTCTGCGCGAGCAGCGCCGGCATCGACCAGGCGACGAGCGCCAGGGTGGTGAGCGCGCGAGCCATGGTCGCGGCTATTTCTTTTCGATCGTCACTGACTGAATCGTGATCGGCTTGACCGGCCGATCGGCCGGCTTGCTCGTCGCCGTCTTGCCGATCTTCTTGACGACGTCCATCCCCTCGACGATCTCGCCGAAGACGCTGTGCTTGTTGTCGAGCCAGGGCGTCGGCACGAGCGTGATGAAGAACTGCCCGCCGTTGGTGTTCGGCCCGCTGTTGGCCATCGACAGGATCCCCGGCTTGTCGTGCCGGAGCTTGGGGCTGAATTCGTCGGCGAACTTGTAACCTGGTCCGCCGGTGCCCTGGCCGAGCGGATCGCCGCCCTGGATCATGAAATCCGCGATGACCCGATGGAAGACCGTGCCGTTGTAGTAGGGCTCCTTCACCTTGCGCCCGGTCCGCGGATCGGTCCACTCCAGGGTGCCTTCGGCCAGCCCGGTGAAGTTCGCGACCGTCTTCGGCACCTCGGCGTCGAACAGCCGCGCGGTGAAGTTTCCTTCGCTCGTCGTGAAATGCGCAAACAACATTGATATGCTCTCCGGATGGCTGGTCCTGAAGGGCCGCCCTGCAGGTGATGGCTGAATTATTGAATGCCAGATCATACCGCTATCTTCACTACGACGTCTTCACCGATCGGCTCTTCGGCGGAAACCAGCTCGCCGTGTTCCTCGACGGCCGGGGACTCTCCGGCGAGGCGATGCAGGCGATCGCCAACGAGATGAATTTTTCCGAGACCACGTTTCGTCCTGCCGAGCGAGCATGGCGGAAACCGACTTCCGGCTGCGGATCTTCACGCCAGGCATCGAGTTGCCGATGGCGGGGCATCCGACGATCGGCAGCGCCTTCGCGCTGGCGCGCGCGGGCGTGGTCGAGCCGGGGCGCGAAGGCTTCGTGTTCGGCCTCGGCGTCGGTCCGACGCCGGTGACGCTGAGCTGGAAGGGAAGCGACCTCGCCTTCGCCTGGATGACGCAGCGCCTGCCGATCTTCTCGACGCCGATCGCGAATCCCGGCGGCGCGGCGCGGGCGCTGGGGCTGCCGGAGGCGGCAGTCGCAGGCGCCGGGCTGCCGGTGCAGGTCGTCTCGTGCGGCGTCCCGTTTCTCATCGTCCCGCTGGCGACGCGCCGCGCCGTGGACAACGCGGCCAGCAACTACGAAGCGCTCGATGCGTTCTTCCGGTCCGACGGCGTCGAGGCGTCCGGCGTGTTCCTGTTCTCGCACGAGCGCGGCGGCGACAAGGCCACCGTGTACAGCCGGATGTTCGCCCCGGATGCCGGCGTCCCGGAAGATCCGGCCACCGGCAGCGCCAGCGGCCCGCTGGGCTGTTACCTCGTGCGCCACAAGGTTGTGCCGCCGGCCAGGGCTGATGCGATACTCAACCTGCAGGGCGTGAAGATGGGCCGCCCCAGCCACGTGCACGTGTCGATCGGCGTCGAGCACGGCGACATCGCAAGCGTTCGCGTCGGCGGCGAGGCGGTGCTCGCCGGCGAAGGCACACTTTATATAACGAGGAGACGGATCATGAAAATTCGTTCGCTCGCGGTGACTGCACTCGCTGCTGACAGGGCTCGTCGTGCCCGTGGCCGCTCATGCCCAGGGCGCGCCGGCCAAGCCGGCGCCGGCGCCCAACATGCGGAATCCCGCTGCGCTCAAAGAGCAGGCGCCCGCGAACTACAAGGCGAGGTTCGACACGAGCGCCGGCGTCTTCGTCGTCCAGGTGCACCGCGACTGGGCGCCGCTCGGCGCGGATCGGTTCTACAACCTCGTCAAGAACGGGTTCTACGACGATGTGCGGTTCTTCCGCGTGATTCGACGATTTCATGGCGCAGTTCGGCATCAACGGCGATCCGGCTGTCTCAGCCATCTGGAGGAGCACGCAGCATCAAGGACGACCCGGTCAAGCAGAGCAACAAGCGGGGCTACATCACCTTCGCGACGGCCGGACCGAACACGCGGACGACGCAGGTGTTCATCAACTTCAGGGACAACGCGGGGCTCGACAAGCAGGGATTCGCGCCGTTCGGCGAGGTCATCGAAGGGATGAACGTGGTCGACAAGATCAACTCGCAGTACGAGCGAGAAGCCGCAGCCGAACAGTTCGCCAGGATCCTGACCGAGGGCAACGCCTACCTGAACAAGGAGTTTCCGAAGCTCGATTTCATCAAGAAGGCGACGATCGAGCCTTAGGAGCTGACGCGAGAATTTGGTTATCTGGTCATCTGGTTATCTGGTCATTGATTGGTCGATTGCAATCGGATGACCCGATTCAATCCAACCAATCAGATAACCAGATAACCAGATGACCAGATTCAGCGAAGTCCCGCCCAGATGACCAAATTTACCGACGCCCCCGTTTCGGAGGCCGTCGTGGCCCTGGCGAACGGTGTGAACCGCGATCCGTTCGCCGTGCTCGGTCCGCACGCCCGACGAATCGGCGCGGCATCATCGTGCGCGCGTTCCATCCCGCCGCCCGCACGATCGATCTCCGGCTGGCCGCGACGGGCGAGCTGGTGCCGATGGCGCCGCGCCGGCCGGCCGGTCTCTTCGAGGCGGTGGTCGAGTCCGCGCAGCCGGGCGTGCGCCGCCGATCCGCGCGCCCTCGACTACCGCCTTCGCCTCACGTTTCCCGGCGATCACGTGATCGAGATCGACGATCCCTACCGCTACGGCCGCGTCCTCACCGATTTCGATCTGCACCTGTTCGGCGAGGGCCGGCACCATCGCGATCTTCGAGAAGCTCGGCGCGCACCGCATCACGATCGGCTCGACCATCGGCGTGCACTTCGCGGTGTGGGCGCCCAACGCCGATCGCGTCAGCGTGGTCGGCGACTTCAACGGCTGGGACGGCCGCGTGCACCCGATGCGGCTGCTCGTGCCGGCCGGCGTCTGGGAGATCTTCATCCCCGATCTGCCCGACGGCGAGAAGTACAAGTTCGAGATTCGCACGCGCACGGGCGCGCTCCTGAAGAAGAGCGATCCGTTCGGCGTCGCGTTCGAGGTGCCGCCGCAGTCGGCGTCGATCGTCCGCGACATCTCCGGCTACGTGTGGCGCGACGAGGCGATGGATGGCGGCGCGGCCGGCGCGGGGCGCGTGGATCGACCGGCCGATGTCGATCTACGAAGTGCATCTCGGCTCGTGGGCGCGCGTGCCCGAGGAGGGCAATCGCTTTCTCACCTATCGCGAGATGGCGCACCGGCTGGTGCCCTACGTGAAGGAGATCGGCTTCACGCACATCGAGCTGCTGCCGGTGATGGAGCATCCGTTTTCGGGCTCCTGGGGCTATCAGGTGCTCGGATTCTTCGCGCCGACCAGCCGCTTCGGCCCGCCGGAAGACTTCAAGTTTTTCGTCGATGCCTGTCACCAGGCCGGGCTCGGCGTCATCCTCGACTGGGTGCCCGGGCACTTTCCGAAGGACGCGCACGGCCTCGCGCAGTTCGACGGCACGGCGCTGTACGAGCACGCGGACCCGCGGCAGGGCGAGCACCAGGACTGGGGCACGCTGATCTTCAACTACGGCCGCAACGAGGTGCGGAACTTCCTGCTGTCGAACGCGCTGTTCTGGCTCGAGGAATATCACGTCGACGGCCTGCGCGTCGACGCCGTCGCGTCGATGCTGTATCTCGACTACTCGCGCCGCGAAGGCGAGTGGATTCCGAACCAGTACGGCGGCCGCGAGAACCTCGAGGCGATCAGCTTCCTGCAGGAGCTGAACACGCTGACGCACGGCGAGTATCCGGGCACGATCACCGCGGCCGAGGAATCGACGGCGTGCCCGGGCGTCAGCCGGCCGGTGCACCTCGGCGGCCTCGGCTTCACCTACAAGTGGAACATGGGCTGGATGCACGACATCCTCGAGTACGTGCAGCGAGGATCCGGTTCACCGCCGCTGGCATCACAACCGCGTCACCTTCTCGATGCTGTACACGTTCACCGAGAACTTCATCCTGCCGTTCTCGCACGACGAAGTGGTGCACGGCAAGCGCGCGATGCTCGACAAGATGCCGGGCGACGCGTGGCAGAAGTACGCGACCGCTGCGCACGCTGTACGGCTACATGTTCGGGCATCCCGGCAAGAAGCTGCTGTTCATGGGGAGCGAGTTCGGCCAGTGGCGCGAGTGGAACCACGATCGCAGCCTCGACTGGCACCTGCTCGACGACCCGTCCCACGCGGCGCTCCGCCAGTACGTCCAGGATCTGAACGGCCTCTACCGCGCCGAGCCGGCGCTGCACGAGTGCGACTTCGATCCCGGCGGCTTCCGCTGGATTGACTGCAACGACAACGAGAACAGCGTCGTCTCGTTCGTCCGCTACGCGCGCGATCGCCGCGACTACTTCGTGCTGGTGTTCAACTTCACGCCGGTGCCGCGCGCGCAGTACCGCATCGGCGTGCCGGAGCCCGGCTTCTATGTCGAAGTCCTGAACAGCGACGCCGCGATCTACGGCGGCAGCAACGTCGGCAACGGCGGCGGCCTCGGGTCCGAGCCGGTCGCCTCGCACGGCTTCGACCAGTCGCTCCGCCTGCATGGTTCCGCCGCTCGGATGCCTCTATCTCAAAAAGCGCTGACGCATGCAACACGAAGACACGAAGCACGAAAGAACTAAAGTTTTCTTCGTGTTTTCGTGTCTTCGTGGCTATGTCGTTTCCGTAATTCCCGCTCGACGGCCGTCGCGCTCGTCACGCTCGCGACGTTCGCCGACCTCCTCGCCTACTCGATCTGCGTGCCGGTGCTGCCGGACTTCGCGCGCCGGCTGGGCGCGAGCCCGTCGACGATCGGTCTGATGTTCGCCTCGTTCGGCGTGACGCTGCTTGCCGTCTCGGTGCCGATGGGCGCGATCTCCGACCGCACCGGCCGGAAGCTGCCGCTCGTCCTCGGCATGCTCGCCCTTGCGGGCTCGACGCTGATGTTCGCCACCGCCGACTCGCTGGCCATGCTGTTCGCGGCGCGCATGGTGCAGGGCGCCGCCGACGGCGTCACCTGGGTCGTCGGCTTCGCGCTCATCGCCGACCGCTACCGGCCGGAAGAGCGCGGCCGCGTCATGGGTTACGTGATGTCGGGCACGAGCTTCGGCATCATGGTCGGTCCGTCGCTCGGCGGCTGGCTGTACGAGGCCGGCGGTGTGGCCCTGCCGTTTCAGTTCGTCTCGGCGCTCGCGCTCGTCTGCGCCGCCGGGTTCGCCATGCTGCAACCGGAGCCGCCGGGCGATCGACGGGCGGGCCCCTCGATCTGGTCGGTCATTCGCGTGCCGCCGGTGGCGTTCTGCGCCGCCATCGTCGCGCTGACCGCCGCCACGGTCGCGATGCTCGAGCCCGTGCTCCCGCTGTTCTTCGACCGGCGGCTCGGCCTCACGCCCGGCGCAGATCGGCCTGCTGTTCGGCATCGCCGCCGTGGCGTCCACCCTGATGCCGCTCGTCTACGGTCCGATGATCGGCCGTTGGGGAGCGCGAAGGCTGACGCTGGCCGGCCTGGTCCTCACGGCGGCGTGGATGCCGATGATGGCGACCGCGTCGAGCTTCCCGACGGCGCTCGCGCTGATGGTGATGCAGTGGGTCGCGATCGCGTTGATCATCACCCCGTCGCTCGCGTACATGGCCGAGGTCACCGCCTTCGCCGGCGGGGACGCCTACGGAATCGGGTACGGCATCTACAACACCGCGTGGGGAGTCGGCCTCCTCGGCGGGCCCGCGCTCGGAGGATGGCTGTTCGAGCGCGTCGGGTTCGCCAATCTTGCCATCGGCTGGTCGGTCGCCGTCATCGCCGCCACCCTCGCGATTGCCGGCGCGGGATCGAAGGACCGGTAAGGGGGGCAAGCTCGGCCATTTGCGGTCACGTCGTGACTATCGGCCGATCGTCCAGTAAAATCACCAAACCCGGCTCGGCCGTCTTCCCTTTCTGGAGACCTTGGACATGATCAATCGAAACCGTATTGCGGGCGCCCTGGCGGCGAGCCTGCTCGTGCTCTCGACCCACACGCTCGGCGCCGACGTGCGCGCGGACCAGAAAACGCGCATCGAGTTCGCCGGCATGCTCGGCCGCATGGTGAACCTCTTTGGCGGCAAGGCCGCGAGGGAAGGCGTCACGTCTACCGTGGCCGTCAAAGGCAACCGCAAGGCGACGACGAGCGGGCAGACGGGGCAGATCATCGATCTGACCGAAGAGAAAATTTACGACGCTCGATTTGAAGAAGAAGTCCTACAAGGTCACGACGTTCGCCGAGATTCGGCGGCAGATGGAAGAGGCGCAGAAGAAGGCGGCGGAACAGGCGCGCGAGGCCGGCGCCGAGGGGCGACCGGATGCGCCCGCCCCGGCCGATCCGAATCAAAAAGAAGTGGAGATCGACGTCGACGTCAAGAACACCGGCGCGAAGAAAGTGGTCAACGGCTTCGAAACCCGCCAGACGGTGATCACGATCACGCTTCGTGAAAAGGGCAAGACGCTCGAGCAGAGCGGCGGGATGGTGACGACGGCCGACATGTGGCTCGCGCCGTCGATCCCGGCGATGAAGGAAGTCGCCGATTTCGACCTGCGTTACGCGCAGAAGCTCTACGGCGCTCTATGCGGGCGCTTCCGCCGAACAGATGGCGGCGGCCATGGCGATGTATCCGATGTTGAAGGAGGCGCTCGGGCGCATGAGCGCCGAGAGCGCCAAGGTCGACGGCACCGCGATCATGACGACGGTGACGATGGACGCGGTGAAGTCGCAGGATCAGATCGCCCAGGAGGCGAAAGCGAGCCGAGGAGTCGAAGCCTGCGGCCGGTAGTGTCGGCGGGCTGCTGGGCGGCCTCGCACGCCGAGTGGCCAAGGTGGACAACAACGATACCGCCAAGCCACGCGTCACATTCATGACGAGCACGAACGAAGTGCTCAAGGTGGACACGACCGTTGCTGCCGCCGACGTCGCGATTCCTGCGGGGTTCAAAGAGGACAAGTAGGGCGGGAAAGGCAGGAGGGGCGGGAAAGGCTGGAGGGGTGGGTCAAGCGGGCTTGGCCACGGAACGCCACGGCTTGAATGCGTTGGTCACACCCTCGAGCGCCGGCGCCAGTTCCGGGTGGTGGCGCTTCAGCACCGACAGCATGCCGTTGTCGCGAACGTAGTCCACCCCGAACTGGGTGTACACCTCCGGGCGAAAGTCGTCGGTGAAGAACCGATCGCTCTTCAGCCGCCTGGTGGCCATCAGCAGGAATATGCGGAACGCTGTTTCGCTGAACCCGAAGCCTTCGGGCAGCGGTTCCGCGTACAGCCCGGTCATCAGGTCCACCTTCTCCAAATCGTTCCCGTAAACCGTCCGAATCTGCTCGCGCCACACCGGATTGTTCGTCAGCTCTTCGAACGAGCGCACCGGCTCCTTGTGTATCAACCTTCGAAACTGGTTGTAGCGGGGGACGCCGCGTTCCCGGTCCCTGAAGATGTCCACCGCGGCCAGGTCGAGGTGCTCGCCGTCGTCCCGCGTCAGGTCCTGCAGATGCTTCGGAAAATTGTGCAGCGTAATCGCGCCCGGGTGGGCGCGTCCGAAGGAGTAGAACAGGTCGGACATGCCGATGCGGTTTGCCACAGCCGGGGTCTTCCGGCCGGCCATGTCCGGCAGCTCGATCGTCTCGAGCTCCGCATCGTCCCTCAGCGAGCGGAAGAGCACCTGATCGGGGATGAGCGGGTGCATCCGGTAGACGGAGATGAACTCCTCGGTCAACGAGTACGGCGCCGCATGGTGCTCGGCGGTGGACCCGATGATGCCGCCGAGGACTTCGTTGTCATCGAGAAATTCGAAGATCTCCTGCAACTCGGTGCCGGCAAGCCCGTTCCATACGCCGTTCATCGCATATTCGATGGTCGGGTGCGGCACGATCGCCGGCGTCCACTCCGTGGTGTGAACTTTGGCCATCAGGGCGGAGTTGATCAGCTTCGCCGTTCCGTGCAGCCGGTCATCGTTCCAGTCCGGATGATCCCTGGCCAGCAGGTCGCAGATGTGGTTGTGCTCCTGGGTGAAGATCGTGTGGAGCATCGCCAGCCCGATCCACCAGTTGTCGGTGAACCCGCTCAAGTGCACCCCGGTCTCGGGGTCCACCGGCAGCAGCTTTGTCGCTTCGAGCCGGAGCTTGCCGCCCTGGCCTGTTCGCAACGTCGCCGCCACCACCGCGTCCGAGCCGTAAATCTGCGATCCATCCCACCAGTGGCTGTTCGAGTTCGCGTATGCAGGGGGCCGGGTCGATCCGGCGGGCGCCGGTTCCGGCACCGAGCGCGGTATCTTCATGCGGCCGTCTGCCCAGTCGTCGCCGGGCGCAAGCGGTATCTCGACACCGTCCTCGATGGGAGAACGCTTGTGCACGAACCAGTCGTGCACCATGAACTGAATCCACGCGGCCGCCAGCAGATTGAGGATGGTCGCGGGTTGGAATTCCTCGCGGGTCATGAGCTCGCGGCTGACCACGCGCGGATTGGGGGTCATCAGATTGGCGGTATCCGGAAACGTGTGCTCGAGCGGGACGTTGCGGCCGAACCGGCGGCCGCAACTTCCCATCGCCGGGAATTTCAGATCGTTGTTCGATCCGTCGACGGTCCGTTCGTTCCGCGTCGCGGGGTCGAGGTCGGCCGGCGGCGACTTCTGCTCGAGGGGCGGTTCCTCGGTGTCGAGGAGATTCTCGCGTCGAAGCTGGTTGCGAATCTCGACCAGCATCGGCAACGACAGCACCCGCGGCAACTCGTACCAGGGCCGCCGGCCGTGCAGGAAGTCGCCAATCCGTCCGAGCAGGTTGTCTGGCATCGGGGGATTCTGCCACGAACATTTCGAATTGGAAAGATTCGGACGGAGGCTGACGCAAGCGGATGTGCGTCGCGCACCGGCCTCGCACTCTCCTTGACACGATCGCAACCGGCCCGCATAATCCGCCAGTCCTGCCCGTTCAGAAAATGCGAGCGGTTACGTCGGAGCCGGCCATGCCATACGACAAGATGTTTTCGCCGCTGGCGATGCGGAACCTCACGATAAAAAACCGCATCCTCCGGTCGAACATCGCCGGGCGCTTCGACGCCTACGACGGCAGCGGCGCGCAGGCGCGCATCAACTGGGAATTGAAGTTCGCGCGCGGCGGCGTGGGCGCGATCATCTCCTCGTTCGTGCCGGTGCATCCGCGGGGCCGCATCCTCCCCAACTACGCGACCATCGTCAGCGACGACCGCATCCCGTTCTGGCGCGAGTTGGGACGTCAGGTGCACGAGCACGATTGCAAATACATCCTTCAATTGAGTCACGGCGGGCGGCAACGCGACATTGCCACGATCGACTATCCCAAGGGACTCAGCTCGACGGCCAAGATGGACCCGGTGCACGGCTTCGAGTGCGAGCGGATGACGCTCGATGCAAATCAAAGAAGCGGTGCAGGCGTTCGCCGAGGGGGCGCGGCGCGCGCGCGAGGCCGGCCTCGACGGCGTCGAGCTGCACGGGGCGAACGGTTACCTGATCACCCAGTTCCTGAGCTCCGCGATCAACGATCGAGACGACGAGTACGGCGGCGTGCTGGCCAACCGCGCAAAGTTCGTCCGGGAGATCGTCCAGGCGATCAGGGCGCGTGTCGGGCGCGATTTTCACCTGCAGATGAAGATCAGCGCCACCGAGTTCAACAACGCGCTGATCAGGAGGGAGAAGCCGGGCAACACGGTCGACGACTCGATTCAAGTGTGCCAGTGGCTGAAGGAAGACGGCGTGGACGCCATCCACGTCTCGTCCGGGAGCGCGTTCCCGCATCCGCGCAATCCCGCCGGTGGTTTTCCGCTCGAGGAGCTGCGCAAGAACTACGACAGCCTGATTTCGAGCGGCGTGCTCGCGCTCCGGAACTATCTGCTGTTCCGGGGCCAGCTGACCGGCGAGCTGTTCAAGAGGACGTGGGACGAGGCGCGAGGCCCGGTGGAAGCGATCGAGGGCCTCAATCTGCCCGATAGCCGCGCGATCAAGAAGGCCGTTGGCGATACGCCGGTTCTGTGCACGGGCGGCTTCCAAACCGCGCAGATCATCGAGGAGGCGATCGCGCGCGGCGATTGCGACGCGGTGACGATCGCCCGCTCGCTGATTGCGAACAACGATCTGGTGCAGCAGTTCGCCCGCGGGATCGGACGTCCCGCCAATCCGTGCACCTACTGCAACGCCTGTCTCGTGAATGCGGTCGAGAACCCGCTGGGCTGTTACGACGAGAGCCGCTTTCCATCGCGGGAAGCGATGGTGCAGGAGATCCTCAGTGTCTTCGAGCCGGCGCCGTTCCAGTAGCGGGGCGCCCCGGCACGATGGTCCATGACTGATTTCGACAGCTGGCTCCGGGCCCTGGTCTCCACGATCGAGGTGGCCGATGCGCCGCTGGCCGAGGAGCTGCGCGCGCTTCTGGAATCGCCGTCCCCGGAGGCGGCGGGCGCCGCTGGCCCGCTCCACCGGGGTCGAGTCCGATTTTTCCGCGCAGCAGTCCCTTCGCAATATCGTGCTGCGGGTGGGCCGGCCGGTGCTGGTGGTGGTCGGCGGCACGCCGCAGCTGGAGTTTGCCGACGCCGCGAGCGAGGTCTGGCGTTCGCGGCTTCACGCCTCGCGCGACCATCTGCGGCGTGCCGCTGGAGCGGTCGGGCGGATCGACGTCAGCGGGGTTCCCGATCTCCAATACGTCGGCACCGGCTGGCTCGTTGGCGAAAACACCATCCTGACCAATCGCCACGTCGCCCGGGAGTTTGGACGCCGGATCCGCGGCCGATTCACGTTCAAGAAAGGGAGCAACGCGCGGTCCGTCGGCGCGTCGATCGATTTTTTCCAGGAGGTGGGCCGCGCCGAGCGGCTCGAGTTCCAAATCGTCGAGATCCTCCATATCGAAGATGATGCCGGGCCGGACTTCGCCCTGCTGCGGGTCGAGGACGTGTCGGGCAGTCAGGATGTCGCGCCGCCGATCCGGCTCGCTGCCGCTCCGGCACGGGCCGGACAGCAGGTTGCCGTCATCGGGTATCCCGCCCGCGACAGCCGCGTCCCCGACGAACAGTTGATGCAGTCGATTTTCGGTGATGTCTACGACAAGAAGCGGCTGGCCCCAGGTCAGGTGACGGAGGTCAGGCCGGACACTCTACTCCACGACTGCTCGACTGTGGGCGGCAACTCGGGATCGGTCCTGGTCGACCTGGCCACGGGCGAGGCCATCGGGCTCCACTTCGCGGGCCGCTTCCTCGAGGCCAATTACGCGGTGCCGGCGACCGTGGTCGCGGCCCGGCTCGAGCGCCTGCGGCGTCGTCCAGGATCCCCGGCTGCGCCGTCGCCGGTCCGGCCGCCCCGGCCGCAGGCTCCGGCTCCGGACACGGGAACGCAAACGACCGTGCCCGGCGGAACCCTGCCCGGATCGGAACCCATGCTCGAGGGTGTTCCGGCCGACTACGTCGGGCGCGGGGGCTACGATCGCCGGTTTCTCGGCGTCTCGGTGCCGCTGCCGGCCATGAAGAATGCGAGCGAGGTGCTGACATTCCCGTGGAATGGCGCGACCGGACAAGAGCTGCAGTACGAGCATTTCTCCGTCGTGATGTCGCGCAGCCGCCGGCTCTGTCTGTTCAGCGCGGTCAACATCGACGGCAAGAACCCGCGGCGGTTCAAGCGGCCGCCCTGGCGCCTGGATCCGCGGATTCCTGCCGCCCAGCAGATCAGAGAGGAGTGCTACGGCAACGAGCCGATGTTCAGCCGCGGCCACATGACGCGCCGGGAGGACCCGATCTGGGGCGCGGAGGAAGAGGCGGCGCTCGGGAACAGCGATTCGATGCACGTCACCAACACCGTCCCGCAGATGCAGCCGTTCAACGCCGGCATCTGGCTCAATCTGGAGAGCTATGCGCTCGATAATGCCCGCGAGGACGACATGCGCATCTCGGTGTTTACCGGTCCGTTCCTGCTCGACGACGATCCGGTCCGCTACGGCGTGCGGATCCCGCGCTCGTTCTGGAAGGTGATTGCATTCATCCACGATCGAACCGGCAAGCTGTGTGCGACCGGGTACACGATGTCACAGGAAGATTTTCTGCGCGACGAGGAATTCGTCTTCGGCCAGCACAAGACCTATCAGACGCGCATCGCCGACATCGAGCGGCGCGCGGCCCTGTCGTTCGGCCCCCTCTCTGCCCTGGATCCGTACGATCGCAGCGAGGAAGGGGTGATGCGGCCGTTGACCGATCCGTCGCAGATTGAATTCGGGTAGGATGCGCTTCGCAGATGCGAAATGGAGGACATGAATGGCCAAGCGAGCACTTTTGATCGGCGTCAACAAGTATCAGGTGCCGGGCGCCGATCTCCGGGGGTGTGTCAACGACGTCAAGAACCTCAACGCGGCGCTGATTGAGCTCTACGATTTCAAGAAGAGCGACATCACCGCGCTGACCGACGGGGCGGCTACACAGAAAGCCATGAAGGCGGGCATCAAGCGCCTCGTCAGCGATTCGAAGAAAGGCGACATCGCCGTGCTGCACTATTCCGGTCACGGCTCGAACGTCCCTGACGATAACGACGACGAGTCCGACGGTCGCGACGAGACGCTGTGCCCGACCGATCTCGACTGGGAAGATCCGTTCAGGGATGACTGGTTGCGCGTCACGCTCGACAAACTAAAGCCCGGCGTCAGCTTCACGGTGATCATGGACTGCTGCCATTCCGGAACCAATACGCGAGCGATCCTTCCGCCCGACGCTCCGGTGAAGGAGCGGTACCTGCCCAGCCCGTGGGGGTTGGTGGCGGCTGAATCCGGGCGACAGTCGAGAGGTGTCGTCACGAGCGAGCTCCGCCGCTCTCCGCGGAACGCCCGCAAGAAGAAGGATATCGTCAAGGCCGAGCTTCCGGAGGTGCTCATCACCGGTTGCCGCGACAATCAGACCTCCGCGGACGCCTTTATCGGCGGCGACTACAACGGTGCGCTGACCTACTCGCTCGTCGAGGCCATCCGGAACGCGAAGGGCAAGCTCACCTACCGCGATTTGCACGATCGCGCGGCCGAGGTGCTCAAGAAGAAGAAGTTCGACCAGGTGCCGCAGCTCGAAGGGCAGTCCGCCCAATTCGATCGGCCGCTGTTTTCGCAGGTTTAGCGCGCGCGGGAGATTGCCATGTCGAGACCCGATCAATCGATCACCTTCCTGCGCGGATATGGCTTCAGCGTGTTTCGCTTTCCGCGGGCGTCCGCACAGCCGCTCGAATTGATGCACCGGGACGGAAAGGACCTGACGCGGCTCGGCATGGTTCCCGATCTCGTCACCGCCGGGGCCGTTCCACCCCCTGGCGTGCGCCGCGACGACCAGCCGGGGATCGACATCGAAGGCAAGGAGACGAGCAAGGTCAACGTCGCGATCGGCCTGAGTATTCTCGGGTCGTTCGTCGGCGCACTCGGCGGTGGAAAACTGGGCATCGATGTCGCCTTCAACAGGGCCCGGACCGTCACGTTCGAATATGTGGGGGTGATGGAAGACGCCGTCGACGTTCTCGCGCTCGAGAAGTTCGTCAAGGGCGGACGCGTCAGCCCGCAGATTCCAGCCGGCACGCTCGAAAAGCTGCTCGACGACGAGGTGTATGTCGTCACGTCGGTGCTGAAAACAAAGAAGATCGTGGTGAACGCGCAGGGCGAGGGTGGAGCGACCGTACAAGTCGATGTCCCCGTCATCCAGCAGGCCGTCGGCGGCAATCTGAAGGTCGACTCGAGCGGGACGCATCAATCGCGCGTGACGTTCGAGGGCGCGGTTCCGGTGGCGTTCGCATTCCAGGCCGTTCAGCTGGTCTTCGCCGATTCCGGCGAGTTCCTCACGACTGAACAACTTCCCGCCGGCGACGCGGCGGCGAGGGCGTTGCCGGGCGCCGCCGTCTCTCGCGCCTCCGCGGGGCGGGGCCCGGTGTTTCTCGAAGCGCGCGGCGCGTTCGTGCGGGTCACCCAGTAGCGTGTCTTTGCTGAATCAATGTACCGAGGACGACGTACAACGCAGAACCCGCAGAGTTCGCAGAGACGGGACGGGTGATGCCCTCGGGACGAACCGGCTCACCATACGCTCGACGTGCCGGTCATGCCGCGCTGCCGGGGCGCGTCGAGCGTCTCTGCGAGCTCCGCGAGCTCTGCGACGGGGCCCCCAGCGCGGCTGCCGCGCTGGGGACCGGTTGATCGTCGTTGCCTGTAGTGAATCATCGTATACAGTCCACCTGAAGGTTGACCGTGACGGAAAAGCGCCTGACCGTCGTCCTCTATGGCTGCGATCGGAACCTGTGGCGCGGCGGTGCGCTGCGGATTCGGGTGTCGGACGTGTTCGCGGCCGGCGGTCCACGGCTCCTGTATCAAGGACGAACAGAAGCGGCCACCGTCGACATCCGTCTGCCGCTGCCGTTCGATGCCGGGCAGGTGTACGGCTTCACCTTTTCCGCCCCCGGCCATCGTCCCGCCTGGCAGCTCGTGCGGCGGGCGGATTTCATCCGCGTTCCGGAGAACATCGAAGGCGACAGCCTCATCCTGCGGCTCATGCTCGTGCCCGACTCCGCGGGCACGAGCGACGTGCCGCAGGGATTCGGGCGGCTTCAGCGTCGCGCGTCGCCCCTTGTGGCACCCGGCACCGGCCTGGCCGAGGGGGTGTTTCAGCCGCTCGCGGTGGCGGCGCAGATGGCGTTCCTGAACATCGAGGCGAAACTGCGCGAGACGTACGTCGACGCGCGGCCGCTCCTGTCGTTCGTGCGGGGCGTCCGCCACGTCGCCGTCGATCGGCTCTTCCTGTTCTTCGATGCCGACTTGAAGGATCGTCTGGCGCGCGCGGCCGATTTCGGGGCTGCGCCGGGCCACGGCGCTCCGGCGTCCCTTCCCGACCTGCCCGCGCATCCCGACAGCTGGAAGCACCGGCACCACGCCGAAGGAAACGTGCAGCTCTCGTTTTCGCTCGATCCGATCGCGATGCCCGGCGGCGGGGGCCTCTCCCCGGTTCACTCGGCCGACGTCGACATCGATCTGGGTAAGGGGCTGGCCCACGTCGTTGAATGGCTCGAGAACAACGTCTTCCGCCCGGGGCACAAGACGAACCAGTCGCTCGTGTACGCGCTGCTCTATGCGCAGGGCATCCTTCCTGTCTACGAGCTCGATCCCGCGCCGGCGACGCGTCGTTCGGCTCCCGTCCGTCTGGGGCGCGTGCCGTCGAAAGGCACTGGCCGTACGCGGCGCCCCCTTCGCAAACGGCGGACCGGCGTGGCCAGGAAGAAGTCGCCTTGAGATCGATCACCTTCGCCGTCCCGGGCCAGCGGCAGCCCGCGGGGACCCGCCAAGCGGGCGGCGGTGACGACCCGCCGTTACAGCAGCTGGACAATCTGGGCGGCCGGCTCAAGGACTCGATCCGGATCGGCGCGCAGCGCAGCGGCGGCGAGGGCCACGTCGTCGTCTCGGCGGATCCTGGAAAAGACACTGTCGTCCTGCACATCGCCGGTGGACCGGCTTTGGTGCTGCACCCGGAAAATGCCCGCGATCTGATGCTCGCCCAGAGCGCGGACGCGCAGGAGCGCGGGCGCAGCGACGAGACACAGGGAGGCACGCCCGGAAGCACGGTGATCGTACCGTCGCGATTGCAGTGGCGTGGACTGGCGGCAGGCGCCGGCGCCCGCGGCACGACGCGTGGTTTCGGAGACGTCGTTCTCTGGGGCATCGACGTCATCACCGGCCTCGTCACCGACAAGGCGGCCGATTTCGCCGCATCGGCGGTGGTCCGTCGCGTCGATGCGCAAGTGGATCCCGGCGTGTACTCGCTGCAGGCGGACTCGCTCGTCAAGCTCAAGGGGCATGCGAGTCCGATGGTGCAGGTCCCCGCGGCGGCCAACGGCGGACCTCTGCTTGTCTTCATCCATGGCACCTTTTCGGAGACGAGCGGCACCTTCTCGAAACTCTGGGTGGAGCACCCGCAGCGTGTTCGAACGCTGTTCGAAAAATACGGCGACCGCGTCTACGCCCTCGACCATCCGACGCTCGGCGCCAGCCCGATTGCCAACGCGCTGACGCTCGCCCGCGCGTGTCCGAAGGGCGCGAAGCTGCACCTCGTGACGCATTCGCGCGGCGGACTCGTGGCAGAAGTGCTGGCGCGCGTCTGCGCGAATCCGGACGATACGTTCGAGCCGTTCACCGCGAAGGCCGAAACGGATCAACTTCGTGATTTGAGAGAGCTCGCCGCCGTCGTCAAGGCCGCGCGGCATTCGTGTCGATCGAATGGTCCGCGTGGCCTGTCCGGCGCGTGGCACGCTGCTCGCCTCCGGGCGCCTCGACGCTTACGTGTCGGTCTTCAAATGGACGCTGGAGCTGGCGGGCATTCCGGTAGCGCCCCAGTTGGTGGACTTCCTCGGCGAAGTTGCCACACGCCGTGCGGATCCCGACGATCCTTCCCGGCCTCGCGGCGCAGATCCCGGGCAGCCCGCTCGTGCAGTGGCTCCATGGCGAGGACGGGACCAGTAAGACCAACAAAACCGACAAGACCAGGAGGGCACATAAGCCCGGCAAGACCATCACGGGCGATCTGCGCGTGATCGCTGGCGACCTGGACGGCGATTCGGTGACGTCGTGGTTGAAGACGTTGCTGGCCGACGCGTTTTTCTGGACCGACAACGATCTCGTGGTGCAGACGCGTTCGATGTACGGCGGGGCGCCACGCGATGCGAGCGCGACGTTCGTCCTCGATCAGGGCGGCAAGGTTTCGCACTTCAACTACTTCAGCAACGAGCGCACGGCAGACGCGATCGTCAGCGCGCTCGTGCACGAGCAGCCTCACGGCTTCCGGAAGATCGGGCCGCTCTCCTGGGCCGGCGAAGTCGCGTCGGGCACGCGGGCGGCGCTCGATACGACCGGCGCGAACGAAAAGCCGGCCGTCGTCCTGCTGGGTTTGAAGCGGCCCCAGGACGAGGCAGCAGTTGGGCCCGCGCAGCATCAGCCTGTTCTATGACGATCTCATCAGCTTTCTCTCGAGCACCCACGAGGTGATCGAATTCGCTGTCGACTGGGGCCGCACGATCGAGGACGAGGGCCGGCGTCTGGCCGATCAGGTGGACGCAGCGCTCGCCGCGCGGAAGCAGACGGGCAAACCGGTACGCCTCGTCGCTCACTCAGTGGGAGGCCTGGTCGCGCGCGCGATGCAGTTGGTGCAACCGAACGTGTGGAAGAACCTCATGGCGCGCCCCGGCGCGCGTCTCCTCATGCTCGGCACGCCAAACGCGGGCTTCTGGGCGCCGATGCAGGTGCTCTCCGGTGACGATACCTTCGGCAATGCCCTGGCGGCGACCGGACCGCCGTTCCGCGACGCAAGTTCACGACAGGTGATGGCGACGCTCCCCGGCTTCGTCCAACTCCAGGCCGGACTGTTGAATGACAAGCTCGGGCTTTCCCGGCACGCCACATGGAGGCAGCTCGCGGACGCGGATCTGGCACGCGTGCTCGCCCAAAGCCCCTGGCACAACCTCGAAGTTCAGAGGGACGCTCACCGGTGGGGCGTGCCCACGCAGGAGGTTCTGGACCGGGCAGCGGAGCTGTGGAAAAACCTCGAGACCCAGCGCCTGAGCGGTGTTCTGAGCATCAGGGATCACGTGCTGGTCGTCGTGGGCAAGGCGCCGCTCACGCCCGAAGGTTATGACGTCGGGAACGAGGGGCTCGTCTACCTGGAGGCGCCCGCGGGGGGCGACGGACGAGTCACGCTCGAGAGCGCGTTGCTGCCAGGCGTCAACGCATGGCAACTCGACGCGGAACACGCCGCCCTGGCCACCAAGAAAGACGCCTTCGCGGCGTATCTGGAATTGCTGGAGACCGGCACCACTCAGCTCCTTCCCTCGCTTCGCGCAGCCGCGACCAGCCGCGGCGTGGCCAGTGTGGCGTCGCCCCTGGTACGCAGCCGGCCCGCGCGCATTGCATCCTTGTCCGCTGCCGCTCGAAAGCGAAAGCGACCTGTACGCCGTCGAGGGACCCCGGGGATTCCAACCAGTCCGAGTGCCCGGGCACGGCACGGCGCTGCGCGTCACGGTCCTCAACGGCGATCTGACGTTCGTGCGCCAGCCCCTGTTGCTCGGCCATTACCGCGCGTTACGGCTCACCGGCACGGAACGCGTCGTGGACCGGCTCATTGGCGGCGCGATGAGCCGCTCGCTCAAGGCGAACCTCTATCCCGACGCGCCCGGCATGCACCAGGTGTTCGTGAATACGCAGGTCGATCGAACGAACCCGTGGCGGCTTCCGCGGCCGGAGGCGGTCGTCGTGCTGGGCCTGGGTGAAGAAGGCAAGCTCAAGCCCCCTCACCTGGTGAAGGCCGTACGACAGGGCGTGATTAGCTGGGCGCAGCGGATGGCCGAGAGACCCGACGATGCTCACGTTCCCGCCTTCATGGAACTCGCTGCCACGCTGATCGGCAGCGGCGGCACCGGCATCACGGTGGGACAGGCGGCACAACTGATTGCGCAAGGCGTTCGCGAAGCCAACGAACGCCTCAGCGCTGGAAAGTGGCCGCTGGTCAACCGCCTCTATCTCACCGAGCTGTATCTGGATCGCGCGACCGAGGCGTGGCGCGCGCTGGGAATCCAGGCGGCGGCAACACCCGGCGCCTACGTCGTGGACCGCCACGGTGCAGCCCGGCGACGGAGCCCTCTCGCGTCCGCTGGACGCGAGCTATCGTGGCGCCGACTACGACTTCATCTCGGCGACCGCGCATGAGGGGCCGAATCAGGAGTCCGCGATCGAATACACGCTCGACACCAAGCGGGCGCGCACCGAGGTGCGCGCGCAGACGACGCAGGTTCCTCTGGTCCGCGAGCTGGTGGCGAGCGCCTCGAACGACAGGAGCCAGGACACGCGCATCGGCCGCACGCTGTTCCAGTTGCTGGTGCCGGCGGAGATGGAGCCGTTCTTCAGCGGCACGACCGAGATGGTCATCGAGCTCGACGACGGGACCGCCGGCATTCCATGGGAACTGCTCGACACGAACACCGAGGCGGGCGGCGATGCGCGGCCGTGGGCGATTCGCGCCAAGCTGCTGCGCAAGCTGCGGACGGCCCGCTTCCGCGCGCAGGTGGTCGATGCCGGAGCGGATTCCAGCATTCTCGTCATCGGCGAGCCCGAGTGCGACGCCAGGCGGTATCGTCGCCTGCCCGGCGCGCGCGCAGAGGCGCGCGCGGTCGCCACGCTTCTCTCCGAGCTTGCGCCCCTGTGCCGGCAAGGTGACGTCGCTGATCAGCTCCGAGGATCCGTCGGAGTGCGGAGCGGATGCGCGCACGGTGATGAACACCCTGCTCGAGCGCGACTGGCGTATCGTGCACATTGCCGGCCACGGCGAGGCGTCGGGAAAGGCGGGCGAGGCCGGCGGGGTCGTGCTCTCCAACGGCACGTTCCTCGGCCCGAACGAGATTGGCAGCATGCGCGTCGTACCGGAGCTCGTGTTCGTGAACTGCTGCCACCTGGCGGCCCGCAGCGCGGCGGAAGTGCTCGGGCGGCCGCCCGACCGCGCGCTGTTTGCCGCTGGCGTTGCCGAGAAGCTGATTCAGACCGGCGTGCGCTGCGTCATCGCGGCGGGCTGGGCGGTCGACGACGACGCGGCGAACGCGTTCGCGACGACGTTCTACGGCGCGCTGCTGAAGGGGCAGCGTTTCATCGACGCTGTCGCCCGGGCGCGCGAGGCCGCCCTCGCGCGTGGCGGCAACACCTGGGCGGCGTATCAGTGCTACGGCGACCCGGATTGGCAGTTCCACGCCGATGGGCTCGATGGGTCTGGCGCGCAGCGTCCTCCCACGTCGCCGACGGACGAATTCGCGGGCGTCGCTTCGCACTCGACCCTCAAGATTGCGCTCGAGACGCTCGCCGTGAAAAGCCGGTTCCAGGGAGCCGGGCCGGAGGAACTGCACCCCAAACTGCGGTATTTGGAAAATCGCTTCGGCGACACCTGGGGCGGCATCGGGGAAGTTGCCGAGGCGTTTGGATCGGTATGGGCGGAGTCGGGCCATCGGCCGAACGCGATTCGCTGGTATCGTCAGGCGCTCGCCGTAGAAAATGGAAGCGCATCGTTGCGGGCCGCGGAGCAATTGAGCAACACGCTGGCTCGCGTCGCGGCTGAAACCGTCGACGACGCAGTGCAACAATCTCAGAAACGCAAGTCGCCTTCCGCGTCAGTGGCGAAGGCGGCGCGCGAAGGCCGGGCGTTGATCGCGGAAGCGATGGCGCTGCTCGACAAGCTGATCATGCTCCAGCCGACGATGGAACGGGAGAGCCTGTATGGTTCCGCATTCAAGCGCCTGGCGCTGATCGAGGCGGCGGCCGGCCGGCCGGGCGCGGAGACCAGGGCGATCGCGGGAATGAAGCTTCACTACCGGAATGCGGAGGCGATCGGCAGAGAGCGCGGAAGCTCCATCGTTTTCTATCCCGCACTGAATCGAATCGCCGCCGAGCTCGCCCTCAACGCGGGGACGGCGGGGATGGAAGGGACTGGACGCCGAGACGGTGGCCGGCGCGCGCAGCAGCCTGGCTGCGAAGGTCCGCGACGATCCCGATTTCTGGAGCGTCGTCGGGCAAACCGACCTGGACGTCTACGAAGCCGTGGCCCGCCGCGGCCTGGCGGGCAGGCGCCGCTCGATCGAAAGCGCCTACGAGGATCTCCGCGCCAGAGTCGGCGCGCCGCGGGCCTGGGCGTCCGTGTACGACACCGCGCGCTTCGTGCTGCCCAAGTATGCCGGCCGCGCGGCCGGCGCCGAGCGGAAGGCCGCGACCGCTGTTTTGAAGCGGCTGGAAACATTTGCACGAGTAGAGACATGAGCACACGACATCGATTCTCTGGTTTATGGGTCCTCACGATCACGGTTGTATCGGCCGTTCTGCTTGTCAGACTGACTGTCGCCGGCACGCAGGCGCAGACAGCGGACTCGATCGAGGACCACTTCAAATACGGCTCGATTGGCACCGAGGCCACGGTCGGCGTGCCGTACTGGATCTGGCGGGTGCTTCCGATCGTCTTCGAGGACAAGCTGCCCAACCGCCCGGGGACTGGTTACGAGCGGCTGGGGTTCGTCGACGATGGAAGGCTTGATGGTCGGCCAATCGGGACGAGCTCGCGCGACGACCGGGTCGGGCTCAATTGTGCGACGTGCCATACGGGAACGTTGCGTGAAGCACCCGGCGGTCCGAGGCGAATCATTCTCGGCATGCCGGCGCACCAGATGGACCTGCAGGCGTACGCACGTTTCCTGTCCGCCTGCGCCGCCGATCCGCGATTCAACAGCAGCACCCTGATCGCGGCTATCGAGAAACTGAACCCGTCGTTCGGGTGGTGGAACCGGCTGACCCATCGGGCGCTCGTCATCCCGGCTACCAAGCGAGGTATCGACGATCTCACGCGCCAGAACGCCTGGTTCGACCTGCGGCCGCCGCAGGGGCCGGGCCGCGTGGACACCTTCAATCCCTATAAGCGGCTGCTCGGCCTCGATCTCGACGCGGACAGAACGGTGGGCACCGCCGACCTGCCGTCGCTCTGGAACCAGCGTGTTCGGCAGGGCCTGTGGCTGCATTGGGACGGGAACAACGATTCCGTGGAGGAGCGGAACAAGAGCGCGGCCATCGGCGCCGGGGCGACGCCGAAATCGCTCGACCTGGCGTCGCTCGACCGAGTGCAGGACTGGATTCTGGATCTGCGTCCGCCGGAGTTTCCCAGGGCGAGGATCCGATCGGAACTGGTCGAGCGCGGACGGCAGGCCTATCAGATGTCGTGCGCGAGGTGCCACGACCTCGGCACGCCGCGCGTCGGGCAGGTTGTCGAGATCGACGAGATTGGCACGGACCCCGCGCGTCTGGAGTCCTTTACGCCGGAGCTGGCCACGCTCATGAATACCATCGGCACCGGCTATCCGTGGCGGTTCAACCACTTCCTCAAGACGAACGGCTACGCGAGCATGCCGCTCGACGGGGTGTGGCTGCGCGCTCCGTACTTGCACAACGGCGCGGTGCCGACTCTGCGGGCGCTGCTTTTTCCGGACGAGCGCCCCGCGCTGTTCTATCGGGGATACGACGTGTACGACTGGGAACGCGTCGGGTTTGTCTCGACCGGGCCGGAGGCCGAGCGCAACGGCGTGAAGTTCGACACCTCGATGCGCGGCAATGGTAATGGCGGCCACACCTACGGCCAGGATGTGCCCGCCACCGATCGCGAAGCGATCATCGAGTACCTGAAGACGCTCTGACGCGACGGAACTCGGCCATGGCGTGATAGATGTCGCGCCGGGCACGATTGAAATCGCCGAGTGGCCGGTGCTCGGTCAGGCAGTTCCAGGGATTGAACGACATCTGCTCGCAGAGTCGAGCCGCGTCAAGACCAGCAGGACCCCCCGGGTCCCCGGTATGTACGTCCGTCTGCTTCGGGATTCGGATATGCGCAATCGGTTCGGTACGGCGAATCCTGCTCGCGCCATTCGACGCTGGCATCCTCGATGGGCATCTTCCGCGCGTCGGTTTGAAACTGGACCATGAAGTCGAACGATGCGTCCTGTCGTGCGAGGTGGGCTGCCAGGCGGTCACGCAGATAGGTGTCGGTCAGCGGGTCGGGCAGCGGCGTCGTGCCGGCGCCGGTCGGGCGCGCGATGTACTTCACCGCTCGGCCGGGACCGAACAAATAAGGGGTTGTGCTCCAGTACGAAATCTCGAGATGGCTCGTGGGATTCTGCCGGGACGCGAACGCCACGGAAGCGGCACGCAGGTGCGTCAGGAAATACAGCGCGCGCCGGGCGCCGCCGGCTTCGTTGGCCTGGAGCAGCTGGAGAAACTCACGTGTGCCGGCGACCATCATCACCGGGTGGCTGTTCAGGATGAAATCCTGGGTGGTCTCACCACGCGTCAGGTTCTCGCCGATCTGGCTTGACGTCCGCGACCTTGATGGACATCCCGCGCACGTCTTTTTCCCGATCCGACTGCGACGCCGCGCTGGCGAAGCGGATCCGGGCCCGATACGTTCGCGGCCGCGCGAAGAGGCCGACCTGCAACTCGGCCGGCAAACCTGGTGGAACGGTGAGCTCCGCGTCGACGCAGCCGGCGGCCCGTCCCTGATTGAAGCGCGGCACGGTGCCCGTCGGATGGCGCTTCGCGCTCGCTTCCTTGAGAAAGCTGATGAAGTCCGCCGTCAGCGCCGCCTCGTCTGGCGCAATGGTTTCTTCTGCGAGATTCGATGGCGTGGTCATGTGCGCTCCTTTAACGGGCCTATGATAATCGCCGGCGGTGTAAGCTTGCGCCCCGGATTGACAGGTGTAGCGCAGGTCTTTAGACCTGCAGCGCGGCGGGGGGAGACGCCGACGGATGCGCCAGGATTTTGACGCCATCGTCATCGGCAGTGGTTTCGGCGGGGCCATCGCCGCCTGCCGGCTGGCGGAGCAGGGCATGAAAGTCCTGATCCTCGAGCGCGGCCGGCGGTGGGCCGCGAAGGACTATCCGCGCAAAGCCGGCGATGCCTGGGTGTTCAATGCGCGCGAACCGGCCCGGCAGAATGGCTGGCTGGATCTGCGGTTCTTCAAGAACATGACGGTGGCCCAGGCCGCGGGCGTCGGCGGCGGCTCCCTCGCCTACAGCAACGTTGCCATCGAGGCCAACCCGATCACGTTCACCGAAGGGTGGCCCGACGAAATCACCTACGACGAGCTGAAGCCCTATTACGACAAGGTCGCGCGGGTGATGAACCTGCAGACGCTGCCGGATGGCCAGTTGACGCAGCGCTTCAGGCTGGCGCGCGAGGCCGCCGAAAAGCTCGGCCACCTCGATCGGTTCGAGAAGGTTCCGCTGGCGGTCTCTTTCTCTGCCGATTGGAACTACCAGCTGGATCAGCCCTTCGATCCGAAACACTCCAGGACGTTCACCAACGCGCAGGGACAGCAGCAGGGGACCTGCATTCACCTCGGCCGATGTGACATCGGTTGTGACGTCAGGGCGAAGAACACGCTCGATCTCAATTACATTCCGCTGGCGGAACAACATGGCGCCGAGGTGCGGCCGCTTCACATCGTCCGTTCAATCGAGCCGCAGGACGGCGGCTATCGCGTCGTATTCGACCGCATCGAGCAGGGGCGCCTCGTGCGCGGCGCGGAGACCGCGACCCGGGTCTTCCTGGCCGCGGGGAGCCTGGGTTCGACCGAGTTGCTGTTACGCTGCCGGGACGAGGCGGCGACGCTTCCGCAGCTCAGCCGGCTGCTCGGGCATCATTGGAGCGCGAACGGGAATTTCCTGTCGATGGCCGTGTACGCCGGCGAGGGCCGAGTTCAGCAGACAGTCGGGCCGACGATCGCCAGCGCGATGGATTTCATGGACGGGAGCTTCAGGAACCAGCGGTTCGTGATCGAGGACGACGGATTCCCGGATTCGATGCGCCATTCGCTGCGGGCCTGCCTCGAGGGTCAGGACGGCCCGGCGCTGGGACGATCGCTGCTGGCGCAGATTGAGGAGCACGTGCGCGACGAGAGTCCGCTGCGCAACCTGATGGTGTGGCTGGGCGCGGGGATCGATGCCGCGGACGGCCAGCTCGTTCTCGAGCGTCGCGGCCTCAAGCCCGGCACGAGGGAGCTGGGTCTGAAGTGGAGCGCCGAACGGTCCGAGGGCGTGATTGAAGCCATTCTGGAGATGCACCGCCGCGTCACGGAGGCGACGGGAGGAGAAATGATCGCCCCCGTCACGTGGAACGTCTTCAAGAGCATGTTCACGCTCCACCCCCTCGGAGGCTGCAAGATGGGTGTGAGCCCGGAAACCGGGGTGGTCGATCACCGCGGCCGCGTCTTTGGCTATCCGAACCTGTATGTCGTCGATGGCGCCATCTTGCCGACGCCGACGGCTCGTAATCCCTCTCATACGATCGCGGCCCTGGCCGAGCGCGTTGCGGCGCTGGTCGAATGATGTCCCGCTGAAGCCGGACACTACCTACGACGAAGAGGTGCCTATGCAGACCATCGAAGGATTCGATTTTTTCTCGCTGACGTTCGACGACGGCGGGGCGCTGACAGTCCAGGCCGGAATTCGAGGCCATGGTCCAGCACGTCGGGACGGCGCCTGCCACGGACGCAATCTTCATCGCGCACGGCTTTCGCAACGACGCCGCGGACGCGTCGCGTGTCTACACGAATTTCCTGAAGACGTTCCGGGGACACCTCTCGCGCCAGGAGTTCCACGGGGTGGCCGCCAGGCGCTTCGTCGTGGCCGGCGTCTTCTGGCCATCCAAGTCGTTCCGCGAAACGTTCGGGGAGGGGGATCGGAGCCCGCGGAGCCTGCCCAATGAGGCGCTGGCCATGGAGGGCGTGAAACGGCAGCTCGAGGATCTGAAGCAGCGCGACGCGTCGCCGAGCCAGCGTCCGAAGCTCGAGAAGGCGATCGCCCTGCTGCCGGAGCTCGACGCGAATCCGGCCGCGCAGGACGAGTTCGTGACGCTCGTCTTCTCGTTGCTCGACAACGCGGCAGCCGATCCGACCGAGGGCCTCGAGAAAATCCGGGCGCAGTCCGGCTCGGACCTGCTCGCGCAGCTTGGCAGCCCAACCGCGGCAGCAGGCGGCGTCCGGGACGTCAGGGGTGTGGCGCAGACGCGTGGCATCTTCGACAGCATTGCCGGCGCCGTGGGAACGTTTTTGAATCTGACCACCTGGTACGTGATGAAGGAGCGATCGGGAACGGTCGGGGCCGCGGGCGTGGCGACGGCCGTCCGGGAGCTGAAGGCCAGCTGTCCTACCGTCAGGATTCACCTTGTGGGCCACAGCCTGGGCGGCCGCCTGATGGCGGGCTGCGCGAAGTCACTCGCTACCCCGCCTCCGGTTCAGCCGGATTCGCTGATGCTGCTCGAGGGCGCCTTCTCCCACTACGGGTTCAGCGCGGACAACGGGCAGGGGACCCCCGGGTTTTTCAGAGAGGTCATCTCGCAGCAGGTGGTCAAGGGACCGCTGTTGTCGACCTACTCGTTCGAGGACACGGTGGTTGGCCAGGCGTATGCCATCACGTCGCGGCTCGCCGGCGACAATTCAAGAGCGATTGGCGAGGCCGACGACCCGTACGGCGGGATCGGCCGCAACGGGCCGCAGAAAACCACGGAAGTGGTGGTCGCGCGGATGGGCGCGCCGGGCGCGGCCGCGTACGACTTCAAGCCCGGGGTTATCACGAGCCTGAACGGGTCGGGCGGGATAATCAAGGACCACGGCGATGTGACGAACGAGGCGGTCACCTACGCGTTCGCCTCCGCGGTCGCGCGCACGTGAGTGAAGCGGCCGATCCAGTCACAGTGGCCCTGACGGGCCAGCTCTCGTTTCTCCTGCTGCTCGCCGCGGTTCTCACGTGGCCGGTTTCGCTGGGGTTGCTGCGGTTATACACGCGTGCGGTGCGTCGTTCGATGCGCACCAAGGCCCACACGGTTCCGCCGGGCGTCGCGCATGTGGATGTCCAAGGGCCCGGGTCGACGGCCACGCTGCACGATCTTCCGCTGTCCTCGATCGGTGCCCAGGCAGCGGTTCTGTTTGGCGGGTTGATGTCGCGTCCTCGACATGCCGCGCTCGTCTATACCATTGCGGGTTGCGCCTACGGTGTGGTGATGGCCGCGGCTCGGCTCGTCTCGGCGGGAATGGAAATCCTTCCGCTTAGATTCCTGACACTCTCCTGGGTGTTTGCCTGGCCGGTCGTTCTCACGGTCGCCATCGTCGCAACCACGTCCAGGCGCGCGAAGGTGGCGCTGGCCACGGTGTATTTCATCGGGCTGTTCACGCTTGGGGGGATCGCCATGCAGACGAGCCCAGACCTGACGTGGACACAGGTCGCCCTGCTGTGGACACTGTCCGATCTCCCTTCAACCGCGATCCTGCTGACGTATCTGTCACGTAGAGTTCGTGCCGTAGGCCCGCTCGTGCTCGTGTTCATGTGCTCGCTGGCAGGCAGCAATGTGGTGTTGTCGGTCGCCGGCAGCGACGATAGCTATCTGCGTTCGATCGTCGGCGTTGCAGGCGCGGTGGGCCTTGGCGGCACTGGTGCATTCGTGGCGACGCTTGGCGTGGGGTTCGTGATATTCGCCGGCGTCGGATGGGTCGCGCTCTTCTGGATCAAGCGCCGGTACCAGGCGAAGCAGATCAGCGACGAGTCGATCACCGTGGACGCCATCTGGCTGCTTTTTGCGGTCACCCACTCAATCGATCTTGTCTTCGAGCATCCGTTGTGGATACTCGACCGGCGTGGCGGCATTCGGCGCCTACAAGACGTGCGCGCGACTCGGATTCTCGTGGCTGGGTGGCCGGGACGCCGGGTTGGGGAAGGGCCCGACGGGCCGCAGGCGCTCGATCGGCGGATGAGCGAGCGCGACGTCGGTCCGGATCGCGATCGCCGGTTTCGCGTCAACGACTACTTCTGCTACGACGACACGTGGAAAATGGTGCTCCTGCGGTTGGTCCACGAGAGCGACGCGGTGCTGATGGATCTCCGGGGCTTCTCGAGGAGCAACGCCGGTTGTGTGTTCGAAATTCAGGAACTTGCGCGCCTGGTTCCCCTCGTCCGCGTCGTGTTCATCGTGGATGGACGAACCGATGAACAGTTGCTCGCCGAGACGCTCGGTGGCTGCAGCGCCGGAGTGGTCCGCTTCGGACCCCGGCGGGGAAGGCCGGGAAGAAGGAGAGCGGGCTGAATGATTTGTTGTGTGCGCTCGCCGCTGCCGCGGCCCCCCCATCGGCTGTTGCCGCTTGATCCCCGCCCTTCCTGCCCCTCCAGCCTTTCCTGCTGTTCCCGCCTTTCTGTCGTCCAGCCATGTCGTCCAGCCATTGACTTGCCTTGCATCGCGGACATAATCAGCCTTGCGTCGAAGGCTCGGGTTCAGAAGCCGGTGTTCGTGGAACTTCGGCAAACCAACCGCGCTATCCTGACCTGGCTGCGCCGATGAGGGGGGATTCTTGACTCTTGAGCCCAACAGGCTGACGCCGGAACGTTGGCGGGAGATCCGAGGCCGTCTTCGCCGCGGCTTCAGCCGAGAGCGGGACCGAACGCGATCGCATTATCGACGAGGCGTGCCGCACTGACCCCGGGATGCGGCATGAAGTCGAGACGCTGCTGGCCTGTGCGGCGCCCGATCGCTCGCGTGACGGGCCGAGGGCGGATGAAGACGCCAGGACGACTGGCGCGTTCCCGCAGCACAAAAACATCGGGCGGTATTCGATCCTCCGCTCTCTCGGCTCCGGTGGAATGGCCGAGGTCTATCTGGCTCGGGACACGCAGCTGCTCCGGCAGGTGGCGCTGAAACGGGTTACGGTCAGCCATCGGCACACT
This sequence comes from uncultured Acidobacteriota bacterium, assembly GCA_963749565.1. Taxonomy (GTDB): domain Bacteria; phylum Acidobacteriota; class Vicinamibacteria; order Vicinamibacterales; family CAVVIG01; genus DATLLJ01. The sequence continues at coordinate 70,572 of CAVVNL010000024.1, read as the reverse complement.
CCAGATGCCCTCGCACGGTTGCTGCTCGAAGCGCAGGTGCTGGGCCAACTCGATCATCCGAACATCGCTGCCGTCCATGATGTGGTCGTCGATGGCGACGACACGTATATCGTCATGGAATATGTGCCGGGCGATACGCTTGCCGCTCTCATCGGCCGCGGCCAGGTGCCGCTCGACACGGTGTTCAAGATCATGGGCCAGATCGCCGACGCGCTCGTGCATGCACATGCCCGGGGGATCGTGCACAGGGACCTGAAGCCGGCAAACGTGATCTTCAGGACAGATGGCCTCGTGAAGGTCCTCGACTTCGGGATCGCACGGCTCCTGTCCGCCGCGATGACGGACACGCGCCCCGCGAACTCCAACCTGACGCGCGCCGGTGTGATCATCGGTACCCCGGCGGACATGGCTCCGGAACAATTCCTCGGAAGCGAGGTCGACGAACGGGCGGATCTCGACAGCCTCGGTGTACTGCTGTTCGAACTGGTCACGGGCCAGCGGCCGCACCAGCAGCGAGACGTGATCCAGATTGCCGAAGCGAAGCTGACAGGGCCGCCGCCACCCGTCCCCGCCGGCGTGCCGGAAGGACTCGTCAGCGTGATCACGCGCGCGCTCCAGGGCGATCCGGCGGCGCGTTACCAATCCGCGGAGGAATTCGGAAATGCGCTGCGTGGTCAGTCCGCGGTCGTGTCGTCACCGCCCGGGCGTTGGGGTGTGTGGCGTGGCTGGCGCGACCAGGCGCACCGTCACACGAGGCGCTGGACGATGGCGGCGGTTGCGGTATGTGCGCTCGGCGCGGGCGTCATGGTGGTCGGGCGTATCCCGCGGCCGCCTCAAAGTGCCCAGGCTCGCGTCGCCAAGTTGCCGGTAGTCGCGGTCGTGCCGTTTGCGACGCTGACGCAAGGCGATGTCCAGGTGGACTCGTTTGCCGGCGGCATTCCGTCGTTGATCGCGTCGCGCTTGACGACGCTCAAAGGCATGACCGTCGTCCCTTACAGCGAGACGCTGCTGTCGTATCGGTCCCAGCCTTCGCGCGCGTCGACGATCGCCCGCGAGCTCGGCGCCGATTACGTCGTAACCGGCGAGGTTCAACGCGTCGGTCCTTCGATCGTGGTCGCGGTGAGCCTTGTCGACAGCGCTTCGTCGCAATCGACCTGGTCCGACAACTACACCGGCGATCCGGAGGATGCGGCGGGAATACAACGTCGTGTGATCCAGCGTGTGACTGCTGCGTTCGTCGACAGAAAACTTGCATCGCCAGGCGAGGGCGCGCCGGCCGGCGATCTCCTCGCCGGCCAGTCACCGACGGGACGAAATCAGGAGGCGCTCGCCGAGTACGGCCAGGGGCGCCGCTATCTGGAGCGTCCGGATGACCCGGACAACCTGGAATATGCGCTGCGGCTGTTTCGGAGCGCGACTGCGAAGGAGCCGCGTTTCGCGCTTGCGTATGCGGCGGCCGGCGAAGCGCTGTGGCTCAAGTAACAGCAATACCAAGAATGCCGAATTCGTGGATCAGGCGCGTGAATCGCTGACCGAAGCATTGCGTCTCGATCCCAACGCCGTCGAGGTCCGTTATGCGCTGGCGGTTCTGTATGAAGGCACCGGCCGCCGGGAGCAGGCCGCCGAAGAATTGCAGCAGATTGTCGAGCAGCAGCCCGAGTTCGACTCGGCGCACCGTCTCTACGGGAGAATTCTGCTGAGCGAGGGAAACGTTGATCGCGGACTGCTCGAATTGCAAACGGCCGTCAACATACGCCCCGACTATGCCGCCAACCACGTCGCGCTCGGGTTGGCCTATTACACAGCCGGGCGGTACTGAGACGCGGCGAGCACCTTCGAGCGAGTCACCCAGCTTCAGCCGGATAACGCCGCGGCCTTCCAGAACCTGGGCACCGCGCACCACATGCTCGGTGATCTCGATCAGGCGTTCCAAGGGTATCAGCGTGCCAATGCACTGCGGCCAACCGCGACGGCCCTCTCTAACATCGGAACCATTCACTTCGCTCACGGGCGACTGGCGGAAGCGATCGATGCGTATGGCAAGGCCATCGAGCTGAATCCCCGGTCGCCCAGCACACATATCAACCTGGGAGATGCCTACCGCAAGCGGGGCGAGCCCTCCTCCGCGAGCGCCGCCTATCTGGCTGCCGTCCGGCTTTGCGAAGAGCAATTGGCGACCACGCCAGAGAACGGAAATCTCATGTCCATTCTGGCCATGGCCGAAGCCAAGCTGGGACGAACCACTGCCGCAGCGCCAGCACGCGGAAGCTGCCGTGAAGTTGTGTCCGACGGACACGCAAATGCTCTATAACGCGGCGGTCGCATTCGATCAGGCCGGACGCACCGATCCAGCGGTGCCGTTGCTCATCGAAGCACTTACGCGCGGATACAACAAGCAACTGGTCAAACTCGATCCGGATCTCTAGCGGCTCCGCGCGAGGCCGGAAATCAGCGAGATGCTGGGTAGTTAAGTGTGAAACACATCGGGAGGAGGACACATGATGGACGACAGATTATCAGGTACAGGGTGCGAGAGATAGGCGACACGTTAGCAGGTCGTGAACAGACATCAAATCCGCGTGGGAGACGTCGATAATCTTTATCTTCACTACTAAGAAACGGAACAAGAGCGCATAAGCTATCGGTACGAGACAAGGGCCGTGATGCACTCTGTTCCACCTTGTCTCCAGCCAGCTCGACTCCTTACCCGAGTCACAGTCGTCTTAGTGAGACCTCTCTCGCACGTTTCCAGGGCGATCGTCATGCATCGTGCTCGTTATGCGACCATCATTACGATATCGTGGAGAAAATCGACGGGACATGGGAGCCAGTATTGGACCCGATCCTCGATATTGAAGGCGGTCTGGCCCCTCCGATCCCCGCCATTTCCAAAATCAGCTGTTGCAGTCGGCGTTGGCTTGCTCGCCGGGATCCTGACGTATAAGGCGCTCAAGTGACGCAATAGCTCTATCGCATGAAGGGCAGGAGGTTATCTTCCTGCCCCTCCAGCCTTTCCTGCCATCTCTTCGATCCGCGCCCACTCGGCATCCGACACCGGCATCACCGACAGCCGCGAGATCCGCACGAGCGGGAACATCGTGAAGGCGCGGTCCGCCTTGATCTCCTCAAGGTCACGGGCCGCGCCAGCTTCTTCACGGGCGCGACGTCCACCACGGACAGCTTGCCCGTCTTGTCCGCGGGATCGGCGTAGGCGTCGCCGAGCGCCTTCGCGATCCCGACGACCGCTTTCTCGTCGCCCGTGTGGTAGTAGAAGATCCGATCGCCCTTCCGCACCGCGTGCAGGTGCTTCTGGGCGAGCGGGTTCTTCACGCCGCTCCACGCGGTCTTCTTGTCCTTGACCAGCGCGTCGAAGCCGTAGTGCGTCGGCTCTTCCTTGAACAGCCAGTTCAATGCCGACTGCCTCTATCTCGCGGCCACGGCCGGCGCCGGAGTCACCTTGAACGGATATCCGGGCGCGCCGTTCACGTAATAGGCGCCGAGCGTCGTGATCTTGTCCATGTCAGGATGGAGCACGCTGATCGCGGGCGCGTCCACCTGGGTGCCGCGCGGCGACCACCAGACCGCGCCGTCCCGCGTCACCTGGATCTTCGGCGTGTCCGCGGCGAACTGCGGCTTCGGATAGAACGTGAACGTCTGATCCTTCGTATTGAACTTGCCGATCGCCGCGGCGCGATCCGGCATCGGTGAATCGGCGAACCAGATATTGCCCTCGGTGTCGGCCGCCACGTCGTACGGCTGCGAGTTCCGCAACGGAATCGTGTACTCGGTCATCCGGCCGGTCGTCTGATCGAGCTTCGCCAGCTTGCCCGGCCGATTGCCAGCCGCATAGATGCCCCACCAGATGTTGTTCTGCGTAGTCCACGTTCAGGCGCCGCACGTGGCCCGGCCCGTTCGGCGGCATGTATTCGGTCCACTGGTTGTTGGACGGTGTCGAACTTCGCGATCTTGCCGCCGCTCCACTGCGCGATCCAGATGTTGTCGTTGCGGTCCGCCACCACGCCGTAGACGATGGCATGGGGCGTCGGGAGACGGAAACACCGACACCTTCCCGGTCGCGCGGTCGTACTTGCTGAGCGCGCCGCCCATGATCCAGCCGACGTAGATGTTGTCCTTCGAATCGATCGCGAGCGACTGCAGCCACTTGACGGAATTCCTGACCACGTTGTCCGGATCCATCGGAATCATCTTCTCGAACTTCTCGGTCTTCGGGTTGAACATCAGCAGGCGCTTCTCTTTGTCGGCGTCACGCCGCTGTGCTCCGGCAGCCAGATCATGCCCCTCCGATCGATCGATCACCTCGTGGATGCCGTTCTCCGGATCGGGCAGCACCCACGCCTTCTGCTCGCCCGTTCGCGGATCCAGCTTGACCAGCCGATGCGGGAAGCCGCGGTCGACCAGCCACACGTTGCCGTCGTTGTCGAAGCGGACGTCCTGGCCAACCCGCCGCCCCCGGTAGGGCCCCAGCTTGATGTACTCGGGCGACTTCGTGCCCTGTCCCGGCGGATCCGGCGGCAGGTAGTACTCGATGTACATCGCCTTGGCCAGCTTCGCTTCGTCGACCGGCATCTCCTGCTCCGTCCGCACGGCGCGTGGCTTGGCGTCGGGCCCGAAGTTCTTCACCAGGTAGGCCACCAGGTCCTCGCGATCCTTCCGCGAAAACTGGAACATCGAGGTCCTGAACGCCAGCAGCCCCTGGGCGTAGCTCGTGGCGTCCGCTCCCACAGCGCCTTGCCCTGCATGTGGTCGATGCGGGCGTTCCAGACCGCCTCGTTCGCGGCTGCGACGGGAAGAAGTTCTCGCCGTGGCATGCCATGCACACCTGTTCCGCCACCTGTTTCCCCGGCCCGTTGTCCGGATAGATTTCGTCGTAGCTCTGGAACGTCAGCGGCGTTGAAGCTTCGACCTCGTTCAACGCGCCGCCAGCCGGCAGGTTCCCGCTGAAGTCGCGCAGCGACACCTTGATGGCCTGGTTGTCGCCGGCTTTGAGCGCCAGCTTCTGCACATCCGACACGAGGTCCTTCGTCTTGACCGTGATCTCGTAGTTGCCGGGAAGCAGGGCCGTGGATCGGAACTGGCCCGCGCTGGTGAACACCATGTAGCCGATCGACTTGTCGACGTTGCGGATGAATACCTGGGCCGCCCTGAACGGTTTCGCCGCCGTCACCGTGCCCGTGAGGCTGGCCGTGCCAGCGATCGCGCTGGCCCGGCCGCGCTGTTGTGCGGCGGCTGGATCGGCGCGGCCCGGCCGCTCGCGTGAAACGCGGCGTAACCGCCCGCGATTAACGCCACCAGCGACCAGATGCGGCCGCGCGTGGCGAACCGGCGGCGCGGTGTGTTGGTTGTGTTCCCAGCGTCCATGTCTTCCTCCTCTGCGGTAGAGCCTGTCTCGGAATTGGCGGACCGGTTTACCGCCCGGCCACGACCTGCCCAGGAAGGTCGATTATGTCATGCGCGTTGGTGTGAAGGTGGAGTCTGGGCTTCGATCTCCAGGCCGCCCGCCGCCTGAAGCCTGAAGCCCAGATCCTGAAGCCATATCAGAAGTCGAACTGCGCGCTGATCTTGACGTACCGCGCCGGCTGAATCCCCGTCGGCGTCAGCCACGCGCCGCCCGGCACGAAGCTCTGGTTGTAGCTCGTGACCACGTCGGTGTTCGTCAGGTTGTAGATGTCGACGCCGACCTGGCGTCCGCGTCCGGCCGATACCGGAAGATCTTCGCGACGCGGAAGTCGATGTTGTTCCGCCGATCGGCATACAGCGTGCCCGGCTCGATCAGGTTCACCGTGACGTTGCCCGACGAGAGATTGCGGCCGAGCGACGGCCGCGGCGATCGCGTTCGTCACCGTGTAGTTCGCCGCGAGCGAGTCGCCCGGGTTGCTCGACCATGTCCCGCTCACCTGGACGTCCACTCTTGGGAATCGTGTACGTCGCGAGGCCCTTGAACTGCGTCGGGTACGGCTCGACGACGCGGCAATACGGGTTCGTCCACCGAGCCACCGGCGATGGACGTGTTCGCGGCGCCAGTCGGACCCGTCCCTGCTCCGGCACCACCGCCTTAGCGCGCAGGCGTCCGAGAGCCGGCGCCCGGTGCTCGTGCCGCCCTGCACGCGTGAGCCCATTGCGCAGCCGCGCGACTGACGTTGACATCCACGCCCTGCCAGTTCTCGATCTGCTCCGCGAAGTTGCTCGACGGCTGCGCGAGCTCGTCGACCTGTCCGACCTTGGTCGGGACGAGGTTATACAGGCCGCCGACCGTATAGCCGCCGCCGCTCGGGCAGCCGCGGATCGATCGGCGCCGCGATGCTGAACGGCGTGTAGTCCGACAGACTCGTCGCCCGGTTGTCGACCGTGTACCAGTTGCCCCACCAGTTCCGGAAGTAGCCGACGTTCACCGAGACGCGGGGCACGACTTCCTGCTGGACCGACACCCCCAGCCCCAGTTGTACGGCCGGGTGCCCCAGCCGGTGACGAAACCCGGATCGAACTCGCGGCTGAACACCTGCTTCCCGAAGTTCTGAGTCGTCCATGGCCCCGCATTCGCCGTTCTTCGCGGGGTTGTTCGAGATCGCAGTCCGGCACGAAATCCCTGTTCGTGTCGGTCCACGTCCGCGTCGTGCTGGTGGCGATGCGGATGAGGGGATTCATGTCGATGTCGCTGTTGGTCGCCGTGAAGGCTTCCATATACTTGCCCAGGTTGAACTTGACGGCCGTCTTGCCGTTCCCGAACACGTCGTAGGCGACGCCCATCCGCGGGGTGACGTCGTGCCAGTCGTACCCGGGCGTCGACCCGGCGGGATAGAAGATCTCTTCCGGGGCATGAGGGATATCCCGGGCCGCCGACGCGCGAGTCGGGATAGTTCGAGGCAGCGTAGTCGTACCGCACGCCGCCCTGCAGCGTCAGCCGGCCGCGCGTCCACTGATCCTGCGCGTAGAAGATTCATCGGCAGGAGATTGCGGACGTACTTGACGCTGGCCGGGTACACGACGCGTCTGGGTCAGCTGGTTCATCACGCCGTTGCTGAACCGCATGCGGATGACCTCGCCGGTTGTAGGTGTACGTCTGGCGCGGGTTGTTGAAGCCGCCCTGGTAGCCGAACTTCATGTTGTGCGCGCCGGTGACATACGACACCGACGCGCGCCAGTTCGCCATGCGTCCCGATCAGGTTATGGTGGAAGCCGCCACCCGTGCCGGCCGGCGATCCGGGAGAACAGGTTCGGGATTTCGCCGCCCTGTTCCTGCGACGCGGATCATCGCGGGTTGTGGGTGCCGTCGATCCGCGGCGCGCTGTCGCGGTACCGGGCCTGGTACGTGCCCCAGCCGGCCTCGAGCAGCACGCGGCTCGTGACCGGCGACGACCACGTGGCCTGCTGGATGTGCGAGGGCTGATAGAGGTTCAGGCCGGTCGCCTCCGGCGTCTGCGTCGCGTTGCCGCCGCCGTTCGTGGTTTTCGGTGTTGTACTGCTCCGACCAGTGGAGATTGATCTTGTTGCGCGGCGTCGCCTGCCACGTGATGCGTCCGATCCCGTGTCCGGTTCTTCGGGTCGGTGAACGCCTGCCGGCTCCGATCGAAATCGACGGTCCACGCAGTTCGGGTTGCCGGCGTTCCGGTTGAACCACATGCCCGGCACCGTGCTGCTCGGCGCTGGTCTCGCGATACGTCAGGTAGAACCAGAGCCTGTCCCGGACGATGCGGCCGCCGCCCATCGGGTTGATCGTCCCACAAGTTGATGCAGCTCGGACGGCGCCCGCAGGCCCTGGTCCTGCAGCGACTGCGTGTAGTTGCTCCCCTGCATCGCTCCGTTCGCGCCGTTTGCGACAAACTGACCGCTGAACGTGTTGCTGCCTTCGCGCGGGATGACGTTGAGCACCACGCCGGCGGTCTCCGCTTCGCCGAGGCCGCCCGACGTGCTCAACACCACTTCCTGCGAGCCGGCCACGTTGACGTGCTGGCCGCCGCCGGTGCCGGCGCCCGCCCAGCCCGTGTTCAACCCGTCGTTCTGCGTCCGCGAGTCGGCGCTGCGGCCGCCATGCATGGCGCCGGCGCTCCCGGTGACGCCGCCCGAGATGCCGCCCGAGTCGGTGTTCGTGCTCATCCCGGGAACGAGCGACTGAATACCTGCCGCGTTCCGCGAGCTGGGAATCGCCGCGAGAATATCCTTGCTCACCGTCTGCTGCACGCTTGCGCTCTGCACGTCGACGATCGGCGTCTCGCCGGTGACGGTAATCGTCTCTTCGAGCGCGCCGACCTTCAGATCCCCGTTCACCGTCGCGACGAACGTGCCGCGTCAGCTCGATGCCCTCGCGCCTGCACGGTGCTGAAGCCGGGCAGCGTGAACGTCACCGAGTAGGTGCCGGGCCGCAGGTCGACGATCCGGTACTGGCCCGTTTCGTCCGCTGACGACCGATCGGACTTTTTCGATCAGCACCGGGCTCGCGGCTTCGACCGTCACGCCCGGCAGCACGCCGCCCGACGTGTCCCTGACGACGCCGGTAATCGCCGCTTGCGCGTAGGCCGCGGCAGGCAAAAGGATCAAAACAGCGAACGCGACCATCGAACGTTTCACCAGACTTGACATCACGGCTCCTCCTGGCGGCGAGGCCGAGCGACCAGCAGATCGGTCAGCGTCGATTTGTTGAGTCGAGGTTTGAAGCCAGCTGCACGAGCGCTGCGGGAAAGTGACTGCACCGACGCGTGAAGGGGCCCACCCTCTTCGAGAGCGGGCCCCGGCGAACGAACCACCGAAACACCAGCTTGCTCACGCGGTCGTGTCGTGTCAGAAGTCGAACTGCGCGCTGATCCTCGCATAGCGCGCCGGCTGAATGGCCGTCGGTGTCAGCCACGCGCCGTTGGCCACGAAGCCCTGGTTGTAGCCCGTGACCACGTCGGTGTTCGTGAGGTTGTAGACGTCGATGCCGACCTGGGCCCGCGTCCTGGCGTAGCGGAAGACTTTCGCCACACGGAAGTCGACGTTGTTCTGCCGATCGGCAAAAATCGTGTTCGGCGCGATCAGGTTCACCGTGACGTTGCCCGACGACAGGTTCCGGCCGAGTGAGGGCGAGGCGATCGCGTTGGTCACCGTGAAATTCGCCGCCAGCGAGTCCCCGGGCGTGCTCGTCCAGGTGCCGCTCACCTGAACGTCCACTTTGGGAATCGTGTAGGTCGCGAGCCCTTTGAACTGCGTCGAATAGGGCTCTTCCACGCGGCAGTACGGATTCACCACCGAGCCGCCGGCGATCGACGTGTTGTCGGTTCCGGTGGGGCCCTGGCCCTGCTCCGGCACGGCCGCCTTCAGCCCGCACGAGTCCGAGAGCCGGCGCCCGGTGCTCGTTCCGCCCTGAACGGTGAGTCCCATCCGCAGCCGCGCCACCACGTTGAGGTCCACGCCCTGCCAGTTCTCGGTCTGCTCCGCGAAGTTGCTCGACGCCTGCGCGAGCTCGTCGACCTGGCCGACCTTGTCCAACACGAGGTTGTACAGACCGCCGACCGTATAGCCCCCGCCGTTCGGCAGCCGCGGATCGATCGGCGCCACGATGCTGAACGGCGTGTAATCCGAGAGACTCGTCGCCCGGTTGTCGACGACGTACCAATTACCCCACCAGTTGCGGAAGTAGCCGACGTTCACCGAGACGCGGGGCGCCACTTCCTGCTGGACCGTGATCCCCATGCCCCAGTTGTACGGGCGGGTGCCGAACCCGGTGACGAAATCCGGGTCGAACTCACGGTTGAAGACCGGCTGCCCCAGCGTCTGGTTGTCCATGTTGGCGCACTCGCCGTTCTTCGTGGGGCTGCTGAGATCGCAGTCCGGCACGAAGTTCCTGTTCGTGTCCGTCCACACGCGCGTCGTGCTGACGGCCGTCCGAATCAGCGGGTTCATGTCCAGGTCGCTGTTGGTCGCCGTGACGGCCTGCATGTACTTGCCGAGGTTGAATTTGACGGCCGTCTTGCCGTTCCCGAACAGATCGTAGGCCACGCCCACGCGCGGCGTGACGTCCTTCCAGTCGTACCCGTCGGTCGACCCCGCGGGATAGAAGATCTCGACCGGCGCGAACGAATACCCGGGGCCACCCACTTTCTGATCGGGATAGTTGGAGACCAGCGAGTCGTACCGGATGCCGCCCTGCAGCGTCAGCCGGTTGCGCGTCCACTGATCCTGCGCGTAGAAATTCGTCGGAATCAGGTTGCGCGTGTACTTGACGTTGCCCGGGTAGGCGACCATCTGCGTGAGCCGGTTCGGCACGCCGTTGTTGAACCGCATGTGGATGATGTTGCCGAAGAAGTAGTAGTCCTGCGACGGATTGTTGAACCCGCCCTGGTAGCCGAACTTCATGTTGTGCGCGCCGGTGACGTACGCCACCGACGCCCGCAGGTTCGCCAGCGTGCCGATCAGATTCTGGTAGAAGCCGCCGCCCGTTCCTCCTGGAAAGCGGTAGGTTATGCCCGGGATCTCGCCGCTCTGTTCCTGCACACGGATCATCAGGGGGTTGTGGGTGCCGTCCGTCCGCGGCGTCGGCATGCGGTACCGGGCCTGGTACATGCCCCAGCCGGCTTCCATCAGCAGGCGGCTCGAAATCGGCGACGACCAGGTGGCGTGGGGCTGGCGCGACGGCTGGTAGAGCGTCCGGCCCTGCGCCTCGGGTGTCTGCGTGGCGCCGCCCCCACCGGTCTTGTTCGCGCTGTTGTACTGCTCGGACCAGTGAATGTTGAACTTGTTGCGAGGCGTCGCCTGCCAGGTCAGACGCACGGTGCCCTGACGCTCGAGGGTGTCGTTGAACGCCGGCCGGCTCTTGTCGAAATCCACCGACCATGCATTCGGGTTGCCGGCGTTCCGGTTCCACCACATGCCCGGTACCGTCCGCTCCGACCCGGTCTGACGGTACGTCGTGTAGAACCACAGCTTGTCGCGGATGATCCGGCCGCCGCCCATGGGGTTGACGTCGTACACTTTCAAAAGCTCGGAGGGCGACCGCAGGCCGGCGTCCTGCAGCTCCTGCGTGAAGTTGCTGCCCTGCATCGAGCCGTTCGCGCCGCTGACGGCGAACTGTCCGCTGAACGTGTTGGCGCCCTCGCGCGGAATCACGTTCAGGATCACCCCGTTGGTCTCCGCCTCGCCGAGGCCCCCCGACGTGGTCAGCACCACTTCCTGCGAGCTCGACACCTGCGGCATGTTCCCGCCACCAGCGCTGCCGCCCGCCCAGCCCATGTTGATCCCGTCCGCATACGTCCGCGAGTCGTCGCCGCGCCCGCCATGGATGGTGCCGGCGCCGCCGGTCAGCACCCCCGAGATGCCGCCCGAATCCGTCCCGGTATTCATGCCGGGAATGAGGGCCTGAATGCCGGCCGCGTTACGCGACGTGGGAATCGCGGCGAGGATGTCCTTGCTGACCGTCTGCTGCGTCCTGGCGCTCTGGACGTCCACGATCGGCGTCTCGCCGGTGACCGTGATCGTTTCCTCGAGCGCGCCGACCCGCAGGTCGCCGTTGACCGTGGCCACGAACGTGCCCGACAGTTCGATGCCTTCGCGCCTGACGGTGCTGAAACCCGGCAAAGTGAACGTCACCGAGTAGGTGCCGGGGCGCAGATCGACGATCCGGTACTGGCCCGTGTCGTCGCTGACGACCGATCGGACTTTCTCGATGAGCGCGGGGCTCGCGGCTTCGACGGTTACGCCGGGCAGCACGCCGCCCGATGCGTCCTTGACAACTCCGGTGATGGCCGCCTGCGCAGATGCGATCGCCGGTAAAAGTATCAACGCCAGCAGGGCTGCCGCCGACTGCCAAGCCATTTTGATCATTCGTTCCTCCTGATCGATATCGATTGCGAAGGCTAAGCCCGCCAGTGAGGCAAGTCAAGGATTGTCTAGGCAGAAACGGCGCGATCCGGCGGTCGCGTTCGGAAAAATGGATAATATGATGTCGCGCGTGAAAACAGCAGAACCAGCCGGCACGGCCGCAATGAGCTGTCCCGGCTGAAGCCGGACCCCGCGTCTGTGGCATCGGGTATGGGTAAAACGGAAAACCTTCGGCTGACGCTCGCGTGCTGGGACTACGACCGCACGCGCGCGATCATGGAGAACCGGGTCCAGTTCGACGGCATCGATCTGACGTATCTGAACCTCGTCGTGGAGGAAACATTCTTCCGCCAGATGCGGCACCACGAATTCGAGGTCTCGGAAATCTCGTTCTCCTCGTATCTGGTCTCGCTGTTTCAGGAGACGCCGCCGTTCATCGGGATTCCCGTCTTTCCTTCACGATCGTTCCGGCACTCCGGCATCTACATCAATGCGGACGCGGGCATTCGGGAGCCGAAGGATCTGATCGGCAAGCGCATCGGCTGCGCCGAGTATCAGTTGACGGCGAATGTGTGGATTCGCGGAATCCTGAACGACGAATACGGCGTCGCGCCGTCGAGCTATACGACCTTCATCGGCGGGCTCGAAGAGCTCGGACGCGTGGAGAAGGCGGCGCTGTCGCTGCCGCCGCAAATCACCATCGAGCGGATCGGCCCCGCGCAGACGCTCGCGGCGATGCTCGAGGCGGGCGAGATCGACGCGCTGTTTTCGCCGCGCGCGCCGAGCACCTTTACCTTGGGGTCTGGAAAAGTACGCCGCCTCTTCGAGAATACCCATACGGCGGAGCGCGAGTACTTCGAACGCACCCGGATCTTCCCGATCATGCACCTCGTGGCCATCCGGCGGGACGTCTACGAGCGCCACCGGTGGGTCGCGCAGGCGCTCTGTAAGGGCTTCGCCGAGGCGCAGCGGATGGCCTACGACGATCTTCATCAGACGGCGGCGCTCAAGGTGATGCTGCCGTGGCTGATTCAGCACCTCGCCGATACGGAAAAACTGATGGGGAAGGACTTCTGGCCGTACGGCTACACGCCGAATCTCGAGGCCATCAGCCGCCTGCTGCGGTACCACCACGAACAGGGTCTGTCGCGGCGACGGCTGACGCCGCAAGAGATTTTCGCCCCTGAAACGCTCGAATCGTACAAGATTTAGCCGCTCGGGCCGGCTTGAACTTGGCCGGAGCGGCGTCTATACTGATCGCCTGCGTTTCAGCACTTCATGTCAGGAGGCACCCGATGACACGTACCCTCGCTGTTGCCATTTGCAGTGGTCTGTTGCTGGCGGCAGTGCCTATAGCGGCCCATCATTCCTTCGAGGCCGAATACGATCGCAACAAGCCGATCGTGCTCAAGGGAAAAGTCACCAAGGTGGAGTGGAACAACCCGCACGTTTACTATTACGTCGACGTGGTGGACGAAAAGGGTGTGGTCGCAAACTGGGCCGTCGAAATCGGCGCGCCGAATGGTCTGTACAGGAACGGCTGGAGAAAAGACTCGCTCAAGCCTGGCGATCAGGTGACGGTGGACGCCTTCCGCGCCAAGAGCGGCGCGAACCACGTCAACGGCCGGTCGGTGATTCTCGCCGACGGCAAGAAGGTCTTCAGCGGTCAAAACGACGGCGGACCGGACAGGAACTGACATGCGCACTCTATCGACGAGACTCGTGACAGGTTTCGGCTGCGCGGTCGCGCTGGCGGTCGTCATCACGTCCACGCCGGTCGTGGCGCAGTCGGGGCAGGCCGCCAAGGGCAGCCCGCCGGACATCACCGGTCTCTGGGACGGCGCCCCCGGTGGTCCCGGCACCAGGGATCTCGTCGAGTACATGAAGAGCCTGAAGCAGGAAGTGCCATTTACGCCGCAGGCCGCCGAGCGCTACAAGCACGTGGACTTCGCGAAGAACCCGAACGGAATGTGCCTGCCGCCCGGCCCTTCGCGCGCGCTGACCGGGCCGTCGCCGTTCTTCATCGTGCAGCATCCCCAGGTGGTCAGCATCAGTTTCGAGAACCACAACATTTACCGCCTCATCTATCTGGACGGCCGCTCACACCCCGAGGACATCGCGGACTATCCCACGTTCATGGGGCACTCGATCGGCAAGTGGGAGGGCAATGCGCTCGTCGTCGACACGGTCGGAATCAACGACCGGACCTGGCTCGACAGCGCCGGCCTGGAGCACAGCGACAAGCTGCACCTGACCGAGAGATTCGAGGTGAAGGGACCGGAGCTCATCCGATACACGGCCACCTACAACGATCCCGAATTTTTTACCAAGCCCTGGTCCGTGTCGCTCAACCTGGGTCGGCTGAAAGACACGCGGATGCTCGAATACGTCTGCCTCGATAACGAGAAAGACTTCAAGAATCTGCAGCCGACGAAGCGCGACGAATTCTAATAGGTCTGAATCGGGTAATTGGATAATCGAGTAATCGGGTAATTGATTGGGCAATTGAAATAGCAATTGAAACAATCGATTACCAAATTACCCGATTACCCGATTACCCGATTGCTTCGCGACTGTGTCCGGCCCTCCGGTCCGCGTCGCTGCTGGTCGGCATCAACCCGGGGATCCGATCGGCGGCGATCGGCCATCACTTCGCGGGACCGTCGAACCGTTTCTGGAAACTGCTCTTCGACGCGGGCCTCGTGCCGGAGCCGATTGGCCCGGAAGACGATGGCCGCCTGCCCGACTGGGGCCTGGGCGTCACGAACCTGATTCCGCGGTGCACGCCCGGCATCGATACGCTGCGCCGCCAGGAGTATGTCGACGGCGAGCGGGTGCTGCGCCGCAAGGTCCGCCGCCTCAAGCCGCCAATCGTCGCCTTCGTCGGCGTCACCCTGTTCCGCGCCGTGTTCCGGGTTCCCGCGGGCACCCTCATCAGATGCGGCCTCCAGCGCGAGCGATTCGAAGGTGCGCGCGTGTTCGTGCTGCCCAACCCGAGCGGCCGCAACGCGAACTTCTCCTACGCCGAGATGCTCGCGGCCTTCCGGGCGCTCGCGCGCGCCTCCAGGTTGACAACCGTTCTGCGGCAGGGATAATCGCGCGATGCGAACCGCCCGGATCAAGACCATCCTGACGTGGCTTGCCCTCTGCGCCGCCGCGGGCGTAGCCCAGGGGGCGCAAGGCAAGCGGACGATGACCCCCGAGGAGCTTTCCCGCCAGACGCTCGGGACACCGGAGCAGCAGCGCAAAGCCTTTCCGCCGCACAAGGTGATCGGCAACATCTATTCGGTCGGCACCGAAATCCAGGGCTCGTTTCTCGTGACGACGCCTGAGGGGCATATCCTCGTCAACACCAACTTCGAGGAAACCGTCCCGCTGCTCCGCGAGGCCGTGGAGAAGCTCGGGTTCCGTTTCGCCGACGTCAAGATCATCCTGGGCAGTCATGCCCACGGCGATCACATGGAAGGGGACGCGCGCGTCAAGGAACTGACCGGCGCTCGAGTCATGGCGATGGAGCAGGACGTCCCCGCGCTGGAACGCATGCGGCCGGGCGGCAAGCCGCATCCAATTGACCGCGTGTTGCGCGATGGCGACGAGGTGACGCTCGGCGGAACGACCCTCATCGCCCGGCACACCCCGGGACATACGAGCGGCAACACCACCTGGCTGATGAAGGCCCAGGACGGCGGACGCACCTATGATGTGGTGATTCTCGGGGGGATGGGGGTCACCGAGAACGCGGCGCTGGTCGCCAGTGATGGCCTGACCCCGCTCGCCCGGGACTACGCTCGCAGCTTCGCGCTCCTGCGGTCGATCCATTGCGACGTACCGCTTGGATCGCACACTTCGATGTACAACCTGACACAGAAATATGCCCGGCTGGGGAAGGGGCCCAATCCCTATATCGACCCGGAAGCCTATGTCGAAGAACTGGATGCGCGGGAGCGAGTGTTCAATCTGAGGGTGCAGGCGCAGAAGAAAGCGGCCGGCCTGTGAGGTCGGCTTCGTCATTGACAACGCTTCAGGGGAAGCGATAATCGAACGCTGAGGGACTATCTATGACGTTGAGAGCTATACGAACGATGGTCGCCGGTCTGGCCGTCAGCGCCCTGCTTGCGCCGGCCCTGGCATTGGGACAACACAAAACACCGAGTTTCGAGTCCCTTCCGGACTGGAGCGGGATCTGGCAGATGCAGGGCGGCACCGTCTTCGATTCCGCCAACGTCGAGCCGAAGGGCGGGCGGTCGGGCGACGCCTTCGTGCGCGAGCGTCCCCCATATACGCCTGAGTTCGAGAAGATCTACCTCGAAAACATCCAGAAGATCGCCGACGGCCGTCTGCCCGATCCCGTGAATACCGTGCGGCACGCCGCACGGATTTCCGAGAGCGATGAATCTTCCGGACGTGTACGAGTTCGCGGTTCGGCCCGAGCAGACGTGGATCATCGGCGAGAACGGTCCGAACATCATCCGGGTCTACACCGATGGGCGGACGCACCCCGCCGGCCGAAGACCTGTGGCCGACCTACAGCGGCGATTCGGTCGGGCACTGGGAAGGCGACACCCTCGTGTTCGACACCATCAGCACCAAGGGATGGCTGATCGACAACGACGTGATCGTCGACAGAACCGGCCTGGTGCTCAGCGAGAAGCTGCACGTCGTCACGCGGATGCGCAAGATCAACGAGAACACCATCGAAGCGCAGATGACGCTCGAGGACGAGAAGGCGCTCAAGGCACCGTGGAAGGTCACCAAGCAGTATCGAAAAGCACCGGTGGGAACCCGCGCCTACGATTACTCGTGCGCCGAGAACAACCGGAATCCGACGACGGATACAGGCCGCACGCTGACGCTCGGCCCTGACGGGAAACCACTCGACAAGAACACAAAGTAGAGTCTGGAGGACTTTTCATGAGATACACGAAGGTCAATATAGTGGCAGCGTTGCTGGTGGCCGGCGCTCTGAGCGCGGCCGCGCCGCTGCTCGCGCACCATTCCGGTGCGATGTTCGACAACCAGAAAACCGTCGAGCTCACGGGGACGGTCAAGGAGTTCCAGTGGACGAACCCTCACATCTGGATCCAGATCGAGCGGCAGAATGCCGGTGTGAAGGAAGAGTGGAGCGTCGAGGGCGGCAGCCCCAATTCCCTGTCCCGCAACGGATGGCGGAAATCCACGTTCACCCCTGGTGCTGCGGTGAGCATCCGGATCAATCCGATGCGCGACGGCAGCCACGCAGGTAATTTCGTCGGCGCGAAGTTCGCCGACGGCAAGACAATCGGCCGCTGGGAATGTAACTTGATCTGAACTCTGCGTTGAAGGAGGATGAGATGAAGGCTTTATTGATTGTTGTTGCCGCCGCGTTCCTGACGGCCACCTCGGTCGTGGCGCACCATTCGTTTGCCTCGGAGTACGACAGCAGCAAGCCGGTGACGCTCGAGGGGACGGTCACGAAAGTGGAATGGATGAATCCGCACGTCTACTTCTACATCAACGTGAAGGATGCGAGCGGGAAGATCACCAACTGGGCGCTCGAGATGGGCCAACCGATGGGGCTCCAGCGGCAGGGCTGGACCAGGAACACCTTGAAAATCGGCGATACCGTCAAGGTCGAAGGATCGCTCGCCCGCAACGGGACGCCGCTCGCCAACGCCCGGAACGTCTTCAAGGACGGCAAGAAGATGGGCGCGGCCTCGAGCGAAGGCGTTACCCCTTAGCACGACATCGCGGCCGGCGATCCCCAGCAGGAGGCAGAGATATGCGAGCGCTCACGGTCGGACTTGTCCTCGTTGCCGCGTGCCTGACGACTACCTCGGTCGTGGCGCACCACTCGTTTTCCTCGGAGTACGACAGCACCAAGCCGGTGACGCTCGACGGCGTGGTCACGAAGGTCGAGTGGATGAATCCCCACGTGTATTTCTTCATCAACGTGCGGGATGCGAGCGGGAAAGTCACGAACTGGGCGCTCGAGATGGGCGCTCCGAGCGGTCTTCAGAGGCAAGGCTGGACGAGGAACACGCTGAAGGTCGGCGACACGGTCAAGGTCGAAGGCACGCTCGCCAGGAATGGCACGCCCCTGGCGAACGCCCGCAACGTCTTCAAGGGCGGCCAGAAGCTGGGCGCCGCGTCGAGCGAAGGCGTGAATCCGTAACACGATTCGGCAGGAGGGTTTTCGTGAGCAGTTGTCGCATGGTCGGCCTGGTGGCCGTCGCCGCCTTACTTGCGTCTGCGTCTCCGTCATTTGCACAGTCGGCCCAGGGAACCAGGCAGCCGGCTCCACCAACCCCGCGCTGGGCTGACGGCCGCGTCAACTTCGGTCCGCTCCCGGGCGGCAAAGGACACTGGAATACCGGCGTCGGCAATCTCTCGGAGACCGACATCAAGATGGAGGGCGCGTTCCTGGTCAACCGCGCCGACATCGACAAGGTCGCCCCGTTCCAGCCCTGGGCCAAGGCGCTCGTCCAGCATCGGCTGGACACGCTCGGCAAGGACGATCCGCATCCGCGCTGCGTTGCGCCGGCCGGGCCGCGGCAGTTCAACACCCCCTACGGGCTCGAGATCGTCGATCAGCCGGAGCTGAAGCGCATGCTCTTCCTGTCCGGCGGCGGTCCGCGCAGCTGGCGTGTCGTCTACATGGACGGCCGGCCGCATCCCACGGGCGACGACGTGAATCCCACTTACTACGGCCATTCGGTCGGTCGCTGGGAGGGGGACACGCTGGTCATCGATACGGTCGGCTTCAACGAACGCTTCTGGATGACGCGCCGGCCTACGGGGATGGTGCACACCGAGCAGCTGCATCTGGTGGAGCGCATCTCGCGGCCGGACTTCAACACATTGAGGTACGAAGTGACGATCGACGATCCGGGGGCTTACACGAGGCCCTGGAAAGCCGGGTGGAATGTTCCCTGGACTCCGGACGAAGTCGAAGAGTACTTCTGCCAGGACAACAACCGGGACTTGCAGCACCTTGTTGGTGCGACCCCCGAGTAGGAGGCACTTAAGATGCGCGCGTTCTTTCTGGTATTCGCTCTCTCCCTCGCCGGGCTGACCGCGCCGGTCATCGCCCAGGAAGGACATCCGCTCAAAGGTTCCTGGGTGGGCACCTGGGGGCCGAGCCAGAACCATCCTGATGATGTGCTGATTGTGATGAATTGGGACGGGAAGGCGCTAACCGGCACCATCAACCCGGGCACCGACAACATCGCGATCAAGAACGCGTCGCTCAACCCCGTGGGCTGGCTCGTGCACCTCGAGGGCGACGGGAAGGACAAGTCGGGCAAGCCGATCACGTACGTGATCGACGGCAAGATTGAGAATCTCGGTCTGCCTCACCGGTCCATCGTGGGCACGTGGAAGAGCCAGACCGAGAACGGGGCGTTCAAGATCGCGCGACAGTAGCAGGTTCAGAAGCGCAAAAAGGGCGTCAGGGAAGTGCTTATTCTGAGAGCTGCTAGCAGTCTCCGCGACCCCTTTGTCGTGACTACAGATTCAGCAGACTTCTCCGCATTCCTCCGGTAGATGCGATCCTTCTGATCCGGCGTCAGGTCCAGGCTTTCGATGACGCGAATGGTTTCGCGGGCGTACAGGCCTGGCGTCGGTTCGAACGGCATGTCCGACGCGAACAGCACACTATCCACTCCGAAGAAGTCCAGAGTGCACTGCGTTCCCGACCGGGCGCCGAACAGCGCCGTATCCGCCAGGAAACTCTTGAAGTAATCGACCGGCCGCTTTTTCATCGATTTCAGCAGCCCGGTGTAGTCCACGTCGGAGGTGCGCTTCCCCAGCTGATCCCATCCGTAGCCGACACGCCCTTCGAAGAACGGAATCATCGCGCCGCCGTGGTGCGTGATGATCTTGATGTCCGGATGGCGATCGAACAGGCCGGAAAACACCAGGCGCGCCATGGCGGCGCTCGTCTCGTACGGCCAGCCGAACGTCCACCAGATCTCGTACTGCGACTTGTCCTCGGTCAGGTAGTCGGGAAATTCGGCGCCGCGGGTCGGGTGCAGCCAGACCGTCAGCTTGCGCCGCGCCATCTCGTCGAAGATTGGCTGAAACTCGGCGGCGTCGAGCGCCTTGTTGTTGATGTTCGTGTAGATCTGCGCCCCTTTGGCCCCGAGCGTCGTCACCGCGCGGTCCAGTTCTTTCAGCGCCTCGTCCGGGTCGTTCATCGGCAGGCACGCGCCAAACCCGATGAAGCGCTTCGGGTATTTGTTCACGAGCTCGGCCAGGCCGTCGTTGGCGGCTCTCGCCATGGCCGGGGTCTTGTCGGGCCCGGCCAGGGTTTCCACGGGGGGCTGGGGCATCGTCAGGACCTGGCAGAAATCGCCGAACTCGTCCATGGCGCGGAAGCGGATGTCGAGGTCGTAGATTGGGGCGAGTGCCTGCACGCGCTTGCCCATGTCCTTGAAGCTGGCGCCGACGTTGATGTACTCGTCGAAGAAACGTCTCGGATAGAAATGATTGAAGATGTCGATTTTCATGATGGTGGCAGCTGATCGGGAAGGTCCGTCCAGGCATTCAAACATACCGGTGTGACCCCGGCAAGAGAAAAGGCGGATACGCCGCGCCTTTGGCTATTGACAACCTCGGCCGACGAGAGATAATCGGCGCTGGCTTAACCATGTCTTGCGCCCCGGAGGTAGAGGCACCACCGGCCGGCGATGAGGAGGAATATCTATGCGGGCACTAGCCGTCGTTGTCGCAGTTTCCATTGCGTGCCTGGCGTCTGCCGCGCCCGCCGCAGCGCAGGAGGGGCACCCCGTCAAGGGCTCCTGGATCGGAAAGTGGGAAAAGAACACCGTGCACGGCGCCGACGTCATCGTCGTCCTGAACTGGGATGGCGACAAGATCACAGGGATGATCAATCCCGGCACGGACAACATCGTCGTGAAGAACGCGTCGCTCAACCCGGATACGTGGGTCGTCCATCTCGAGGGCGACGCCAAGGACAAAGCGGGCGCGCTCATCACCTACGTCATCGAGGGCAAGATTGAAAACCTCGCGATGTCCAACCGGTCCATAGCGGGAACGTGGAAAGCGGGAAAGGAAAGCGGCCCCTTCAAGATCAGCCGCCAGTAGTACGGGACGCTTTCAGGAGGACTTGCGATGAAATTTGGCGCTATGGGGGTGTTGGCCGCGACCCTTGCGGGCGTTCTGCTGGCGACCGCGCCGGGGACAGCACACCACGAGATTCTGGCGAAGTTCGACGACAAGAAGCCACAGACGCTGAGCGGCATCGTGACCTCCGTGGACTGGGCCAATCCCCATGTTCATTTGTTCGTCACGGTTCGAACCGGGAATGAAAACGTGAGCTGGGCCGTCGAACTGGAAAGCCCGATCGATCTGCACGCGAGCGGCTGGACCCGCGAATCCGTGCAGCCCGGAGATGCGATTCGCGTGGAGGGCCTCACCGCGCGGAACGGAAGCCGGCAGGTGTGGGCCAAGTCGGTCGTCCTGACGGCGACCAACAAACCGGTGTTCATGGTGAAGGATTCCGCGCCGCCACCACCGTTGAGCGCGAGGCCGACGCCGCGCTGGCCCGACGGCCAGCCGAGGCTGGGCACGCTGCCCGGTGTCGATGGGTACTGGGGCTTTCCAAGCACCTCGGTGATGACGGAGAAGAACGCCGGGATCTCGATGACCGCGCACGGCCTGCTGCTCAACATCGCCGACGCGCCCAAGGTCGCTCCGTTCAAGCCCTGGGCGCTTTCCCTCTACAGGCAGCGGCAGCAGCGGTTCCTGCAGGACGATCCGATGTTCCTCAATTGCAAACCGCCAGGGGGACCCCGGCAGTTTCAGTCGGCTTACGGCGTGCAGTTCGTGGAAGACCGCGAGCGTCAGCGCATTTTCGTGCTGATCGGGAGCGGAAATCGTAATTACCGGATCATGTACCTGGACGGCCGGGGCCACGCCGGGCAGGTGACGGGAGACGACGACAACCCGTTGTATTATGGCCGCGCGGTGGGCAAGTGGGAAAAGGACACGCTAGTTGTTGATACCAGAGGCTTTAACGAGGATTTCTGGTTCACAAACGGCGGGCTGCCGCACACGGACCAGCTGAAGATCATAGAGCGGTTTACGCGCCCGAATCTCGATACCCTCAACTATGAGGTGACTATTGACGACCCGGGGGCTTACACTAGACCCTGGTCGAGTAGTTGGACCCTTCGATGGGTTGCTGACCAGGAGTTGCCAGCGCACCTGTGCCAGGACAACAGACCGTGAACTCTGAACGGAGGAGCGAATGAGAGCGTATTTACTCGGCGGCGTCGTAGCGGTTGCCATCGTTATCGCGGGCGGAACGATCGCAGCTCACCATTCATTTGACGCGGAATTCGACCGCTCCAAGCCGATCACCATCACCGGGATCGTCACGAAGGTCGAATGGACCAATCCGCACGTGTGGTTCTATGTGAACGTCAAGGATCCCAAGACCGGCGAGGTCACGAACTGGGGCGCCGAAATGGGACCACCCCACGGACTGCAGCGCGGAGGCTGGCGCCGCGACACGATGAAGATCGGTGAAGAGGTGACTGTCGTCGGATCGATGGCGAAGAACGGCACCAAGCGGATGAACGCCAGCACCGTCAAGATGACGGCGACCGGCGGACGTCCGGGCCAGGTGCTGGACGCGGTGTCGAGCGGCAGTCCGGCGAACAACCCGTAACGCGGCGCGTTGCGCGGTTCGCGGACTCGGATCAGGAGAGATGATGCGTCAGCGGCTCGTTCTCGTGGTAGCAGGTGTCGTGTGCCTGATGGTGTTGTCGCCGGTACTTGGGAGATCGCTCCTCGCCCAGGCGCCGGCGGCGGCACCAGCCACGCAAAAACCCCCCCAGGCTCCCCGCGGGCAATCGACGGCCATCACCCGCCGCGAACCGCCCTCAGACAAGCCGGCACCCCGCTCCGCGGACGGCAAGATCCTTTTAGGCGGTGCGACTGCCGCCGACAAAGGCATCTGGACACCGCAGTTCGGTATCCTCGATCCGATTCTCGAAGCCAATAAGGTTCCATTCAAGCCGTGGGCGAAAGCTCTCTACGACTATCGTCAGAGTAACGAGCTTGAACCGCATGCGCGCTGCAAGGCATCCGGCGTCGCCCGCCAGTTCCTGACGCCGTACGGCGTCGAGTTCGTGGAGCTTCCGCAGGCCCAGCGCCTCTACATCTTCGACATCGGCGGACCCCATACGTTCCGGACGGTTTACATGGACGGCCGGACGCATCCGAAGGATCTCGCGCCCAGCTACTACGGGCACTCCATCGGCTGGTGGGAAGGCGATACGCTGGTCGTCGACACGACCGGGTTCAACGAGCGCTTCTGGCTCGATCGTCGAGGACTGCCTCATACCGACAAGCTTCGCACGCTCGAACGCTTTACCCGCACCAGCGCGGAAGGCATCAAGTACGAAGCGACCATCGACGACCCGGGCGCGTACACGGCACCCTGGACGGGCTGGTTTTTCATTCGTTACAACGAGGGTCAGGATCTGTTCGAGTACGTCTGCCAGCAGGCCAATTACGCGCACGAGCTGATGGTGGGCGAAGCCGACTCGGTAGACCGGGCCACGACCATCGTCCCCTGATTGGTACCGCCGCCGCGCCTCCGGGAGTACACTCCGCGGGCCGGCGGCTTTCTTCTGCTACCCCCAACAACGAGGTGAGCCATGCGAACAACGCTGTCTTTTAGTGTGATCGCGGCGACGATCCTGCTCTGCACGTACGCCCCCGTCGTAACTGGCGCGCAGGCCCCTGCGCCCGCGCCTGCGCAGGCGGCGGCGCCAAAGCCCGCCGCCGCCTCCCGAACCAGCTCCCAACGGTCCGCTCTATCAGCACAAGGGCGAGCAATACAGAATCTACAATTTCCCCGGCACCGGCGAGTCGATTCCGTATCGCCTGTTCGTTCCTTCGAGGTGGACGCCCACCACGAAGCTCCCGATGCTCGTCACGCTTCGCGCGGGAAACACCGTGGATGGTCCCTATCGCGCCGGTAACGACCTGGTGAAGCTCGCCGAAGAGCGGGGATACATCGTCGTCACCCCGATGGGATATCGCGGCATCAGCCAGCCGTACTACGGCAGTCCCTATCCGGTGGTGCGGCCGAAAGCCCCCTCGGTTCCTGCCGCGGGCTGGACTGCACAGGAAAACGAACGTAGCGAGCAGGACGTGATCTACGTCATCGACCTGGTCGCGAAAGAGTACAACGCCGATACGGCGCGCATCTCCGTTCACGGGCAGAACCCGTCGGGCTCGGGCGCTCTTCATCTGGCGGCGAAATATCCCGAGAAGTTCGCGGGGCTGGTCGTGAGCTCTGGACCGGTTCCTCCCGGCACGTATCCGTGGGACCGCATCAAAGGGAAGATGGGTCTCCTGGTGATTCACGGCGATCAGGACACCAGCAACCCGATCGAGGCGTCCGAGAAGATGGCGGCGGAGGCGAAGGCTGCCGGCGTGAACACCACGTATGCGGTGGTGAAAGGCGGGACTCACCTCGAGGCCTTCCTCACCTACGCGCGCGAGTTCTACGACTTCCTCGACAAGCAGAAGAAATAAGTGCAATTGAAAGGGACTTGCTCGTGAAATCTACTCTCCGCTCGTTCGATATCGCGCATCTGGCTCACGTCGAATTGCTGACGCCAAAGCCGGAGGAGAGCCTCAACTTTTTCGTAAACGTCATGGGGATGACCGAGACCGCCCGGCGCGGCGACTCGGTCTACCTCCGGGGCTGGGACGACTACGAGCACCACACGCTGAAGCTCACGGCATCGAAGATCGCGGGGATGGGCCACGTGGCATGGCGGGCGACCAGTCCCGAGGCGCTCGAGCGGCGCGCCGCGATCATCGAGCGCTCAGGATTTGGAAAAGGGTGGCACGACGGCGACCTGGGCCACGGCCGCACGTACGCCTTCAATACGACCGACGGCCACAACATGGAGCTCTACTACGAGACGGAATGGTACGAAGCTCCCCCCGAGCTGAAGCCGAAGCTGAAGAACCAATGGACGCGCTTTCCGGCGCGCGGCTGCAACGTGCGCCGCATTGATCACCTGAACCTGCTGACGTCGAACGTGACCGAGCTGCGGGTGTTCCTCGAAGAGGTGGTCGGCATGCGGACGACGGAGATGATCGTGCTCGACAGCGGCGTGGAGGCGGGCGCCTGGCTGACGGCGACGAACAAGACCTACGACATCGCCTTCACGCGCGACCACTACGGCGCGCACGGCCGCTTCCATCACTTCACCTACGCGGTCGACTCGAGAGAAGGAGTCCTGCGCGCCGCGGATATCTTTCTCGAGAACGACATCCACATCGAGACCGGGCCGCACAAGCACGCGGTGCAGCAGACGTTTTTTCTCTACGTGTACGAGCCGGGCGGCAACCGCGTCGAAGTGGCCAACGCCGGGGCGCGGCTCTTGCTCGCGCCCGACTGGCAGCCGATTGTCTGGACCGAGACCGAGCGGAAGAAAGGGCAGGCCTGGGGCCTCAAGACGATCGAAAGCTTCCACACCCACGGCACGCCGCCGATCGAGGAATACACGGGTCCCCGCGACGAGATGAGCGCCGCCGAGGCCGATGAGCGCAGCGATTTTAGCGCTGTCGATCCTGGATAGGAGACCAATTTCTGGATCAGGAAAAGGGACCGCTCGAAAACACGCGCAGGAACGGGACGCTGGTTTCGGTTTCCGGCAAGGCCTGCGGAAGCCCGCCCAGCTCTCGAAGCGTGCAGGCGACGTAATAGCGCGCCATGTGCTTGCGCCAGATCGGAACAAAATCCGACGTGTCGAGAGGCTTCGCAGGGGCGTACGCAGCCTCTGCGGCGGCGTGAATCGTTTCTTCCGTCAGTTTTTTCCCGATAATCGCCTGCGCTGAGAGCGACACTTCAATGGGATGGGAGCCAACCCCTCCCAGGACGATTTTGGCGTGCTCCACCGTACCGTCGGCCGCCATGCGCAGGCAGGTGGCCACGCCGAGGACCGGGAAATCGAACGCGCCGCGGCGGCGAAGCTTCCAGTACGTCGCTCGCCAGCCGTTGGTCGGCGGCAGGTGGATCTCGGTCAGCAGTTCGTCGGGTCGCTTATTGAGGGGGCGGATTCCATCGTCGTTATACAGCTCCGCCGCCGGCAGCAGTCTTTCCCCTGCACTCGAAACCAGCTTCACTTTCGCTCCGATGGCCACCATCACCGGGGCTGAATCGCTCGACTGCGCCGCCCAGCACCGCGGGCTGGAAGGAGCCACCCAGCAGATGTCGCCGTCCTTCTTCATGCAGAAGTTGATGCCCTTCCGCCATTCGTAGTTCTGGTTGTAATAACTGCAGCGCGTATCGAGCAGCAGGTTTCCTCCAATGCTGCCCATGTTGCGCAGCAGCGGCGTGGAGATCAGCCCGGCGGCTTTCGCTACGGCCGGGTAGGCGCCCTGGATGAGTCGGTCCTCCGCAACTGCGGACAACGTGAGCCCGGCCCCCAGGACCATTCCCTCTGCGGGCTTGCCCGCGGTGGTCCGCAGTTCGTCGAGGTGCGCGAGCCCGATGACCATTTTTGGTGTCTGCTGGCGCCGCTTCATGTTGGGATAGAGGTCCGTCCCGCCCGTCACGAACTGGCCTTCGGGCCCTGCGTCCGACATCATGCGGATCGCCTCGGCCACAGACTTGGGCTGCAGATAGCGAAATCTTGGAAGTCTCAGCATTCTGAATCCCGCTTCCTACGGCCTGCCTACAGCCTGTGGTCAGGCCAGGACAGGCTGGCGTTCTACCGCCTTGCCGTCGCCGCCTTCTCCCGGCGTCGGCACGAAAATCGAGGCGGGCATGTCGCAGCGCGGGAACACGGTAGGCCCGTATCTGCCTTCCTGCCCCTTGGCTTTCGCACGGATCGCTTTCAGCACTTTATCGGGCGTTAACGGGACCTCGTCGATGCGAACCCCTACCGCGTCATAGATCGCGTTGGCAATCGCTGGCGCAACCGGCAACTGTGGTCCCTGTCCGGCTTCCTTGGCCCCGAACGGGCCGTTTGGATCGGGGTCTTCTATCAGATAGGTAATGACGTCGCTCATCTCCATCGTGGTGGGGCTCTTGTACTCGAGGAACGAGGGGAACTTCTGAACCATGTTGCGGTTCCCGCGGTATGCCATCTCTTCCATCATGGCTTCCCCGAGGCCCATGTAGACGCTGCCTTCTATCTGCCCCATTGCCAGCACGGGGTTGATGCACTGGCCGACGTCGTGACCGATCCAGATGCGCGGAATCAGGACGATGCCGGTCTCAGGATTGACTTCGACTTCAACCACCGCCGCGGAATAGCTGTACGCGGGCGAAGGACCGATTGTGGATCCTTTGAACTTTCCAGGAACGCGCGCTGGCGTGTAGGAGCCGACCGTCCCGAGCGTGCCGAACTTCGCCTCGGCCAGCCACACGGCCTCGACAAAGGTCACCCCTTTTTCCGGATTCTCACTATCGAACACGCGGCGATCTGCTAAGAGCAGCCGGTCGGCTGGCACCTCGAGTTTTGCCGACACCGCCTGGACCAGCATCGCCTTCGCCCGCTCGGCGGCCTGGATGGCGGCGTTACCGGTCATCAAGGTGACGCGGCTGGAGTAGCTGCCGAGATCCACGGGAGTCAGGTCGGTGTCGGCGGTGACGACGCGGATATCGAAGGGATCGATGCCCAGCACTTCGGCAATGATATAGGCCAGAATCGAATCGGAACCCTGACCGATCTCGGCGGAGCCGCAGAAGACAGTCACGAGTCCGCTGCGATCCAGCTTCAACTGCACGCCGGAATGCGGCAGGTTGTTCCAATAGATGGCCGTGCCGGCCCCGGTCATGAAGCCGCTGCATGCCAGCCCGACCCCTTTTCCGTAGGGCAGCTTGCGGAACCGGTCTTTCCAGCTGGAGCCTTCGACGACCTTGTCGATGCACTTGCCCAGGCCGATGGTGCCGACGCGAAGCCAATTCACCGTCAGCGAATTGGGCGGAACCAGGTGCTTCTTCCGCAATTCGGCCGGGTCCATCCCCAACGTCTCCGCGATCTTGTCCATCTGCACTTCCTGGGCGAAGCGCGGCTGAACAGTGCCGTGTCCCCGTTTCGGGCCGCACGGGGCCTTATTGGTGAACACGCGGACGGCTTCAAACTTGAAGCGCTTGATCTCGTAGGTGACCGGTTGCAGCACGCCGGTATAGAAAGTAGTGGCGACGCCGTGGCCTCCGTAGGCCCCGCCGTCCAGAATCGTGCGATGGTGCATCGCCGTGATCGTGCCGTCCTTCTTGAACCCGGTCTTGGTGCTCATGAGGACCGGATGCCGGCCGCGATGGCAATAGAAGACCTCCTCGCGCGTGAGGCAGATCTTGACGGGGCGCCCCGTGATCATCGCCAGCTTCGAGACGATGATTTCATGCGCGAACGGATCGCACTTTCCTCCGAAGCCGCCGCCGTTGGTGACGGCGATGACGCGGACATCTTTCTCCGGCAGCCCCACGGCTTTGGCCAGCGACTTGTGCAGATAGTGCATGTCCTGCGTGCACGTCCAAAGCGTGAGTTTGCCGTCATGACTGCACTGGGCCACGCTGGCGTGTTGCTCCAACGCCAGATGGGTACTGCCCTCATAAAAGGTGATGTCTTCCCGGACGAAGTCGGCCTCGGCAAAGCCGGCTTCCACGTCGCCGAATTCATAGACCTGTCGCCGATGGATATTGCCGAAATCCCCGTAGTCATGGATGCGAGGCTCGCGCGTGTCGAGCGCATCCTGGATAGAAGTGATGGTCGGGAGAGGTTCGTACTCGACGTCGATCAAATCCATCGCCTCGGTCGCCACATCTTCGTCCACAGCGGCGATTGCGGCCACCGGGTCCCCGATCATGCGGACCTTGCCAACGGCCAGAGGGTATTCATCCTCGCTGACCGGTAGAGCGCCGTAGCGAATCGTCAGGTCTTTTCCGGTGAGCACCACCTTGACGCCTGGATAACTCTCCGCCTTGGAGGTGTCGATCTTCAGGATGTGGCCGTGCGGAATGGTGCTGCGCAAAATCTTGGTGTGAAGCATGCGGGGGAACACGAGGTCGTCGGCGTACTTCGTCTGGCCGGTGACCTTCGAGTGCGCGTCAACCTTGCGATGGGGCTTGCCGACGACGCGCAGATCGCTTCGTTTGCCGTTAGCGCCAGCCATAGATGCTCTCGTTGCTCGGTTCCGCCGGCTTGCCGGCCATGCGTGCGGCGGCCAGCTCCACCGCCTCAAATATTTTTATGTATCCGGTGCAGCGGCAGATGTTTCCGGCAAGCGCTTCCTTGATCTGCTCGCGGGAAGGCTGTGGGGTGTCCTCCAACAGCGCTTTTGCCGTCAAGAGAATGCCCGGCGTGCAATATCCGCACTGGGCAGCCCCGAGCTCGGCGAACGTCTCCTGCAGTGGATGGAGCTTCGTCCCATCAGCCATGCCTTCGACCGTGGTGACCTCGTGTCCTTCCACGGCGACCCCCAGCGCCAGGCAGGAAAGCACCGGACGGCCATCCAGGAGCACGGCGCAACATCCGCACTCTCCCAGCTCGCAGCCATGTTTGGTGCCGGTCAGCGCCAGGTCTTCGCGAAGGACTTCGAGAAGCGTCTTATGAGGGGCAAACGCCACCTCGATCGGCTCACCATTCACCCGCAGGGAAATATGCGCCTTTGTCAGCTGGGTATTGGCCTTCTTCTTCGCGGCTTTCGGTTTCCTTGCCGTTGGACTCACGTGTTCCGACCTCCTGGCGCATCTGACCGGGATATTACCACCGTTGGAACTTCCGGTCACGAAACGGGCCTTGGCCAGATTGCTCCTCGGCGTTCGGTCAAAAGATTGGACGTACGTTGATGTTTTTTCCGTACTTCTGATAGATTCTTCCCCTTTACCGACCGCAACCAGTGGTTATTCATTGCCCCCATTGCGCGGCGGGACCACGGGGGACGAAGGGTGAGCCGTGTCTGAGAAGGTCAAGACAATTGCTGAAGTGGTGAAGACAGTTCCTGACGGCTCGCACATTGCGCTCGGGGGCTTTGCCATTGCCCGCAACTCGATTAACGTCGCACATGAGCTGATCCGCCAGCAAAAGAAGAACCTCATGCTCTCGCAGAGCGTCGTGGGCCTGGAAACGGATCTGCTGGTCGGGGCCGGCCTCGTCAGGCGTCTGATCATGGGCGGCGGCTCGCTCGACCGGTTTGGGCCTGTGCATTGTGTGAACCGGGCGCGCGAGGCGTCGCGGGAGTTCGCCCACGACTACAGCAGCCTCTCGATCACCTTCCGCTATCTTGCCGGGTCGCTGGGCATTTCCTTTATTCCGATCAAATGTCTGCTGGCTTCCGAGATTCTGGAGCGGCTGGAGGCGGGGTCGGCGGCCGAAGACGTGCGGAAAATGAAGTGCCCGTTTACCGGTGAAGAATATCTCCTGATGCGGGCGTTGAATCCCGATGTGTCGTTTGTCCACGTTCAGATCGCGGACCGCGAGGGGAACTGCCAGATCGATGGGCCCACCTGGTCGAACGAGGTGCAGGTCAAGGCCGGCAATCGCATCGTCGTCGTCACCGAGGAGTTGGTGCCGACTGAAGTCATCAGGCGCAATCCGGAGCGGACGATGATCCCGGGCCACCGCGTCGAGGCGGTCGTCCACCAGCCATTCGGCGGGCACCCCACCGGGGTCTTCGGGTCCTACGACTTCGATGCCGAACATCTGAAGCTCTATGTGAACCACTCCAAGAAAGCGGAGACGTTCCCCGACTACCTGAAGACCTATGTTCTCGGGACCAAGGACCACTGGGAATATCTCGAGAAAGTGGGCGGCGCGAAACGCATGAGCGAACTGAAAGCCGTGCAGATTCAGGGTTATTAAACGACGCACCAAGCCGGAGAGAACGATGCCAGAAGTCGATGCCAGACGTCCAAGTCCGCGCCACCGAGATCATGGCGGCCGCAGGAGCCCGAGAGCTCCATGACGGCGAGGTCGCCGTTGTCGGGATCGGCCTGCCGCAGGTCACCGCCATGCTTGCCAGGCGGACCCACGCGCCCACGCTGACCACGCTTCTCGAAATCGGCGTGATCAACATGGACCCCAAGGACACGCCGGTCGGCCTCGCCGACTCCAGAAGTTTCTATCGGGCGACCTGTTGGAGCGGCTTTCTCGACATCATGGGCATGAACCTGCATCGCGGTGTGGTGGATGTGGGGTTTCTCGGCGCGCTCGAGATCGATCGCTACGGCAACATCAACACGACCCTCTTGAAAGAGGAGTCCGGGAAGATCCGCTATTTCAACGGCAGCGCGGGCGGCAACGATGTGGCCTCGCTGGCCAAGCGCGTGATGATGATCCTGCGGCACGACAAGCGCAAGCTGCTGAATGCAGTCGCTCACCTCACGAGTCCCGGCTTTGTGGGCGGAAAGAGCCGCGAGGAGCTGGGCTTGCGCGGAGGAGGTCCACACCGCGTCATTACCGACAAGGCCGTCCTGGGATTCGATTCCGTCACTCGTTCGGCGACGCTGCTCTCCATGCATCCGGGAATTGATGTGGAAACCATCGTGGCCAATACGGGATTCCCCCTGCAGATCCCCAAGGAGATTCCCCTGACGCCGCTTCCGACGCCGGAGGAGCTGCGCCTGTTGCGGGAAGAGATAGATCCGAATCGTGTCTACATAACGTAACGCCCTTCTCCGTCCCCGCGCGGATCTGTCATCGAAAGTGAGGAGCGATCGTGATCTACGACATCGAGTTGAATTCTGCCGCTCATTATCCCGTTGCGGGAATCGTGGAATTATCTCCGCTGATCGAGCAGGCGGGCTTTGGCGCGTTCTGGAAGGGCGAATCGAACAGCACCGACCCGCTGATCCTGCTGTCGGGCATTGCGGCGCGGACCAAGAAGCTCAAGTTGGGGACCGCCATTTATCACATATACGGCCGCAGTCCGGTCACGCTCGGAGTCCAGTCCGCCACGCTGCAGGATCTCTCGGACGGGAGGCTGCTGTTGGGGCTCGGCGTCGCCAACAAGACGATTGCCTCCTGGCACGGAGGCACGTTCGACCGCCCGTTGCGCCGCGCTCGTGAATACATCGATATCGTCAAAATGACCGCCGCCGGAGAGCGGGTCGAATACCAGGGAGAGATCTATACGACGGGACAGCGCTTCGTGCTTTCCTGGAAGCCCAGCCACCCCTCCTTCCCGATCTACCTGGCGGGCCTCGGTCCGCAGATGACCGCGCTCGTCGGCAAAATTTCCGACGGCGTGTTCATCAACATGGCCACACCTGCGACGATTCGTGAGATCGCCAGCCGCGTCCGCGCCGGAGCTGTGGAAGCGGGCCGCGATCCGAGCAAGATCGAGATCATCGCCAAAGTGCGCGCGTCGCTGCATCCGGACCGGGCCGTGGCCCGCTCGCGCCTGCGCCAGGTGCTGACGTTCTATAACATCGCCGACCACTATCGCGACATGCTCATCGCCTCCGGATTCGAACCGGAGGTCAAGGAGATTCAGGAGGCGTTCAAGGCGGGCGGGTTCAAAGCCGCGGCCACGAAGATGACCGATGCCTACATGGACAAGCTGCCGGTGATTCCGGCGACGTCCGTGAAAGAAATCAAGGAACGGCTGCAGCCCTTTGCGGAAGCGGGCGCCACCCGCCTGATCGTTCCCTATGTTCCCGTGTCCGAGCCGGTCATCGAAGATGCCCGCCGGTTCGTTGAAGCGTGGGGCAATTCATAGTCTGCATTTAATAAACGAATCGAAAACCTTTGGAAAGGAGCTTTGATTAATGAAAGAGAGAATAAGCTACTATAGCGACGGCCTAAAACTGTCCGGAATACTTTCTACGCCTGACAATTCCCAAGGAAAACGTTTTCCTGGTGTCGTGCTTGTGCCAGGTTTCATGAGCACGGCGGATGCTTTCTTTCCTGGGTTCGCTGACGAGTTGAACGCAGCTGGCTTTGTATCCCTGACTATGGATTTCAGAGGATTCGGAGAGAGCGAAGGCGTCCGCGGCGAGGTAATTCCATACCTGCAGATCTATGACGCTAGCAACGCCATATCCTACTTGCAATCAAGACCAGAAGTTAACCCTGACAAAATCGCCATATTAGGTGTAAGTCTGGGAGGAGGAGAAGTAGCATACATAGCAGCTCGAGACCGACGAGTAAAGGCTGTTGCCTCAATGGTCCTGGTCGGTGATGGCGAGCGGAGAATGCGAAGATTTCGAACCGAGCAGCAGTGGCAAACTCTAATGCAAAAAGTTCAAGAGGACAGGATAAACAGGGCTGTGACTGGCAAGTCCAAAGACTTCCATGGGTTTTTGAATGAGGGAACCGATTCGGTACTGATCATGCCTCCTGATCTGAGCTCTTCCTTGAAGGAAGCTGAACAGGTGGAAAAGGAAAAAGGCAACAGAACAACTCTAGCAACCGTTGATGGGTGGCTGGACTACAAGCCGGAAGAGATTATTGACAAGGTGTCTCCAACACCAATTCTCTTCGTTCAAGCTGAGAAGGACGAGCTCGAGGCTGATGACGCCGATATCTTGTATCGTAAGGCTAAGGAACCGAAGAAGCTCTTCACTCTAAAAGACGGCGTACACTTCGACGTGTATGGGAAGAGGACAAATGAAGCTATGAAACCGGTCCTCGAATGGTTCAAACAGTACCTTCAATGAATCAAATGCAGGACCGATCAAATCTATTCGCAGGACATGATTCAAATCGCAATCGACGCCTCCTGATCCCCAGCCTGTATCAGCCCGTGGCCGACCCGATCGAGACGATCAACACCATTAAAAAATCGGACCCGAGCGCTGCATCATCGGCAGCGACTTCGGCCATGTTCTGCACATGGACAGCATCGACGGCATGCGCGTGTTCATTCGCGCGTTGCTGGCCTTCGGGATCAAAGAGAAGAGATCACGATCATGCTGCGCGACAACCCGGGCAAAACTGATGTAGTTGGATTAGAGAGCGTTTAACCAGTACGAATCGCGCCGCCTCCTATCGTTTGCGGATCCGACGCCTCGGCTCGCGGCCGGTTGAGACATTCACGCCGGATTGACCGGTCTAGAGTGTCCTGACCGCATGGCGGCGTCCCGGGCCGGTGCGTATCAGTTCCTATGGGGGGACCGACTCGGGTCACCAAGCGCGGCGAAACGCAGGCGGGAGGGATGGTCGAGACCGTGACCGGACCGCAGCCGCCCGAGTTCCCGATCCCGGTTGGCAAGCTGATCGTGCTGGAAGCAATGAAGATGAAGAGTACGTTTCGATCCAGCGCTGGCGTACGGGCGTCTTGCGGCGCCTTCGCAGTTCATGCGTCCCGCGCGAGATCTCGTCGGCCTGCTCGACCTGTCGATCGGCGCGAAAGTCCCTGACGTCGGTAGCGGCACTCGATCCATCAGCAGCTATGATGTCCGCCTCCCCCGTTTCCGGGCGTGTCGTTTGATCGCCATCATCAGAGCGCAAGCCGCCGCTTAAGGCCCGATCGGGCGTTTCGCAAGAAGTTATCGGACGTTTTCGAATTTCCCCACACTCTGGCTAGCGAGAGCGTACCAACCAATTCAGCAACAACGGATCGAGCCAAGTTCGTGGCGCCGGGGTGTCCCAATCGCTTCAGTTGCCGGGCAATGATCGCGGTTGATCGCGTCAACCCGGTCGTGAGGGCGTCGCGGGCTTCACGCGACAGGTTGGGGAGCGCCCCCCAGAGCCGCGGCATCGGGCATCCGGTCGTGACCGCATCACGATGACGGGTTGAGAGGTAACCGTCGATGAGGCGCCGCATCCCGTCAGCCGGCGTTCGACCTTCGACGTGACTCTGAAAAACGGCTCGGGAATTCGCACATTTGTGGTGGATCGTCGCTACGATCAACTCATCCTTGGAAGCGAAATGGGCGTAGAACCCCCCGTGAGTCAGGCCTACCTTCAGCATGATGTCGGCGACGTGCATGCCTTCCGGGCCGGCGGCGAGAAGTTGCCCCGCCGCCTCATCGAGGACCCTGGTGCGCGTCTTTTCCTTGTGCCCCGTCTTGTATCGCATCGACGTAATCCTACCTCAACATCGCGCAACCAGATTAGCGTTGCTTTGACATGTCAGCCATCATATAAATGCAGGACATTATATTGTCACCACCATATCAGTCCGCTCCCGTCAACTACGAGCGACGACAATGAAGACGTCCGCGCTTATCGTTGCTCTATTGTCGGAGCTCATCCTCACGAACGCCTTCATTTTCGCCCAGGCCCCAGGAACGGCGAGACCGGCCTTTGATTACGAAGCCGCCCAGGCGGAACGAGTCGCGACCGCCGTTCGGATCACAGATGAAATCACTCTTGATGGACGCCTTGACGAGAAGGCATGGGCATTAGCCGTTCCAGCAACCGATTTCTATCAGTGGGCGCGGCCCGGGCTGCCGGCCAGCAACAAGACCGAAGCTCGATTCTTGTATGACGACGACAACCTCTATGTGGGCGTGAATATGTGGGACAAGGACATCGAGCGCAGGGTCGTGAATGAGCTGAAAGAAGACTACGCATTCAGAGATACAGATGGAGTCAGCGTCGTTTTGGACACCCTGGGTGATAACCGCTCGGGATTTACCTTCGGTACGAATCCGGCGGGCGCGAGACGCGACGGTCAACTCTTCAATGACGGCGGGCTCAACCAGGACTGGGACGGTGTGTGGGACGTCAAGGTCTCCATTGATGAACGTGGATGGATCGCAGAATATGTGATTCCTTTCAAGACGCTTCGTTTCAATGATGACGCAGTCCAGGAATGGGGAATGAACATCAGCCGGCGCGTCCTCTATTTATCCGAGGAGGACTATTGGTCACCAGTTCCCACGCGGTACGTGATCACCAAGGTATCCATGGCGGGAGCTCTTCAAGGGCTGGACAATATCCATCCGGGGCGGAACCTAACCGTCAAGCCATACATCACGGGGGGAGTGACGCAAGTCCGGACAGCGCCCGGACAAATGACCACGATTCGATCGCTGACGGGGTTGAAGGACTATGGTAGCGGTCTGGATCTCAAGTACGGGCTGACGCCATCGATCACTCTTGATGCAACTTACCACACGGATTTCGCTCAGGTCGAAGTTGACCAGCAGCAAGTCAATCTCACGCGGTTCAATCTGTTCTTTCCGGAAAAGCGAGACTTTTTCCTGGAGAACGCCGGCACCTTCGCATTTGGCCCGGGCGGAAATCTTGTTCCATTTTTCAGCCGACG
Source organism: uncultured Acidobacteriota bacterium (assembly GCA_963749565.1). Classification (GTDB taxonomy): domain Bacteria; phylum Acidobacteriota; class Vicinamibacteria; order Vicinamibacterales; family CAVVIG01; genus DATLLJ01. Next base: position 34,566 of record CAVVNL010000024.1, on the reverse strand, counting down.
CATTGGACTGAGTGCCACGGGAAGTCCGATTCCCATCGCCGGCGGCGCGCGCATTACGGGAACGTCCGGGCGCTACGATCTCGGAGGCCTCGCCATGAGAACCGAATCGATGACCGGCATTCCGTCCAACAATTACATGGTGGGACGCCTGAAGCGAAATGTTCTTGCCCGTTCATATTTTGGAGCCATTCTGACGAGCCGCGACTCCAGCATAGCCGGCGACCATAATCGCGTCTATGGGGCGGACGCGCGCTTCGTCTTCCGTGATCGGCTGGGATTCGATTCCTACATGTTGCGCAGTGACACGCCTGGAAGAACTGGAGAGAATCTGGCGCGGCGGTTCGAAGTCGGTTGGCGGGACAATGAGAGGGTTGCAGTCGCGCAATACAATGAAGTTCAGGAAAATTTCAATCCTGAGGTCGGCTTCATTCGCCGAGGAAATAATTCCCAATACAATCTCAATTTGGCCTACAGACCGCTGCTTCAAAGCAGCGATGCAATCCGTAATCTCAATTTCGAGGCTACCCTGGATTACATTGCGGGGGATAAAGATGAACAGGGCGATCGTGGAATTGAAACGCGCACGCAGGACATCATCACCGGAATCGTCTTTCAAAATAACAGCACCATCAGCTTCAGTTTGGGTCAGACGTTCGACCGCCTGACCGCCCCGACGCGAATCCAGGGGCTATCGATTCCCAGTGGCGACTACAATTACCAGGACTATTTGGCCAGCTTCAATACTGATGCCAGTGAGAAAATCAGCGGCAGTGGATCTATCAACTGGGGTGAGTTCTGGGACGGAACAAGGCGGTCCGTCGGCGCCGGTCTCGCGTTCAAGCCGGACTACCACTTCAATGCGGCATTCACCTACAGCCGCGATTTCGTGACGTTGCTCAGCGGCACGGCGCAAACAGATCTCTTCGGCGCACGCATTATTCATGGATTCAGTCCGCGCTCGTTCATCAACGCGTTCTTCCAGTACAACAGCCAGACCCATGAGCTGAGTACGAATCTGAGATTCAACATTACGTACCGGCCGCTCAGCGATATCTATGTCGTCTATAACGACCGCAGAAACACCCAGATCGAAGAGCCTCTGGATCGCGCCTTCATCGTGAAGGTGACGAAGTTGTTCAGCTTCTAGCTATCGGATTCACACCGTGGAGATCCGCCGGGGTCGGTTGACGTCAGGGGCCTGATCCCGCCTTCAGCCGTCCGATCATCGAGTCGTTGCGCGGATGCCTGGTCTTCCGTTTCCGGACGTGTCGTTTGACGGCGTGGCCGCCGGCTTCGTAATCTCGCACCTTGCGAGTCAGGTCGACGGTCTGAGAGAGATGGTCAGGATCTGCAAGTCGGGCGGGCGCGTTGGCGTCACCACCTGGGGCACCCTGCCCACGGTGACGCGTCGAGTTCACACGGGACTTTCTCATCGGCCTCGGCACCAAACCATGAATCTCCCAACGAGCGTCGTGTTGAACCTGACAGTACCCATTTACGGCCACGAACCGCGTTGGTGATCGGGTAATTGGTCTCGGGATGGTCTTCGAAGCAGGGCGCGGTTTGACTGCCGCGGTTCACGCGTCGGGGATATCATCCAGGCCAGGCTCTCGCCCCTTGATCCATGATGTTGCCTGGTGTCCAATCCCTCACGATGGATGGGTCCGTGCACGAAGTCGACGATGTAGCCCGATCGGAAATGGCTCGGCAACGTCGCGTCGCCGCCTCGACGTCCACGCGGACGGCGTGGTGGTCGTGCGCCGCGATTGTCGTCGTGTGCCTGGCGGTCGGGCTGCCGACGGTACGCAGCGACAACTACTTCCTCGGCGACGACTTTGGCCTCGTACAGCACCTGCACGACCTGCCGGCCAAGCGCTTCCTGTCCTATTTCGTGTCTGATTGGACGGAGGGCATCTACGGCTACCCGCTCGACGAGCTCAGGCCGTTCCTCGCGTTCAGCTACTGGCTCGATGCCCATGTCTTTGGCCCAGTCAACGTCAGCGGCTATCACGTGACCAACCTCATCCTGCACCTTGCGAACGCCCTCCTGGTGCTGGCCATTGCCCGGTCGATCGCGCCTGGCGAGCCGGCGTTCGCGCTGCTGGCCGCCTCGCTCTTCGCGCTCATGCCAAGCCACGCCGAGCCGGTGGCCTGGATCAGCGGTCGGGTTGATTCCATCGCCGCGCTGTTCTATCTGGGAGCGTTCCTGTGCTTCGTACAGTTCCGCATCCGGAATCGTCGTCGGTGGCTGTTGGGAGCGCTGCTTGTCTTCGCGTGCGGACTGTTTGCGAAGCAGTCGCTCGTCACGCTTCCGCTGCTCATCCTCGCGTTCGACATGATGAGACGCCGCTCCGTGAGCTTTTTCGGCGGCCGGTCGATTGCCTGGCTTTGGCCGCATCTTCCGTTCTTCGTGCTCGCGGTCTCGTATCTGGCGCTTCGCCAATTCCTGTTCGGGAACGCCGTGCGGCAACAGCTAATCACCGTCGAGGTGTTCGAAGAGTTCTTCTTCCGTCAGCACCGCTACCTCCTTGAACTGCTCCCCGTTCCCGTCGGCGTGCGACGCGCGAAGATGTGGCTGGCCGGAGCGCTGACCATTGGCGTGCTCGCTGTGTGCAGCCGCTGGCTATACGCTCGACGTCAGGCATGTGGTCACGCCGTGGAGCGATCGGGCTTCTACGGCGTAGTCTGGTACGGCATCACGATTGCTCCGATGGTGGTGACCTATTTCTCACCGAGGCACCTCTACATCACAAGCGCCGGCGTGAGCATCGCACTGGCGTCGTTGATTCTGCCGGGGGACCCCGTCGAAAACCGCCGGCGGACGAGGATTCGGCTAGCCATGGCCGGAATGATCGTGGTCCTTTACGCCGGTGCGTCTATCTGGAACGTGTCCAACTGGGTGGCCAGCGGCGTCGAGTCACAGAGGTTTGTCGCGGCTGCATCTCGTCTGCTGCAGTCGGCGCCTCGCGACAGCGTCGTGCTCGTAAGTGCGCCCGAATCGCTCCTGAATGGCTGGTTCTGGTCCTGGGCCACACCGTTCGCGCTACAGCCTCCCTTTGTGACCGAGGACCTGTACGAGAAGTTCAGGATCGTCGAGCGCCCCACGATTTATTGCTGCCCGCCGGATCAGTGGTGGGCAGCCAGGAAGGGAACCTTGTTGGCGCTGATGGATTCGCCGGCGCCGCAGCAGGTGACGTACGTCGTGCTTGACGCACGAAATCCCGAGGCGCCCCTGTCCGCCACACGAACGGTCGACGGTCCCGCGTTGAAGCGGCGGATCGAAACCGCGCTTGGCAGGTCCGTCCAGAGCCTCACGAGCGGCATCACGCTTGCGGAGGCGCAGGAGCTGGGCCAAATGCTGTTCGAATAGCAGTCTTCACGTCGAGGGCGGCCTGGAAAGCAGGAAAACCACGGCCGCGGAGGTAACCGATCACGCAAAAGTTCGCCGAGGTGGTCGCGGATGAGCGCCAGAAGGCGGCAGCGATACCTGGATGGCGTCGTCTGCCGCTGCTGCTGTACGGAATCGTCCTCGCATTGGTGGGCCTTGCGATTCACCTGGTCGGGGCAATTGCCTTCGTGCTGACAGACACGGTGGCGCCTGGGCTGTTGGCGCCGGTGTGGCCGGGACGTCTGCTGGTGATCAGCGGCGGTCTGATCCTGCTGGCAATCGGCCTCGCCGCCCTGGACCTGCTGGTGCTTCTGCGCGAGAAGCGCCAGCGGCACGACGTCATGGTGGACCCGCCGGCCGTGCGCCGGCTCACCGTGGTGCTGACGGCCTTCGACGACGAAGAGAGCATCGGGCCGGCAGTCGACGATTTCCGAACGCATCCGCTGGTGCGGCGCGTGATCGTGGTCGACAACAACAGCAGGGACCGCACGGCGGAGGTCGCCCGCGAACACGGCGCCATCGTCGTACGCGAGTCGCAGCCGGGATATGGCTGGTGCGTCTACCGGGCACTGCAGGAGGGGCTGCGCTACACCGATACGGAGCTCACGTTGCTTTGCGAAGGGGACAGGACGTTTCGAGCCCACGACATCGACAAGTTCATGAGCTACATCGCGCATGCCGACATCGTGAACGGCACCCGCATCGTCGAGCAGCTGCGCGCCCATCGGACGCAGCTGACCAGCTTCATGTACTACGGGAACTTCTTTGTCGGCAAGCTGCTCGAAGCCAAGCACCTCGGCAAGGGCACGTTTACCGACGTGGGCACGACCTACAAGCTGTGCCGCAACTCCACGCTTTGCGTTCTGCTCCCGCTGCTGAGCCCGGCGATCAACCTGGAGTTCAACGCGCATTTCCTGGATACCGCCCTCAGTGGGCCCTTTCACATCGTGGAATGCCCCATCACGTTTCACAATCGTGTGGGATCGAGCAAGGGAGGCAACGCGAGCAACCGCCGCGCCTTCGCCGTCGGCATGCGGATGATTCGCGGGATCGTGTGGGGATGGCCGAGCGCGTGACCGACGCTGACTATCATCGGACACGCTTCCGCCCGGACGCCAGCCGCGAAGTGCTCTGGGCCACGCTTTGCGCCAGCTATTTTCAGCGTCTGATCCGGCCGGAATTTCATGTCCTCGAGCTCGGTGCCGGATACGCCAGCTTCATCAACAATATCCGCTGCAGAACCCGCACGGCAGTGGACGTCTGGCCGGAGCTGCCCCAGCACGTGAAGAGCGGTGTGACTGCACGCGTGGGGTCGGTGACTGAGCTCGAGTTTCTCCCAGATGGCACCGTCGACTTTGTCTTCGCAAGCAACCTGTTCGAGCACCTGACGCAGGCGCAGTTCGCCGACGTGCTCGCGCAACTCGGAAGGAAGGCGCGGAGCGGCGCGACGTTGAACATCGTGCAGCCCAACTACCGGAGAGCCTACAAGGAGTACTTCGACGATTACACGCACGTGACGGTGTATTCGGACGCGAGCCTCTGCGACTTCCTGGAGGCGCACGGCTGGCGCGTCATCGAATGCGTGCCAGGGTTCCTGCCGTTTTCTTTGAAGAGTGGACTGCCCGTGCGGCCCTGGTTGGTTCGCCTCTACCTGCGCCTGCCCTGGAAGCCGCTGGCGAAGCAGATGTTCGTGCGTGCGCAGCTCGGTTCAAAGGCTTGAGGACGATCAAGAGAAGGCCCTGTTCACCCGTCTCGTCGCTATCGCGTCGCTTCCCGGACCATCACTCAGACCAATTCGTTGGCCTAAAGCGGTTTCCGATTCCGTGTAGCGCAGGTCTTAGACCTGCTGAATGGCCAGTGTGGGCAGGACTAAAGTCCTGCGCTACATCGATTCGAAAAACGCTGTAATATTTCCAGCCGCTATGCATCGCCGGCCGAACGCCGGCGAACTTCTGGGATACCGCACTAATATGCGGTTGAGTTCCCAAAAACTGATACCGTTCGAACGTTCCGAGTGGGCATGTCCCGTGACGTGGGCGGCGGCGGAAGGCCTGACATGACGACAGATCCAAGAGACGTGATCGCCAACTCGTCGATGAGTCGTCTGCAGGTGTTCGTCGTGGCGATCACGGTGGCCCTGAACGCCCTCGACGGCTTCGACGTGTTGTCGATCAGCTTCGCGTCGCCGGGCATTGCCGAGGAGTGGGGCATCGACCGCGCCGCCCTCGGCATCGTGCTGTCGATGGAGCTGATTGGCATGGCGATTGGGGCGATCGCGCTCGGCGGCGTCGCCGATCGCATCGGACGCCGCCCGACCATTCTGGGCTGTCTGACCGTCATGGCCGTCGGCATGTTCATGGCCACGACGGTCAGCGGGCTCGTCGATCTGTCGGCCTGGCGAATCGTGACGGGCCTGGGCATTGGCGGGATGCTCGCCGCGATCAACGCCGTGGCCGCTGAGTTCTCGAATACCCGCCGCCGCCATCTGAGCGTGTCGCTCATGTCGATCGGATATCCGGTCGGCGCCGTGGTGGGCGGTATCGTCGCCGCACGGCTCCTGCGAGGCAACGACTGGCGGGCGGTCTTCTACTTCGGATCCGCCGTGACGGCGTCCCTAATCCCGATTGTTTTCTTCGTGGTGCCCGAGTCCATTCATTGGCTCGCACGGAAGCAGCCGGCCGGTGCGCTGGATCGAATCAACGTGGCGCTGAGGCGGATGGGGCACCTGGCCGTGACGGCGCTGCCCGCGATACCGTCCAACGCGCAGACACGATCGGTCGCCCACATCTTCGCGCCGGGGCTCGTGGCCGTCACGACCATCGTGACGTTGGCGTACTTCCTCCACGTCACGACCTTCTACTTCATCGCGAAGTGGATCCCGAAGATCGTCGTCGACCTGGGCTTCGCTCCCTCGACGGCGGCCGGCGTGCTGGTCTGGATGAACGTGGGCGGCGCCACCGGCGGCGCGGTATTCGGGATCCTGACACAGCGCTTCAACGTCAAACCGCTGACCATCGGCCTGTTTCTGCTGTCCACCGTCACGGTGACGCTGTTCGGCCGAAGCCCTGCGGATCTGACGCGGCTGTCATTCATCTGCGCCCTCGCCGGCTTCTGCACCAACGCCGGCATCGTCGGGCTCTACGCCATCTTCGCGCAGGCGTTTCCGACTCACGTCCGGGCGTTCGGGACCGGCTTCGCCATCGGCGTCGGGCGCGGTGGAGCCGTGCTCGCACCGATCATCGCGGGCTTCCTGTTTGCGGCTGGCTATTCGCTTCCGACCGTTGCGTTCGTGATGGCTCTGGGCTCGCTTCTGGCGGCGGCCGTGCTGGCGATGCTCAGGCTCGAGCCGGATCGTTCCACCAGTTCAGGCGAACATCGTCTGATGAATCCAGCCCATGTCCCTGTGCCCGGGTCCGCACGATGAGATCGAGCGACACGCAGATTGCCTCGCAGGAGTGGTCATGAAGAAGAGCCTTCAGGACGTCCTCGACGCAGCCGGCAGTCCGGTGACACTCCTGCGCAATTCCCAGTCAGGACCCTATGTCTACCCGGTGGTCCCCAGCGAGTTCTCGAATTGGAGGGATGAACAGCGGGCCTGGCGGGACACGTGCATCCTGTTCAATCAGTCGTACCACATGACGGACATGTCCCTGGAGGGTCCGGACGCGCTCGAGGTGCTCTCCATGCTGGGCGTGAACAGCTTCAAGAATTTCGGCCCCGGCAAGGCCAAGCAGTTTGTCGCCTGCAATCATGACGGCTACGTCATCGGCGACGTCATCCTCTTTCATCTCGAGGAGAACCGGTTCAATCTCGTCGGACGCCCGTCGGTGCACAACTGGGTTCAATATCACTGCGAGACCGGCAAGTACAACGTGAAGGTCGAACGCGACGAGCGAACGGTCGCCAAACCCGGGCCGATCGTGCGGAAGGCCTATCGATACCAGATCCAGGGACCGAACGCCTTCAAGGTCATCGAGAAGGTCACCGGTCAGCCAGTGCCTCCGGTGAAGTTCTTCAACATGGCGGAATTTCGTATCGCGGGACATCGGGTCCGCGCACTCCGTCACGGGATGGTCGGACAGCCTGGTTTCGAGCTGTTCGGGCCGTGGGCAGACGGGGACGCCGTCAAGGCACGCGATTGTCGAGGCCGGTCAGGAATTCGGCCTGCGGCAGTCCGGCGCCAGAACCTATTCGAGCAATACGCTCGAATCCGGGTGGATCCCGTCGCCGCTTCCAGCGATCTATACAGGAGAGCAGATGAAGGCGTACCGGCAATGGCTGCCGGCGAACGCGTTCGAAGCCATTGCGTCGTTGGGCGGCAGCTTCTATTCCGACGACATCCGTGACTATTACCTGACCCCGTGGGACCTCGGGTACGGCCCCTCCGTCAAGTTCGATCACGACTTCGTCGGGCGCGAGGCCCTCGAGCAGATCGCCGGGCGCCCGCGGCGCAAGAAGGTCACGCTCGTGCTCAACGCCGAGGACGTCTCGCGTGGCATCAGCACGATGTTTCAGCCGGGCCCAAGAACGAAGTACTTCGATTTCCCGTCGGCCGTGTATGCCACGTTGCCGTACGACAAGGTCGTCAAGGACGGCCAGGTGATCGGGGTGTCAACCTGGTGCGGGTACAGCGCCAACGAGGGGGCGATGCTCACGCTGGCGATCGTCGAGGTCGAACACAGCGAACCCGGCACACAGGTCACCTTCGTGTGGGGCGAAGAGGACGGCGGGTCGGCAAAACCGACGGTGGAGCGCCACGTGCAGCTCGATATCCGGGCGACCGTCGCCCCCGTTCCGTATAGCGACGTCGCACGAACCGCGTATCGCGTGGGTTGAGCCGGAGCTGACGTCGGGGGCCAAGCGTCAACGGAGTGTCCGGCTTCAGTCAACTCGAGGAGGGCTTGATGAAACGGCACGTTGTTATCGCAGCCGTTGTGATCGCGATGGTGTGGAGTGCCAGCCTGGGCGCGGCCGATCCGTCTGGTCGATGGTCTGCCACGTTCATGACGGACGTCGGCGAGCAGTCCTATACGCTACGAGTTCATCGTCATGGGGACGACACTGACGGGGACCGCGAAGGGGAGCCTTACCGGCGAAACGAAGATCAGCGACGGCATGATCGACGGCGACACCATCACGTTCGTCGAGAACGCCACCTTCATGGAGATGCCGGTCCGCTTCACCTACAGTGGCAAGATGACCTCCGCGGACCAGATCGAGTTCACGCGCAACGTCATGGACATCGCGACCGAGAAGCTCACGGCCAGGCGCGTCAAGTAGGTGACCGGCGATTCGCCCTATTTCGATCCAGAGCTGGCGTCGGCGTACGAGCGTCTTGCGCCTTGTTAGATCGCAAGCTTCTTACGATTCAGAGGAGCAGCGTTGCCAGACTCTAATCTCGCAGGATTCGACGGCCAGAAGTACATTTCTCTGGAAACATTCAAGAAGAATGGCCAGGGCGTGAAGACACCCATATGGTTCGTGCTGCACAAGAACGCGTTCTACGTGTATACGGAAGCCGATTCGTGGAAGGTCAAGCGCATTCGAAATAACCCGCGGGTGCGGGTGGCGGTCTGCAATATTCGCGGCAGCATCAGGGGGCCGTGGTTCGACGCGACGGCGTCGCTGGTCGAAGGCGATGATCGGCTAGCCGCGGACAAACTGCTCGATAGAAAGTATTTCCTGAAGAAGGTCTTCAACTTTCTCTCGAGGATCAACCGGCACAAGCGGGCGATGATCAAAATCGAGACCACGTGATCGGTGACTGGCCGCGCGCGCCGGTCGAATTGAAACCACAGGGGCCAAGTCGTCCCTGATATTTCCTATCGTCCGACATCATCGAAGGCCCAGGCTGCGCTCCATTTCGTCGTCCATCTGCTTACGCAACTCGCTGAGCCGGCCCGCGTAGCGTTCGAGCGCGCGGTCGAGTTCGTCCACTGGACTCCACGCCGGCACGGGCGACGGGCGGCCGTCGGTGTCCAGCGCGACGAACACGATCACGCAGTAGCCAGTGCGGCGCTGTTCGGTGCTCTTCGGATCGCCGGCGTACACGTCCACGGCGATGTCGAGGCTGGTCCGGCCGGTGCGAATCACGAGCGCGCGGACCTCGACGAGTTCTCCGACGTGAATCGGTCCGAGGAAGTGTAGGCCACCGACGTACACCGTGACACAGTAGCTCCCGGTCCATCCCGCTGCGCAACTATAGCCGCCCTGATCCATCCACTTCATCACCGCGCCGCCGTTCACTTTGCCGCCGAAGTTGACGTCGCCGGGCTCTGCGAGGAACCTGAGTGTCACGCCGCGCTGCCGCTCCATGAACTCCTCCTGGGTGGCGACCATTGTTACTCCAGCTCCCGCAGGCTGCAAACAAACGCGAGGGTGATCGGACGTGGGGCGGACCTTATTTCGTGGGACGGACCTTATAAAGATAAGAGTTGAACAGGAGCTGGACCACTCACGCCAGTTAGACGCAGCGCGTCGGTTTTCAGGAGACGTTCGGTCGGGCCAAGGCAAGTGACATCTCTTCCTGCTCACCAATAGAGAAAGGGCAGGGCGAGTCGCTCGCGCCCTGCGCCTTTCCCGTCAACGCGTGTGAGCGCCGGGGAACGCCGGGATTAGAACCCGGTGCTGCAGACGAAGTTCGCGGCGTCGTCAGTGCTGCCGGAGCCCGTGTACCTCGCGACGAGCGGGTATTGGCACAGAGGCCGCCTGCGGGTGATGGCGCCCGTCTCATCGCGCTGTGTGGCGATCAGCGTGTCCGGCGCCCTGCCTTCTTCGACCCACGTCAGCAATGCGTCGAGTTCACCGGTTGGCGCCGGCCCGGCGCCGCCACGGCAGTGGGCGACTCCCGGGGCGAGGAACAGGCGCACGAAGTCGGATGTCTCATTCGGCCCGCCCATCTGTTGCTGCACACGCCTGTAGTAGTCGATGGTTGCGTCGGCGGGAATGAGCTGATCGGCCCAGCCGTGCCAGATGATGGCCTTGCCGCTGCGGTCGCGGAAGGCGCTCAGGTCCGGGTTGTCCGTTCCGATCACGATTCCGGACTGTTCGACCGACCGATCCCAGAGCTGCTCGTACAGAGCCGGCGTGATCGTCTTCCAGTCGAACTGCGGATTCTGAGTCAGGAAGTACTGCAACCAGGTGACTGAGAACGGAAACGCCTGAGGCTCCGGCGGCGTGCCTCGGCTCGCGGCCACGGCATTCAGGTCCGCTCCCCGCGGCTGTCCGTACCAGAGGAAATCACCGCCCGCCCGCGTCGGCCCCTGCCAGAGCTGGCGAATGATGTCGGCATCAGCTTCTGTGAACGTACCGCAGTCCCCGGCCGGCGTTCCGACGAGCGCGCTCGGATCGAACGTGCATCGCTTCGGATCCTCGATGACGCCGTCCTCCACCGCATCGATGCCATCACACGCGGCGACAGCCGCTGCCGTCGCCGCGCCGAGCTTGCATGACGCGACAGGGTTCGACAAGTTGTTCATCAGCATGGAGCCCCATAGGGACTGCATCAACAGCTTCGTCCAGTTGATGGCTGGTGCGGCGGACGCAATGCCGTCGTAATCCTGCGGATATCGCTGTGCCTCCATCAGCCCCTGTCGGCCGCCGGTCGAACACCCATTGAAGTACGAATAGCGCGGCGGCACCCCGTACATCGCCTGTGTCAGCGCCTTGCCGGTAACCGTCATCTCATGAATGCCGACGTGCGCGAAATTGCGGATGGCCTGCCAGTTCAAGCGCCCGCTGGCGTCGAGCGCGAAGGAACCGCTGCCGCCTTCGTGTCCGGTGTCGGTCGCGCCTGCCGCGAACCCCAGCGCCGCCGGCTGATTGAGGCTGGCGGGGTTGCCGCCGACGAATCCGCCGCCTCCGGTGCCGAGAAAACGGCCGTTCCAGTTCGATGTGGGAATCGCAATCCAGATCCGCACCGTGTCGCCGGCCGGCGGATGCGTTGTCGTGGCGGCCACACGGCAAATCCCCGGGCTGTCCGCATCGACCATCGCCGACTCGATCGTGGTGTTGGGAAGGGCCACCGTCGCCAGGCTCTCGCACGAGCGCACCGGTTTGGCGTTGGCGATGAGCGGCTTCGGCGCCGCCTGCATGAGCGGAGGCGGAGCTGGGCCGCCAGGCGGCGCGCCGCCGCGGCCAGGTTGCGGGGGCTGCGCGTGGCCCGCCGTCACGAGCAAGGCGAGAATTGACGCGGTCACGAACGGTCGTACGCGCATGACCAATCTCCCTTCAGTCGAGCGTCTTGGCGACGTGGAAGCCGAGATACTGGGGCTATGCCCTGGCCGATCAGGGCACCCTGAAATCTCCAAGCGCCGGCGGCGCCACAGGCCGCTCCACCGGGCGCACGAGCTGCGGAATCCATTGGTACGGGAGCCGGTAGGCCCGGTAGACGGCGTTCCGGGGATTGAAGACGGGATACATGTATTCCCACACGATGTCACCTTCTCTGGTGACTTCGAACATCCGCCCCGGAGCACCCGCCGTGATCAGGGTATTGCCGTTCGGCAACCGCTGCGCGCCGCTGATGTTCGTGCTGAAGAAACCCGCGGCGGCATAGGACCAGACCAGCTCGAGCGTCACCGGGTTGATCTCGAGCACGCGCGAGGTGGCGCGCGCCAGGGCGCCCGTGCCGTTGGGCGCGATCGGCGTGTCGAAGCCGTACCCGCTGGCACCGCCGTTATCGAACACCAGAACATTGCCCGCGCCCGGCAAACCCTTCGGGATGAAGTGAGCGTGGTGCTGCCCGATGATCTGGCCGATCTTGCGCAGCTCCTCGGACTTCCTGAAATCGGGGCCCAACTGCCAGACGATCTTGCCGTCGCGGCCGATGATGGCGAGCAGGCTGGCCTCCCGGCTGCTGATGATGACGTGGTTGGGGGCAAACCGCGCGTCGCCGCCGTCGAACCACTGGTTTGGCCCGAGATAGGTCGCCGAGTTGATGTGCAGCCAGTCGAAATTGCCCCGGGCCTTGTTGAAACCCACCGCCCGACGAATCACGTCCCGCGCGCCGGCGGCGAAACCGAACTCGTCGATATGGCCGCTCGCGCGCCACTCCCAGACGATCTTGCCGTCCCAGGACACTTCGATGAGGCGGTCGTCTTCGAGCATGACGTCGGCCACGTTGGGGTTCATGTGGTTGGTGTGCGTCAGGATCAAAGTGCGGCTGCCTTCCCCAGGCATTGCCTCCGGCGAATAATAGCCGGCCGGAAAATCTTCCCGTTGCCAGTCATGATGCTGGCGCGCCGACCAGACCGTCTTTCCGTCGCGGGTTTCGATCTGCTCGTTGCGGTCGAAGCGCCAGACGACCTGGCCGTCGAAGTCGCGCTGGACCAGTTCCAGGGACTCCTGATGAGGCGGGCGTGCACCGGCCGCCGCCATGACGCCTCCGCCCGGCAGGACGCGGACCGGACCGCCGGCCGAATTGACGTAACCCTCCCAGCGCTTGACGATGTTGCCGTTCATGTCGATCACGAGCGCGGCGTTGCTTGCCAGGGGTGAAAGCACCGTGTAACCGTTCCAGGCAAGCTCGGGCTTGTAGATGGTCGTACCGGTCGGGTAAACGGACTGGGCCGCCGGTGCCAGCGCCAGTGCGAGCATCAGGACCGCGGCAGTCAATACGTGCGTCGGTCGGGCCATGGTCACTCCTCGGCGTAGATTCGGATCACAACCGGACGTCGGTTCGGCCGCGATCAGGATTATAGGCACCCCGCCCGTAAACGCAGAACGAATATGTCGCCCGGGACGGGCTGCCCTCGTCGCGAGACGGCTCGCGAGCGCGGAGGTCACGGACTAAAACGACCGTTTCCCTCCGTGTCCGTGGTAGTGCTTTTTGTTGACGTATCGAGCAGCAGGACGCGCGTGACCGGGCGGGCCCCCGATAGGACATCGTGATGATGACGGCCACGTTACGGAATCACGGACACACGCTCGCGGTAGAAGCAGCCGAGCATCGGGCGCCAGTTCTCGGTCGTCTCCTCCCTCGAGAGAAACGCCGGCCGCAGTGCGGCGTGGACGGTGTCGGCGGCGCCTCCTCACTGCAGGAAAATACTGCACGACGCCGGCCGACACCAGCTCGCTGACGCTGGCCGGTAGGCGCGCTCAGTTACGTTCGGCTTTACGGCAGCGTGTACGCGAGGATTTCTGCGCCCGCGTTCGCGGGACTTGTCACCGCAATGACGATGTACTGCTTGCCGTCGTGCATGTAGGACATCGGCGACCCCGTTTGCTTCGCTGGCATGTTGACCTCACCCGCGATGTCCTCGCCGGTCGATTTGTCGTAGGCGCGAAGCAGGGCTACGGTCTGACCCTGCGCATTCGTATGGACGCCACCCTCGCCGGCAATGACCAGCGTCCTGGTCGTGAGCACGCCGATGAACGTTCGACCGGGTTGGCCCAGTCGGGGAAGATCCAGCCCCTTCAGCGCGGCGTTGTTCTTGATGTTGTCGGGCGTGGAGCTGTGGGTCTTCTGCCACAGCATGTTGCCCGCGTTCATGTCGTAGGCTGTGATGCGGTCATACGGCGGCTTGACGAGCGGCAATCCCTGCACCGTTGTGCCTCCGCGCGCGCCGCCCGGGGGAGCGCCGGCACCGCGTCCTCCAGGAGGTGGCGTGCCCCCGGCCGGAACGCCGGCCTGCGTGCCGGGAACGGCCCCAGCGCCTCCTCTGCCTCCAACGCCTCCAGGACCCCCGCGGCCGCCGCGGCCGCCCGCGGCCGGTTCGTCTTCGCGCTCACCGGCGGGTGCACCCGCGGCGCTCTGGCCTCCCCGCAGAAGTCCTGCGACGTTGGCCGGGCCAGGCATGGAAAGATCCTGCTGCACATTGGCGAGGGAAAACACGGCCGTGTGCGAATGGATATACAGTCGGTTCGTTTCGGGGTCGAACGAGCCGCCCGGCCAGTTCGCTCCTCCAACGTCCGCAGGCAGCATCAGCGTTCCAATCGGACCATCCGGTTTGGCGAGTCCGGGCGGCGTGAAGAGAGGGCCGAGCTTGTATGCGTTGGCCTGTTCAATCGCCTGCGCGCGCAGTTCCGGTGTGAAATCGATGAGATCGTCTATTGACACACCCTGCCGGTCGAAGGGCGCAGGCCTGCTGGGGAAGGGTTGCGTCGGGCTGGTCTTCTCACCGGGAACATCGGATTGCGGTACCGGGCGTTCTTCGATCGGCCAGACCGGTTCGCCGGTTTCGCGATTCAGCACGAATAGAAATGCCGACTTGGTCGGTAGCGCGAGCGCCTTGATCGTCCGGCCGCCAATCTGCGCGTCATACAGGATCGGCGCGCAGGGCAGATCCCAGTCCCATAAACCGTGGTGAATCGTCTGGTAGTGCCACTTGCGTTTTCCGGTTTTGATATCGAGGGCGACGATGCTTTCGCCGAACAGGCCGTCGCCGGGCCTGTTCACGCCGTAGTAGTCGGTCGCAGGCATTTCGGTCGGCACATAGACCAGGCCCAACTCCACGTCGGCACTCATTTGGGCCCATGCGCCCAGGTTGCCGTTCTTTTCCGCAGATCCGTCGAGCCAGCTGTCGTACCCGAATTCTCCTTTCACGGGAATGGTGTGGAAAATCCAGAGCCGCTTGCCTGTCTTCACATCGAAGCCACGCACATATCCTTTGGCTGTAGGCCGTGTGTTCGGGCTTCCGGCCGCGAAGTGAGCCGCGCCCACGACGACGACATCGCCGGCGACCAGGGGCGTTGCATTGAGTCCCACGGCGGCCGTGGTCAGGTCGTATTCCTGGTCGTTGTCGAGTTTCAGATCCACGACACCGTCCTTGCCGAAGGAGCGAACGAGTTCACCGGTCCTGGCGTTCAACGCGATCATGCGGTATCCGGGCGTGACGTAGAGGATTCGTTGGTCGGAGCCATCGGCGCTCGACCAGTACGCCACACCGCGGCCAGCGCCCCGCCGTGGAGCCGCATCGCCGCGCGGCCCTTCGTTCTCGCTGTGCATCCACAGCATTTCGCCGGTTCCCGGATTGAGCGCAATCGCGGCGCGCCGTGTGCCGGCAGTGGTGTAGAGCACGCCGTTCACATAAAGTGGCGTTGCAGAGTACAGGTTGTCCGGTGTGGGGCCCAGAAAATCGGTCTTGAGGCGCCAGGCGATTCGGAGATTCCTGAAGTTGTCTTTATTGATCTGATCGAGTGGAGAGTACCGATGGCTTCCAAGGTTTCCGCCATACGTCGCCCAATCGGGGCCCACCGGGCCGCCCACCGCCGGGCCTGCGCCTGCCTGACCGGCGCCGCCGCGGCCCTGAGCAAGTGCCATGAGCGAAGCGCCGGCAGCCAGCGTGGCCAGGCACACAAAGATTCGGGTCTTTGCCATGACGTGACGTCTTCTCCCTGGTTCGCCTGAATCGCTACCATTCATGTCGAAGGCACCCCTTTGAGCCTCTCTTATAACTCATAATCGGTCATGCGGCGCCGTAGCTCCGTTTGCGAAGGAGGAAAGATGAAGGCCTTGTATCAGTTGGCAGTTGCCTCTGTGGCGATGAGTTTGGGAATGGTCATGCAGGCCGCGCAGGGCCCCGCTCCGGCGGCGGGTGGGCGCGGTCAGGGTGGAGGACGCGGCGGTGGGGCCGCTGCCAACGCCGCAGCGATTGCGGAGGCAACGCCCAATGCCGGGAACGGCGCGCTCGTCGGCGGGTCGATCCTCCCCGACAAACCCGACGCGCGCGGCTGGGGATGGCAGGTCAAGGCCCTGATGAACCCGGCCACGCCACGGCCACTCTACAATAAAGCCAAGGAGCTTCTGCTCCAGGACAAAGTCATCACCAGCTACACGATCTCCACCTTCAACCCGGAGCTTTACTGTGAAGTCGGCAAGCACTTCGATTTCATCTGGTTCGAAATGCAGCACAGCACCATGTCGTGGGACGAGGTGCGCCGGATGCTGCTCACGTGCCCGAACGTCGGCGGGGCGCCCATGATCCGCATGCCCGATGCGTTGGAATCGAGCATTCAGAAGGCCACGGATCTCGGCGCCATCGGTATCATCGTGCCGACGGTCGACGATGCGCTCGAAGCGCGCGACGCGGCGCGGTTTTCGCGCTTCCCTCCGTTCGGCCGCCGGAGCTCGGGCGGCGGATCCTTCGGACAGGTATGGCCCGGGGTCAACTACCGCGCAACCATCAACGACAACATGCTTGTCACCGTCATGATCGAAACCCTCGAGGGTGTCGCCAATGTCGAAGAAATCGCGGCGACGCACGGCGTTGATGCGATCATTCTGGGCAACAACGATCTGTCCAGTTTCTCGGGGTGGGCACAGAATGATCCGCGCTACCAGGATGCCATCATCAAGGTACACAACGCCGCTCTGAAATACGGCAAGTACTACGGCAATGCCGGCTCCCAGTACATGCGCGGTTACACCGTCAGCGAGGGAACACGCATGATCCAGAACGGGCCCGCGCGAGATGGCTGGACTCCTCCGCCTGGCGGCCGGGGCGCGACAGGCGCGGCGCCCGCTGCCGGCCGGGGTCGCGGCAACCTGCCCGAGCCCGTTGAAGAGCCTGTCATCGGACTCCCGGGCGGCCTCCAGCCCGGAACGGCGCCCACAACTCCCCAGGGCCGGGGAGGCCAGCAATAGCCAACTGCCGAGGAGTCATTCCGCGGCCAGCGTATTTGCAGGCAGGATCCAGCACGCGGTCTTGGAATCGAAGGAGCAACGACAATGAACAGACGTTTGATCGCCCCCGTCCTTTCAGCACTTCTGATGTCCTTCGTCTTCGGCGACGGCCCCGGTGTCCTGGCGCAGTCTGGCGGGAACCACAAGGTCGATCAGAACTGGGCTCGACTTCCAGCGGGGATGACGTGGAACGGGAACACGACGTGGATCACCGCGGACGGGAAGGGTCAGGTCGTGGTGCTGGTGCGAACAGCGCCGTATTTTCGAGTGTTCACCCGTGATGGCGCCTTCGTGAAGGCCTTCGGAGACGACGGGCTGTTCCAGAGCGCACACAGCGTGACGATCGATGCGCAGGGGGGGCTGTGGGCCACCGACACCGCGTCGCACGTCGTCCACAAGTTCAGCCCGGACGGCCGCCTGCTGATGACCCTCGGCAAGAAGGGTGTCGCCGGGGACAACACGTCGCGGGATCTGTTCAACCAGCCCAACCACGTCGCCCTTGCGCCCAACGGCGACATCTACGTGTCTGATGGATATGTGAATGCACGGGTGGTGCACTTCTCCAGGGACGGACAATTCGTTCGGATCATCGGCGGCGTGAAAGGTTCCCAGCCGGGACAGCTGCAGCTCCCGCACGGCGTCGCCCTGGATTCGAAGGGCCGCATCCTGGTCAACGACAGCGACAACCAGCGTGTGTCCGTCTTCGACAAGGATGGGACATTCGTGGAGGCGTGGCCCTATCCCTCGCGCGGCGGGATCGCCGTTGCCGCCGACGATACCGTCTACATCAGCGATGTGAATGCCGGCATCGTCAACATCGTGAAGAACGGGAAGCTGATCGACAGCGCTTTCGCGGATCGGGCGCATGGGATGGGCATCGACACCGACGGCTCGATCTACGTCTCCGGCGCGTCACGGATGACGGTCATGAAGATCACGAAGGGTCAGTGACCCTCCACCAGCGGTTCGCCATCATTTGGCACCTCCTGGAGCCGGCTGCGCCGGAAAGTACGTGGCCACGCGACCGTCCAGGGTGAACTCCATGCCGAGGCCCGGATACTGCGCCAGCACGGCCTTCCGCATCTCGGCCGCGGTCTTCGAACGCGCCACGCCGGCATCCCAGTCGGCGATGTACTTCTTCATGAACTCGATCGAGCGCATGTCGCGCGTCGCGCCTGGCCCCTCGTGTCCGGGGATCACAATCGCCGGCTTGAGCGCGGCGATCTGATCGATGGTCTTCAGCCAGTTCTGGCGCGCCTCGTCGCGCGGCACGCCGAAGTAGACACGGTCGAACACGATGTCACCGGTGATCACGGCCTTGAGCGATGGCACGTACACGAAGCTGTTGCCAGGACCGTCCGCGCCCTGGACACCGCCGGTAATCGGGAACTCCTCGCCTTCGAGGGTGAGCACTGGCGCCGCCAATTCCTCAGGCAGAACGGGCTCTGGTCCGGGGATGTTGTTGCCGTAGGTGGCGACCCAGAACTTCTGCCGCGCCGGCCATCCGGTCTTGGCCGCGTTGACCGTCGCCGGCAACGCCACGATCTTCGCCTCCGGGAACGCCTGCTTGAGCACGGCCAGCCCGAACAGATGATCGGGGTGTGCGTGCGTCGAGTAAATCGTGACCAGGCGCTTCTTCGTCTCGAGAATCTTCGCGGCGAGCTTGTGCGCCTCGCTCAGGGAGAATTGCGGATCGATGATCAGGATGTCGCGCTCGCCGATGATCATCGTCGAGTTGACGTCGTAGCCGACCTGCCCGCGGCCTGTGTGTACATCGAGCGTGAACTTCGACTGCGCACTGGTCGTCGCGACGAAGACCACCGCGACCACCGCGAGCACGGCGGTGAGCGTCCCTCTCCATATTCTCATTTCGCCACCCTCACTTCGACGACGATGCCGTTGTTGTCCGCGAACCGGACGACGTCCGGCTCGTCCGCTGCTTCGAGCACGCGAGCGCCGAGGTCGCGCAGACGCGCGATGAGCGCGGCGCGATCGAACGGCGCAACCTTGAGCGCGTAGTGCGCGATCGCCGGCGCCTGTCCGGGCGGTGTTTCCTCCAGCACCAGGCGCGTATCTGCCGCGAGCTCGAACGTCACGCGACCGTTTGCATCGCGCGGCCGCTCGGCCGCCGAGCCGTACACCAGCCGGTAGTACGGCAGCGATTTCTCCAGGCTACGGACCCGCAGGAGCAGGTGATCGACGCCACGCGGGATGAGCAGACCGTCGCGCGGTGCCGGAAGCGTCGACGGCACTGCCGCCGTCACGACACCCGCCGGCAGCTGGAAGAGTTGCAGTTCGAGGCCGTCCGGGTCTGGCCACATCCCGGTCGGCCCTGCCGCGGCGACGCCGAAGCCGGCGGCCTCCAGTGTGCTCGCCACGCCGGCACGGTCGTAGACCTTCGCCAGCACACAGTAGTGGCCAATCGCCGGCGTTCGGCCTGCGGCCGCGCCAATGGCGATGTAGCCGACCTGCCTGTTCGAGGGAAGGTCGCCGAGCAGGATGAAGTAGCGCAGCGAGTCGCGCACGGGCTGCTGATGGAGTGCGGAGCCGAAGATGCGACTGTAGAACCGGGCCGATGCCGCCGGATCCGGCACGACGATATCGAGATGCTCGAGGCCCAGGTTGTCGAGCGGGAGAGCTCTCGTCGGGGCGGTCTGGGCAAGCGCGCCGGCCGTAAGCGCGGCGACCAGCGACATCACAATAATGAGGTTGTTCGCCATCGCTTTGACCACTCCTTCGACATCCTCAACGCACTGTGAAGGCGCCGAGCGCCGGCGGCGTGACGCCTTGCTCAGCCGGCCGCGTGAGTTGTGGAATCCATCCGTATGGGATGCGATACGCCCGGTAGACAGCATTCGACGCATTCGCGCCGCTGAACAAGGGAAACATGTACTCCCATACGATCTCGCCTTTCGGCGTGACCTCGAACACGCGCCCCCCGGCTCCTGCCGTGATCAGGGTGTTGCCGTTCGGCAACCGCTGCGCGCTGCTGATATTCGTGCTGAAGAACCTGGCATTGGAGTACAGACCACACCAGCTCGAGGGTGACGGGGTTGATTTCGAGCACTCGCGATCCGGCTCGCGCGTAGATGCCAACGCCGTCCGGCGCAATCCCGCTGGGTGCACCGTAGCCGCTCGATCCACCGTTATCGAACACCAATAGGTTTCCAGCCCCCGGCAGCCCGTTCGGTATCAGGTGAGCGTGATGCTGGCCAATGATCTGGCGGATTGCCCGAAGCTCCTTGGATTGGCTGAAGTCAGGACCGAGGCGCCACACGATCGAGCCGTCGCGGCCGACGATCGCGAGCACGCTGGTCTCCCGGCTGCTGATAATGACGTGGTCCGGTGCGAACCGCTTGTCGCCCTGGTCGAACCATTTGTTCGGTCCGACGTACGTCGCGGAATTGATGTGGAGCCAGTCGAAGCTGCCGCGGTCGGCGTTGAAACCGCCGGCGGCGCTCACGGCCTTGCGTGCCTCGGGAGAGTATCCCAATTCGTCGATGTGGTCGCTGGCCGACCACTCCCATACGATGTCCCCTTTCGGCGAGATCTCGATGAGCCTGTCGTCTTCGAGCAGCACGTCGGCCACCGTTGGGTTGCTTCCGGTTCGCATGCGTGAGAATCAGCGTCGTACGAGGGTTCAACCAACGGCGTGGTGTCCGGCGAGTAGTAACCAGCCGGGAAATCGTCTCGCTGCCAGTCGTGGTGCTGACGGGTGGACCAGATCATCGTGCCGTCGCGCGTCGTGATCTGCTCGTTCCGAGAGAACTGCCATGAGGCCGGCCAGCTCGATCGTCAGACACCCCAGAGCCTACGAGGAAGGTCGCTGAGTGTCAATGCTGGGTCGCGCACGCCGCCCTTGACGTTGCCGTACACAACAACTACCGTCCCCAACGTGACCTGTGATCCGCTGGTCGCGGAAGAGACCATGATGAAAAGAATCAGTCTGCTGCTTGCCGTTATGCTCACCACTGCACTTGTTGGTGCGCGAGAGCCGGGCGCGCCCGGTGGTGGCGGACAAGGCCCCGGGGGCGGCCCGCCGGCGGCCGTCGTCGATCCGAACACCGTCGCACCTGGTGAACTGCTCGTCGAACCGCCCACCCTCATCAACCTCGGATTCGAGTGGTTCGTCGAAGGGGACGACAACCGCAACGGGACGGTGGCCGTCTCGTACCGGCGCAGCGGCGAATCCACCTGGAAGCAGGCGCTGCCGCTGTTGCGGCTGAAGGGCGAACGCGTGTACAGCGAGTCGCAGGTCGACGTCATCGCCCCGAATATGTTTGCCGGCAGTGTCCTCGACCTCGAACCAAACACCCTCTACGACGTGCAGTTCGTGCTCACGGACCCGGATGGCGTGCGTGGCGAGGGCCGCCGGACGCTCGCCGTGCGCACCAGGCCGGAGCCCACACCGTATGCCGGCGGCCGGGTGTTCCATGTCTATCCTCACGGATTCACAGGGACCAAGATCGAACCGGCGTTCGAAGGGTTGATGTGTGCTTACAACTACTGGTGCGCTGGCACGGATTGGGCGACCTCCGGCCGGCCTCGCGTCAGGCCCGGCGACACGATTCTGGTGCACGCGGGCACCTACAAGTACAACCGCCACGAGTACACGAACAACGCCTCAGTCAACCGGACCGTGCCGCTCGATGGCACGTATTACCTCACCGCTGATGGCACGGCGGAGATGCCCATCGCGATCAGGGCCGCCGGCGATGGTCCCGCGATCTTCGACGGCGCGGGCAACTACGCGCTGTTCGACGTGCGGGCCGCCGACCATGCCTATTTCGAGGGTCTGACGTTCAGGAACTCGGAGATCGCCATCCTGGCAGGCACGCAGTTCATCGCCGGATCGAAAGGGCTCACTGCCAAACGAAATCGCTTCGAGAACGTCGGCGCGGGGATCTTCACGAACTACGCCGGGTCGAGCCAGTTCTACATCGCTGACAACTGGTTCTATGGCCGGAACGATCCGAAGCACCTGATCGGGTGGGCGGGACCGCAGATGTGGCAACGGTTCAACGGGGTTGAAGGGCAGATCTTTCCGCCCGCGATGGCATCCTACGTGGCCGTCAAACTCTACGGTCCCGGTCACGTCGTCGCCTTCAATTACATCGCCGACTTCCATGACGGAATCAACGTGGAAACGTACGGCAACCCGGATGGGTCGGTGGCTTCAGGGCCAGGCATCCTCGATGGCCCGAAGTATCCGACCCGCGAGTATTGGGACAGGCGCCCGGTGGCGATCGACTTCTACAACAACTACATCACCAACTCGCACGACAACCCGATCGAAACTGATGGCAGCATGCACAACATCCGCGTCATGCGGAACATGCTGATCAATCACGCGTCGCATGCGTTCTGCAATCAGCCAGCGCTCGGCGGGCCGGTCTATTGGATTCGCAACATCGCCTATAACCTCCCGGGCGGATCGACCCGGCTGACGGGGGGATCGGCCGGCGTGATCTTCTATAACAACACCATCTTGTCGGAGACGGCGGGCACCCCACAGAACACGCACTGGCGCAACAACCTCATGCTCGGCCAGAACTCCGGCCCGACAATTTTCAGTGTCACGACCAATACGAACTACACCTCGTCCGATTACAACGGCTTCCGGCCGAATCCCGGCGCCGCCGTTTCGTTTCGCTGGAGCTCGCCGCCGTTCGGCGTGGCGATGGATCCGCCAGGACCCGAAAGACGGCCCGTGCTCGAAACTCGTGAGTTCGCCAGCCTGGCCGAGTACACCAAGGCCACCGGTCAGGATCGCAACAGCGTGCTTGTGGACTATGACGTATTCGTGAACGTGCGCCGGCTCGACGCACAGGACGTCTCGAGCCTGCAGAAGCTGTACAAAGCCGAGGATCTCGACTTCAGGGTCAGGCCGGGCTCCGCAGCCGTCGACAAGGGAACCGCGCTGCCAAACGTGACGGAGGGATTTGCCGGACGAGCGCCGGATCTCGGCGCGCTCGAAGTCGGGGCGGCTCTTCCCCACTACGGACCCCGACCGTGAGCGATCGGCAGGTGCGGGCACCAATGAGTTCTACCAGCGGTAGGGTTACTCGCGCGATAATATCCGCTTGAAGGAGAGACCCATGTTTGCCCGACTGTCGACGGGTGTCGTGTTGGTCGCGTGGCTCGGGTCGGCCCTAACCGCCCATGCCGAGGTCGTTCCTCCTCTTGTCCAGGCTGCCCGGAACGGGGACCGCGCCGCGGTGCAGGCGCTCCTGCAACAGCGTGTTGACGTCAACGTCGTCGCGGCCGACGGCACCACGGCGTTGCACTGGAGCGTGCGGGCCGATGACGGGGAGACGGCCGATGCGCTGATCCGTGCGGGCGCGAACGTCCGGGCTCGCAGCGTGCACGGTGTGACGCCGCTCACGCTTGCATCGGAAAACGGCAACGCCGCCATGATTCGGCGACTGCTCGAGGCCGGCGCAGACGTGAACGGAACGGACCTGGCGGGCGAAACGGCGTTGATGGCGGCGGTGCGCGCCGGGAATGTCGCCGCCGTTCAGATGCTCGTGGACCGGGGCGCGGACGTGAACGCCGCGGAACCGGAGGCCAGGCACACGGCGCTGATGTGGGCCGTTCGCGAGAATAACGTCGCGATCATGAAGGTGCTACTGGCGCGGGGCGCCGTGGTCGAGGCGCGTACACGGACCGGCGATAAGCCCGCGGCGCGGGTTCCAGGCGCTGGCGGAGGGTCACACGGAGTCGGCATCGTCCGTAGCGGCGTTCCCCCGCAGGGCCAGCAGCCTCCCACTCCCGGCAGCATGACCCCGCTGCTGTACTCAGCTCGCGACGGCCGGCTCGAGGCGGCGCATCTGCTCGTCGAAGTCGGCGCCGACGTAAACGCCGGCGACGCCAACGGCATCACGCCGTTGCTGATGGCGCTCACCAACAATCACCCCGACGTCGCGCAATTCCTGTTGCGCCGCGGAGCGAATCCAAATGCCGCGGACCAGTGGGGGCGGACGCCGCTGTGGTCCGCAGTCGAGCTCCGCAATCTCGACCTCGACAGCCGGACGTTGCAGAACGGCGTGGATCGCGGCCCCGTCCTCGACCTGATCTCGGAATTGATCGAGAAGGGCGCGGACGTGAACGCGCGCGTCAAGGAGTTCCCTCCCGAGCGGAGGCACATGCATGCCGCTCGGTTCGCTCGCCTGGGTGGACTTCACCGGCCAGACGGCGTTCATTCGCGCCGCGCTGTCGACCGATCTCCCGCTCATGCGGCTGCTCCTCTCGAAGGGAGCCGACCCGAAGTTGACGACGTTCAACGGCACGACGGCGCTGATGGCCGCGGCCGGCGTGAACTGGGTCGTCGGCCAGACCTACAGCGAGTCGCCCTCGACATGGCTGCAGGCGGTGGAGCTCTGCGTCGAGCTGTGCGGCGACGTCAACGCCGTCAACGCCATGGGCCTCTCTGCCGTCCACGGCGCCGCGAACCGCGGCTCGGACGACATCATCGAGTTCCTCGCGCGCCGTGGCGCGAAGCTGGACACCAAGGACAAAGAAGGGCGCACGCCGCTCGTGTGGGCGGAAGGGGTCTTTCTCGCCACGAATTCGCCCGTCGCGAAGCCGTCGACGATGGCGTTGATCCGCCGGCTGCTCGGTGAATCGACGCCGCCTGTCGAGGAAAGGCGCTGACGAGATGACGTGGACTGTGATCCCGCAAAGCCTCATCGTGATCGTGGCGTTCGCCACCGTCACTGGGGAGGCACAGACGCCACGGGCCGCCGAGCGCCCTCAGGGTGAATTGCTCTCTCAGGTACTGCGTCACGTGTCACAACCCGCGTCTGAACACAGGCGGCCTGTCGCTCGACCCCGCGGATCTCGCGAAGGTCGAGGCGCGCGCCGAGACCTGGGAAAAAGTCGTGCGAAAGCTGCGCACCGGCATGATGCCGCCCGCCGGGGCGCCGCGACCGTCGCCCGAGGCACTTCAGACGTTTACGTCCCGGCTCGAAGCGCAGCTGGACGGGGCGGCGCGGCCGGACCCTGGGGCGCCGGCGCTCCACCGGCTGAATCGGGCGGAGTATTCGAACGTCATCCGCGATCTGCTGGCGCTCGAAATCGACGCCACCACCCTGCTGCCGCCCGACGACGCGGCTGCCGGCTTCGACAACATTGCGGACGTGCTCGTGATCTCGCCGGCGCTCATCGAGGGATACGCGACGGCCGCCGCGAAGATCAGCCGGCTGGCGGTCGGCGATCCCGCGATCGGACTGGATCGCGTGACGTACCGGCCCTCCGGGGATCTGTCCCAGGAGGCGCACGTCGACGGTCTGCCCCTCGGCACTCGCGGCGGCATGATGGTGCGGCATACGTTTCCGCTCGACGCGGAGTACGACCTGCAGATTGGTCCGGGCCGCACCGGCGGGATCGGCGCCGTCGTCAGCACGCGGGCGGAAGACCTCGACGTGACGATCGACGGCGTACGCATCGACCTGCAGGGGAAGACGCAGCTGCGGCTGCCGATCTCGGCGGGACCGCACACGATCGCGGTTGCCGTCATCCAGCGCTCGCGGGCCGAAGGCGCCGACGGCGTCTACCAGGTCAGGACGCGACAGCCGGGCATCTCGCAAATCACGATCGCCGGCCCTTTCAATGCCGCCGGCCCTGGCGACACGCCGAGCCGCAGGCGCCTGCTGGTGTGCCGCCCCGCTGCGGCCGCCGATGAGCTGCCGTGCGCCGCGAAGATCCTCAACACGCTGGCGACACGCGCCTTTCGGCGTCCGGTACCCGCCACCGGACCCGACATGGAGACGCTGCTCGAGTTCTACCGCGCCGGGCGCGAGGAAGGGACCTTCGAGACGGGCATACAACGAGCGCTGACCCGAGCCCTCGTGGACCCCCAGTTCCTCTTCCGGTTCGAGCGCGAGCCGGCCAACGTCCCGGCCGGCACGCCGTTCCGGCTCACGGATCTCGAGCTGGCGTCGCGCCTCTCGTTTTTCCTTTGGAGCAGCATGCCGGATGACGAGCTGCGGGACATCGCGAGCCGGGGAGAGCTGAAGAATCCGGTCGTCCTCGAGCGGCAGGTACGCCGGCTGCTGGCCGACCCGCGCGCCGACGCGCTGGTCAGCAATTTCGCGGGCCAGTGGCTGTTCCTGCGGGAACTGAAGAACGCGCGTCCCGATTCCCCCGATTTCGACGGGAACCTGAGGCAGTCCTTCCAGCGCGAGACGGAGCTGCTGTTCCGCGCCGTCGTGCGCGAGGATCGCAGCATCATCGATCTGCTCGACGCCGACTTCACGTTCGTGGACGAACGGCTGGCGACACACTACGGGATCCCGGACATTCACGGCAGCCGCGTCCGCCGGATCGCGCTCCCCGAGAACAGCGTGCGGCGCGGGCTGCTCGGTCACGGCAGCATTCTCACCGTCACCTCCGCCGCCAACCGCACGTCGCCAGTGGTGCGGGGCAAGTGGATCCTCGATAACCTGCTCGGTGCGCCGCCGCCGCAGCCGCCGCCGGGTGTCGAGACCAATCTGGAGAAGGATCCGGAGCAGGTGAAGGTGACGTCGCTCAGGCAGCGCCTGGAGCAGCATCGCGCGAATCCGGTGTGCGCCTCGTGCCACAAGGTGATGGACCCGATCGGCCTGTCGCTCGAGAACTTCGATCACACCGGCAAATGGCGGACGGAGGATGCGAAGGTCCCCATCGATGCCTCGGGTCAGCTCGTGGACGGCACGCGGCTGGACGGCCCCGCCACGCTCCGCCGCGCGCTGCTCGAGCGCGGCGATGTGTTCGCCACCGTGGCGGTCGAGAAGATGCTCACGTACGCCGTGGGACGGGCGGTCCGGCACCAGGACATGCCTGCGGTGCGATCGGTCGTGCGCGAAGCGGCGAGGGACAAGTACCGGTTCTCGTCGCTCGTGCTTGGGGTCGTGAGCAGCGCCCCGTTCCAGATGCGGACGAAGGCCCAACAGGAGACTCAATGATGTTCATCACAAAAAAACACCTGTCACGCCGCACGTTCCTGCACGGGATGGGGACCACGATGGCGCTGCCGTTGCTCGAGTCCATGGTTCCGGCGCGGACGGCGCTGGCGCAGACCGCGGCGAATCCCAGGAACCGCCTGGCCTGTATCTACGTGCCGCACGGCGCGACGATGGACAAATGGACGCCGGCCAGCGAGGGCACCGGGTTCGCCTTCACGGAGATCCTCAAACCGCTCGAGCCGTTCCGCGATCGCATCAACATCGTGAGCGGGCTGGCGCACCCCTACGTCGCGGGCGGCGGAGGCGCCGACGTCTCGGCGGGGGCCAACCACACACGCGCGGCCGCGGTCTTCCTGACCGGGTCGGTGCCGGAGAGGGGCCGGCAGGCGCACCTCGGCACCTCCGTCGATCAGGTCGCGGCGCAGCACATCGGGCAGGACACGCCGCTCCCCTCGCTCGAGCTGACCATCGAAGAAGCGGTGCTCGCGTGCGAGGCGTCGTTCAGCTGCGCGTACCGAAACTCCATCTCGTGGCAGTCCCCGTCCTCGCCGCTGCCGATGGAGAACAACCCGCGCCTCGTCTTCGAAAAACTGTTCGGAGACGGCAGCACGGGCGCCGAGCGCCGCGGCCGCCGGCAGCAGACGCGAAGCATCCTGGATTCGGTGATGGATCAGGTTGCGAGGCTCCAGCAGGATCTGCCGGCGTCGGACCGCGTCCGCCTGGGCCAGTTCCTCGACGACGTGCGGGAGATCGAGCGGCGGATTCAGCGCGCGGAGTCCGCGGTTTCCGATGACCTGACGCTGCCGGAAGTGCCGTCGGGCGTGCCGCCGACGTTCCAGGAGCACTTGAAGCTGCTGATGGATCTGCAGGTCCTCGCGTTCCAGGCCGAGATCACCCGCGTCTCCACGTTGATGTTCGCCCGCGAGCTGAGCGGTGCCGTCTTCCCCGAGACGAATATCCGCGACCCGTTTCACAACCTGTCGCATCACTCGAACGACCGCGGCAACATGGATCGCTTCGCCCTGCTCAACAACTACCACATGCAGAAGTTCGCGTACCTTATCGAAAAGCTGAAGAACACCCCCGACGGCGATGGGACCCTGCTGGATCATTCGCTCGTGCTGTACGGCAGCTCGCTGAGCGATGGGAATCAGCACAACTTCAGCCCGCTCCCGATCGTCCTCGCCGGCGGCGCGTCCGGCGGGCTGAAAGGGGGGCGCCACCTTCAGTTCCCGAAGGACACACACATGTCGAACCTCCTGCTTGCCATGCTGGACAAGCTGGGCGTACGACTCGAGAAGTTCGGCGACAGCACCGGGATGCTCGCCATCTAGCAAAGCCGCGCCGCATCGCGCGGCCATCGCCTGCGCCCGGGCACTGGCCTGTCCGCGTGAGAGCGACATCCCGGCCCAGCTTCGTGTCGCGGGCGCGAAACACGACCGCGACTTGTAGCGGCCGGCCGCTGCGAGTTGTGAGTTGTGATTACGTCCAGGGCTTGTAGCCGGGAGCCACACCGCCGATCCGTTCCACGCTGAGCCGCACGATCAGCCGCGTTTCTTCAGCTGGGCCCGGATACTTGTCGATGCCAAGAAACCGCTTTGCGAGCTTGTCGATATGCGCGCGCGCTCCATCGGTCGTGATGCGAGCCTTTCCGTGGAACACCGCATACGCTTGCGCGTTGTTGGGGTCCTGAACGGACACCATCACGCGCGGATCCCGTCGCAGGTCCTGCACCTTTTTTCGACCCTCGGCCGTGTTGAAGAGGACCTCGTCGCCATCCACGTCCATCCAGACCATGGTGACTCTCGGCCGGCCCGTGGCAGTGACTGTGACGACATGACCAAAGGCCTTATCCTCCAGAAGGGACCTGAGGGGCTGCGGAAGGGGGATCGACATGGTTCGCTCTCCGGCAATCGATCATACTACTCCCACGACCGCTCCACTCCCTGATTGATCGAGCGAACCACGCAGTAGATGGGCTCTGGCTGTCGAAGGGTGAAGGGCTCGAAGGGGAAGGGCTGACCGGGGACCGAGAAGGAGCGTTATGCTAGCCGCGAGACGGCCCTAATGTTGCGGTCTGTGAGGCGTCCCGTTGTCAAGCCCCCCGTGATCTCCAGGGCCGGGCGATGTGGGTGCGTTTATCCGCGGGCTTGAGTGGCGGAAATCTCAGGAGGATTCATGCGCATTTTGATCGCGATCGTGATCGTTTCAGCGGCGATTGGGGCCGCCGCGCAGACTTCCGGCCCGATCACCTCCAACCCGATTGCCGCGCCGATCGAAAAACGCGGCCTCGCCGTCGAGATCAAGGACCTCGCGCGTCTGCCGGACACGCGCGGCATGCGTCCCGCCAACCAGGACACGACTCCGGCCGGCCGGGCGCGCATCAACTACGTCCGCGACCTTCCCGACGGACGGCGCTTCGTCAACGATTCGCGCGGACTGCTGTACGTGCTCGACGGAAACAACCATGCCGCCGTTTATGCCGACATCGCCGCCGTGTATCCGAACACCGCCTACACCGCGCTGGCGGGCGGCTTTACCGGCTTCGCCTTCCATCCAGAGTTTCAGAAGAACGGATTGCTTTACACGATGCACATCGAGCGCGCGGCCGGCGATGGCGTCGTGCACTTCGTTCCACCGGGATTCACCGTCGCCGACGTGACCCATCACAACGTCCTCACGGAGTGGCGCGCGTCAAACCCTGCCGCGAACACGTTCGAGGGCTCCCGGCGTGTGCTGCTGCGTGTGGCCCACGTGGTCAACGGCCCCACCCATCCGTTCGGCCATCTGGAGTTCAATCCGCGGTCGAAGCCGGACGATCCCGACTATGGCTTGCTCTACACCAGCGGCAGCGACCTTGGTTTCAGCAACGGCGCCGGACCGAACGCCCGAAACCCGAGCCAGCTGCAGCGTCTGGATACGCTCATCGGCGCGATCCTGCGCATCGATCCCCGGAGCCCCTCGGTGTCCGGCGGAACCAAAGGGCTCGGGGACTACACGGTTCCGGCGATCAACAAATTCGCCGCCGACGGCGATCCCAAAACGCTCGGCGAGATCTTCGCGTACGGCTTCCGGAACGCGCACAAGCTCTCCTGGGACCTCACCGATGGAACGATGTTCGCGTCCGACATCGGGATGAACCACATCGAGGAGATCAACATCGTCCGCGAAGGCGAAAACTATGGTTGGATGAAGCGTGAAGGATACTTCGAGAACGGCATGACGCAGCCCCGGCGGCGCGCTGAATCAGCTCTACACGCTGCCGGCTGAGATCCTGAACGGGCGGGAAAGAGACGGGTTCACCTATCCCGTGGCCATGTACGACCACGACGAAGGACGCTCCGTCGCCGGTGGATTCGCCTACTACGGCCGCATCGAGGCGCTCCGCGGCAAGTTCGTGTTTGGCGACGTCGCAACCGGACGGGTTTTCGCGGCCGATCTTGCCACGCTGAAGAAAGCCAACGACGGCATTCCGCAAACCGTCGCCCAGATCGAGGAGATCCAGTTGTACGTTCGCGACTCGAGCGGAAACCGCACGAACGTGACCCTGCCACAGCTCGTCGAAAAGGCCAACGGCGCGGCGGCCTCGCGCACGGACCTGAACATCAGCCTGAGCCGCGACGGCGAACTCCTCATCTCGTCCCGGCAGGACGGCACGATCCGCATGCTCGTCCCTGATTCAATTAGTCTTACTTTGTGTCCTTCGTGTCCTTTGTGGTGAGAGACAGCCGTTACACGCCGAGTGACTGCGCGAGCGCCAGCGTCTGCCGCGCTCTGTCCACAATCGGGACATCGAGGAGCTGCCCGCCGAACGCGATGGCGCCTTCGCCGCGCGCCATCGCATCGTCGAAGGCCTGCACCACTCGCCGGCAATAATCAATCTCGTCAGACGACGGCGTGAAAGCGGCGTTCACGTGCTCGATCTGGCTCGGGTGAATGAGCGACATCCCCGAGAATCCCAGGCGGCGGGACTGCAGGGCGAACGTCTTCAGCCCTTCCATCTCCTGCAGGTCCGGCCACACGCCGTCCACGGACTGAACGTGCGCGGCGGCGGCGGCGGTCACGAGAGACGAGCGGGCATAAATGAGGTCGCGGGCTTCGCCCTCGCGTCGCAGAGGAAGGCTCAGCTCGCGGCAGAAGTCCTCCGCTCCGAACATCAATCCGATGACGCGCGGCGAAGCAGAGGCGATAGCGAAGGCGTTGAAGAGCCCGCGCGGGCTTTCAATGGCGAGGAGCAAACGTACGCCGCCGCGCAGGCATGCCGAGCTTCGGCTCGCGCTCGTCCAGGATCTTCTCCACGACCTTCACCTGGTCGGGCGTCTCCACCTTTGCCACGGCCAGCCCTTCGAGGCCCGGCCTGACGACGGCCGCCAGGTCGTCGTGCATCCGCTGGTGTCCCACGGCATTGATGCGCACGAAGCGGGCGGGCGTGCGACCCAACGTTCCGGCGCCGGCGCGCGCCGCCACCTGATCGAGCGATGCCGCGATTTGGCGGCGGGCAGACTCTTTTGCGTCGGGAGCGACGCCATCTTCGATGTCCATCATGATGGCATCCACCGAGGCCCCCAGCGACTTGTCGAGCATGCGCTGGCGGTCTCCCGGCACGAACATCCACGAACGCAGCAACGTCGTTTTCTGGTCCATTCTTCCTTCCGTTCAGTACGATTTGGGCATTCCGAGCACGTTCTGGCCCAGGAACGCCAACACCAGGTTGTTGCTCACGGGAGCGACCGTCAACAGGCGAGTCTCCCGGAACTTTCTTTCGACGTCGTAATCGCGGGCGAACCCGTAGCCGCCATACGTGTTGAGGCACACGTTCGCCGCTTCCCACGAGGCCTCCGAGGCCAGCAACTTGGCCATATTGGCCTCGGCGCCGCACTTTTCCTTTCGGTCGAACTTGGCGGCCGCGTCGAAGCGCATCAGGTCGGCCGCTTCGACATGGGCATATGCCTGCGCGATCGGGAACTGGATTCCCTGATTGGCCCCGATCGGACGTCCGAAGACGACCCGGTCGCGAGCGTAGGAGGACGCGCGATCGATAAACCAGCGCCCGTCGCCAATCGCCTCGGAAGCGACGAGGATCCTCTCCACGTTCCAGCCGTCGATGATGTAGCGAAAGCCCTTGCCTTCCTCGCCGATGCGGTTCTCGACCGGGATCTCCACATCCTCCAGGAAGATGGTGTTGGTATGGTGGTTGACCATCATGTCCAGAGGGTCGATTTGCATGTGGCCTTTGATATCGCGCATGTCCACCAGGAAGACGGAAAGGCCCTGGGTCTTGTCCTTCAACTCCTCATAAGGCGTTGTGCGGGCCAACAGGAGCATCAAGTCCGACTGCTTCGCGCGCGAGATGAAGATCTTCTGCCCGTTGACGATGTAGCGGTCTCCCTTGCGAACGGCGCGCGTTTCGATGCGCGTGGTCTCCGAGCCGGCATTCGGCTCGGTGACGGCGAAGGCCTGCAGGCGGAGATCGCCCTTGGCGATTGCGGGAAGATAGCGCCGCTTCTGTTCCTCGCTGCCGTGGCGAAGCAGCGTCCCCATGGTGTACATCTGGGCGTGGCAGGCGCCGGGGTTGCCGCCCGACCGGTTGATTTCCTCGAGGATGATGCCGGCCTCGGTGACGCCGAGTCCCGCGCCGCCGTACTCCTCCGGAATCAAAACCGCGAGATATTCGCTGGCGGTGAGCGCATCGACGAACTCCTGCGGGTACTTCTCGTGCTTATCGATGTCTCGCCAATATGCGCTCGGGAAACCCTTGCAAAGTTCGCGAACCGCCTGGCGAATCGACTGCCGATCCTCTTGAACGGATGACTCCATGGCCCTTTTTCCTCCGGACGCGAAAGTGTATAGAATTCACTTTCTTGAACGCAACATCATATGTGGAGAGTTCTTCATGTCGATCAAGCCGGGGTGGGAAGGGCGGTACTTCGAGGATTTTGAGGTCGGTGACATCTATCAGTGCCGTCTCGGGAGGACCGTGACCGAGGCGGACAATATCTGGTTCACGCTGCTGACCAACAACACCAACCAGATTCATTTCAACAACGAGTACGGCAAGGCACCGAGTTTGGAAAGTGTCTGATCAATAGCGCCCTCACCCTGGCCATCGTCGCCGGCCTGGGAGTGGCGGATGTGAGCGAGAACGGGTTTGCCCTCGGCTGGGATGAGATCAAGCTGCCGAACCCTCTCTTTGCAGGCGATACGCTCTATTCGCAATCCACGGTTCTCGAGAAACGCGACTCGAAGTCGAAGCCCCAGTGGGGCATCGTCAAGGTCCGCACGCAGGGCATCCAGCAGGAGGGCAAGATCGTCATCGACTACGCGCGAAGCGTGATGGTATGGCGAAAGGCGTTCGCTCCCAAGAAACAACTCTTTCCCGAGGTCAAGTCTTAATGCCGGGCGATCGGTCAAAGAAAGCCCAGCCACAAAAGGCAGCTCTGGCCCTGTCCGGCGTGAAGGTCCTGGCCCTGGAAGTCTCCGTGGCCGGACCTCATGCCACGCGGATCCTGGGAGACATGGGAGCCGAGGTCATCAAGCTGGAGAAGCTGGGAACCGGCGATCTGATCCGGCAGTGGGATTCCGCCGTGCACGGTCTTTCCTCCGGTTATGTCTGGCTCAACGGCAACAAGCGAAGTTTCGCGGTGGATGTCAAGAAGAAAGCCGGCCTCGAAGCGCTCCGCCGCCTTGCCGATCGAATGGACGTCGTTCTGGAAAACTTTGCTCCGGGCGTAGCCGATCGCATGGGTCTGGGCGCGGCGGAACTGTGTGCGCGCAATCCACGCCTGATCTATTGTTCCGTCTCCGGCTACGGGCAGGATGGCCCGTATCGGGATGTCAAGGCCTACGACCTGCTGATCCAGGGCGAAGCGGGAATCATCGCCACCACCGGCTACCCGGATAAGCCTGCCAAAGTCGGCGTGCCGATCATCGATCTGGCTTCCTCCATGTATGCCACGGCGGGAATTCTTCTGGCGTTGTATCAGAGGGAGAAAACCGGGCGTGGACAGGTGATCGACATCTCCATGTTCGAGTCCGCGCTTTCCTGGCTCGGATATTTCCCTCACCACTACTGGCACAAGGGAGAAGAGCCGGCTCGAGTCGGGATGCGCCACCATTACGTCACTCCTTACGGGCCGTATATGGCAAGCGACGGGGAATACGTGAGCCTCGCGGTCGCCACCGCGTCGGACTGGGAAGTCTTCTGCAGGCGGGTGATCGAGCGCACGGACCTTCTCGAAGACGCGCGGTTCAAGACGTCGGAAGCGCGGCGGCAGAATCGTGTGGTCCTCGAAGAGCTCGTCGAAAAGATTTTTCTGGAGCGCCCGCACGACGAATGGCTCGACCGGCTCAAAGAGAGCCGTTTGCCCTACGGAGAGGTCAGGGGCATCGGGCAGGTTCTGGCCCACCCTCAGGTCATTGCGCGAAAAATGGTCCGGGAGATGGAGTCGCCGGTGGGGCCGGTCCCTGTCGTTGCAAGCCCGTTGCGGCTTTCCGACAGCCCGGCGCGTTACGATCCGATTCCGAGTCTTGGAGAAGACACCGAACCCATCCTTCGCGAGCTGGGCTACGGCGATGCGGACATCGAAAATCTCCGCCGCGACAAGGTCATC
>CAVVNL010000023.1:0-181542 GCA_963749565.1 uncultured Acidobacteriota bacterium | reverse complement strand
CTCCTGGAGGCTCGGTAACTGTTACCTGTTGTTACCATGAGCCTGCCAGAAGTTTAAAAAATGGTCGGGATGGCGGGATTCGAACCCACGACCCCCTGACCCCCAGTCAGGTGCGCTAGCCAGGCTGCGCTACATCCCGATGTCGTTTCACGCCGATGTGTCGTTGCACGTCCGGCTCGGCCGGGATCCCGCTGCTTTCAACAGGTCCGGCTCGAGCCGGACCCCACGGCTGCCCCGCGTCTCACGCGCGTTTGCGGCGCGCCTGAGTCGACCTCGCCGCACCGTGCCGCGGCGCGGCCGCCTTGCCGCGCGACTTCTTCTCCGGCTTTCGCACTGGCACAGGCCGCGCGCGCGGCGCCGGGTCCGATGGCGGCGCCGACAGCCGAAACCCGCCGCCATTGCCCGACAGCAGCTCGAGAATCGATCGCAGCCCGCGCTTCACGCTCGTCAGCCGCTCGCGCGCGTTCCGGCCGATCAGCTCGTCAATTCCCGGCTCGTCGGCGCCGACCGGCGCGCTCTCCTCTTCAAGCTTCCGCCGCGCGCCGGCGAGTGTCAACCCTTCGACCAGCAGCAAGTGCTTGATGCGGGCAACCTGCTCCACGTCCTTGCGCCGGTAGACCCGCGGGCCGCCCGCCGCCTTCGCGACACCCAGATCCGGGAACTCCGCCTCCCACGATCGCAGCACGTACGGCTGCACGTGAAGAATGTCGCAGACCTCCGCGGCCTTGAACAGCGCGCGGTTGGGAATCTCGACCTGAGCGGAAATGTCCGGCATGACCCTGAAACGGCTCGCAAATTATAGCGCGAGTCGCATACCGGCGTGGCGGGGCCGTCAGCGCCTCGGCCGCTGGCAGGACTGTGCCCGCGGTACCTTAGTCCTTCTTACGCGCCCGGCGCTCGTTCCGATCCTTTCTGGCCTTCCGGGCCTGTTGCGTCCCGCGGACTTCCCGGCGCTGGCGATTGAGCTTGTTCTCGACCCGTGGCTTGCGGGCCGTCCCCGGTTTGCTTTCCTTCCGCGGTCCGCCTCCCTTGGCCCGGCGGCGGACCTGAATGCGAATGGGCGTCCCGACGAAACCGAACTCCTCGCGAAGCTTGTTGATCAGGAAGCGCTCGTACGAGAAGTGAAACGTCGTCGCCACGTTCGTGAAGAAGACAAACGACGGCGGCATGATCCCGATTTGCGCCGCGTACATGATCCGCACGTGCTTTCTGCCGGGGCTGACCGGGGGGTTCGCGGCGGTAACGCCTTCGAGAAACTTGTTGAGCGCCGGCGTGGGAATGCGCTGACGGCGAACCGCGGCAATCCGATCGATGGTCTCGAGCACCTTGGCCGTCCGTTCGCCGGTCGCGGCCGAAATGTGCAGGATCTGGGCGTAATCGAGAAAGCGCATGTGCCGGCGCGTCTCGTCGTCGAACACCGTCGAGTAGTCCGGTCCGCGCTCCTTCACCAGGTCCCACTTGTTCGCGAGGATGACCACGCCCCGGCCGGCGCGGTCGGCCTCGCCGCCGATGGCCGCGTCGTGGTCGGTGGCGCCGGTGCTGGCGTCGATCACCAGCGCGACGACGTCGGCTTCGAAGATGGCCTTTTTCGCGCCCGCGACGCTGACCACCTCCACTTTCCCGCCGCTCCCGACCCGTCCAGGCTTGCGCATGCCGGCGGTGTCCACGATGCGGAAGCGGCGCCGATGCCACGTCAGAAGGGTGTCGATCGCGTCGCGCGTCGTGCCCGGCATGTCGCTGACGAGAACGCGCTCCTCACGAAGCAACCGGTTCACCAGCGAGGACTTGCCGACATTTGGCCGGCCGACGATGGCGACGCCGGTCTCATTGTCAGAGGTTGGAGGTTGGAGGTTGGAGGTCTGGGGGACGGCTCGAGTGTCCACATTCGAACCTCCAGTCCCTGACCTCAAACCTCTGGCCGCCTAGCCTCTTGACGATTTCATCAAGCAGGTCCGCGACCCCGTGTCCGTGCTCCGCGGAAATTTCGACCACCGGATCGAAGCCCAGCTGAAAGAACTCCATCGCCGACGCCTGCGCCCGCTTGTCGTCGGTCTTGTTGATCGCGACCAGCACGGGCCTGTTGGTCTCGCGCAGTTCCTGGGCGATACGCTCGTCGCCCGGCACCAGCCCTTCGCGTCCATCCACGACCAGGACGCAGCAGGTCCGCCCCGACCAGTGCCCGCTGTCCCTGCCGGATCACGAGCTCGTGCAGCGGATCTTCGCTGTGCGCCGAACATGCCGCCCGTATCGAACAGTTGGAAGGTCGTGCCGCGCCAGACCGCCGGCCTTGCGAGCGAGTCGCGCGTCGTGCCGGCGATCGGGGCGACAATCGCCCGGCGGGTGCCGGTTATGCGGTTGAACAGCGTGGACTTTCCGACGTTCGGCCGGCCCGCCAGCACCACGGATGGCTGTTTAGGGCCCATCTTCACTTAGCCTCAGCCATTGACAGCGTAAGTCCCATTGTTTATAGTATTTACCAGCGGCCAGGAGACTCTAAGCATGATCAAGGTCGACATCGTGAACGAAGTGTCGAAGATCGCGGACATCACCAAAGTCAAAGCTGAGGTGGCGGTGGACGCGGTGTTCGACGCGATGCGAACCTCCATGCAGCGCGGCGAACGCATCGAGCTGCGCGGGTTCGGGGTGTTCCAGGTCAAGCCCCGCAAGCGCGGCATTGGCCGCAACCCTCGCACTGGCAAGGAAGTGCGCATTCCGCCCGGCCGGACCATCCGCTTCAAGCCGGGCAAAGATCTGCAGAACATCGGATAATCGCCGGGTGGATCCTGCTCGGCTCGACGAATCGTTTCCCCCGCCCGACGACCGCGTGAGCCGGCTGCCACCCCAGATGTGGTGGGAGCCCCGTCGCAAGTTCCAGGATCGGGTGTGGCTGCACGTCATGCTGCTCGTCCTGACCCTCGGATCCGACCACGTTTGTCGGCATCTCGCATTATCTGGCATTCATCTCGGACTACTCGACCACGCCAGGGGCTGCCCATGCGGTTCGGGCAGCTGCTGCTTCGTGGCCTGTGGTACAGCGGCACGGTCCTCGCCATTCTGGGCTGCCACGAGCTCGGGCACTATTACGCGTGCCGCTATTATGACGTCGACGCGTCGCTGCCGTATTTCCTGCCGTTTCCCTTCTCCATCATCGGCACCTTCGGCGCGTTCATCAAGATTCGCGAGCCGATTCCGACCAAGCGAATGCTGTTCGACATCGGCATCGCCGGACCAATCGCGGGGTTCGTGGTCACCGTTCCGGCGCTCGTCATCGGGATCACGATGTCGCACGTCGTCCGGGTCCCGCCGGACTTCGTGGGGTTCGAGCTCGGAGAACCGCTGCTGTTCCAGCTGTCGACGAAGCTGCTCTGGGGGACAATCCCTGACGGCTACTCGCTGAACATGCATCCGATGGCGTTCGCCGCCTGGTTCGGGCATGCTGGCGACGGCGCTGAACCTCTTTCCCATCGGGCAGCTGGATGGCGGCCACATTTCCTACGCCGTGCTCGGCCCGCGGTCCGTTTACGTCACGCTGGTGACATTCGCGGCCGCGGTGGTGCTCGCGTATTTCCACAGCAGCTGGATCGCGTGGATCCTCCTGCTGGCGCTGATGATCTTCATGGTCGGGCCGCGCCATCCGAGGGTGGTCGACGAGCACGTGCCCCTCGACCGCACCCGTCTCGTCTTGGCCCTGGCTGCGGTCGTCATGTTCATCCTCTGCTTTACACCGGCGCCCCTCGAGCCAACGGACTTGCTGAGGGGATGATTCTCAGATTCTCAGGATTTGAGGATTTGAGAATCTGAGGATCTTGGAGAGTGCCCGATTGCAGATCCTTAGATCCTCAGATCCTTAGATCCTAAAATTCAGAGAACACTCAGGGGATCCACGTCCACCACTGTCCGCCTGGCGAGCTCCGGCCGACCCGCGAGCACCGCCATCAGCGCCTCCCTCATCCGTTTGCGATTGGTTCCTTTGATGAGGAGCTGCGCACGGTACTCGCCGCGCAGCTTGCCGAGAGGAGCGGGCGCGGGCCCGAGGACCCGGAAGTCGCGCTCTGCCTCCAACTGGCGGAGCCGCTGAACCACATCCGCCGCATCGTCCATCGCGCCGGCGAATGTGCGGCCCCGCACGACGACGTTGACCAGCGACAGGAGCGGCGGATACCGCATCGATCGCCGAAAGTGCAGCTCGCGCTCGTAAAACGACGGGTAGTCCTGCCGGCACGCGAGCTGGACGCTGTAGTGCCCGGGATAGAGCGTCTGCACGATGGCCTCCCCCGGCTGCTCGCCGCGGCCGGCGCGGCCTGCCACCTGGGTGAGCAGCTGAAACGTCCGCTCGGACGCGCGAAAATCCGCAAGGCCGAGACCGACGTCGGCCGAGATGACGCCGACGAGCGTCACGCGCGGAAAGTCGTGACCCTTGGCGATCATCTGTGTGCCGACCAGGACGTCGATGCCGCCGCTGCGGAACGCGGACAGGAGCGTTCCCAGGGCGCCCTTGCGGCGAACCGCGTCGCGATCGAGCCGGGCGACGCGTGCCCTGCGGACACAGGCGCTTCACTTCGGCCTCGACGCGCTCGGTGCCGAATCCCGTCTGCTCCAGGTACGGACCGGCACACAGCTGGCACTTGGCAGGGACCCGGATCGAGTAGTTGCAGTAGTGACACCGTGCCCGCGTGGCCGCCCCTTCGCCGTGGACGACGAGCGACACGCTGCAGTTCGGGCAGTCGAGCGTTCCGGCGCATTGGCGGCAGAAGACCGCGGTCGCAAATCCACGCCGATTCAGGAGAACCAGCGACTGCTCGCCCCGTTCGAGCCGGAGCTGGATGGCCTCGGTGAGCGCGCGGCTCAGGATGGCGTCGGGGCCCGACCGCGGCATATTCCTCGCGCATGTCCACGATCCTGACGGAAGCGAGCGGCCGGTCGAGCACACGGCGCTCGAGCACCACCCGTTCGTACTTGCCGGACATCGCGTGGTAGTAAGTCTCCATCGACGGCGTGGCGGAACCCAAGACGACGAGCGCCCCCGCCCGCTGCGCCCGCACGATCGCGACGTCGCGGCCGTTGTAGCGAGGGCTCTCGTCCTGCTTGTACGACGCGTCATGCTCCTCGTCCACGATCACCAGCCCGATCCGATGGAGCGGCGCGAAGACCGCCGACCGTGTGCCAACCACGACGTCGATGTCGCCGTGCCGGATGCGCTGCCACTGGTCGTGCCGCTCGCCGTCGGAAAGGCCGCTATGCTGAATCGCCACACGGTCGCCGAACGTCTGACGGAAGAGCGACGCAACGGCCGGCGTGAGCGCAATTTCCGGCACCAGCATCAGCACCGTCCGTCCGCCGCCTCGAACGCCGGCCGCGAGCCGAACGTACAGTTCCGTCTTTCCGCTTCCGGTGACGCCGTGCAGGAGCGCCACACGGAACTCGCGCGTCTCGGCGAGGGACGTGAGCCGCTCGAGCCCGCTCAGCTGCTCGGTGGTCAGACGCCGGTCGGCGTCGACAGCCGTCGCGTCGGGGGTCTCGGCCGAGAAAGGGTCGCGCTCGACGCGTTCCTGGCGCAGGCTGACGAGCGCCTGCTTCGCAAGCCGCGCGATGGTGTCGGACCCGATATCCGCGCGCCGCGAGCTCTGGAGTGGGAAGACCAGCCGGTGCTCCCTCCAGCAGCTCGAGCACCTCACGCTGTTTCGTGGTCAGCGAAAAGGGGTACGGCCCGGTGCCCCTTTTCGCCTGAAGCGCGTCCAGCCCCGCGGCCGTGATCGACGCGATGCGAAGCGTCTTGTGCGCATCAGCCCGCGCTCCGCGCGCTTTCGGTGGCAGAACGCCCGCCAGCGCCTCGCCTGGGCCCGCTCCGTAGTATTCCGCCGTCCACGTCGCGAGATCGATCACGTCGCCCGGCACGAACGCCTCGTCGTCGAGCACCTGGCGAATGGGTTTGACGGTGCTCACGGTACTTCCAGGCACGTCGGCCGTCGCGTGATCGTCCACGACAATACCGGTCACGATCCGCGCGCCGAGCGGGACGACAACGCGCGCGCCGATCACCGGGCGCGGCAAGCCGTCGGGCACGCGGTAGGTGAGCAGGCCGAGCTGGGGAACGGGGACCGCTACGCGGACAAACAAGGCTCAGGCTCAAGGCTCAAGGCTCAAGACTGCTAAACGCAGTATGCACGTCGGACTTGAGACTTCACACCTGAGAGTTCAGCAGCTTCTTGACGAGCTTCATGTCCTCCCACACTTCCCGCTTGGAGGATGGATTCCGCAGCAGATAGGCGGGATGGAACGTCGGGATCAGCTTCGCGCCGTGGTACTCGAAGATCCGGCCGCGCAGCCTCGAAATCGGCTCCTCCGACCGGAGCAGCGTCTGCGCGGCAAACTTCCCGAGCGTGACGATGACCGTCGGTTTGATGATTTCGATCTGCCGGAAGAGGAACGGCTCGCAGGTTTCGATCTCGTCGGGCTCGGGATTGCGGTTCTGCGGCGGACGGCACTTGATCACGTTGGCGATGTACACATCCTCGCGCCTAAGTCCGATGGCCTCGATGATTTTCGTCAGCAGCTGACCGGCGCGTCCGACGAACGGCACGCCCTGAACGTCCTCGTCGGCGCCCGGCGCTTCGCCGACGAACATGAGATCGGCGTCTGGATTCCCCGCTCCGAACACGACTTGCGTCCGGCCGAGGCCAGCCAGCTTGCAGCGCGTGCAGTGCCCGATATCGGCCCGGTGCGCGGCCAACGCCTGGGCGCTACCGAAAAAGGGGACGGGAGTCGTTTCGACTTCAACCTGTCCCTGACTGCCCTGACGCCCGTCATCTTTTTGCCGCCAGGCGGGGTCGCGACTTACGCCGGCGACGCCGAGCTCAGCCGCGAATCGCAGATGTTCGGCGAGCTGTTCGTGATTCATGGGTGGTCGTTGGTCCGGCTAAAGCCGGACACTGCTTCTGGCCGAGGCTCTCGCCTGCAGTGAGCAGCTTCTCGACGCGATCGAGCACGGCCGCGGCGACCCGCGCCTTGCTCTGAAGCGGGAGGTGTTCCGCGCCCTCGGGTCCGACCAGCGTTACTTCGTTCTCGTCAACGTCGAAGCCGGCATCGAGGCGCGAGACGTCGTTCGCGACAATGAGATCCACCTGCTTTTTTTCGCGCTTCGCGATGGCTCGCCGTACCACGTCCTCGGTTTCGGCGGCAAAGCCGACGAGCAACGGCCGTCCGCCACCCGCACCGCGCCGGTGCGCGAGGTCGCCGAGGATGTCCGCCGTGCGCCGCAGCACCAGGGTCAGCGAGTCGCCGTCCTTCGACAGCTTCTGGGGCAGCGACTCCACGGGCGCGTAGTCGGCGACGGCAGCCGCCATGACGACGACATCCATGGTGTCGGCGCGGGACATCACGGCCTGGTGCATCTCCGCGGCGCGGCGAACGCGCACGACTTCGCGCACCGGCGGCATCTCGATCGCGGTCGGGCCCGCTATCAGCGTGACCTCTGCGCCCCGGCGCGCGGCCTCGGCGGCGATCGCGAACCCCATCCGGCCGCTCGAGCGGTTCCCCACGTAGCGCACGGGATCGATATCCTCGTAAGTGGGCCCGGCCGTGACGAGCACGCGCTGCCCCCGGAGCGGCCCGGCCGGCCGCAGGATGGCTTCAGCCGCCGCGACGATCTCCTCCGGCTCCGCGAGCCGTCCCTTTCCGACCCACCCGCACGCCAGATATCCCTCGCCCGGCTCGACGAAGCGGACGCCCCGCGCCGGCCAGCGTGTCGAGGTTGCGCCGCACCGCTTCATGCGCGAACATCTGCGTGTTCATCGACGGTGCGAGGAGCAGCGGCGCACGAGTCGCCGTGTACAGCGTCGAGAGAAAATCGTCGGCGATTCCGTTGGCGAGCTTGCCGATGATGTTGGCGGTTGCCGGCGCGATGAGCAGCAGGTCGATGGAGGAAGCGAGCGCGATGTGCTCGATGTCGGCGTTCATGCCGGGCGCGAACTGATCGGTGATGACCTGACGCCGCGTGATGGCCTCGAACGTGACGGGCCCGACGAAGCGGGTCGCTGTCTGGGTCATCACCGCGACCACTTCGTGGCCGCGCTTCTGCAGCCCGCGGGCGACTTCCACGGCTTTATAGGCCCCGATCCCTCCGCAGACCCCTAGAGCAATCAGCATTGGATAATCGGGTAATCGGGTAATTTGGTAATTGGTAGGGCAATTGATCAATCAATTCCCCGATTACCAGATTACTCAATTACCCGATTCTACCTCCTCGATCTTTTCCACCTGCTTGCTGGCTACTTCCTTCAGTGCCACGGTTGTCTTCTTGTGGTCGGCCACCACGACGCGGGGCGTCGATCCGGCCAGAAGCTGGCGCGCCCGCGCACCGGCGGTGACGACGAACTCGAACGAGTTGGGCAGCTTTGAACGGTCAATCATGAAAAGGTCCTGACTATGGTTTCGGCTTCATACCGCATCGACCGCAACCGGGCCCGCTGAGCGAGGAGGATGCTCTGCAGGCGCTCGAGTGCAGCGGTTACATCATCGTTGACCACGACGAAATCGTACTCGGCGAAAGAGTCCACTTCTTCCCGCGCCACCTGCAGCCGCCGCTGGATGGCCGCCTCGCTGTCTTTGCTGCGGCCTCGCAGCCGCTGCTCCAGCACCGCGAAGGACGGCGGCATGATGAAGATCGCCGTCGTCTCGATGCCGCGCTGACGGACCTTCCTGGCCCCCTGCACGTCGATGACGAGCACCACGTCGCAGCCGGCCTGGAGCAGTGCCTCGGTGTCGGCCGCGCGCGTGCCGTACAGGTTGCCGAAGACGTCGGCCCACTCCAGAAACTCGTCGGCGGCCGCCATTTCCTCGAACCGCTCGCGGCTGACGAAATTATAGTCCACGCCATCGACTTCTCCGGGACGGGCGGGACGCGAAGTGTATGAGCGCG
The DNA here is from genome assembly GCA_963749565.1 of uncultured Acidobacteriota bacterium. GTDB lineage: Bacteria > Acidobacteriota > Vicinamibacteria > Vicinamibacterales > CAVVIG01 > DATLLJ01. The sequence goes on along the minus strand of CAVVNL010000023.1, from coordinate 172,625 downwards.
AGAGCCTTAAGTGCGAAATTCGAATCGCCAGCTGTTCGGCGAGCGTCGTCTTTCCCGTCCCTGACGGGGCGGACATGATGAAGAGCAGGCCGCGTCCCCTTGCAGACTCTGCGCACCCTGAGTCTGCCGAAGGATGGCTACTCGACATTCTGGACCTGCTCCCGCATTTTCTCGAGCTCCGCTTTCGCGGCGATGATGAGCTCCGAAACACGCAGACCGTCTGCCTTCGAGCCCATCGTGTTCACCTCGCGGTTCATTTCCTGGAGCAGGAAGTCGAGCTTCCGGCCGCACGGCTCCGCGCTGTCGGCAAGCGTCATCCAATGCGAAACGTGCGCCCGGAAACGCGACACTTCCTCACTGATATCGGACCGGGAAGCGGCGCGCACGATCTCCTGCGCCACCGCCGCCTCGTCGGCCTGCAGCTCGGAGCGCAGCTCGCGCACGCGCTCGGTGAGCCGCTGCTCCATCGCGACGCGCCCTTCGTCGGCCGCCACCGCCACGCGCTCCACGAGATCGGCGACGAACGTCCGCCGCGCGTCCAGATCGGCCCGCAGATGATCGCCCTCCAGCACGCGCATCACATCCAGCTCGACGAGCGCCTGGTCGATCGTCTCCCGCGCCCGGGCAGCCAGTTCGAGCTGCGCCGCCTCGTCGCCGGCCGTCGGCCGTTCTCGAATCGTCAGCGCCTGGGGCAAACGCAGCAGGTCGCCCGGGGTCAGCGCGCCGGTGACCAGGCCCTGGTCGCGCGCCAGCGCGATCGCCGTTTCCAGCGCCCGGCCGAACTCCTCGTTGAACTCGACGTCGACGCGGGGGACGTGCCGGAGCTGCACCGACAGGCTCAGCTCGACGCGCCCGCGGGACACCCGCTTGCCTACGAGGCCACGAACGTCGCCTTCGAGCGCCGCCAGCGACTGGGGCACGCGAAGCTGCAGGTCGAGGTGACCGGTGATTGAGCGACCTTATCGTCACGGCCATCGTCGCGCGATCGTCCTCGCACGACACCGCCGCAAAACCAGTCATGGACTTAATCATGAATCCTGCATTTGGTCATCTGGTTATCTGAGTCATCTGGTCATTGATTGAACAATCGATCAATCAATGACCTAGATAACCAGATGACCCAGATGACCAGATTCCTCTAAGACGGCACCATTCGCCGTTCGGGCTTGCGGCCCTCGAGCCGCTGCATCTGATACAGCGATGCGTACGCACCGCCCGGGCGCACGAGCAACTCGTCGTGGCGGCCGACCTCGACGATGCGACCGCGCTCGAGCACGATGATGGCGTCCGCCCGGCGAATCGTGGACAGCCGGTGCGCAATCACGAACGACGTCCGGTTCAGCATCAGGTTCGCGAGCGCTTCCTGGACCAGCAGCTCCGATTCGGTGTCGAGCGCGGACGTGGCTTCGTCCAGCACCAGAATCGGGGCATCCTTGAGCAGCGCGCGCGCAATCGCCAGCCGCTGGCGCTGGCCGCCGGACAGCCGCTGCCCGCGCTCGCCAATCATGGTCTTGTACCCCTTCGGCAGATTCGCGATGAAATCGTGGGCGTTGGCCGCCCGCGCCGCCGCCTCAATCTGGGCGGCGGAGGCCTGCGGCGATCCGTAGGCGATGTTGGTCGCGATCGTGTCGTCGAACAGCACCGTCTCCTGCGTGACGATGCCGATCTGCGCGCGCAGCGAGGCGAGGGAGACGTGCCGCACATCGACGCCGTCGATGAAGATGGCGCCCGCGCTGACGTCGTAGAACCTCGGCAGGAGGTTCACGAGCGTCGTCTTGCCCGCCCCGCTCCGGCCGACAATCGCGACCATCTGCCCGGCGCCGACCGTAAACGACACCCCGCGGAGAATCCGCGCCGCGTCCTCATCGTACCCGAAGCCGACCTCGGTGAACTCGATCTTCCGGCGGAAGGGCGCGAGATCGGGCGCGCGCCGGCTGCTCGTGCACTTCCGTATGCGTGTCGAGCATCTCGAAGATCCGCTCGGAGGCGGCAATCGCCTGTTGCAGATTCGCGTTCACGCGGCTCAGTTTTTTCGCGGGCCCGTACATCAGGAACGCGGCGGCGAAGAACGACGCGAACTGCCCCGTGGTCAGGCGACCCGTGCCTATCTGCTGTGCGCCGTACCAGAGCGCGGCCGCCATGCCGATGCCGCCGAGCAGCTCCATCAGAGGCGGCAGGCTGGACAGCGCCGCGGTTACCTTCATGTTGGTCCAGAACAGATGATGACCCGCGCGGCTGAATTTCGCGGTCTCGTGCGCCTCGGTCCCGAACGCTTTGACGATCCGGTGGCCCGTGAATGCCTCGGCGCTGATGTGCGAGAGCTGCTCGAGCGCTTCCTGGCTGCGCCGCGTGGTGCGGCGCACGCGCTGGCCGATGCCGGATGAGCGGATACACGATGAGCGGCGCCCCGGTCATGCAGACGAGCGCCAGCCGCGCGTCCAGGTAGAACATCAGGCCGGCGTAGCCAACCAGGGCGAGCGACTCGCGCGCAAAAGTCTCCGGCGGTCTCGGACACGGCCTGCTGCACCTGGCCGACGTCGTTGGTGATCCGCGACATCAGCTGCCCCGTGGTCCGCTGCGCGAAGAAGCCGGCCGACTGCCCGAGGATGTGGCGGTACAGATCGTTTCGAACGTCCGTCACGACCCGCTGCCCGACGTCCGCCATCAAGTACGATGAGGCGTACGAACCGACGCCCTTCAAGAGATAGACGCCAACGAGCGCCCACGCGGTAAACGCCAGACGCTCCTGGTTGACCAGCACGTTGTCGAAGATCGGCCTGACCAGCGCTGCGAGCCCGGCTGCACCGATGGCGTACACGACCATCCCCATGAAGGCCGCCGCGAGGCGGCCGCGATACGGGATCGCGTAGTCGAACAGACGCCGGAGCGGATGCCTCACTCGGTGAACCGGTACTTCAGCAGTGTCCAGACGGCGACGACGCCGTCCTTCCAGGTGATTTTCTTGCCCTCATCGTACCCGCGGCCATCATAGGTAATCGGCACTTCGTACACCCGATATCCGCGCTTGAAAATCTTGGCCGTCAGCTCGGGCTCGATCCCGAAGCGATCCGAGCGAAGCGTCATCGAGCGCAGCACGTCCACCCGCATCGCCTTGAAGCAGGTCTCCATGTCGCTCAGGATCGTGTTGTACAGCATGTTGGTCAGCATGGTGAGGCACCGGTTGCCGACGTAATGCGTGAACAGGAACACCCGGTGCCGGCCGATGAAACGCGACCCGTAGACCACATCCGCACGGCCCGCGCTGATCAATTCGATGAGCTGGGGATATTCCTCCGGTGAGTACTCGAGGTCGGCGTCCTGAATCACGACGATGTCGCCGGTGACCTCGGCGAATCCCCTCCTGAGCGCCGCGCCCTTTCCCTGGTTGCCCGGCTGCAGCAGCAGCCTGAACGCCAGCGCTGTCGCCAGCGCCTGCAGGATATCCCGGGTTCCGTCGGTCGACGCATCGTCCACCACGATGAGCTCGATGCGCACGGGCACGGCGAGCACCCGGCGGATGATTTCCTCGATCGTGTCGCGCTCGTTGTAAGCCGGCATGACGACCGACAGCAACGGGTCCACCAGGGGGGGCGCTTGGCGGCGCGTCATTACCCAGAACCGTACCCGTGCGGATGACTCTGGTGCCAGGCCCACGCCGTGCGGACAATCGACTCCAGATCGGGAAATCGGGGCGTCCAGCCCAGCTCGGCACGCGCCTTCTTCGGGGCCGCATAGAGGACAGCCGGATCGCCCGGCCGGCGCGGCCCGAGCGTCCAGGGCACGCGGCGCGCCGTGACGCGCTCAACCGTGTCGATGACCTCCTTGACCGAGTGAGGCTCGCCGGTGCCCAGGTTGTAGGCGCCCGACTGCCCGGTCTCGACCATCACGTCGAGCGCCCTCACGTGCGCCTCGGCCAGATCGCAGACGTGAATGTAATCTCGCAGGCAGGTGCCGTCTGGCGTCGGGTAGTCGTCGCCGAACACCTGCAGGCCCCGGCCGCCCGTCGCCGCCTCGATCGCGCGGGGAATCAGGTGGATTTCCGGCGAGTGATCTTCGCCGATATCCCCGTCGGGATCCGCGCCGGCGGCGTTGAAGTATCTGAGCGCTACCCAGTGCATGCCGTGCGCGTGGTCGAAGTGCGGTAACGCCCGCTCGACGGCGAGCTTCGTCTCGCCATAGCTGTTGATCGGCTGCTGGGGATGCGTTTCGGGGATCGGCGTCTCCCGCGGCTCCCCGTACGTCGCACAGGTCGACGACAGCACGAAGTATTTCACCGATTCGGCCACCATCGCCTCGAGAACGGTGAGCGCGCCGATCACGTTGTTGCGATAGTAGCGGCCCGGTTCGCGGACCGATTCGCCGACGTCGAGAAAGGCCGCGAAATGCATGACCGCGAAGATTTCGTGCTGACGCAGCGCCGCCCGGACGGCCCCCAGGTCGGCGATGTCGCCCTCGACGAGAGGCCCGTAGCGGACCGCTTCGCGATGCCCGGCGATCAGGTTGTCGTAGGTGACGACGCGATAGCCTGCCCGGCTGAGCGCCTTGGCGCCATGGCTCCCGATGTATCCGGCACCGCCGGTCACCAGCACCGTACGGACGTCAGCGGCCAATGGAGAAGTAGGTGAAGCCGAGCGTGCGCATGTGCTCGGGAGAATAGATGTTGCGCCCGTCGAAGACGACGGGCGACCGCATCAGGTGGCGCATCTTCTCGAAATCCGGCTCCCGGAACTCGTTCCACTCGGTGAGGATCGCCAGCGCATCGGCCCCCTTCAGCGCGTCGTAGCTCTTGTCGGCGAGCGCAATCCGGCTGTCGAACAGCCGTCTCGCCGTCTCCCCGGCTTCCGGGTCGTACGCCCGAACCGTCGCGCCGGCACCGAGCAACCGCTCGATGATGGTAATCGCCGGCGCCTCGCGCATATCGTCGGTGCGCGGCTTGAAGGCGAGGCCCCACAACGCGATGGTCTTTCCGTCCAGACCTTTCAGGTTCGCGAAATGCCCGTCCATCTTCTCGAACAGCCGCGACTTCTGCCGATCGTTGACCCCTTCGACCGCCCGGAGAATCTTGAAGTCGTAGCCCTTGTCGAGGGACGACTTGAGCAGGGCCTTCGTGTCTTTCGGGAAACAGCTGCCGCCGTATCCGATGCCGGGAAACAGAAACGACGGCCCGATCCGCCGATCCGAGCCGATCGCTTTCCGCACCTGATCGACGTCGGCGCCGACCAGCTCGCAGACGTTGGCAATCTCGTTCATGAACGAGATACGCGTCGCGAGAATGGAATTCGCCGCGTACTTGCACAACTCCGCGCTCGCCGTGTCCATCACCATGATCGGTGCGCCGGTCCGCGTGAACGGGCCGTACAGTTCGCGCATGAGGGCCGCGGCACGCTCGTCGCCGGCCTCCACGCCGACAACCACCCGATCGGGCTTCATGAAGTCCTCGATGGCGGCGCCCTGCTTGAGAAACTCCGGGTTGCTGACGACGCTGAACGGCTGCGTCGTTTCCGGAGCGATTGCGCCGCGCACCTTCGTGGCCGTGCCGACGGGCACGGTGCTCTTGTCGACCACCACGGTGTACTTGTTCATGCTGCGGCCAACGTCGCGCGCCACGCCGAGGACATGTTGAAGGTCCGCCGATCCGTCCTCTCCCTGCGGCGTTCCGACCGCGATGAAGACGATCTCCGACGCCTGAATCGCGGACGGGAGATCTGTCGTAAAGGTCAGACGCTCCTCGCTGCGGTTGCGCCGGACCATTTCCTCGAGGCCCGGCTCGTAAATGGTCATCTTCCCGCCGTTCAAGGTCGCGACCTTCGACTCGTCCTTATCCACGCAGATGACGGTGTTCCCGTTCTCGGCCAGGCAGGTCCCGACGACCAGGCCGACGTATCCTGTTCCCACGACGGCGATTTTCATTTCACAATAAGATACTGAGTCGGAACGACTTAAACAAGTGCGCGTCCTGATCGACTATCGGCCGGCGCTGCGCGCGCGAAGCGGCGTCGGCGAATATACACATCGGCTTGTCGCTTCACTGCTCAGGTGCTACCCGCCTTCGTCATCCAACGGCGCGCTCGAGCTGACCATCTTCTCGAGCTCCTGGAAGGACCGTCTGCGGCACACGCCTGAGCTGCGCGGCGCCAGCGCCGTCGATCGTCGCGTGCCCGTCAGCCTGCTCAACTTCGCCTGGCATCGGCTCGAGTGGCCACCCGCGGAAACGCTGACGGGCCGTCGATTTCGACGTCACCCACTCGCTGCATCCGCTGCTCCTGCCCTCGCGCCAGGCGGCACAAGTCGTCATGATCCACGACCTGGATTTTCTGGCCGCATCCCGAGCGCACACAGGCGGAAATCCGGCGGGACTATCCGCATCTCGTGCGCGATCACGCCAGGCGTGCCAGCCGGATCATCGTCAATTCGCAGTTCACCGCACGCGAGGTCGAGCGGCAGCTCGGCGTCGCCGGCGACCGGATTGCGATCTGCCCTCCGGGCCCGCCCGACTGGACGGCGCGACAAGGTCCGTCCGGGAACGGCTACATCCTGTTTTTCGGCACGCTCGAGCCAAGAAAGAACGTCGGCGGCCTGCTCGACGCGTACGAGCGGTTGATCGCAGATCGCGAAGCGCGAAGCGAACGGCGCCCGATTCCGGACCTCGTGCTCGCCGGAAAGGCGACCGAGGACGCCCGCCCCTGGCTCGAACGGTTGACCCGTTCCCCGCTGGCCGGTCGCGCGCGTCATATCGGGTACGTCGGGCCGTCGGATCGCCAGGCGCTGTATGCCGGCGCCCGTCTGCTGGTGATGCCGTCTTTCCACGAAGGTTTCGGCATGACGGTCCTCGAGGCGATGGCGTTGGGCGTGCCGGTCGTCGCCTCGAATCGCGGAGCGCTGCCTGAGTTACTGGGCGACGCGGGCCCACTTGTCGATCCTGGCGACCCTGCGGCCATCGGCGCCGCGATCGGCCGCCTCCTCGACGACGACGGCTACGCGGGCGCCTGCGCCGCCAAAGGTCTCCAGCGCGCCGGCCAATTCAACTGGGATCGCACGGCACGGCTCGTCTACGACGTGTACGTGCAGGCGGTCGAGGCGCGCAAGCAGGCGGCTCGAACACGCTGATGCGGATTGGCATCGATGCGCGCGAGCTTGCCGGCCATGCGACCGGCGTCGGCCGCTTTCTTGGTGGGCTGCTGCGCGAGTGGGCACGGACCTCCGCCGGTGGCCACGAGTTCGTCCTGTACGCTCCAGGCCCCATCGCCCTGCCGCTGGACGCACACCGATTCCGGACTCGCGACGTGGGCGGCGCCCCCGGCACCTGGTGGGAGCAGATGCGCCTGCCGCGGGCCATCGCCGGCGACGCGCTCGACGTTTTCTTCGCACCCGCCTATACGGCTCCGCTGCGCGTCAAGGTACCGGTCGTCGTGGCCATTTACGACCTGTCTTACGTAGCGCATCCCGAGTGGTTCCACCTTCGGGACGGCATTCGCCGGCGGTGGCTGACCACGCGGACAGCAGCCAGCGCGAGATCGATCATTACTCTGTCGGAATTCTCACGCGGAGAGATTATCGAGCGTCTGCAGGTTCCCGCCGAGCGCGTGCACGTGATCGTGCCGGGCATTGAACGACTGAGCGTCTTGCAGCGGCAGGATTCCGGTCCGCGCGTGTTGTACGTCGGGTCCCTCTTCAATCGCCGGCACGTGCCCGACCTCGTTCGCGCGGTGGGGACGCTGGCGCGTACACGGCCCGAGACATCGCTCGATATCGTCGGCGACGACCGCACCTTCCCGCACGAAGATCTGGAGCAGATCATCGCCAGCCTCGAGCTCGGCAGCCGTGTGCGCTGGCACCGTTACGTGAGCGACGATCGACTGCTCGAGCTCTACGGCCGTGCCCGGGCGTTTGCGTTCCTCTCCGAATACGAGGGACTCGGCCTGACACCGCTCGAGGCGCTCGGGGCCGGCGTTCCACCGGTGCTGTACGACACGGCCGTCGCGCGGGAATCGTGCGCTGCTGCCGCGATTTACGTACCGCTGGGCGATGGAGCCGCCCTCGTGGGAGCGCTCGAGCGCGCGCTCTTCGACGAGACGACCCGCGCGGCAATCCTGTCGGCGGCGCCAGCCGCGCTCGCGAAGTACGACTGGCCGCGCGCGGCCCGCGAGACGCTGGCAGTGATTGAATCGGCCGCCAGGGACTAATGTTCGATCTGTCGATGTACGATTTGACGATCTACCTGTCAAGTAAATCGTCGATCGCCATGTCGTAGATCCACGATGCCCGATCTCTCGATCATCATCGTCAGCTACAACGCGCGGGCCGATCTCGAGCGGTGCCTCGAGTCGCTGCACGCCCACACTCCAGCGACTCCGCACGAAATCGTCGTCGTGGACAATCAATCAAGCGACGGCAGCGCCGAGGCAGCCCGTCGGTGGCCTGGCGTGAAGGTCATCGAGGCGGGCGGCAACCTGGGCTTCGCGCGCGCGAACAACATCGGCATACGCGCCACCACGGGCACCGCGGTCCTGTTGTTGAACAGCGACACTATCGTGCCGCCCGGGGCGATCGACCGCCTGATCGCCGAGCTCAATCGCCATCCGGACGCGGCCGTTCTCGGGCCCCGTCTGGTTGACGGACACGGCCGGGGCGAACTGTCGTTTGGTCGCATGCTCGGACCGTTCAACGAGATCCGGCAGAAGCTGATCGCGCGGAGTTCCGGTCTCGTCGAACGGATGACGCGGCGGCCACAGACCCCGGATTGGGTCAGCGGCGCTTGTCTCCTGGTTCGCCGGCTGGACGCCGAAGCCGTCGGACTGCTCGACGAGCGCTACTTCATGTACACGGAAGATGTGGATTTTTGCGCCGCCATGCGGGCCCGCGGACGGACCATTCTGTTCGCGCCCGAGATCGAGGTTGTGCACCTGCGCGGGCGGTCTGCGGCGACCGCCCCCGAAGCCACCCGGCAGGCGTATCGCCGCAGCCAGCTCGCGTTTTACGAGAAACATCACCCGGCCTGGGCACCGCTGCTGCGGCTGTATCTGCGGCTCAGACGGCAACTGTAGCCGGCTCAGTGATTTAGGCTCTGGGCTTTGGGCTTCAGGCTTCCAGGCTTGAAGAGTACGGACTCCTGTCCAAAGTCTGAAGCCCGAGGGCCAAAGCCCCGACAGCATATGTATGACCGACATCAAGCCGGCCGGCCCGGCCTGGGTGTGCCCCGTTTGCGCGCGCCGTGTACCAAGCGCCCTTACGGAGTGCCGATGCGGCCAGCCATCAGCCGACGTGTCCCAGAAGAACCCGGAACCGGCGCCGGCTGCGACGGCGTCGCGAACCGGTCCGTTGCTCCTTCAATCAGCAGGGCTGCTCGTGGTCGCGCTGGCGGCGGCTTCCGGAGCCGTGTGGTGGGTGAACGGCAGTCAGACTACATCGTCGCCGCCGGTGGCGGCGCCGGGCCCCGCGACTGCGTCCGCTGCACGACGTCCGCCAGCCTCCGTGGAGGCGGTAACACCAGCGACGCCGCCTCTCGAGGCTCCGGAAGACCTGGCTGTCGACACGCCGCACGCCGACATCCCGCCGGTGGACGCTGCCCCATCGGGCTCGCTCGAGGATCTGATCAGCCGCGTGATGCCCGCGGTCGTGACCATTCAGACGCCATCATCGCGCGGGAGCGGCTTCTTTGTGGCGGCGGACACGATCATCACGAATGTGCACGTGGTCGGGACCGAGCCCACCGTGACGATCAGGCGGCCGGACGGGACGACGACCACGGCGCGCGTCGAGGCCACGGCGCCGGCATTCGACATCGCCGTGTTGAAGGTGCTCGGCGTGAGGACCGGCCAGGCGGTCATTCCTCTGGGAGCCACCGCGGCTGTCCGCATCGGCGAGGAAGTCATTGCCATCGGCACGCCGCTCGGATTTCTTCAGAACACCGTGACGCGGGGCATCGTCAGCGGGTTGCGTGACGTAGGGGGCGCCACGCTCGTGCAGACCGATGCCGCGATCAACCCGGGCAACAGCGGTGGGCCGCTTCTCGACCGAAGCGGCAGGGCGGTCGGCGTCATCAAGTCCGGGTACGTCGGCGCCGACGGACTGTCGTTCGCGGTCGCGATCGAGCATGCCCGCGCCGTGCTGGAGGGGCGCACGCAGGCGCCGGGCGCGCCGTCAGCTCCCACGCAGTACCAGACGCTGTCGCCCGCCGTTGCTTCGCCGACGGATCAGCGCCGCCTCGACGCCATCCGTGCGTTCGAGGGAGCCATCGCTCAGGTCGCACGCGCCGCCGACGCGCTCGACGGCCAATGGACGTCGTTCATGGCCTCCTGCTACGAAGGGCGCATCGTCGGCACATTCGACCGGCCGTGGTTCGCGCTATGGGACCAGCGCGCGATGCAGGGCGTCGTGTCGTCCAACTGCAGCCCGTACTTCGATGACCTCCGTCGCCGGGCGAATGAAATCCGCCAGGCCGTTGTCGGCATCGACGAAGCGGCGCGGCGCGCCGACATCTATCCCGGCATTCGACGCGACGTGCTCCGAAAGCACAGGCTGGACTACTGGAGCCGGTAGCTCTTGGACTGCAGGCTCTGGGCTTTCGGCTCTGGGCCTGGAGCCCCGAAGCCCGGAGTCTGAAGCCTGCAGGTATCATAGAGCCGTGCGCATCGGCATCGACGCCCGCAAACTGCACGACTTCGGCATCGGCACCTATATCCGCAACCTCCTGCGGCAACTGGCGCGTCTCGATCGCGACACCGAGTTCGTCATCCTGGGCCGGCCGGCCGATTGCGCAGCGCTCGGAGCACTCGGCGAGAACTTCCGCGCGGTGCCCGAAACCGCCGAGAACTACTCGGTGTCCGAGCAGCTCCGGATTCCGCTGGCGCATCCGGCGCGAAGGCATCACCCTGTTTCATGCGCCGCACTACGTGCTGCCGCCGCTCGTGCCGTGCCGATCGGTCGTGACGATTCACGACTGCATCCACCTGATGTTCCCGCAGTACCTGCCGAGCCGGCTGGCGCTCACCTACGCGCGCGCATCGATCGCGCTCGCGGCGCGACGCGCCGCACGCGTGCTGACGGTGTCTGAAAGCTCCAAGCGCGACATCCTCCGCTTCGTCGACGTGCCGGCCGGGAAGATCGACGTCATTTACAACGCGTACGACGAGCGGTTCGGCGATCGAGCCGCGCGAGGAGGACGTCGTCCGCGTCCGCGAGCGCTACCAGCTTCACGACGAGTTCGTGCTGTATGCCGGCAACGTGAAGCCGCACAAGAATCTCGAGCGGCTCATCGAGGCCTTCTATCTCGTGCGCAAGCGCGGGCTGGAACATCTGAAGCTCGTGCTCATCGGCGACGACATCTCCAAGTACGCCGCGCTTCGCCGGGCCGTCCATTCGCACCAGCTCCACAAGTACGTCCGATTCCTGGGCTACCTGCCGGAAGAGACGCTGGCGGTCATGTACCGGCTCGCGGCGGTCTTCGTATTCCCCTCGCTGTACGAGGGCTTCGGGCTTCCGCCGCTCGAGGCGATGGCGAGCGGAACGCCGGTGGTCACTTCGAACGTGTCATCGCTGCCCGAGGTGGCGGGAGACGCGGCGATCCTGGTCGACCCGTACAATCCCGAGGCGATCGCGGACGGCATCGAGCGCGTGTTGTGCGACGAATCGCTGCGGCGCGAGCTTCGCGTGAAGGGCCTCGCGCGCGCGCGTCAGTTCTCGTGGGAAGACTCGGTGAGGCGCGTTCGTGAGATTTACGGGGAGGTCGCGCAGGCGCCCGTCGCGCTGGCCCGGGCGTCGTGAGCTTTACGTGAACGCCACGTGAAGGTCGCCCTCGTCCACGACTGGCTGACCGGCATGCGCGGCGGAGAGAAAGTGCTCGAAGTGTTGTGCGAGCGCTTTCCCGACGCCGAGCTCTTCACGCTGCTTCACGTCCGGGGATCGGTGTCGCCGGCGATCGAGCGCCTGACCATCCATACCTCCGCGCTGCAGCGGCTCCCGGGTGTAAGGCACTACTACCGGGAATGCCTGCCGCTGTTTCCGGCGCTCATCGAACAGTTCGACCTCAGGCGTTTCGACCTCGTCCTCAGCACGAGCCACTGCGTGGCGAAGTCCGCCCTCGCCGCCCCGAACGCCGTGCACATCTGCTACTGCCTCACGCCGATGCGATACGCGTGGGACCAGTTCGACGCGTATTTCGGGCCCCAACGGCTGGGCCGGCCAGCCAGCGCGGCCATGCGCCTGGTCATGAACCGGCTGGCGCGCTGGGACCGCGAGACCGCCACGCGTGCAAACCGCTATGTCGCTATCTCTCATTATGTTGCCGGGAGAATCCGCCGATACTATAATCGCGAGGCGACTGTGGTGTATCCGCCGGTCGACACTGATTTTTTCCATCCCGACCTGGACGACCGGGGTCGGCGCGACAGCGCCGGCGTCCCCGTATCCGGACGGTATGCGCTCGTCGTGTCCGCATTGGTGCCTTACAAACGCCTCGACCTCGCCATCGACGCCTGCCGCATCGCCCGCGTGCCGCTGAAGATCGTCGGCGACGGCCCCGATCGCGGCATGCTGGAGCGACATGCGGCGGCCGCAGGCCGATCCGGGAACCACGGGTCCGCGGGGCCCTTCCATAGCCAGGTCGAGTTTCTCGGACGTCGAACCGACGAAGACGTGCGCGAGCTCTATCGCGGCGCAGCCGTGGTGATCCTTCCCGGCGAAGAGGATTTCGGGATCGTGCCACTCGAAGCGCAGGCGTGCGGCCGCCCGGTGGTCGCATATGCGCGCGGCGGCGCAATCGAGACTGTCGTGTCCGGGGAAACCGGCTTTCTCGTCGACGACGCCAAGCCCCGCCGCCTTTGCCGAGGCGATCCGGCGCGCCATCGACCACGAGTTCGATGCGACAGTGATCCGGCGCCACGCCGAACGATTTGGCCGCGCGCGGTTCGGCGACGAGATTGAAGCGGTGGTCCGCGAAACCGATACCGTCATGGTGAACCGGTATAACCGGCTGCTCGTCACCTTCCACGTCCTCAGCGACTCGATCCTCGGCGTGTCCGCATTCATCATCGCTTACGCGCTGCGATTCCACACCGGTCTGCCTGCCCCCAAGGGCGTCCCCCCGCTTCAGCAGTACCTCCTGGTGGCTCCCGTTCGTCGCGGCGCTCGTGCCGCTCGGGTTCCAGCTCCAGGGGCTCTACCGCCTGCGGCGCGGCCGGTCGCGCGTCGACGATTTTTTCAACGTGTTCGTCGGCACGATCCTGGCGGTCGTCTTCGGCATCGTCGCAACGCTGTACACGCAGACCTACTTCGCCAGCAGCGCCGCACGGGAGCGCGGGCTGTTCGAGGTGTCGCAGCTGGTATGGGCGATTTTCCTCGTCCTGAACGTGCTGCTGACGTACGCCTCACGCGAGCTCGTGCGCGAAGTGCTCGAGCGGCGATGGCGCGCGGGAATCGGGCTCAAGCGGATTCTGATCGCGGGCGTCCGGGGAGCTCGGGCGGCTCGTCGCCGACAAGATCCTCGAACATCGGGAGCTCGGCTACCAGATCGTCGGCTTCGTGGACGTCAAGGCATCGGGCGATCGCCTCGGCTACCGCGGTCTGCCGCTCCTCGGCAGCATCGAGGAGGCGTCGGAAATCGCCGTTCGCGAGTCGATCGACCATCTCTACGTCGCGCTGCCGCCCGACCAGCACGTGCAGATGCTGGAGCTCATCGAGAGCACGAGCCGCCAGTGCGTCGACGTCAAGGTCGTGCCCGATCTGCTTGCAGGTCATCGCGCTGCGGGCGCGGCTCGAGGATCTGGACGGCGTCCCCGTCATCAACATCAACGACGTCCCGCTGCAGGGCTTCAACAGCATCGTCAAGCGCGGGATCGATATCGCCCTTTCCGCGGCGGGCCTGGCGCTGCTGACCATTCCGCTGGGGATCATCGCAGCCGTCGTCCGCATGACCTCCCGCGGCCCTGTGTTCTATCGGCAGGAGCGCACCGGCCTCGACGGCAAACCGTTCACGATCGTCAAGTTCCGATCGATGTACGACGATGCGGAGCGCGAGACCGGGCCGGTCTGGACCAAGCAGGACGATCCGCGCGTCACGCCGCTCGGGCGGTTCCTGCGCCGGTCGAACATCGACGAGCTGCCGCAGCTCTGGAACGTCCTCCGCGGCGACATGTCCATCGTCGGTCCGCGGCCGGAACGGCCGCATTTCGTCGAGCAGTTCCGGCACAAGATCCCCTCGTACATGCTCCGCCACAAGGTGAAGGCCGGATTGACGGGCTGGGCGCAGGTCAACGGCTGGCGCGGCAACACGCCGCTCGAGAAACGGATCGAGTACGACCTGTATTACATCGAGAACTGGTCGGTCCGGCTGGATTTGAAGATCATGTGGCTGACGCTCGTCAAAGGCTTCTTCCACAAACACGCTTACTGACGCTTGAATCTGGTCATTTGGTCATCTGGTTATCTGGTCATTGATTGATCAAATTGACCAATCAATGACCAGATGACTAGATAACCAGATAACCAAATTCATGAAAAAACGCGTCGTCATTACCGGAGCCGCCGGCTTCATCGGTTCCCATCTCTCAGAAACACTGCTCGATCGCGACTACACGGTCGTCGGGATCGACAACCTGCTGACGGGGGACGACGGCCAACATCTCCCATCTGCACAACCGCGACTTCACGTTCATCAAGCACGATGTCACCAATTACATCTACATCGACGGCCCGGTGGACTACGTGCTGCACTGGGCGAGCCCGGCAAGCCCGATCGACTACCTCGAGCTGCCGATACCGACGCTGAAGGTGGGCGCGCTCGGCACACACAAGGCGCTCGGCCTGGCGAAGGCAAAAGGCGCGCGGTTCGTCCTCGCCTCGACTTCCGAGGTCTACGGCGATCCGCTGGAGCATCCCCAGAAGGAGTCGGTACTGGGGCAACGTCAACCCGATCGGGCCGCGCGGCGTCTACGACGAGGCGAAGCGGTTCGCCGAGGCGATGACCGTCGCCTACCACCGCTATCACGGCCTCGACGCGAAGATCGTCCGCATCTTCAACACCTACGGGCCGCGCATGCGCATCAAGGACGGCCGCGCGGTGCCGGCGTTCATCTCGCAGGCGCTGCGCAACGAGGACGTGACGATCTTCGGCGACGGCACGCAGACGAGAAGCTTCACCTACATTACGGACCTGGTCGACGGCATCATCAAGCTGATGCTCTCGGACGTGAACGATCCGGTGAACATCGGCAATCCGCGCGAGATGACCATCGAGGAGATCGCGAGGACCATCATCAAGATGACCGGCGCGAAGAGCCAGATCGTGTACCGGCCGCTGCCGACCGACGACCCGAAAGTCCGCCAGCCCGACATCACCCGCGCGCGCACGCTGCTCGAGCTGGGAGCCCAAGGTGCCGCTCGAGGAAGGCCTCGTGAAGACGATCGACTACTTCCGCACAAAAGTGACATAACCCGCCGGCCGCGTCCCTTTCAAGCCCTCGAATAGGGTGCATCGGTCAGTAGCGACCTGCCGTCACTCGTGCAGGTACGTGGCGAGCCCTGCCCCATTCAGCTGTGCGAGCGATCCACCTTCGCCCTTCAAGAAGGCATCGAGAAAGGCGACGGAATAGTCGTCGATCAGGCGGGCATTCAGGCTCGATTGGAGGCACGCGGCCACCGAGGCGGCTCCCCGGCACGCGAAGTTCGTCCACTCGAAATGACCCGCGCCTACGAACTCGGCGTAGTACTTGGGAGGGCGCGATTTCGCATAGGCGTCGGGCAGGAATGGCGTGATGCCAAAATCGCGCGTGCCGCCTTGAAACATCACGGGCATTTCGACGGCAACCGACCGACCCGGTGAAGAAACGGCTGGATGTAAGGTGAGAACGCGAGTGCCAGCCTGAGGCGGCTGTCCAGCCAGCTGTCCCAGCCGCCTGCGATCCCGATGGCCGTGTAACCGCCCAGGGAATGGCCCGCGACGCCGATCCGCCCGGAATCGACCTGCCCTCCGAGCTCGGCGCTGGAGAGCAGCCAGTCGATCGCCGACACGAGATCGTCACGGCGATCGCGATAGGTCGCGTCGGTCCAGGTTTCAGGGCTGCCAAATGACAGATCGACGGCGGTCGGCTCCGCCGACCCCATCCCGTCCACACTGCACACCGCGTCGAGGTGGTCTGGCGCCGCCACGATATAGCCCCGCCGTGCCGTCTGCTCGGTGAAGAACACCGATTGCGTGCCGCAACCGTGGAAGCCGTGCGAGAAGACGACGACGGGAAGGCGGCCGCAAGCCGCAGCAGCGCCGTTCCGAGCCGCTGTCCCGGCGGTTTCGCTCGCGTACTGGAGTGGCGCCTCAGTATCCGAAGTTGGATACCACACACCCATCTTCCGGCCCGTTCCGATGGTCACGACCCTGAATCCGACCTTGAATGGCGCGCTGCACACGATCGGCGGCGTCCCGGGAGGTGGCGTCGGGCCGGGGTCCACCGAGCTCTTGCAGGCCGCGGCAAGGAGGGCGATCGCCAGGACGACGGGAATCCTTCGATGAAGTGGCATCCCTGGCATGATGAACCACACAGCTGCCCGAGGCAACCCCACGAAACCGTCGTACGCGACAGAGCCACCCGGCGGCAGAGAGGTCTATAATTGTCGCCGATGAACGACAAGCACTTTCGTGAGAATGAATGGTGGGTCAGTCCCTACAACTATGTGGGCGCGGTAAGGAACTCCTACAACCTGCCGGCCCGGGTCAGCATCCACGACGCGACGCTGCGGGACGGCGAACAAACTCCTGGCGTGGTGATGAGTGTCGCGGACAAGATCGCGATCGCCGAAAAGCTGGACGAGATCGGCGTCGATCGGATCGAGGCCGGCATGCCGGCCGTTTCCGAGCAGGATTTCCAGGCCATCAGGGAAATTTCCAGGCTGGGGCTGAAGGCGAAGATCTACACGTTCGCCCGGGCGATGAACGCCGATATCGACAAGGCCATCGAATGCGGCTGCCACGGCGTGATCGTCGAGGTGCCGATCGGATACCCCAAGCTGAAGTATCAGTTCAAGTGGACCTGGGAAGACGTGCTCAGGAAAAGCGTCGGCGTGATCAACTACGCCAGGTCGCGCGGCATGCACGTGGTTTACTTCCCTTACGACACCACTCGCGCCCGGGAAGAAGACCTGACAAATCTGCTGACCCGCATCATGCAGGACGCGCCGCCCGATTCGATCGGCGTGGTCGACACCATGGGCTGCATCCTGCCGGAAGCCATGAAGTTCATGGTCCGCATGGTGAAGACGCTCACCAACCTGCCGGTGGAAGTGCATACCCACAACGACTTCGGGCTGGCGGTCGCGACCGAGCTCGCCGGCGTGGAGGCGGGCGCGGAAGTCGTCCACAGTTGCGCGAACGGACTGGGTGAGCGGACGGGCAACGCCGCGCTGGAAGAATTGATCGTCGCGCTGCACGTGTTGTACGGCTACGACACTCATTACAACCTGGCCAGGCTGCCCGAACTGGGCGAGTTGGTCAGCCGCATCAGCCGCGTTCCGATCGCGGCGAACAAGCCGATCCTGGGCGATCGCAACTTCACGCGTGAATCGGGCATCGGCGTCGACCTGGTGGTGAAGGAGCCGCTGGCCATGTTCGGCACGCACCCGGCGCTCACCGGAAGGCGAGGCGAAGTCGTGCTCGGCAAGAAGAGCGGCAAGCTGTCGATCACATACAACCTCGAGCAGCTCGGGATCACCGGCGCCGACGACGAGGCGGTTGGCGAGATGCTCAAGCGCGTGAAAGACAAGGGCATCGAAAAGCGCGGGCTGTTGACCGCGGAGGAATTCCGCGAGATCGTAGATAGCGTGCTCGGCGTCAAGCACTGAACCGGTTTTCATCAGGATTCGCATGCGGGAGATCAGGAGAGCCCCCATGAAAGAGACCCGTCATTCGACGACCGCGCTCGTGCTCGCCGCGACGATCGTGACCGCTGGCGCGATGATGCCTGCGAGCATCTCCGGCCAGCGCGGTGCAGCGCCGGCCCAGGACCCCAGTCTTCCCGAACAACCCATCGCTGTTTCAGTCGCAGCCATGTCGGCTGAGGTCAACGGGCCCGGGAGCATGTACGACTCCACGCCTTCGCTTCCTTCAGGGAAGGGGCTGGCGCATTTCAAGTACGAAGCCAGGGAGTATTTCGTTTCCGGCGTTGCGAACAAACAGCCCTACAAGACGCGGATCGTCGTTCGCAAGCCAACGGACAACGCCAGGTTCACCGGGCTGGTGCTCGCCGAAGCCATGCATCCGAGCGGCGCGGCCCACATGTTCGAGTTCACCTCCAACTACACGATGAGCTCCGGGCACGCGGCCGTTGAAATCGTGACCGCCGGCTTCGATCAACTCGTCGCGCACAACAAAGAGCGCTATAGCGATCTGAAAGTCGAGCAAGATCAGGTTCCCGAGATGCTCGCCCAGGTTGGTGCGCTGATAAAGCGCAATCAGAAGGACAGCCCGCTGGCCGGTCTTCCCGTGCGAAAGACGATCCTTGCAGGCACGTCGGCAACCGCAGCCGTCTTGATCCGGTACCTGCCGGCGCACATGGTGTACAGGACGCCGGACATGAAGTTGATCTATGACGGCTTCATGCCGACGTCAACCGGCGCGACCGTCCGGCCGGTCGACGTGCCGTTGATTCAGATTCCGACGATGACCGAGGTTGCCACCGGGACCGCCACGGCCCGCCAGGACGGCGACGCCGGCGGGGATCAGTTCAGGCTTTATGAGTTTGCCGGCATGGCCCACGTGGACAGCCGCGACAGCATCAGGTTTCAGCCCGACCCGTGCAGGCATCCGGTCAGTCGATTCCCTCTCGAGGCTTACATGTCCGTCGGGCTCCATCATCTCTTTGGGTGGGTGGACAAGGGCACGGTCCCGCCGCGCGCCGAGAGAATCCTGGTCGATCGGAACGTGACGAACGACGGTTCCTTGATGGCTCTCGATGAACAGGGCAACTCGAGGGGCGGGATCCGGAATCCATATGTGGACCTTCCGACGACAAAGCTGGGCGTGCGCAACGAGGCCGCCGTGCCGCTCATAGCCAATCCGAGCGCGTGGATCGCGGCCCGCGGATTGCCGGCCGCCACTCAGATGTGCGGGCTCGCCGGGTACCAGATGCCCATTTCCAAGGATCAGCTCAAGGAGCTGTACACCGACAAGAAGAGCTACCAGGACCGCGTGAAACGGCGGGTGGATGAGCTCGAAAAGGCGGGATGGTCGCTGCCCGTGTACCGCGAGACGATCCTGGCGGACGCCGCCAGGGTGGAATTCTAAACGAGAGGGCGGACCTTCCGGGTCCGCCCCGGGGCGCGGTGGTGCCGGACCCGAAGGGTCCGGCCTACTTCATTGCTTCTCGCGGGTCAGGCCCTCGGCGCAGGCGAACTCTCGCAGCTGATCGTTGGGGGGCGTCGCCCTTCGGTATGTTCTCACCGTCTCCCAGGTTTTGGTCAGCGCGATGGGATCGGTGACGGTGATGCGATCCTCGAGCAGCCCCGGCCCGATGAACCGGATGCGCTCCCTGACCGTCATCGCGTCGCTGTGCGGCGTGAATCCCTCGATGAAGGAGCCGGGGTGCAGCGCCACCGTCTCGACGACGAGCGTGTCGCCTTCCCAGTGTCCGGTCGAGTACCCGGCGTACGTCGGATCGTCGAGAATCTTCGCCGTCGGCTTACGCCCGTCCAGGTAGACCCGCCGCAGCGCGTCGTTCAGCTCGCTGAAGAACGTGATCTTGTCTTTCGTCTGCATGATTTCCATGCCGTACGCCATGCCCATCATGGCCGGCATGCCCGGCGGCAGGCACTTGGCGTTGTTGTCGAACTCGTACGAGCCGGCCATTCGCGACTTCCTCATCATTTCCCACTTCGCCATGTACTCGGGCGTGAGCGACGGCGCGTCCGGCGCCCGGCCCTGCGAGCCATCCGAGACCGGGGCGGAAGTCGTCGGCCGTGGCGGCGGTCCTCCCCGCTGCGCACCAGCTGGCGCCGCGCCGCCGGCTGCCTGCCCCTGACCGCCGCGGCCCTGTGCGACCGGATAGTAGACGCCCGAGAAGTCCGGAGCGGTTCCGGACGTACCCTGCGCATCGAGCCGCACGGGCACCAGCGCGCTCGGCCCGAGGAACATCGCCGCGCTGAGGATCGACATGATGATCGTGCGCATGTGGAATGACTCCTTGTCGTCAGTGTCGGCATCACGGCCGACTGCGCTACTGGAACACCGGCTGATTGGACAGGATGGTTCCGTCCGCTTTGGTCACTCGAGCAATGATGGCCTTGTGCGTCCCGTCTTTCGCCGGGCTCATGTCAACCGTGACAGTCTCGCCGCCCTTGAGCGAGCTTCTCGTCCAGCCGGCCCGCAGAAGGATGCCGGGCGCGCGGCCCTCGGCGAGCCACACGACCGTGCCGCCCTTCCCATCGTCAACCGCGACGTGCAGCCAGGTGTGCGGATTCACCCACTGGAATTCCTTGACGACGCCGGTCACGGTAATGACCTTGGTCACCTCGTACTCGACGTTGCTGTGGTGGGACTGCGCCGGACCGGCGCGGAAGATTACCGCCGCGAACACGAGAGACGCCACGACTGCGCGACTCATCGACAGCCTCCTCGTAGAGTTAGAAGCGCGCGCGGGATGACAGGTCATTGGATTATAAGTCAGGGGACGCCGGTGTCTACTTTCTCTTACCGATCGGTGATGCCCGGCCGCGCCGCCGACGTGTTTGGATGGCACGAGCGCCCGGACGCGATCCTGGATCTGATTCCACTACGCCGATTCGTGCGAATCGAGCGGCAGGAGGGCGGCTTGCGGGACGGCGGCATCGTCGTGTTCTCCGTCGGCATCGGTCCCGTGCGCATGCGCTGGGAAGCCCGCCACTACGGTTACGTCCGTGGACGGCAGTTCTGCGACGAGCAGGTCCGGGGGCCGTTCAGAGTCTGGCGGCACACCCATCGGGTCGAGCCCATCGACGATGGGCAGAGCCTGTACGAGGATCGCATCGAGTACACGTTGCCTGGCGGACGACTGGCGCAGGTCCTGGCGGAGCCGGTAGTCCGGTGGCTGCTCGCGCGGGCGTTCGTACATCGCCATCAGGTTGTACGCGCGGCGATGTCGGAGGCGGGGCGGACTACGCCTCGACGTGATCAATGAAACGACGGGTCGTCGTCAACGACAGGATGCAGCGCGGGTACGTGTACTATCGTACCGAGCTTCCTGGTCGAGGCTTCGCCCCCGGGTTCCGGCCGGAGTTGACGCCGCAGCAGATGCTGCGAGTCGGTGTATTCGGCGGAAAGTACCTGACCGACTGCCGGGATGAGTTTCCCGCCGCCTGGTTTGCCCGTGCGCGGCTCTGCTCCGACCACCACGACGCCCGCCTCAACTGCTTCGGCGTCAACGCCTCGCAGTCGCTCGCCGCCTGGAGACGCAACGGCTGGCTCCGGCCTCAGGATCCGCGAGGCTGGTTTCAGTGGTACTGCCGGTACTATATGGGCCGCCGGACTGCCGACGACGCCCGGCAAATCAGGCGTTGGCGCGCGATCGCGCGACACGTCGCCGCGCTTCGCAAGCACTGCGAGCCGCGGGATCTCGCTTGCCGCCGGAAACAGCGGCAGGCAGTGTTGCACTGGGCGTACGACAGCCGCAAGATGTAGCCGGCACCACGATGAGCGACGAGTCCCTCATGAATCGCGCGGTTCGCGTCGGCATCTCGTCGTGCCTGATGGGCGAAGCCGTCCGGTACGACGGCGGCCACAAGCGCGACGCCTTTCTGACTGGCACGTTCGGCTCGTTCGTGGAGTGGGTGCCTGTCTGCCCGGAAGTGGAATGCGGCTTCGGCACGCCGCGGGAATCGATGCGGTTGGTACGCGTGGAAAATGGCGTCCGGCTGCTTACAGTCAAGACGGCGGTCGATCTGACCGACCAACTGGAGGGATATGCCCAGCGGCGGGTCGCGCAGCTGGCATCGGAGGATTTGTCCGGCTACGTGTTCAAGAAGGATTCGCCGAGCTGTGGCCTGGAACGCGTCAAGATCTACGGCGGCCCCCACAGCGTCCCGTCCAGGTCAGGGCGAGGTCTTTACGCAGCGAGGTTCGTCGAACGCTTCCCCGACCTGCCCGTCGAAGAAGAAGGCCGGTTGTCGGATCCACGCCTGCGCGAGAACTTCGTCGAGCGCGTGTTTGCGTACTGGAGGCTCCGCGGGCTCTTCAGCGGCAAATGGAACGTCGGCGCACTGGTGCGGTTTCACACGGCGCACAAGCTGATTCTGATGGCGCATGCGCCCGAGGCGTACCGGCGGCTCGGGCGTCTGGTGGCACGCGCGCGGACCGTCGCCGCGTGACGACATCGAGCGGCGTTACAGCGAGGCGTTCATGGCCGCGCTGGCGGTCATCGCCACACCCGGCCGGCACGTGAACGTGATGCAGCACATGGCCGGGTACTTCAAAGAACAGCTCGATCGGGAATCGAAGGCGGAGCTTCTTGCCGCGATCGACGACTATCGCCGCAGGCTCGTGCCGCTGATCGTGCCGATCACGCTATTCCGCCACTACGTCCGCCTCTACCGCGTGCCGTATCTGGCCGGACAGCTGTATCTCGATCCCCATCCGAAAGAGCTGATGCTGCGGAATCACGTCTGAGCGTGATTAACGCTCGAAAACGATTTCGATGAAGCCCGTGGTCAACTCCACCGGTTGCGTCGTCGTCACCACAATGGAAAAGTCGAAGACCTGCACCTCGACAAACGGCAGAATTTCAGGTGTTGCGTTGATGGTCACGCCCTGCAGCGGACCGCCGCCTTCGTCGAGGCTGGCCGCAATGATGTGAAGCGGCTCCAGATCCCCGGTGCCAAGGTACTCGATGGCCATGCGGTTGTGCTCCAGGATGTGGGCAAAGGCCCACTGATCTCCGTCCGGGTCTGGTGGCACGTCAAAGATCAGCGCGGGCAGGTTGTATCTGAACGCCCGCCATACGACGGTGTCGTTGTAGGTCACACGAGTCAGGGCAAGTCCGAGTTGCCCGGATTCGAGCATCGGTTGAACGGCTGATTGAGTGCCGAAAGCTTTGCCCGAGGGTGTCAAAGCCAAACCAAGCACGAGAGCGGACACGACAAACCACGCGCGGCGACGCATTTGCATGAGCGGACCTCCGAAGCCAATAAGAGTTCAGTGCTGAGAGTTGTGCCGGCGTCAGGGACTGGGAGCCGAGTCCGCGGAGAGCCTCGCGATACGACCATCAGGAGCAGCCGGCTCAACGACCACGGCCGGCGCCGTCGATGGGGAGAGCGCGAAGAACCGGAAGAGGAGCCATGAATCGAGCACAGCGACACTGGCCAGCACGAGATATGCGGCATTGCCCGGCACGAGGCCGAGCTCGTTCAGCAGGCGCGACAGGCCAAAGCCGACGATCCAGGCATCGAAGCTCATACAGAGGCGGCGAAACGTCTCAGGCCTTACCCGCTGAATGATCTGCGCGCCGATCGGCACGCCAATCGCGATGCTCGGAAGAATCCACGGGATGAGCGACATGCTGGTCGTGCTGTACAGACCGACGTAGCCGTAGGCGATGGCCGTGATCGACGATTCGGCAAGCCGGACGAAGCCCAGCGCGGCCCGGAAGTCCTTCTTCGTCAATCCCTGGTTGCTGAGCATCACGGCCAGCGGAGGACCCGAAATCGTCGTCAGCGAATACAGCACTCCGACGCCGCCCCCAAAAAACAAGCCGACCGAACGCTCGGACCGAATCGGCCGGCGATAGCCCGCCGCCTGCAGCAGGATGAGCGGCAGCAGCGCGACGAACGTGACGAACTTCACCCAGCCGGGATTCACCTGCGCGAGAAGCGCCGTTCCGACGGCAATGCCTGGAACCAAACCCAGGACGATGGGAAGCACCCGCCGCCAGACTGCGGGCAGGGCGGCACGATTTGCCCACAGCACGTAGGCATTGAGCGCGACCTCGATGACCACGAGCGCCGGGTTGAGGACCCGGTTGGCAAGGAACAGCAACGCCAGCGGCACGGTGATGGACGAGAACCCATAGCCGAGCGCACCGTTGACGATGGCCGCAACGAGCGTGATGACGCCGAGATAAAGCGCGTGATCGGGAATCATGGAAAACAAAAAAGGCCCGAAAGCAACCTTTGCTTCCGGGCCTTCGACATCCAGTGTGCAGGTCGGTCGAAATCAGTCGGGCACACCGACGGGGCACGGTCGCGGGGCCACGCGGCCCCTACGACAACAACATGCGCACAGTGCCCCGCTCGTCATGCGCGCCTCTTGTAACCTGTTTGCCTGGGAACTGTCAACTCCGCGCTCACTGCCTGCCGTCCTGCGGGCGCGGACCGTAAGTGGGCAACGGACGATCCACTTCGTAGGCTCCGAGATCCGGGGCGCGGCCGGTGAAGTCGTCGTTCACGCCAGGTAGCGGCACTGCCGCATCCACGGCGACCGAGCCAGGACGAAGCTGGAAGTTGAAATCCGCTGGTTTGTAGAGTGTTCGCGGATCGGGTCCCGGAGGAGCCACGGCGACAAAGACGTCGTAGTCGACTTGCACGCTGTGCCGGTCCTGGCCGCTCGCCTCGGCATACTCCTTCAAGGTCCCGAATCGCCGCCGCTCCCTGAATTTCGCCTCGAACTGCGACTGCGCCTGTGTCGAGAGCGTCCCGGGCTCGCCCGGGAAGTTGGAGCGCATGGTCAGCGGCGGCGTGCTCCATTCGAACGAAAACTCCGCGCCCTCGTTCGGGCGGAAACCGTTGTAATCGGAGCTCGAATAATTGGTGTTCGTTTCGACCGCGAACGTCTCGAGCGTCTCGCTCTTTCCCAGGATCAGATTGTTGCGGTAGTGGACGTTGGAGGCGGCCAGCAGCATCGGCTTGACCGGGGCGATGAAGGTGTTGTGGTAGACGACAATCCCGGCCGACGAGGCGGTGAACTTCACGGCGCCGCCTTCGGGCGCGTGGTACACGATGTTGCGGATGAAGTACACGGGACCGCCGAACATCGGCTGCACGCTCAGCGCGCGGTGGCCGTGATTGAAGCAGCGGTTGCGGAAGATGCGGATGTTGTGCGCGCCGCCGTCGGCCTCGATGCAGTTGTCCTCGACGTTGGAGATGTCGTTCCCGTAGAAGTCGATCGACACGGGCAGGCGGTCGCGGATGGGATTCGGCGTGCCGTCCGGGTTCCCGTAGGTCGCCACGTCGACTCCATCGTGGAAGTTACTGATGGAGTTGTAGCGCGACGACGTGTCCGGAGCCATAGACCTTCACCGCGTACTCGGACACGAGCTTCGGGTCGAACTCGGGGAGCTTCGTCCACGTGCTGCCGGTGAAGCCCATCAGATAGTTCGGGTTGAAGCGGCCGATCATCACGTTGTCCGCGATGTAGTAGTCCTTCGAGCCCGACCAGTCCGTGTAGATCGCCCGCGCGACGTTCTCGAACCGCGACCTCTTGATCGTCAGGCCGCTCGAGCCGGCGATGTTCTTCAGGCCGGCCTGAAACGCCAGATCCGTGTTGCGGATGGTGATGCCTTCGAAATAGTTGTAATTTGCGGCCATCACGTTGAAGAGGTTGTACGCGCCGTCGCCGTCAAAGATCACTTCGCCATCGCCAGCCGCTTTGATCACGATTGGCCTGTCGGCAGTGCCGCTTTGCGTCAGGAAGTAGGTCCCGCTCGAGACGGTGCCCTGTCCCCCGCCGCCGTATCGGTACCGGTCGTCCTTGTAGACGCCGGCGTGCACCATGATCGTGTCGCCCGGCTGGACCCGCGGCGGAAACGTGTTGAAGTTGTCGGAATGCGACAGGCCGGTGTAATACGCCCCCAGCAGGCCGGTGAACGCAGGCTCCTGCCTCTGGCCCTTGTACTCCGGTGGATACACGTGGTAGACCTTTCCGCCCTCCGCCGGTTTGGGTTCGCCGCGAGTCCGCACCGTGACGCGCGCCTCGGTTCTGCCGCTGATGCCGTCGGGGTCGGACATGACGAACCGGGCCTCGTACTCGGTCGCCGGATCCAGTTCGAACAGGCTTCCGGCGAATCCGTTGGGGGTCGTGTAGTGGAGCGCGTTCTCGTTGATCCGCTCGTTCCCGATGCGCAGGAGAGGTGGCCCCGCCTTCCAGGCCTGCTCGCCCCTCCTGCGGTAGGACACCGAGACCGTGGCGTTGCGGTTGTCATCGCCATCGATCTGCCATTCGAATCCGAGCGAGATGAGCGTCGGCGGTTCAGCGATGAATTCCCTGGCGGTCGTCCTGTCCGCGGCGGCGAGCGGTGCCGCTGTGGTGAGGCAGAAGAGAGCGATCGCGAATCGGAGAGTCATGGTACTCAAGCGGCCCACCTTTGCGTGTCGAAAAGCGCTACCACGGAGGACACGGAGTTGATCGGGGTCCCTCACCGAGGGTTTTCATGGTACGAGCCATCGACCATGTGCTCGAGGTCTCGTTCCTCGCAGCGCGGAGATTCCTCGAGCTCATCCGTCGAACGCGACAGCTCACGGGGCCGGAGCGTCCACGGCTCGGCGAGGACTGCTGGATCGTGGGCGACGGCCTGATACTGGATCGTGTCGCCGACGCGTCGCAGGCGCTCCACGACTCTCAAGTCCTTGGTGTGAAACGCGCCGTTGTCGGTGAGCCACGTCTCGTCGGTGAAATTGACGGTCTCCACCACGAGAGTGTCTCCCTCGAACGAGCCGACGGCATTCCCGAGGTAGCTTGGCGACAAGCCCTCACGACGGGGACGTCCGTCCGTCGGAATCACGCGGAAGAAGCTGCCGTTGTAGTCGTCGTATAGAAACACCACCTCGGTCGCCGTCTGGACGATCTTGGCTGGCGGTCCGATGCGCGGCACGCCCGGCGGGTAACACCGGAGAACGGTATCGAGCTCGACCTGTCGTGCAGCCAGGTCGGCCACTTTCGCCATCACTTCCGGTTTGTACTTCGGGAAATCGGGCATGGGTGGCTCGGCCTCTGATGCCTCGCTTTCCGGCTGTGGCGCGCACCCGCCCACACAGATCGAGCCGCCGGGAAGCGTCTCGGGTTGGACGAAGTCGAGGCCAAAGACCACTGCGCGGCCCCATGTGCCGTTCAAGTCGGGCCGCGATACGGCCTGCTCTGACGGCCTCGTGCTGCACGATACGAAAGCCGCGGCCAGAGCGACAATGCCGAGCGCCAGGACGCGAGGGCTCATGACTTGGATCCTTCAAGACGTGCCCGCCTACTCGAACAGCCGATAGTAGTGGCCGTCAGAGTAGGTCATTCTCACAATCCACCCCAGCTTTTTTCCGTTCCGTGCCGGGTTCGCAACGATCGTCACGAGCTCCCCGGGTTTTCCAAACAATGTTTCCTTCGTCAGGCCAGCCTTGCGCAACATCGGTATCGGGAGGGTTGAGAGAGCCCAGGCCGTCACCTTTCCGTCCACCCCTTTCACGTCGAGATACACGTAGGGATGCGGATTGATCCAGTCCACCTTCGATATCGTCCCCTTCAGCGTCAACGACTTCGACATGTCGAACTGGCCGGGCACCGAATGATGCGCCAGGGGCACAGCGCATGAGGGTCAGCACGAGGACCGAGCGGCAGGAGAGGTCCGCGACGAAAGTGCATGAGGCGAAGCGTATTCGCGGATTCGGGGCCGGTCAAGAAGTCCGTCATATGTCTTTGACCGGGCATCGAACGGATCCATAATCGGCGCGGCCGAAGTCTCCGTCCCGAAGCAAGGAGGAAGTCATGAGAACGCCTCGTATCGCCGCGGCGCTGCTCCTGTGCTGCCTGCCGACAGCCGTCGCGTCGGCACAGCCGAGCCCGCCGCCCGATCCGAACAAGATCCAGGTGCTGATCCTCACCGGCCAGCATGTGCACCCCTGGCGTGAAACGACACCTGTTCTGAAGACGATCCTCGAAGACACAGGGAAGTTCGAGGTCCGCATCAACGAAGAGCCCCGCGGCCTCGGGCCCGAGACGCTGCTGAACTACGACCTCGTCGTCGTCAACTACTACAACCGCGGCGCGAAGGATCGTTGGGGAGACCGCGCCGAGGCGGCGCTGCAGGACTTCGTCCGCGCTGGCAAGGGGCTGGTCCTTTATCACCTCGCCCTGGGAGCCTTCGACGGCTGGGTCGATTACGAGAAGATGAGCGGCGGCAGCTGGCGTCCCATGCAGGGCCACCATTCAGCGCGGCACGATTTCATGGTCGATATCAAGGACACGAGCCACCCCATCACGAAGGGTTTGAAGTCCTTCACGATGCAGAAGGACGAGCTCTATGCAAACCTGCGCTGGCAGCCCGAGGGAACGTTCAAGGTGCTTGCGACGGCCTACGACGACCACTCGCTTTACGGCGGCAAGGCACGACAGCCCATACCCGGCGCCGGCATCCACCAGCCGATACTCTGGACCACGGAATACGGCCAGGGCCGCGTGTTCGTCACGACGCTGGGCCATGATGGCGCCAACGTCAGCCAGCCGGCTTTTGGCGTCACGTTCGCGCGTGGAGCCGAATGGGCCGCGAAGGGCGTGGTCACGCTGCCGATTCCCCCCGACATGGCGGCAGGCAACTGACAGGAGGTTTGGTGAAGTTCCTATTGATGATGCTTCTTGCCGCCGCCGGCTTGCAGACGACGAACCAGGCCCAGGCGCGTCAGGCGGCCAACGCGGTGGTGCTCGAGACGAACGCACACAAGATTCGCGTCGTGACTGTCGCCGATGGTCTTTCCAACCCGTGGAGTATCGCCTTTCTTCCCGGCGGCGACATGCTCGTCACCGAACGGCCCGGTCGCCTGCGTCTCATCCACAACGGCATCCTTCAGGCCGAGCCGATCGCTGGTGTGCCGGAAGTGCGGTATCGCAATCACGGCGGCTTGATGGACATCGCGCTTCATCCAAATTACGCGCAGAACAACCTCGTCTATCTGACCTACTCGAAGCCCCGCGAGAAAGAAGCGACAACCGCGCTGTTGCGCGCCCGCTTCGACGGCAAACAGCTGGTCGATGCCAAGGATATCTTCGTCGCGGACGCCTGGACGACGTCCGACGTGAACTTCGGCTCGCGGATGGCGTTCGCTCCGGACGGCACGATTCTACATGTCGATCGGCGAGAGGAACTTCCCGTTCCCGCAGAACCAGGGGATGTCAGCGCAGGACGTCAACACGCACATGGGAAAGATCGTGCGGCTGCGTGACGATGGCAGTGTTCCGCCGGATAACCCGTTCGTCGGCAAGGAGGGCCACAAGCCCGAGATCTACTCCTACGGACACCGCAATCCCCAGGGCATCACGATTCATCCGGGAACAGGCGCCATCTGGGCGAGCGAGCACGGTCCTCTCGGCGGCGACGAGGTCAACATCATCCTGCCCGGCCGCAATTACGGCTGGCCCCTCATCACCTACGGGAGGGGTTACGACGGCAAGCCCGTCACGGAGGACACGAAGCGCGACGGCATGGAGCAGCCGCGCTTCTATTGGGTGCCATCTCTCGGGATTACGAACCTGCTGTTCTACACCGGGGACCGCTTTCCGATGTGGAAGGGCGAGCTGATCGTCGCCGGCCACGGCGCCATGCTCATCCAACGTGTCCGGCAGGAAGGGCGGGGAACGAACGAGCGCGAATCCATCCTGACGGCATCGCTGCGCCGGCGATACCGGGATCTGCGCCAGGGCCCGGACGGCCTGCTCTACGTCGTCGCCAGCGATAAGGGAGACAAGGAGCCGAATACCGGTACGGTGATGCGAATCGAACCCGTCAATTAACCGGCTCACCGAGTGCCTTCGCGAGCTCGACGCCCGCACGCGGGCATGCTACTTCAACGCGATCGCGATCAGCTCGAAGTCCTGCTTGCCGGTATTCATCACCTGGTGCGTGACATCGCGCGGAACGAACTGCACGTCGCCCGACTTGACCGCTGTCAGCTTCTTGTCTCCAATGGTGACATCGACTGTGCCGGCGACGACCGGCACGAGGATGACATCGTAGGGATGCGTATGCGGCGGCTCAGCGGCGCCGGGTTTGAACTGGACCCTCGTCACGGTCGATTTCGCATCGTCTTTCAACACCGTGCGCGTGATGCCGGCGGTTTCGGGGCGTCCCTGGCCAAGCGGCAGCGATGGGGCTTTCGTCTGCGACGCCGCGGCAACCGGCAGGACGAGAGCGAGAACGAATACCGAGACGGTCTTACGCATGTGAATCCTCCTTGGTCGTGCGCAAGGGCCTTCCCGGGCCGTCGGCCGCGTGACGCACGAGCTAATATACTGAAAACTCCGCTCTTTGGATTTGAACGCTCCAGAGAGACCAACCACCGCCAAAGGAGGACGACATGGACGTCGCCAAGGTATCGGAAATCAGCGCCACATCGAAAGTCAGCTTCGAGGACGCCATTCAAAAGGGCCTCGCGCGCGCCGGCAAGACGATTCGCAATATCCGAAGCGCCTGGATCAAGGAACAGCAGGTGCGGCTCGACAAGGGAAAGATCATCGAGTATCAGGTGAACATGCTGATCACGTTCGTGCTCGAAGACTGATCAGTGGGGAAAGGCTGACGCGCTGATGAACGAGCCGGTCACACAGACGGAACGTCCGTCGCTGACGGTGAAGGCCTTCGGCATCACCCACACGGGCCTCGTCCGTCCGTCGAATGAGGACCAGTTCCTCATTGCCGAGCTCACCAAGACGATGCGCATCTGGCACACGAGCCTGCCGGAGCCGAAGGCGCTGCGCGGGGAGGAACGCGCACACTTGTTTCTGGTGGCCGACGGCATGGGAGGGCATCGCGCAGGAGAACACGCAAGCGCTCTTGCCGTCCTCGCGATCGAGCAGTTCACGCTCAATACCTTCAAGTGGTTCTTTCACTCGGACGGATCCGAGGCACAGAAAGTTCTCGGGCAGTTTCAGACGGCGCTCCGCCACGCCGACGACCGCATTCTCGAGGAATCGGCGGAGCATCCGGAACTACGCGGCATGGGCACGACATTGACCATGGCGTACCAACTCGATGCGCAGCTGTGTGTCGTCCATGTCGGCGACAGCAGGGCTTACATGTTCGACGGGGACGAGCTGGAGCAGATTACGCACGACCACACGCTGATGGCGGAGATGATCCGCCGGGGAGAGCTGAAGCCCGAGCAGGCCGCGCAGCACCGTCTTCGCCATGTGATCACGAACGTGGTGGGCGGCAACGAAGCGGGCCTCTTCGTGGAAGCTCACGCTCTGGAGGTCCATGCCGGCGATCGCCTGCTGCTCTGTTCGGACGGATTGACGGAGATGCTGACCAACGATGCGATCGCGGCCATCCTCCGCGCGGAGGCGGAACCAGAGGCCGCCTGTACGAAGCTCGTGGCGCGGGCGAACGAAGCCGGCGGCCGCGACAATATCACCGTGCTGATCGTACGGTTCGATCCGGCGCCACCCGTGGGTGACTGAAGACCCCGCGTCGCTTCCTCGAACCGGGCTACCGATTGTCGTAGCCGAGGCCGATGAACCCGGACGCCATGTCAGGCCGCATCACGACGGTAGTCGCCTGCAGCAGGATGGTGTAACGCCCTTCCGCGGTCCGGCCGAGACCGATCGGCTGCTGAAACCGCACATGCCAGTCGTACACCCGCTGCCAGACGTCGCTGCCCACCTCGATGAAGTCGGGAAACTTGAGGTTGGCCCGCAGAAACGTCTGCATCTGCTCGCGCACGGCCGCAATCTCCCAGAACGAGTACTCGTGCGCCAGCTCGTCGCGGATCCCGCGAACGCCCCTCGCGACCTCCTCGATCAGGCGGTCCGAGTTCGGTTCCGCCTGGCCGGCCGCTGCTTCGGCTCCTTCAGCCGGCACCGCCAACGCCGACAACGCTCCGCCGAGCACCGTTCCGGTGATCACCGCACGCCTGTGTACCATGGCACCCTCCTTCCGCGGATCAACGACCAACGATTACAGTCTAATCGCGTAGGTCTTGTCCGACAGCTGCTCCCGGTGCTCTTTGTGGCAGGCGTCGCACGTGTCGGCCAGGGCCGCCACGGCCTTCTCCACCGCGCCGTCATCCCTGACGAGCGCGGCCGCTTCCAGCTCGACTGCCGCCGCCAGACCTCTCGTGGAGATGGTGAGCGGGGCGTCTACCTTCTGGTTGGCCCAGAACACGGCGATATAGGCGAAGTTCTGCTTGTACGTTGCCGCGTCCTGGACGAGCGCGTCGTAATTTTTCTCCTTCAGATGTGTCCGTAGGGTTCTGTTGACGTCGGCGTTCGACTGCATGATGGCCTGCATCTCCGGCGTCGGCTTTTGAGCTCGCCGGAGACGGGACGGTACGCGCGCCAGGGGAGCGCCTGTAAACGGAGCTGCCGCGATGGTGGGGAGGACGAGCGACAGGTCGGCGAAGGATCTCGAAGCAGACTGCGCGCGATCGAGGGCAGAGGGAAGCGCCGTTTGGTTCAGCTGCGCGGCAGTCAAGGCAAGGGCGATCGCGACCGCGCAGGCTCCCGCGACCACGAACATCCTCGAAAGCCGCCATGCGGGCGGCTTCGCCTCGGTGCCGATGCGCATGCGCACGCGGGCCAGGAACTCCGGAGACGGATCGACGGCCAGCAAAGCCGCGAGCTCGCTCTCGAGGCCGTCGTCACTCAGGGGGCCCCGCGGGGTCAGCGGGCGGCCGGAACGGTCAGCGGGCATTGCAGCTGCTCCTTCAATCGTTGACGGGCGACAAACAGTCTCGACTTCACGGTTCCCTTCGGAATTTCCAGGAGCGACGCGACTTCCGCGATTTCGTGCCCTTCGATGCTCGCGAGCACGAGGACGATCCGCAGCTTCTCCGGCAGGGCGTCAATCGCGCGCCACAACAACTCGGCGCGCTCGTTCGCGTCGAATGTCTCCGCGACCGTCTCCGCGGCCGTCGGGGCACCCGCGTCGCGTGCGGACAATTCGACGGTCTGGCGGCGGCCCCGGGTGCGATACCGATCGATCGAGAGGCGCCAGGTCATCCGCGCCAGCCAGGCGCGGAAGCGGTCCCGATCCCGGAGTTGCCGGAAGTTTCGATAGGCTTTCGCGAAGGCATCCTGGGCGGCGTCCTCGGCGTCCTCGCGATTGCGCAGGACGCTGTAGGCGATTCGGAACGCCAGGGTCGAGGATTCGACAAGACGGGCCTCGAACTCGCGTTCCAGGGCGTGATCCACGCCTACGAAGCCGCCAGCCAGCCGGTCCGCGCGTTCATGCATCGGATCGCATCCATCGTAGTGTCCCGTCCCCATGGTTCGCGACACAATTCCCGGGCGGGGCATCCCGGCTGGCGGCGTTGCTCCTCCCTCAAATACTCCCGGTATTCTCGGTCGTCGCGCCTTGCCAGCCGGGCGCCGCGCTCCGGGACTTATGCCCCGATCCACGGGAACGGGACACTAGCAAGACGGGGCTGGCGGGCGGGCGGTTCGGTTTCGGGCTGTGGAGAAGGCGCCGGCTCCGCCCGGGCGGGGCGGAGCCGGCGGCCTGAATCGCGCGCCGGGCGCTACGGCTGGTTATTCGGAAGGGTGGCTGACGCCGCGACGTCGGCGGCGAAACACTCCGGGTGGCCCCAACCGCCCGCGCTGATGCCGGGCATCTGGCCGGGTTGCGGGATGATGTCGTACACGATGTGTGTCGCGACGGTTCGCGATCGCCGCTGACGCCGGCGGGCACGTAGTCGAGGTCCAGCGTGTTACGCGTGCGATAAGCGACGTTGTGGTCCGCGCAGGAGGTATCGCCGCTGACCCCAAGGCCGCCAAGGAGTTGGCCGCTGGAATTATACAGAGGGAGGCCGCCGCCAAACACATTGACGCCGCCAATGCGTCCGCCAACCATGCCGTCGTTACCCTGGCCATAGTTCGACGGGTTGCCGCTATACGCGATGTCGGTGCTCACAGGGTTGCTATGCTGCAATCCGATAGAGACTGCCGCCGGGCTGGACCGCCGTGTAAAGGTTTGCGGTCGACAGCGCGAGGCCGGTCGGAAAGGTACCCGAGGACCCGCAGGCAGGCTGAACTCGTTGCCCGTGTTCGCCTTCTGGGCGGAGATGACGCGGCTCCCGGGCCACTGACGCCCTCGGTCGGCTCCGGTGAATGCGACGGCGCAGACGATGCCATCGCGATCCACGATAGTGCCCCACATGTGATTCGCGAGTGCGCCGTTGCCTGCCCTTGGGCCGCGACGAGCGCGGCGCGCAATGCGGACCACGATGGCAGAGCCTTGCACCCGCTCCTCGGCGCATTATTCGGCCCTTGAGCCAGGGCATTACCGACGCCGAAAACCAGGGAGCCGACGAGAACCAGACTCGTTACGGACAGCATCGTGCTTGTTCATTAGTCCCCTCCCACGCAATTTCCATGGTTGAGTCTGGCGCAAAGGGCCCACCCTTATACATCAGGTTCGGAAAACGGAGGGGAACTATCGCGTCAGCTTGCGGTACTTGATGCGGTGCGGCTGGTCGGCCGCGGCGCCGAGCCGCCGCTTGCGGTCGGCCTCGTAGTCCTGGTAGTTGCCCTTCGAACCAGACCACCTCGCTGTCGCCCTCGAACGCCAGCATGTGCGTGGCGATGCGGTCGAGGAACCAGCGGTCGTGGCTGATGACGACGGCGCAGCCGGCGAAGTTGAGCAGCGCCTCTTCGAGCGCGCGCAGCGTGTCGACGTCGAGGTCGTTGGTCGGCTCGTCGAGCAGCAGCAGGTTGCTGCCCCGCTTCAACAGCTTCGCGAGATGGACGCGGTTGCGCTCGCCGCCCGACAGGGTGCCGACCTTCCGCTGCTGCGCGGCGCCCTTGAAGTTGAACCACGACACGTACGCGCGCGAGGCCACCTTCCGCTTGCCCAGCTCGATCTCGTCGTGGCCCGCCGGTGATTTCCTCGAAAACCGTCTTGTTCGGCTCGAGCGCCTCGCGGCTCTGATCGACGTAGCCGATCTGCACGGTCTCCCCGATCTTCAGCGTGCCCGCGTCCGGCTTCTCCTGTCCGGTGATCATCCGGAAGAGCGTGGTCTTCCCCGCCCCGTTCGGGCCGATGACGCCGACGATGCCGCCGCGCGGGAGGGTGAAGTTCAGATCCTCGATCAGGACGTTCTCGCCGTAACCCTTGCGGAGCTGCCTCGCTTCGACGACCACGTCCCCGAGCCGCGGACCTGGCGCGATGTAGATCTCGGCGGTCTCGATCTTCTGCGTCGTCTCCTCGCGCAGCAGCTCCTCGTAGGCGTTGAGGCGCGCCTTGCCCTTCGCCTGGCGCGCCCTCGGCGACATGCGAATCCACTCGAGCTCGCGCTCGAGCGTCCGCTGCTTTCGCGTCTCCGCCTTCTCTTCCTGCTGCAGGCGATTCTGCTTCTGCTCCAGCCAGGACGAGTAGTTGCCTTCCCACGGGATGCCGTGGCCGCGATCGAGCTCCAGAATCCAGCCGGCGACGTTGTCGAGGAAATAGCGATCGTGCGTGACGGCGACGACCGTGCCGGGATAGTCCTTGAGAAACCGCTCGAGCCAGGCGACCGACTCCGCATCGAGGTGGTTCGTCGGCTCGTCGAGCAGCAGCAGATCGGGCGACTGCAGGAGCAGGCGGCAAAGCGCGACGCGGCGGCGCTCGCCGCCCGACAGCGTCGCCACCTCGGCGTCGGCCGGCGGCAGCCGGAGCGCATCCATGGCGAGATCGAGACGCGAATCCAGATCCCAGGCGTTCGAGGCGTCGATCTTGTCCTGGATCCGCGACTGCTCGTCGAGGACTTTCTCCATCTCGTCCGGCGACAGATCCTCGCCGAGCTTCGCGTTGACCTCGTCGTATCGCGTCAGCAGCGCCCTGGTCTCGGCCACGCCCTCTTCGACGTTGCCGAGGACGTTCTTCGTCGGATCGAGCCGCGGTTCCTGGTGGAGCATGCCGATCGAGATGCCGGCGGCCGGAAACGCCTCGCCGAGAA
This sequence comes from uncultured Acidobacteriota bacterium, assembly GCA_963749565.1. Lineage (GTDB taxonomy): Bacteria > Acidobacteriota > Vicinamibacteria > Vicinamibacterales > CAVVIG01 > DATLLJ01. The sequence continues at coordinate 136,778 of CAVVNL010000023.1, read as the reverse complement.
ACTGCTGGTCCTCGCCGGACATGATCTTGAGAATGGAGCTCTTTCCCGCGCCGTTCAGGCCGAGCACGCCGATCTTGGCGCCGGGGAGAAACGAGAGCCAGATGTCCTCGAGGACCCTGGTGTCGGGAGGATGCACCTTCCCGAGACCCTTCATGGTGTAGATGAACTGGGGCATAGTTGGGAATTGCTGATTGTTGATTGATGATTGCAGATTGATTGTCGATTGCGCTCGCGATCCACTATTGTATTTCCAATCAGCAATCAGCAATCAGCAATCAGCAATTCTGCTGCGCCGCATCCTCCACGTCGACATGGACGCGTTCTACGCATCCGTCGAACAGCGCGACGATCCCGTCGCTCGCCGGGCGGCCGGTGGCCGTCGGCGGCCAGCCCAATCGGCGCGGCGTGGTGGCGGCGGCCAGCTACGAGGCGCGCGTGTTCGGCGTGCGCTCGGCGATGTCGATGGCGAAGGCCGTCCGGCTGTGCCCGTCGCTCGTCATCGTGCCGCCCGACTTCGCCCGGTACAAGGCCGTCTCGAGCGCGGTGTTCGCGCATGTTTCGCGAGGTCACGCCGCTCGTCGAGCCGCTCTCGCTCGACGAGGCGTATCTGGACGTGACGCGAGAACCTCTGGGGCGAGCCGTCGGCGACCCGCGTGGCCGCACGCCTGAAGGCGCGCATTCGCCAGGACACGCGGCTCACCGCATCGGCCGGCGTCGCCCCGAACAAGTTCCTCGCGAAGATCGCGTCGGGCTGGAAGAAGCCCGACGGCCTGACGGTGATCAGCCCGGATCGGGTCGAGCCGTTCCTGCAGAAGCTCCAGGTGGATGCGCTCTGGGGCGTCGGCCCGGTCACGGCCCGCAAACTGCGCGCGCGCGGCATCGAGCGGCTCGTCGACGTGCGGGCGGCCAGCCCCGACGTGCTGCGCGACACCGTCGGCAGCCTGGCCGACTGGCTGCGGCAGCTCGCCGACGGCATCGACGATCGGCCCGTCACGCCGGACCGCGAGGTGAAATCGTCGGGCTCGGAGAACACCTATGCGCAGGACGTCACCGACCTCGCCGCGATTCGCACGGACATCGCGCGCATGGCGGCCGACGCCGCCGGGTGGCTGCGCGCGGAAGGCGCTGCTGGCGCGCACGGTCACCATCAAAGTCCGCTACGACGACTTCACGACGATTACGCGGAGCCATACCGCTCCGCCGACGCGGGACGAAGCCGCGACTCGTCGAGCGCGCGGTGCGGCTCCTCGACAGGACCGAGGCCGGCACGCGGCCCGTCCGGCTGCTGGGGGTCAGCGTCCACAATCTCTGCGACACCGCCTCCACCGCTCCGCCCGGGCGGCTGCCCTTCGAGGACAATCTGGTCATCTAGTCATCTGGTTATCTGGTTATTGATTTCACGATTGAACAATCAATGACTAGATAACCAGATGACCAGATGACCAAATGCTATGATCTCCCGTGCTCAAAGGTACTCGCGACGCCGTGCTGCGGCGGATTCAGCCGATCAGCATCCACGGCCAGATGTCGTGGGAGATCGTGTTCACCCACCTCGACGATCCTGGCGAGCAGCTCAACGCGGCGCGGGTCGGGCCCGAAGCGATCGTCGCCGAGTCGCTCGAGGCGGGCGACCGCATCAAGGTGGAATATCTGGTCGGCGTGGTCGTGAAGGTGACGAGACTGCCCGGCGTTTGAAATGCAATTGCAAATCGCCGAATGCGAATTTGCATTTGCGATTCGCATTGTCAATTCGGTATCTACTTCTTCTCGATCCTGATCGTCCTGAGATCGATGCGCGTGATCGGCGTCTCGCCGTTTCGCGGCGCTTTCTCGATCGCCTCGACCGCCGCCATCCCGTCGATCACCCGGCCGAACGCGGTGTACTGACCGTCGAGCGCCGGTCGACGGTGCCGGTACAAATGAAGAACGACGTCGTCGCGCTTCCCGGCTCCGCGCCGCGCGCCATCGACACAATCCCCTTCACGTGCTTCGTGTCGTTGAACTCCGGGGCGAGCGGCCGGACGAGCTTCTGCTGCTTCTCCGTGAACGCGGAGGCGCGGGTGCCTTCCGCGCCGGTCTGAATGACGAAGCCGGGCGCCACGCGATGAAACGCCATGCCGTTGTAGACGCCGGCGGCCGCCATCCGCATGAACTGACGGACCGTGTTGGGCGCCTTGTCGGTGAAAAACTCGATGGTGATCGGCCCCTCGCTCGTGTCGAGCACCGCCTGGTATCCGCCGAGCTCCTGCGCGGTCTCGGTCACGAACGGCTCGGGCGGCGTGTCGCGAATCGTGACTCGCCTGATCTCGACGCGCTCGGTCGCCAGGCCGCCTGCGTCCACCGGCGTGGCGGAAATCTTCATGCAGCACCTCCATGCCGTCCGACACCTGACCGAACACGGTGTATTTGCCGTCGAGCGCCGGCTGATCGGCGAGCACGATGAAGAACTGCGCGCCGGCGCTGTCGGGCTTCCCGGGCACGGTCACCGCCGCCACCGATCCCCTGGTCATCTTCGGCGCGCGCGGATCGTCCTTCACCGCATTGAGGCCGCCGGTGCCGTAGGCGTCGCGTTTGGAAGGATCCTTCGACAGCGGATCGCCGCCCTGAACCATTCCGCCGCGGAACCATCCGGTGAAAGATCGTCCCGTCGTAGCCGCCTTCAGCCGCAGTCTTCATGAAGTACGCGGTCTGGTTCGGCGCGGTCTCTGGAGTCAGATCGATGATGAACGTGCCGGCGGTCGTCTCGACGACGGCCTGTTTCGGCGGCGCAGTCTGCGCCCAAACGGTCCGGCTGAAGCCGGACACCACGTACGTGATGGTAAAAGCTACGAGATACGCAGCAATGTGTCTCTTCATACAGGCGCCGTCTGTTGAGGCGTCTCGATGATCCGAGCCGCGTGCCAGATGTAATGGAAGGCCGAGACCAGCGTGATCGCCAGCGACGCCCACACGAGCACATCGAAGAGGACCGAGTGATAACCCAGGTAGTTGAAGACCATCGCCACCACGGCCGTCACCATGTAGGTGGCCGTCGCGATCTTGCCGAAGATCGACGGCCTGAACGTGCGCCGGCCGATCGCGAGGTTCACGATCACGACCGTCAGCACGATGACGAGATCGCGACTGATGATGCAGACCGTGAGCCAGATCGGAAAGCGGTTGGCCAGTCCGAGCCCCGGCCACGTCAGCACGACGAACGTGGTCACGAGCAGCAGCTTGTCGGCCATCGGATCGAGCCAGGCGCCGAGCGTCGTCTTCCCGGACCGCCGCGCGATCAACCCGTCGAGACCGTCGGTGATGCCGGCCGTCACGAACACGCCGAGCGCCCAGCCGAGCTCGCCGTAAACCACCAGGATCACGAACGCCGGAATCATCAGCATCCGCAGCAGCGTCAGCTGATTGGCCGGCGTGAAGACGGTCATCGCTGCGTTGTGCCGGACGACGGCAGGCCGGCCAGCGCTTCGAGCCGCTCGATCGCCTCGCGTCGCCTCCCGGCCACTCACGATTCCGGATGGCTCGAAGCTGCCGTCGGGGCCGGCCGTCAGGACGCCGGACGCGACGGCAGCGGATGCCGCGGGATACGCCAGATGGCTCGGCGCCAGGTCGGCTGAACTGCACGCGCGCCGATTCCCAGGCCGTCGCCCGCGGCCGGGCTTGAACGCCGCGATTCGCGTCAGCAGCCGTTCCACCGCCTGCGCGAGGTCGACCCGGCGCACCAGCGTTCGCGGCTGAAACGCATGGTTGGCGAACGGCTCCATCACGCCGGCGCGCGCGACCGCCAGGATCCAGGTCGCGGCCCAGTCGGTTCGCGCGTCGGTGATCGGTTCGGCCTCGACACGCTGATCCGGCTGCAGCAGAGGCGCCAGCCGCACGCCGATCAAGCGCCGCCAGCTCGCCGCGCGTGATCTGCGGCGCCTCGCCAATCGCGCGGTACTCGCGCGGGCAACCGCGCCAGTTCGGCCCGTGCGCGCACGGCCTCGATTCGCGCCTGGAGATCCGGCGCTCGGCTCGATGGCCAGCGCGTCGCCGTACGCCTTCGCCGCGCCCTCGAAATCGCCGCTGCGCCTCGAGCAATTCGCCAATCCCCGCCAGCGAGCCGGCATCCGCCGGATCGAGATCGACAGCCGTACGAAAGTGCGCGAGCGCGGCCGCCGCGTCGCCTCGCTGCCGCTCGACGCCGGCAAGCTCCCGGTACAGAAAGGCGCTGTCCGGAGAGCTCGCGATCGCCGCCGTGTACGCGCGGATCGCATCGTCGATCCGGCCGGCGCCGGCGGCCGCCCGCGCATCGGCCAGCCGCTGCCCGGCGACGCGGAACCTCAGCACCTCGACGCGCCGCCCGATCTGCGTCAACGAGGGATCGACCGCGATGGCGGCTTCGAATGCGGCGAGCGCCTCGGCCTGATTGTCGAGCGCCAGGTGCGCTTCACCGCGGCCGACCAGCGCCGAGGGCTCCGCGGGCTGACGGGCGAGCGCCCGATCGAAATGCTCCAGCGCGGCCTTCGCATCGCGATCGGCGAGCTCGACGTAGCCGAGTCCGATCTCGGCCGGATAGAACGCCGGCGTCGTCTTGAGCGCCGTCGAGAACTCGCGCTCGGCGTTCCTCAGATCGCCGGCCTGAAGAAACGCCCACGCGCGAACGTGCTGCGTCGGCGGCCGGCGTGCCGGCGACAGTGCCGCGGGAACGACCGGCGCGATGAAATCCGGGAATCGCGGCGACGTGACGACCGGCAGCGGCACAACTCTTCGGCGCGCACGCGGCCATGAGGACGAGCGAGAGACAGGCGATCGGGAAGACGACGTTCCGCATTCAGAAAAGTTTACCTCTTTGCGGGCGTAAGTTGGCCGAGGAGCCGGCGCGGCACGTCGGCGACGATCGACACATGACCGTCACGCGTTTCGTGGACGAGGACCCGGGCGTGGCGGTACAGCCGGGCGATCCCCTCGCGATCGGCCGGGTCCTCGGGATCGAACGTCAGCGTCACCCGGCTGACGTCGAGCGCGAGACGCGACACCAGGGTGTCCACCAGCTCGGCCATGCCTTCCCGCCGCAAGGCCGAAATGCACAGCGCCCCCGGATCCTGCTCCTGCAGCCGGCGCCGTTCGTCCGGCGGTCATGGCGTCGCACTTGTTGTACACCTCGATGAGCGGCACGTCGATCGCGCCCACCTCCTCGAGCACCTGCCGGACGGCGGCCATCCGGCGCTCGCGGTCGGGCGCCGAGGCGTCCGTCACGTGCAGAATCAGGTCGGCGCCCGCGACCTCCTCGAGCGTCGCGCGAAACGCCGCGACGAGCGCGTGCGGCAGGCGGTCGATGAACCCGACCGTATCGGAGATGAGCAGCTCGCGGTTGTCGGGCAGCCGCACCTGGCGAATGAGCGGATCGAGCGTGACGAACAGCGCATCGGACGCCTCGGCCTCCGCGCGCGTCAGCACGTTGAACAGCGTCGTCTTCCCGGCGTTCGTGTAGCCGACCAGCGCGACGGTCGGCACCGACGCCTTCTGCCGCCGCTCGCGAAGCTGCGCCCGGCGCTGGCGCACCTGCTCGATGTCCTCGGACACGGCGTGAATACGCGTGCGGATGCGCCGGCGGTCGGTTTCGAGCTTCGTCTCGCCGGGCCCGCGCGTGCCGATGCCGCCGCCCAGTCGCGACAGCGCGGTCCCGGCCCCGACGAGCCGCGGCAGCAGGTATTTGAGCTGCGCGAGCTCCACCTGCAGCTTGCCTTCGCGCGTCCGCGCCCGCCTGGCAAAGATGTCGAGAATGAGCTGCGTGCGATCGATGATCTTCCGGCCGACCTGCTCTTCGATCTGGCGAAGCTGCGCCGGCGTCAGCTCGTTGTCGAACACGACGACGTCGACGTCGGTCTCGGCGGCGGAGGCGGCCAGCGTGGCGATCTTGCCGGCGCCGAGGAAGGTCGAGGGATCCGGCTTCGGGCGCTCCTGCATCACGCGCAGCACGACCTCGGCGCCCGCGGCCTCGGCCAGGCCGGCCAGCTCGTCGAGCGATCGCTCGGCATCGAGCCGGCGCGCACGGCCCGCAATCAGGCCGACGAGCGCCGCACGCTCGCGCCGCGCTATCCCCCCGTGGGATGCCGGGGTCGCCCGCCGGGACGGTCGCGATGCGGCGCGGTTGTCGCGATCGAGATTGAGCCATGCCTGTATGTCGTCCCAGGGAACCGCTCCTGCCCGCACCAGTCGTGGCACGGGAGCCGGTGACGTCCACGATCGTCGATGGCGCGCCGCCCGGCGTCGGGCCGGCGTCGATCAGCAGATCCACATCCTCGCCGAGCGTCCGCTCGACTTCGCCGGGATCCGCCGTCGCCGGCTGCCCGCTGCGATTCGCACTCGTGGCGGTGATCGGGCCGCCGGCTCCACGGCAGATGGCGCGCGCGATGTCATGCGCGGGAACGCGCACGCCGACGCGTCCGGTGCCGCCAGTCACGCCGCGGGCCAGCGCTGCGGGCGCGGGCACCAGCAGCGTCAGCGGCCCCGGCCAGAACTTCTCGGCCAGCCGCGCGCCGTCCGGCGGCAGAGGACCGAGCCGCGCCGCAACCTGATCGGCATCGGCGGCGATGAGGGGAAGCGCGCGGTCGGCCATCCGTCCCTTCACGAGGAACACGCGTGCGACGGCGTCGGCGTGGAACGGGTCGGCCGCGAGACCGTAAAGCGTGTCGGTCGGCAGCGCGACGAGGCCGCCGGTCCGAATCCACTTCGCCGCCTCCTGGAGGGCGTCCCGCTGCGGCGCCTCGGGGTCAACGAACACGCGGCGCATCGCTGATCGCTGGTCCCTGGTTCTTAGTCCTTCGTTCCTGGTCCGACCTTGGTCCTCGAGCCGTCTGGTGCTTCGTGAACGCCGCGAGATGGACGAGGGCCAGACCCGGACGGACCAGGCACGAGGAACCAAGGACCAAGGACCTTAAAATCTGATCCGGCCGTCTTTGGACGTGGCGACGTGAATGCTGTCGATGAACCGGATCTGGTGCGGGTCGTTCTGCATGATCACCGAGCTGGTGCGGTTGCCGTCGCCGAAGAAGCGCACGCCCTTCATCAGCGTCCCGTCGGTGACGCCGGTCGCGGCAAAAATGATGCTCTTGCCCGGCGCGAGATCCTTCGACGCGATACACCTTCTTGAAATCGGTGATGCCCATCGCGCGGCAGCGCTCCTCGTGCTCGGGCTTGGCCACCACGAGCCGCGCGAAGATCTCGCCGTTGAGGCAGCGCATCGCGGCGGCCGTCAACACGCCTTCCGGCGCGCCGCCCGTGCCCATCACGGCGTGGACGCCCGAACCCGCCACCGCCGCCGTGATGCCCGCCGAGAGATCGCCGTCCCCGATCAGGCGGATGCGCGCGCCGGTTGCGCGGATGTCTTCGATCAGCTTCTCGTTGGCGCTCGCGGTCGAGCACGATGACGACCAGATCGTCCACGTCGCGGCCAAGGGCCTTCGCGATCGCCTTGAGATTCTCGGCAACCGGCGCGTCGAGGCTGACGTGGTCCTTCGACGTGGGACCGACGACGAGCTTCTCCATGTAGAGGTCCGGCGCGTGCAGCAGGCCGCCCTTCTCGGACGCGGCGAGCACCGCGATGGCGTTCGGCGCGCCGGTGGCGCAGAGGTTGGTGCCTTCGAGCGGATCGACCGCGATGTCGACCTCGGAGAACCGGACCATGCCGAGGCTCTTGATCCCCTTGGCGTTGACCAGGCCGACCTTCTCGCCGATATACAGCATCGGCGCCTCGTCGCGCTCGCCTTCGCCGATGACGATCGTGCCGTCGATCGGCACGGTGTCCATGACCGCGCGCATCGCCTCGACGGCGACCTGATCCGACTTGTGGCGATCGCCGTTCCCCATCGTGTGGGCGCACGCGATGGCCGCCTGTTCGACCACGCGAAGAAACTCGAGCGAGAGATCAGAATCCATGAAAATCTCAACTGTGAAGTCTCAAGTCTCATCAGACTTGAGACTTGAGGTTTGAGTGTTGTCGTAGGCCGGCAGCTCGCAGCGCGCCGCCCGGTCCGTACGATAGCCGAGCAGGTAGTCGGCCTGCATCAGCTTGTGAATCTCCCGCGTGCCTTCGTAGATCACCGCCGCCTTGCAGTTCCGGTAAAAGCGCCCGACCGGATATTCGTCGGAGTATCCGTTCGCGCCGTGGATCTGGACGGCGTCGCCCGCGGCGCGCTCCGAGGCCACGGTCGCGAACCACTTCGCCAGCCCTGTCTCGCGCGTGTTGCGCTGGCCGCTGTTCTTCAGCCATCCCGCCCGGAGCCACAGCAGCCGCGCGGACTGATAGTCCGACTCCATCTGCGCGATCATTTCCTTCACGAGCTGGTGCTGGCCGATCTCGACGCCGAACGCCTTGCGCTCCTTCGCGTAGTTCACGCTGGCGTCCCGGCACGCGCGAATCAGTCCAGTGGCGCCGGCCGCCACCGTGAAGCGGCCCTGATCGAGCGCAGACATCGCGATCTTGAACCCTTCGCCGGGTCGTCCCAGCAGATTCTCCTCCGGGACCTCCACCTCGTCCATCGTGAAGTAGCCGGTGTCGCCCGCGAGAATGCCCCACTTCTCCTTCATCGGTCCGCTGGCAAATCCCTTGAACGCGCGCTCGACGATGAAGGCGCTGATGCCGGCGGGATCCCGCTGCTTCTTCTTCTCCAGGTCGGTCCACGCAAAGACGAGGAACTGATCGGCGACGTTCGCGAGCGAGATCCAGCTTTTCTCGCCCGTGATCACATAGCGGCTTCCCTTCCTGACCGCCGTGGTCTGGATGCCGCGCGCGTCGCTGCCCGCTGCCGGTTCGGTGAGGGCGTAGCCGGCGATCCTGGCGCCCTGCGCCTGCGGTACGAGATACCGCTGCTTCTGATCCTCGGTGCCCCACGTCAGCAGCGTGAGGCAGTTGAGGCCGGCGTGCACCGACATGATGACGCGCAGCGACGTGTCGACGTATTCCAGCTCTTCGCTGACGAGTCCGAGGGAGATGTAGTCCATCCCGGCGCCGCCGTACTCGGTCGGCACGGACACGCCCAGGAGTCCGAGCTTCGCCATCCCGCCCAGCACGCGCTCGCGATCGAACCGGTGCTGGCGATCGTTCTCCCGGATGTAGGGAGCAACCTCGCGAGCGGCCCACTCGCGGACCGATTGCTCGAGCAGCCGTTGCTCGTCGGTGAGAGTGAAGTCGATCATGACAAGACGTGCAACGGAGTGTCTGGCTCTAGGCTTTGGACTTCGGGCGTTGGGCTAAGCCCGGAGCCAAGAGCCCGAAGCCTGGACGCCTGCGTTGACCGCTAGCGGGCGTCATGCTATCACGCGCGCTGCACGACATGCACGGGCGCGCCGCGGCCCAACTCGAGCAGCGCGGCAGCGCTCGCGCCGTTGGCCGCGATCTCCAGCTGATCGGTGCTGCCGAAGAGCGCGCAGATCTCACCGGGCGCGGCATCGGCGTACGTGGAGACGACTCGGCTCACCGCATGCCCGCCAACCCGGATCTCGATCGGCCGGCCCGCGCTCGCATCGAAGGTGCGGCGATCGATGTTGGTCACCAGATTGCCAAAACGATCGACGCGCAGCACTTCGCCTTGAATCGTCCCTGGCTCGACCACCGGCTTCGGCACCTCGAGCCGCGTCAGCGGACCCGCGCCGCGGCCGAGCGCGCCGAGGTCGATTCCTTTCGCCAGCCAGGCGGCAGCCGGCGCGAACCGATCGCGCCCCTCGAACGTCCGGCTGACAGTCGGGCGCGCGTATCGCCGCTCGCTGAGCTCCACGACGCGCCTGGGTGGCATGGTCGTCCACGACCAGACTGAGCACGCCGTTGTCGGGCGCGACGAACCTGTAGTCGCCGCTCTCGGCGGCAATCCCCCGCCGCGCCGAGCCCACGCCCGGGTCGACGACGACGAGAAAGATGGTGCCGGCGGAAAGTACCGGTAGGAGGCGCCGAGCTCGAGGGCGCCGGCGAGCACGTCGTGCGGCGGCAGGTCGTGGGAAATGTCGACCAGCGTGGCGTCGGGGCAGATCCCGAGCATGACGCCCTTCATCGTCCCGACATAGTGATCGCGCACGCCGAAATCGGTCAGCAGCGCGATCACCGGGCGACCCATACGCGGTAGCTTACCGCGACGTCACAGGGGCTTTCTGAACAGAATCTCTCGCAGGTTGTTTTGCAGGAGAAACGAGTCGGAGACGCGAAGCCCGCCGAACAGCCGGATGATGTCGCGGTTGAGGAGGATCGCCTGACGCCCGCGCGCGGCCGGGTACGAGCGGTGCTTCAGATTGACTTCGTCGACGACGATGTACTTGGTGTAGCGGGCGTCGCGCGGCTGCGCGGTGCCGAAAAACGCCGAGCAGCGCGCCGTCCGGGCCGCAGCACGCGGGTCAGCTCGGTCGCGATCGCCTGCGCGGCGGCTTGTCGAGGTAGTCGATGAGATCCCAGCAGAGCACGCCGTCGACCGAGCCGGTCGCCTGCGGAAACCGTCCCTGGAGAAATGCCGGCAGCTTATCGAGCTTGCCCTCGCGCACGTGCCGATCGAGATCCGCGAAGATGTCTTCGACGAAGATCTTGCAGCCGAGCTGCTCGCCGAAGAAGCTGACGTTGCTGCCGACGACCGGCCCGAGGTCGAGCAGCGCGGGCGAGGCACGCGACGTCAGCGAGGTGAGGAACTTTCGGAGCGCCTTGGTGGCAAAAACAGGATCGGCGACGGCCGCCGACTGAGCGCGGAGACGGTCGGTGTCAGGTCGGCGCGGCGCGAGGCGATCTAGCAGGCCCACGAACGGAATCGTTCTGGGCCGTCAGACGCTCCACGCGCTGCGAGCGGTGCCAGCGACGCCTGACGGCGAGCGCCGCAGGCTTGCGGCGCGCGGCCTTCGCTTCCGGCTTCGGCCGGCGCCTGGCCACCCTTGCGCTGCATGTCGACGCTGCCGCGGAAGTGCGCCCCTTCGGCAATCGCCACGCGCGGCGAGACGATGTCGCCGTCCACCGACCCGTTGTCGCGGATGTCGACCTTGTCGCTGGCGGTCACGTTGCCGGTGACTTCGCCGAGCACGATGACCGACTTGGCGAACACCTGGGCCTTGATGCGGCCGTTCGGACCGATCGTGAGCACATGATCGCGGAGCTGAATCGTGCCTTCCACATGGCCTTCGATCGTCAGATCTTCGCTGCCGTTCAGCTCGCCCTTGATGACGACCGACTTGCCAATGTTCACGATGTCCTTCTCCATGTGATGGGTCGTCTCCGGACGAAGAGCGGGCATCCCGGCCGGCGCGGTCGGCGCGGGTGGCTGCTGCGCAGCCGGTGGTTGTCCGCTCGCCGGGCGGACGCCTTCATCACGTTTCCACATTTAAACCTCCGCCTGACCTTTGCTTCGAGGCTTACCTTGCTTAGGGGGCTGCCAGGGAGTCGTATCGGGGATGCGACTGAGACAGTATATGGAACGCTGCCAATCTTGTCTAGTCCTTTTGTTACCGATGGTTACGGCAATGCTACAATGAACGATTCACTGATGCGTGTCTATTTTGACTACAACGCGACGACCCCGCTCGCGCCCGAGGTGATCGAGGCCGTCGTCGCGCGCGACCCGCGATCAGTTCGGGAACGCCTCGAGCGTGCACCACTTCGGGCAGCAGGCCAAAGCGGTCCTGGACGACGCCCGTTCGGCGGTGGCGGCGCTCCTCAACGCCGACCCGTCCGAAATCGTGTTCACGAGCGGCGGCACCGAGTCGGACAACTTCGCCATCCGCGGCGCCGCCGAGGCGCTCGAGCCGACCGGCCGCCGGCACCTGCTGGCGAGCGCGATCGAGCACGAAGCCGTGCTGAACACGCTGAAGGCGCTCGCCCGCCGCGGCTGGCGGACGACGCTCGTGCCGGTCGATCACACGGGCATCGTCTCGCCCGATCGCGTCCGGGAGCTCCTCGCCGACGACACGGCGCTTGTCTCGGTCATGCACGCCAACAACGAGATCGGCACGATCCAGCCGATCGCCGAGATCGCGCGGCATCGCGCACGAGCGCGGCGCGCTCATGCACACCGATGCGGTGCAGTCGGTCGGCAAGATTCCGGTCGACGTCCGCGCGCTCGGCGTCGATCTCCTGTCGTTGTCGGCGCACAAGTTCAACGGCCCCAAGGGCGCCGGCGTGCTGTGGGTCAAGCGCGGCACGCGGATGCAGCCGATCCTCACCGGCGGCAAGCACGAGCGGAGCCGGCGCGCGGGGACCGAGAACGTGCCGGCGATCGCCGGCATGGGCGTCGCGGCCCGGCTGGCGGTCGGCAAAATCGCGACCGAAGGCGGCCCGCGTCGGCGCCCTGCGCGATCGGCTCGAAGCCGGCATCCTCGGCGAGCGTCCCTGGCACCGCGGTCAACGGCACGCCGTCGCAGCGCGTGCCCGAACACGACGAACATCAGCTTCGATCGCGTCGAGGCGGAAAGCCTGCTGATCGCGCTCGATCTGGAAGGGATCGCGGTGTCGACCGGCTCGGCGTGCTCGTCGGGCACGCTCGAGCCGTCGCACGTGCTGCGCGCGATGGGGTTCCCGGCGCACCGGACGCAGAACTCGCTGCGCTTCAGCCTCGGGCCTGTTTTCGACGGAGGAAGAGGTCGATCGCGTCGTCGAGGTGCTGCCGCGGCTGGTGGAGAAGCTCCGCGGCCTGACGCGGAAAGCTGGTTAGCAGCGCCTGTAAGCCACGAAGAACACGAAGCACACGAAGACGAAGCTGTATTGTGTACTTCGTGGCCTTCGTGACTTCGTGGCTTCGCAGGCCCAGTGAGAACTCAGAACGATGCGAATTGTCGTAGCAATGTCGGGCGGCGTGGATTCGTCGGTGGCGGCGGCGCTGCTCGCCGAGCAGGGCCACGAGGTCATCGGTCTGTCGATGCAGCTCTACGATCCAGAGCCGACGGCAACCGGACGCTTCGGCAGCTGCTGCACGCTCGACGACCTTCACGACGCCCGGCGCGTGGCGGCGGCGATCAACATCCCGCACTACATCCTGAACTTCGAGCGGCAGTTCGACGAGCAGGTCGTGTCGAACTTCGTCCGCGAGTACGCCTCGGGCCGCACGCCGCTCCCCTGCGCGCACTGCAACAGCGACCTGAAGTTCGCGACGCTGCTCGAGCGCGCGCGCGGCTTCGGCGCCGACCGGGTCGCCACGGGTCACTACGCGCGCGTCGAGCGCGACGCGGCGACCGGACGGCACCTGCTCAGGCGCGGGCGTCGATCCGGCGAAGGATCAGTCGTATTTCCTGTTCTCCCTGACGCAGGAGCAGCTGGCCTGCGCCGTCTTTCCGGTCGGCGATCGGCCGAAGGACGCCGTTCGCGAGTACGCGCAGGCAGCGGCGCCTCCCGGTCGCGGACAAGCCGGACAGCCAGGAAATCTGCTTCATTCCCGACAACGACTACGCGACGTTCGTGACGGCCCACGCCCCGGAGGCGGCCGAGGCGACGCGGCGCGATCGTCGACGAGAGCGGCCGCGTGCTCGGCCGCCACGAGGGCATCCACCGGTTTACGGTCGGCCAGCGCAAGGGCCTCGGCCTGGCGGGCCAGGCCGGCTTGCCAGGGGCGGGATCGTCATCGGCGCCCCTGTACGTGCTGGCGCTGAATCCGGCGGACCAGCAGGTCGTCGTCGGCCCGAAGCAGCGCTCGAGCGAACGACGCTGACAGCGTCGGGTGTGAACTGGATGTCGGACGAGCCGGCGGAGCCGCTGCGCGTCACCGCCCAGATTCGCCATCGGCATCAGCCCGCGCCTGCCACCGTCGCGGTCGCTGGGCGGCAGGCGAGCCGAGATCGTCTTCGACACGCCGCAGATCGCCGTCACGCCCGGCCAGGCCGTCGTTCTCTATCAGGATGACGTGGTCGTCGGCGGCGGCTGGATCGATTAGAGCGAGCTGGAATTGGATAATCGGGTAATGGGTAATTGATTCGATCGAGTCAGCGATGCCGACGGTTACGCAGACTGCAGGTGCTCCGGGATGTTGTCGATGAAGTGCTCGGCGTCGAGCGCGGCCATGCAGCCTGAGCCGGCCGCGGTAACCGCCTGCCGATAGATGTGATCCTGCACGTCGCCGCACGCGAAGACGCCGCTGACGCTCGTCTTGGCGCCGTCGTGCGTGATGATGTAGCCGTTGGCATCGAGCTCGAGCTGGCCTTTGAAGAGCGACGTGTTCGGCGTGTGTCCGATCGCGACGAACACGCCGGTCACCGGAATCTCCTTCCGCACCGCCGGTCTTGTTGTCGCGCACGACCATCCCGGTGACTTCGCCCGCGCCGCTGCCCAGAATGTCCTCGACCTCGCTGTCGAGCAGCCACTCGATCTTCGGGTTCGCGCGCGCCTTGTCCTGCATGATCTTCGACGCGCGCAGCGTGTCGCGGCGGTGCACGACCGTCACCTTGGACGCGAAGCGCGTGAGGTACACGGCTTCCTCCATCGCCGAGTCGCCGCCGCCGACGACCGCGATCTCGCTGACCGCGGAAGAAGTAGCCGTCGCAGGTCGCGCAGGTCGAGACGCCGTGGCCCATCAGCGTGCGCTCGGACGGCAGGCCCAGCAGCCGCGCCGACGCGCCGGTCGCGATGATGATGCGTCCGCGCCTGGTACTCCGCCTCGACGTCTTGACCGTCATCGGCTGCGCACACAGGTCGACCCGCCCGACGTGATCCTGAACGATCTCGGCGCCGAACTTCTCGGCCTGCGCCCGCATCTCGGCCATCAGGTCCGGCCCCATGATGCCGTCCTTGTGACCGGGGAAGTTCTCGACCATCGTCGTCAGCATCAGCTGGCCGCCGGCTTCGAGGCCTTCGATGACGAGCGGCTGCAGGTTGGCGCGCGCCGTATACAGCGCGGCGGTCAGACCGGCAGGGCCGGAGCCGATGATGATGACGTTGCGCACGGTGGGCATTGGATAATCGGGTAATCGAGTAATCGGGTAATCGGGTAATTGATTGGAAGATCGGCAATCCAGCAATCAATTACTCGATTACCAGATTACCCAATTACCCGATTCCGCTTTCAGAGATGTTTGTCGATGACCTTCTTCAGGTCGTCCTTCTGCGCGAGGCCGACGACCGACTCGACCACCTGACCGCCCTTGAAGATCAGCAGGGTGGGGATGCCGCGAATCTGGAACTTGAACGCGGTGTCCGGGTTGTCGTCGACGTTCAGCTTGCCGACCGTCACCTTGCCGACATATTCGGTCGCCAGCGCATCGACCGTCGGCGCCAGGCGCTTGCAGGGCCCGCACCACGCGGCCCAGAAATCCACGAGCACCGGCCCGGTCGATTTCAGCACCGATTCCTCGAAGTTGCTGTCCGTAAACGTCTGCACGCGTCTGTAGTTCTCGGTTGCCATCGTTTCTCCCTGAGTCCCTAAGCCCTAAGCCTGTCGCGAGCCGCGCGGTCGCGTCCAGCGGCCCGCTCGTATATTTTGACGTACTCCCGGGCCGAACGGTCCCATGAATGATCCTGCTGCATCCCGGCGTGCTGAAGCGCCCGCCACCTCTGGCGGTCGGGGTAGAGCGCCAGCGCCCGGTTCAGTGCCTCCAGAAGCGCCGCCGGCGTGTAGTCCGCGAACACGAACCCTGTTGCCGAGCTGCGGCCCGGCGCGTAGTCCGTGACGGTGTCGGCGAGGCCGCCGACCGCCCGAACCACCGGGACGGTTCCGTACCGGAGACTGTACATCTGATTCAGCCCGCAGGCTCGAACCGCGACGGCATCAGGAAGATGTCCGCGCCCCCTTCGATGAGATGCGCCAGCCCTTCGTCGAAGCCGATGCGTACGCCGATCCGATCGGGATGGGCCGCGGCCAGCCGCGTCCACAGATCCTGGTAGCGCGCTTCGCCCGTTCCGAGCACCACAAAGGTCGCGTCGAGACGCGGAAGATCGTCGGCGAGCGCGGCAATCAGGTCGAAGCCTTTCTGATCGACCATCCGCGAAATCATCCCGACCAGCGGACGCGACGTCGCTCCGGCCGGCAACTGATACCTTGCGAGCAACGCTGCCTTCGCGCCGGCTTTTCCAGCGAGGTCGGCGGCGTTGTACGGCTCAGGCAGGAACGGATCGTGTTCGGGATCCCACTGCTCGGTGTCGATGCCGTTCAGGATGCCGACGAGATCGCTCCGCCGCTCCCGCAGGATGCCGTCGAAGCCGAAGCCGAACTCCGGCGTCTGGATCTCGCTGGCGTATCGCGGGCTCACCGTCGTGATGATCCGCGCGTCGTTGATGCCGCCTTTCATGAAGCTGATGCGACCCCAGTATTCGAGCCGTCGACTGGGTGAACTGCTCCCACCCGAGATCGAGACGCGGCAGCCAGTCGGGTCAACCAGGCCCTGATACGCGAGATTGTGAATCGTGAAGACGCTCGGCGTCCCTCCAAGCACGGGATGCGTCGCGTACAACGTCTTCAGATAGACCGGCGCGAGCCCGGCCTGCCAGTCGTGCGCGTGAACGACCGTGGGCTTGACGCCGCGCCGCGCTGTGAACTCGAGCGCCGCGCGCACCAGCATCGCGAAGCGTCGCGCGTTGTCCGGATAATCCGTGCTGTCCACGCCGTACAGCTCTTCACGGTCGAAGAGCTCCGGACAATCGACGAGCAGCGCGCGGGCGCCCATGCGGCAGTTCCGCTTCGAAGAAGCCGACCTCGCGCGACGTAGCCGCCGACCGGCACCGGGAAACTGTCCACGAGCGAGCCGGCGCTTACGCCGCGATACCGCGGCAGCGCCAGCGTGACGTCCCAGCCGAGCCGCGCCAGCGCCGGCGGCAGACGCGCCGAGCACGTCGGCCAGCCCCCCGGTCTTGGCGAACGGCACGGCCTCCGATCCGATGATGAGCACGGATGCGTCGGTCTGCGGCACGGCGGGTATCGTAGCGTTTATTCACGGCAGGCGGGGCTCCCCCGTTCCTGCCCTACAATGCCTTACGTGTCCGATCAGCCAGAGCAGCCAGAGGAGCCACCGCCACCACCGCCGCCGCAGTCCGAGCTCCACGTGCCGAAACGCGCGAAGTCATCGAGCTCAAGCAGCTCAAGCGCTTCGCAGCCCGAGCTGGCCAGTGCGGTCGACATGCAGCTCGCGCTCGTGGAGATGCAGCGGCGCGTGCAGTCGCGTGTGCCACTGCCGTGGCTTCAGGTCGATGGCGAATGGGTCCGCACGCAGCGGGCGGCCGGACGCCCCATCGTCCGCTTTGGCGGATATCCCGCTCGAGTGGACCGATTTCAGGCTCACCTTCAGGCAGACCGCCGACATCCTGCGCCGGCACGACGCGCTCGAGGCGGCCGACCATGCCCGAATCGTCGCGATGGGCCGCGACGGCCACGCGCTGGAGCCGCTGGTCACACGCTGGTATGACGCGACATCCGGCGTGGACGGCGGCGACGCGCGCGATCGTCTCCCGGCGGATGGTCCGGCCTCCCTCGAACAGGTGCTGGTGCTGGCCCTGAGGCCCTTTCTGGCGCGCTGCGCCGAGGCGCTCGCGCAACGCACGGAGCTCGCACCCTGGCATCATGGCCACTGCCCGTTCTGCGGCTGGGAGCCCGACTTCGCGGTGATCACGCCGAACGCGGACCGGCGCCTGATCTGCGGGCGGTGTGTCGGGCAGTGGGCGTTCGCGCCGCTGACCTGCCCCTTCTGCGCGAACGACGACCGCACGCTCATCACGTCGTTCGCCACGCGCGACGGCCGGTATCGCGTCTACGCGTGCGACGTCTGCCGCCGCTATCTGAAGGCGTACGACGGGCGAAGGGCGTCCCGCCCGGTCATGGTCGCGGTCGATTCAATCGCGACGCTGCCGCTCGATGCGGCCGCGATGCAGCGCGGCTACGTGGGATAGCAGGACTGAAGTCCTGCGCTACGACCGTTGTAGTGCAGGTCTTTAGACCTGCAAATGCTACTGAAGAGGCTGGGGAGCCGGCGCGGCTGGAGATGCGGCCCGGCCGAGGAGCGCCGACGTCTTCACGGAGAGCCACTCGAACAGGTTGCGCGTCTCCATGACTCGCCCCGCGCTCGATCGCGCGCCGAGGACGACGACGGCGACCTCATGGCCGCTCTGCGGCAGGCGGAGCAGCGTGGCCAGGCAGTAGCCGGCCTTCGAGATGAAGCCGGTCTTGCCGGCCCGGACCTCGACGTCGTCGCGACCGAGAAGGCGGTTGGTGCTGCGGAACGTGATCGTGCGTGGCCTGGCGTTGGCCGTCTGCACGGTGTATTCGGACGTCCGCATGACGGACGCGATGCGTTCGTCGCTGAGACGCGTGCGTGATGAGCCGCGCCATGTCGAACGCCGAAGACACGTTGTCCGACAACAGGCCGGACGTGTCCGCGTAGTGCGTGGCCTCGAGCCCGAGGTCGGCCGCCTTCTCGTTCATCCGGTTGATGAAACCAGGCAGGCCGTGCGGCGAGACGCGCGCGAGGGCGCGCGAGGCCGCGTTGTCCGATGCGATGAGGAGCAGGTGCAGCAGATCGCCGGTCGTGACCTGGTCGTTCGCCCGCAGAAATGTCGTCGACGCGCGCAGGACATCGCTTCGCGCGATTGTCACCTTCTGCGACAGATCGGGGTCGTTCTCGAGGAACACCGTCGCCGTCATCACCTTGGTGATGCTGGCGATCGAACGCTGCGTCTGCGAGTTCTCCTCCCAGAGGATCTCGTTGGTCGCGGGGTCGTAGATGATGGCTGCCTCCGCGCGAAGATCCGGGACCAGCAGTCCGCTGGCGTCCGCCTTCAAACGAGGAAGCTCCTCGGCCAGCTCGCGCGCGAGGGCCGCGGCGCGGGCTCTGCGCAAGCGCCGCCCGGCGGTTTCGAGCGCGGGTCGCGGAATACTTGGCGGTTGGCTTGGCCGCTGCCTTCGGAGCAGGCTTCGGCGCCGCCGGCTTGACGGTTCGCGCTTCAGCTGCCGCAGGCGTCTGCGCGCCAGCCAGGGCAGGCGCGATACCGACGAGCCCCGCTAGCGCAAGAAGACCAATCCAGAAAAATGGTTTATTTTTCACCTGGCTCATCCGCAAACGAAGAAGAATGTCGCTGACGTGAGGGCATTTTAAAGGAGCCAAACCCAACGCTGCAAGCGAATTATCGTTATTGGCGCCAGAATGAGACATGTGGCTCAATCGACGCACCTGAGCAGTAACAAGCCGTGTGCCACAATGGCGCATCCGTCCAACACAGGCACCCCGGCAGCAGTTACCCTGTTTATCGGGTGGATACTCCTTGGGAGCAGCAGCACGGACGATTGATGACAGACCGCGATCTCGAAGAATACAAGGCGCTCAGAGCGACGATTCGCCAGCGCGGCACGGCACGGATCTGGGTGTTCGGTTCCGGGCTCGCCGCCTGGGCGACCCTGGCGCTGGCGACGACGCTCGTCTCCATCCCACTGATCACGATCATTCCCCTCCTCCTGCTCGCGGCCACTTTCGAGGCGGTCTTCGGACTGCACGTCGCGGTGGAGCGCATCGGGCGGTACCTCGAGGTGTTCTACGAAGACAGGTGGGAACAGACAGCGATGGCCTTTGGCGCGCCGATGGCCGGAACCGGCACCGACCCGCTGTTCACCGTGCTCTTCGGCTTGGCGACGATGTGCAATTTCGTGCCGGTGATGCTGTCCGAGCCAGTCAGGGTGGAGCTCGCGGTGATTGGCGGCGTTCACGTGCTCTTCATCACCCGCCTGGTCGTCGCCCGCCACGCCGCCGGCCGCCAGCGCGAGGCGGACCGGGCACGATTCCGCCAAATCAAAGACGACGATCAGCGCAGAACTCGCTGAATCCGCAGAGTTGTCGTTCTCTGCGTGTTCAGCGCCTTCTGATCGTTGCGGCTACTTTTGGGCGAGTGCAATCGTCAGCAGCAGCGCGCGCTGGGTGCCTCGCCATGAGTCGGTGGTGTCGAACGACTCGGTCGGCGCATGCGCGCCCGCGCCTGCCCCGCCTCCGCCGATCTGAACGGCCGGAATCCCGAGGCTCGTGGGATAGTTGGCGTCGCTCGAACTGACCGTCGACAGGGGAACGGCACCGACCGCGCGTGTCGCCGCCATCGCCGCCTGCACGACGATCGAGCTGGTTGGCGTTGCGCCGGCCGGACGTTCCCCCACCTGCTCTTTCGTCATCGTCAAGCCGCCGGCCTGCGCGCCAGCGCGCGCGCTCCTCCGCCAGCGCCGCCTCCAGCGCTTGACTCAGACGCGCGTCGAGAGCCGTCAGCGCCCCGCGATCGACCGAGCGCAGGTCGACCTCCATCCAGGCCTCTGCCGGGATCGCGTTGACGGAAGTGCCGCCGCCGATCCTGCCGACGTTGAATGTCGTCTGCGGTTCTGCCGGGACCTGGAACTGCGCGATCTTCGCAATGGCGCGACCGAGGGCGCCGGCGGGATTGGGCGTGCCGAAATCGGCGAAGCTGTGGCCACCCGGACCCTTGTAGGTCACCCGGTAGCGCCGGCTGCCGACGAATGTATGCGCCATGCTCATGCCCGTTCCGTCGATGGTGACGAACCGGTCCACCGTGCCCTTCAGCGTCTCGTCGAAGAGCGCCTTCATCCCGCGCAGGTCGCCGAGTCCCTCTTCCCCGACGTCCGCGACGAACGTGATGGACCCGGGCGTTTGCACGTTCGCCTGATTCAAGGCCCGGGCAATCGCGACGAGCACCGCGAGGCCGCGGCTGTCGTCGCCGATGCCGGGCCCGTGCAGGACGGCTCCGTTACGCCGGACGGTCAGCTTGGTCCCTTCGGGAAAGACCGTGTCCAGATGGGCGGCGATCACGACGTGGGGACGTGACGCGGCACCGGGCCGGTCCCCGAGGACGTTGCCGGCCTTGTCGACCCGGACGTTCCTCAGGCCGGCCTGCTGAAACAGCCGCTTCATCTCCTCGCCGCGCGCGCCCTCCTGGAAGGGGGGCGCGGGAATCTCGGACAGGCGGATCTGATGCTCGATGGTCTGAGGCTCGCTGGCCTTCGCCGCGTCGAGCGCCGCCCTTACCGTCGGCTGGTCCGCCAGCGCGAACACGAAGCGGTCCGGACTCCTGGGCTCGCGGAGCGGGGAGCCCGATGCTCGCCATCACGAGCAGCACGGTCAACCAGAGTTCGAGACCTCACAGCCGCATAGTATCCAATCCGATGAAGTGAGATCCAATAATCAGAATCGACTTTCACGATTGAAGTTCCGTGTCCAAGTTCAGATCAGTAAAGTCCAACGTTCTTAACGGTATAAGCAGGAAGACGGCGCGCGCAATGGCGAGCTCAGCGGCACGACATTTGCTACTTTCGTCCATGACATTTATGAGGACTGTATGAGTCTCGTTCGGCTTCTCGGGTACACCACTCTCGCGTGCGGCTGCGTCGTGGGCCGGTATCGCGAGGTTGCCTCGAGCCGCGAGTTGACGTATGTCGAGGAGAAGGGGGTGGCCTGCGGAAGCCACGGGCATCGCCGCAATCACACTGTTGCGACCGAGCGGCTGGCGACGGTCTTCCCCATCTCAGTGGCCGCCAAAGCGTCATAGCGCGGGCTCGATCGGCCCTGTCAGGCGGTTCGGGCCGGTCGAAGGTGTAGCCGCCCGGCCACACCTCCGCTTTACCATTTGCCCTATTTGCGCCACACTCCCCTAACGCCCATTGCTCCTCGAACCGAAATAAACCGACGATGTCAGTCCTACTCAAACCGTACGAGAGCGTCGGCACCGGCAAATCGGCGTGCCGCTTCTACCTGGCGGACTGCCTCGACGTGTTCGAGCAACTGCCCGCCCAGAGCGTCGATGTCATCGTCACGTCGCCGCCGTATAACCTGGGCATTCAGTACAGCCGCTATCAGGATTCGCTTTCGCCGGCCGCATATCTCGAATGGACCCACCGCTGGGTGGCGGCGGCCGCGCGGGTGCTCCGGCCCGACGGCTCGCTCTTCCTCAACGTGGGCGCCAAACCGACCGATCCGTGGACCGCGCTCGACGTGGCGCAAGCCGTCCGGTCGCACCTGCGGATGCAGAACATCATTCACTGGATCAAATCGATCACCATCGATCGAGAATCGGCCGGCGCCGCCGCCGGCCTCGCGCGCGATCTCGCGGTCGGCCACTACAAGCCGATCAACAGCGACCGCTTCGTGAACGATTGCCACGAGTTCATTTTTCACTTCACCCCGCAGGGATCCACCAGCCTCGATCGTCTTGCGCTCGGAGTGCCGTATCAGGATCAGTCCAACGTGGGCCGGTGGCGGAACGCGGCGCAGGGGGTGCGCTGCCGCGGCAATACCTGGTTCATTCCGTACGAAACCATCCAGCGTCGCGATCGCGATCGGCCGCACCCGGCGACCTTCCCGCCACGCCTGCCCGAGCAGTGCCTGCGCCTTCACGGGCTGTCACGCATCGAAGTGGTCATGGACCCGTTCACGGGCCTCGGCAGCACGGCCGTCGCCTGCACCCGGGTCGGTGTCGGTTTTATCGGAGCCGATCTGGACGAATCGTATCTGAAGATTGCCGCCGACCGGACGCGCGAAGCCGCCCGCCCGGCACTCCCGGGTCGAGGGTCCGCCCGCATGCGGAAAGCCGTCCTTCGGGACGGGTCCGCGCGCGTCAAGTCCTCGTAGCGGCTTGCGGGCTTCACACCTCGCACGGCGCGGGCCTGGAGCCCAGAGCCTGACGCCTTAGAGCCAAGACTTTACTTGGCGGCTGGTGCGGCTGGTGCAGCTGCCGGCTGCGGCAGGGGCACGGCCCGGAGCACGTACTCCTTGCGCGACCAGACGCTCACATCGGGGCGCGTCACGCGCACCTCGAGCCGGCGGCGGCGCTGCGTGGGGTCGGGATTGCTCGAGTAGTACCCGAGCACGTAGTAGTCGCTCGTCTCGGCGTCGATCCGCTGCAGCGCCTTGTCGAAGTCGTTCTGGTTGACGACGGCGATGTCCGCCGGTCTCCTCCGCGAGCACGCGCAGGCTGTCCTGCGACTTGCGCACGAACTCCTGCCACTGCTGCGGCTCCACTTCCTGATCGAGGTCCGACAGCGGACCGACCAGCCCGCGCGGGATCGATCGTGTACATCGTGACGTTCGAGCGGTTGGCTTCGCGCGTCAACTCGGCCAGCATCGAGGTCAGCTCGGCATCGCTGAACTGCCCGGCCGCCCGTGGATGCGTCAGCGTCGGGTCTTGCGCACGCTCCTCGCCGGCGAACTTGGCTTCCTGGTTCAGCGCGCGCTGCATCGTGTTCTGCAGGAACGGCGAGGACGGGATCCATCAGCCCGAGCCGGGAATCCTCGAACGGATTGAGATCGTAGCCGTCGCTGACGTAAATGAGCGCCTTCCGCCGATCGCGCACTTTGTCGAGATTCTGCAGCAGTTCGTAGACCGTCTTGAACGCGACGCCGACGCGGAAGCGCACCTCCGACGGCGCTCCCGGCGCGGTGCCCGACTGCTCGATGATTTCCTCGGGCTTCAGCTCGGCGCCCGTCATCTTGTTGATCGCTTCGTCCAGCCGCCGCTTGTCGTACGTCATCTGCACCGAGATCGACGAAGGGCCGCTCGACACGATCCCGAAGAGATCGCCGTCGTGAAGGAGCTGCTTCGAAATCTTCTTGAACAGCTCGCGTACGCGTCCCGTGCTTCCGAACTGCAGATGCAGGTCGTCGACGAAGAACACGAAAATGCGGCCGGAGACGTCGCTGACCGGACGCGTCGGCGGCAGCACGAGACCCTCCGACGCCAGCACCGGCGGCGGCGGGGCGAGCACGTTCGTGATCGCGGCCGCCGTGGCTCACCGTCATCGACGTGATCTCCTGCTTCACGCCGTCCTCGTAGACCTCGAATTCGTTCTTGCTCAGATCGGCAATGAAGTTGCCTTGCTCGTCGCGGGGAATGACGTCGGTCGTGACCAGATCGACCTGAATTCTGAAGGTCGGCTGTGGTTCCTGAGGCGGCGCCGGCTGAGCAGGCGCGGCCGTCTGGGCGCAGAGCGTCGCGCCGAGGACCACCAGCCAGGCCCCGGACCAGAACCCGCGCATTTTCAAATTCATAGCGTCAGATTATACCCCTCGAAGACACGGTTCCAAAGTTCCAAAGTTCCAGGTTCAAGGCTCAAGGTTCCAGCTCCTCGTCCGGCGCTTCGGCACCGTTCGCCGTCGGGTCGCTGGCCGCCGGGGCTTCCTGAGTTGGGGCCTCTGAATCTTGAACCTGCAACCCGGGACCGGGGACCTGTTGTGGTTTCCGCCGCCCTCGGCGTCGCCGCTTGCGGCGGTGGGCGGGTGCACCCGCCGCCGAATCCGGCGCGGGCGATGACACATTGGACGACGTGGGGGGGTCGCCGGTCGTGTTGGACTCGGGCTCGGCCGGGACGACACTCACTTCCGGGAACGGGTCACGTATCGTTTCGACGATCGGTCGGGCAATAACAGGCTCAACTCGTCTCCCAGGCTCGGACGGTGCCTCAGGTTCTGCCCCCTCGTCGGCTTCGTCATTGGACGCCGCCCGCATGGCGCGTTCCACCCGTCGCCGCTCCCGCCATCGCTCGGTATCGGCCGGCGGAATAGGCGTCTCGACGATTGCTGTCCAATCGAAGGCCACGTCGGGATTCTGCGCCTCGAGCGCACGACGGACCTCGGGATCGAAGGCGGTACGACCAACCCTGACGTTCGGCGGCGTGCGAAACCAGTACAAAAGGCGCGGCCGCGACTTGCCCCGCGCCGTCGGCTGCATCAGAGTAGAAGTTTTCGTAGCCCCGTTTGTCGCGCGAGAATTTGAGAAAGGCCACCGCGCTGGAGGTCCGTTGCTTACCGGCGTTTCTGAGGCCGGGCTGGCTTCCTGGCGGCTTTCCGCGCTGGGCGCGCCGCCGGCTTTGCAGTGCGGCCGGGCGTCTTCGCTCGTCGTGGCGCCGCGGTGGATGGCACCGGGCGCTTGCGCGTCAGTGCGGCCACCGCCTCACGGCTGCGATGGACCAGCGTGAAGCGCGCCTGATCGCCAATGAAATGGAAGCTCCAGATCTCGGTGACCTGAATCTGGTTGTCCTCGCAGAGCCTTCGCGCGACATCGACCATCCCGGCTGGCACGTACAGCTGAAACGGAACTCTCAGCTTGGCAAAATGCGCCCACTGCGCGAGCGCCTCGAGATGATTGACCGATTCGCCGGTCTCAACCTCGACGACGCGCCTGCAGCCGATGGCCGCGTTCGGTCGATTGGAGGACGACGTCGGGATACAGCGCCGAGGGCCCGCTACCCACGGCCACATTCTGCTCGGCATCCGGGTTGATGCCCGCCTCGTACCGGCGGCGGCTCTTGGCCTGCAGCAGGCGAATGACCCGGTCGTGTTCGAGCTGCTCGCGGACCGGCCGCACCAGAATCGGGCTCACCAAACCCCTCCAAGTGACTGGACGTGTCAAGATCAAACCCGAAAGTGTAACATGAATCGATCAAGCTCGGCCTTGCGCCCTAAGTTTGCAAGTTTGGCTCGCCCACTATCCCATATTTGGTCCGATGCCCGATGCCCACCGCTCGATTACAATGGCACTGTGTCAGAAGTCGCGTCCGACCCCGGCACCGCCAAGATTCTCATTGTCGATGACGACGAGGGGGTGACGCAGACGTTTGCCCGCATGCTCCGGCTGGAAGGGTACCAGGTTCGGACCGCCGTAACCGCCGAGCACGGTCTTCGAGCCGCCGACGAGAGCCAGCCCGACGCCATCATCCTGGACCTGCGGATGCCGCTCGTCGACGGCCTTGGCTTTCTACGGCGCTTGCGCGCGAAAGCCGACCAGCGCACCACTCCGGTCGCGATCGTGACCGGCGACTACTTCCTCGAGGACGGATGTTTCGAACGAGCTGCGCGAGCTCGGCGCGGAGCTGCGCTTCAAGCCCATGTGGCTCGAGGATCTGGTCGGGCTCGCACGCAACCTTGCTCGGAGCCGCGCCACTGACCGACGCGGACGGGCGATTCCTCAGGGCTTGCCGGCGGCAACCGGTTGACGCGACACCGGTCTGGTTCATGCGGCAGGCTGGCCGCTACATGAGCGAGTATCGCGCGCTTGCGCGAGCGCTATTCGCTGCTCGATCTCTGCCGCACGCCCGAGCTCGCGACCGAAGTCACGCTTCAGCCGATCCGCCGCATCGAGCTCGACGCGGCGATCCTCTTCTCGGATCTCCTCCTGCCGCTCGAGCCGATGGGCATCCCGTTCGACTTCATCCACGGCGAAGGTCCGGCGATCGAGAACCCGCTGCGCACCGAGGCGGATCTTGCGCGCGTCAGGCCGTTCGAGCCGCGCGAATCGCTCGCGTACGTGCTCGAGGCGATCCGCCAGATCAAGCGCGCGCTCGCGCGGCCGCGTTCCGCTCATCGGTTTCGCCGGCGCGCCGTTCACGCTTGCGTCCTACGCGATCGAAGGCGGACACTCGACCTCGTTCGCGCACACCAAAGCGCTGATGTACGGCGCGCCTGCCGCCTGGCATCGGTTCTGCGAAACGATCGCCGAGGTGATCGGCGAGTACCTGCTCGCGCAGATTGATGCCGGCGTGGATGTCGTGCAGGTCTTCGACTCGTGGGTGGGCGCGCTCAACGCCCGCGATTACCGGGAGTTCATCCTCCCCCACACGCGGCGGATCTTCGAGAAGGTCGCGCCGACCGGCGTGCCGACGATTCATTTCGGCGTCGGCACGGGCGCCATCCTCGGCGAGCTGCGCGACGCCGGCGGCGACGTGATTGGCGCCGACTGGCGGACGCCGCTCGACGAGGCGTGGGAGCGCATCGGGTACGATCGCGGCATCCAGGGCAATCTCGATCCCACGGTCTTGCTCGGCCCGCTCGATCGCATCGTCGCCGCGGCCGACGATGTGCTGGAGCGCGCGGGCGGACGGGCCGGCCACATCTTCAATCTCGGCCACGGCATTCTGCCCTCGACGCCGGTCGAACACGTCCAGGCGCTCGCGCGATACGTCCATCAGAAAACACTACGATAGATTGTCGAGAACGATCATCTACGAGTTGGCGCATCTACGACGTGTCGATGTATCTGATAGATCTCCAGATCGTGAGATCACAGTATCGACGATGCTCCGAGGCTCGATGAGTATTGATGTCGTGATTGTCGGCGGCGGCATCGCGGGCCTCGCGGCCGCCTACGAGCTGGAACGCCGCGCCGTTTCGTTCGTCGTCCTCGAACGGGCGTCGCAGGGCCGGCGGCGTCATCGTCAGCGAAGAGATCGACGGCTTCACGATCGATGCGGGACCCGACTCCCTGCTGATTCAGAAACCTGACGGGATCAGGCTGTGCGAGGAGCTCGGCCTGGCGGATCGGCTGGTTTCGACGCTGCCGCCGCGGCTCGCTTTCATTCAGCGCGACGGGAAGCTGTATCCGCTGCCCGCGGCGTCGGTGCTCGGCATCCCGACACGGATCGAACCGTTCCTTCGAAGCGGACTGTTTTCGTGGCGCGCGAAAATCCGGATGGGCGCCGAGCTTTTCGTGCCTCCCGGGCCTGCCGGTCGCGACGGCCATGACGAATCCATTGGCGCGTTCATGACACGCCGTTTCGGCCGCGAGGCCACGACCTACCTTGCGGAACCGCTGCTTGCCGGGATCCACGCGGGCGATGTCGATCGGCTGTCGCTCCGCGCGTTGTTTCCCACGATTCGCCGACGCCGAACAGAAGCATGGCAGCCTGATTCGCGCCTTCCGCCGCCAGGACGGCGACGCCTTCGGCGGCTGGCGCGTTCAAGTCGCTGCCCGGCGGTCTGAGCGAGATGGTCCGCGCGCTCGTCAACACGCTGCCCGCCGGCACCGTGCATACCAGACACTCGTCGTCACACGAACCGTCAGGAGGCCGGACGGCCGGGTTTCCGCGTGGAGACCGAAGACGGACGTGGCGCACGACTGTGAGGCGCTCGTGCTCTCGACTCCGGCGTACGTGACCGCCTCGCTCGTTCGCGAGCACGATGCCGAGCTTGCCCGGCGCTGTGCCGAGATCCCCTACTCGTCGATCGCGACGGTCGCGCTGGCGTTTCCGCGGGAGGCCGTCGAGCATCCATTGAACGGATCGGGTTACGTGGTGCCGCGGACCGAACGAAGCGGTATTCTCGCGGCGACGTGGCTTTCGTCCAAGTGGCCGCACCGGGCGCCCGAAGGAAAGGTCCTGCTGCGAACGTTTCTCGGGGGCTCGCGCGATCCCGAGGCGCTCGAGCAGCCGGACAGCCAGCTCGTCGCGCGATCGCTATCCGCCATCCGGCCGGTGCTCGGGATTCGCGGCGAGCCGTTGCTCGCCCGCGTCTATCGATTCGACCGCGCGAGCGCGCAGCACGAAGTGGGGCATCTCGATCGGCTGAGCGGACATCGAGCGGATGCTGGCCGCGCACCCGGGACTGTTTCTGACCGGCAGCGGATTCCGCGGCGTGGGCATTCCCGATTGCGTCGCCGACGCCCGCGCGACGGCGGTCAAAGTCGCCGACTGGCTCAAAACAAGACGCACTCCTGTCAAAAGCTCTACCACGGAGGTCACGGAGGACAAACGGAGGTCACGGTGACAATCGAAAGCAGGAAGACACATGGTCGCGCTTTTTCCGTGTCCGGTGGCCGTGCTTTTGTTTCTGAGCATCCCCGCAGGGCACGCCCGTCAAGGCGTGCCGACCGTCGAGCGCGGACCGGTCGACGTCCCTGCCCACGTCCTCGAGGTGCTGCAGCAGATCAAGGCCGCCGACAAGGACCAGATGGCCGTGTCGGAGGAGGACGGCCGCTTTCTGCGCGTGATGGTCGTATCGCGGCGGCGCGACGCGGGCGCTCGAGATCGGCGCGGCTGACGGCTACAGCGCGATCTGGATTGGGCTTGGGCTCCGGGAGACCGGCGGCCGTCTCACGACCATCGAGTTCGACCCGGCGCGCGCCCGCGGCGCCGCCGAGAACATTCGCCGCGCCGGCCTGGCCGATATCGTGACGGTCGTTCCGGGCGACGCCTTCCAGCAGATCCCGAAGATCGCCGGCACGGTCGACTTCGTGTTTCTCGACGCCTGGAAGAAGGACTACAAGCGGTTTCTCGATCTGGTGCATGCCGCGGCTCGAGCCGCGCGGGCTCTTTCTCGGGCACAACGTCGTCAACAAGCGGAGCGAGATGGGCGACTTTCTCGACGCCATCCACAACGATCCGCGGTTGGTCACATCGATCGTAAAGCCCGGGAACGAAGGGATGTCGGTGTCGGTGAAAGATACGGATTAGATCCTCAAATCCTCACATTCGATCATCATGAAACCTGTTCATATCATCGGCGTGCCGCTCGATCTCGGGGGCAACCGCCGCGGCGTCGACATGGGGCCGTCGGCCCTCCGGATTGCCGGGCTCGGCGAGCGGATCGCCCAGCTCGGGCGCACCGTCGTCGATCGCGGCGACCTGCCGTCGCCGATCCCGGAAACGCAGGACCTGCGCGACGAGCGGCAGAAGTATATCCACGACATCGCGAGGGTGTGCCAGCAGCTGTACGAGACAGCCGGGCTCTGCTTGAACGACGGGTGCGATGCCGCTCGTGCTCGGCGGCGACCACAGCCTCGCGCGCCGGGTCGGTCGCGGCCGCCGCCGACTGGGCGAGACGCACGCGGAAGCTGCCGATCGGGCTGCTGTGGATCGACGCGCACGGCGACATGAATACGCCGGCGACGTCGACCAGCGGCAACGTCCACGGCATGCCGCTCGCCGCGCTGCTCGGCCCCGAACCCGCCGATCTCTCGAACATCGGCGGCTTTTCGCCGAAGGTGCTCCCCGCCCATACCGTGCTCATCGGCGTGCGGAATCTCGACGAACGCGAGAAGGTGGCGGTGCGCGAGTCGCACGTGCACGTGTTCACGATGAAGGACATCGACCGTCAGGGGATCGCCTCGGTCGTCGAACAGGCCGTGAACCTGGCGGGCAACGGCACCGCCGGCATTCACGTGTCGTTCGATCTCGATGTCTGCGACCCGGGGATCGCGCCCGGCGTCGGCACGCCCGTCAAAGGCGGCCTCGACTACCGCGAGGCGCACATGCTGATGGAAATCGTGGCCGATTCGGGCCTGCTGACGTCGCTGGATCTGGTGGAGGTCAACCCGACGCTGGACGTGCGGAACACGACCGCGCAGCTCGGAGCCGAGCTCGCGGCGTCGGCGCTAGGAATGAAGATTCTGTGAGCTGCGCTCGGCGAGCATCTCTTCCAGCGTTTCGACCAGCAGCACCAGGGAGTACGGCTTCTCGATCAGCGGGTGCGCGGCCGGAGGCGCTCGAGCTCGGCCGACTCGGACGGCACGCCCGAGAAGATGATGACGGGCACGTCGGCCGGCATCGAGACGACGACATCGCGTCCCGATCCGTGCTTGAGCCGCAGATCGACGACGGCCGCCACGACCCGGTTTTTCTTGAGCGCGTCGTTCCCTTCGTCGGCGGTTTCGGCGGTCACGACGGCGAAGCCGTGCATCTCGAGAAACTTCACCAGCGGGCGTCGCACCGACACGTCGTCTTCCACGACGAGCACGAGACGGGCGGCATCTTTGGTCATAATTTGATGGCAGGACTGAAGTCCTGCGCTACACCAGCCGGTTTGCCGAGTTGCAGCGCAGGTCTTGGAACTGTCGGATGTAGCGCAGGTCTTTAGACCTGCCGCCAGTATAGCGCGAATGGCATTCGCGCCCGGCCGCACAATGACGCGCTGGGTCTCCGAAGTACAATAAAATCCGTGCGCGGACAAGCAGGGACTGGGTAGCTCAGTGGTAGAGCAGCGCACTTTTAATGCGCGGGCCGCGGGTTCGATCCCCGCCCCGGTCACATCATCGAAGCGGCCGAGTGTCGAGCTTGATCCCTCGGCGACACGCCTGCAGCGGAGGCCCGGGAGGACTTAACCGACGAGCCCGATGAGCCGGGCCGGAATGGCGACCGCCGACCAGAGCGCCATCGACACGAGCCCCACGACCTTTCCCCACACCCGCCCGAGACGCGCCTCGTCCCCCATCGTGAGCTTGTGGCGCACGGTGAAATTGAAGATGATCGCCACGATCATCACTTCCATCTTGAACCAGAAAAGCGGGGCGTAGTACTCCTTGATCGCGGTCAGCATGAGTTGAGGAATTCCGGTCACGATGAGCCCGACGAATCCCGCGATCAGCCAGGGCCTGGCCTCGCTGAGCCACCTGCGACAGCGGCTGTTGCGTGAGCCCGCCCCCCATCAGCCGGATATCCACGATCAGCAGCCCGCCGGCAAACATGACCAGCGACAGCAGGTGCATGACGTTGATCATCGCGCCGAACCATGGCATCACGCGCAGGGACTCGGTGAGGGGGAGGCCCTCCATCCACTGGAAAAACGGCAGTAGGGACATAAGTCTTATTCGTACGTGAACCAGTTATACGCGGTGAGCCGCCCGAACACGACGACGCCCGCCCACAGCACCAGCGACAGAATCCCCGCAAGCCTGGCGCCAAACGGAGTGATCCTGTCCGTGTTCCATCGGGCCACCGAGCGGTAGGTGGTCACGTGAAAGGCGAGGGCATTCACGCCGGCGAGCGCCATCAGCACGAGCTTCAGCCAGAACAGCGCCTTTCCGTAGTAGCGCGTCGGCTGGCTGTAGAACAGCAGGAACCCGCTGAGGGAAGTGATCGACCAGGCCGACGATTTGCCATGGGAACAGGCGCTTCTGGATCTCGGAAACCGGCGTCCTGAGGTTTCCAAACCCCGCCAGACGCAGGTCCATCATGATGATCAGCCCGAGGAACAGGCACATGCTGACGACATGCGACGTCAGCAGGATTGTGTAACCGTAGGTCGATTCGCGGAGCGCAACGCTGGTCGAAAACGCTTCCACCCACTCGAAGGCTGCTCTCTCTCAGGTCATCAGGGCGTGCACCGATCTGCCAGGTTGGGCTTTTCGCGGTAGACATCATGGCAGGCGGCGCAGGCCTCGGTGACCACGCCGGCCGCATCGACGATATTGTCCTGGTTCTTCGACTGGGCGGCCTTGTAGGCGGCCTGGCCGGCGGTGCGAAGCTCTGCGACGAACTTCATCCAGTCCGGCCGGGTCAGGGGAGCGGGCTTGCCGTTTCCACACAGGCGTCCGGGAATCATGAGCAGGTTGGCAGATTCCGCCAGCGCGAGCGCGGCATTTTCGACGGCCATCCAGCCCCCGTAGACGCCGCCGTATTTGGTTTCGGCGCCCTCCTTCTTCGGCGCGCCCGGATCCTCGTCTTGCGCATCGAAGATGATGTTCGAATTCGGAAACAGAATCGCCGCGCATCACCTGCAGGAGGGTGGACTCGGGCTTGGCGGCCGGCGCCTGGGCGGTGGAAACGGCGGTGAACATGAGTAGCGCGACCATCACGCCGACGACTCGCATATACGGGGCTCCCTCGATGTCAGAAGCGCGCGTCAGTCACCCGGCGCGCGTTTGGACGCTGCGCCGATTATCGCCGCCGCAGCTTCGTTGTCAACTGAAGTTTGGCTGAAGACGCTGCCGGAAATCCGTCAGCGCGCCAGCCGCTCCAGCTCCTCCGCGTGATCCGTCTCTTCGGCGAGAATGTCCTCGAGCCGGATCACCAGGCCCTTGTCGCCGAATTCCTCGGCCTGCGCGATGCGCTCCGTGTAGCTCGCCACCACGCTTCGTTCGGCGGCGACGTTCTCCTCGAGCATCTCCTTGGCCGATTTGACCTTCTTGGGCATCGCCGGCTGAATCTTGACCTCGCCGCCGAGGGCCGCGATCTTGTCGGCGAGAAAGACCGCGTGGTTGACCTCGCCGGTGATGTCGGTCTTCAGCACCTCGCGAAGCTCGTGCCCCAGCAGGCTCGTCGCCGTCGCGGAGTGATAGATGTACCGAAGGACGGCTTCGAGCTCGCGGTTGAGGTCGCCGTTCAGGCCATCAATGAGCTTTTGTTTGGTAGACATGGGTCAACCTTATCGCATGCTTGACGAAAACGCGCAACCGCGAGAGTATCGCGCTCCGGACATGACAATCTCTTACCGGGCGGACCATGTGGGCAGCCTCCTCCGCCCGAAAGCGCTGCTCGACGCCCGCAGCGACCCGAATGTTTCACGCGACCAGCTGACGGCCCTCGAGGATCACGTACATTCTCGAGGCGTTGAAGCACCAGAAGGCCGCGGGGCTCGAGATCTTCACCGACGGCGAATTTCGCCGCGCGGGATTCATGAGCGACTTCTATGATTCCGTCGAAGGCCTGGACCGAACGGGGCGAGATTACCCGGACCTGGAAGGGCGCGTCCTCGGCGATCGGCGGAACATCGGGTGGCAGCGCCGCCAGGTCCGGCCTCGCGGGCATCGCGGTCGAGAAGATCGTTCAGAAAAAGCGCCTGACCGATCACGAGGTCGACTTCCTGAAACGCCACGCTCCCGGCGACATCAAGGTGACCCTGCCGACGGCCAATCAGTTTCCCGCGATCTGCTACAAGAAAGGCCTCAGCGAGAAGGCCTATCCGAATCACTCGGCATTTCTCTGGGACATCGTGCCGATCATCAAGGCCGAGATCCAGGCGCTCGTCGCCGACGGCGTGAAATACATTCAACTCGACGCGCCGCGCTACAGCTATTACATCGACCCCAAGTGGCGGCAGCATATCCAGCAGGAGATGGGCCTCGACCCCGAGGAGGCGCTCGACGAGGCGGTCCGCGCCGACAACGCCTGCCTGGAAGGCGCGAGGAAGCCCGGCGTCACGCTCGCCATCCATCTGTGCCGGGGGAACAACCGGAGCCAGTGGTACGCCTCAGGTGGCTACGACCCCATTGCGGAAAAGCTGTTCAACCAGCTGGACGTGGACCTCTTTCTCCTCGAGTACGACTCCGATCGCGCCGGCACATTCGAGGCGCTGCGGTTCGTGCCCAGGAACAAGGCCGTGGTGCTGGGCCTCGTCAGCAGCAAGCTGCCGGAGCTCGAGTCCGCAGAGGAGCTGACCCGCCGCATCGAGGAGGCGAGCCGCTACATCCCGCTCGAAAATCTCGCCGTCAGCCCGCAGTGCGGCTTCGCCTCGGCGATGGAAGGCAACCTGCTGACCGAAGACGATCAGTGGCGCAAGCTGCGGCTCGTGGTCGACACGGCGCGCCAGGTGTGGAAGGACGCATGACCGAGACGATACAGGTGACCGGAGCCGCCTGGAAGTGCCTCGAGGGCGCCTACGACGTGCAGATTCACGTCGGCCCCGATGTGATTCCGCGGCGCATCGACGATATCGACTGCGCCAAAGAGTTCCTGGCGCACGGACTGAAGGGGTTCGTCCTGAAGTCCCATTACGTGCCAGACGGGCGAGCGCGCGCAGGTCGTCCGACAAAGCCGTGCCAGGGTTCAAGGCGTGCGGGGCGATCACGCTGAATCACAGCGTCGGCGGATTCAACCCGGTCGCGGTCGAGCTCGCCGGCCGGTCGGACTGCAAGATCGTGTGGATGCCGACCGTCGACGCGGAGAACGAAACGGCCGGGCGCCTCGACGGCGCGCAGCGACAAGCTGCCCTTCTGGGCCAAGATCCAGCGCGAGCTGGCCGCGGAAGGCATCTCGCCGCCGCCGCTGAACGCCCTCGACGCGTCGGGAAAAGTCGTGGAGCCGGCGCGCCGCTGCCTGGAGCGCATCGCCAAGCACAACATGATCCTCGCCACCGGCCACCTGGGGCGGCGCGAGATCTTCGCGCTGGTGCGCGCGGCGCGCGAGATCGGCGTGAAGAAAGTGCTCGTCACCCACGCCGAATTCCCGTCGCAGAGCCTGACCGGCGACGAGCAGAAGGAGCTGGCCGACCTGGGCGCGATCATCGAGCACTGCTTCACGACGACCTATACGAACAAAGCGCCCTGGGAGACGGCGTTCGCGAACATCCGCACGACCGGCGTGTCGCGGACGCTGATCTCCACCGATCTTGGCCAGACCATCAATCCGCCCGTCGCCGAAGGGTTCGCGATGTTCGCGCAGCGTCTCCTCGACGCCGGCTTTTCCGTCGACGAGGTCCGGACGATGGCGGTGACGAATCCCACGCGGCTGGTCGAAGAATGACCACACTAGCAACCACGGAGGACACTGTGGACACGGAGGAACAATCTTGTACGACTTGATCTCCGCGTCCTCAGCGTCCTCGATGGTGGAGAGTTTCAGGAGAGGCTGAATGAAGATTGCTCTCGCGGGGACCGGCGCCATGGGCGTCATCCACATGAAGGCGCTGCAGAAGATCGACGGCGTCGAGGTGGTGTCGATCGCCAGCCGCACTGAAGAATCCGGGAAGGCGTTTGCCGACGAATGGAAGATTCCGTTTCACTCGACCAGCCTCGAGGCGGTGCATCGACCGGCCGGGCGTGGACGCCGTGATCCTGACCACGCCGAGCGAGCAGCACGCGGATCAAACCGTTCTGGCGCTGTCGAAAGGCAAGCACGTCCAGGTCGAAATCCCGATGGCGCTGAACCTGCCCGATTCCGAGCGCATGCTGGCGGCGGCGAAGAAGGCCGGCAAGATCTGCATGGTCACGCACACGCGCCGCTTCTCGCCGCACGCATCGCGAGATCAAGCGCCGCATCCAGGAAGGCACGTTCCACCTCCATCACATGGTGGTCGAGACCTACTTCTTCCGGCGCACCAATCTCAACATGCACGGGCAGCCGCGATCGTGGGTGGACAACCTGCTCTGGCACCACGGCTGCCACTCGG
The DNA here is from genome assembly GCA_963749565.1 of uncultured Acidobacteriota bacterium. GTDB lineage: Bacteria > Acidobacteriota > Vicinamibacteria > Vicinamibacterales > CAVVIG01 > DATLLJ01. Next base: position 101,237 of record CAVVNL010000023.1, on the reverse strand, counting down.
TCGACATCGCGCAGTGGCTGGTGGACGATCCGAACTGGGAGGTCTGGGGCCAGAAGGGACCGGACCACAAAGAACTGGGCATCCCGATGGACCTCACCGTCGCCATGAAAAACAGGAAGGGGCCGCTCTTCACCATGGCGATGTCGTTCAACAACAAGGGGCCGTTCGGCGGGTTCTATCGCTACATCGGCGAAGAGGACACCTATAAGGTCTACCGGGATTCGATGACCGACAGCGAGGGCAAGGACGTGCCGCTCGAACCCGATGCCCGCCTTCGATCGGCAGGACGTGGAGTTCGTCGGCGCGATCCGCGAGGGGCGGGAACCGGAATCGAGCGCCGCCAGCTGCGTGCCGACGATGGCGCTGCTCGACCGCATCGAAAAGGCAATGAACAAATAGGCCATGATCATCGACTGCCACGGGCACTACACGACCGCGCCCGACGAGCTGCAGGCCTACCGCGACGCCCAGATCGCCGGCTTGAAGGACCCGGCGCACGTCGCCGCAAAGGGCTCCATCAAGATCTCCGACGACCAGATCCGCGAGAGCCTGGAGAATGCGCAGCTGAAGCTGCAGCGGGAGCGCGGAACCGACGTCACCATCTTTTCGCCGCGCGCGTCGGCGATGGCGCACCACATCGGCGACGCCACGACCAGCCTGCATTGGACCCAGCACTGCAACGATCTGATCTACCGGGTCTGCAGCCTCTACCCGCAGAACTTCGTCGGCGTGTGCCAGCTGCCGCAGACGCCCGGCGACCCGCTGGCCAACTGCATCGCCGAGCTCGAGCGCTGCGTCAACGAGCTCGGGTTCATCGGCTGCAACCTGAACCCGGACCCTTCCGGCGGGCACTGGACGGCGCCGCCCCTGACCGACAAGTCGTGGTATCCGTTCTACGAAAAGATGGTCGAGCTCGACGTGCCGGCCATGGTTCACGTCAGCGCGTCGTGCAACCCGAACTTCCACACCACCGGCTCGCACTACATCAACGCCGACACGACGGCGTTCATGCAGTTCCTGACCGCCGATCTGTTCAAGGACTTCCCGGCCCTGCGGTTCATCATCCCGCACGGCGGCGGGGCCGTGCCGTACCACTGGGGCCGCTACCGCGGTATCGCGCAGGACATGAAGCGGCCGCTGCTCACGGACCTGATCCGCAACAACGTCTTCTTCGATACTTGCGTCTACCACATGCCCGGCATCGAGCTGCTGCTGAAGATCGTGCCGGTGGACAACATCCTGTTCGGCTCGGAGATGGTCGGCGCAGTGAGAGGGATCGACCCCGAGACGGGGCACTATTACGACGACACCAAGAAGTATCTCGACAAAGCCGCGTGGCTCAGCGCCGAGGACAAGCGGAAGATGTTCGAGGGGAACGCCCGGAAGGTGTATCCCCGCCTGAAGCTGTAGGCCGGGTCCATTGGGCCCGGTTGTAGGCCGGGTCCTTTTGGACCCGGCACGGAGTCTGTTGTGAAACCCACGATCGTTCGTCGAATCCCGCGCGCCGAGGCCGGCGACATCCGCACGCTCGGCGAGCTTGGCGTCGCCACCGTTCACGAAGCGCAGGGCCGCACCGGACTGATGCGCCCCTATATGCGCCCGATTTACCCGACGGCGAAGATCGGCGGAAGCTGCCCTGACGATCTCGTGCCATCCGGGCGACAACCTGATGCTCCATGCGGCGATCGACGTATGTCAGCCGGGGGACGTCCTGGTGGTCACGACGACGTCGGAATCGACCGATGGGATGTTCGGCGAGCTGCTCGGCGAGTCCGCGAAGGCCCATGGGATCGTCGGCCTGATCATCGACGCCGGCGTCCGGGACGTCGCCGACCTGACGACCATGGAGTTTCCGGTCTGGTCGAAGGCGATCAGCGCCCAGGGGACGGTCAAGAACACCCCGGGCTCCGTCAACGTCCCGGTCGTCTGCGCCGGCGCCATCGTCCACCCCGGCGACGTCATCGTCGCGGACGTGGACGGCGTTGTCGTCGTCCCAAGGAGCGCTGCCGCCGAGGTGGCCCGCCTGGCCAGCGACCGCCTGGCCAAGGAACAGAAAACACGAGAGCGGCTGCGCAGCGGCGAACTGGGTTTAGACTTCTATGGATTGCGCGCCAAGCTGGCCGAAATGGGCGTGCAATACGTGGACGAATTGAAGAGAGCGTAGGGAGAATCATCATGGGTGAAATCGTTGCCGCCATCGGCACGTGCCATACGCCGTATCTGTTTACCCATCCTCCGGACGAGAACCCGGAGCAGCTCAAGCAGGCTGCCGCGGCGATGCGGGAGCTCGGCACGGTCCTCGACGAAACCAAGCCGGACGTCATCCTGTTTCTCGGCAGCGATCACGTCGAGACCTTTTCGCCGACCTGTATTCCGGCGTTCTGCATCATCGCGGGCAGCAAGGCCACCGCGCGGTTCGCCGGCCGGGAGATCATTCTGCCGGAACCATCGCGAGATGGCCGAGGACATCCTGACGCAGCTCGTGACCAAGAAGAACTTCGACGTGGCGTACTCTGAAGACGCCGAGCTCGGCCACGCGTTCGCCGTGCCGTTCGAGTTCGTCATCGGCAAGCGCGATATCCCGGTCATCCCGTTCTTCACGAACGTGTACGTGCCGCCGCTGCCGACGCCACAGCGCTGCGCCGCGTTCGGCAAGGCGCTGGCGGAGATCGTCAAGAGCCGCAAGGAGCGCGTGGCGATCATCGCCAGCGGGGGCATGTCGCACTTCCCCGGGACCACGAAGTACCTCCATCCCGAATTCGATTTCGACCGCTGGATGGTGTCTCAGTTCGAGGCGGGCAACGCCGACGCGCTGCTCAGCATGACCAACCTGCAGCTCGACGAAGTCGGCAACACGGAGATGCTGAACTGGGCGGCGATGTTCGGCGCGATCGGCGCACAGCGCGGCGAGCTGATCGACTACATCCCGACCTGGCATCACGGTCTGTCGATGATGCGCTTCCTGCCGGAGCGGGCGCGCAAAACGGAGCCGATGAAAGTCGCCGAGCAGTTCGGCGGATTCAAGTTCCAGAACCAGGCCTACCCGTTACTACAAGCATCCGCCAGCCGAGGCCTACGGCCTGAACAAGCTCCTCTTCGAAAGCCGCCACAGCGCGGAGCTGCGCGATCGGATTGTGAACAACTTCGATGCGGTGGTGAAGGAGTACGAGCTCGCGCCGCCGCAGCGCAAGGCCGCCGAAGAAATGGTCAACGTCGGGAAGGGCGGACTCGTGAGCGAGCACGTCGGGCCGCTCGTCGAAGCGGGAGCGCACCCGCTCCAGGCGTTGATGGCGCTCCACGTGATCTTCGCGACGAGCCACCGCGCGCCCGCCGCGCAGGCCAAACAGACGCAGACGACGCATTAGAGGAGCGCAGGTCAGATAACAGAGGAGACCATGGCCACAGCAGTCACTGCCCCGCCGTCAAAGCCCGAAATCGCTCCCCAGCCGCAGCGGATCGAAGTGCTCGGCCTGCTGGGGGCCAGTCGTCGTCACCGCCGTCGCGCTCATGCTGCCCACCCCGGAAGGGCTCAGTGTCCAGGGCCACCGGATGGCCGCGCTGTTTGTCGGCATCCTGGTGCTGTGGGCGACCGAAGCGATCCCGATTGCGGTGACGTCGCTGCTGGCCCTCGCGCTCCAGCCGCTCTTTCGGCTCACCGCCATCGTGGTGCCGCCCAATCCCAACGCCACGCCCGGCCAGATGATGGGCGCGGCCGCGGCAAGCTTCATCAGCAACCCGTTCTTCTTCGTGCTCGTGATGTTCTTCATCGCGTACGCGTGGATCAAGAGCGGACTGGCCCAGCGATTCGCGCTGTGGATGATTTCGCTGGCCGGCACCGATGCCACGCGCGCCGTCTACGTGTTCGTCATCGGGACGGGGCTGATTTCCACGATCGTGTCGGACGTGCCGTGCGCGGCGATCTTCATGGCTATCGCCCTCGGCATTTTCGACAAGCTGAACATCCGCCCCGGCTCGCAGTTCGGCAAGGCGGTCATGATGGGGATTCCGATCGGATCGCTCATCGGCGGCGTCGGCACGCCCGCCGGCAGCTCGATCAACCTGCTCGGCCTGTCGATCATCGAGGCCAACGGCGGCGCCCGCGTCCCCTTCCTTCACTGGATGGCGATCGGCATCCCGATGATCATCATCCTGCTGCCGATCGCGGCATGGGTGCTCGTCAAGTTCTATCCGCCGGAAATCAAGACGATCGGCGTGCTGGAGGACATCAACCGCGAGCGCCGGGCGCTGGGCCCCTTCAATACCCAGGAGCGGAAGGTGATCGGGTTCATGTCCGTGCTGGGGGTGCTGTGGATTTCGAGCACGTGGGTGCCGGCGCTGGACATCTTCATGATCAGCATCCTCGGCGCCTGCGCGATGTTCCTGCCGGGCGTGGGCCTCTTCACCTGGAAAGAAGTGCAGAACGCCACGGGCTGGGACACGCTGATGATGATCGGCGCCGTCACCTCACTCGGAACCGCGTCGTCGCGGACGGGGCTCGCCAAGTGGCTGGCCGATACGGCGCTCGGCGGCATGCAGGACTGGGGCGCGATGGCGGTCATCGCCGCGATCAGCGCCTTCACCGTCGTCATTCACCTTCTGCTGCCGATTAATCCGGTGATCGTGGCGGTCATGATCCCGCCGATCATGCTGCTCGGGAACGCCGCCGGCGTGAATCCGGCCCTCTACGCGCTGCCGGTCATCTTTACGGCGTCGTGCGCCTTCTTGTTGCCGCTCGACGCGGTGCCGCTCGTCACCTACAGCCGGGGCTATTACAAGATGTTCGACATGTTCGTGCCAGGCGCCATCATCAGTGTTTTCTGGGTGATCCTCATGACCGGGTTGCTGATGGTCATCGGACCGATGGTTGGTCTCCTGTAAATGGTAGTGAGCATTGGAATTGACAGCTGCTCATGGGAGCGACGATAATAAACCGACTTTTGTGGACACCCGGCAATCTCGCACGGAGGAATCGATGAGAACCAGGATGGCAGTTTTCGTTGCCGCGTTTGGTCTGCTCGTGGCGGCGGCACCGACCGTCGCGCATCACGCGTTTTCCGCAGAATTCGATCGCGATAAACCGATCAAGGCGACCGGGGTCGTGACGAAGGTCGAGTGGATGAACCCGCACATCTGGTTCTACATCGACGTCAAGGACGAGCCGACCGGCAAGATCACCAACTGGGGCTGGGAAATGGGCAGCCCGAACGGGCTGATGCGCCGGGGCTGGACCCGCAACTCGCTGAAGATCGGCGACGTCGTCACGGTCGAGGGCAGCGCGGCGAAGGACGGCAGCAATAACGCCAACGCCAGCACTGTGCATCCTGGCGAGCACCGGCAAGAAGATGTTCGCCGGCTCGAGCGGCGACCCGGCCAACTGAAGGCTCGCCCACCCGAAATCGAACGACGCGAGGAGAGATCTGTGCGAAGTCACAAGATAGTTGCGGTCGCCGCCGCAGTCGGGGCGGTTGCCGTGTTGTCGTTCTCGGCAAATCCGGATGTGCAGGCTCAGGCCGGCCGCGGGGCGGCGCCAAAGCCGACCACGCCGACGCCCCGGCTTGCCGATGGCACCGTGAACCTCGGTCGGGTGCCGGGCGAGAAGGGCGTGTGGGACCTTCCCTACATCACCAACATGGGCGCGCGGGTGCTCGACCCGGCGACCGGCAAGCCGTTCCCCGTGGTCGCCAACGTCGGTCCCGCGGGCAAGCCCGTCGGCGGCCGCGGCGGGGCGCCCGCAGAGCCGTTCGTGCCGTTCCAGCCCTGGGCGGCCGCGATGTACAACTACAACACGATGAACTCGTCGAAGTACGACCCTGAGGGCTACTGCCTGCCGCCCGGTGGGCCGCGCCTCTTTGCGACGCCGTACCCGGCCGAGTTCATCCAGATGCCGGACAAGTCGCGAATCTTCATCGTGTTCGAGGGCGGCGCGCACATCTGGCGGGAAATCTACATGGACGGCCGGCCGCACCCGACTGGCGACGACCTGCCGCTCACGTGGCTCGGCCACTCAGTCGGCAAGTGGGAAGGCGACACGCTGGTCGTCGACGTCGTCGGTTTCCACGAAGGCACGTGGCTCGACTATTACGGCCATCCGCATACCGACAAGCTTCATGTGGTGGAAAAGTTCACGCGCCCGAACAAGGAAACGCTCCATTACGAAGCGCTCATCGACGATCCAGGCGCCTACACCAAGCCGTTCACGGTTGCCTGGGACATCAATTTCAATCCGACCGACGAGCTCACCGAGTACATCTGCCAGGAGAACAACCGGTTCATGCTCCGGCTGAAGGACGACTTCGGCGAACCGCTCTTCGGGGACAAACCGCACAAGGACTAGAGGTTAGAGGTTAGAGGTTAGAGGTTAGAGGTTAGAGGTTAGAGGCTAGACCAAACGCGGGAGAAGTAGGCCGGGTCCTTTGGACCCGGCTTTTTTAGTTCCTGGTCAGCTTGAAGTCGCCCTTTTGGCCGCCCTGCGTCCATGTCCCGCTCATGGTGCGGTCATACGCGCCCAGGTTCACGACTTTCCCTTCGATGACGATCGCGACCCCGTCCTTGCCGGCTCCCTCCATGCGAACGGTCCATGCGTCGTAATTGGGCAGCACCGGCTGATCGACAACGTTCTTCAGCGTTACGGGGTTTGCAGACCCCGGATTGATCGTTCCGACGACAGTCTTGCCGTTCCAATCCAGGTCGAGCAGCACACGATTCCGGGTCGTCGCGTTCGGACCCCAGTCGCCACTCCACTGACCTTTCAACGGGTGCCCGTACTGCGCCAGCGCAGTGGCGGCGATTGTCAGGCATGCCAGGAAACCAATCAGACCAACGAACCTTCGCATGTCGTGTCTTCTCCAGCTCTCTGAGTAAGACCGATCTCTCGGGCAGAACGGCATTGTATCTCCAGGCGCGCGTGGCTGCCAATCGGCCGCCCCTTGACCCCATCGAAGCGCGCTCATATAAAGGGGACTGCAAGGCTCAAGGTTCAGACTCTCATGAAAACACGACAGCTTGGAACGAGCGGCCTGACGGTGTCGGCAATCGGCCTCGGCTGCATGGGGATGTCGCAGAGCTATGGCGCGGGCGACGACGAGGAATCGGTCCGGACCATCCATCGGGCGCTGGATCTGGGCGTCACCTTCCTCGATACGGCGGATGCCTACGGCAAGGGTGCGAACGAGACGCTGCTGGGCCGGGCGATCAAAGCGCGCCGCCGCGAAGTGGTGCTCGCGACAAAGTTCGGGCTGATTCCGGGCCCGAGCGGCCCGGCGACCGACGTCGACGCCCGGCCCGAGCGCGTCAAGGCCGCGTGCGAGGCGAGCCTCGAGCGCCTCGGCGTCGAGGTCATCGATCTGTATTACGCACACCGGGTGGACCCGAAGGTGCCGATCGAGGATACGGTCGGCGCCATGGCCGGGCTGGTCCAGGAAGGGAAAGTCCGCTTCCTTGGGCTGTCGGAGGCCGGCCCCGACACGCTGCGGCGAGCGTGCCGCATCCACCCCATCGCCGCGCTTCAGAGCGAATATTCGCTGTGGTCGCGCGTGCCCGAGCGGGCCGTGCTTCCCGCCTGCCGCGAGCTCGGCATCGGGTTCGTTCCCTTCAGTCCGCTCGGACGCGGCTTTCTGAGCGGCGGCGTGAAAGACCTCGCTCACCTTGCGCCAAACGACGTGAGGCGGGGCCTCCCTCGATTCCAGGACGAGAACCTGCAGCACAACGTCGAGCTCGTGCAACGGCTCGAAGAGATGGCCGTGGCGAAGGGATGCACGGCGCCGCAGCTGGCGCTCGCCTGGCTGCTGGCGAAGGGCGACGACATCGTCCCGATTCCCGGGACCAAACGTCGGAGGTATCTCGAGGAGAACGCGGCCGCGACCGAAATCGTGCTGACGGCTGAAGACATCGCCGCCCTGGACCAGGCGTTTCCCCTCGGGAGCGCGGCCGGCGAACGATACCCGCCCGCAAGCATGACGCTCCTCGAAACGGAACAGGCGAGCTGAAAGGGAACGCTGACGCCGATGCAAGCAGTCCCGCGAGCCCGCCAGGACACCATGAAGCCCGATCTTGAACCTGTGAGGGTGCTCGTCGTCGAGGACGAACACAAGGTCGCCAGCGCCCTCAAGGAAGGCCTTGAAGGTGAAGGATACGAGGTGGTCGTCGAACACACCGGCGAAGCGGCCCTCGTTCGCCTGAAGACCGATCCGTTCGACATCGTGCTGCTGGACCTGCTGCTGCCCGGCCGGGACGGCCTCGAGGTCCTGAGAACGCTTCGCGAACAGGGCTACGAAACGCCGGTGCTCGTGCTGACGGCCCGCGATACGCTCGACGATCGCGTCACCGGCCTCGACAGCGGCGCCGACGATTACCTCGTCAAGCCGTTCGCCTTCGCCGAAGTCGTGGCGCGGATGCGCGCCCTGCTGCGGCGCGGCCGCTCGAGCGGCGCGGCCCGTCTCGGCATCGGCGATCTGGAGATGGACCTCGTCGCGCGGAAGGTGACGCGCGCGGGACGCAAGGTGGAGCTCACGCTGCGCGAGTTCGAGCTCCTCGAGTACCTGCTGCGGTACGAGGGTCAGGTCGTGTCGCGGGGCACGCTCGCCACCGACGTGTGGCACGAAACGGCCCGTACGACCTCGCTCGACAACGTGATTGACGTTCACATCGCGAGGCTCCGCAGAAAGATCGACGCGGACAGCGTCGTCAAGCTGATTCAGACCGTACGCGGCGTGGGGTTCACGCTTCGTGAGGAGGAAGCATGAGCGCCCAGCCTGGAAGATCGGCGATGAGCTGGTGGCGGTCGCACAGCGTACGTCTTTCGCTGACATTGTGGAACGTCGCCGCCATGCTCCTGGTGCTCGCCGTGTACGCGGGTGCGGTGTTCCTTTTCGTCAGCCGGAACGCGTCGCGGTCGCTCGACGCCGAGGTCCGCTACGACTATCAATGGGCGGCCGCCATGGCCGACCAGCTGCCCGGACGGATCGCTCAAATGGTTCGAAGGAGAAGGAACGTTCGGTGAAAACATCCCCTGGCTGCAGGTCTGGTGCGTAGACGAGACCGGTTGCGGCGCGCGACCGAGCCGGCGCGAGGTGATCTTCCGGACCACCAAGGCCGACCTCGACCCGATTCCGGAGACGGAAAAGCTGATCGAGCGGGCCGACGACGGTATCGTCTCCATCCCGACTGCCGATACCACGTACCGCGTTCTGACGAGACCGACCACGCTGCGGTTTTTCGACCGGGGCGGGCGGCCGACGAGCAGCAAGCAGGTGATCATCCAGGTCGCGCGCTCCGAGATGGTGATGCGCGACGAGATGACCGGCCTCCTGTTCATTCTCCTGCTCGGGCTGCCGATTGGCGTGGTGACGGCGGGATTCTTTGGCTACACCCTGGCGCGCCGCGCGCTGGCGCCGGTCGAGCGCATGGCGGAGCGCGCGCAGTCGATCACCGCCGAAAACCTCCACGACCGCCTGCCGATCGGCAATCCGACCAACGAGCTTGGCCGGCTGGCCTCGGTGTTCAACGAGACGCTCGGCCGCCTCGAGGCGTCGTTCGATCAGATGCGCCGGTTCACGGCCGATGTCTCCCACGAACTGCGGACCCCGCTCACCGCCATCCGCAGCGTGGGCGAAGTGGGCCTGCGCGAGCGGCGCGACGAGAGGGCCTATCGCGGGATCATCGGCAGCATGCTCGAGGAAGTCGATCGGCTGGCATCGCTCGTGGACCGGTTGCTGCGATGGTCGCGAGCGGAAACGGGCCAGACCAAGCTGGCGCAGGAAGTGATCGACCTGCACGAACTGGCTGAAGAGGTGGCCGGCCATCTCGGCGTGCTGGCCGAGGAAAAACAGCAGTCGCTTACCGTCGAGCAGTCTGGCGAACCGCGCGGCATCGGCGATCGGCAGGTCCTGCGGCAGGCGCTCATCGATCTCGTCGACAACGCCATCAAGTACACGCCTCCCGGCGGCGCGATCCGCGTGCGCGTGTCGAAGTTGCCGGCGGCGGTGACGATCGATGTCATCGACACCGGACCGGGCATTGCCCCCGAGCTTCGGACCCGGATCTTCGATCGGTACGATCGGGGCGGCGATGCGCGATTTGGCGCGATTGGCGGCGCGGGACTGGGGTTGTCGATCTCGAGGTGGGCGGTCGAAGCCAACGGCGGTCAGCTGACGCTCGAGCCGGCCGCGGCGCCCGGCGCGGGCAGCACGTTCAGGATTACCCTGCCGCGCGCCGCCGGGGCCGAACGCACGCGGCCAGTAAACGCAGCCTAGTCTAAGGCGTTTGTTTTTCGCGTAAAGCCTGGTAACTGCCCTACTGCACGTCGCTCGAGAAGGCGGCAGAGCCCTTCCCCGCCGGGCCGTCCCACTGAACCGTCACGCGCCATGTTCCGGTCATCGACAGATCGCTCGCGGCCGCGTACCGTCCGGCCACATCCGTTCGCGACATGGTCATCCCTCCGAGCATGGGTGTCCCGGCCATCGACATGGTCGCGCTGCCGGATACATTGCCGACGTCCACCAGGCTTCCGTTGGTCACCGACCTGAATTCGATCACGAACGAGTCCTTCCCGAAGCGCAGCCGATCGCGCTCCGACAACAGGACGACGTCCAGTCCCTCCGATTGCACGCGCTGGAGCTCCCGGAGTTCGGCGCGTGCTGTTTCGGGTGCACGCGGTTCCCGCGCAGGCGATGACAGCGATTAGCGCCCACAACGCGGGACGAGCCGCAAACATCCGCCGGCGGCGGAGGTCTTCTCCGATGGCAAACAGACACGGAATCAGAAAGAGTACGTAAATCGTGGAGCTGATCATCCCGCCGAACGTGGGCGTGGCGATTGGCTTCGCGATGTCCATTCCGGATCCAGTGGCCACCATGATCGGCAGCAGCCCCAGAACGGTGGTCGCGACGGTCATCAGCTTGGGCCGCAGTCTCGACACGGAGCCTTCGACAACGGCTTCCATGTACGACTGGTCCGCCGTCCGATGCGCGAGCGCCTCGCGAATGAACTCAATCATGATGATGCCCGTCTGAATCGCCACGGCGAACAGCGACACGTAGCCGATGATGACGGCCGTGGTCATCGAGAACCCGAACTGCCACTGCAGGAAGACGCCGCCGACCAGCGCGAAGGGCGCCGACAGCATGATCAATGAGCTGTCGGCGACGGATCGGAACGCCAGCAGCAACAATCCGAACATGATGATGAGCGTGACAGGGACCACCACGCGGAGCTTCGAGCGGGCCTCCTCCGCGTACTGGTAAAGCCCGGTCCATTCGGTCGAGTATCCAGGCGGCATCTCGAGGTTGCTGCGCAGATATTCCCGCGCCTGCTCCACGTACGCGGGACCGGTCGTGTCCCCAAGATAGACGTAGACATAACCGGCCAGCTCGCCGTTGTCATTCCGGATCATCTCCGGCGCCTCACGCACCGCGACGTCGGCAATCTCACTGAGCGCAACTGACCGGCCGTCGCCGGTTATGACCGGCGTGTTCCGCACCTTGTCGAGCGTATCGATGTATTCCGGCGAGTACCTGGATCGCCAACGGCACGACCGTCTTGTCCGCCTGCCTGATGCCGACGACGTTGTCGCCGCCCACGGCGAACCTCACCGTCGGCAGCGCCTCGTCGATGGTCACGCCGCGCGCGGCCATGCGCTCGAGATCGAGCTGGGCGTCGACGAAATAGCCCTGCGAGATCCGCTCCGCGATCACCGTCTGCGTCCCCGGGAAGTCGCCGAGCAGCCGTTCGATGTTCTGCGCGATTTCCTGGACCACCGCGAGCTCCGCGCCCTTCACCTTGATCCCGACCGGAGTCTGGATCCCGGTGTCCTGCATCAGGACGCGCGTGCTGATTGGCTGGGTCCAGCTGTTCACGTAACCCAGCATCTGCATACCCTGGTTCATTTCGCCGACGAGCTTGTCTTTGGTCATGCCCGCGCGCCATTCGGACCGGGGCTTGAGCGTCACGGTGGTCTCGATCATCGCAACCGGCGCCGGGTCGGTAGCGCTGTCGGCCCGCCCGAGCTTGCCGAACACGCGCTCGACCTCCGGGAACGCTTTCAGCTTGCGGTCCATCTGCTGAAGAATCCAGCCGGCCTCCCGCGATGGCAGACCCGGCAGCGTCGTCGGCATGTACAGAATCGAGCCTTCCTCCATCTCCGGCATGTAGTCCTTCTGGAAGCCCGCCATCACGACGGCCGCCGCAACCAGCAGCGCCGCGCTGATGCCGACAAACGCGTAGCGATATCGAATCGTCCCGATCAGCGCCGCACGGTACAGTCCGGACAATCATCCCCTCGCGCTGGTCGCTGGTCGGCAACACACCCGCTTTGAACACCCAGACGATGACCACCGGGAGGAGGAACAGCGTCAGCAGCGTCGAGAAGGCCATCGCGAACGTCTTGCTGAACGCCAGCGGATTGAACAGCCGCCCCTCGCGTTCGCCAAGGAAAAAGATCGGCAGGAAGGACGTGACGATGATGAGCATCGAAAACAGCAGCGGTCGGGTCATTTGCGCGGTGGCGCGAATGATCGTATTCATTCTTTCGGCCGCGCTCGCATGCGCCTGCCGGGCGAGCTGTGTCGCGCAGTTTTCGACGATCACGATGGTCGCGTCGGCCATCTCGCCGATCGCGATGGCCAGCCCGGCCAGAGAAAAGAGGTTGATGGTCTGGCCAAAGGCCGCGAGCGGCAATGCCGTGAACAACGTCCCGAACAGCAGTACACACACCGGCGCGACGGCCGCGCGGATGTTCTTCAGCGCCACGGCGATCACGAGGATGACGACGATCAGCTCGTAGACGAGGGCCTGGAAGAAATTGGTCAGCGTGTCCCAGATCAAGGACGCGCGGTTGTAGGTCGGAATCACCTCGATCCCAGCGGGAAGCGAGCCTTTGAGCTCCTCGAGCTTCTGGAGCAGGGTTCGTGTTACCGCCAGCACGTTCCCGCCCTGCTCCATGACCGCGATCCCGCCCACGACCTCGCCGGTGCCGTCGAGATCGGCGATGCCGCGTCGAAGGTCGTAGCCGACCTGGACGTACCCGACGTCCTTCAACTGCACCGGTTGCCCGTCCTTGTCACGGCCCAGAACGAGGAACTCGAGCTTGTCCACGCTGCCTGGAGCGACGCCGCCGCGCAACTGGTATTCCCGGTTGGTCACCTCGATGGTGCGCCCGCCCGCCTCCTGAAACGCACCCTGGACGGCGGCGATCACCTGCCGCAGCGAGATCGCCCGCGCGCTCAGAAGCGGCGGAAACAGCTTGACCTGATACTGCGTTTCAAGGCCACCCACCGACGCCACCTCGGCAATCCCGGGTGCCGCCTGCAGCGACGGCTTGACCAGGCTCTCGTTCAGCTGGCGCAATTCACGCAGATCGCGCAACCCTTCGCGATCGACCAGCGCGTACTGAAAAATCCAGCCCATGCTGCTGGCATTGGGGCCGATCGTCACGTTCGCATCGGCCGGCAGCTGCGACCGGATCGCGTTCAGGCGGTCTGCCAGGAACTGCCGGACCGCTACCCGGCGGGCCGGATTCTCCAGGATCACGTAGATGAACGAGTACCCCATATGGGAGGTACCGCGGAGCGCCTGAATGTCTGGTGAGCCCGCGAGCGCCCTGATCACCGGCTCGGTGATCTCGGTTTCGATCAGCTGCGGGCTGCGCGGCCACTTCGAGTAGATGATGATCTGCGGATCGGAAATATCGGGGATGGCATCGAGAGCGGCGGTTCGAATCGCGTAGACGCTGAAAGCGGCCACCATCGAGACGACCGTCCAGACCACCCAGCGGAACCGGGTGACGTGCTCAATGATGGCGGTGATCATCGCGGCATCGGGCTAGGGCCCCTTCAGCTTGTGCTCGGCGTCGATGAAAAAACTGCCGGTTGTCACAACCTGCTCGCCGGGTGTCAGGCCGGTCAGCACCTGCGTGAACAATTCACCTCGGATGCCTGGCTCGATTTCCCTGGGCGTATACCGGCCGCCCGGCTGCTGAACGTAGACCACGTGTTTCCCGCCGGTTTCGAGAATCGCTTCGTTCGGCACCGACAGAAATTCGCCCGTCTCAGTGACGATTTCGAGCACGTACAGCGTGCTGTCCGCGAGGCCTTGCCCTGCCAGCGTCACGCGGACCTCGACGCGATCCCCTCGGGGCACGATGCTCTCGATCCGCGCCTGCGACATCCGCGAACGCGCCTCCGGCGAAAACGCACGAACCCGCTGGCCGACTCTTACGAGCGCGCCCTCGCCTGCTGGGACTGAGGCGGTCACGGTCTTGCGGGCGGCGTCAATTCGGCCGGCGGTTCGCACCCAGATCTGAATGGGCCGTACGGACACCTCTGTCAGCGTGAGCGTCAACTCCGTGGCCTGGGAGTCCGTTACCGCCGTGGACCGGTTGGGCTCGAGGCGTGTGTGATCGCGCACCCCCTGCGCGGCTGGCGCCCCGAGAGCCAATGACGATGAGCAGACCGGTGAGGAGACCTGTGGCGTCAGTGGCAGTAATTGTCCTTGCTGTCCATGACGTGCGTGCCCCACGGGAAGAGACCGACGTTGCCGATGCGTTCGATGGCATGCGTTCTGGCATCGATGACGACAACCTGGTGGTTCGTCGATTCGGCAAGGTAGAGCTTCTCCTCCGCAACGTCCGTCGTGGCGGTCTCGAGCTGGACGTTGGTCCCAATCTTAATCCGTCCGGCCGGTTTCAGGCTGTTCATGTCATAGACGTACACAAAGCCGCTGGTCGAGCTAATCACGAATGCCTTGCCCTGGGCGAAATTGATTCCCGTCATGTCAGGACCCGCTTCGAGAGTCGCCGCCACGCTGTTCGTGCGCGTATCGATGATCGAGATGGTCTCGTCGCCGTTGTTGGCTGTTACTCCGTACTTGCCGTCATGGCTCATGTAAATGCGCCACGGATCGGGCCCGACACGAATCACTTTGATGACCCTGTCGGTCTGCGTATCGATGACGCCGACGATACCCAGCGTGCCGTCCGCCGCGTACAGGTATCGGCCGTCGTTCGAGAGCGCGGCAATGTTAATCCCTTTGATCTCGCCGAGGTACTTCGCCGGATCGAGTTTCGCCACCCCAGGGACATCTCCGATCGGGATCTTCTTGAGCAGCTCGTGCCGCCTGACATCGATGACGCCGACCCAGTGCGCTCCGTAATTGCCGATGTAGGCCTTTGACCCATCCGGGGTGAAGGTGATGTTGAGCGGCTCGACGAATCCCGGAATGGTCTTGACCTTGCTCAGCGACTGCATGTCGATCACCGAGATCGAATCGCCATCGGGATTCCCCTGGTAGTACCATCGGCCGTCCGGCGAGAACGCGAGGTGCTCCGGGCGCGATGTCGACCGGGATCGTCTTGACCAGCTGTAACGTGCGCGTGTCGATGATGTACGCCTTGTTCGCGCGCGTGCCGCCGGTGACGACGTATCGCCCGTCCGGCGACATCATCACCATGTGGGGGTTCACGTTGTTGCCGAGAAAGGTCCGGCCGAGCATCTTGCGGCTCTTGATGTCCATGAACCCGATATCGTTCGAGTCGCGGTTCACGATGAGAAGCACGGATGCCGGGTCGGTCACCTTGACGCCCTGGGCGCCGAGGGTGGCTCCCACCGCCGCTCCGGCGATGATGAGCCCCGCCACGATGCCGCGTCGTCGCGCGTTAGACATGATTTTCTCCACTTCTGATTATCGTCGAATCCTGAGAACCAGTTTCATAACTCGTGGGATTCATAACTCGGATCCGGCTTTAGCCGGATTGGTCCGCCTGAAGGCGGACCCCACAGATGGGTTATGAAACCAGTTCTCAAAAAGCCGCCTGAAACCGGATCCCCGGCAGCAGGTACCCAAACTTGCTATCCTCCCCCGGCGTGTCGAGCACATGCGTCAGATGAAACGACAAACGCAGCCGCTCGGTGAGATGAAAGTTGTAATAGCCTTCCGTGAGTTTTTCTTTCTCGCCAGAGGCCAGATCCATCTGCGCGTATCCGATTCCCCACGTGTCATCCGGGTTGAAAATGATGCCGGTCTTGAAGCCGATGCCGGCACTGTAGAAATGGTCGTCGCCAAAATCGGATTCCTGGGTTCCGTAGCGGCCGAAGAGCGAGACCGATGTGGTCAGCTTCTGGTCGAGGCTCACCCCGACGCCTTTCCGGGTATCGGTTGTCGTGTTGTCGGTTCGAAACCACACACGATAGGTTCCTTCCGGGAGAGCGAACGGCGTGAACGTGTACCCGGCTTCGGTCAGCGTGTACAACGAGTCCGACAGGTTCGTCGCGTCGGTGTTGCTCTGCTGCAACCCGAACTTGAATCGGAACCCGTTCTTGGGATCGAACTCCGAGGCGAAGCCGGTGCCGTTGCTGGAGAGGCCAAGCATCTGATTGTTCACCAGCGCGTCGCTGATGAACTGCGTGCTTTCGTCGTTGGCCACGGCGTTCTGGTCGAAGAAGGCTGTCAGGTCCAAGCGCCCGGCGGTGAGCGCGAGCCGCTGGCCGAAGAGCTCCGTGCGCATCCACGCTTCGCGAAGGTTCAGTTCGTTTTGCGCCACGAGGCGCGCGGTATACCCGTTCAGGAGCGTGAGCGACGGAATTTCAGCGTCGGGCGGCGCTCCGCTCAGCCCGACAATATCAGCAAAGAAAATCGTATATTGTGCCAGACCCGCCGTGAAGAAGAGATCCGCCGACGCCAGCGCGTACGCGTTGTGATCCGGGTCCTGAAGGCCTTCCGTGCGGCGGGCCGTCTGTGTCGCAATCGCCGCATCGACGCCAACGGCCACGCTTCTGTTTTCGGCGTCTTCCAGCGCTTCCTCGATTTTTTCACTGATGGTCTGCCGGCGATACACTCGCTCTCGCTGATACGTGACGGTCGGCGTGGCGCCCGGAGCCGGTTCGTCGAGCTGGTTGCCTTCCGGGTCCACGTACACCTCCACGCGCCTGACCCGGGTCTCGGGCTCCGACAGCACAGTCGTCGACTCCAGATCGCTTATCCGCTGTTCCAATGTCGCAATCCGTTGCAGCAGTTCCTGGCGATCAATGTCGGCGCCCTGCGCCGCCGACGCGGCGCTCACGGCGATGTTGAGCTGTGCCGAACCGTCGGCCGGGACGTCCACACCCCTCTGGCGGAAGACTGTCAGGCCGGATGATTCGACGGTCACGTCGTATTTGCCGGCCGGGAGGGCCCCGAAGGTGTACGCGCCCTGGGCATCGGCTGTCGCGGTGAACTGTGCACCGTTATCGGCGTTGATCGCGACGACCGAGGCGCCCGGCACGACCGCTCCGGCAGCATCTCTGACGGTGCCGGCGAGACTTCCGCGATGATCCGCCATGTTCATCTGGACCGGCGGCTGAGCGGTCTGTGCCTCGGCGCCATTCGCCCATACCAACACCAGCCCGAACGCAAGTACCTGCCGGGCCGCCGGCAGAAGTCTTCGGCCAAACCTCGCACAACTCCACATCATTGCGTGTTCCTTTGATGGCATGTGAAAACGTCGCCAGCGCCGAGTTAATCAAAGAAACAGCGCAAATGCACCTGAAGAGTTCCTGAACGCGCCCGCCAGCCTCAGTGCGAGGCCCCCGGCTCGACGGGGAGCAGAAGGATCGCCGCCGGCGGCCGGACACCCGCGATGATGGTCCCTGCCGGCAGCCTGAGCGGCTGCCGGAACAGGAAGGGATGCGGGACCGCCTGGTGATAGTTGTGGAGCCAAACAAGCGGTTCAACAGACCCGTCGGGGCGCCGCGCCACGATCTGCATTGACGCCTGCTCAGGAACGCGTTCCGGCAAGATACCGTCGAGCATGACCGGAGCCGCGAGGACGAACTCTCCGCTGATGGAAATCGCTCGAGGCGGGACCGCCTCGGCCGCGGACGCTTCGAACGTCGGTTCCTTCGGGAGCGTCAGGGGATTGTTGCCCCGCCGGGATCCGGTCTCCACCCAGCTGACGATGAGCTCGATTTGTTCCTGATTGAGCGCCTGGTCGTTCCGGAAGCTGCCGAACCCCTTGACCGCCCCCCACGGAGGCATCCGCCTGGAGAGCACCGCGTCTTTGATCGCTACGGCGTTGCGCTGTGACTCCGCATACGTCATGAGCGAGAACGCCGACCCGGCCGGCCGATGGCAGGCTGCGCACCGGTCGTAGACGATGCGTGAAATCTCGCGGTTCCAGGTGACAGCCAGGGCCATGTCATGGGCCTGTACCAGGAACGTTCCGCAAAGCACGACGAGCGCCGCCGCAGCCAGACGCCTCATTGCCGTCCTCTGTATAGTAAAGGCATGCACGCCAGGGCGTCGTGGGTAATCGGGTTGTGCGTGTTAAGCACGCTGGCCCGGTCGGACGGGATCGCGCGAGTCGAGACGATGCCTGATGCCGCAACCGCACCCGCCGCGCCCCTTCTTCCCGATCCCTCGAACGATCTTGTCTACGTGTGTCCGATGGATCCCGACGTCCGCTCGCACGTTCCCGGAACCTGCCGGCGATGCGGCATGGCCCTCGCGGCCGGCATTCCCGATCCGGTGGAATTCCACCTGGATCTCCGAGTGCTGCCGCAGCCACCGACACCAGGGCGCGCGACCGCGCTGCAGTTTCTCATTCACGATCCGTGGAAGGATCGTGCGGTGCCGCGGTTCAACGCCGTACACGAGAGGCTCTTTCACGCGTTTATCGTCAGTGAGGACCTGGAGTTCTTCGAACACGGCCATCCTGTGCTTGTGGGCGAGGGCCTCTTCCAGTACCCGGTCGTTTTTCCCAAACCGGGCATGTTCCGCATCCTGGGGGACTTCTATCCGGAGGGCGCGACACCGCAGCTGATCACCCAAACCGTCATCGTTCCCGGAACGCCTTCGCTTCCGCCGCGCCTTCGTCGTGACTACTCGGCGAAGAACGGCGATAACCTCGGCGCATCTCTCGAGGTCATCCCGGAACAACCGGTCGCTGGCATGCGCACGCAGCTGCGCTTCACGCTGGATCCGGCGAACGGGCTGGAGCGGTATCTGGGAGCGTGGGCTCACATGCTCGCAGCAAGCGACGATCTCATCGACATGCTGCACCTCCATCCGTTTTTTGGCGATGGCGGCCCCGTGGTGGAATTCAACGTGATCTTCCCGCGACCGCGGCCCTATCGGGTGTGGGTCCAATTTCAGCGCGACGGTGTTGTCAACACGATGCACTTTGACGTCCCGGTGCACAGCCTGTCATGACGGTCAGGCGCTGCCCCTCTCGCCAGAGCTCAGAACGCCTGACCGATGCTGAAATGAAGGCGCCAGCGTCGCTGCTGGAGCTCGCCATCGATCAGCAGGTCCGGAATCGGATTGAGTTGATATCCGACGTCTACTCGAATCGGTCCGACAGGCGTTCTGTACCGCAGCCCCGGCCCGATGGCGTACCTCAGATCGCCCAGGTCCACGCTCCACGGTAATTCCCACACGTTGCCAGCGTCCACAAACGCGACCGCTTCGAACTGCCGGGTGACGTCGAACCGGAGCTCGGACGAAACGGCCAGCAGGCTGTCCCCTCCGACCGGGAGGCCTGACACGAGCGGACTGATCTCGTAGCGCCCCCAGCCTCGCACGCTGGTCGCCCCACCCAGGAACAATCGCTTGCCGAACGGAATCGTGACCTCTTCATCACCCGCGCCATCGAGGACGCCGAGAGCGAGCCGATTGGCGATGGTCAGCCGGTCCGCGACAGGGAGGTAGTGACGAACGTCAGCTGACCCTGAATAGTACTGAAACGTGCCACCGAAGACCCGCCCCGCCTGTTCGACGTGGCCGGCGACCTGGAAGCCGCGGCGGGCATCCAGAAAGTTGTCGGAGCCATCGATCCGGAAGTCGGCAGCGATGGCGGTCAGAAACCCCTCCTGCTTCCCCGTGCGTGGATCCAGGCCGAGGGCGATCAGGTGATTGCGCAGTTCGGGGTCGGCGAGCGCCTCCTCGGATATTGTGCTGCTGTCCTGTTCTGCGATCAACGAGAGTGACCAGGAGTGGCGCTGCGACCGCGAACGATGCTCGAAGGTACCGCGGCCGCCCCGTACGACCGCGTTGTAGGCGGGGGTAAAGCTGGACCAGTGCTGCCCTGTCAGGTTGAGGTTGTAACCACCTAATAGAAAGTGTGGCTGCGTGAAGCTCGTCTGGAGCCCGCGATCGAGCGCCGACCACCGGCCGTGCACAGACGCAGTCCTCGCCCCGCCAAGAAAATTCACGTGACGGTACTCGCCATCGAGGCGGCCTTTTTCCTCCGTCCCGTACCCGATACCAAAATTCACGCGCTGGTGCTTCCCTTCGGCCACGGTCACGCGCGTCATGACCTCCGGGTACTGATGATCGGAATCGACGAGCGCCACGGTCGCAAACTGAAACAGCTCGAGGCCGTACAACCGCCGTTGGGTGTCCTGCAAAGCGCGCCGGCTGAACACGTCACCGGACTTGAAGGTGAGCTCACGCTCGATCACGTCCCGGCCCACCGTCTCATTGCCGTTGATTTCGATCAGGCCGAAGTGGACCAGCGGACCCGGATCGGCGGTAATCGAAATGGCCAGCGCGCGCGGGGCGGTTTCCATCTCGGTGATCCACGCCCGCGAGTACGCGAAGCCGTGGTCGTGAAGCGAGGTCTCGACCGCCCTTTCGGTTGCGACCATCGTCCGGCGGTTGCGGATGTCGCCGACCTTGAAGGGCAGCTCATTTCGGATCCTGTCCAGCTCTTCCTCGGGAACCTCCCAGAACCCGTAGTAGTCGATGGCCGCAATCCGGACGGGCTCGCCCTCCTCGATGGTCAGCGTGACATCGACCTGGCTCTGCTCGTCGTTGAGCTGGACGTCGAACCCCGTCACCCGGGCTTCGGGATACCCCCGATCGGCATAAAAGGCTCGTATCCGCCGCAGGTCGGCGTCGAGCTGCGCCCGGTCGAAGTATCGCTTCCTGCCCCAGGGAATCCATGAAGACTGTCTCGTGGCCAGGGCGTTTCGCAGCTCATCTTCCGGCACCGAGAGGACACCTTCGAAACGGATCTTGCTGACCTGCACCATGCCTTCTTCATCGCACGCGCCGACCAGCAGGCAAGCCAGCACTACCAGGATCGATGTGCCCATCCCGCCTATGCGGCGGCGGCGGATAACCATCGTCATAACATATCAGCCTTGCAGCAAACGCGTCGGAACCGCGAGGGAGGGTAGAATTTACTGCCGGACATGCCCAGCCGCCGCGTGCTCGTTGTCGCCGGATTGGTCATCCTGACCTTCGGGTCCCTCGCATACGCGCAACGGATCTTTGTGGGCGGCGGGCGCGGTGCCGCCTCCAGGCCGCGCTTTGCGACGGAGGCCGACTTCGACGGGTCCTTCATCTATTGCCGGGGCTTTTTCCGAAGCGTTCGGCGCGAACCGAGCGGCTCGGGGTGGGGCACCGACTACCCGGGCGCCGACAACAACTTTACGATCCGCCTCGCGGAGCTCACGCGCGTGCAGGTCAAGTGGGAGCCCGACCGCCAGCCGGTTCACGTGGTCGTCCGCCTCAACGACCCGCTCCTGTTCAACTGCCCGGTACTCGTCATGGAAGACGTCGGCACGATCGGATTCACTGAGGACGAGGTCGTCAACTTGCGGAACTACCTGCTGAAGGGGGGGTTCCTGTGGGTGGACGACTTCTGGGGCACTCCTGCCTGGAACGCGTGGTCCCGCGAGTTCTCGCGAGTGCTTCCGCCCGGCGAGTTTCCGATCACTGACATCCCGATTTCGCACGCGATCATGCACTCGGTGTACGACGTGAAGGAATTCCTGCAGGTACCCAATATCGGCTTCTGGAGGCGAAGCGGTGGAGGAACGTCCGAACGCGGCAGTGACAGTGATGAGGTTCACTATCGCGGCGTCGAAGACTCGCAGGGTCGGCTGATCGTGCTGATGACGCACAATACCGATGTTTCAGACGCCTGGGAGCGCGAGGGAGACAACGAGGATTTTTTCGACTTGTTCTCGCCGCGGGGCTACGCGATTGGCGTCAACATCATTGTCTACGCCCTGACGCACTAACCCCGACCGCGGGAGGGCTCCCGCCTACTTTTCCCCCGGCTTGGCGCCGCCATCATGCGTGACGCCAGAGCTATGGTGCGGTGTTCACTCGGTAATGAGCAGGACGCCCTTCATCATCTGCGCATGGGGCGGGCAGACATACCCATAACGGCCGGGCTTTCTCGGCGCACGAAACTGGATCCCCTGCGTCGTGCCGGGCTCGATCCGAGCGATCGACGCCCGAAGCGAGGCGAACGCCAGGGCGTGCGTGATGCCGGCGTCCTGGTTCTTCACGATGATGCGGACTTCTTCTGATGCCTTCACGACGATGGTGGGATTCGGCTCCGTGGAGCCTTCCAGGTAGAAGGCCATGTTGCGCGCCACCAGAACGATTTCCCGCGGCGACGTTCGTGGAGTGGCGACGACGGGCATGAGCGCCGTCAGGCCGACGGCCACGAACGCCACGGCGATCACGCCCAAGCGAATGGCCCCCACCGCGCCGTTGAATAGTTTCAGGTGTCGCATGTTCATCCGACCATCATTCCCGTGGCGTACATCACCGCGAACCCGGCCAACAGCCCTGCCATGACATGCCCGGCGGCAAAAAACCGCATCACCGGCAGCTCGCCGGCCATCTGCTTCCCGATTTGCACGACCACCTGGGCGATCGCGCCCGCGCCGATCGCGAGAAACAGGACCGACCAGACGGGTGAGTAAACGAGCCCGCCGAGCCAGGCGCCGGCAATCGTCGGCACGCCCCCGATCAACCCAAGCTTGATCAAATCGCCTGACGCGCACTTTCTCGCGCGCGAGCGGCGCCACGATCGCAAGACCCTCGGTCGTGTTGTGCAGCGTGAAACCGATGATCAGCAATGTTCCCAGGGCCGCTTCCCCGAGCGCGAATGCCGCGCCAATCGCAAGGCCTTCCCCGAAGTTGTGCAGGCCGATCCCGACGGCGATGAGCAGCGCGAGCACCCACCCGCGAGAGGACGAGCGCGCGAGCTCGCGGCGCGTCCGCAGCCACGCCCCCAGGCTTTCGAGCAGCAGGTACGCTCCGAGCGCGCCGAAGGCGAACAACGCAGCGCCCTGATATGAGCCCGGCATCGTGCCGGCAATCTCGAGTCCTTCCTGCACGGCGTCGATGAACAGGAACAACAGCAGCCCGATGGTCAGCGCGAGGAGAAAATCGAGTCCGCGGCGGCCGACTTGCGAGACCAGCGGAAACCACAGCAGGCCGATCGCCACGGGCACGACGCCGACGTAAATGCCCATCAGCGTGAACAGCCCCAGCGTCCGCGCGTCTGGCGCGCGGCGTCGGAACGGCCACCGCGATGTCGTAGTCGAACGTCGTGCCGGTCGACGTCAGAACCCGGACGACGTGCGGTTCTCCGAGCACCCAGGGATACGGAATGCTCAGCGTCGTCCGGCCCAGGTGCTGCAGCTCCGTGCCGTTGTCGGCCGTAAACAACCAGTACGCATCGTCGACCTGAACCTGCGCAATGCTGACAGGATCCGGACCGTCGTTCATCACGCTCGCGACGATGCCGTCGCCGGTCAGCTCGACACGCTGGAACGTCAGCCGCTCGACCGGCGGGT
This sequence comes from uncultured Acidobacteriota bacterium, assembly GCA_963749565.1. GTDB lineage: Bacteria > Acidobacteriota > Vicinamibacteria > Vicinamibacterales > CAVVIG01 > DATLLJ01. The sequence continues at coordinate 77,667 of CAVVNL010000023.1, read as the reverse complement.
AGCCATCGCCGCGGAGCGCGTCGGCGGGCCCCCACCAGAGGATACCGGCGACGAGCGCCGCCAGCAGCACCAGCGGCACAAGCGCCAGAAGCCACGTGCGCCCTGTGGAAGAAGACAGCAGCGGCAGCGGGTGTCGATACCACCGCGCGATCAGGTATCACGGCTGGCAGCCTCCGCCCTGAAGAGTCCCATCCAACCGAGCTCCGCGAACTCGCTCTGGTGCGCGTGGAACATGAAGTCGCCCGGATAGCGGAACGTCGTTTCGAGAATCGCCCGTTCGCCCTGGCACAGCATCACGGTATCGGTGTGGTCGGCGACGTTGCCGCGCGTGCCCGTTCGGAACACGTCGAAGAACATGCCGTGCAGGTGGAAGCTGTTGATCAGATCGAACTCGGTGAGGTTGACCAGGTAGATACGCACGAGGCGGCCGACCTGCACTCTGATCGGGTCGTGCATGTAGCAGTTGGCGACGCTGTTCACGGCGTAAACTTCGTTCTCGGCGTCGAAGTTCGTGTCGAACGCATTCATCACCATCACCAGCTCGTCCGCCGCCGGCCGGCTCTCGCGCGGATCGATGAGGAACACGCCGTACAGACCCTTGTGAATGTGCCGCTTCAGCGGCACCGTGTGGCAGTGATACAGGTGCAGCCCGAAGGGCTCCGCGTCGAACTCGTAGACGAAGCTGCTCGCCCGGCAGCACCTGCTGCGCCGGCAGCGCCCCGTCCATCTCGGGCGGATGCCAGCCGTGGAAGTGGATCGAGTGAGGATGCGCGCCCTGATTGATGAACGTGACCTTGACACGGTCGCCTTCAGTCGCACGGATCGTCGGCCCCGGCACCTGGCCGTTGTAGGTCCAGGCGGGAAAGAACATGCCCGGGGCGATTTCGATCTCGCGGTCGACCGAGTAGAACTCGTACTCGCGGAGCAAGGTCCCATCCGGCCGCGGCGTTTCGCGATAGAACTTCCCGCGTTCGGCCTCGGGCAGGTTTGAAAAATTCCAGGCCCGCAGGTAGACCGACGGGTCGAACACCGACGTACCGACGCGCCCCACCGTGCCCATGGCGTGATTGGCGTGTCCCAAGGCCTCGCGAGGACGGCCGGGAGCGATCTCCTGTGCAGCCGCTGCCCCGCCCGCCGCGGCGGCCGCGAGCGCTGTCTGGAGCCAGGAACGGCGGGTGAGATTCTTCATAACGTTTTGATACCTCAAAATATATGTTGTTCCTCAACAAGTCAAGGGTATAAGCTAGCAAAACTCGAAAGTGCCCCCCTCCCCAACTGTCGAGAATTACCTGAAGGCCATCCTTCAGGCCCAAATTCCCCTGACTCCGGCCGATTTGGTCCCGATGGGGGATCTCGCCTCGTCCCTCGGAGTCACGCCGGGGACGACGACCACGATGGTGAAATCGCTTGCCGAAGCGGGTCTTGTCCGATACGAGCCGTACGTCGGGGTCCGGCTCAACCCGTCAGGCGAGAAGCTGGCGGTGAGGGTGCTGCGCCGGCATCGGCTCGTCGAGCTCTTTCTCGTGCGGATCATGGGTTTGAGCTGGACCGAGGTCCACGAGGAGGCCGAGCGGCTCGAGCATGCGGTCTCGGAAGCGCTCATCGACCGGATGGATGAAATGCTCGGCCGCCCCGAGGTCGATCCCCACGGGGACCCGATCCCAGGCCGCGAGGGTCAACTCGAGCTCCACGAGTACCAGAACCTGTTGTCCTGTCCGCTGCACAGGCCCGTCGTCGTCAAACGGATCATCGACCAGAGCCCGGCGTTTCTGCGCTTTATCGAGGCGAGCGAACTGAAGCCGGGTGAGAGGCTTCAGGTTGAGACCCGCGACGCGGCATCGGACACGATCATCGTCGACAAGGCAGGAAGACGCGTCACCTTCGGGATGGATGCCGCCGCCAAGTTGCTCGTGGCTATGGTGGTCGCGCTGTCGTTCCTCGTCATATCCGTCGGGCCTGTCACGGCGCAAACCTCCGCGGCAGTTCCGTTCCCGATCCTCGACAACTCGTTCATCGTCGAAGAGGCATTCAACCAGCCGACGGGCGTGTTCCAGAACATCTTCGGTCTGATATTGGACGAAGGAACTGAAGGAGCTGAGTGGGTGTTCGGGTTCACTCAGGAGTGGCCGGTCGGCTCCCAGCTGCACCAGATCTCGTATACCGTTCCTGTCACCGGGTTGAGTGGGAACGCCGGAATCGGCGACGTGCTCATTAATTACAGGTATCAATGGTGGGTGGAGGGCGCGGGACGCCCGGCATTCTCCCCGCGCATCAGTGTCATCCTCCCAAGCGGAAACGAAGACGCAGGCCGAAGCGCCGGGGTCGTGGGCTGGCAGGCCAACCTGCCGTTCAGCAAACAGCAGGGGGACCTCTACTTTCACTGGAACGGCGGCTTCACCTGGCTGCCCAACGTCACTGACAGCATCGATCTGTTCACTCCTTTCCTCGCCGCCAGCGCTATCTGGCGCACGAGGCCCATGTTCCATCTGATGCTCGAGGCGCTGGCTCTGTTCGACGAAGAACTGGACACGACTGCCGCGACGGTAAGGAAGAGCTCCTTGACGCTGTCCCCCGGATTCCGGACCGGCTGGAACGTTTCAGACCACCAGCTCATCTTGGGGTTTGCCGTGCCGTTGACGCTTGCGGAGGAGGCAAACAACGCCGCGGCCTTTGTCTACTTCTCGTACGAACTGCCGTTCAAGAGATAATCGCGGGCAGCGGTGCCCCGTCCCCTCTCGCCCAGGTGTAGCGCACGTCTTCTGACCTGCACGCCTGCAGCAATAGTTGTCTTCCTTACGCTGTCGACGGCGACGAACGCACAGGAAACGCCGGACGCACAACAAGACCACTCTCAGCATTTGATTGGCGCCGGCTGGCAATTCATGCAGGATGGCGTCCTCTTCGCCGAGCTCAACCGACAAGGGGGCCCGCGCGGGGGGACGGAGTTCGTTGCTCCCAACTGGTGGATGGGCATGGCGACCCGGAACACGTCGCGCGGTCTGTTGACATTCACCAGCATGCTGAGCCTCGATCCGGCCACGCTTGGCGAGGATGGTTACCGGGAAATCTTCCAGGTTGGCGAGACGGTTGACGGCGCGCCACTCGTCGATCATCAGCACCCCCACGATTTCTTCATGCAGCTCGCCGGTATCTGGCGGATCCCCCTGAACGCGGCCACGGGTTTGACGATCGCAGGCGGACCCGTCGGAGAGCCGGCACTCGGTCCCGTCGCCTTCATGCATCGCGCATCGGCCGGGGAGAACCCGCTCGCGGCGCTGTCGCATCACACGTTCGATTCCACGCACATCGCGTTCGGCGTCGTGACGGCCGCGGTCGAGCGCGGACGCTGGGTGGTCGAGGGGTCGGTGTTCAACGGCCGTGAGCCAGATGAGAACCGCTGGGACTTCGATTTTGGCGCTCTCGATTCCGTGTCGGGCCGCGTGTGGTTCCGCCCGGCCGCGGGTTGGGAAGTTCAGGTCTCGACAGGTCACCTGAGGGAGCCGGAAGCTCTGGAGCCAGGCAACGTCCAGCGGACGACGATGTCGGGGTCGTGGCTCGAACAGGACGGCGACGATTACACTGCCGTCACCGTCGGATACGGCGTGAATGCCACGGACCATGGCCGCCGGCACGCGGTGTTCGGCGAGGTGGCGAAACGTGGCGGTCTCAACTCCGTCTATGCGAGGGGCGAGGTTCTTCAGCCGGAAATCGCGAAGCTCCTCGGCTGCGGCTCACCGGGTGCTTGCGTGGAGGGGGATCCAGTCGACGAACACTTGCGCGACGCGCTCGGCGCCTTCACGATCGGGGGCTTGCGGGACGTCCTTCGATGGCGCGGCTTCGAAGGCGGGGTCGGAGCATCGGTTACGTTCTACGCGGTACCAGAGCCGCTCGAGGCGACGCACGGCTCGCACCCGGCGTCGTTCCAGCTGTTCTTCCGGCTTCGACCACCCGCCGGAAGCTCGGGGCGGATGCGGAACATGCGGATGTCGTCCGCGCACGGGGGACGCTAGGCGGCGGCGCGCCGTAGCCGCAAGGCGTTCGAAATCACCGAGACGGAACTGAACGTCATCGCCGCGCTGGCGATCATGGGGCTGAGGAGGAGGCCGAAGGCCGGATACAGGATGCCGGCCGCAACGGGAACCCCGAGCGCGTTGTAGACGAACGCAAAGAACAGGTTCTGACGGATGTTCGTCATCGTCGCGCGGCTCAGGCGGCGCGCGCGCACGATGCCTCTGAGGTCGCCTTTGACGAGCGTCACGCCGGCGCTCTCCATCGCCACGTCCGTACCTGTTCCCATCGCGATGCCGACATCCGCTTGTGCCAGCGCAGGCGCGTCGTTGATGCCATCGCCCGCCATGGCGACGCGATGTCCCTGCTGTTGCAGATCCCTCACGACCGCAGCCTTCTGCTCCGGCAGGACATCCGCTTCGACGTGGTCGATCCCGACGGACCTGGCGACCGCGTCGGCCGTGGTCCGATTGTCGCCGGTCAGCATGACCACCCGGACGCCCTCCCGGTGCAGCGCCTGAATGGCTTCCGGTGTGCTCGGTTTGATGGGATCGGCCACTCCGACCAGTCCAGCGGGCGTCCCGTCCACGGCGACGAACATGATCGTCTGCCCGCCGCGCCGCAATTGCTCGGCGCGATCGCGAAGTGCCCCGGTGTCGATCGAGAGCGCCTCGAAGTGCTTCGCGTTGCCGATCACCACTTCATGGCCCTCGACGGTTCCGCTCACCCCTTTTCCCGTGACCGAGGCAAAGTTGCTGACCTCGGCGAGCGCGATCTGTCGCTCGCGGGCGCCGCCGACGATCGCCGCAGCGAGCGGATGCTCGCTGACATTTTCCAGGCTCGCGACAAGGCGCAACAGCGTAGCCTCGTCGAGGCTCCCCGACGGAGTGACGGTCACGAGCTTCGGCTTGCCCTCCGTCAGCGTCCCGGTCTTGTCGACGACAATCGTCGTCACCTTCTCGAGCACCTCCAGCGCTTCGGCGTTCCGCACCAGAACGCCGAGCTCCGCACCCCGCCCCGTCCCCACCATAATCGACATCGGCGTGGCGAGGCCGAGCGCACAGGGACACGCGATGATCAGCACGGCGACGGCATTGACCAGCGCATGGACGAGCCTCGGTTCAGGTCCGTAGACCGCCCACACGCCGAAGGTGATCGCGGCAATTCCGATCACGGCGGGAACAAACCACCCGGCCACCTGGTCCGCGAGACGTTGAATGGGCGCCCGCGACCGCTGCGCTTCGGCGACCAGCCGGACGATCTGGGCCAGAAGCGTGTCGCTGCCGACCCGTTGCGCCTCCATCACCAATATGCCGGTGCCATTGACGGTGCCGCCCGTCACCTTGCCCCCCGTCGCCTTCTCGACCGGGATCGCCTCACCAGTGACCATCGATTCATCGATCGAGGTCACCCCTTCGACCACGACGCCATCCACCGGAATGCGCTCTCCAGGACGAACGCGCAGGCGATCGCCCACCTGCACGTGTGCGAGCGGCACGTCCTCTTCAACGCCGTTCGGGCCGATACGCCGCGCCGTCTTTGGCGCCAGACCAAGCAGTCCTCTGATGGCCGCGCTGGTTCGGCTTCGGGCTCGCAGTTCCAGCACCTGTCCGAGAAGCACGAGCACCACGATGACTGCCGCCGGCTCGAAGTACACCGCGACCTCGCCACCCATGCGGAACGATTCGGGAAAGAGTCCCGGCGCCAGGGTGGCGACCACGCTGAACGCATACGCGGCGCCGACCCCCAGCGCGATGAGCGTGAACATGTTCAGGTGACGGCTGAGCACCGATGCCCATCCGCGCACGAAGAACGGCCAGCCGCCCCAGAGGACGACAGGCGTGGCAAGCGCCAGTGACGCCCAGTTCAAGGCGGCGCCTGGCAGCAGCCGGTGGAGCGGCATGCCGGGAAGGAACTCGGAAATCATCAACGCCAGGATCGGCGCCGTCAGCGTCAGCGACACGCGGAACCGCCGCGTCATGTCGATGAGCTCGTCGTTCGGTTGATCGTCGAGACTGACGCGAACGGGCTCGAGCGCCATGCCGCAAATCGGACAGGAGCCGGGGCCTTTCTGGCGCACCTCCGGGTGCATCGGACACGTGTACTCCGCCCGCGGATCGACCGAGGTGGACCCGGCGACCTGCACCGGATGGAGAAAGCTCTCTGGATCGTCCCGAAACCGTTCCAGGCAGCTTTCGTTGCAGAAGTAGTAGGTCTGGCCGTCGTGCGTGACCTGTCCGACGGCATCCTCGGGCGAGATGGTCATCCCGCAGACGGGGTCGACGACCTCGGTCGCGATGGGCATGACTTACTTTGCGTACTGCCCGGGATTCGCGTCGAACTTGGTTTTGCAGGCCTTCGCGCAGAAGTAGTACGTCTTGCCGTTGAATTCGCTCGTGCCGGCCGCCTTTGCAGGGTCTACCTGCATTCCGCAAACAACGTCTTTTTCCATAGTCGTGGTCCTCGTCTTATTTTACGTCGCGATGAAGCGAACGAAGTAAGTGGCTGGCACGTACCAATGCCTGCGTCTAACGGACATAGCTGGTTGACAGGCATTATTCAAGTAGTATATTGAATACTTGTCTATGCCGAATCAACGGGCGTTCAAACAGGGGCTCTACGGGCTGTACGCCCGCATCGGAAAAGGACTCTCGAGTCCCTCCCGGCTCGAGATTCTCGAATTGCTTGCCCAGGGGGAACGGACGGTCGAGTCGTTGGCAGCCGAAATCGGCCTCTCAACCGCGAACGCCTCGCAGCATCTGCAGGCCCTGAAGCAGGCCAGCCTGGTCCAGGCGCGGCGCCAGGGGCTGTTCATTCATTACTCCCTCGCCGATCCAGCTGTGTTCGAGCTTTCGCGGGCCGTCCGCCTCGTTGCCGAACGCCGGTTGAGTGATCTCGAACGCCTCGTCCGTCAGGAATTCGGTCACAGGCCCGACGCCGAGGCGGTGTCCTTCGAAGACTTGATGGGCCGTCTTCGTCGCGGCGACATCGTCGTCCTCGATACCCGGCCCGCCAATGAGTACGCCGCCGGACACATCGCCGGCGCCATCTCAATGCCTGTCGACGAGCTCAAGCGCCGGTTGCACCGCTTGCCGAAGCACCAGGAGTACGTCGCCTACTGTCGCGGACCGTACTGCGTCTACGCCGATCGGGCGGTGGAGCTGCTGCGGAAGAGTGGACGGCGAGCGCGCCGGCTGCGCGGCGGCCTTCCGGAGTGGAAGGCGGCCGGTTTGCCAACCGTCGCTGCCCGGGCGGACGTGTCAGGAGAAGCGCGATGAACTTTCGGCCTTTCTATCACTTTGAGAGCGGCTGCGCCGGGTACGTCTTCGGCTGCGGAACGCTCGGCAAATGCGCCGCCGTCGACATCAGGGAAGAGGATGTCGACGCGGCTAGCGCCTTTGCGACGTCCAAGGATATGCGGATCACCCATGTCATCGACACGCACGTGCACGCGGATCACCGTTCCGGCGGGTTTGCGCTCGCGCGCCAGGCCCGCGCGGCGTATTGCCTCCACGAGTCGGCGGTGGTTGCGATGCCGTTCGAGCCGTTGAGGAACGGCGAGGAGATCGAGTTCGGGAACACGCGCATCCGCGTGATGCATACGCCTGGCCATTCGCCCGAGAGCGTCTCGCTGGTGGTGACGGACCTCAAGCGTGGTGCCGATCCGTGGTTCGTGCTGACCGGCGATACCCTGTTCGTCGGCGCAGTGGGCCGCCCCGACCTGCGCGGCCGCGCACGCGAAAGCGCCAGCGAGCTGTTCGACAGCCTCCACGGAAAGCTGTTGACGCTGCCTGACGAGATCGAGATTTACCCGGGACATTTCTCAGGATCGTCGTGTGGCACGGGTTTGAGCGGTAAGCCGTCGAGCACGATGGCCTTCGAGAAGCGCTGGAACCCGATGCTGTCGCTCGAGCGCGAGACCTTCATCGAACGTCTCGAGGACGTGCCGCCCGAGCCATCCGGAATGGAACAGATCCTGGAGTTCAACCGGCACCTCGCCGGAGCGCCGTGAACATCGCCGGCGGGTCGCCTCCGACCGCGGAGGTCGCGCTCGGTCTTCGCGCGAACGCAGCACAGTTCGCGCTGCTCGTCGTGGTCAATGCGTTTGTCGGCGCGATGGTCGGCCTGGAGCGCACGATTCTGCCGGCGCTCGCCGAATCAGAATTCCACCTCATCGCACGGTCGGCGATCCTGTCGTTCATCGTGGTTTTCGGGCTTACCAAGGCGTTCACCAACTATGCCGCTGGCAGCCTGTCGGATCGCCTCGGCCGCAAGCGGATCCTCGTCGTCGGTTGGCTGGTGGCGGTCCCCGTGCCATTTCTCCTGATGTGGGCGCCGACCTGGACGTGGGTGCTCGTGGCCAATGCGCTGCTCGGTGTCAGTCAGGGGCTCACGTGGTCGACGACGGTGATCATGAAAGTCGATCTGGTCGGCGCAGATCGTCGCGGGCTGGCGATGGGACTCAACGAGTTCGCAGGATACGCGGCGCTCGCCGCATCCGCGTGGGCAACCGGATGGATCGCTGTTCGATCCGGGCTGAGGCCGGAACCGTTCTACCTCGGCGTCGTCTTTGTGGCCGCTGGCCTGATGCTGTCGGTGTTGTTCGTGCGAGATACCCAGGCTCACGTTGCCCGCGAAGTGGTCAAGAGTGGATCCGCGGGCCGCGAGCTCTCGGCACCGCGGGTCTTCTGGCATACGAGTGTGGCCGATCGAAATCTCTCCAGCGTGTGCCAGGCGGGTCTCGTGAACAATCTGAACGACGGGATGGCGTGGGGCTTGTTCCCGATTGTGTTTGCGACGGCCGGCATGGACCTCAGGGAGATCGGAACGCTTGCGGCCGTCTATCCGGCGACGTGGGGCGTCGCGCAGCTCGCCACCGGCCCGCTGTCCGACCGGGTCGGTCGAAAGCGGCTGATCACATCCGGCATGTGGGTGCAGTCGGCAGGGATCGGCGTGATCGCCGTCACGCAGAGCGGTTGGGGGTTCGCGACCGGAAGCGTGTTGCTGGGGCTTGGCACCGCGATGGTGTATCCGACGCTACTCGCGGCGATTGGTGACGTGGCTTCGCCCGTATGGCGCGCCTCGTCCATCGGCGTCTACCGGTTCTGGCGGGATTTTGGCTATGCCGCTGGTGCAATGCTCACCGGCTTCACCGCGGATCTGCTCGGGGTATCAGCCGCCCTGTGGGCGGTCGCTGTGCTCACGTGTCTGTCTGGACTGATTGCGGGGTTCCGCATGACGGAAACACATCGTAAAGCACTGCCCGTTTCGCACTGAATCACAGGCGTTTCGGTCTTCGGGTTCCAACAGGTGGACACTGATGAATTGCTGCTGCGGTGTCTTCGGGGTCGCTGCCGAACGACAATTCACCGAGCACATTGCCACGCGCGATCTCGAGAGCTACCGCGCGAAGGGGGCTGGCCCGACCACCCGTTTATTGCGCGACGGCCTCTTGCAGGCCGGTTCAGTCGATGGCGCCCTGCTCGACATCGGTGCAGGCATCGGTGCGTTGACCTTCGAGTTGCTCGATGCCGGCGCGACACGGGCGATTGTCGTCGATGCATCGCCGGCTTACATTGCGGCGGCAACGCGCGAAGCCGCCCGCCGTCGCTGTCTCGACGCGATTCAGTTCGTACACGACGATTTCCTGGCTGCTGCGCCCCAGGTTCCTTCGGTGCCGTTTGTCACGCTCGATCGCGTGATCTGCTGTTATCCCGCGTCCGTACCGCTTCTCGAGGAGGCACTCCGGCACGCGGAGCGGCGCTTCGCATTTTCATACCCACGCTACGTCTGGCACGTACGGGCCTGGAATGCTGTCTTGAACGGCAAGCGCCGGCTGACCGGAAACTCGTTCCGGACGTACATACATTCCGCCGCGCACATGGCGCACGTCATCACGGAAGCGGGATTTCGCCTTGTCAGCCGTCGTGTCACCTGGACATGGTCGGTCGACGTCTACGCGAAATCGACGTCTCCGCCGAAAGAGTCGGTCATTGGACATCGATCGGGGTGATATGCTCATCCCGCCATGGCCGCCTTGGAAAAGCTTGTCGGCGCTGTCGGGGTCCTCTTCGCCTCCGCGTTTGTCGTTTCGTGCCAGGGTGCGAGCGCCCCGGTATCCGACGCCCAGAGCAGCGGCGAGACTCGCACGACTTCGCCCGTCCAGCTGAGAGTCGGCGATCCGGCGCCTCAATTCACCCTGCCGGGCTCCGACGGCAAGGTCTACAGCCTCGCAGAGCTATCAGGGGAAGCAGGCGGTCGTGCTCGCATGGTTCGTCAAGGCCTTCACCGGGCCTTGAACGGCCGAGTGCCGGTCACTCCGTGAGAGTGGCGACGAGATTCGCGCCTTCGAAGTCGCGTACTTTTCCGTCAGCGTTGACACGCCGGACACGAACAAGGCGTTCGCGCAGTCTCTTGGCGTCGACTATCCGCTCCTGAGCGATCCCGACAAACGTGTCGCGATGGCCTATGGCGTGGTCGATGAGGACCAGCCGTTTCCATCCCGATGGACCTTCTACATCGGCGCCGACGGCCGCATCCTCGACATCGACAAATTGGTGAGTCCCGCGACCCACGGGAAGGCCGTTGCCGGAAAAGCTTGCCCAGCTCGGCATTGCCAAGCGCCGTTGAACTAAGGAAGGAAACCATGAAGACACCGATGACCAGACGCGAGCTGCTCGCCGTGATCGGAATCGCCACGCTCGTCAACTGCCGCCGAACCGACGGCCCCGAGCCAGAGCGGACACAGGCGCCGGACTCGACCGTGACGCTCATAATCGATGGCATGATCTGAGAGGGCTGCATGAGCGCAGTGCGGTCCGCACTGCTAGCCGTGCAAGGGGTCTCGCGTGCGCAGGTCGCGCTCGAGGGCCACGAGGCGATCGTGACGTACGACCCGAGGGAAACGACCGTAGAGGCGCTCATCGAGGCCGTCAACCAGGCGAAAGGCCCCGCTGACTCCATCTATTATCACGCCGCGGTCAAACAGTCCTCGTCGCAGTGAGGTTGAGCGTCAGCGGGCCGGCGGCAACGTCGAACCCGCGCCGATCCAGTGGATTAGGACGTGAAACATCGTCGACGCGGAGGATTGCTGGTCGCTCTGCACCATCAGAAATCGTTGGCCGTCTGGCGTGACGTCATAATCGGCCGCATCGATCGACCCCTTCGCGAACTGTACCTCGAACAGCTCCTGTGGCCGGCCGGCTTGGAGGTCGGCGCCGCTGCCAGCGAGGCCGACCGCCATCATCTTGTTGCCTTCCCGGTAAAAGAGCTCTCGTCCATCACGTGCCCACACCGGCTCGGACCCACCGTTGATCGATACGGGTTGTCGCACTGATGAACCCGCAAGCATCCGGATGTACACCTCAGAACGACCAGATTCGTTCGAGACGTATGCCAGCCACCGGCCGTCCGGCGAGAATCGCGGCGCACCTTCCTCGAAAGTGGAGTCGAGCCACGATCGTGTCGATCGATCGTTCGGTGCGATCAATCGGATATCGCGGCCTTGGCCCGGATGTTGTTCGACGAACGCCAGCGTGTGGCCACCCGATGCCCACGACCCCGCGACCTGCAGGTTGTCACTCGTAGTCAGACGCTCGCCCGTTCCAGGACGAGAAATATCAATCACGAAAAGATTGAACGCGCCGCTCCTGTTCGAGCTGAAGGCAGCTCGTTGCCCGTCCGGACTCCAGACTGGAAATCTTGCGCCGGAGTCGAACGTGAGCTGCGTCAGGGTGCCCGGCGCGATGTCGTACCGCCAAAGCTCGGACATCGCCTCCTCGATTGTCACGAGCAACTTCCCGCCGTCGGGCGAGAATTGCGGCGTCGCATAGGGTCGCGCCGGCGCGGCGAGCGGTGTGGCGGCTCCCGAGCGATCGACGATGGCGAGCCTGCGCTGGTCGGATTCGAAGACACCGGTCACGTAGACCGCGCTGCCAGACCGTGAGACGCTTAATTGTGCAGCCCCATCGTACGACTGCATCACGTTATCCAGCACTTGCAGGGCCGTACCCGTGACCGTCAGACTTGCGGGATCGAATGGAACCGCCATGATCGCGCCGCCTCGCGAGTACACGAGGTAGCCCGGAGTGTAGCGAGGGTTGGTCCCGCCCCGAACGAGCACCGAACGCTCGCCCGACGCGATCGATTGCCCAACGATTTGCGCGTCGTCCCAGCTTCCGGTGGTACCGACGGTGTAGAGGACCGCCTGCTCACCCGGCAGCCATTCAGGCCATCGATGGCTGAATTCCCCCAGTTGCGCATTCAGCTGTGTGACCGGCTCCGGGTTGCCTCCTGTGTCGGACACTCGCGACAGCCCCGCGCCGGTCGTGCCGGCGAACACGATCACACCGTTGGCTCCCCAACTCGCGCCGGCGCCGATCGGCGCAGCGCACAACGTGATCGGCAGCCCCCCGGATGTCGAAATTTTCTTGAGCTGGCCGTCCGCGAAAAATCCGATCCAGCGGCTGTCCGGCGAGAAAAAAGGCGTCGTGGCGTTAGCCGTGCCGGCAAGCGGTGTCGGGTCGACACTATTCATCGGTCGCACGAACAACTCTGGCTGACCGCCGCGCGTGGCCACGTACGCGACGAGTGAGCCGTCAGGTGAAATCGCAATGGCCGGAAAATCGATCGAGGATAGGCGGGAGTTGGGCGGCAACTGCACCATGAAATGCGCAGCAGGCTGGGGAAATTGCCCGGGAGACGTTCTTAACTGCGCGACGATCAGTCCGCCCGCGACCGCGCCAGTCGCCGTTGCTCCTGCGAGGAATAGCCACCGGCGCAGGCGATTGCTTGGAGCGCTCAACCCACCGTCGGCGACCATCGCCGTTCCGCTCCGTGCGTGTTGGATCTCATCTTGGATCTCCAGACGCGCATCTCCGATATCACGCAATCGCTGCTGAGGATCTTTCTGGAGACAGCGGAACAGCAGCCGCTGGAGGGGAGGCGACAAATTGGGAGGGAGTCTCGACCAGTCGGGTTCGCGCTCAATGATTCCGGCGACGAGATCCGAGCTGGTCTCCCCGGTGAAAGCCTGTCGTCCGGTCAGCGTCTCATACAGGACACAGCCGAACGCCCACACGTCGGAGCGTTTGTCGACTGGACGTCCACGCGCCTGCTCCGGACTCATGTAGGCCAAGGTCCCTAGAATGACCCCTTCGCGCGTTTCGCCGACGGGACCCGTGGGCGACTGCGTCAGATCGTGACCTGCCGACTCCCCCACGGCTTTCGCAAGTCCGAAGTCGAGCACCTTCACGACGCCGCCTGGCGTGATCTTGATGTTCGCCGGTTTCAGGTCGCGGTGGATGATGCCGCGCTCGTGTGCGGCTTCGAGCGCGTCGGCAATCTGGCGCGCGACGCTCAATGTCTCGGCGAGCGGCAGGGCCCCCGGCGCCAGACGGTCGGCCAGCGTCTCGCCCTCGACGAGCTCGAGGACTAGTGCGCGCGTGGACATCCCAGCGTCATCGAGATCTTCAATGCCGTAGATCCCGGCCACGTGCGGATGGCTGAGGGCTGCCAGGGCTCGAGCCTCGCGCTCGAGACGAGCCAGGCGATCGGGATCGCTGGTGAACAGGGTCGGCAGAATCTTGAGGGCGACGTCGCGTCCGAGCTTCGAATCGTGGGCGCGGTACACTTCGCCCATGCCGCCCGCACCGAGCATCGATCGGATTTCGTACGGGCCGAGGCGTCGGCCGATCAGCGTGGCGGGCCTCATCGGGTCATACAGTCTCAGATGCGAGGGTGATTCTACGTCGTTTCAGCCTGACTCCCGACCACGGTGCGCCGGTCTGTCACAACGTCTCCGGGCGGTGTTGCACCACTGGTGGGCAGGGAAGACAACGCAGCGGTCGGGGTGACGTATCGTGCAATCGGCAACTCGGTGTAGCTGAATTGTCCGCGATCGGCAGCGATTTATCCTCGCGGTGTATTCCGACGCACCTGTTGGAACGGTGAGGCGCTGTATTCGAGGCCCATGTGCTCCGAAACCTGCATTCGAGCGCTTCCTACCGGCCGTGGGTCGCAAAGACGCGCGTCGACCCGTCCTTGCCGAACGCGATGACGTCGAACGGCTGCGGCTTCGTCCCTGGAATCTCCATTCCCGGCGATCCGACCGGCATGCCCGGCACGGCGATGCCCGCGATCGCTGGCCGCTCCTTCAGGAGTCGCGCGACGTCGGCGGCGGGAACATGGCCCTCGACGACGTACCCGGAGACGAGAGCGGTGTGGCACGACTGCACTTGACGAGGGATGCGATGGGTCGCCTTCAGCTCGTCCACCTTGTCGGTTTCGATCGTGCGGACCTCGAATCCTTGATCGCGCAGATGATCGACCCATGCGCTGCAGCATCCGCACGTCGGGCTCTTATATACCTCAACCATTGGCGGCTTCTGCTGGGCCGTCGCGCCCGCAATCGTCACCAACAGGGCCGCCACCAGCAATGCCAGGTTCCGTTTCATTGTGTCCTCCGTACCGGATAGAATCCTCGCTGTCACGGCCGTTGTTCGTCGGCCCACCTTCAATGCTAGCGCGATTTCTTCCTGCTGCCGTGACTCGGCGCGAGTTCGGGTCCGCGGTTCTCGGCGCCGGCCTGGCGGCGTGGCCGGTCCGTACTGCGGCGCAGGCGCCCCGATGGCGCGCCAGGCAGTTCCACAACCAGCCGGCCGAGAGCCATCAGCATCGATTCCTCGTGGATTTGTGGGACTCCGTCCGGAGGGAGACAGCCGGGCGGATGGAGGTGACCGTCCATCCGCAGAACGATGACATCCCGGGGTCGGATCCCGCGGCGCTCGAAATGCTGCGCACCGGCGATCTCGAGTTCTTCACCTTGATGGGAGGCATTCTCGGACGGGCGGTGCCGGTCGCCGAGATCCAGGGGCTGCCGTTCGCTTTCAGAACCCATGAGCAGGTTCATCGCGTGAACGAGGGGCCCCTCGGCCTGTATTTGGGAAAAGAATGCGCGGCAAAGGGCATCCACCGGTTCCAGTACGGCCTGCTCGAGAACGGCTTCCGCCAGATCAGCATGGTGGATCGGCCGATTCGGACAGCGGACGATCTCGCCGCCGTCCGGATACGCGTTCCGGACGGCGAGATGTTTCGGGACTTCTTCGACGCGCTCGGGGCCCGGCCGGTCACGGTGAACATCCGCGAGCTCTACGAGGCCCTGAAGGCACGGCGGGTGGACGGCCAGGAAAATCCCCTCGTGATCACCGAGGTGAACAGGCTGTACGAGGTCACCCGCTACGTATCGCTGACGAACCACATGTGGTCGGGATTCAACCTGCTGGGCAACGCGAGATTCTGGAACGGGCTGCCGGCCGATGTCCGGGAGATTGTCGATCGGAACGTCAGAAGGGTCGTGGCGGCACAGCGCGCTTATACCAACGCGCTGAACGAATCCCTCGAGGGCACGCTGCGCGACCGGGGGCTGGTCTTCAACGTCGCCGACACCGTAAGCTTCCGTCGGGTGCTCGCCGGCGGCTTCTACCAGAGGTGGAAGACGCAGTTCGGGAACACCGCCTGGTCGCTCCTCGAAGCGGAAATCGGATCGCTCGGCTGATGCGTTGATTTACAGGAGCAGGTCATGAATGCCTTCCAGGCCGTCGCGGCCGCGATAGTGGCGATATCGGTGACGACCGCGCCCGTCGCTGCCCAGTGGCTCAACCATCCAACTCGGGGGATTCCGCGCCTGCCCGACGGCAAACCGAACCTCTCCGCTCCTGCGCCAAAGACCACAGACGGCAAGCCCGATCTCTCGGGACTCTGGCGGCCGGCGGTGGTCCTGGTCGGTGACATCGCAGCCAACCTCAAGCCCGGAGAAGTGCCGTTTCAGCCATGGGCCGAGGAGCTTTACAAGAAGCGGCGTGCCAACGACAGCAGGGACGATCCGACCGCGGCTTGCATCGTCGGCGGCGTGCCGCGATCGGACCTGGTGCCCTATCCGTTCAAGATCCTGCAGGTCGATGGAATGATGGTGATTCTCTACGAGGCGGTGCACTCGTATCGCCAGATCTTCACGGATGGCCGTGCGCTGCCGGCGGATCCGAACCCTGCATGGTTCGGTTACTCCGTGGGGAAATGGGAGGGCGACGGGTTCGTGGTCACGACAACGGGATTCAACGACAGAGGCTGGCTGGACAACTTCGGCAAGCCCGCGACCGATGCTTTGCGCGTGACCGAACGCTTCCGCCGCACGGATTTCGGACACATGGACGTCGAAATCACCATCGACGATCCGAAGGCCTACACCCGGCCCTGGACGGTGACGTTGCCTCTTGTTCTGGAGGCCGACACCGAGCTCCTCGAATACATCTGCAACGAGAACAACCGGTACTTCGAGCTCGTCAAGTAACGCGGGCCAAGACTATCGGCGCAGCCCGAACACGAACAGCCCGTTCCCCGCCGCCACCGCGACATATTGCCGGCCGTTGACCGCATACGTCATCGGCCCGTTCGCGATCACGCCGCCGAGCGAAGATTTCCACAGCATCTTCCCGGTGCGGGCGTCGAGGGCGAAGAAGAATTCTTCACGGTTGCCGCTGAAGAGGAGATCGGTCGCGGTCGTCAGAAGGCCCGAGTCCGTCACGTCGATGAAATCGAACTGCCACTTCTCTTCGCCGGTCGTGGCATCGAGGGCGATGATCGCGCCGTGGCCGTCCTCCGGGCTCCTGGTGTTGTTCTGTGTTCCCCTGTTCAAGCCGAAGCTGGACCGGTGCATGCCCGAGGTGAACCGCTCGCCTTCCTTGTATTGTTCGTCGGCTTTTACGTAGATCGACCAGGTGTTGTCCCAGGCCGGGATGTAGAAGAGCCCGGTTCGCGGGCTATAGGAGGGCGAATACCAGTTCGTCGCGCCCTGGTTGCTGGGGAAGACGAGTGTCCCCTCGAACGTCGGCACCTGGCCCGGCACGGGAATCGGGCGGCCCTTCGCGTCGAATCCGCTCATCCAGGTCACTTTCGTATAGGGCTTGCCGGTCAGGAACTCCCCGTTGGTGCGATCGAGTACGTAGTAGAGGCCATTGCGGTTCGCCGTCATGATGACTTTGCGCGGGCGGCCCTGATAATTCACGTCGGCGAGCACCGGGACCTGTGTCGCGTCGTAATCGAACTCGTCGTGCGGAGTGAACTGGTAGTGCCAGCTGATCTTTCCCGTGTCGGCATTGAGCGCGACGACCGAATCGCTGTACAGATTGTCGCCGGGACGCGAATCGCCGTTCCAGTCGGGACCGGGATTGCCGATGCCCCAATACGTGAGGTTGAGCGCGGGGTCGTAGGATCCAGTCACCCACACGGAGGCGCCGCCGGTTTTCCAGGAGTCGCCCGACCAGGTGTCATGGCCCGGCTCGCCCGGACCAGGGATCGTCTGGAAGCGCCACATTTCTTCGCCGGTGCCGACGTTGTAGGCGGCGATGAACCCGCGAATGCCGAACTCGCCGCCGGCGACGCCGACGATGACCTTGTCCTTCACGACCAGGGGAGCATGGGTGATGGCGTAGCCCTGCTCGGGCCGGGCGATCGTTCTGTTCCACAGCGGCTTGCCATTCCTGGCGTCGACCGCAATCAAATGCGCGTCGATGGTGCCCATGAACAGCGTGTCGCCGGCGACCGCGACTCCGCGATTCACGCGCCCGCAGCACACCCGTGCAAGCGCTGACGGTGTGTAGTTATACGTCCAGAACACCCGCCCCGTCGCGGCATCGAGCGCGACGACGTCGTTGGGCGGCTGGACTGTATACATCACGCCGTCGACGACCAGGGGTGTGGCCTCGAATTTTTCGAACGAGCGCGCCTGGAAGACCCATTTGAGCTCCAGATCCCCGACGTTGCCTTGCGTGATCTCGGTGAGGGTGCTGTAGCGCTGCCCGAGCACCGTGCCGGAATGAGTGAGCCAGTTGTGCGGCTCGCCAGCGGCGTTGAGGAGCCGCTCCCACGTCACCTGCGCGTTGAGCGATCCGGCGAGCACGAACACGATCGCCAGCAGGGCGGCTCCGGTTTTCCCGGTTTTCCCGGTTTTCATCGTGGTTCGGCTCCTCTCAGGGCGCCAAGGTAGGCGATCAGGTCTGCCAGTTCCTGCGACGAGAGCTTTTCTCGATAGGATGGCATCGGCGAATTCTTCAGGAGTCCCGATTCGCGAAGATCGGATTTCTGCAATGAAGCCAGGGCGCCGTTTGCGTCGAGCAGCTGCACGGTGTACAGGTCCTGGTTCAGCAGGAGTCCCGAGATCACGGTGCCGTCTTTCTTGACCGCGCGAAACGGCGGGCTGGTGGTGGACACGCTGGCGCCCGGATCGAGGATCGACGTCTCGATTTCAATGGCGCGAAGCATCAGGCCGGCTTCGCTCAAGTCGGGCCCGCTACGGGAGCCCTGACCGAGAACACGGTGGCACGTGTTGCACGCGCCCTTGCCTTCGAACAGCATCTTGCCGCGACCGGCGTCTCCCGTGGCCGCTGCGATCGATTTCACCCCTGATGTGTCGTTCATGCTGCGGAGATACGCGACCACGTTGTAGGCACGCAGCCGGACGATCGCGTTAGGGGGCATGCCGGTTCCCGGCACGCCGTTCATGATCACGTCGACGATCTCATCGTCCGACGACACGCGCCGGAACCGATTGCGTCCCAGGTCGATACCGCCTACGAGATTGCCTTCCGGCCCATGACATCCGATGCAATTGATGCGGTAGAGACGCCCGCCTTCGGCGATGTCGCCGGGCGTGTAGTTGTGCTGCTGGGCGCGTAGCGTGCCGGCCGACGCCGTCAGCAGCAGAAGGACGACGAACATCCCGATCTTCATGATTGACGGAAGTGTAACGCGGCGCGCGCGAAATGTGGAGAATAGGGCGTGCTCGATTCACTGAGCTCCGACCTTCGGCAAGGAGGACGACGTACAAACGCAGAGACCGCAGAGATCGCAGAGACAGGACGGGTGATGCCATCGGTACGGACCGTGTCACCATACGCTCGACGCGCTCTGCGAGCTCTGCGTTGATCGTCGTCGACCCCTTACGAAATCACCGTATACAGCCCACTCGCTAGTAAGGTCCGGCCTACATCACCTCCAGCCTACAGATGTAGGGCGGGCCTTATCAGGCCCGCCGGTCCTTACGCGCTTCCGGGGTCGCTTGCCCATACCGGAGATACAGCGCCGGCACGACGAACATGTTCAAGAGTGTCGACGTTGTCAGTCCGCACAGAATGACGATGGCCATGGGCGTCTGGATTTCGCTGCCGGCCTCGCCCCCTCGCAGCGCGAGCGGAATCAGGGCCAGACCGGCCGCCATGGCGGTCATCACAATCGGCACGACCCGCTCGTGTGCCGCGCGTTCGACCGCCTCTCGCAGCTCCGTCACGCCCTCGAACTGAATCACGTGCTGGATGTGCGAGACCAGCATGATGCCATTGCGCGTCGCGATGCCGAAGAGCGTGATGAACCCGATCATCGACGCCACGCTGAGCACGCCTCCCGCCAGGAAGACACCGGCGACGCCGCCAATCAAGGCGAGCGGGAGATTCAGCATGACGATCAAGGCGTCGCGGGCGCGGCCGAAGGCCAGCACCAGAATCATGAACAGGCCGGCGATCACCGCGACGCCGAGAATCGACAGCCGCCGGGTGGCGCTCTGCTGGCTTTCGAACTGGCCGCCGTACTCGACGCGGTACCCGTCCGGCATCGGCACCTGCCGCGCCACGGCAGCCTGGATATCCCCGACAACACTGCCGAGGTCGCGGCCGGCTACATTGGAGGAGACGACGATCCTCCGCTGCACGTTCTCACGAAGAATCATGTTGGCGCCCATCTCCCGCCGCACATCGGCGAGGACGCGAATCGGCACCGATCCGCCGGCCGGCGTGTCGACGGGCAGATCGGCGATGCGCTCGAAATCCTGGGCGGCCGACTCGTTCAGCTTGACCACCAGATCGAATGCCGTTCCGCGATCGAAGACGCGGCCGACGATGGTCCCCCCGAAGCTCGTCTCGATCGCTTCGGCCACGTCCTGGATTCTCAGCCCGTGCCGCGCGATCGCCGCACGATTCAGGACGAATCGGACAAACGGGATCTCGGTCTGCTGTTCGAGCGACAGATCGGCGACGCCTGCGACGCCGCTCATCGCCTCGCGCACGCGCTCGCCGAGGCGCCGCAGCGTCACGAGGTCGTCGCCGACGATCTTGACCGCGATGTTCGCGCGGGTGCCCGACAGCATGTGGTCGATGCGATGCGAAATCGGCTGGCCGATGGTCACGTTCGTGCCGGGCAGGCCCGAAAACGCCCGGCGGAGCTCGGCGAGCAGCTCCTCGCGCGGGCGACCGCCTTCACGCAGACCGACATCGATCTCCGCGGCCTCGACCCCCTGCACGTGCTCGTCGAGCTCCGCTCGTCCGGTCCGCCGCGCCGTGGCGACGACCTCGGATTGGGCGAGCAGAATGTGCTCCACCCGGCGGCCGATCTCGTCGGATTTCGCCAGCGAGGTCCCGGGAAGCGTGTTCACGCTGATCGTGAGGTTGCCCTCGTGAAACTCCGGCAGGAACGATCGGCCGAGGCGGGTGGTCGCGAGGACGGCCGCCATGAGCAGCAAAACCGACACGCCCGCTACCAACCCGGGATGGTCCAGTGCGTACGGCAGCAACCGGGCGAACCGCGCTTTGAGGCTCCGGCCAAGCCACCCTTCCCGGCCGTGCGTAATTGAGGCGGCATTCGGCAGAAATGTGAAGCACAGCGCGGGCGTCACCACGATCGCGACAGCGAGGGACGCGACGAGCGCCACGATATAGGCGAACGCCAGCGGCGTCAGTAGCCGCCCTTCCACCCCGGACAGGCCGAAGATTGGCAGAAAGACGAGCACGATGACGATCGTCGCGAAGACGATCGACGTGCGGATTTCGAGCGTCGCATCGCGCACGACAAGGGTGGGGGGCTGACGATCCTGCGGCGGCCTCGCCGCGTTCTCCCGCAGGCGCCGGACCACATTCTCCACGTCGATGATGGCGTCGTCGACGAGCGCGCCGATCGCGATCGCCAGGCCGCCGAGCGTCATCGTGTTGATCGTCGCGTCGAATCCGCGCAGGACGAGGATGGCGGCGGCGAGCGACAGCGGAATTGCGGTCAGCGTGATCGCGGCAGCACGTATGTTGGCGAGGAACACGAACACGACGGCGATGACGAGAATGCCGCCGTCGCGAAGCGCGCCGATCACGTTGTTGACCGCGACCTGGATGAAGTCCGCCTGACGGAAGATCAGCCGATCGATGACGATTCCCGCCGGCATCTCCCGTTGGAGCGCATCGAGCTCTCGATCGAGCCGCGCCGTCACCTCGATCGTGTTCGCGTCCGGCTGTTTCTGGACGCCGACGATGACGGCAGGCTGGCCGCTCCGCGATCCCTCGCCGCGCTTCAACGCCGCGCCCTCGCGTACGTCCGCAACGTCGCGGACCAGAACCGGTCGGGTGCCGCGCAGAGTGACGACGCTGTCGCCAATCTCCTCCGCATTCCTGATCCGGCCCACCGCCTGCAGCACGGACTCCTGGGCGCCCTCGGTAAAAATCCCTGCCGACGAGTTCTCGCTGGCTCCACGCACCGCGTGGAGCAGCTCCGTCAGCGACACGCCGTTGGCTCGCAACGCCTGGGGATCCGCAATCACCTGGAACTGCCGCTCCGCCCCGCCGATCGGTGTCACCTGTGACACACCCGGCACGGCGAGCAGCCGCCGACGCACGACGGTGTCCGCGAGCGTGCGCATCATCAGCGGATCCGGAGTCTCGGAAGAGAGCGCGAAGAACAGGATCTCGCCCATGATGGACGAAATCGGCGCGAGCGCCGGCCGCTCGACCTGTGGCGGCAGCGTTCCCGCGACCAGCGCGAGCTTCTCTGCAACCAGCTGCCGCGCAATGTAGATGTCCGTCCCCCAGTCGAACTCCACCCAGACCACCCCCACGCCGACCGCAGTCGCCGACCGCACGCGGCGGACGCCCGATCCGCCATTGATCGCACTTTCGATCGGGACGGTGACGAGAGACTCCATCTCCTCGGGCGCCATCCCGTGGCCCTCGGCCAGAATCGTCACCGTGGGCGCCGTCAGATCCGGGAACACGTCGACGGGCATCTGTCGCGCGGTCAGGATCCCGGCAGCGAACAGCAGCACCGAGAGTGCGATGACGATCCAGTGGTGGTCGATCGACCATTGAATGAGATTTTTCATGCGTGATGTCCGGCTCGGACGCATTTGTGCGTCGTCGTGTCCGGCTTCGGCCGGACTCTTCCATCGTAGTGTCCGGCTTCAGCCGGACCGTGTTTCAATGCACGTGCCCTTCCGCGGGCAGTCCGCCGGCGGCGGACGCGAGCTGCACGTCGTACGCGCCGCGGGTGACGACCCGCTCGCCCGCCTTCACCCCACTGCGAACACCGATCAAGATCGCCATCCCGGGCGGCAATCTCGATGAACCGCCGAGCGAAGCTCTCCCCGCCAAGCTGGACGAAGACGTACGGCCGCCCCGCTTCCATGAGGACCGCCTCTTTGGGTACCGTCGTCATTCGTTGACGCGCGCTTAGATACAGGACGGCTGTCGCGGTCTGGCCGATGAGCAGTTCGCCGGCCCGATTGTCGATCTCGAACTGCACGGGAAGGGCACGCGTGGCGGGGTCGATGACGCCGGCATCGTGCATGTGATCCGCAACCACGACGACGGCGCTCGTGCGCCCCGGGATCTCCAGCGCGATCTCGGCGATGGGCTCGCGCAAGGGGGCATCGGACGGCGGGACGTGCACCTGCAGTTCGACGCGGTCGGTTCGCACGATCCGGAACAGCGGCGCGCCTTCCTCGTACGAGGCGCCGAGCGCGGCAAATACTTCCGCGAGACGGCCCGAGATGGGGGCCCGCAGCACGAACGAGTTTCCGGCAGCGGCGCCACCGCCGGTTCCCAGCGTCTCATCCCGCTGGGCCAGCCGGGCCCGTGCCGCGTCCAGGCGCGCTTCGGCGACCGTCAGCGCCCGACGCGCTTCCTCGACGCGCCGCGCCGGCACGGCGCGCTCGGCGAGGAGACGTTCCGCACGCGCGAGATCCGACCGCGCGGCTTCGGCCGACGCCTGCGCTTCGGCAACGGCGGCGCCGAGCGTCGCACGATCGGCCGCCTCTCCACTGGAACGTGGCTGAATCCCCCCCAGCTCCTGGCCAGCCTGAACCCTATCGCCGACCGACCGCAGGGCCGCCGCGGTGAATCGTCCGGCCGCGGGCGCCGAAACGATCGCCTCCCCACCCGTCAATGGGGCGACGATGGCGGGGACGCGAATCGATCGCCGTACTTCGGTTTCACGCGCCAACGCGGTACCAAAGCCATTCGTCCATTGAGGCTCCTTGAGATAGGCGATAGCCGATGGGTCGTCGCTGGCACCGCTCTCAGCGTCGGCAACAGCGGCCTCCTCGTCGGCGAACACCGTTATCGATCCGAGATCGTGGCGGTCCGACAGCCCGGGGGCGTCGACCGCCAGCGTCCAGCGGTAGCGGCCCGCGGGGGGCGCCGCGGCTTCGACCCTGAACACGCCGGGTCGCGATGGCGCGTCGCCTTGCAGCACCGCCGGCGTCCCGCCCGATTCCGGCATGAACTCGAGCCGCGGCCGGCCCGCAGTCATCGCGGAAAAGTCGCTCAACCGCGTCAGATGAACCGCGAACAGCGCCGTCTGGCCCGCGACGAGCGGCGGATATTCCATGAACAGCTCGGTCTTGTCCGTCCACCTCGTCACGTCCAGCATCGGAGGCTCCGCCGCGGGTGGTTCCGCATCACGTCCGCACGCTGCCACGGCCGCGGCGATGACCAGGCACACCGCGATCTTCCAGGTGCTGTTCATGGCATCTCCCATCCGCTGACGAATTCGAGCTCAATCTCGGCCTCGCGTACGGCTGCATCGAGCCCGGCGAGACGGATGCGGACAGACGACGCCGTCCGATACGCGTCGAGCAGCTCGAGAATGCTTCCCTCGCCAGCCTCGTAACTCACTCGCGCGATCCGCTCGATCTGGTCGGCGCCCGGCCCCGCCGCCGCTCGGAATCGGTCTGCCATTTCGCGGCGCTCCGTCACGGCGGCGTGCCACGCCATGACCTGCGCCCGCAACGTGCGGCGGAACGTCTCGGCTTCGGCCCGAACCTGGAGTGCGCGCGCCTGCGCCACGGCGCGCTCGGCGCGTGAACGATCGAACACCGGCAATGCGACATGGACGCTGAAGATGCTGCCCATATCGCCGCCGGCGATGCTCGACGACTTCGTGCCCGCGACGATTTCGGGCTCCGGAATCGATCGACGCTCGGCAGCGCGTTCTGCGAACCCTGCCGCTTCGAGCTCCCGCTCGAGCGCCACCAGCTCGCCGTTCGACCGTTCCGCCACGGCGATCAGTTCGTCCAGCGCCGGCAGGATGCGAGGCTCGGGACTCGTTCCCACCGCTTCGATCGCGGCCGGCGGCGTCGCCAGGAAGCTGGCCACGATCGCCTGCGCCCGGGCGCGGTCGGTAGCGGCCGTCGCGCGGTCCGCTTCGACGCTCATCACCTCGCGATCCGCGCGCAGCGTGTCGAAGCCGGCTGCTTCTCCCGCCGCTTCCCTGCGGCCGAGCACCCCCGCGAGATCGCGGAACTGGTCGCGGCTTCGCGCCAGTTCCCGCTCGCGCACCTGGGCCGCCCACAGATCGGTGAACGCCAGGCGCACGTCGGCGCGCAGCCGCCGCAGCCGCGTGTCGGCGCGGCTCGACGCCGCCTCTACTCTGGCGGCGGCGGCGCTCACGTCCAGCCCGCGCCGCCCGGTGATCGGCAGCACCTGCGACACCATCACCATGTACTTCGCTGATGCCGGCGACAGCCTCACGGTTGAACGTGACGCGCGGATTCGGCCACCGGCCGGCGGCGAGACCTTCCGCCAGCGCGACGTCCACGCCCGCGCGGGCCGCCCGCACCTGCGGACTTTCGGGCGCGAGCTGCGCGAGCAGCTGTGATTCCGTCAGCGGCAACGTTTGAGCGCCAGCGCTCGCGGGCACCACGCCCGCAACGAGCGCCGCACTCAGCACCAGAGTGCGCATAGAACCTCAACTAGGATTGAGAGAACGGAGAACGGGCGAGCCCGTCAGATCAGGACAGGGGAGGCAGGCGGAGCGCGGGATGAGAGTGAGCGGATAAGCGGCGGGTCGTGACCGTGAAACCCGTAGAGCGCGCCAAGCGAGCGCCGTTCGCTCGGCTGGGCGAGCTCGAATGGCGCTGGAGCGGCTGCAGGAAGATCGACGACGGTCGCTGCGACCCCGACGAACAGACCCACGAACACTGCACGGTCGTTGTCGTCGGGATGATCGACCGTCGATTCGCCCGCCGGACGTGGCCGAGCCACGTGGCGTTCGAAGTGCGCGTGAACCTCGTGCGCGCGATGATGGTCGGTCGCGTGCTCGTCCGGATGCGCGTGCAGCAGAGGCGCTGACAGCGCCGCAAGCTGCACAGCCATCGACAGTCCAACCGCAACGAGCTTACGGCGCACAGAGGCATTGTTCGTGACCACGACCCGCCCCGTCAAGCTGCCGCTCAGCCGGACGAATGCCTTCAGATGTAGGGCAGGCCTTATCAGGCCCGCCGATTAGCCGACAGCAACCAGAACGCGATGGTGGCCATGGCCGCGGCGCCGGCGACGGTTGGAAACATTCGAGCGTAGCCGAAGCTCGCCACGAGCAGGCCGGCCGCAATCGGGCCCAGGGCGTCGCCGACGTCATAGATCGTGCCGAAGACACCATGCGCAGCCCCGTACCGCGCGCGACGCGTGAGGTCGGTGATGAACGCGCTCGTCGCAGCCGTCGAAACGGCAACGCCGACGGCGTACACCAGGATAACCGCCATCAACGAACCCAGGCCGGCGGCCTGTGGGACGAACGCCACAGCCGCACTACTGAGCGACATGCCGCTGATGATCATCCCGCGGCGACCGATCCGATCGGACACGATGCCCATGATCGGTCGACTGACGAAGGTGGTCATGGTTTGCAGCCCAAAGAGCCACCCCAATTGTGTCGCGCTCAACCCGAGAACCTCGCGCCCATAGAGCGGCAGGAACGCATTCAACGCGCCGTTCAGGACGAACAGCCCCGCCTGGGCCCCGCTCGTCACGAGGACGAGCCGATCGCGGCCGACCTCGGCGATGCCCTGCGCGAACTGAGTCCAGCCTCTGTCGCGCGGCAAGGACGGGACTTCCCTCGCACCAGTCGCCCCGGCAGCGCCGGCAGCCCCGGTAGCTACGATGAACGGCACGGCGAGGGCGAGAGCTCCCGCCGCGGCAAAGACCACCTCGAAACGGCCGCCGGCAATCAGGTAGCCGGCCACAATTGGGCCTAGCGCCTGGCCGGCACCCTGGATCGTTGAATAGGTGCTCAGCCACGCCCCGCGGCGCGCCGGCGGCGCCAGATCCGAAATGTGCGCCGACGCCACTGGGCCAAAGATGGCCGTGGCGCTCCCGTGGAGGGTCCGAACGACAATCAGCGCTGTCAGCGTCGAGACAGCCAGATACGCAAACGGCAGTCGCGGCAAAGACGAGCGCTCCCGCCACAAGCAAAGGCCGCCGTCCAAGCACGTCCGACCACGCGCCGGCCGGCAGCTTCAGCACGACACCGGTGAGCGTGGACGCCCCAACCACCAGGCCAACCAGCGGGAGATCGGCGCCGAGGTCCCGGGCGAAAAGTGGAAGCAGCGGCGTCCGGCAGATCGCGTAACTGCAATAGGCAAGAAACGCGGCGGCACACAGACGGAGGTACGCCGTCCGCGCACCTTCCGCGGCCACCGCCGGCAGGGTCGTCGTTGCAGGTGTGAGCATGATGCCGCCGTGGCTCAGGCTTTGGGGCGCCTGCGCTTTCCGTCGTGGCGGGCCACTTGGCGGGGTCGAGGACGCCGTCCCGATTGCTCGAAGCTTCGGTACAGCGCGTCGAACAGCGTCATCCCGTGCGCAAGCAGGGCATCATCGTCGGCATACCCGAGCTGAAGCCCTTCGATGACGGCACCGATCGCGGGCGCCTCGGGCGCCCCGAAACGGCCGTCCTTCAAGTCCAGATCGTGAACGACCGAGGCCATGCGTCGAACGGCGGCGTCACGAATCTCGAACGTCTTGACAAGTGTCTCGAACGTGCAGTCCTCGCCACGGTGGCTGAGGTCCACCCCGAACATGTCGAAGGGAATCCCGTTGCGTGGCACGGCGTCCCGGTCGGCCGCAAATCCGAAGCGGGCCTCCCGGTCGATGAAGCGACGGACGAGCCACGCCGACGCCATCCGGTCGACGCCGGGTCGCGGCCGCGTGACCCACAGACATTGCTGGTACGCCTGCGGCGCAGACGATGTGGTGCGGGCACGCGAGGCCGAGGCGGATGCCGGTGCCCCGGCGCCCCTGAGGCGCTGCTCGAGCTGGTCGAGCAGCGCGACCACGCGATCCCGGCCGGCGCTTCCGAAGAAGTCCACGCGCTCGATCGCCGCGAGGCGCTGCCGGAAGCCCTCGATCAGGCGCCGGGCTGTCGGCGGCCGGCGCGATCGACCCGCGCGGCGAGAAATCACGTTGCGCTCGAGATCGCGGACGAGCTCGGCATAGGCATCCTGTCGCGCGCGCCGGAATTCTTCGACCAGCGCATCGTCCGACCACGCGTCGACGTTGTTCGCGGCGAAGACCGTCGCCTGTCCCCCAGCGGTCTCAATCTCGGTCTTCAGCCACTCGAAGTCCTCGCGCGCGCCCAGGCGAGTCCGGCAGCACGTAGACCGCCTGCTTGACGACGACGGCTCCCAATTGCTGGAGCCGGCGCCAGGTCCGGACGCGAATGTTCGACGGGCTCGACGGCAGCTGGTGGACGAATACCAGCCAGCGTCGCGAGCTCGACCGAGGCGCTACGGCGGCCTGACGCCCGGCCGGCTCCGCTGCCGCGGCTTTTTTCATGTTGTAACCAACGTTTCAACTATAATGCTTTTTCGTTACGAGCAAGGAGGTATTTACATGTGGAAGCGCGTTGCCGTTCTGGCTCTTGTCTTGTCCAGCGCCGTCGTCGCCCAGCAGCCACCGAATCCACGTCAGCAGCCCGGGGCGATGGTGACCATCTATGCACCCGAGCAGCACGACCTGTACGACGGTCGCTTCGTGATCTCGGCCAATCGCCTCTACATGGTGGGAACCTTGAACGACGCCCCTGGATGGGATCACCTGGACAACGACGCGAAGAGCCTCCGGCCGGTCAGCGGAACCGCCGAAATCGACGTGAACGAGATTCAGAACAGCGGCACGTTCGAAGCCAGGCTGAAGATTCCCGAAGGCGACCTCGTGCTGGCGATGGATCGGTGGAACGAGTTCAATCCGTGCCAGAACGGCGGCATCGTCGCCTTCCTGCACGAGCACGGCACGGATTCGGGATGCGGGGACAACAACTGGCCGAAGGCGTTCGGGTTCCTGGCGGGATGGGGCTTCGGACACGCCACCTTGAACGGCAAGCCCCTGTATCAGGACTACGAAATGCACTTCATGGTGACGAACGGCATTCGCGACCGGCAGACGCTGCGCGTCAACTACCCGATGGCCAACAAGAAGGGCCCTGCGGGAGAGGTCAATCCGGCGACGCAGCAGATCGACTTCTACATCCGCAGCCCGCAGATGAACGCGAAGAACCGTCCGAACCGCGAGGTCTTCATGCACTTCTTCGGCATGGAGATCACCTGGAAGTAGCCGTCACGAGTGGAGGGCCGGCGGGAGCACGTCAGTCGATGGCGAAACAATAGAACAGGCCGGCGCCGCCCGTACCGGCCAGATCCTGCTGGCTGCACCCACGCGACGCGTGGACGGAATTCCAGGAGTTCACGCCCTCGCCGAGGCCTTTACGATCGTGATGGCCGACCTGCGCGCTGCCCGCGCCACTGGAGGTCCAGTTCCCGCACGTGAGATCGTCACCTCCACCGTACGCGGTCCCGTCCGGCTGAGAGCCGGTGAGGATGTCGTGAACGTTCGGCGTGTCGCCGACGCCGTTCACCTCGTCGAGCCGCTCGGTCACCGCCGTCTCTTTGTTGATCTTGACGTCGGGCGCGTGAAGCTCGTCGACGTTCGCCGCAATGAGCACACCCGCGGAGTTGTACCAGGGGCCGCTCCCGATGCGATCCCGGGCGTTCACGGCCGCCGCTGTCGCCGTGGCGGTGGTGCTGAGATACGCGCGCCACGTATGGTCGCCTGCCCCCTCGGCTTTGGCGAGCGCCTGACAATGCGCGTCGGCCCCCGCCAGCCCGCCGAGGTCTCCCTCCGTTCCCGGGCCCGCGACTGGTCACGAAAAACCTCGTCACCGATTTGGCGCCGCCCATCGGAATACTCGCCGGGGCGCTTTCGGTGCCGGCGGTGGGCGGCGCGTCAGTCGTCCCCGACGGCGTGTCACTGGCCTGGCCACAGGCCCCAAGGAGCAGCGCCGCGCCTACGACCGCGCAGCGTCCGCTCAGGATCACGAATCTTGCGATCCCTGTCACATACCCCTCCTTCCGCATTTGGACCCCGACTGTAATCCAGACCCGATGGGCGCTGCTCAAAAAATAAATATGGAACGCGAGCCCTCAGCCTAGAACATCGTGTAGGACATGATTCGTCCGGCCAATATCACGACGACCCACGCGAGCATCGAAATGCCTCCCGCCAGCTTCGCGCCGCGCGGCGGGCCCGCCGCGTCATCCCACCGGGCGATCTGCCGCTCGGTGACGAAGTGAAACACGAGGGCGTTGACAGCGGCGATGAGCATGGCGGCGACCTTGATGCGGAAGAACACGTTCTCGTAGGCCCTTGTCGCGAACCCCACGAACAACATGGTGCCCGTGACGAACATCAGCGCGAAGCCGCTCAACATCCAGGGCGCCAGCCGCCGGTACACGTCCGACACGCGCGAGCCTTGCATGCTGACGCCGAGCAGGCGCAGGTCGAACCAGGCCAGCGTGCCGACAGAGAACATGAGGCCCAGAAGGTGAAACGCCACGATGACTTGAAACCCCCAAAGGGATTCCCGCACGAGGATCCCGACGGGGGTTTCTTCGAGCCATGCGCAGATATTCAGGATCAGGATCGACATCAATGCCTCCCGTCCCTACTCGAGCAGAATGAAGGCGCACCCGGCGAGCGCGACGCCAAACCACAGGGCCAGTCCAACAGCGCCGGTCAGCCGGAGCAGAACGGTCGGGCTGGCATCTCGGCCTGTGACGCGGCGATGAAATCCGAACTGGAAACCCGCGGCCGCGACCAGCAGCAGCATCTTGAGTTGAAAGATGCCGTTTTCGCTGGCGGTCGAGGCTCTCGCGGAAAACAGAAACAGGCCGGTCGCCACGCTGATGACCAGACCCAGTGCGATGCCCCGGCTCGCAGGTCCCGCCACCTCACGCAACGGTCGGTGCTCGAAGAGGACACCCAGCAGTCTGAGATTGGAAACAAGCGCCGCCCCCATAATCAGCGTGAAGCCGATCAGATGGACGGCGCTCAGGCCGGCCGTCAGGGGCAAAGACTGCGAGATCGTCGTTCCAACGCGGCTATTCTGCATCCACGCGAAGAACGAGGCAGATAGGGCGGCGATGTCCTGCATGATCGCGTTTGAGACATTCTAAGACGTGCTGTCCAGGCATGGTTTGGCTTCACTGTTGCTCCTGACCCTGGTGAGATCTGTCGCGGCCCAGGATCAGGAGCCGAAAGCCGAGCCGGAGCGGTTCGAGGACGAAACGACCGTCTCGGCTACCAGGACGGACAAACGAATCGAAGACCAGCCGATGCGCGTCGAAGTCCTCGAGCGCGAGGAGATCGAAGAAAAGCTGCTCATGACCCCCGGCGACATCGTGATGATGCTCAACGAGATGGGCGGCATGCGCGTACAGGCCACTTCCCCGTCCCTGGGCGCGGCGAGCGTCCGCATTCAGGGTCTGCGCGGCCGGTATACGAGATTCCTTTCCGACGGCTTGCCGCTGTTCGGGCAGCAGGTCGGCGCGCTCGGGCTGCTTCAGATTCCGCCGATGGATCTCGGGCGCGTGGAAGTCATCAAGGGCGTCGCCTCCTCCCTCTACGGAGCAGGCGCCATGGGCGGCGTCGTCAATCTCGTCTCCCGAAAGGCGGGGGCGGAACCCGAGCGCGAATTCCTGATCAATCGGTCGACTCGCGGTGCGACAGACGCCGTGGCCTGGTACGCAGCGCCGCTCTCGCCTCGCTGGGCTCTGACCCTGCTCGGAGGTGGTCACTGGCATCAGCAGACAGACGTCGACGCCGATGCCTGGGCGGATCTGCCGGCGTACTCCCGGGGTGTCTTTCGACCCCGCATCTCCTGGGACGGGGGAGACGGCCGCACGTTTTTTGCGACGACCGGCGTCACCATCGAGGATCGTCGCGGCGGCACTCTGCCGGGCACGGTCCTGCCCGCGGCTGGCGTCCCGTACGTGGAGGCGCTGGACACACGCAGGTTCGACGTCGGCGCCGTCTGGCAATCCCTGCTGGCGGGGCGATATGTCGCCGCCGCGCGGGCGGCGGTCGCGCAACAGCGCCACGATCACCAGTTCGGCGAGATCCGCGAACGCGATCGCCACCGGACGACCTTCGGAGAGATGACGGTTCGCGGAGCGTCCGGACGTCACTCGTGGGTCGGCGGCGTTGCGGTCGAGCGCGAATCGTACCAACCGATCGATCTTCCCCGCTTTGCTTACACGTTCACGACACCGGGCGTATTCGGGCAGGACGATATCGAGATCGCGAAGTGGCTGCTGGTGAGTGCCAGCGGCCGTCTCGATCACCACAATGAGTACGGCACGTTTTTCAGCCCACGTCTGTCCGCGCTCCTCCGAGCCGGGGCCTGGAACAGCCGGCTGTCGGCGGGCGCCGGCTTTTTTGGCTCCTCGCCGCTCACCGAGGAAACCGAAGCGGCCGGGCTGTCGCGGCTGACCATTCCCGTCCCGTTGGATGCGGAGGAAGGACGCAGCCTCTCGTTCGATGTCACCCGCACGGATGGCCCGGCGTCCTACACGGTGACGCTGTTTTCGTCGCGGATCAGGTTTCCGTTGCACGTGGAGCACTCGGAATCCGGGCTTGTCATGACGAACCTCACCGAACCCGCCTCGAGCCGCGGCATCGAACTGCTCGGCACCGTCAGGCGTGCGCCGTTCTCGCTGACCGCTACCTACACGTACGTGCGCGCTCGCGAAGTCGATCAGGAGGGTGCACGGGATATTCCACTTACTCCGCGCCACAGCGCCGGCATCGTTGGCATGTGGGAGAAGGAGAACACCGGCCGGCTCGGCATCGAATGGTATTACACGGGTGCGCAACGACTCGAGCAGAACCCGTACCGCGAACGCAGCGAGCCGTACTTCGTGGTCGGCGTTCTTGGCGAACGTCAAATCGGGCGTTTCCGGGTCTTTGTCAACGGAGAGAACCTGACGGGCGTTCGGCAGACACAATGGGACCCGCTCATCCGCGAGACGCGAGCCGCCGACGGACGATGGACCGTCGATGCGTGGGCGCCTCTCGAAGGGCGGAACATCAACGGCGGCGTCCGCGTGCGTTTTTGACAGAACCATCGATATGGTATCCTTTGGCGCATTTCCGGATCGAGGGACCGTCGGCTGCACGACGGACTTCGCCAACGTGCAGTGACATCCATGCATAGACCCATCACGGCTGTCGTTCTCGCGGCAGCCCTCGCCGTGAGCCTGGTGACCCTCGCGGCCGCGTTGCGTCTGCCCGGCGACAACCAGGGCTACGAGCCCGTTCAACCCATCGCCTACTCGCACAAGCTCCACGCGGGCGATCTGCAAGATCCAGTGCATTTACTGCCACTCGGGCGCGGACAAGAGCCGGCACGCCGGCATCCCCGCGATGAGCGTCTGCATGAACTGCCACTCGGGCGTGACGCGCGACGCTCGCGGCCGTCCAGCAGGAAGAGAAGGCCGCGGCGGCGGAGAAGCGCGCGGCGAGCACCATCGTCTCGCCCGAGCTGCAGAAGCTGTACGACGCCCTGGCGCTCGACGAAACGCTGTTCCCGAAGCCGGACGAGATGCCGAAGCCGATCGCGTGGAAGCGGATCCACAAGCTGCCCGATTTCGTGTACTTCGACCATCGCGCGCACATCACCGCCTCGGTCCAGTGCCAGCAGTGTCACGGTCCGATCGAAACGATGGAGCGCGTGCGGCAGTACGAAACGCTCTCCATGGGTTGGTGCGTGAACTGCCACCGCGACGTCAACGAGACCGGCGTGGCCGGCAAGCAGGTGCATGCGTCGATTGACTGCGTGACGTGTCATTACTGACGGTCACGATCGCGCGGGATCGCAAGAGGACGCAGACGATACCGGTCTGGAGCGTCCGCGTGCTTTGCGGATCCAATGTAGCGCCGGTTAAATGTCAGAGAGCCCAAAGCGTTACTGGATGAGCGTCGTCGAGCGCGACTCGCCGGGACTGGTCCCGCGCGAGGCGCGAAAACGGCGATCCGGACTTCACGCCGACGCGGCGCAGCTTCCTGAAGGCCGCGGGCTTCTCGTTCGGGGCCCTCGCCGTCTCGAGCTGCCGGGCGACCCGAAGTCGACGCGATCCCTTACGTGCAGCAGCCGGAAGGCATCGTTCCCGGCCGGCCGCTCCACTATGCGACGACGTGCGGCGCGTGCGAGGCGCGCTGCGGCTTGCTCGTCACCACCCGTGACGGCCGGCCGGTGAAGATCGAAGGCAACCCCGATCACCCGTTCTCCGGCGGCTCGACGTGCGCGGTGGGCCAGGCGTCGATTCTCGGGCTGTACGACAGCCTGCGGCTGGCGCTACCCGACCAAGGGCGGCCAGCAGGCCACATGGGCCGATGTCGACGCGGAGATCGCCGCGGCGCTCGCGCGGATCAAGCAGGAGGGCCGCGCCGTCCGGATTCTGACGCCCACGGTCACGAGCCCGACGACCGCGGCGGTCATCGCCGACTTCCTGAGCGGATTCGCCAACGCGCGGCACGTCACCTACGATCCGATCTCCTCGTCGGCGGTGCTCGAGGCTCACGCGCTGACGCACGGCGCCCGCGTGATGCCGCAGTACCGCTTCGATCAGGCCGACGTCATCGTCAGCATCGACGCCGATTTCCTGGGCACCTGGATCTCCCCCGTCCAGTACACGCGCGGGTATGCCAGCCGGCGGCGGATCAGCGAGACCGCGCCGACCAAGTCCTATCACGTCCAGATCGAGTCGCGGCTGTCGTTGACGGGATCGAACGCGGATCGGCGGCTGCGCGTCGCCCCCGGCGAGATCGGGCACGTCACGACGCACCTGGCCGCGAAGCTGGCGCAGCGCGCGGGCACGACGTTTGCGGCGGAAGGACTGGCCGCGTCGCCGCTGGGACGCGGCCATCGAAGACGTCGCCGAGCGGCTGTGGACCGCTCGCGGCCGCGGGCTGGTGATCTCCGGAAGCCAGGACGTGCGCGTCCAGGCGCTCTGCAATTTCATCAACCAGACGATCGGCGCCTACGGCACGACGGTCGATCTGGCGCGCCCGTCTTACCAGCGCGCGGGGAACGACGCGGAGCTCGCCGCGCTGCGCGCCGAGCTGTCGCGCGGCGAAGTCGGAGCGCTTTTCATCGCTGGGCGCCAACCCGGTGTACGACCTGCCGGACGGCGCCACGCTGGCGAACGATATTCGGCGCGTGCCTCTGGTCGTGAGCACCGCGGAGCGGCTCGACGAAACGGCGACGCCTGGCCCATTTCGTCTGCCCGGATCACCACTATCTCGAAAGCTGGAGCGACGCCGAACCGGTCTCCGGCCTCGTCAGCCTGACGCAGCCGACCATTCAGCCGATGCACGCACACGCGCTCGGCGATCGAAAGCCTGGCGGCGTGGGCCGGCAAGCCGCAGTCCGCGCTCAATCTGGTCCAGGCGCACTGGACCGCCGCTGTGCATCCGCGAGCGACCGGCAGCGACGTGCCTGCATTCAATGTTTTCTGGGACCGGACGCTCGAACGAGGCGTCGCCGAAGTCGGCCCACGTACCGCGGCGGCCCCTGCGGCGACCGCTCCGACGGGCCAGCGCTCCTGCGGCCGCGACCCCGGCAGCTCCGACGTTCAAACCGAACGTCGCCACCGCGATTCCGAGCCCGGACGCGCTGCCCGCGGACGCGTTCGCGCTGGTGCTCTATCCCAAGATCGGGATGCTCGACGGGCGGCACGGCCACAACGCCTGGCTCCACGAGCTGCCCGATCCGGTCACGAAAGTCACGTGGGACAACTACGCCTGCCTCTCGCCGGGCGCGGCGGCGCGGCTGGGCGTCGAGGACGGCGACTTCGTTCGCGTCACGCCCGCCGACGGGGCGCCGGCGATCGAGCTGCCGGCATTCATCCAGCCGGGGCAACACGACGCCGCCGTCGCCATCGCGCTCGGCTACGGCCGCGCCGGAACGGATCGCTTCGCCAAAGTCGGGCCGCCATGGTTCGAGGCGCGCCCGCTGACGGGCCTCGTCGGCGTCAACGCTGCAGCCGCTCGTCGACCGCGACGGACAATGCGCGGCAGTATTCAGGGCGACGCGTCACCGTGGCCAGGACCGGGCGCGCGCGCGCAGCTGGCCTCGACGCAGGTCCATCACTCGCTCGAGCCGCCGGGCAGCACCGAGCGGCGTCCGATCATCCAGGAAACGACGCTGGCGGAACTGACAGGCGCCGCGACCCCGGCGGCCGAAACGGCGCCCGCGGGACACGTCGAGGGCGATCTGTGGCCCGACGATCATCCGTACGACAGGCCATCGCTGGGGCATGACCATCGACCTCAACTCGTGCACCGGCTGTTCGGCGTGCGTCATCGCGTGCCAGGCGGAGAACAACATCCCGGTCGTCGGCCAGGACGAAGTGCGCCGGCAACCGCGAGATGCACTGGATTCGCATCGACCGCTACTACTCCGGCACCGACGACGACACGGAAGTGGCGCACCAGCCGATGCTGTGCCAGCACTGCGACCACGCGCCGTGCGAAACGGTGTGCCCGGTGCTCGCCACGGTGCACAGCGAGGAGGGTCTGAACGAGCAGGCCTACAACCGCTGCGTCGGGCACCAGGTACTGCGCCAACAACTGCCCGTACAAGGTGCGGCGGTTCAACTGGTTCGACTACCCGCACGAGGATCGCCTTCAGAACCTCGTCTTCAACCCGAACGTGTCGGTCCGGTCGCGCGGCGTGATGGAGAAGTGCACGCTTCTGCGTGCAGCGCATCGAGGAGAACAAGATCGAGGCGAAGCGTCTCGGGCAGCCGCTCGCCGACGGGGCCATCAAGACGGCGTGCGAGCAGGCGTGTCCGGCGCAGGCCATCGTGTTCGGCGATCTTCACGATCCGAACAGCCGGGTCTCCGTGCTCTCGGCGAGCCAGCGGGCCTACCGCGTCCTCGAGGAGCTCAATACGCAGCCGGCGGTGCGCTATCTGAAACTGGTGCGACACGACCGGCCCGCGGCCGCCGGCGGGGAGAGGCCGCAATGGCTAACGGCGTCGCCCTCGCCGCGCGTCCCGCTCATCGGGGCAACAAGTCGGCCGCCGACGTCACGCGCGACGTGGTCGGCGCGCTCGACGCCAAGCCGTCGGCGCTGTGGTGGGGCGGCCTGGCGCTGTCGGGCTCGGCGCTCGCTGCTCGGCATCGGTCGCGATCGCGTATCAGATTGCGACCGGCATCGGCACCTGGGGCCTGAACAGGACGGTCGGGTGGGCGTTCGACATCACGAACTTCGTCTTCTGGATCGGCATCGGCCACGCCGGCACGCTCATCTCGGCGATTCTGTTCCTGCTCCGGCAGCGCTGGCGCACGTCGGTCAACCGGGCGGCCGAAGCGATGACGCTGTTCGCCGTGATGTGCGCCGGCCTCTTTCCGCTGATCCACATGGGCCGGCCGTGGATGTTCTTCTGGATGCTGCCCTACCCGAACGACCGCGGTTCGCTCTGGGTGAACTTCCGGTCGCCGCTCGTCTGGGACTTCTTCGCGATCAGCACCTATTTCACGATCTCCGCGATCTTCTGGTACGTCGGCCTCATCCCCGACCTCGCGACCGTTCGCGACCGCGCGCCGGGCACGACGCGCTCGAAGATCTTCGGCTTCCTGAGCCTTGGCTGGACCGGATCCTTCCGCACCTGGCATCGCTACGAGGTGGTCTACCTGCTGCTGGCCGCGCTCGGCACGCCGCTCGTCCTCTCGGTCCACACCATCGTCAGCACCGACTTCGCGACCGCCGTGGTGCCCGGGCTGGCACACGACGATCTTCCCGCCGTACTTCGTCGCCGGCGCCATCTTCTCGGGCATGGCGATGGTGCTGACGCTGATGCTGGTGGCCCGGAAGACGATGCGGCTCGAGGACTACATCACGCCGCAGCACATCGACGCGATGTGCAGCCTCGTCATCCTCACGAGCGGGCTGGTCGGTCTCGCGTATGCAACCGAGTTCTTCATCGCGTACTATTCGGCCAGCCCCTACGAGCAGTTCGCGTTCTACAACCGGGCGCTCGGACCGCTCGCCTGGGGCTACTGGATCATGGTGGCGTGCAACGTCCTCATCCCCCAGCTGTTCTGGTTCACCGGCGTGCGGCGCAACCTGGTCGTCGTCTTCATCATCTCGATCCTCATCAACGTCGGCATGTGGTTCGAGCGGTTCATCATCATCGTCGCGTCGCTGCAGCGGGAGTATCCTCCCGTCGACCTGGTCGGACTACGCGCCGACGTCGATTGAGATCGTGACCTTCATCGGCACGCTGGGCCTGTTCTTCACGATGTTCCTGCTGTTCTGCCGGTTCGTCCCGGTCATCGCGATCGCGGAGATCAAGGGCGTGCTGCGGCCGGCGCACGGCTCGCATCCGGCGCACGATTCGCACAGCGGCTACAGCGCCGAGGTCACGCCCGAAGACGCCGGACGCCGGCTCGACGAGTGAGCCGCCGGCCATGACCGGACGAGTGCTCGTCAGCGTCTTCGAGAGCGAGGACGATGTGCTGCAGGCGACCACGGCCGCGCAGGAAAGAAGGCCTCGAGATCGTCGACGTGTTCACGCCCTACGCCGTCCATGGCCTGGATCGCGCGATGGGCCTGCCCCCGTCCCGGCTTCCGTGGGTCTGCTTCCTGCTCGGCCTGTTCGGCGGCGTGACGATCACGGTCTTCCAGTACTGGGCCTCGGCCGTGGACTGGCCGATCAACGTGGGCGGCAAGCCCTGGCATTCGTGGCCGGCGTTCGCTCCCGTCATTTTCGAAGTGACGGTCCTCTGCGGCGGCGTCGGCACGGTGCTGTTCTTCATCTTCTGGGCCGGACTGCGGCCCGGACGGCAGTCGCCGGTGTCAGACCTGCGCGTCACCGACGATCGCTTCGCGCTGGTGCTGCGCGCCGGCGAGGTCCCGGATCCAACCGCGCCGCCGTCGAGGCGCTGCTCGCGCCGTTTCACCCGGTGAGCATCGAGGAGCGGGACATCGCTGCCCGGGAAAGGCGGGGAAGGCCGCCTGATGGTCAAGGCGCTCACGATCGGACTCGCGGTGGCGCTGGTGGCCTCGATCGGGCTCAACATCGCCGTTCGCCGCGGGCCGGTTACCCGGCCGCCGTTCGAGTACTTTCCCGACATGGCGCGCACGGCGCGGTACAACGCGTTCGAGGCGAATCCGAATTTCCCCGACGGGATGACGCTCAGGGTGCCGCCGAACGGCACGATTCCGCGAGGCTTGCTGCCGCCTGGCGAGCGACCCGACGACGCCGGCCGGGGGCAGTCCCGTGAACCCGTTCACGCCCGACGGACAGCGCTGCGGTCGAGCGCGGCGCCGTGATGTTCGACACCTTCTGCGTGCCGTGCCACGGGACGACGGGCGAAGGCGACGGCCTCGTGGTTCAGCACGGGTTCCCGCGCGCCGCCGAGCCTCGTCAGCGGACGCGCTCCGACGATGAGCGATGCGGAGATCTTCAACGTGATCACTTTCGGATCGGGCACGATGCCGGCATACGCCGCTCAGATGGCGCGCGACGATCGCTGGAAGGCGATCCTGCACCTTCGCACGCTGCAGAACACCCCGCCACCCGCTGCGCCGGCTTCGACGAGTCCTCCTGCCGGGGACGCCAAATGAAGCACGAGCTTCCGATCCCGGTCGAGCTCGCCGGCAACACACGCACGGTCTTGATGGCGCTGGCGGCGATCGGCGTCCTCACCGCCGCCGCCGGCGCGTTCATGTCGCCGACCCGCATGTGGGCCAGCTGGCTGATGGTCGCGTTCTTCACGCTCGGGATCGGACTGGCGGGCCTCTGCTTCGTCGCCATTCACTACGCCACGGGCTCCACCTGGAGCGTCGCCTTCCGGCGCGTGCCTGAAGCGCTGGCCGGCACGCTTCCCTTTTCGATCGGCCATGATGGCCATCCTGTTTTTCGCCCATCCGCAGCTGTATGGCTGGACCACCGACGAGAGCCTCGCGACCGGTACCGGAGCGGGCGCTGGCCTTCAAGCACTTCTGGCTGTCGTGGCCGTTTTTCCTGGTGCGGGCGGCGATTTACTCGGGGATCTGGATCCTGT
Organism: uncultured Acidobacteriota bacterium; assembly: GCA_963749565.1. Classification (GTDB taxonomy): domain Bacteria; phylum Acidobacteriota; class Vicinamibacteria; order Vicinamibacterales; family CAVVIG01; genus DATLLJ01. Next base: position 38,176 of record CAVVNL010000023.1, on the reverse strand, counting down.
TCGGCACGTTGATCCGCCAGCGCTCACGCCGGCAGGACCATGACGGCGACCCGCGCTGGACCCACGAGAATTTCAGGCTGTCGGCGGCGTTCCTCGTGCTCTTCGCCATCACCGTGACGCTGGCGAGCTTCGACTGGCTGATGTCGCTCGAGTATCACTGGTTCAGCACCATCTTCGGCGTCTACAACTTCGCGGGCCTGTTCCAGAGCGGCCTGGCGGTCATCATCCTCGTGGCCCTCTGGCTGGAGCGCGCCGGACCGCTCAAGAACGTGCTGAACGAGGGCCACCTGCACGACCTCGGCAAGCTGCTCTTCGCGTTCAGCGTCTTCTGGGCGTACATCTGGTTCAGCCAGTACATGCTGATCTGGTACACGGACATCCCGGAAGAGACGTCCTACTTCATCCGGCGCGACGCACGGCGCGTGGTTCGCGCTCTTCATCCTGAACCTGTTCCTCAACTTCGTGATCCCGTTCGCGGTGCTGCTGCGCCGCGACACGAAGCGCCAGCGCCAGACGATTGCGATCGTGGCCGGTGTTGTGCTGCTCGGCCGGTGGCTGGATGTTTATCTGATGGTCTTCCCTGGCCTGGTCGGGGAATCACCGACCTTCGGGCTGTGGGAGCTCGGCCTGACGCTTGGCGGGATCGGTGCCTTCGGCCTCGTGCTGGCGGCGGCCCTGAAGGGCGCACCGGCCGTCCCGATCGCAGACCCCGAGCTGATCGAAAGCCTCGAGTATCACTGAGACTAGGGTTAGAGGTTAGAGGTTAGGGATTGGAGGTTAGGGATTGGAGGTCAGGGTTAATCCTTGAGCTCCAACCTCCAACCTCCAACCTCCTAACCTCTAACCTCTAACCTCTAACCTCCTACATGATTAAGCACCGACGGCATCGTTTCGATCAGCTCGATGTCCGCGGTTTCCACCGACGGGCTCTGCTCGATCTGACTGCGGGTCAGCTTGACTCGAATCTGCTGCCCCTCGACATCGATGTTCTCGATGGCGACCGGCGCAATCAACACCGACTTGCCGCCGATCCAGTTGCTGGTGTCGACCACCAGGTACCGGATGTTCCACCCCGCATCCACGAGGAAATCCTCGACGTGGCCGATCTCACCGTCTGTCGCGTGCAGGTGAAAACCCTTCAGATAACTTGCCTTGTGAAGCATATGCAGCCTTCGCGTTAGTTGAACATCCGAAACTCGCACGATACTACCAGATTGCCGCAGCAAGCGGCTTGCCACCAGTTCTTCGACGCCGCCCGCCATGCTACCCTCTTCTCGGCATGTCTGAGGCGACCGAACCCGGAACGGCCGGGCCGGCGTTCGCGTTGACCACGCTCTCCGACGAAGAGCGCATGGTCCGCGACAGCGTCTACGAGTTCGCCGACCACGAGATCCGCCCGCTCGTCCGTGAGATGGACGATCACGCCGCCATTCCCCGCGCGCTCATCGACAAGCTGTTCGGGCTCGGCGTCATGGGAATCGAGGTCCCGGAAGACCTGGGCGGCGGCGGCGCGAGCTTCTTTCACGCTGTGCTCGCCGTCGAGGCGCTGTCGCGCGTCGATCCCTCCATTGGCGTGCTCGTCGACGTCCAGAACACGCTCGTCGTCAACGCCCTGCTTCGCTGGGGCAGCGACGATGTGAAGCGCCGGTACCTTCCGCGCCTCGCATCGGGTACGGTCGGCGCCTACGCCTTGTCCGAGGCCGGGTCCGGCAGCGACGCCTTCGCGCTGGCGGCGCGCGCGACTCGACAGGCTCCGACCGGCGACTGGATCATCAGCGGCCGCAAGCTCTTCATCACCAACGCGCTCGAGGCGGATCTGTTCATCGTCTTCGCCAATGCCGATCCTTCCGCCGGGTACCGCGGCATCACCGCCTTTCTCGTCGAACGCGGGTACGACGGCTTCACCGTGGGCAGGAAAGAAGAGAAGCTCGGCATCCGCGCCAGCAGCACCTGCGAGCTGATTCTCGAAAACTGCCGGGTCCCCTCCGCGAACCTCGTCGGCGAGGCCGGCAAGGGCTACAAGGTAGCCATCGAAACGCTGAACGAGGGACGGATCGGGATTGGCGCCCAGATGATCGGCCTCGCCAGGGGAGCGCTCGACCACACGATCAAATACGTCAAGGAGCGCGAGCAGTTCGGCAAGCCGATCGCGAGCTTCCAGGCCGTCCAGCATCAGCTGGCGCGCGCGGCCACCGAGCTCGAGGCGGCGCGGCTGATGGTCTACAACGCGGCCCGCCTCCGCGACGCGGGCCGGCCGTTCGTCACCGAGGCCGCGATGTGCAAGATTTTCTCGTCGGAAGTTGCCGAGCGGGTGACGTCGCTGGCCGTCAACCTGTACGGCGGCTACGGCTTCGTGAAGGACTATCCGGTGGAGAAACTGTACCGCGACGCCAAGATCGGCCAGATCTACGAAGGCACATCAAACCTGCAGCTTCAAACGATCGCCAAGCAGATTCTCGGTTAGATGCTCGCATCGGGTAATTGGATAATCGGGTAATCGGGTAATTGATTGGCAGATTGAATTCAATCTCTCAATCGATTACCCAATTACCCGATTACTCGATTACCCGATTACGCGATCTCCCAGCACCGTCTCCGCGATGATCATGCGCTGCGCTTCAGAAGTGCCCTGATAGATCTCCGTCGCGCGGACGTCGCGGAAGAGCCGCTCGACCACCGATCCGCGGCGATAGCCGGCCGACGCGAGAACCTGCATGGCGCGGTCCGCAGACCGGTGCGCCGCTTCCGATGCCGCGAGCTTCGCCATCGACGCCTCCAACGTGCTGCGCTCCTGCCGATTCTTCGCGTCCGCCGCCTTCCAGGTCAGAAGGCGTGCGGCCGCCAGCTCGGTCGCCGAATCGGCCAGCATCCACTGAATCGCCTGGAAGCTCGCAATCGGGTGGCCGAACTGCTCGCGTGTCTTCGCGTGCGCAATCGCCTCGCCGAGCGCCGCCTCGCCGATGCCGAGCGCCTGCGCGGCAATCGCCACGCGGCCGCCATCGAGCGCCCACATCGCGAGCCGAAATCCCTCGTCCACCAGCCCGAGCACCTGATCGGCGCCGGCGACGATGTCGAACTCGAGATCCATGCAGCCGAGGCCGCGCACGCCGAGCGATTCGTCGCGCGCCCGGCGGGTGATCCCCGGCGTATCCATCGGAATCAAAAAGGCCGTCACCCCGCGCGCGCGTGAGCCGGATGCCCTTGACTGGCGGGAGGGGCCCGGAGTGCTGGACGGGATCGTGGTCGCCGCGAAGACGATCGCGACGCGCGCCACTTCCGCGTTGGCCACCCATACCTTTCGGCCCCTGATCCGGTAACCCGTACCGCTCGGCACGGCCGTCGTCTGCTGGTTGCCGGCGTCGGTGCCGGCATCGGGCTCCGACAACGCGAACGCCCCAATGGCCTCCCCCGCTGCCAATCCGCGCAGCCACAGTTCCTTCTGCCGATCGCTCCCTGCGTAGGCGATGAGCTCGGCGACGAGCGAATTGGTGACGACCAGGGACGCGGCCACGGTCGCGCTGGCCCGTGCAATCGTTTCGATACCAAGCACGTAGCTGACGTAGTCGCGCCCGGCGCCTCCCCAGGCCGTGGGGACAGTCACGCCGAGCAGGCCCACGCCAGCCGCCGCGCGCATCACGTCGAGTGGGAACTCCCCGGACGAATCGATGCGCGCCGCCTGCGGCGCGACCGTTTCGCGCGCAAACCGCTCGATCGACTCCTTGAAGGACTTCTGTTCCAGGGTGAGGTCGAGAACCATACAGAACGGTCAACGCAGAAACCGCTGAACTCGCAGAAAGACTAGTTTACTCTGCGTGTTCCGCGGGTTCTGCGTTAAACGTTGTCCCTGGCGAGGCGCTCGAAGATCGGTCGCAGCCGGGCGGCCGTCTGCGTCAGCTCCTCGGGCAGCACGCGGGTATTGCCGACCACCGAGATGAAGCTCGTGTCGCCGGTCCAGCGCGGCACCAGGTGCACGTGCAGGTGGTCCACGATGCCGGCGCCGGCCGGCGCTCCGATATTGATGCCGACGTTGATGCCGTGCGGCTTGTAGCCTTCAACCAGCGCGATCTCCGCGTGGCGCGTGAGGCGCGTCAGATCGCCGAGCTCGTCGGCCGTGGACGACGCCAGCGTGGCGACGTGACGTACCGGCACCACCATCAGATGGCCGTTGTTGTACGGGTAGAGGTTGAGGATGACGTAGGAAAGCGCGGTGCGAATCAGAATCAGGTGGTCGCGGTTCGAGGTCGCGGCCGCATCACAGAAAATGCAGCCGACGTTGCTGCCAGGGCCGCCGCGGCTGCCAGCGTCTGCGGCGCCGGTCACGTAGTTCAGTCTCCAGGGAGACCAGAGGCGCTCCATGTCGTTGGTCATTAGTCGTCATTGGTCTCAGTCGTTCGTCTAAGTCTCTGATTCGACGGCATTGACCAACGACCAGAGACTAACGACCAACGACTAACGACCAATGACTACACGCCTACGGCACCCGGCGGGACGCCGCCCTCTCCCGTCGGCAATGGAACGGGCGGAGCGGGCTCCTTGTTGATGAGCTCCTTCAGCTCTTTGCCCGGCTTGAAGTAGGGCACTTTCTTCGGCGGCACGTCCACCTTGTCGCCCGTCTTGGGGTTGCGCCCCTTCCGCGGCTCTCGTTTGCGCAGCCGGAAGCTGCCGAAACCGCGCAGCTCGATCTTCTCGCCACGATGCAGCGCGTCGATGATGCTGCGGAACACGGTGTCCACGATGACTTCGGAGTGCTTCTTGGTGAGATCGGAGACGCGCGACACCTCCTCGACGAGTTCCGCCTTGGTCATGCTGCCGTTGGTCATGTTGCCCCTCAGTAGAGGGTGGAGGTTAGGGGTTGGAGGTTAGACGCCTAACCTCTAACCTCAACTCAACCTCTAACCTCTAACCTCTAACCTCTACCGATTCCTGAAGTGATCCCCCAGCGTCGCGCTGCCGTCGCCCGCGCCTTCCCGGTATTCCTCCCAGTCGGCGCGGAATTCGTCGGACTTGAGCGCCCGGATGGACAGCCCGATCTTCCGCTCGGCCGGCGACAGCTTGATGATCTTCATCGGGTACGTCTCGCCGACGTTCAGGACAATCTTCTCTTTGTCCTTTCCAGGCGCAGCGCTCTCGTCGAACTCCGACACGTGGATCAGCCCTTCGATGCCCTCGTCGAGCTCGACGAACGCGCCGAAGTTCGTCATCCGGACGACCTTGCCTTCGATGGTCTGCCCGACCTGATGCCGCGCGAAGAAGTCCTCCCAGATGTCGGTGGCGAGCTGCTTCAGGCCAAGCGACAGCCGCTGGTTCTCGGCGTCGATGTTGAGCACCATCGCCTCGACGACGTCGCCCTTCTTCAACACTTCCGACGGGTGCTTGATCCGCTTGCTCCACGACATGTCGGAGATGTGAATCAGCCCGTCGATCTCCTCCTCCACCTCGATGAAGGCGCCGAACTCGGTCAGGTTCCTGACCTTGCCCTGAATCTTCGAGCCGACCGGATACTTGCCCGCCAGATCGTGCCAGGGGTTGGTCTCGACCTGCTTGAGGCCGAGCGAAATGCGGCGCGCCGTCGGATCGACGCCGAGCACCATCGCATCGACGCTGTCGCCGACGTTGAGGATCTTCGAGGGATGCTTGACGCGCTTGCTCCACGACATCTCGCTGACGTGGATGAGCCCCTCGACGCCGGCCTCGAGCTCCACGAAGGCGCCGTAGTCGGTGAGGCTCACGACCTTACCCGACATCCGCGCGCCGACCGGGTAGCGATCCATCACGTTCGCCCACGGATCCGTGACCAGTTGCTTGTGGCCGAGCGAGACGCGCTCGGTCGCCGGGTCGTACTTCAGCACGACCACGTCGATCTCGTCGTTCACCTTGAACAGTTCCGACGGATGGCCGACGCGGCCCCACGACATGTCGGTGATGTGCAGCAGCCCGTCGATACCGCCCAGGTCGATGAACGCGCCGTAGTCGGTGATGTTCTTGACGACGCCCTTGAGGACCTTGCCCTCGGCGAGCACGTCGAGCGTGTGCTTCTTCTTTTCCGCGTTCTCTTCCTCGAGCAGCGCCTTGCGCGAGAGCACGATGTTGCCGCGCTTCTTGTTCACCTTGATGACGCGCATGCGCAGCTCCTGCCCGCGCAGCGCGTCGAGGTTGCGAACCGGGCGCACGTCGATCTGCGATCCGGGGAGGAACGCGCGGACGCCGATGTCGACGGCCAGCCCGCCCTTGATGCGTTCGATGACGCGGCCGATGACGACCTTCCGCTCGGCGTAGGCCTTCTCGACCTCGTCCCAGATTTTCATCTTCTCCGCTTTTTCGCGGGACAGGACGACGTAGCCTTCGCGGTCTTCGGTGCGCTCGAGCAGGACATCGACGATGTCGCCGGCCTGCACGGTGATCTCGCCAGCCTCGTCGAGGAATTCCGCAAGCTGGATGATGCCTTCGGACTTGTACCCGACGTCGACGATGACCTCCGACGCCGTGACCTTGAGAACAGTGCCCTTGACGACCTCGCCTTCCGCGATGTTGCGGAAGCTGTTATCGTAGACGTCCAGGAGCCGGGCGTATTCGTCCGGATCGACCTGATCGTCGTCGTCGCGCACGCGCGGTTTCAGCGTGTTCTTGTCCGTGGGGTCCGGACGTCGGACACGCTCGGGTCGCTCGGGGGTTGCGACGCCACCGCGGGCCGCATCGGGGGTGTTCTCGTCTTCTACGTTCGCCATGCCGTACAGGTCCTCCTGGTCGATCGATTACCGGTTTGGTCCTTACCGGGTTCGGGCGCACTCGCCAGTGCCCCGCAAGTGGTGGGCTCCGGCCTGACCCGGGGCCTTATCTGCGTTTTCTGAATTCCGATAAGCAACAGAGAGTACGACACTTATCGCAAAACTGTCAAGGTTCGAAAGGACAAAGTCCGATGGCCAAGCGCAAGGCTCAGAAGCGAAAAGGGGCCACCTCGACGGCTCGCAAACGGGCTCCTGCACGCGCTTCGGGGAAGCGACCCACCAAGAAACCCCAGGCCAAGGCCAAGGCCCGTGTCGTAAAGAAGCGCCCGAGGACAATCGCCAAGCAGCGCCCCAAGGCCATCGCCAAGCAGCGCCCCAGGGCCATCGCCAAACAGCGCCCAAGGGCAATCACCAGAAAGCGGGCCATTCCCAAGGCCACGCGGCTCGACCGGGCGCGCCGTATCCTCGAGGAGTCGGTGCCCATGCCCCCGTCTTCACTGGACATGAAGCGCCGGGGAACGGCGGTTCGAACCGGCCGCGCCGAGGTGGCCGAGCGCCTTCAAGAGCACCGGGGCATGTCGTCCGACATCACGGCCGGCGACGTGGATGTCGACGTCGAGGATGCGTACTTTACCGGCGACGAAGCGCCCGGTGGTGACAACTCCACCCCGGACCAGGACATCGTCGACGACATCGGGAAGGCGCTTGGCGTGGAGTACCAGGACAACGAGGAACTGAAGGGCGCCGATAAAGTCGAAGAGCGCGACCGCAAGCGCTGGGAGTTGGATCCCGCTTCGTCGGAGGACTACAAAGAACGGGAGTAGAGGTTAGAGGTTAGAGGTTAGGAGGTTAGGGGCTGGAGGTTAGAGGAACAGCCGTCCCTGACCTCCGACCTCCGACTAACCTCCCTAATCCTCTAACCTCCAACCTCCAACCTCCAACCTCCAACCTCCAACCTCTAACCTCTACTCTCGACTCCCTCTTGTTTCTCCCTCACGATCGCCAACACCTCCTTGACGACCTGATCGACCGACTTTCCCGTCGTATCCACCACGACCGCGTCAGCCGCGGCGTAGAGCGGCGACGCGGCGCGTGTCCGGTCGATTTCATCGCGCGCGGTCAGCGCGGTCGCCACGTCGGCCACGGCCACGGGACTGTGGGCGGAATCCATGGCTCGCCGGCGCGCGCGCTCCTCCGGTGCGGCGTCGAGGTAGATCTTCACGTCCGCATTCGGGAAGACAACCGTGCCGATGTCGCGGCCCTCCATCACGACCGCGCGATCCGCTGCGATCTGACGCTGCCGGTCGACGAGCACGGAGCGCACGCGAGGCAGACGCGCGACCGCCGCAGCCGCGCGGTCGATGTCGGGCGTGCGGATCGCGCGGGTCACATCGGCTCCATCGATCGTCACGGCGTCTGGCATCACCGTGATGAGCGACCGCTCAGCCAGGTCCGCCACCGCCTGCTCGTCCTCGAGCGGGATGCCGGCGTCGAGCGCTTTCCAGCCGATGGCGCGGTACATCGCGCCGCTATCCACGTGCCGGTACCCCAGCTCGCCCGCGACGGCCCTGGCGACGGTTCCTTTACCGGCCCCGGACGGACCGTCGATAGCGATAATGAGCGGCCATCGCCACGTAATCTATCACCCTCAAATGCAACCACGAAGGCAGGACTGAAGGCATGCGACAAAAGTATCGCGTTCACACATGAGCACAATGTCGTAGCGCAGGTCTTCAGACCTGCTTTGTGTTTTCGTGTCTTCGTGGCTACGCTCTTGACTATGGAACGCTTGCAGAAGATCCTGTCGCAGGCCGGCATCGCGTCGCGGCGCGCATCCGAGCAGCTGATGCTCGACGGGCGCGTGAGCGTCAACGGCGCCACCATCCGCGAGCTCGGCACCAAAGCGGATCCGGCGCGCGATGACATTCGTGTCGACGGCAGCCGCATCAAGATCGCCGCGCGCCACCTGTATCTGCTGCTCAACAAACCGCGCGGTTACGTCTCGACGCGCTCCGACCCGGAGCGGCGGAAGACGGTCATCGATCTCCTGCGCGGCGTGCGCGACTACGTCTATCCGGTCGGACGGCTCGACTACGACTCCGAGGGGTTGTTGCTGCTGACCAACGACGGCGATCTCGCCGCGAAGCTGACGCATCCCCGCCACGGCGTCGCACGCGTCTACGAAGCCCGCGTCCTCGGCGTGCCAGACGACCACGATCTCGATCGGCTGCAGAAAGGGGTCGTCATCGACGGCCACAAGACGGGGCCCGCGGACGTGAAGGCCCTCGGCCCCGGGCACCTGCGCGTCGTCGTCCGGGAAGGCAGGAACCGGCAGGTCAGGAAGATGTGCGACACCATCGGCCATCCGGTCACCCACCTGAAACGCGTGGCCATCGGACCTATCCAGGACTCGAGGCTGAAGATCGGTCAGTGGCGGGAGTTGAGTGAAGCCGAGGTGAAGAAGCTGCGCGCGGCCACTGACGGCTCGCCCCGCAGGGAGGGCTCGCCGCGACCGACAAACGCTTCACCACGGAGGACACCGAGGACACAGAGGTAGATCGGTCTAGATTTGTTCCTCCGCGTCCTCCGTGTCCACCGTGGTGGCGAGTTTTTAGTGCACCGAACCGCCTGGCGTCTCGTCGGGCGGCGCTTCGGGATCAGGCTCCTCGAGCGGCAGCAATTCCTCGGCAGGCGTCCGCTCCACGAGCAGCTGCGCCCCTCCGCCTTCGAGAGCGAGCGCCTCGGTCATATCCTCGACCTTCGGCAGGTCGCTGAGGTCGTTCAGGCCGAACCGAATCAGGAACTCCTTGGTCGTGGCGTACAGGAACGGTCGTCCCACGACCTGCTTGCGTCCCACGATCTTCACGAGATGCCGCTCCAGCAGCGTGTTGAGGACGCCGGAGGTGTTCACGCCGCGGATCTCGCCGATTTCGAGCGCCGTCAGCGGCTGCTTGTACGCGACGACCGCGAGCGTCTCCAGCGCCGGCACCGACAGCTTCTGCGTCGTGCGCTCGTTGAAGAGCCGGCGCACCCATTCGTGGAGATCCTGGCGGGTGACGATCTGGTAACCGCCGGCCACGTCGACGAGCTGCAGCCCGCCCGGCCTCTCGTAGTCCTGCTTGAGCGCCTGGAGGGCAGCCTGCACGTCTTCCTTCGGCTCGGTGTCGAGGATCCGGTAGATCGTCTTGGGCGTCAGCGGCTCCGGCGACGCGAAGATCATCGCCTCGAGTATCGCCTTCAGCTCGGCCGACGCGCGCTTCGGCAAGGCCTCTTCATCTCTTGGCCCCACCCCCAGCGCGCTGACGCTGACACCTCGCCTCGGATCTCCTCGTCCTCGGCTCGGCGTGGCCGCAGGCGCTCATCCTGCCCATCCCGCCCTTCCTGCCCTTCCTGCCCTTCTTCGTCATCCACCATGAGCCTCCGGATCGCCAATCGGGTGCGGTGCCTCGGCCGGCCGCGCTCGCTTGTAGACGCGAATCGGTCCGAAGCCGCCCGACTGGAACACCCTGACCAGTTGCAGCCGAATCATCTCGAGCAGCGCGAGAAACGTGACGATGAGGCCCGCGCGCTCGTGGGCATCGGCAAAGAGCTCCTCGAACCCGCACGCCTGGGTTTCCGACAGCCGCGCGAGCAGCTGTTCGATGCGCGCCTCGACCGACAGCTGCTCGGCCGGCAGAATCACCGTCGGCCGGTGCCGGGCGCGATCGACGACGGCCTGGAACGCGCTGAGGAGGCTGAAGAGATCGACCTCGATCTCTGGCTCGTAGCCGTCACCGGCAAGATCGGCGACGCGCTCGTCGGGGCGTTGCCACTGCGCCGACCGCACCTGCTCGCGCTCGTGCAGGAGCTCGGCCGCCGCCCTGAACTTCTGATGCTCGAGCAGACGCCGGACGAGCCCGTCGCGCGGGTCCTCTTCCTCGCCTTCGACGCCGGCCGCGGTTTCGGGACGAGGCAGGAGCGTCCTGGACTTGATGTGGATGAGCGTGGCGGCCATGACGAGATAGTCGCCGGCGATGTCGAGATTGAGCTCCTGCATCAGGCCGATCGCGTCGAGGTACTGCTGCGTGATGAGCGCGATCGGAATGTCGTGGATGTTCACCTCGTTCTTCCTGATGAGGTGCAGCAGCAGATCGAGTGGTCCCTCGAACTGCTCGAGCCGGACGGCAAAGGCGTCCGCGCTCGATTCGAAATCCTGATGGGGGCTCATGCTTTCATCTGTACGCAATCTTCACCGCTTCCCGCACACGCTGCATCGTCTCGCCCGCCACGACGCGGGCGCGCTTCGATCCTTCGAAGAGGATCTCGCGCAGGCGCTCGGGGCGTGCCAGCACGGCGGCACGTCGCTCGCGGATGGGCGCCAGGTACGCATTGAGCGCATTGGCGAGCTTCGTCTTCACCTCGACGTCGCCCACTTTCCCCGCGCGGTACCGCGCCTTGAGATCGTCGACTTCAGAGGTGTCCGGATTGAAGGCATCGTGGTAGACGAACACCGGGTTGCCCTCGACCGTCCCGGGAATGTCGGCGCGTACGCGCTTCGGGTCGGTGAACATCCGCATCACCTTCTTCTTGACCTCGTCAGGCTCGTCCGACAGGTGGATTGTGTTCCCCAGGCTCTTGCTCATCTTCTTGTCGCCGTCGAGTCCGGGCAGCCGGCCGAACTTCGTCAACAGCGGTTGGGGCTCGACGAGCACCTCTTTCCCGGCGCCCCCGCCGAACACGTTGTTGAACCTCCTGACGGACTCGCGCGCCAGCTCGAGGTGCGCGACCTGATCCTCGCCCACCGGCACGAACCGCGCGTCATACATCGACACGTCGGCCGTCTGGAGAAGTGGATAGCCAAGGAACCCGATCGACGACAGGTCCTTGTCCTTGAGGGTGTCCTGCTGCTCCTTGTAAGTCGGCACGCGCTCCAGCCACGGGATGGGCACGACCATCGACAGGAGCAAGTAGAGCTCGGCGTGCTCCGGCACGAGTGACTGGATGAAAAACGTGCTCTTCTCCGGGTCGAGTCCCGCGCCGATCCAGTCGGCGACGTTGTCGAAGGTGTACGACGTCAGCTGGCCCGTGTCGGCGTAGTCGCTCGTCAGCGCGTGCCAGTCGGCCACGAAATAGAAACAGTCGTACTGCTCCTGCAGAGGCACCCAGTTGCCGAGCGCCCCAACCAGATGTCCGAGATGCAGGCGTCCCGTCGGCCTCATCCCCGAAACGACGCGCGCGCGCTCCGTCACGGAAGCCAGGAACGCAAGAAATTCGACGGCTGCACTACGAAATAGTAGAAGCCGTTGGTGAACAACAAGGCATACAAGATGAGAAAGCCGTACGGTCTGACCTGATCGAGCATGGCGGCGAACCGCAAGGGCAGCAGGCCACTCAGCACGTTGCCGCCGTCGAGCGGCGGGATCGGCAGCATATTGAACACGGCGAGAAGGATGTTCAAGCTGATCGCCATGCTCAGGAAGGTGACGATCGGGGCGGCGACGTTCGGCGCATCGAGCACGACCGGGTCGATCGGTATGACGGCAAGAGTCAAGGAAGCAAGGACCGCCAGGATGAGATTGCTTGCCGGGCCGGCTGCCGCGACGAGCACATAATCGCGCCGCTGCCGTCTCAGCCGGGATATGGCGACGGGTACCGGCTTGGCCCAGCCGATGATCGGCAAATTGCCAATCAGGGCGAGCAGCGGAAACAGCACCGTACCGATCGGATCGGCGTGCACAATCGGGTTGAACGACACCCGCCCGAGCAGCCGCGCCGTCGGGTCGCCCAGTCGATCGGCCGTCCAGGCATGCGCCAGTTCGTGGAACGTCAGGGAAAACAGCAGGACCGCAAACGCGATGAAAACCTGCGTGAAGAAGTTGATGTCCAGGAACGGCCTCAGAGAAGAACAGGTGGCTTCAGGCTCCGGGCTTTGGGCCCGACCGCTGTCAGCAGGTTAAGGCCGACTTGCGAAAAAGGCAAGGACCGCGTCTGCGACTTTTCTCCCGACGACGCCCTCCAGTTCTTCACGGGTGGCACGCCGCACGCCGGCCAGACTGCCGAACGTCGTCAGCAGCGTGCGCCGGCGGCGCGGACCCACGCCCGGAACGGTGTCCAGTTCCGACCGGAGATCGCGCATCGCGCGAGCGCGACGATGGAACGTCACCGCGAAACGGTGGGCCTCGTCCCGAATTCGCTGGACGAGGAGCAGACCCGGGTCGTTGGCCGCGAGCGCGATCGCGTCCTCGCGATCGCGGGTGAACAACAGCTCTTCCTTCTTGGCGATACCGACTGCCACGAGATTGGCCAGCCCGAGCTCTTCGAGCGCCGCGTATGCCGCCGAGAGCTGGCCCTTGCCTCCGTCGATGACGATCAGATCGGGAAACGGCCCGCCCTCTTCGAGCAGCTTGCGGTATCTCCGCAGGACGACTTCCTGCATCGATGCGAAGTCGTCTTGGTTAGAGGTTAGAGGTTGGAGGCTGGAGGTTGGGGTTCTCGAACCTCCAGCCTCTCCCAAACCTCTAACCTCTCCCAAACCTCTAACCTCTAACCTCAAACCTCTATCCTCTCCCCAAACCTCTAGCCTCTAACCCCAAACCTCTTATCCGGTACTTGCGATACTCCGATCGCCGCATGCGGCCGTCTTCGCACACCACCATCGACGCCACCGTCTCGCTGCCCTGTATGGTCGAGATGTCGAAGCACTCGATGCGCCGCGGCAGGGCCCCGAGCCCGAGGACGTGCTGGAGCATCTCGAGCGCGTCGTAGCGGGCCGCAGTCGTCTGGTTGAAACGCGTCTGATAGGCGAGCGCCGCATTGCGGGTGGCGAGGTCCACCAGGCTGCGCTTTTCGCCGCGCTGCGGCACCACGATCCTCACCCGACGCCCCGCACGCTCGGACAGCCAGCTTTCGAGCGCCTCGCGCTCGTCCGGTTCGGACGGCACGTGAACCTCGGGAGGCGCCCCGCGCAGATCGTAGAACTGCTGGATCGCCGCGCCTAGAACATTGCCGACATTGGCAGCGTTGCCCGCGTCGCCCGCCTCGCCCTCCCGCGCCCCGGCGATGGCGTCCTCGGTTCCGAGCTCCACGCGCTCGACCACCCGCCCGCTTCTCACCTGGAAAATCTGGACCGACACGCCGGCCGGACCCAGTTTCAACCCGAACACGTCGCGATGCCCGAGGGCCGCAGTCGCCATCTTCTGCTGTCGATCGTGCAGCCCCTGGACGGTCCGCAGGGCGTCCCGCAACTGCGCCGCCGCCTCGAAGCGCTCGCCCGATGCGGCGTCCAGCATCCGGCTCTTGAGCGTCTTCACCAGGTCGTCGTTCCTGCCGCCGAGAAAGAGCTCCGTCAGGTTGACGGCACGCGCGTACTCTTCCGGCGAGCAGATCGACTCGACGCAGGGCGCGATGCACCGCTTGATGTCGTATTCCAGGCACGGACGATCGCGTGCGCCCGTGATGACCTCGTTGCACGACCGGATGCCGAACAGCCGGTGCGTGAGGCCCATTGTCTTCCTGGCGAAGTGCGCGGGAAGGAACGGGCCCGCATAGAAGCTGCCGTCACGCTCCACGCGCCGCGCCACCAGGACGCGCGGAAACGCCTCGTTCGTCGTCAGCTGCAGATACGGATAGCTCTTGTCGTCGCGCAGCAGGATGTTGTACTTGGGCGTCCGCTGTTTGATGAGATTGTTTTCGAGCGCCAACGCCTCGACGACCGAGTCGGTGACGATGACCTCGAGCCTGGCAATCTCGCCGAGGAGCGCGTCGGTCTTCGGATCGCCGCCGTACGCGCCGAGATAGTTGCGCACGCGGTCGCGCAGGGCCCTGGCCTTCCCGACGTAGATGGTCTCTCCATCGGCGTTGAAGTACAGATACACGCCAGGCTGCTCGGGCAGCCGGCCGATCTGCTCCTTGAGTTCATGGATGGCCATACGCTACTATGTCGCGTTCCCCGCCAGTGCCTGAATCTTCCATTTTACGCCACCCTGCCGGACGAAACCCCCGCCGACAACCCCGCAAGGGAAGGACCTTCACTGGCCTGATCGGCTACGTCTGCATGTTCCCGCTGCGCGTCATCATCAAGCTCTGCGTGGCGCTGCGGATTCATCCGAACACGCTGACGCTGATCGGCGTCATCATCAACGTCGGCGCCGCCTGGGCGCTGGGCTACGGGCACTTCATCCTCGCCGGCGCGATCATGGTCATCGCCAACATCTTCGACTTCATCGACGGGAAGGTCGCCCACGAGCTGCATCTGCAGTCACGCTTCGGCGCCTTCTGGGATTCGACGCTCGACCGGTTCTCCGACCTCGCGCTGCTGACCGGATTGATCTACCTGTACTCGACGCTCGGGCGCAGCGACTACGTGATGGTGGCCGCGCTGGCGCTGATCTTTTCGATCATGACGAGCTACGCGCGGGCACGCGCTGAATCCCTCGTCGAGAAATGCAAGGTGGGCTTCATGGAACGGCCCGAGCGCATCGTGCTGTTCATGATCGGCGCGTTCACGCACCGGATGGCGGCCGTGCTGTGGGTGATCCTCGTGCTGTCGATCCTGGCGGTCGCGAACCGGATCTACTACACCTATCTGGCGCTCAACGGCCTGCCGCTTCCGTCGCGGGAAGGGCCGATGGGCTGGTTCAACCGGGCCTTTTTCTGGACCGACGAGCGCACCACGCTGCCCTACGACCTCTGGGTCATCGCCATTCTTGCTTTCGTCTGGCTGACGCCGCCGGACTGGCTCGGCGATCCCACCGCCACTGGCCCCGGCCTGATCGGGTTGATTAGGTCCAGACTTTGAAACCTACGCGCGCTTTCGCCTCGCAGCTTGAGCGGGCTTGACGGGGACCACCTTCGCCGGTTTCTTCTTCGTGCTGCTGACCGCGTCGAGGCTCTTCTTCAAGGCGTCCATCAGGTTGACCACCTTGGGCGGGGCCTCGACCGTCGGCGCGACGACCTCCTCGCCGGCGATCTTCGCGTCGATGATCCGCTGCAGCCCTTCGCGGTATTCGTCCTTGTAGTCGGCGAGATTCAACGGCGCCTCGAATGTGCCAATGACCTGCTTGGCCAGCTTGATTTCCTCGGGCTTTACCTTCGTCGGCACCGAGCTCAGTTCCTCGACCGAATCGATCCCGCGGATCTCCGCGGCGTGGTGCAGCGTGTGCATGACGATACCGCTCTCGAAGGGCCGGACGGCCACCAGGTATTCGCGTCCGTAGAGCGCCAGCTTGCCGATTCCGACTTTCCCCTTCATTCCTTCGCGCATGACCGCGAACGCGTCGGAGGCCACGCCGCCATCAGGCGCCAGGTAGTAGGTCCGGTCCACATACATCGGATCGATCGACGAGGCGTCCGCAAACTGCACGAGATCGATCACGCGGGTGGACTCGGGGCGCACCTTCTCGATGTCCTCCTCGGACATGACCACGTAGTGGCCCTTTTCGAACTCGTAGCCCTTGACGATCTCCGAGTTCGGCACCTCGCGCTCGCAATGGGGGCACCATTTCTTCTGCTGGATGCGCGTCTGACACTCGCCATGCAGCTGGTTGAAGGAAATCGTCGCGCTCGTCTCCGTGGCCGGGAACACCTTGACCGGGATGTTCACCAGGCTGATTTTCAGGTAACCCTTCCATGTCGGTCGTGCGCCCATAGGTTTGGTCCTCAGTCCTAATCCCTAATCCCTAGTCCCCAGTTGCTACACTTCGCTTCGCTCGTCGTGGTCGCCCAGGTCGAGCGTACCGAAAAAGCTGATCTCGTGCTCGCCAATCTTGTCACGGAGCAGCCGCCGTGCCGCGCCGTACTTGTCGCCCGGCACGCTCAGACGCCTGGCCAGATTCCGCAGCCGCGAGATGATGATCAGCGTCACGCTGTGCTCGCCCTCGCGCCAGCTGACGCCGCCGACCTCGTTGTACGGAATGAACACCGTGTCGGCCCAGATCCCGTCCTCGTAAAAGCCGCGCTTGATGCTCCGGCTCAGGGGGAACAGATAGGCGTAGTAGATGAACATCATCAGCTCGCCGAAGATCGACAGGCCGCGATAGAGCTTCAACATGACGAGCAGGCCGAGCGCGACGCCGATCGCCAGCGCCATCGCGTAGTACTGCGGTTTCGGCCCGGCCCATGTCAGCAGCGCGCCCCGATGAAGCTTCCGGTAGCGGAGATATTGGACCGCCAGGCGGGTATTCGCGGCCAGGAATCCGAACCCGAGCAGAAACAGCAACCCTGTGATGAGATCCACGAGTAAATCTTACGCAGAATTGTCCTAGGCCCGAGATTGGTACTCGCCCGTCTCGGTGTTGACGCGCACCTTGTCGCCTTCGTTGACGAACGAGGGCACGGAGATGACGAG
This sequence comes from uncultured Acidobacteriota bacterium, assembly GCA_963749565.1. Taxonomy (GTDB): domain Bacteria; phylum Acidobacteriota; class Vicinamibacteria; order Vicinamibacterales; family CAVVIG01; genus DATLLJ01. The sequence continues at coordinate 21,127 of CAVVNL010000023.1, read as the reverse complement.
CCCGGTTTCGAGCGTCGCCGGCTTGACCTGCGCGCTCGCAGTCGCGCCCTTGATGCCGGGGACCGTTTCCTTGACGAGCAGATCCACCGTTGGCGGAAGCTCGATGCCGACCGGCTCGATGTCGTAGAACTCGACCTTGATCAACGCGTCCGGTATCAGGTAGTCCACGGAATCGCCAAGCGCCTCCGAGGAGATGTGAATCTGCTCGAAGTTCGACGTGTCCATGAAGTAGTAGTGGTCGCCGTCATGGTAGAGATACTGCATCTCGCGCTCGTCGAGCACCGCCCGCTCGATGTCCTCTTCCGCGCGGAACTTCTCGTCGGCGAGCATCAGCGTCCGGATGTTGCGCATCCGGACCTGGATGTGCGCGCGCTTGTTGCCGGGCGTCAGGTGGTGGAGCTCGAGGATGCGGAAGAGGTTCTGCCCTACCTTGATGAGCATGCCTTTCCGAAGTCGCGTGGCCTGGATGGATGATGACATATTCGTCTGTATATCCTTGAAATCGTAGCACATATGGCTACGCTTGTCGCGCGCTCTGGCCGTGCGTTTTCGGCCGTGCTAGGATAAAAATCGTCACAATGCCGCGACGATTTCTGCTGTCTCTGTTGCTCGTGGTGGCCGGATTCGCCGCCGGCATGGTGCTGACCGCGCGGGCGCGGATCGCCACCGAATCCGTGGCGGAAACTCTCGCGTCGCCCCAGGCCGCCGGTCAGGTGGCGCCACGACCGGCGACCCCCGCCGTGCCCGCTTCTCCCGGACCCGCCCTTCCTGTCCCCATGATGGACTTCTCCAACGTTGCCGGCCGCGCGGTCCGGGGCGTGGTGAACATTTCGTCGCTGCAGGTCGTGCGGATGCCCAACTCGCCATACGCCAGTGACCCGTTCTTCCGATATTTCTTCCGCGACGACGATGGGTTCGGATCGCGCGATCGGCGTTCGCTCAGCCTTGGCTCCGGCGTGATGATTTCGCCAGACGGCTACGTCATCACGAACAGCCACGTCGTGGGCGAGAACGTTCGCGAGATTACTGTCGCGCTCGCAGACAAGCGGGAGATTCACGGCACGGTGGTCGGCAGCGATCCCGCCACCGACATCGCGTTGTTGAAGATCGATGTCCGCAACGCGCCCACGGTCCCCTGGGGCGACTCCAGCCAGCTGAAAGTCGGCGAGTGGGTGCTGGCGATTGGCAGCCCGTTCCAGCTGAGCCAGACCGTCACCGCCGGCATCGTCAGCGCGACCGGCCGCACCAACGTGGGTTTCGCCGACTATGAAGATTTCATCCAGACGGACGCCGCGATCAACCCGGGTAATTCGGGGGGCGCCCTGGTCAGCAGTCGCGGCGAGCTCGTCGGCGTGAATACGGGCATCTTCAGCGAGAGCGGTGGTTACCAGGGCATCGGGTTCGCAGTACCGAGTAACCTCGCGCGGAGAGTCGTCGGCGACCTGAGGGCGTACGGCGAGGTCCAGCGCGGATCGGTCGGTTTCCTGAGAGTGGAGAAGCTGACGGATCGCCTGGCCGCAGAGGTCCAGGCGCCGACCACCAACGGCGCCATCGTCCTGAGGATGACGCGCGACTCCGAGTCTTACGAAGCCGGGCTCCGCCCCGGCGACGTCATCGTCGAGTTCAACCGGCAGAGTGTGGACGACCCGTCCCAGTTTTTCCGGATGGTCGCGGACGCGAAGGTGGGATCGACGGCCACGGTGAGAGTGCTCCGCGAGGGCCGCAGCCTCGAATTCAAGTTGCCGATTGTCTCGAGCTCGGCCTCGTCGGCGCGCGCTCGGCGCTGACACGACGAATCAACGCAGAACCCGCGGAACACGCAGAGCCAATTTTCGCTCTGCGGTTTCTGCGAGTTCTGCGTTGATCGTCTGTGTCAGGCGAGCGCCTGGCGCGAGTCCCACCAGCCTTCGAATTCCTTGAACCCGCGGCCCAGCCGGGTCGGCTCCACCATCCGCGACGCCACGGCGTCGGTGGTCTTGTATCCGTTGCCGGTGATGCACACCACCGTCGATTCATCGGGACCGATGGTCCCGCGGCGAATCAGTTCGATCGTCGCCGCGAGCGTGGTGCCGCCGGCTGGCTCCGTGAAGATTCCTTCGGTTTCGGCGAGCAGCTGGATGGCGTCGATGATCTGCTTGTCCGTGACCGCCGCTCCCGACCCTCCGGTGGCGCGTATCGACTCGAGCACCTGGTAGCCATCGGCCGGATTGCCGATCGCAATCGACTTCGCGATGGTGTCGGGACGCACCAGCTCCGGATGCTCGAGGCCCGCCTCGAGGGCGCGAACGATCGGCGCGCAACCCGCGGCCTGAGCCGCATGGATACACGGCAGCTCACCCTCGACGAGGCCGATCTGAGCGAGCTCGCGAAGCCCGCGGAGGATGCGAGGCAGCAATGTCCCGCCCGCCACGGGCGAGACCACATGGCGCGGGTAACGCCAGCCGAGCTGCTCGACGATCTCGAAAGCCATCGTCTTGGCGCCTTCGGCGTAATACGACCGCAGGTTGATGTTGACGAACCCCCATGAGTACCGATCCGCCACCTGCGTGCACAAGCGGTTCACGTCGTCGTAATTGCCGGCGATGGCGAGAATCGTCGGCCGATAGATCGCCGAGCCGAGGATCTTGCCGGGCTCGAGGTTGTCGGGGATGAAGACGCAGCACTCGAGGCCGAGCCGCGCCGCGTGGGCCGACACGCTGTTGGCCAGGTTGCCGGTGGACGCGCAGGAGATCACCTTGAAGCCGAGCTCGACGGCGCGGGTGGCAGCGACCGACACGACGCGATCTTTGTACGACAGCGTCGGGTGGTTCACGGAGTCGTCTTTGAGATACAGCTCGCTCAGCCCGAGCCGCTCCGCGAGCCGGTCGCAGCGGACGAGCGGCGTGAATCCCGAGTGAAAGCCCGTGAGAGGCTCGCCGGTAATCGGCAGCAGCTCGCGATAGCGCCACAGGTTTTTCGGTCGCTGTTCAATCTCCGCCCGGGTGACGTGAATGGCCGCGTAATCGTACACGGGCTCGAGCGGCCCGAGACATTTGTCGCAGACGTACGTCGCTTCGGCCGGAAACATGGCCTTGCACAGGTGACACTGCAGCCCCCTGAAAGCGATGCCGGCTATGTCAGCGCCTGGGGCCGTACCTGAAGTTGTATGTGGAATCGAGCTCAACGGATCCTCTCATCTTCCCCCGGGAAACCCGGGGCAGGAATTGGCACCTAACCGCGACCGTTGCGTTCGCGTGGTTGCCGTGGCTTCGTCGGGCCTGTCCCTCAGCCACTCTGGATAAAAGAGAGCGTATTTAGTTGTCCTGCGGACTATACCATCGGTCTTCGAACCGATCAATCGCCTATTCAACTGCCCAATCGACCATTCATTACGCGATCAATCCGGTCATATCGAGTACCATCGAATGACCCGATCGACCATTCAATTACCCGATTACCCGATTACCCAATTACCCGATTCCCTATGCCGAGCACTCGCCGTCCATGACGACGGGGGCGAACTCGCCGGCCTCTGCGAGGTCGACGTAATCGTCCGGTGCCGCGTCCTCGGCGGTGAACCGCTCGAGGGGGAGCAGCACCTGCTTGACCCGCTCGACCTCGACGCGGCCGAAAAAGTCCGTCGCCGACTCTTCGGGCCGGCGGTCGCTCGCGTAGAGTCCGATCAGCCGCTCCACGACCTCGGGAATCCGGCGCGCGGGCACCTTCGCCGCCAGCCGGCCGAAGCTGGCGCCGTGCTCGCTCACCCCCCCACCGACCATCACGAAATACTGCGGCACGGCGCGGCCGTCGACACGCCGGACGCTGCCCTGGAACCCGATCGTCGCGATGTGGTGCTGCCCGCACCCGTTGGGGCACCCGCTGATCTTGATACTGGTGCCGTCGGCCTTCGCAATCAGGTCGGGCCGCGCTCGCAGCTGATCTTCGAGCAGCCGGCCCAGGCCCCGCGACTGGGTGACCGCCAGCCGGCACGACTCCGCGCCGGGGCAGCTCACGATATCGGCCACGCTGCCGGCTTCGGCCAGCGCGAGACCTGCCGCCGCCACCCGGCGATACAACTGGCGGACGTCGCACGCGTTGACCCAGCGGAACACGAGATTCTGATCCGGGGTGACGCGCACAGTGCCGTCGCCGTAGGCGCGCGCCAGGTCGCCGAGGACGCGCATCTGCGCACTCGACAGATCCCCGAGCGGCACCGTGACCGTCGCCATCAGATAGCCGAACTGCTTCTGCGGTCGCACGTTCGTCGTGCGCCACCGGGCGTACGCTTCGTCGCCCGGCTGCAGCACCGGAATGATGGTCGGCACAATCCCGGGTCCCGTGACCTTCTGCGCCATGACACGCGACGAGATGTGCCCGACCGACGGCGCCCCTTCCTTCATCCAGTCGGGCGTCGACTCGCCGGGCGCCGAATCGATCTCGAGCGTCGGCACCTCGCCGCTCAGGCGGCAGCGCGTCAGCTCGCGTTCGTATTCCTCGCGCCAGCGGGTCCATCCCAGCTCGCGGATCATGAACTTCATGCGGTTCCGCTGCTTGTGCTTGTAGTCGCCGAATTTGTGGAAGACCCGCAGCACCGCCTGGGCCACCCTGAAGATCTCCGACGCGGGCAGGAACTCGTGAATCACCGTGGCCGACTTGCACAGGATGGCCGTGCCGCCGCCCGCGGTCACGCGGAAGCCGCGGCTGCCGTCCGGGCCGAGCAGCGCATAGAACCCGAGGTCGTTGATCCCGACCAGGGCGTGATCCACGGGGCATCCCTCGAACGCAATCTTGAACTTTCGCGGCAACGTCGAGCTGATCGGCTGGCGCAGTAGATACCGGGTCATCGCCTCGGCATACGGTGTGACGTCGAATCGCTCGTCGGCCGCGACACCCGCGTATGGGCACGCCGTGATGTTCCTCACCGAGTTGCCGCACGCTTCGCGCGTCGTCACCCCGGCATCCGCCAGCAGGCGCATCGCGGGCTCGACGTCGTGCAGCTTCACGAAATGGAACTGGATATTCTGGCGGGTGGTGATGTGGCCGAAGCCGCGCGAATAGCGCTCGCCGATTTCGGCGAGCACGTCGAGGTGGTCGGCCGTCAGGACGCCCTGAGGGATCTTGATCCGCAGCATCTGCGCGTCCTCGGCCTGCCGCTGGCCGTAAGTGCCCCGCACCAGGCGGTAGGCGCGCCACTGATCCGGCGTGATCTCGCCCCGCTCGTACTTCCCGAGCGTTTCGACGAACTCATCGATCTCGGCTTCGTTGGCGAACGACAATCGCGCGCGCCCGAACGTCGTCTGCTCATGTGCCAGTGTCATATTTCCTCTCGAGCCCCGGGGCGGCGTCTTGCGTATCTTCTGCGTCTTGAATCATGGGAGCCAGGGCGACGACGTCGCCGACGATAATCGTGGCGGGCCCCGAAAAAGGGGCCTGTTAATCGGTCTCCGACCCCTTTTTCGGAAAGCCCGGCGAGCGTGCCGCGCCAGACCTGCTGATCGGCCGCAGATGCGTTGACGACGATCGCCGCCGGTGTGCCCGGGGACCACCCGTGCTCCACCAGCGCGGCCGCGACCTCGGCGGAACGGCCAGCGCCCATCAAGACCACAAGCGTGACCCCATGCGGCTGCAGCTTGGCGACCGCCGACCGAAATCCTTCATCGTCGTGGCCCGAGACAACGAGAAAGGCGGCCGACACGCCGCGGTGGGTCACCGGAATGCCAGCCAGCCCGGGCGCCGCGATCGCGCTCGAAACGCCGGGCACGACATCGAACGGAACGCCCGCCTTCTGAAGCGCCAGCGCCTCTTCCCCGCCACGGCCGAACACGAACGGATCGCCGCCCTTCAACCGAACGACGCGCCGGCCGCGGCGGGCGGCGCGGATCATCACCGTATGAATAGTCTGTTGCGACATCGCTTTTGTCGGGCCGTCGATCGGCCGCGACGTTCCGTCTTCGCCGGGCCTGCCGCCGCGCTTTCCGACGAAGAACCGCTGCGCCTTCCGGGCGTACCGCAGCATGCGATCGTCGATCAACGCATCGTATAGCACAAGATCCGCCGCGCGCAGGCGCGCGATGGCCTTGCGTGTGAGCAGCGCAGGGTCCCCTGGGCCCGCGCCAACGAGGGACACGTGGCCGAGGTGCGCGAGCGATCAGGTTCGCAGGCTAAGGCCCTGGGCCAGCCGCGAGTTTCAATCCGCTCTCGCGGACCGTAGAGCCTTGAGCCCTAAGCCGTTGAGCCTCTGCCGTACAGCTCGTTCAGCGCCTGCAGCAGCCGCGGCTTCCGCGCGGCCATCGGCACCCGATCGCGGCGCCAGACCGTCCGCTGCTTCCGCGCTTCCGCCATCCAGCGATCGAGCTCGGCGGGGAGGAGCGCGTCGAGCGCCTCACGCACCAGCGCAGTCAGCGCCGGCGCATCGCCGCTCGTCGAGACGGCGATCGTGACGCCGTCACGGCGAACCGTGCCGCTCAGGAACGCGCTCGCATTGGCCGGATCGTCCACAGCGTTGACGAACACGCGCCGCGGCTCGGCCGCCGCCGCCACCTCGCGGTTGACCTCCGGGGTGGCGGCCGCGACCACCAGCCAGGCTCCGTCGAGATCGCTGGCCATGAACCCGCGCCTGACGATCTCGACGCCGGCCCGTTCGATTTCAGGCGTAACGACCGGCGCGACCACGCGGACACGGGCACCGGCGCCGAGGAGCGCCGGCAGTTTGGCCGTGGCGACGTGCCCGCCGCCGACGAGAACGACGTCACGTCCGGCGAGCGTCAGAAAGAGCGGAAGAAGATCGGGCATAAAAAGCAAAAAGCCCGGAAAGCGGCGAGCCTTCCGGGCAGTGGTTGCGAGCGCGAAGGCTGAGGTCTTACCGGCCGTCTGAACGCCGCGTACCGCTGCACAGGTGGCTGAAAGCCATCCGGCAGCAACAACAGCGGCAGGCGGACATCATGCGTTTCCTTAGTAGACTGCGATTGTCGCCCTGCGGTCAAGTTACACTGCCTTATGCGTCTTCGGTGGCTGGTCCCGGCAGCGCTCATCCCGTTCCTGCTACTACTCTTTTTCGCCACGCCGCTCTCCTCCCAGCGTCTGCCCCCCACGGCCACCCCCGAGCACTACGACCTGTCGTTCGTCGTCGACATCGCCAGGCAGCGCTTCGACGGCACCGAAACGATTCGCGTCCGAATCGATCAGCCGACGTCCCGCATCGTGCTCCACGCAGCGGATCTCGAATTCCAGGAGGCGACCATCAGCGCCGGTGGCACGACGCAGAGCGCGGCCGTCTCGCTCGATTCGCGCGCCGAAACCGCAACCTTGACGGTCGAGGCGCCGCTGGCGGTGGGACCGGCCGAGATTCACATCCGGTACAGCGGTGTGTTGAACAGCCAGCTTCGCGGGTTCTACATCGGCAATGCAAACGGACGGCGCTACGCCGTCACGCAGTTCGAGTCGACGGATGCGCGGCGGGCCTTCCCGTGCTTTGACGAACCGGCGTTCAAGGCCACCTTCGCGCTCACCCTGACGATCGACCGTGGTGACATCGCGATCTCGAACGGCCGGGTCGTTTCCGACACGCCCGGGCCCGGACCGGACCAGCACACGGTGAAGTTTTCCACCTCGCCGAAGATGTCGTCGTATCTCGTGGCGATGGCCGTCGGCGACTTCGAGTGTCTGGAAGGCGAGGCCGAGGGGACGCCGATTCGCGTGTGCACCACGCCAGGCAAGAAACATCTCGGGAACATCGCGCTCGAATCGGCCCAGGAGATCCTTGCCTATCTGAACGATTACTACACCATCAAGTACCCGTTCGGAAAACTCGACATGGTCGCGGTGCCAGACTTCGCGGCGAGCGCGATGGAGAACACGGCGGCAATTTTCTACCTTGAATCGGCGCTCCTCGCCGACCCCGCGACAGCATCGGTCGCGGCACGCAAGGAAATCGCCGCCACAATCGCGCACGAGATGGCCCATCAGTGGTTCGGCAACCTCGTTACCATGAGGTGGTGGGACGATCTCTGGCTCAACGAAGGATTCGCCACCTGGATGGAAACGCGCCCGCTGGTCGCGTCCAAGCCGGAGTGGAACATCCCGGTGGACGAGGCACGGGCCAACCAGGAGGCGGTGAGCCTCGATTCGGTCCGGGCGACGCGCCCGATTCACACCCCGGTGCAGACGCCGGCGGAAATCGAGAGCCTGTTCGATGCCATTTCCTACAACAAAGGCGCCGCCGTCCTCCGGATGATCGAACACTACGTCGGCGCCGCCTCCTTCCGCGACGGCATCAATGCATATCTGCGAACGCACGCCTACGGCAATGCGACGTCGGAGGATTTCTGGAGGGCGATCGCCGCGACCTCGGGGAAGCCGGTCGATCGGGTACTCCCGTCCTTCATCAATCAGCCCGGCGTGCCGGTCGTCCAGGTGTCGCCCCTCACATGCACGGCGGACGGTCAGACGCGCGTCACCTTCAGCCAGGAACGCTTCCTGCTCGCAGAAAACACCTCCCGCACGACGACCGCGTGGCAGGTGCCGGCGTGCATCAAAGCGGGCGCCGCCGATGCCTCGGCATGCGTGGTCCTGCCACCGGCTCCGGTCACGCTGAACGTCGCGCAAGGCTGCGTTCCCTGGATTTTCGCGAATGAGGGCGCCCAGGGCTACTACCGCACCGAGTACGCGCCGGAGATCCTCCGGGCGCTGGCGCCGCGCCTCGCCGATGTGCTGACCGCACCCGAACGACTGATCCTCATCGACGACGAGTGGGCGCTCGTGAGGGCGGACCGCCACAACGCAGCGGATTACTTGACGTTGGCCGCCGGCTACGGCCGCGAATCGTCCAGCGGCGTGCTGACCGAAGTCAACAGGCGGCTCAATTTCGTTCATGAGTACCTGACCCCCGATGCGTCGCGGCCTCGCTTCGAGGCATTCATTCGGACGACCTTCCGGCCGCTGCTCGACCAGCTTGGCTTTTCGCCCGCCCCGTCTGAGACCGACGATCGCCGCGCGCTCCGCGCGCTCGTGATAGGCGCCCTCGGCACGATCGGGAACGACGGGGACGTCGTTCGGCAGGCGCGCGCCACGGTCGATCGCGCGCTTTCCACAGGAGCGGCAGCACCGGGAGCGCTGGACGCGCGGCAAGTGCCAGCACGCTCGACCCGGCGCTGGCGAGGGCCGTCTTGCGAGTTGCCGCCGAACACGGCAACGGCCGGCTGTATGACGGCCTGGTCGCCGCGGCAGCGCGGGCCGGTTCTTCCGACGAGCGCCAGCTCTACCTGCTCGCGACGACGGCATTCCGCGATCCCTCGATCGTCGACCGCGCCCTGGAGCGCACCTTCTCCTCCGACGTTCACTCACAAGACACGGCGCGGTACCTCGCATCTTTCCTCGACAATCCCGTCGCCCGGCCGCGCGCGTGGTCGTTCATCAAGTCCAACTGGGCCACGCTCGAACCGCGGCTGAGGCTCTTCAACGGCCGCTCCACGCTCGCCGAATCGCTGGCGTCGTTCTGCGACTCCGCCGCACGCGACGACATCAGGGCATTCTTCCAGACCAACAGAGCGCAGGGATTGGCAGGCGGGGTGAACCGGTCGATCGAGCAGGTCAACAACTGCATCGAGATGCGCGAGAAGCAGACAAAACCCGTCAGCGATTGGCTGGCCTCTCGCCGATAACGAAAAAGCAACCACGACGACACGCAGACCAATAGACAGGTCCGCCTTCAGGTGGACCTGCACCGTCCGGCTAAAGCCGGACACCACGTACACCGACACTACGGACGGCAAGACTACGTACGAACGACGATCAACGCAAAGATCGCAGAAATCGAAGGCACGCCACGGAAGCGAGTTCAATGTTGCATCTCGACCGCGCAAAACTATTGACGACGTGCCTGGGTCTCGGCCTCTTCGCGACGCCTGCGTCGGCGAATGCGCAGTCTCTGGAGGTCTCTGGAGCGTATTCATTTCTTTATGTTATTGGTGAAGGTTCCAACTACAACACCGGTTGGCTGGCTTCAGTCGGAAGCGACGTAAACAGCTGGTTTGGCGTCGCGGGCGAGGTCGGGTGTAACTATACGAGCTTGGAAGTCAGTCGGCTCAAATTCAGCCTGTGCAGTTTCATGGGTGGTCCGAAGGTCGCGGCGCGTCAGAATGGTGCGATTTCGCCGTTCGCGCAGCTAGGATTTGGCGGGATCCGCCACACCCTCACGACCCCCAGCATCTCCAAATCAGATCATCGTTTCGCATGGCAGGCCGGCGGCGGTGTGGATCTCAACCTCAGTCCCAGAGTTGGAATCCGAGTGCAGGGTGATTACCGCTTTCTCCCAATCGACGGTCACTGGTTGGGTTTCAAGGAGTTTCGATTTGCAACCGGAATGGTTGTCCGGTTTGCGAACTGACAATTCGTGCTTTCGTGGTAATGCTTCTTGACGGCGATCAACGGATCAACAACAACGCCGCGCGCGACGTCGCGGCGTCGGGCGCAACCAAGAACGTATAGACCGCCAGCACCGCGAACAATCCGGTGAGCGTCTGTCGGACCCAGGCAGGTCGCGTGCGGCTCTCGAGCAGCAGCAGAAGCAGACAGAGAAACAGCTCGAAGGTTCCCCGCTCCCCGCTCGGCAGGTGGCTCCAGATCTTGTCGTAGTTGAGGGAGACCGCCATGCCCGCGTAGACGGCCGCGGCGGTCTCGATCGGCCCGGGCCGGGTGTACAGCAGGGCCACGGCGACCACCAGGGCAGCGGCCAGGATGAGTGGAAACACCAGCGCGCCCGCGATTTCCGAACCCGCCTGGGTTCCGCCGACGCCCGCCTGCCACAGGTGAAACAGGCCCGCGAACGGCGGGCCAAAATCGCCCGGGGTCGGCACGATCGCCAACCACCCGAACTCGGAAAACAGCCGAGACGCGACAAAGAGACGCCAGGCGCTGACCGGCAGCAGCGACAGAACGCACACCAGGAGCGCACTTTTCCACTGGGGGCCCCGCCAGCGGGTCGAGAGGAGAATCGCGACGATGAGGACCACGCCGGTCTCCCTGACGAGAAGCGCCGCACCGAAGGCGACCGCCGCCAGCACCGGCCGTCGCGCCTCCCAGCAGAGCCACCCCGTGATCATGCCAGCTGCCGCGAGCGCCTCGGGAAGTGCCGACATCAGCGACGACATGAAGGCCGGGATGGCGAGATACCACAGCCCCACCCAGGGAGCCATGCCGTGGCGAACGGCCAGAGCGGCGAGCGCCGCAGCCAGCGCGGCGTGCGCCGCGAGGATGAGCCACACCATGGTGGCGGGATACCGTTCGGGCCGCTGCGCCGAGACGAGGCTCGTCAGCAGGCTGAACCCGATCCGTCCGTAGCGATAAGGCGGGTAATCGATGAAGGCGCGATAGGCCTCCGGGCGATCGGCGAACCGCCGCAGGAACGGATCGAACGCCATCAGGTACATGAACTGCCCGTCGTAGCCGGCGTCGTCGACGATGAGCGCTCCGCTGATGTCCGGACGCTCCTGGAGAAACGGCGCCTGCGCAGCCACCTCGCGTGCGATGTGGAGGAAGCCGGTATAGTTCCCACCGTAGATGGCCAGCGTTTGAAACATCGCAGAGGCAAAGAACGCGGCGCCGATCGCACCGGCCGCTGCGATCGCAAGGCGCCGTCGAACGGCGTCCGCGAGGGTCCATCTCGAGACGAACGTCGACCATGCGCCGAACGCCCGCGTCGCGCAAATCAGTACGACGAGGAGCGCGAAGGTGCGGGGCGCCAGGACCAGGCGGAAGGGACTGACGTAGGGTGACACCAGGACGGCCAGCAAAAGCCCGATCGCGATAAGGGCCATGAACCGAAGCATTGTCGACACACGCGTCTTTGAGCCGTACGTGGTGTCTGAGCCGTAGTGGTGTCCGGCTTCAGCCGGACCGTGAACAGAAACAGAAACAGCACGGCATAGAGCAGAACGCTCCAAGCGGGCATGCCACGGAACGGCTCGGCCTCCGGCAGGACGACCAGGTTGAGAATCCCGCGCGAGAATCCACGGGCGTTCGCCAGCTCGGACCGAATCGGCGTGAAGTCTGGTGAAACGTTGGCCTGAAGCACCCCTAACGACAGGAGCGCCAGGGCAATCCACACGGTGCGCGCCTGCACCGTTCAGCCTCTTGAAACCGCCGGGCAGTTTTTCACGTACGCCCTCCAGGGCTGCTCGGTGCCGACCCTGATGCCGATCCGCGGGCCCCAGACAACGTCGTGGCACCCTCGGCCTCGATCCTCCACGAACAAGCGATCGCCGGCGAGGTCCACGCGATTCTCCGCCAGCGTAATCCCCATCGCCATCGTCAAATTGCCCGGCCCCCGGCAGAGCTCGTGGTCGGCAAACGATACGGCCTGCAGCCGGCGGCCCTTGGTGGCGCGCGACCGGCGGCGCCTCATCACGTCGACCCCGTCGAGCGGGAGAAGCGCCCGCAGGAGCACCGCGGCGGGCGAGCCGTGCGCTTCGGTCACCACGTTGACGAGGCAGTGAATGCCGTAGTTCAGGTACACATAGGCGTAGCCGGGAGGGCCGTAGAGCGGCGCGTTCCGCCGCGTGGGGCCCGGCGCGGCGTGACAGGCGGGATCGGACTCCCCGATGTATGCCTCGACTTCCACGATCACGCCGCTCGTCCGCACGCCGCGGCGCACGTGAACCAGGACCTTGCCGATCAGATCGCGGGCGACGTCGAGCGTGGGGCGATCGTAGAAGGAGTGAGGCAGCTTCACGCCGTCGAACGCAGAAACCGCAGAGCTCGCAGAGCCATGGTTTTCTCTGCTTGTTCCGCGTCGATCGTTGCTCACCGCCCGACTTGACGGAGGCGTGCGAGCGCGCGGTCGACAGCCTGGGCCACTTGAATGTCCGGGTCGGAGGCCATCGGCTGCACGAGCGCGAGGGCGCGGGCGTCGTCGCTGAGGCCGAGTGCGTTCACGAGATCGGTGCGAACCGTGGGATCGGGATCCTCGAAGATAGCGGGCGAACGCCGGCGTGCGGGCCGCGGCGATTTCGATGAGATACCAGCGCGCTCGATCGCGCAGCCTGGGCTTGGCGAGCGCCTCGACGATCGGATCGAGCGTTCCGTCCGCCAGCCTCGCCGACGCGAAGCTGCCTGCCAGCACCAGGCCTTCGTTCCGCTCGGTGGCCAGCGCGTTCTCGACCTCGGCAAGCCTGGCGCGATCGCCCGCGCGCGCCAGACCCTCAATCGCGATGCCCTTCAGCCCCGCGTTCTTCGAAGCCAGCTGCGAGGCCAGCAGCGGCAGGCTCGAAGGATGCGCGATGCGGGCGACTGCGTCCAACGCCTCGGCGGCCATGTCGCCCTTGCCGTAGTGGAGAAACAGATCCATCAGCCCCTGCACGCCGCGTTCGTACCGCATGGCGCCGAGCGCCTGCATCGCGGCGGACTGCATGTCCTTGTTCCGATCATTCAGAACGCCGACGACCGCGTCGCCCACGGACTCGTCGACCGGATCGTCCTGCAGGCGCCGCTCGAACACGCGGCCGAGGACGCGGAGCGCCGCGTACCGCTGGAACGGATCCACGGCGCCGATCATCGAGGCCAGATCCGGGCCGCTCGTCCGCAGCATCTCGCGCCGCCGGCTGCCGCCCGGTTCGACCGCCAGAACGCCGAACGCATACATCGCTTCCAGCCTGACGCGGGGATTGTCGTCACGCATGGTCGCGCGCAGCGCGTCCAGCACCTCGGTTGGGACCGGGCGGTTTCCTATCGCCAGCGGTCCGCTGTCGAACACCGCATCCGCTGCGAGCGGCGTGCGCACTTCGACGATGAAGCCGACGCGCCTGCGGGAAACGATCTGCTCCGCCAGAAAGATGTTGATCTCCGCCGCAATCGCCGCAAACTGTATGTCGTCCTGCGGATCGACAACGAGCTTCGCAAGCGGCACCGCCGCCTCTGGATACGCTGCGTCCTTGAGCATCTGCACGGTCCGCAGCCTGGTGGAGGCATCGGGGCTTGCCAGTTCCTGCATCGCCTGCTCGAAGGAAACCTGGGCACGGGCGGCGGCCGCGACAGAAGAAAACCGCCATAGCGAGAAGTAGGGCGGGTCCTTTGGACCCGCCGTAGATGCCGGGTCCGACAGGACCCGCCTACCGTCCCGACGCATACGCATGCGAACGTCCTTCCGCCAGAACCGGCCGGAGGTATCGCCCGGTGTGTGACGCCTCGACCTGCGCCACCTGTTCGGGAGTGCCGGCGGCGACGACGAACCCGCCGTCTTCACCGCCTTCCGGACCGAGGTCGATGATGTAATCCGCCGTCTTGACGACATCCAGATTGTGCTCGATGACCACCAGCGAATGACCCGCTTCGAGCAGCTTGCGAAACGCCGTCAGCAGTTTGGCGATGTCATCGAAGTGCAAGCCGGTCGTCGGCTCGTCGAGCACGTACAGCAGCCGCTCGCCGCTGTTCGACGACAGGTGCGCCGCGATCTTGATCCGCTGCGCTTCGCCGCCCGAGAGCGTCGTCGCCGGCTGGCCGAGGCGGAGATAACCCAGGCCGATCTCGTCGAGCACCTGCAGGCGTCGCAGTACTTTCGGCGAGCTGCCGAAGAAGGTGAGCGCCTCGCGGACTGTCAGATCGAGCACCTGGCGAATCGACCGGCCGCGATACTTCACGTCGAGCACCTGCGGCTTGAACCGCTTGCCGTCGCACTGATCGCAGGGAACGAACACATCGGCAAGGAACTGCATTTCGACACGGACTTCGCCCTCGCCCTGGCAGGCCTCGCAGCGCCCACCGGGCACGTTGAACGAGAAGTGGCTCGCGGTCAGGCCCTTTGACCGCGCGTCCTTCGTCGAGGCGAACAGCTCGCGGATCGGATCGAACGCCTTGAGATACGTGACCGGGTTCGACCGCGGCGTCCGGCCGATCGGCGCCTGATCCACCAGGACCGCGTCGGTGATGAACTCGCTGCCTTCGAGCTTCTTGAACGCGCCGACGCGCTTCTCTGAGCTGCCCTTCGCGCGCTTGATCGCGGCGTACAACACGTCGTGGACCAGCGTCGACTTGCCCGAACCGCTGACGCCGGTCACGACCGTCAGCGTATTGAGGGGAATGCTGACGTCGATGTCCTTGAGGTTGTGCTCGGTGGCGCCGAGCAGCCGGATCTTCTGCCCGGTTCCCCGCCGCCGCGCCGTCGCGACCGGAATGGCCAGTTCCTGCCGCAGGTACTTGGCGGTCAGCGACCGCGACTCGCGCATCAGGCCGTCCAGCGTTCCGGAGTACACGACCCGCCCGCCCTGGTCACCGGCCCCGAGGCCCAGATCGACGATGTGGTCGGCGACCTTGATCATGTCGGTGTCGTGCTCCACGACGATAACCGTGTTCCCCTGGTCGCGAAGCTGATGAAGGATCGCGATCAGCCGCTGGTTATCGCGCGGGTGGAGCCCGATCGACGGCTCGTCGAGGACGTACAACGTCCCGACCAGCGCGGAACCGAGCGACGTCGCCAGGTTGATGCGCTGTGCTTCCCCACCCGACAGCGTGGACGAGAGGCGATCCAGCGTGAGGTAGTCGAGCCCGACGTCGCTCAGGAACGACAGCCTCCGGCGAATTTCCTTCATCACCTTCTCGGCGATTGCCTCTTCCTTGTCGGTCAACTCCAGGGTCCCGAGGAATGCGTGCGCCTCCCGGACCGTCAGCGCCGATACCCGATCGATGGTGCGGCCCGCGAGGCGAACATCCCGCGCCTCGCGCCGCAACCGCGCTCCGCCGCAGTCCGGGCAGGTCAGGTAACCCCGATAGCGGCTGAGGAACACACGCACGTGAACCTTGTATTTCTTCCGATCGAGCCACCGGAAGAATCCCCGGATGCCCTTGTAGGGCGCGTTGGACGCGTTCCGGCCGCTCTGTCCGCGCCGTCCGCAGCGTCGGAGCCCTCCACGACGAAACGCTTCTCCTCGTCGGTCAGTTCGGCCCACGGTGTGTCCAGCCGGAGCTTGTTCTTCCTCGCGGCCCGCTTCAGCTCCGCGAGCTGCGAGCGATAGTGCGGCTTGCTCCAGGGCTCGATGGCGCCCTGCTGGATTGACTTGGTCTTGTCGGGCACCACCAGATCCATGTCGAGCTCGATGATGTTGCCGAACCCGTGACACGCGGGACAGGCGCCGAAGGGATTGTTGAACGAGAACAAGCGCGGTTGCGGGTCCTCGTAGGCGATGCCGCACACGCGGCACTCGAAGCGCTCGCTGAACTGATGGGTGACGGGCGACTGCTGACTGCGACTGCCGACTGCTGCTGCGACTGCTGAACCGCCCACGCGGCGCCGCCCCCTTCAAGGTAAGCGGTCTCGATCGAGTCGGTCAGGCGCTGTCGCAGGTCGGTATCGCCTTCAGCACTTCCAGGGACGCCAGGCCGTCCGAGCTCGAGGCGATCCACAACCACCTGCAGCGTCGAGCGGCTTGCCAGCGCAGCGGGATCGACGTCGTCGAGCGGGACCGCGCGCCCATCGACGAGGAGGCGGCCGAACCCCTTGCGCCGCAGCGTTTCGATCGCGGAGACGACCGCCGCCGCGCCGGCCCCGGCGGCCGCAGCCGTCACTCGGCGGATCCACAGGACCGCCCTAGGTACGTCGCAGCTCGGATTCGTCGCGCCGGACGCCGTTCGCGTCCTCGGCATCGGCGTCCTGCGGACCCGGCACTCAACTCGTACAGCTCGTCGACTTCCTGGACATCCTGTCCAGCCGCCGGCTCGGCCACCGCAAAGATCGGCAAATCGAATCCCAGCAGCAGCCGCGTGCCGGCCGGGAGCGCTCCGAGCCCCCGCGCGACGACTTCCGCAGTCTCGCGCACGACCTCGCGCCCGCAGCTCCGGCAGAACGTGCGCCCGATGCGCGCGTACAGCAGCCGCATGTAGTCGTGGATCTCCGTCGTCGTCCCGACGGTCGAGCGCGGATTCCGGATGGTGTTCTTCTGGCGGATGGCGATGGCCGGCGAGATGCCGTCGATCCGGTCGACGTCCGGCTTCTCCATGCGCTCCAGGAATTGCCGGGCGTATGCCGACAGCGACTCGACGTAGCGCCGTTGTCCTTCGGCGTAGATCGTGTCGAAGGCGAGCGACGACTTGCCCGACCCGCTCACGCCCGTGATGATGATGAGCTTCCCGAGCGGGAGAGACAGATCGATATTCTTCAGGTTGTGCGTGCGCGCGCCGTAGATATCGAGGTCGCCGGCTTCGAACGCCGAGGCTGGAGGGTTCGAGGTTTCTGACATCTCAAGGTACGGTTTTTCGTTGTTGCTTGAACCAACAATCGTAACACGGGCGGGAAACCAGGGTTGAAGTCGATGTGCTGGCGTGAGGCGAGGCACGGCGCGGCGCGACCACGGCCCCAGTGGTTGCTGAAGGGACTCAGCTCGAGAGGGAAATCACATCCTCATGGCTTGTCGCGGCCGTCGGCCGGCTCACCAGTTCCCGACGAGCCCAGGAACAGCTTCTTGCCATCGGGCAAGGCGATATCCCGGCCGTTCGCGCGCTTCCTCCCGTCCTTGGCCTGAAAACCGTTGACGACGACCACGGTCCCGACCGGCAGCGAATTCCTGTTGAAGCCCCGCCTGAACATCGCGTTTGGAGCGCCGGCTTCGATCTCCCACGTTTCGACGGCGCCGTCGGGGCGCTTGACGTCCAGCGTGAGCCAGCTGTGCGGATTGATCCATTCCATCTTCTTGACGACGCCCGTCAACTTGACCGGCTTGGCCGCATCGAATTCCGACGAGAACGCGTGATGTGCCCACACCGGCACTGCAGCGAGAACCAGGAGCAGACCGCCGGCGGCCAGGGCTGCGCGCGATTGCGTCCGCATCGAATCCTCCTATCTTGCCGTCGTTGTGCTCTCGAGCGCGCGAGACCCGCTCAGCGCGTCCTCCATCTGCCGGTAGTTACCCTCGTGGCAGGCATATTCGTACAGATGCTCCGGTTCCTGGTAATTGGCATCGTCCGAACGCCACGGAAGGACGAACTTCCAGCTCGTCGTCCAGGTCGTGGGATCGTCAACGGTGACTTCGTAGTCGATCGTCTCTGCGTCGACGCGCGTGAAGCGTTCGACGAAGTGCATGTTCGTCTGGTGGGCGCCTTCGTATTCCTGCCTCGGATCGAAGTTGGTCCAGTCGACGACCAGCGTGTCGCCTTCCCAGCGGCCGCGGGAATCGCCATTCCACAGACGGATGTGAGCGGGGAGATGCGGACGCCCGTCGAGAGGAATGAAGCGGACGTCATGCATGCTCTCGTAATGAATCACCACATAGCCGGGCGCCTGCAGGATCTGAACGCCGTGGTTGTACGCCTGATTCTGCCGTGGCATCGGCCGGGACACGCACTGCGTATACGTGGGCAGATCTTTCCAGGACTTGAAGATGACGTGCTGGAAAGGGGGCGTTCCCACGCGTCTCGCAGCGGCTTCCGCGGCGAGCTGCTCGCGGATCTTCGTCGCCTCGGCCGTCATCGGCGGCCTGCGGCCGTCCGGTGGGTCGACGATCAACGAGCTCCGGCCCGTCCGGCGGCCCTTTTCGTTCGATGTCCAGTAGTTGTTGTACGTCCCTGGATTTCCAGGCTGGAGCGGACGATCTTCAGACACCCGGTTTTGAGCGTCTTGATCTTCCTGTTCGGCCAGTTCGGCCTCGGTCAGTGCGACTTTGCCGGCGAGCGCATCGGGACGCTGCAGGGGCGTCAACGTGGAAAACGTGTACACGCCTTGAAGATCCGGGTCGCCCCACGGCGTCTTCTTGACGGTGTTCCCGGGGGACTGCCCGACGAGCGCCGCAGCCAGCGCGACGACGGCAATCACGGCTACGAGCACCGGGAACCTACCGGCTGACAGGACAAGTCGACGGCTCATTTCACGACCTCCGATTCACTCCCCGAGGAGATGCCCGTACATGAACTCCTGCGCGAACTCCACGCACTTGAAATCGATGAACAGGGCGTTCTGCTCCACACGTCGATACAACGGCATGCTCATCTTCCACGGGCGCGTAAAGACCTTGGGGTCTTCGATCGTGGCTTCGTACATCAAGTGGTCAGGGCCACGTGGCGTGTATCGTTCGACGACGTGCAACGCATCGCTGTGGAAGTTCCCGGCTCTGTCGAACCATGTCCCGGCCACCTGATCGGTGACGTCGACAACCAGCGTCTCGCCCTCCCACCGGCCAATCGACCAGCCCATCCACGATTCGGCGGGCGCCTCCGGCTTCCGGCCGACGTGGATCTGGCGAACAGCGTTCGCGAACTCGTAGGCGATGAGGATCTGCTGTGGAGTCTGGACGATCTGAAAGGGAAACGGCATGTAGGTGGCGCGCGGCACGCCAGGCATATAACACTTGGCTTCCGGATCCCCCGCCGTCTCGTTCAACTCCCGGCTGGTGGGACGGGTCAGCCGTTTTTCGAAGTTCTCCTTCTTCCTCGCCAACGCCTCAGGAGTGTACGGAAGCGGACCACCCTCGACGACCCCTTGCCCGGGGGGCTGCGCGAGGAGCGCGCCAAGAAGTTGCGGGAACGGCGACGCCCCTGCACCGTGGGCCTCGATGTCCCAGTTGGCCTCGTTCAACGCCTGCCAGATGCCGTTCAGGTTCGGTTTGCCATCGGGAGTGCGCGTCGCCCGGGAAGTGGCGGGCGCCTGGGCAACCGTCAGGGAGATCGAGAGCGCGAGAACGGCGCCCGCGACGGCTGCAGCGAGCGCGATCGTCAAGATAGCGAGCCGATTTCGCATATGAGGCTCCGCTCCAGCGCGGGTATAACACACGGGAACGCTCTGCGCAACGAATACGTGGCGCTCGCATGGCGCGATCAGGCCATGAAGCAGGACGTCGTTTTTCGTCCTCCGCTCCGGACGCGCGCGTCCCGCACCGGCGACAACGGCCGACGCCCGAGGTGCCTTCTCACCGTGTGATGAGGCGCGAAGTGATACGCGCCCTATGGGTTAGCGAGACATCGGCGCGCATCTCGTGCTGGCACTTCCGTTGCTCAACGCAAAGCGCCAACGTCTCTCTCGAGGTCTGGATGTGACTTCCACGAAACGCTTCACGATGATGCTGGGCGCCGCCGTGCTGACGATCGCCTCGAGCCTTCCGAGCGAGGCACAGATCATCTACCCGTTTCCGCCTTACGGCATGGCGGTCATTGACGCCTCGGTGCAGTTCGACGTGACGCCGCGGCAGGCCGAGGTCTTCATCGACGGCTACTATGCGGGCATCGTCGACGACTTCGACGGGATGTTCCAGCGCTTGCGCGTGGAGCCGGGCCAGCACGAAATCACCCTCTACCTCGACGGATATCGAACTTCGCGGCAGCGCGCCTATCTGGCCCGCGACCGCACGTTCAAAGTCAGGCTGCAGATGGAGCCGCTCGCACCGGGTGAAGTTGGCGAGGCGCGGCCCGTCCCGAGCGCGGCGCCTG
The DNA here is from genome assembly GCA_963749565.1 of uncultured Acidobacteriota bacterium. Taxonomy (GTDB): domain Bacteria; phylum Acidobacteriota; class Vicinamibacteria; order Vicinamibacterales; family CAVVIG01; genus DATLLJ01. The sequence continues at coordinate 751 of CAVVNL010000023.1, read as the reverse complement.
TCGGCGTCCAGCCGTCGCGGCCCTTGCCGCGCGATCCCCGCGGATTCCCCCCGGACGGCGCGCCACCCACGGATGCGCCACCGGCGACGGCCCCGCCACCGGGAACCCCCCTTCCCTCCCTGACAGGGCAGCTCACCATCCAGGTTCAACCGGCTGATGCCGAGGTCGTCGTCGACGGACAGTCATGGCCCGCGTCGCCAGGCCAGGCCACACTCGTGCTGGACCTCTCCGAAGGGCGGCACGTGGTTCAGATTCGCAAGCCGGGATACGTGGGGTACCTGACTGAAGTGGACGTGCGGCGCGGCGAGACGACCACCCTGAACATCAGTCTGCGTACTCAGCCATAGCCGACCGGGTCAGTCAGTTTCCCGGTGCCGGCTATTACGGCAGGAGCATTGCACCTCTCGCCCGCATGACGAACTTTGTTGTGTACATGGTCGGGATGGTTCTGCTCGTGGGCGCGCTGGCCTACGGAGCCAGCCTGGTGGGGTTGAGCGGGAATTGGATCGCCGTCGGCGCCGTCGCCCTGATTGGCATCGGCCTGATGGGCGCGATCGTCAAGACACGGCAGAAGGACCCCTCGTAAACAACTATTCCCTGCTCTTCCGCCCCCGGTTCTCCTGTCCTCAATCCGAAACGGCATCTCTGCCCGCGTGATAGAATTTCGGTTTGCCCGCCTGGCCGGCGTAGCTCAGTTGGTAGAGCAGCTGATTCGTAATCAGCAGGTCACCCGTTCAAGTCGGGTCGCCGG
>CAVVNL010000022.1:0-109151 GCA_963749565.1 uncultured Acidobacteriota bacterium | reverse complement strand
GTAATCGTGACGGTAGCAGTGCTAGTGGCACACATGGAGGCGCCTCCTTATTGCTCTTTCGTAACCACTTCTGATGTGCTCGGATCGATCTCGCATTCCTGGCGAGGGTGAGCAACGCATTGCTTTGCTTCGTTTTGTGAATATCCGACTCGCGAATTGACCCGCCAGCGAAAACGCTGCGAAGCCGCGGACGGCAGACCTGCGGTATCAGCTGCACGAATGGCGAGGGACTTCCAGCAGACGCCACGGTGGACGAGGGGAGCGTCGCTGCCGCATGGGTAACTGGAACGCCGCAGGGACGACCGGCTGCTATGTCGATAGGTCGCCACAAGGCGACCTGGGGAGTATCGCGGCACGATGGCAGGACAGCCCGAGCCGAGACCGATCGGAGCTACGGATGGAGTGCCCCTACTGCTCGATGAAAGCGTCGGATCAGAAGGTCGTCTTCAGGGACGACCTCGTGTGGTTTGTGCGGGATCGCCGCTATCAGGGCGCACTGAAACACTCGGGAATCATTATTCCAGTCGCGCATCGAGAGACCGTGTTCGACCTCACCGAGTCCGAAGTTGCTGCCACGTTCCGGCTGCTACGGAAGGTCAAGGCGTGGATGGATGCGGAGTTCTCGCCGGACGGATACAACGTTGGTTGGAACTGCGGGAGCGTTGGCGGGCAAGAAGTCTTCCACGCCCACCTGCACGTCATTCCAAGGTTCAGACAAGAACCGCTGGCAGGGCACGGCATCAGATCGCATCTGAAGTCCGAAGCCAATCGCTGGTAGTTGGCATACACCAGCTCAGGCGATGCCGAGCTTCTTGATATAGCGATACGCCTCGAGAACAGGGATCCGGTAGACGCGCTTTCGGCCGCGGCCGATATCGACAGCGCGTAGATAGCCGCCACGAATCTCCTCTCGGATGAAGGTCGGACTCATCCCGACGATTCGTGCCACCTGGCCCGTCGTGAGCGGCGGACCGGCCAGCAGGCTGGTCGACACCGGCTCCGTGTGACTGACAGGGGCCGCGCAATCTTTGGACGGAGAGGCGCTTTCGGCAGCTGTTGTCAAAGCGCGCACAACGTAGCGGGAGTGAGGAGGGATGGACATTTCGGAGTGCCTCAGTCGTGAATCCGAGGAGCGGGGGCACTGCGATCCGTGCAGCGAACCCTTCGGGAGGAGGCCCTCAGTCTATGTCGCTTCAGTTGCGCATGGTTACCTAAAACTGCACCACCTCATGCGTGCCGATTAAGGTCTAAGGCGACCGGTAGCACAGGTCGCGCTGTGCAAAAGTGTACAGATCGGCGAGCGCGATTGCAGTATTTCTTGGATGTCGCGAGCGCTTTCTGTTCACCTGCTGCGCTCTTATTGAAGCCTTTTCTCGGGGAGGGATAGATGAATCGAAAGAGCGTCAGCCAAGAGTGTGAAGAAATGCGGTGCCTCTTCGAACTGCAACAGCAGGAGTTCCGCCGCCAACAGCGCAAGATTGAAGTGCAGCGCCGACGAATCGACACCATTCAGGACGAGCTCGATACCCTCTACGGCAAGATTGCCGCACCCCAAGGCAGCAACCGCCGCCAGGCGGTCTACAATCGAAGCCCAATCACTGGAGACTCCAAGACTCTGGCGTCATTGTGGCTGAAGACCCGTAGGCCAGCGTAATGGACGAAAGCGTCGACCTGTAAGAACTCCGGCCATCCAAGGAGGGCAGCCGATTCGCGGGGCCGCGCGAATCGAGTAACTAATATATTAGTTGAATTCACCTGGCATTAGTGATTACTCTCTGGATCGGATGGCGAAGCCTCCCAGGCAGAAGCTCCTCACCGGCGTCGAGCTCGAGCTCATGACTGCCCTGTGGCAGCTGGGGGAGGGCACGGTCCACGACGTACTGGCGACGCTGCCCTCCGCGCGAACGCTCGCCTACACGTCGGTTTCGACGGTGCTGCGCATCCTGGTGGGCAAGGGCGTGCTCGTCGTTCGCAAAGAGGGGCGCGGCCACGTCTACGTGCCGCGCATCTCGAAGGCGGCGTACGAGGCGACGAGCTTGCGCCACATCGTGCAACGCGTGTTCGACGGCGCTCCCGATGCGCTCGTGCGCCGGCTCCTCGAGATCGAGGAGCTCACCGAAGAGAAGCTCGCGGCAATCCGGTCGCTCCTGAGGAAACGCCGGTGATGGAGCCACGGGCCATCTTCGGCGCGCTTCGACTCATCGTCGAGATCAACGTGTTGCTATGCGGCGCGCTCTTGCTCGCGCGGACGATGGCTACACGGAGTGGCCAATCCCGTCGGCAAGGACTGCGCTGCGCCCAGGCGGCCTTCGTTCTCGCGTTCGCGCTGCCGCTCGCGCTCAGGGCGCTGCCCCATCAGCCGCTGCTTCCTGCCGCGGCCCAGGTGTGGTCCGGCGGCGACGTCGGGCGCCCCGCTACCGCGTCCACCACCTTCGTCGGCACCACAGGGCGTGCCGGAGGACGAGAGATCTCCTTCGACAATCGGGGTCTCGCGCTCCTCCTCGCCGGCGTCGGGGCCGCGGCGGCCGGCAGGATCGTGTGGCTCGTGACCTGGCTCTTTCTCCTGCGCCGCAGGCTCGATGCGCTGCCATCCATCAGGCGCATCGGTCGCGTATCCGTCGTCGCGACAAACAGCGAGCACGTGCCGTTTTCCGCGTGGCTCTTCGGGCGCGCGTATGTGGCGATCCCCGAGACGCTGGTCGCCGTCGACACCCCGCACTATGCGATTGCCGTCCGTCACGAGCTTGCGCACCATCGCCAGCGCGACACGATTTGGATCCAGGTGTTTGAGGCCGCGTCCGCGCTCACGTTCTGGAATCCTGCGACACGCGCGTGGTCACGTCTCTTCACAGAGCTCATGGAACTCGCCTGTGACGAGGCGCTCGTCGTCGGGCGTCGGGTTGACCCCCGAACCTATGCCGGATGCCTCGCCGACATGGCGAGCGCCGCACTCGCTGTCCGGAGACCCTCGCACGTCCTCGCGACCACCGAAATGGCCGCTATCAACGACAGCTTCCTCAGGAGAAGGATCGAGATCATGCTCAATCCCCCCATCACGCCGCGTCACTCGATCTTCGCGTCACTCGTCGCGTTGCTGGTCCTCGCCGGCTCGGCCTTCGCGCTCCAGAACTCCCTCCAGGACCGCGTCATCGGGGCGGACCAGGCTCGCGGGCTCGCTGCTCGAGCCCAGGCTTCGGACTTTCCCGTCGTCATCAACGATCAGGTGCTCGAGCGCATCAACCGGATCGTCGGGACGCCGGCAGGCCGCGAGTTCATCCAAGGCGCCCTGCAGCGGATGCCCGGCTACCGTGCCGCCATCGAGCAACGCCTCGCCGAGAGCGGAATGCCGGCGTCCCTCGTCGCCGTCGCGCTCGTGGAGTCGGGGTTTCGCAACGACGACGGCCTGCCAACGGAACCGACCCTCACACCGGCTATGCGTGGGGCTGGGATCTGGATGTTCGTCCCTGAGACGGCCAGACGCTACGGGCTCTCAGTCCAACCTTCGAGAGGGATCGACGAACGCCTCGACGTCGCGAAGGAAACCGATGCCGCCATCGCCTACCTGGGATACCTCCACCGGCAGTTCGGTGACTGGCACCTCGCCCTTGCCGCATATAACCAGGGCGAAAGTCACGTCGCTCGTGCGATCGGCGAATCCGGTTCGCGCGATCCATTCGCGCTCGCGACGCAGGGGTATTTGAGCGACTACCTGGCGGCAGTGATGGCCGGCGTGGTGATCCTCGCGAATCCAGAAATCGTGTGGTAAACGAGGGCAAGTCAAGATAGGGAGATCGCCCTATTTCATAACGTCCCTCGAGCAATCGATAGAAACGCAGTCTCGGGAGCGGCGAGGCACCGCGACACGCGGATCAATGCCTCGTTGCCTATGATGCCTGGCCGTCCCCCACCGATAAGTAGTATCGTACGCGACGCCACACCTTCCGGGTCTTGGCCTTGACCCGCAAAGTCGTGGCTGTCGTTGATCGGTGGCGCTATCGCCATCAGGAAGAACGGCGATGCGGATTCTGTTTGGATTCATCGCGGGCGGCGGGTTACTGGCCCTCGCAGTTTTTGTGTGGGCGGCGGTACGCACGCCCTTCGGGCTGGACGACTTGGGCTCTGTCAGCGACGGATGGCGAGCGGCGCAACGCGGGAGAAACCTGCCCGAGTAATCGCCGTAGCACGGTAGGCGACCACTACAGACATATCAAAACCACTCTAACGCTTGGGTTCTGGCTGGAGCCCGGAGCCGAGGGCCAACAGCCCGGAGTCCTCGGGTTTCCCGTAGTGCCGGAGCGCCGGGGTCGTCGCCGCGACCCAGATCGTGGCCACCAGGCATCCGATGCCCCCGCTGACCACCGAGAAGGTCGCTCCCGAGCCAGTTCGCCACCAGGCCCGCTTCGAACTCGCCGAGCTGCGGTCCGCCGATGAAAAACACCATGTTGACGCCGGCCATGCGGCCGCGCAGCCGGTCCGGCGTCTCGAGCTGCCGGATGATGTTGCGGATGACCATGCTGACCGTGTCGCTCGCGCCGATGAGCGCGAGGCAGACGAACGTCATCCAGAACGACCGTGAGATCCCGAACACCACGGTCGCCAGGCCGTAACCGCCGACGGCCCACAGGAGCGTTGGCCCGCGACGGCTCGATCCGCTCGACCAGCAACACCATCGCAGCGCTCGTGATCAGCGCGCCCGCGGCAGGCGCCGCGTACAGCAAGCCGTAGCCCCGCGCCCCGACGTGCAGGATGTCCTGCGCGAAAATCGGCAGCAGCGCCGTCGCCGACGAAAAGAACGTCGCGAAGAAATCGAGCAGCATCGTCGATCGGATGAGCGGCGCCCGGAACACGAATCGCAGGCCTTCGAGCGCGGCGTGCAGCGACACGTCGTCGCGCGATCCGCCTTCCGACGGCTCGCGGTCGCGCACGTTCCGCATCGCCGAGCAGCGCGACGATCACGAACCCGAAGGAGAGGGCGTTGCCCACGTAGGTCCAGCCGAGGCCGGCCGTCGCGATCATGACGCCGCCGAGCGCCGGGCCGGCGACCGACGCCGTCTGGAACATGGTGGCGTTGAGGCCGATCGCATTCGGCAGATGCTCGCGCGGCACCAGCATCGGCACGCAGCGCGTGCCGCGCCGGCAGGTCGAACGCGGCCACGGCGGAACTGAGGGCCGCCAGCACGTAGATCGGCCACACGCTCGACAGACCCGCGGAACGTCAGATACGCGAGCGACAGCGCGACAAGGGCGGACCCGGTCTGCGTGAACAGCATCAGCTTGCGCCGGTTCCACGCGTCGGCGACGACGCCGCCGAGCATCGAGAAGACGACGATCGGCACGACCCGGACGAGGCCGACGAGGCCCAGGGCCAGCCCCTTTTGATCCGGCGGCACGAGCAGCGACACCTGCCACAGCAGCGCCGCGTTCTGCATCGTCGACCCGGTGAACGAGAAGAACAGACCGATCCAGATCAGCCGGAAGTTCCGATGCTGAAGGGCGACGAAGGAGCGACGCGAGAAATCATGCAACGTGACCAGGACAATCTTGCCGATGTGCTGGCTCGACTCGAGCAGGCGATGCGCCTCGGCGGCCGATCGGAGCGGGAACGTCGCGTGAATTACCGGGCTGACGGCGCCCGATTCGAGAAGCGGCCACACGTTGGCCTTGACGGCCGCCGCGAGGGCGCCTTTCTCCGCCACCGATCGGGCGCGCAGCGTGGACGCGGTGATCGTCAGCCTCTTCATCAGCAGCGACGCCATGTCGAGCGGCGCGCTGGATCCGCCCTGAAGCCCGATCTGCACGAGCCGTCCTTCGACGGCGAGGATCTCGATGTTGCGCGGCAGGTAGTCTCCCCCGACGATGTCCAGGACGACGTCGACGCCGCGGCCGCCGGTGGCGTCGCGCACGGCGGCGACGAAGTCGGTCTCACGATAGTTGATCGCGCGCTCGGCGCCCGCCCGCTCGCAGGCCGCGCACTTCTCGGCCGACCCGGCGGTCGTCAGCACGCGCGCGCCGAGCACGTGCGCCAGTTGAATGGCCGTCATGCCGATTCCGCTCGACCCGCCGTGGATCAGGATCCATTCGCCGGGCTTCAGCCGGCCGCGCTCGAAGACGTTGCTCCAGACCGTGAAGAATGTTTCGGGAATCGCCGCCGGCGGCCACCATGTCGAGCCCGCGCGGAACCGGCAGGCACTGCACGGCCGGCGCCACGCAGTACTCGGCATACCCGCCGCCGGCCACGAGCGCGCACACCCGATCGCCGACCCGCCAGTCACCTGCATTGGGACCGGTTTCCGCGACGGTCCCGGCGACTTCCAGGCCGGGGATATCGGAGGCGCCGGCGGAGGCGGATAGATGCCCCGCGACGCTGCGCCGAATCGGGACGGTTGACCCCGGCGGCCGCCACGCTGATCAACACCTCGCCGGCCTGCGGCACCGGACGCGGGCGCTCGGCCGGCACCAGCACTTCGGGTCCGCCGAACCTGGAGATCTCGATGGCGAGCAATTACGCATCCCCCAGCACGGCCCTGGTCGTGGCCGGCTCCAGCACGAGCGCCGCGAGCGCGATCCCGACGCCGAGACCCATCGTCAACACGGCTGTCAGCGGCCAGGCCACGAGCATCGTCGCATCGGCGACGAGCGCCAGCGCCATCAGGACATCGACGATCATCAGCGCCGTCGCCGCCCGACGACGCTCGCCGGCGAGGTTCTGGCGGTTGAAGTGTTCGGTGAACACGAGGTGCCCGCGCAGCACCCCGCCGATCGCCGAACCCACGCCGAGGGCGATGAACAGCGACACCGTCGCGGGAACGTTGACCCACTCCTTGATCTGCCACCCGAGCGATGACGCGACGAGGTAGATGCCGATGATGACGAGTTGATGCGTCCGCCACCAGGTGGCGCCGGCGCGCCGGCCGACCGGCTCGTCGGCGCGATCGAGCGCCAGCCACCAGCTCGGCCCCCGAGTGGAACCGCTGGTCGGGTGCTTTGCGCAGGCAGCGCTCGATGCACTCGAGCACCGCAATCGGCGCGTGCGGGCACTGGTGGGCCAGCGGGCGCGCATCGCTTTCGAGCACTCGTGCCACGGTCGCGAGCGGCGTCGCCGCGGCGAACGGATGCACGCCGCAGATATACTCGTAGAGCAGCGCGCCGAACGCGAAGACGTCGGCGCGGACGTCGACCACGCCGCCGTTCAACTGTTCCGGAGCCATGTAGGCGGGCGTTCCGATCAGGACTCCCGGCTCGGTGACGAACGTCCGGGACGTCGCGGACGCCGACTCGTCTCGATATCGGGCCAGGCCGAAGTCCAGGATCTTCAGCCTCCCGTCGCGCGCCCGCATGATGTTTTCCGGCTTCAGATCGCGATGGATGATCGCCGCGCGCGTGCGCGGCGGCGAGGGCGCCGGCAATCTCCCTCGCCGTGCGCACGATCTCGGCCGCCGACGGACGCGGCCCCGAGGTGATCTCGTCGCGGAGCGTGACCCCGTCGACGTATTCGGTGACGATGAACAGATCGTCGTCGGTCTCCTCGAGCGCGTAGACGGCGCAGATTCCCGGATGCGTCAGCCCGGCAGCGGCCCGCGCTTCGCGCCGCAGGCGTTCCCGGTGCATCGGATCCCGCGTCAGGTGCGGCGCCAGCGCTTTGAGCGCCACCTGGCGCCCGAGGCGCGCGTCCGACGCGAGGTACACCCGTCCCATGCCGCCGCGGCCCAGCTCCCTGATAATCGTGTAGGCGCCGAGGATCGTTCCGGGCAGCAGGACCGCCTCGTCGGCCAGAAGCTCGGGAACGCGCTCGACGATCGGCTCGCTCAGGAAGGCGCCCGCGCGCTCGTGATGATCGAGCAGCGAAAGGACTTCGTCGCGGACGGCCGGATCGTCGGCAGCCTGCCGCGCGACCCACGATCGGCGCTCGGCGGCATCACGATCGACGGCCGCCTCGAAGATCTCACGGACGCGGCGATGCTGTTCGGGTGTCATGGCGCCGCGTCGCTCAGCTCGCGAAACAGCCACGCGCGCGCGAGGGTCCACCGGCGCTTGAGCGTCGCGGGCGACATATCCATCGCCGTGGCAGCCTCCTCGATGCTGAGGCCCCCGAAGAACCGGAGCTCGACGATGCGCGCCTGCTCCGGGTCGATCGCTTCCAGGCGGGTAAGCGCCTCGTCCAGCGCCGGAAGCATGGCGTCCTCGCTGCGGGCGCCAATCAGCGAGTCGACGAGCGACACCCGGTCGAGGCCGCCCCACCGCTTCTGCGCGCCGCGCGCGCGCGCCCGCTCGACGAGGATCTGCCGCATCGACCGCGCGGCGATCCCGACGAAGTGGCGTTCGTCGCGTCCACGGCGTGCCCGCACCCGCCAGCCGGAGGTAGGCCTCGTGCACGAGCGCCGTCGCCTGAAGGGTCTGGCCCGGCCGCTCGCGGCGCATGAAGGCCCCCGCCAGCCGCCGCAGCTCGTTGTACACCTTCGCTGTCAGCTCGTCAGCCGTCGGCGCGGTGGGCACGTCGTGCGGTCCGATCTGTCCGGTCGCCATGTGCGTCGGACGCCGAATTGGTACGAGCGCCGCGAGCGGAACTGGATCACGATATTCCCAGTCTTTCAGGCCAGCCACTCGCGCAGGCGGAGCGACAGGACGCGATAGGTGTCGCGCAGCGCGATGACGCGGCCGGCGTACTCCTGCTTCGGGAAACTCGTGGCGGCAGCATCCGGTCGCGCAGCACGCGCAGCTCGTAGCAGTACAGGTCGCGCACGAACCCGCGGGCCAGCTCCGGCGGCGTGCGGGCGGTCGGCACGATCCCGTGCCGCTCGCACGCCGGTCAGCACATCCGGCCCGGTACGATGTACTTCACTCGGCCAAGGACCTTCTCGACCGCCTCCGAGCGTCGCGTCGATCTCCAGAATCGTGCCGCCTGGCGGCGAGCGCTTCGACCAGCGGCTGCGGCTTCTCGATCGGCCGGCCGATGACCGGCTCGACGATCTCCGCGAACTTCGCCGGATGCGCGGTCGCGAGAAACACGCCGGCCTGCCCTGCTCCGGCCGCTCCCGCCTGCCCGCCACGACTGCCCGACTTCAGTCCGAGATACGCGATCGCGCTGTGCGGATCGAGCAGGTATCCGCGCTCCTCGTAGACGCTTCGAATCGTCGCGCGCACCTCGTCGTCGTCGTGGCGGCTGCCGGCGATGTCGCGGCGCATCGCGTCGAGATCGCCGCTCGTAGAGCCACATCAGGCGATCGAAGTTGCTCGGGTTGCCGACGTCCATCGCGTTCGCGAGGTCTGGATCGACGGGCGCGGCTCGAACCGGCCGGTGACGAGATACTCCGGCACGACGTCGTTGACGTTGGTCGCGGCGACGAACTGACCGATCGGCAGGCCGGCCGCTTGGCCATCAGCCCGGCGGTGAGGTTTCCGAAGTTGCCGCTCGGCGTGGAGAAGACGGCAGACCGAGTCCGCGACGCCGCTGCGCGCTGCCGCAAGCTGGCCGATGGCGTGGACGTAGTAGATCATCTGCGGCAGCAGCCGGCCGATGTTGATGGAGTTGGCCGACGTCAGGTTCGCGCGCCGCGACAGCACCGGGTCGGCGAACGCCGCCTTGGTCAGCCGCTGGCAGTCGTCGAAGCTGCCGGCCGTGGCGTACGCGCGCACGTTCGTCGCCTCGCCGTTGAACATCGTCAGCTGCGCTTCCTGCGTCGGGCTGATGCGGCCCTTGGGATAGAGAATCACGACGCGCGTGTGGGGACCCCGTGAAACGCGTGCGCGACGGCGCTGCCGGTGTCGCCGGAGGTGGCCACCAGAATCGTGAGCGGGTTGTCACCGCTGGAACAAGGCGGCCATCAGCCGCGCCATCACGCGCGCGCCGACGTCCTTGAAGGCCAGCGTCGGGCCGTGGAACAGCTCGAGCGCGTAAATGCCCGGCTCGACCTCGACGAGCGGGATGGGAAACGAGAGCGCCTCCTCCACGATCGCCAGGAGCGCGTCGCGATCGAGCTCGTCGACAAAGGGTTGAAGGACGCGGGCGCCGACGTCCGCCAGCGTCATCGACGGCAGCCGCGCGAGCTCCTCCGGGGGCCACCGCGGAATCGACTCGGGGACGTACAGCCCGCCGTCGGGCGCGATGCCTTCGAACAGCGCGAAGGCAAACGACACCGCGGCGACCGGCTGCGGTCGCGGCGCGCTCTTCGTCGTTACGAAGCGCATGATGAGACGACGCGGGCGCCTTGCGGAGCGATGGGCGACACGTAGGTTTGCGGCTCGCCGCCGATATGCGCCTTGACGGCGCGGGTCATCGCGTCCGCCACGCGCCGGGCCACGTCGGTCCCTCGGCACAGCGCGAACAGCGACGGCCCCGATCCCGACAGGCTGCAGCCGAGCGCGCCCGCATCGACGGCCGCCTGCTTGATCGCCGCGAGGCCGGGAACGAGCGACGCCCGGCGCGGTTCGGCGATCGTGTCTTCGAGCGCGCGCGAGATGAGCGCGAAGTCCGCCCGGTGAAGGCCGTCGACGAGCGCGCCGAGGTTCGCCCACTGCCGGATCGCGTCGGCGAGCGGCACGGTGGTGCCGAGCAGCGCGCGGGCCTTCGCCGTCTCGATCTCGAGATCGGGATGCACGACGACCGCCATCAGGCCGGCGGGGACCGGCAGGCGGATGATGTCGGGCGGATTCGGATGCCGGACGAGGACGAAGCCGCCACAGAGCGCCGGCGCGATGTTGTCGGGATGCGCGGAGCGGGCGCCGAGGCCTTCGCCTTCGATCGCGCACGCGATCAACAGATCGAGCGGCGCATGCGCGTCGAGGAGCGCGTCCACGGCGACCACCGCCGCGGCCGCGCTGGCGGCGCTGCCGCCGAGCCCGCTGGCGAGCGGCAGGCCCTTGGCGATGCTCAGCGCGACGCCGCGCCGCTCGCCGAGCGCGGCCAGCAGCGCCCGCGCGGCGACGCCGGCCGTGTTGCGGTCCGCCTCTCGCGGCAGCCGCCCGCCGTCGCCCGTAATCGCCGTCGATCTGACGGCACCCGCTGCGCTCGCGCACGTTCATGCCAGGCGCGAAGCGTGCGGTTACCTCGTCGCCCGGCGCCTCGAGCGCGAAGCCCAGCACGTCGAAGCCGCACGCGACGTTCGACACCGTCGCGGGCGCGAACGCGGTCACGACTCGATCAGTCGATCGGCATCGGTACCGGCGGCGGATGGTTGGCATCAGATATTCGTGAAAGGCGCGGTCGAAATCGTACACCGGATTGAAGCCCCAGTCAGTCCGCGCGGCGGAATCGTCCACGTCGGCGGGCCACGTATCGATGATGGCCTGCCGCTTGTCATCGACGTTGAACGTGATCGACGCCTCGGGGCACGCCCGCAGCACGACGTCGCGGATCTCGGCGGCCGACGGATTGAAAGCGCGGAGGTTGTATTCCGTTCGCGTCAGCGCCTGGCGCGGCGCGGCCGCCAGCGTCAGCAGCGCATCGACGCCGTCCGGCATCACCATGAACGGAATCGTCGTGTCCGGCCGGACGAAGCATTCGATAGCGCTCGCCCGCGCACCGCCGCATGGATCATCTCGGGCGCGTAGTCGGAGGTCCCGCCCGACGGCGTCGTCATCGCGGAGATCAGGCCAGGAAACCTGACGGCGCGGAAATCGACGCGTCGCGCCACGTCGGCCGAGAGCTGCTTGTAGTGCCGGGCATAGTAGCGGCCGAGATGCTCGCAGTACAGCTTGTTGCAGCCGTACATGGTCGTCGGGTGCGTGTACTCGTCCTCGCGCACGCGGCCCGACCCGTGCCTTCACCGACGAATCAGGCAGCCCGTACGCCGCGATGGATGACGGATAGACGAAGACGACCGGCGCGGCCGTGCGACTCGCCCTGCCGCTGCGCGAACTCGAGCAGGTTGAGCGTGCCCTCGACATTCACGTGGTGCGCGCTCGTCGGCGTGAACTCGGCCCGCGTGGAGAGCAGCGCGGCGAGATGATACACGCGATCGACCTCGAACTCGGCGAGCATGCGATCGAGCAGGCTGGTATCGGTGATCGATCCGGTGAACTCCCGCGTAGACGAGCGGCGCCAGCGTCGCGTCGAGCGGCGTCACGTCCAGCGTGATGATCACGGACCCCGACGCCGCGAGCCGGGTCACGAGCCCGTGACCGATCTCGCCGCCGGCGCCGGTGATGAGGATGACGGGCTTTCGCACGAACTCTGTAAGAGGTTAGAGGTCGGAGGGTAGAGGTTGGAGGTCGGAGGTTGGAGGTTGGAGGTTGGACGCTGAACCCTAACCTCTAGTCCCTAACCTCTAACCTCTAACCTCTAGTCCTCTAACCTCTAGTCCTCTAGCCCCTCCACGATCTCCGTCAGTCCGCCCCACGTCTCGGGATCCTGGCAGAGCAACGTGGTCAGATAGAGACGCACATCCTCGGCCGGGAATTCACCGGCGAGCGCGGCCGCCGCCGGCGCCAGTTTCGCCGGATCGGGCTTGACGCTGTCTTCCTTGATGAGGCCGTTCTCGTGCTCGATGCCGAGCGCATCCAGAAAGCGGCCCATCAGGGCGCGTTGATCCGACAGGTGATAAAGGATGAGCGCCCGCCCGGCAATGCGCGTCCGGCAGCGACGCGAGGCTCGCCAGGTGTTTGGATTTGCGATCGAGGTCGAGGCCGATGATCGGTCTTCGGACGGAACTTCTTCTGCTGGGCGATGAGCAGCGCCGCTTTGATCTGATCGTCCACGGCTTCGTCGTCGGCCCAGAAGGCCCGAGCCGACGCCAGACGCTGCGGAGGCGTCATCTGCTTCCAGAGTCGCGAAGGGGTCAGGGTGTCGCTCATCGCTGCCTATTCTTTCACAACTCTTCCTTCGCGAATTGTGCAACATCGGTATCGGAAACTAGGCTTCCAGCCCACGTGATACTCTGATCCCTGACCATGAACGAATCCGACGGGATCCTTCCCTTTGAGCCCGCCATCCCCGACATCGATGACGGCGCCGTTCGTCCCCCCTCCGCGCCCGACACTTTGCCGCCGCTCCAGACGGCCAAGGCACAGGCACGTGAACGGTTATGGATCAGGCTGGGCCGCGAGACCGTTGTCGGCGTGCAGACGCTCGTGTCGGCTGCCGTCTACGCCACGCTGATCGTCACCTTCGTCGTCCAGGTCGCGCGTGTCGACGGTATGAGCATGGCCCCGACGCTCGAGGATCACGACCGGCTGATCGTGAACAAGCTGGTATACGAGTTGGGCGAGCCGCGGCCCGGCGACATCGTCATGCTGTATTACCCGCTCGATCCCGAGAAGATGTTCGTCAAGCGGGTCATCGCGAAGGAAGGCGACAGCGTGCGGATCGAGGACGGCCGTGTCTACGTCAACGACCTCCCGCTCCGCGACGAATACGTGCCCGCGGCGTTCCGGAGTCATGACGACTACGGCCCGGACGTGGTGAAGCAGGGCTACTACTTCGTCATGGGCGACCATCGAAACAACAGCTCCGACAGCCGCCATTGGGGACCCGTGCCGAAAAAGTACATCGTCGGCAAGGTCAAGGTCCGCTGGTGGCCCCTCCAGGAGGCACGGATTTTCTGACGCTCCAATTTGGTTATCTAGTCATCTGGTTATCTGGTCATTGATTGGACGATTGAAAGCAGCTGTCGATCCAATCACCCAATCAATGACCAGATAACTAGATGACCAGATAACCAGATATATACTGTCCCGCGTGGCCCCGCCGTGCACCGTGCTGATTGCCGCGCCCGATCTGCTGCCCGCGCTGACGCAGCGGACCGGCGCGGTGGACGACGAGGTCCTGACCTTCACCGATGCAGACGCGCTTCGAGCGCTTCGAGGCGATCGTGAGCCGCCGTCCCACGACCGTCGCGCTCGAGCGGCAGTTCGCGGCGACGCCCCGCGGCGCGGCGCTGATCAATCGCATCAAGGCCGATCCCGCGCTGCTCGGATCGGAGCTTCGGATCGTGTCGCACGATTCCGATTACACGCGCGTTCTACCGCGTCCGGCCGCCCCGGCGCAGGCGTCGGCGGCAGCCTCGGCCATCGGCCGCGACTGTCGCCGCCGCCCCTGCCGCGGTCGCAGCCCCGGCCCCGCTCGATCAGCGCGGCACACGACGGGCGCCGCGCTTCAGAATCGCCGGCGACATGAGCATGCTCCTCGACGGGAATGCGGCGAGGCTCGTCGACCTCTCCGAAGTCGGGGCGCAAGTCATCTCGCCGACGGTGCTCAAACCGAACCAGCGCGTGCGCGCGGTGCTGACCGACGATCACGGCGCCCTTCGCTTCAACGCCGCTGTCGCCTGGGCCTTCTTCGAGATCCCGTCCCAGCGCGGTCCGCAATATCGCGCCGGCGTCAACTTCGTGGACGCGGACGGCAACGCCGTCGGCGCCTTCTGCCTCCGCCACAAGCAATCCTGATGTTTCCGCCGTGAAGCTCCGCGATCTCGCCGAACGCCTGCGGTGCCGCCTCGAAGGCGACGGGGACGTCGAGATTCTCCGGATCGCGTCGATCGAGAAAGCCGGCCCGGGCGACCTCACCTTCATCGCCAATCCGGAAGTACCTACTCGAAGCTCGCCACCACGCGCGCCTCCGCGGTCATCGTCGGCGAAGCGCTCGACACCATCCACGTCCGCACCCCGCCTGCGCGCTGTTGCGCAGCCGCGATCCGTACACATCCTTCGCGCAGGCTGTCGGGCTGTTCGCGCAACGCCACCAGCCAGCGAGAGGAGTCGACCCGCTCAGCTCGGTCGCGCACGATGCCGTGATTGGCGCGACGTGTCGATCGGTCCGTTCGTCGTGATCGAGTCCGGCGCGTCGATCGGCGCAGGCACCACCATTTACCCGAACGTGGTCATCGGGCACGGCGCGGTCATCGGCGACGAGTGCATCCTCCACTCCCTCGTCGCGATTCGGGAACGAGTCGTGCTGGGCAATCGTGTGACGATCCAGAACGGCGCCGTCATCGGGTCCGACGGCTTCGGCTACGCGACGCAACCCGATGGCAGTCATCTGAAGATCCCGCAGCAGGCTGACGTCGTCATCGAAGACGACGTCGAGATCGGGGCCAACACGACGATCGATCGGCCCGCCGTCGGCGAGACGCGCATCCGCGCCGGCACGAAGATCGACAACCTGGTGCAGATCGCCCACGGCGTGACGATCGGGCAGCGGGTGCTGCTGGCCTCGCAGGTCGGGATTTCCGGCAGCACGGTCGTAGAAGACGACGTCGTGATGGGCGGTCAGGCGGGTGTGGCCGGCCACCTGCGCGTCGGGAAAGGCGCGATCGCGGCCGGCAGGACCGTCATCACCAAGTCGGCGGGCCCGGGCGAATTTCTGACCGGCTATCCCGGAATTCCCAACCTCGAGTGGCGGAAGGCGTCGGTGATTTTCCGGCGCCTTCCCGAGCTGAAAAAACGCCTCGAAGAGCTCGAACAGCTGGTGGCCGAGATCGCGCGGCGCACCTCGCCGGACACCGACCGCTGACGCCGGTCGTTGCCGCTAGCGCAACTCGGTGGTCTTGTCGGCGATGGTGATGCGCTCGGCGCGGAGCTCCGTGGCGACGTTCTTATGCACGTAACCAAGAACGGTGGCCCTGGTTCCAATCTTCAGCATGTCGCGCTGCAGCCCTCGCGACTGCATTCTCGACGGCGGCGCCAGGACGACCGTCCAGACCTTGCCATTGACATCGAGATCGAGCGATGCGTGGGGATTCTCATAACTGAACGTCTTGATGGTCCCGGTCAGGGTTGTTTCCTTGCTTCCCTCGTATCCGGTCCAGCCGTGATGAGCCGAAAGGTGAGCCGCGCCAGCGATTCCGGTTACGAACAACACGGCCGCAAGGGCCGATTTCAGTGCATGCCTGCTTCGCATTTCGTACCTCCCACCTGCTATTACATCAGAGTTCGTGCCGGAGCGGACGCGCTAACTCTGCAGCTTCAGCTCGGCAATCGGCAGGATCTCGGGCCGCAGAATGGTGTCGTCGCGCTCGGATCCGGTGGAGACGAGCGCCGCGCGGACGCCGGACACTTCTTCGAGCCGCGCGATGTAACGGCGCGCCGCGTCGGGCAGATCCTCGAAGCGGCGCACGCCCTTGGTCGGCGTCGACCAGCCCGGCATCGATTCGTAGACCGGCTCGCAGGCTGCCAGCTGACCGATGTCCGACGGGAACTCCGTCAGCGTGCGCGAGCCGCAGCGGTAGGCCGTGCAGATGTCGATGCGATCGAGGCCGTCGAGCACGTCCAGCTTCGTGAGCGCGAGCGCGTCGAGCCCGTTGATGCGCGCGCCGTAGCGCACCGCGACGGCGTCGTACCAGCCGCAGCGCCGCGGACGCCCGGTCACGGCGCCGTACTCGTTGCCGCTGTCCCGCAGGCGGTTCCCCATCTCGCCGGACAGCTCCGTCGGCAGCGGCCCTTCGCCGACGCGCGTCGTGTAGGCCTTGACCACGCCCATCACGGCGCCGATGGCCCGCGGACCGACGCCGAGGCCGGTGCAGACCCCGCCGATGGTCGCATTGGACGAGGTGACGTAGGGATAGGTGCCGTGATCGATGTCGAGCAGCGTGCCCTGCGCGCCTTCGAACAGAATGCGCTGGCCGCCGCGCATCGCCTCGGCGAGCATCAGCGAGACATCGCGCACCCACGGGCGCAGGCGCTCGCCGTGGACGAGCAACTGATCGAACACGGCGCGCCAGTCCATGGTGCTGTCCTGGACCAGGCGGTTGCGCGCCATCACGTTGTCGCGGATGTTCTGCTCGAGCCCCTTGGGGTCCATCAGATCGCAGACCCGGATGCCGCGGCGCGCGATCTTGTCCTCGTAGGCCGGACCGATGCCGCGCGAGGTCGTCCCGATTTTCCGCTCGCCCCGCCGCGCTTCGGACAGCAGGTCCAGATCGCGGTGATACGGCAGGATCAGGTGCGCCTTGTCGCTGACGACGAGGCGGCTGGCCACGTCGACGCCGTTCTTCGCCAGCTCGTCCACTTCGGCGAACAGCGCCTGGAGATCGACGACGAGGCCGTTGCCGATGATGCAGGTGACGCCGGCGTGAAGGATGCCGGACGGGATCAGACGCAGGACGAACTTCGTCCCGTTGACGTAGACGGTATGGCCGGCGTTGTGCCCGCCCTGATACCGCGCGACGATCGAGAAATGCGGCGTCAGCAGATCGACGATCTTTCCCTTGCCTTCATCGCCCCACTGCGCGCCGAGCACTGCCAGGTTCATAATCGGCCTACGATTCTACCCGCAAACGATTTTCGCTCGCGCGATCAGATCGCGCGCGCGCGAATCGCGTGACGCGCAGAGTCGAAGAAAAAAATTTTTCATTTTCAAATTGACAACGCGCGCGCCGCTTCTTAATGTCTGTCTTTCGTCTTCGCCACACCGCCCCCCGTTGAGGCACCGCGAATGTTGACCCCTCGTAGCACTCTCACGCGCCGCATCGTTTCCGCGCTCGACGCGTCGCCGTCGCGGATTCCGGTGCTGGTCGGCGGATGCGGCAGCGGCCGCACCACGCTGCTGCAGCAGCTGCGCGATCGCCTGGGCCGGACGTCGGCGCAGTCCATCGACGTCGAGCGCACGGCGACGACGCCCGAACGCTTTCTGCGCGCGGTGGCGGCAATCGCGCCGTTTCCGGTCAGCGACAGCGCGCCGGCCGGCGCGCGCGGCGCCTTCGATGCCACGCTCGCCTTCTTCGCCCGGGCCCGCAGCGCGGCCGGCGAGCCGGCGACGTTCCTGCTCGACGAGTTCCTCGAGCTGCGGACGTTCGAAAGCTTTCCCGGCCTGCGCCGCGTGCTCCACGAGTTCGTGGACAGCCTGGCCTCGAGCGGCAACCGGTTCGTCCTGACCAGCCGGTACACCGCGCGCACGATCCGGCTGCTCCGGGACGCGTCGTCGCGATTCGAAGTCATTCAGGTGCCCGCCACTTACGGTCGAGGACACGCTCGACATCCTCGGCCCCGCATCGGTCGGGCAGGACAGCGAGTTCGTCGCGCGCACCGTCCAGGCGCTCAGCCGACGGCCGCCCCGCGTACGTGCACGCCCTCGCCGAGGAGCTGACGGCGATTCGCGAGCACGGCGCGGCCGGGAACCGCGGCGTCGACGATCCGATCAGCGCGCTCGCGGCGCTGATGGCGCCGGGCGGCCGGCTGGCGAAGCAGTGCGGCTTCTGCTACGAGCTCCGCCTGCACCGCGCGCGCGGCTACGGCGCGCTCAAGGCGATTCTCGAGATCCTGGCGGACGAGGAAGGGCTGACGCTCACCGAGATCTCTCACCGCCTGCAGCGCACGCCCGGCTCGACGAAGGACTATCTGTCGTGGCTGGAGGACGTGGATCTCGTCACGTCGCGACAGAAGCGGTACAGCTACACCGATCCGCTGCTGCGCGTCTGGGTGCGCCTGCACTGCCGCGCCTCGGCGCCGAGCGAAGACGATCTCGCGCGCGAAATCCATCGCTACGCGCTGCCCCGCCTGCCGCAGCCGCACGAGCCCGCGCTGGCGATGGCGGCCGCCGGCGGCGTCTCGTCGGGAGACGATCGGAAACCCTGGGGCATTATCGAAATCGATTAAGTACGATCTACGATTTGGCGAGCTACGATTTAAGATTCCAAGATAGATCGACATTCTCAAATCGTAGATCGTAGATGTTCAAGCGCCAGCCTCGCCGCTTCCTGCTCCGCCTCTTTCTTGCTCGCCCCGGTCGCTTCGGCCAGCGGCTCGCCGCTCACGACGACTTCCACCTGGAACAGCTTGCGATGATCGGGGCCGACCGTGCCGACGAGCCGGTACTCCGGCAGCGGCGCATTCCGCGACTGCACCAGCTCCTGCAGCGCCGACTTGTAATCGCTGCCCGGCCGCGGCGGCATCGTGAGCGTCGGCGAGCAGCGCCGCGAACTCGCGGGCCACGAATGCGCGCGCGTGCTCGATGCCGCCGTCGAGATAGATCGCCGCGATCAGCGCCTCGTAGCCGTCGGCGAGCAGCGCCTGCTTGCGGCGGCCGCCGGTCTTCTCCTCGCCGCGCCCGAGGAGCAGGTGCTCGCCGAGGTTCAGACGCTCGGCCAGCCGGGCCAGCGTCACCGTCGAGACCAGCGCGGCCTTGATCTTCGACTTCTGTCCCTCGTCGCGGTCCGGGAACTCGTTGAACAGCAGGTCCGCGATGACGAACCCGAGGACGGCGTCGCCGAGGAACTCGAGCGACTCGTTGTCGCGGACGCCCCCGCTGACGTCCTCGTTGGCGCGCGACGTGTGGGTCATCGCGTGCTCGAGCAGCCCGCGGTCGCGGAAGCGGTAGCCGATCGTCAGCTGGAGTGTCTCGAACTCGTCGCGCAGCCGCACCACCCGGCCGTTGGTCAGCTCGGTACGGTGCTCCTCGATGATGCGCTGCGCCTCCTCGGCGTCGGCCTCGTGCACGGCGATGCCGATTTCGCCGAGCGTGTTGACCGCCATCGGGAACAGCGACTGCGGAAGCGGCGACGCGACGACCGACGGCACGCCATGTGCCTCGAGAAGCCCGCGCACGATGCTCGCCTCGACGTCGGAACGGGTCCGGAAGACGGTGACCAGGTCTGTCACGTACGTTGAACGCAGAGACCGCAGAGCACGCCGAGCATTGTAATCAGATCTTCTCCGCGAACTCTGCGAACTCTGGGTTGATCGTCGTCTCGTCGAGCACCGGCAGATCCTCGACCCTCACCAGAATCATCGTCATGTCGTCGTGCTGTGGCGCGCCGTCGACGAAGGACCGGACCTCGCGCAGGACGCGTTCGCGCAGCTCCTCGGGCGGCAGGTCGGCATGGTCTTCGACGAGCTGGCCCAGGCGCACTTCGCCGAAGCAGTCGTCGGCGCTGTTCATCGCCTCGCTGATCCCGTCGGTGAAGAACACGAACAGGTCGCCCGCCCCCAGCGGGATCGTCTCCTCTTCCAGCAGCCGCTCGAACATCTCGCCGCTGTCGAGCTTCAAGCCGACCACCATTCCGCTCGGCGCCAGGATGCGCGCACGGCGAGACGGCGACACGACATTCAACGCAGAACTCGCAGAGATACCCTTTTCTGCGTGTTCAGCGGTCTCTGCGTTGAATGTTGTCGTCGCTCCGGGCACGTGAATCAACGGCGTGTGGCCGGCGCGCGCGTAGGTCATCGTGCCGGCGCGGAGATCGACGACCGCGTACGTCACGGTGATGAATGTCTTGGAATCGAGGTGCTGGGCGATGATGCGGTTCGCGGCGATGAGGAGCGCGCGCGGCGACGAATGAATCGCGCTCAGCGACAGCATCAGCCCCTTGAGCTGCGCCATGTAGAACGCGGCCGACGTCCCCTTGCCCGACACGTCGGCGATCAGAATGCCGACGCGGTGATCGTCGAGCGGCAGGAAATCGTAGTAGTCGCCGCCCACTTCCCGCGCCGGAATACAGAGGGCCGTTGCCGACAGGCCGGGCATCACCAGCGGCCCCTGCGGCAGCAGCGACATCTGAATCTCGTGCGCGATGCGGAGCTCCTCTTCGAGCCGCTTCTTTTCCGCCGCCTCGAGCATCAGGCCTTCGATGCTCGCCGTCATCGAGTTGAACGACTGGGCCAGCTCGCCGAGCTGATCGCGCGACTGGATCGGGATCTTGTAGGTGAAATCGCCGTGCTGCACGCGCTCGGTTCCGGCGAACAGCTCGTGCACCGATCCGGTGATCGAGCGGGCCAGCGTGAGGCCCATCACGAACGCAATCGCCTGGATGACGAGGAACAGACTGCCGACGACCGCCAGCATGATGAGCAGGATCTGGCCGAAGTTGAAGTTGCCGAGCCGGCTTAGCGATGCGCCCGAAATCCGCTCCCACACCGCCGTAGGGGCCAGCCTGAAGCTGGCTGTGAGCGTTCGCGTGTCGCCCGTGTCCCAGTCGGCATACTCGATGAAGGTGACCCAGGTGAACCGCCCGTCCGGACTGCTCTCCAGCGAGACGTTGGCCGGGCCGACGATGAGCCGGTACTCCGGCGGGGCCGCCTCGTCGGGAGCCGTGCCGGTGCCCTCAATCGGCGCGGGAGGGTCCGGTCCCAGGTTTTCGAGCGCCGTGATGTTGCTCAAGGTGATCCCCGTGTCCGCCTGGAGCTCGCGCACCAGTTGCTCGCCGAGCGGCACGTCGACGATGACGACGTAGTTCGCGCCATCCGGCCGCACGACGGCGCGCGCGGCAACCTCGGAGCGGAGTCCCTCGGTGCGGACGATGACCAGCCCCGCGTGGCCCTCGCACGGAATCCAGGACGGGATGCGGGACGGGACCGCGCCCTGGGCCCACGGCCCGGCGGTGATCGGGTTGGCCAGGGAAACGCGCGAGGCCGCTGTGCGGCCGCCGCACACCGCCTGCGCCGGGACCGCGGCGTACGACACGAAGGGATACCGCGACGCCGCGGCCTGCCGCCGATTCAGCGTCTGCTGCATCTCGCCGATCGTGGCGGCGCTTTCCAGCTCGAGAGCGGCGCGCTGCGCGAGGAATCGCGTTTCGTCGACGAGACCGCTCAGCCTCGTGCGCAGCATGTACGAGCTCATGTTGAAGAAGAGCAGCAGGCCGCTCAGCAGAAAGAAGGTGATGATCAGCAGCGCCGGCACGAAGCCGATGAAGATGTACGACAGCGTCAGCTTGCGGCGAACCCGCCACAGCAAGCGCCGCTTGGCGCGGAGGAACAACTGGACGAGGAAATACGCGGCGCCGAGCGCGATCGCCGCGCCGGCGGCTGTATCGATGAAGTCGACAATCGCCGGGACCTCGCCGCCGGCCAGCCGCACGGCGGCCACCAGCAGCTTGACGGCCACGCCGATGACGATCGCGCGGCCCGGCAGCGTGCGCAGCAGCGGCGCGCCGGACGGCCGCGCGGGCGGTGAGCCCCGTTATCGACGACGTCGAAGAGTGACGATGTCGAAGGCAATGATTGTGCTGGTTCTACGGCCATGCCGCGGGCTTCGCGATATTAGCAGATGATGCTATCGTACCGGGATCGATGAAGCTCAGTAGTGGCGCGCGTTTCAGTACCGTCTGCCTGCACGCAGGCCAGGAACCGGATCGATCCACTGGCGCCATCGTCACGCCGATCTATCAGACCTCCACCTACGTGCAGGACGAGCTGGGCGTCCACAAGGGCTTCGAGTACGCGCGCACGCAGAATCCGACGCGATTTGCGCTCGAGGGCAACATCGCGGGGATCGAAGGCGGCAAGGCGGCATTCGCGTTTGCGTCCGGAATGGCGGCGATCGGCGCCATCGGCACGATGCTCAAGGCCGGCGACCATGTGGTCGTCTCGAGGAACACCTACGGCGGGACGTTCCGGTTCTTCGACAAGGTGCTGACCCGCGCGGCGATCACCTTCTCCTACGTCGATACCGCGAATCTGGACGAGGTCGAGCAGGCGATCACGCCCGCGACGCGGATGCTGTTTGTCGAGACGCCGACCAACCCGGTGATGCGCCTCACGGATCTGGCAGCCGCCGCCGAGCTCGCGCACCGCCACGACCTGCGTCTCGTCGTGGACAACACCTTTGCGAGCCCTTACGTCCAGCGGCCGATCGAGTCCGGGGCCGATCTGGTCATGCACAGCACGACCAAGTATCTCAACGGCCACAGCGACAGCGTCGGCGGCGTGGTCGTGGCCACGCGCGACGACGACATCGAGTGGCTGAAGTTCGTGCAGAACGCCGCGGGCGCGATCCTCGGTCCGTTCGACGCGTGGCTCGTTCTGCGCGGCACGAAGACGCTGGCGCTCCGGATGGAGCGGCACAACGCGAACGGCCTGGCCATGGCCCAGTATCTGGAGGCGCACCCGAAAGTGAAGGCTGTTCACTACCCCGGGCTGCCCTCCCACCCCCAGCACGCACTGGCCAGGCGGCAGATGCGCGGCTTTGGCGGGATGCTGGCGATGGAGATGGGCTCGCTCGAGGCCGCGCGGCGGCTGCTCAACGCCGTCCGCCTCTGCGCGCTCGCCGAAAGCCTCGGAGGCGTCGAGACGCTCATCTCGCACCCGGCCACGATGACCCACCCATCGGTCCCCGCCGAGACGACGCGCGGCCCTCGGCATCACCGACGGGCTGGTGCGCCTGTCGGTGGGCATCGAGGACCTCGAAGACCTGAAAGCCGACCTCGGGCAGGCGCTAGACCGCGTGTGACGACGATCGGATCGATTTCATCCTTCATTTCGACCAGCACCTGCTCGAGTTCGTCGCCGAATATGGCTCGTGGGTGTACGGATTCCTGTTCGCGATTGTCTTTGTCGAAACCGGCGTCGTCATCATGCCGTTCCTGCCCGGAGATTCGCTGCTCTTCGCGACCGGCGCCATTGCAGCGACCGGCGCGCTCAACGCGCCGACAGCCGCCGGCCTGCTGATTTTCGCGGCGTTCGCCGGCGATTCGGTGAACTACGCGATTGGCCGGCGCATCGGGCCGCGGGTCTTCACCGCGACCGACCAGTCGGGCCTCCTGCATCGCCTGCTCAACCGCCAGCACCTGGAGCAGGCGCACGCCTTCTTCGAACGGTATGGCGGCAAGGCGGTCGTGCTCGGGCGCTTCGTGCCGATCGTGCGGACGTTCGTGCCGTTTGTCGCCGGCGCGGGGCAGATGACGTACAGCACCTTCGTCTTCTACAACCTCACCGGCGCGGTGGCGTGGGTGGGCATCTGCATGGGAGCGGGGTTCCTGTTCGGCAACATCCCGGTGGTCAAGCAGAACTTCTCGTTGATCACGATCGGGATCGTGTTCGTGTCGATCCTCCCGATGCTGATCGAGTTCATCCGGCACCGGCGTAGGTCCGGTACATAGCGCAGGGCGGACCCTAGCTTGGGTACCGCCGGACTTTAGTCCGGCCTGCGACTGTCTTCAGTGCGGCCGCGTCTGGTCCACGACCCATTTGAGGTACTCGTCGCTGCCGTTGTCGACGTTCAGGACCACGAACTCCGGCAGCTCGTACGAGTGGAGCTCGCCCAGCCGTACCCGCAGCGCCGCGACGCGCTCGCGCGTCGTCTTGATCACGACCTGCCGTTCGGCCTCGCGCTCGACCATGCCCTTCCACCGATAGAAAGAGGTCATCGGACCGTGGACGTTGACGCACGCGGCAAGGCGCTCCTCGACGAGCGTCCGGGCCCAGGCGCTCGGCGCGCTCGTCGTCCGGGGCGGTCGTGAGGACGATGACGATGTCAGCGCGAAGTCATGCTCAACCATTTCTGCGCTGTACTTTGCGCCCGCGATGTTGTAATGTTTCGGGACGTGGCAAGAGGCGCACTACCAGCCGCTGGCGAAGCGTGGAGAAACGACACCGCGTCCCTGGCGCCGGGGCCACATCGCCCGCATGCTCCTGCTGTTCGTGGCGTCGGTGATCGTGATCGACGGCCTCGTCGGCGACCGCGGGTTGCTGGCCATGATGCGCGCCCGGCGCGAGTATGATACCGCCGCCGCCGCCGTGGCCCGTCAGCGCGCCGAGAACGCCCGGATGCGCGAGGAAGCGCGCCGCCTCCGGGAGGACCCCGCGGCGATCGAGGAGATCGCGCGGCGCGAGCTGGGACTGATCAGGCCCGGCGAGAAAGTCTTCATCATCAAGGACGTCAAGCCCGCCGGGCCGATCGAGGGCAGGTAACGGACTGAAGCGGCAGGATGGCCGCTGAGACGCCGTCCTCTACGTCAGGGCTGACCGAGCGCTGAGGTGAGCGTCAGGTTCACATAGTTCTGACCCGACGCGTACGCTTCCGCATACGTTCGGTAAAGCGCCTGGGCCTCGGTTGGAAACGCTTCCGCGAGGATCGCCGAAACCGCGTAGTCCGCGCCTTTGACTGCCGGATCCATCGTGAACACATACAACACGCTGCCGTTGGCGCCCGGTTCCTGGGCGCGGAAGACCTTCCATCCCGCGGCCTGCTGTTGACGCTCGCTTTTGACGCTCTTCTGCAGCGCCTCGCGCACCCGGGCGACGACGGCTTCGAAATCCGCCGTCTTGTCCGGCTTGACGAAATTCAGCACCAACCCCGCGTCTGAACCAAAAACCGCGGCGTTGCTTTTGCGCTCGATGCGGCTCGGAAGACGTCTCCGCCGGCGCCTGGGCCTGCGATACCACGCTTCCCAGCCACAACGCTCCTGCAGCCATCCATGCAACCGGCCTCATTACCTTTCGTGCAACGGATCTTCGAACCATTTCTGCCTCCTGTTTCGACGAAGTTCGTGCACCGTGTCGACAATGGCGGCTGCCCAGTCGACGACGTCGATGACCGCCGGGGCGCCGGCGGCCGTCTGCTCGGCGGCGACCGTGATCGAATGATCCACGAGTGGCAGCAGACTGTCTTCGTTCGTTGGCTGCGTCAGGCCGACGGTCGTCACAACGGCGCGCGACCGCCGATAGAGACTGTTGAGAAGATTCACGCCGACGCTGCAATCGACCGGCGCGCCCACTCGATCGAAGGTTTGACCCCGCGTGCAGCGAAGGCTCGCGCAGTGCAGCGCTTTGCAGAGCCGCGACCATGCCGCGGAGCTCGGGGTCAGAAGGCGGAAGGGTTCCTGGTACTCCCGCAACTTCGCCAGCCGGGCCTGAAGCATCGGCAGGCGGCATTCCTGCGCAACGTTCTCGATCGACATGTCGCTGAAACCGACGACGGGAAGGCGCAAGGCGTCAGCCGTCCGGTGAAGGATGTCGACGACGTCGGCATAGGGCCTGCCGAATTCGACGGCGTGGTACCCGGGGAGGCTGCGTGTGTTGGCCACGTCGAACCGGAAATAGCCGTCCGGGATGAGAACGGCCCCGCCGTTCTCGCAGATGAACGGATGGTTGATGTCCAGCTTCTGTTGGATGAACTCGAGCTCCGCGCGTGTGTGGCCCGAACAAAGCACCAGCGCCGCATCGTCGAGCTCAATTTCTCTGAGCGCGGCGGCGGCGGCCGCGAAACGCGGCGTGTACGGATCCAGCAGGACAGGGTCCACGTCGGAATACACGACGATTGACGGAACGGGGCTCGCGACGGGCATGTCCTGACGATATCGACCCGCCGGAATCGTGGGCATCCCGTCCAGGCGGTAATCTCCGGCCGGTAACCCTGTAAAGGCTGCCTCGCCGACTGACCGGCACCCATCCGGCGATAAGATGCGTCATGTGCTGTCTCGCGCATCCCGGCCGTCGGTGATCGATCATCCGGCGCCGTCCGTCTGGCCATTCACCGGAGTCACGATCAGGACGGCCCTGCTGCTCGGCTTCGGCTTGACTTTCGGCGTGTGGTTGTTCGCCGGCTCCTACTTCACCACCCGCATCACGGAGGTCGGCAACCGCGCCGCGGCGGTCAACGCCCGGTACATGCGGGCACAGGAGCTGCTTTCAACGGTCCGCGCACAAGTGCTCCTGGAATCCGTCTTCGTCCGCGACGCGCTGCTCGACGCGGATCCCACGGCTGCGCCCGCGTATCGCCGGCGGCTCGAAGAGACGTATCGTGCGGTGGAAGAGGCACTCGAGCAATACGTTCCCGTCCTCGATTCCTCCATTGAGGGCGAACGTATCGAGGAGCTCCGCCGCGAAATCGGCAGTTTTCACAGCGCCATGGTGGACGTGCTCGCACCCGAGGGCCGACGTTCGGCCGCCCAGGCACGCACCGTTCTCAATACTCAGGTGGTGCCCAAGCGCGAAGTCGCGATTCGCGTCTCCGAAGACGTCCAGGCGCTCAATCGCAGCGCGTTCGTCCAGCAGCAAGCCGAGATCGTGAAGATCTACGGCGAGACGCAGCGCCGCGTGTGGCAGGGCCTTGGGCTCGCCCTGGTGACGAGCTTCGGCATCGGCCTGCTCGCCACGATATATGCCGGCCGTCTGGAGCAACGGGTGCGCGGTCAGCAGGTCAAGGACGCGGAGAACGCGAGGGAGCTCCAGAAGCTGTCTGCGAAGCTCATCACCGCCCAGGAAGAGGAACGGCGCACCATCGCCCGCGAGCTGCACGACGAAGTCGGGCAGGTGCTCACGGCCATCAAGGTCGAACTGGCCGTCGCCCAGCGCGCCGTCGACGCCGGCGGTGGCGGCATCCACCTGTTGGACGATGCGCGGTCGATTGCTGACGGGGCCATTGCCACGGTTCGCGACCTGTCCCACCTGCTCCATCCCGCTCTGCTCGACGATCTGGGACTGACTGCGGCGATCGAGTGGTACTTGCGGGGCTTCGGCAAGCGCCATGGCATCCGCGTGGACGTGCTCCACGACCGCATGGACGAACGGCTCATGCCGGAAATCGAGGCCGCCGCGTATCGCATCGTGCAGGAGGCGCTGACCAATGTCGCCAAGCACGCGCGCGCCACCCGATGCCGCGTCTACCTCCAGCGGCTCCCGAACACGGTGCTGATCACGATCGAGGATGACGGCACGGGATTCGATCAGGCGGAGACGCCGGGCCGCGGAGGGGACACGCGGCCTTGGCCTGGTCGGTATCCGTGAGCGTGTTTCGCAACTGCGCGGGACGCTGCGGCTCGAGACCGCACCGGGCAAGGGCACCCGGCTGACCGTGGAGCTGCCCGCGCGGTCGCGCCAGGCCGTCGCCGACGGCCAGCCCGGCGAGCCGCCACAACCGAGGACGGAGCCCCATCACGAGAGGCGCGCATGAGTCACCTCAACATTCTCCTCGCCGACGATCACACGCTGATGCGGCAGGGCCTCCGGAAGATTCTCGAAGAACAGCCCGACTGGGAAGTCGTGGCGGAGGCGAGCGATGGACGAGAAACGGTTCGCCAGGCGCTGGCGATGACAGCCCGACGTGGTGGTCCTCGACATCGGCATGCCGCTGCTGAACGGCATCGAGGCGACGCGGCAGATCGCCCGCCGTTTCCCGGCCATCAACATCCTCATCCTGAGCATGCACGCCGAGGAGGCCTACATCATTCAGGCGATGAAGGCCGGCGCCCGGGGGTATCTTCTGAAGGATTCCGCCGACAACGAGCTGATCCGGGCGGTGGCCGCCGTCGCCGCCGGCAAATCGTTCTTCAGCCCGGCGGTGGCCAAAGTGATGCTCGACGACTACGTCCGGCACCTGGCCGACAAGGGGCTCACCGACCGCTACGACTCGCTGTCCGAACGCGAGCGGGAAATCTTCCAGCTGATCGCCGAAGCGCACAGCAACAAGGAAATTGCCGATCTGCTGTCAGTCAGCCCCGCGACGGTCGAGACCCATCGCGCCCACATCCTGCAGAAGCTCGACGTGCACAACACCGCCGAGCTCGTCCTCTACGCGGTGCGCCGCGGAGTCATTTCCTGAAAAAGGCCCGCCCTCTTTGCGAGACGCGGGCCCGTTTTTCTCGTGCTCCGGGCTTCGGGCTTTGGCCCAGAGCCAAGAGCCTGAAGCCCAAAGTCTGTTCTAGAAATCGAACTGTGCGCTGATCCGGGCGTACCGCGCCGGCTGAATCCCCGTCGGCCGCAGCCACGCCGTGCTCGTCGGCGAGAACGTCGTCGTCCGCGCCGTTACGAGATCGCTGTTCATGAGGTTGTAGATGTCGACGCCGACCTGCGTGCGCGTCCGGCCGTAGCGGAAGATCTTCGCGACCCGGAAGTCGAGGAGGTTCTCGCGCTCGGAATACAGCGTATGCGGCGCGAGCAGGTTCACCGTGATGGTGCCGTCCGAGAGATTGCGGCCGAGCGGCTGCGGCCCGGCGTTGGCCACCGTGTTGTTCACGACGTAGTTCGCCGCGATCTCGTCCCCGGGCAAGCTGCGCCACGTTGCACTCACCTGGACGCCGATCCCGGGGATCAGGTACGTCGCGAGCCCCCGGAAATCCGTCTGGTACGGCTCGACGTTGCGGCAATACGGGTCGTCGGGCGCGCCCGCAGTGATCGACTCGTTCCCGCCTGCCGGGCCCTCGCCGTACTCCGGGATGACCGGCTTGATCGCGCAGACGTCCGAGAGCCGGCGCCCGGTGCTCGTGCCGCCCTGGACCGTGAGCCCGTTGCGCAGCCGCGCGACGACGTTGACGTCCACGCCCTGCCAGTTCTCCGCGGCCTCTCCGAAGTTGGTCACATGCTGCGCGAGCTCGTCGACCTCCCCGACCTTGCCCGGGACGAGGTTATACAAGCCGCTGATGACGTGGCCGCCGCCGCCCGGCAGCCGCGCATCCTTCGGCGCCGTGATGCTGAACTGGGTGTAGTCGGCCGCCGTCGTCGCCCGGTTGTCGACGCCGTACCAATTCCCCCACCAGTTTCGGAAGTAGCCGACGTTCAGCGAGACGCGGGGAAAGAGCTCCTGCTGGACCGACGCGCCCAGCGACCAGCTGTAGGGGCGGTGGCCAAAGCCGGAGATGAGGTTCGGATCGTAGCTGCGCTGGAACACCTCTTTCCCGAGGGTGTTGTTCGACATGTCGCCGCATTCGCCGTTCTTCTCGGTGTTGGCGAGGTTGCAGTTCGCCACGAAATCCTTGTTGATGTCGGTCCACACGCGCGTCGTGCTGACCGTCGTGCGAATCAGCGGGTTGAGGTCGAAGTCGCTGTTGCTCGCCACGAAGGCTTCCATGTACTTGCCCAGGTTGAACTTCAGCGCCGTCTTGCCGGTCCCGAACAGATCGTAGGCCACGCCCATCCGGGCGGTGACGTCGTCCCAGTCGATCCCGGGGGTCGATCCTTTGGGATAGAAGATCACGTCCGGGGCGGAGGCCGCGAAGCCAGGGCCGCCCATGCCCGAGTCGGGATAGTTGGTCGTCAGATGGTCGTACCGGATGCCGCCCTGCAGCGTCAGCCGGCCGGTGGTGAACTGATCCTGCCCGTAGAAGGACGTCGGCAGCAGGTTCCGGACGAACTTGACGCCGGTCGGGTACTGAATGGTCTGCGTCAGCCGGTTCGGGACCCCGTTATTGGTCCGGATGTGGATGATCTCGTTGAAGAACGTGTAGGTCTGCGACGGGTTGCTGAATCCGCCCTGGTAGCCGAACTTCATGTTGTGCGCGCCGGTGACATACGACACGGACCCGCGCAGCGCCGCGATCGTCCCGATCAGATGATGATTGAAGCCGCCGCCCACGCCCGCGGGCATCCGCGACGTCAGGTTCGGGATCTCGCCGCCCTGTTCCTGCAACCGGATCATCCGGTCGTTGTGGCTGCCGTCCAGCCGCGGCTGCGGGTTCCGGTACCGCGCCTCGTAGGCGCCCCAGCCGGCCTCCAGCAGGACCCGGCTCGTGACCGGCGCCGAATAGCTCGCCGACGGAATCCGCGACGGCTGGAAGAGCGTCCGGCCGCTCGCTTCCGGCGTCGTCGTCGCGCGCCGCCGCCCTTCGTGGAGCTGGTCGTGTACAGCTCCGACCAGTGCATCGAGAACTTGTTGCGCGGCGTGATCTGCCACGTGATGCGCGCGATCCCGTTCCGATCCAGGTTGTCGTTGAACGCCGGCCGGCTCCGATCGAAATCGACCGTCCAGGCATTCGGGTTGCCGGCGTTGTTGTTGAACCACATGCCCGGGACCGTTCTCTCCGAACCGGTCTGCCGATAGGTGAGGTAGAACCAGAGCTTGTCCCGGATGATGCGGCCGCCGCCCATCGGATTGATGTCGTACACGCTCTTCAGTTCGGAAGGGCTCCCGAGGCCAGCGTCCTGCAGCTCCTGCGTGTAGTTGCTGCCTTGCAGCGCGCTGTTCGAGCCGGAGAAGTTGACCTGGCCGCTGAAGTTGTTGCTGCCGTCGCGGGGTATGACGTTCAGAATCACCCCGGACGTTTCCGCTTCGCCGAGGCCGCCGGAGGTGGCGAGCACCACTTCCTGCGCACCAGCCACGTTCGGCGTATTCCCGCCCCCCGCGCTGCCGCCGGCCCACCCGGTGTTGTTGCCGTCGCTCTGGGTGCGGGAATCGTTCCCGCGACCGCCGTGGATGGTCCCGGCGCCGCCGGATTGCCCGCCGGTGATGCCGCCGCTATCGCCCCCGGAGCTCATGCCGGGAATCAGCGCCTGGATACCTCCGGCATTCCGCGAGCTCGGAATGGCGGCGAGGATGTCCTTGCTGACCGTCTGCTGCACCCGGGCGCTCTGGACGTCGACGATCGGCGTCTCGCCCGTGACGGTAATCGTTTCCTCGAGAGCACCGACGTTCAGCGCGCCGTTGACCGTGGCCACGAAGTTGCCCGTCAGCTCGATCCCTTCGCGCCGGACCGTGCTGAAGCCTGGCAGCGAGAAGGTTACCGAGTAGATGCCCGGGCGCAGATCGACGATCCGGAACTGGCCGGTGCCGTCCGTCACGGCCGAACGAACCTTCTCAATCATGACGGGGCTCGCGATTTCGACCGTCACACCCGGCAACACGCCGCCGGACGTGTCCCTGGCGACGCCGGTAATGGCCGCCTGTGCGTGGGCGGCCGCCGGTAAGAGCAAGAGAACCAACAGAGCCGCCACCGCCCGCGAGACGAAACTACTCATCGCGCCCTCCTTGACAGACTGTTCGGAAGATCCGGATCCGCTGGGACCGTTACGCGCGCAGCCCAACGGCGCGACATTAGACAGGGGCCTCGAGAAGCCCAATCCCGCGACGACTGTATTTCGCGACGGAAAGGACCTGAGGTCTCGCGACGTTCAAGAATTTGAAGGGGAGGACCCCGAGGCTCAAGGTCCCGGGCTGTGGCCCAGAGCCAGGAGCCTGAAGTCCAGAGCCAGTCTAGAAGTCAAACTGCGCGCTGATCTTCGCGTACCGCGCCGGCTGAATCGATGTCGGTGTCAGCCACGAGGCGCTGGTCGGCACGAACGTCTGGTTGTAGCCGGTGACGACGTCCGTGTTCGTGAGGTTATAGACGTCGAAGCCGATCTGCGTGCGCGTCCGGCCGAACCGGAGAATCTTCGCGACGCGGAGGTCGATGTTCTGGCTCCGACTCGCATAGAACGTACCCGGCTCGATCAGGTTGACGCTGACGTTGCCCGCCGAGAGATTGCGGCCGAGCGATGGCGCCGCAACGGCGCTCGTCACGGTGTAGTTGGCCGCAAGCTCGTGGCCCGGCGTCGTTCCTGTAGGTGCCGCTGATCTGGACGTCGATCCGCGGAATCGTATAGGTCGCGAGCCCCCGGATGTCCGTTCGATACGGCTCCTCCTCGCGGCAGTACGGGTTAGTGGGCGACGCCGCCCGCGATCGACGTGGTCGCGCCGCGCGAGCCCTGGCCCTGCTCCGGCATGGCCGCCTTCAACGCGCACGCATCCGAGAGCCGGCGCCCGGTGCTCGTGCCGCCCTGCAGCGTGAGCCCGTTCCGCAACCGCGCGGAAATGCCGACGTCGACGCCCTGCCAGTTCTCGGTCTGCTCCCCGATGTTCTTGGACGAGGTCGCGAGCTCGTCGACCTTGCCGACCGCGCGACGGCACCAGATTGTACAGGCCGCCAATCGTGTGGCCGCCGCCGTTGGGCAGCCGCGCATCGACCGGCGCCGTGATGCTGAACGGCGTCCAGTCCGCCGTCGTGTTCGCCCGGTTGTCCACCGTGTACCAGTTACCCCACCAGTTGCGGAAGTAGCCGACGTTCACCGAGACGCGCGGCGCGATTTCCTGCTGCACCGAGAGGCCCAGGCCCCAGTTGTACGGACGCGCACCCCAGCCCTCGGTGAACGCGGTGTCGTAGGTCCGGTCGAACACCTCGCGGCCGAGGTTCTG
This sequence comes from uncultured Acidobacteriota bacterium, assembly GCA_963749565.1. Lineage (GTDB taxonomy): Bacteria > Acidobacteriota > Vicinamibacteria > Vicinamibacterales > CAVVIG01 > DATLLJ01. The sequence goes on along the minus strand of CAVVNL010000022.1, from coordinate 76,624 downwards.
GTTGTCCATCCTCCCGCATTCCCCGTTCACCTCCCGATTCGACAGGTCGCAGTTCGGCGACGAAATCCTTGTTCGTGTCGGTCCACGTCCGCGTCGTGCTGATCGCGGCGCGAATGATCGGGTTGAGATCCAGGTCGGCATTGGTCGCCGGAATCGCCTGCATGTACTTGCCGAGATTGAACTTGATCGCCGTCCGGCCGTCGCCGAACAGATCGTAGGCGACGCCCATGCGCGGCGTCAGATCATGCCACTGGAGCCCCTGCGTCGACCGCGCCGGGTAGAAGATTTCCTCGGCCGCCGCCGCGGTGTAGCCCACGCCGCCGATGCTCGAATCGGGGTAGTTGGTCAGCCAGTAGTCGTACCGCACGCCTCCCTGCAGCGTCAGCCGGTTGCTCGTCCACTGATCCTGCGCATAAAACGAGGTGGGCCAGAGGTTGCGCACGATCTTGATCCGGGCCGGAGAGTCGGTCGCGACGATGACCTGCCGGAGCTGGTTGGGGACTCCGTCCCGCAGCCGCACGTTGTTGACCTCGTTGAAGTAGGTGTAGGTCTGGCTCGGGTTGTTGAAGCCCCCTTGGTACCCGAACTTCATGTTGTGCGCGCCGGTGACGAACGAGAGCGAGGCGCGGTTGTTGGCCAGCGTCCCGATCAGATGGTGATTGAAGCCGCCGCCGACGCCGGCCGGCATCCGGTAGACCAGGTTCGGGATCTCGCCCGCCTGCTCCTGCGCCCGGATCATCCGGTCGTTGTGCGTGCCGTCAATCCGAGGCGCGGGATTGCGGTACCGCGACTCGTACGTGCCCCAGCCGGCCTCCGCCAGCAGACGGCTGCTCAACGGCGACGACCAGGTCACGCCCTGCAGCCGTGACGGCTCGAACCAATCCCGGTTGGTGGCTTCGATCGTCGTCGTCGCCGTGCCGCCGCCCTTGAAGTTCCGCTGATAAATCTGCTCCTGCCAGCTCACATTGATCTTGTTGCGCGGCGTGATCTGCCACGTGATGCGCGCGCTGGCGATGCGATCCAGCGTCTCCGAAAACGCCTGCCGGCTCCGGTCGAAATCTGACCGACCAGGAGTTCGGGTTGCCGGCGTTCCTGTTGACCCACATACCGGGGACGGTGTTGTCGGTCGCGATCCGGCGGTACGACGCGTAGAACCACAGCCTGTCGCGGATGATGCGGCCGCCGCCCATCGGGTTGAACTCGGACATGCTGTTCAGCTCGGATGGCGCCCGCAGCCCCGCGTCCTGCAGCGCCTGCGTGTAGTTGCTCCCCTGCATCGCGCCCGTCGCGCCGTTGGCGACGAACGCTGCCGCTGAACGTATTGCCGCCCTCGCGCGGGATCGCGTTCAGCGTGACGCCGCCCGTTTCGGCCTCGCCCAGCCCGCCCGAGGTGCTCAGCACCAGTTCCTGCGCCGCAGCGACGTTCACCATGTTCCCCCACTGGCCGCCGCCTCCGCCGCCCCACCCGATGTTGAGGCCGTCACTATAGGTACGCGAATCACTGCCCCGGCCGCCGTGGATCTGCCCAGCCGAGCCGCCGCCGCCCGTGATGCCCCCGGAATCGCCGCCAGTGCTCATCCCTGGGATCAGGGCCTGAATGCCGCCGGCCGACCGCGAGGACGGAATCGCCCGGATGACGTCGTTGCTGACCGTCTGCTGCACTCTCACGCTCTGCACGTCGACAATCGGCGTTTCGCCGGTGACCGTAATCGTCTCTTCGAGCGCGCCGACCCTCAGGTCGCCGTTCACCGTGGCGACGAACGAGCCCGTCAACTCGATGCCGTCGCGCCGGACCGTACTGAAGCCGGGCAGCGTGAACGTCACGGAATACGTGCCCGGCCGCAGGTCGACGATCCGGTACTGGCCGGTGGCGTCGCTGACGACCGCGCGCACCTTCTCAATCAGCGCAGGGCTGGCGGCTTCCACCGTCACTCCCGGCAGCACGCCGCCCGACGTGTCCCTGACGACGCCGGTGATGGCCGCTTGTGCGTGAGCTACCGCCGGTACGACTACTAGAACCAACAGCGTCGCCGCCGCCCGCGAGACGAATCTACTCATCGCGCCCTCCTTGAACCGAGTGTCCGGAGAATCCTGCCGGGACGTGAACGCGGGCCCGGCAGCCCGACGATAAACAGCGGAGTCGAGATGCCCAATCCCGTCATAACCGTATTTCGCCGCGGAAAGGACCCGACGTCATCGAAACTTCAAGAATTTGGAGAGAGAATATTCACGGCGAGGTGGATGTGATGGACGCCGACAACCACGTCCGGTCAGACGACCCGCGAGTCTTTCTCGCGGTTCAGCGGACCTTCCTCGCGTGGACGCGTACCGCGCTCGGACTCATGGGATTCGGTTTCCTGGTAGCGAGGGTCGGCCTTCCAGGGGAGTTTGCGGGCGGTGGCGGGGCCGGTGCGAACCCGTTGGCGGCAGCGGCACCGACCGCATCACTCTGGCTCGGCGTGGTTCTCGTCGTGATGGGTGTTGGCGTGCAGGCGATGGCGCTCGCGGAGTACCTGCAGTTCGAGCGGAGATACGTGGCCGGGACACCCACGCCTCCGCCGGCCCGCTCGTATCACGCGCCGCTGCTCGGTCTGGCGCTCCTCGCCATCGGTGCGGGCATGGCGGTGTACTTGATTTCGTTCCTGTGAGCGGGAGGCCGGGAGCGCAGAAAAAAATGGGATCGCCGCGTGGAACAACTGTGAAGAGAGAGACACAGCCGGAGGAATCTACCCACAACCGAGGGATGTTGGGCCCGGTGGTGGGGAGCGACGATCCCACGACGCTACGATAACGAGCGTCCGCCCTCAGTGCCATCCGCCCGAAACGGTATTCTTCGGCACGAAATACTCGATTCTCCGGCGTGACTGAGACGATTGACGGCACCCGCCGCGAGCTCTATCGTCGCTTTCGTGCAGGACCATCCGCCTCCCGCCTTCCGGCACATAGGCGCCACGCTTTGCGACGCGCGCGAGCGCCGCGGATATACCCTTCGCGAGATCGCAACCGCCACGAATATCTCGATCCCGGTCCTCGAGGCGATCGAGCTCGGAGACCTCGCCCGGGTCCCGGGTGGCATATTCGTCCGCGCGCACCTGCGCGCATTCGCCAGCCATGTGGGAGTGAACCCGGAACAGATCCTGGCGGAGTATCGCGCGCAAGAGGAGATCGCGTGGGAGGACCAGGCGCTCCGCGAACTCCAACTCAGGTGCGCCAACCGCGGCGCGCGCCGTCGTGCTGTATGGGTCGGTCCGGCGCTCCTGGCCGCGGCCCTGACGCTGATCCTCTATCACATGATCTTGGGGGGCCCAGCCGATTCGCCGCTGGTGGATCCCGGCATGAAGTCGGTGCCCGCAGCAGACGAGCCTGACCCCCGGCGGGATGTCCCTGTCGCTCAGTTGAGTGGAGCGTGATGGTGTGGAGGGCGATTGTGGAATCGCCGGCGGAGAAGGCTATGTGTCTGGACCACAAGCCGTACGGTTGACCCCGGTTCAGAGGCCGACGATCCCACGACCCGAAGATAGCGCGACGCCCCTGGCGCTTCCATCCGGTCGTGACAGTATTCCTTGATTCAAAAGTCGTGAGCGGGCCTTGAGGGACGACTGCCAGCCCTGAGATGCCGCTTCAGTTCAACCGCCGCTTGCCCTCGCCGCCGAAGAAGTGGAGCCGATCGCGACGTACCCTGAAGCTTGCGCGATCGCCCACCTGGATCCCGGTATCGCCGGTCACCACCATCCGAACGAGCTCGTGCGGCAGACCCTCGACGCGGAGGTGGATCAGCGTCACGGGACCGAGCGGCTCGACGACGTCAACGTTCCCGATGGCGTCACCTTCGCCGTCGGCTACCAGGTCGATGTCGTGCGGACGGACACCTGCCCAGACAGTCCCCCCGTCCGGAACGCCGAAATCGGCCCCTTCCAGTTCGAGCGACAGGACTGGCGACACAACTCGCACGCCGCCGCCCACGCGGTGACAGGCGCAGGGCCACAGGTTCATGCGCCGGCGATCCCACGAATCCCGCGACGAAAACGTTCGCCGGCCGGCGAAACACCTCCAGCGCCGGCGCGACCTGTTCGATGATGCCGTCGCGCATGACGGCCACGCGCGTGCCGAGCGTCATCGCTTCCTCCTGATCGTGCGTGACGTAGACCATGGTCGCGGCCAGCCGCCGGTGCAGCAGCGCCAGCTCGGCGCGCGTGCCGGCGCGCAGGATCGGGTCGAGGTTCGAGAGCGGCTCGTCGAGCAGAAACGCCCTGGGCTCGCGCACGATCGCCCGGCCCAGGGCCACGCGCTGCCGCTGGCCGCCCGAGAGCTGCGCCGGCTTGCGATCGAGCAGCGCCTCGATGCCCAGCGCGGCAGCCGTCGCCCGCACGCGGGCATCGATCTGCGCCGCGGCGACGCGCCGGACCCGGAGGCCGAACGCCAGGTTCTCGCGCACGCTCTTGTGCGGATACAGCGCGTAGCTCTGAAACACCATCGCAAGGTCGCGGCGCTGCGGCGGCACGTCGGTCACGTCGCGGCCGTCGATGAAGATGTGCCCGGCGGTCGGCGTCTCGAGCCCCGCAATGAGCCGGAGCACGGTGCTCTTGCCGCTGCCGGACGGCCCGACCAGGACGACGAGCTCGCCGTCGGCGACCTCGAGCGTGAGATCGCGCGCCGCCACCTGGCCGTTCGGATAGATCTTGCTCACCCGGTCCAGCGTGATCGACGCCACGTCAGCCTTTCACCGCACCGGACGTGAGACCCGCGACGATGCGCCGCTGCGCGACGAGCACGATCGCCGCGACCGGCGCCGTCGCGACGACCGCCGCCGCCAGAATCTCGCCCCACGGCACCTGATACTGTCCGCGGAAGAGCGTGATTGCCACCGGCACGGTGTACCGTTCCGGTCCCAGCGTGAACGACAAGGCGAACAGGAATTCGTTCCAGCTATAGAGAAAGGTCAGGATGGCCGTGGTCGCCAGCCCGGGCCCCGACAGCGGCAGGATGATCTCCCACAACGTCCGCAGGCGCCCGGCGCCGTCCATCAGGCCCGCTTCCTCCAGCTCCGGCGGAAGCTGCCGGAAGAAGCCGACGAGCAGCCAGATGGCGAGCGGCATCGCAAAGGTGAGATACGGCAGGATGAGGCCGGGATAGGTGTTGAGGAGGCCAAGCTCGCGCAGCAGCAGATACAACGGCGAAACGATCGAGATCTGCGGGAACATGGACACCGCGAGCACGAATGCCAGCACCGGCGCCTTCCCCCGGAAGCTGAGGCGTGCCAGCGCGTACGCGCAGATCGCGCCAAGGACGACGGAGACGACCGTGGTGGCGCCGGCGACGATCAGCGAATTGCGAATCGGCGTCCAGAAGTCGCGGTCTTCGAAGAGCGCGCGATAGTGATCGAGCACCAGCGCGCGCGGCACGAGCATCGTCGAGGCGAACAAACGGTCTTCGGGCGTCAAGGAGGCCACCACCGCCCAGCAGAGCGGGAACAGGATCGCCGCCACGAGCAGGCCCGTCACGAAGGTCCATCCCCGTGACCTCATCCCGATCGCTCCAGGAATGCGTTGCCGCCGAACGCGCGGATCGCGGCGAGCGCGAAACCGAACGCGACCGCGAAGATGATGATCGACAGCGCCGAACCGTAGCCGAAACGGAGAGTCTGCAGCAATGTGCTGAACGTGTAGAGGGCGATCGGCTCGGTCGCCGTGCCCGGTCCTCCGCCGGTCATCACGAACACGACGTCGAACACCCGAAAGGCGTCGAGCGTGCGGAAGAGGAACGCCACCAGCAGCGCCGGCCGTAGCATCGGCAGCGTGACATCGACGAACTGCCGCCAGGACCCGGCGCCGTCCACGTCTGCCGCTTCGTACAGCGATCGATCGATCTGCTGCAGCCCGGCCAGCAGCAACAGCGCAACAAACGGCGTGGTCTTCCACGCGTCGGCGAGCACGAGCGGAACCCAGGCCGCGAGCGCGTCGGCGAACCATGTCGGCGCCGCCAGCCCGAGCCCCGCGAGCACGGCAGTGGCGACCCCGGCGGGGCTCTCGAACATGAAGCGCCAGACGAGGGCCGCGACCACTGTCGGAATCGCCCACGGCAGAAGCACGGCCGTGCGAACGAGCTCGCGGGCGCGAGACACGCGGTCGAGCGCGAGCGCCAGGAGCAGACCGCCGGCGAGCTCGACGGCGACCGTCACCGCGACGAACACGGCGGTGTGGGCGAACGCGCTCCGGAACCGCTGGTCCGCCAGCGCCTCGGCGTAGTTGGCCACGCCGACGAACGGCCGGCCGAGCCATGGCATGCGCAGGTCGTGCAGGTGCAGCGACTCCCAGAACGTCCAGAGGATCGGGAAGACGGCGACGAGACCAATGACGCCGAGTGCCGGCATCGCAAGCGCCCATCCGAGGCGCGCCTCGGCCCGGCGGAACGACGCGCTGCGCCGCTTAGGTACCGAGTTCGTCATGGTGTGGGCGGGCCGAGCTTCACCTTCGCCAGCAGCGCGCGCATCGCCGTCGGCCGCTTCCTGGAGCGCCGCGCCCGGCTCCTGCTGGCGCGTCAGTGCCCGATGCAATGAGATCTGCAGGATCTCGGAAAGCTGGCTGTAGACGGGCGTGACCGGTCGCGGCACCGCCCGTTCGATGACTGCCAGTGCGTCTGGCCGGTGGAATCGTCAGCGCGTCGGCAAGCTCGCGCGTCTCGTAAAGCGCCGGCCGCGTGGGATACTGGCCGGCAATGCGCGCCCGCTCGATCATCTGTTCGGGCTGGAGCAGATAATCGATGAGCTCGTAAGCGGCTGCGGGCTGGTCGCTGTAGGCGTTGATGGCCAGGGCCGAGCCACCGAGCGCCGCGGTCGCCGCGCCTCCCGGGCCGGCCGGCATGGAGGTGACCGCGAACCGTCCGGCGACGGTCGACTGCGACCGATCCTGCATCAGTCCGTAGGCATAGGGCCAGTTCCGCATGAAGACGGCCTGCCCGTTCTGAAACGCGAACCGCGTCTGCTCCTCCTGCCACGTGAGCACGGCGGGAGGCACCACGCCATCGGCGTAAATGGCGTCGCGCATGAACGTCAACGCCTGCCTCGCGGCCTCGGAATCGACGGCGACCGAGCCTTGATCGTCGAGGATCGCGCCCCCGAAAGCGCCGAGGTGCTCGAGAAAGACCGTCACGAGGCCTTCATAACGGGCCCCCTGCCACACGAAGCCGAACGGGACGCCGCGTTCCTCCTGCGCGCGCCTCGCAAGCTGGACGAGATCGTCCAGATCGCGGGGGGGACGCGGCAGCAGATCGGTTCTCCAGTACAGCATGCCGACGTCGATGAACCAGGGCAAGGCGTACAGCGCGCCGTTCCAGCGATCGGCCGCGACGGCGGCCGGAAAAAAGCGATCGACGGGTGGATCGAAGCGGTCGAGGCCGGCAATCCACCCGGCAGCCGCGAACTCCGGCGTCCACACGACGTCGAGCTGCAGGACGTCGGGATCGCTCGTCCGCGCGTTCAGCCACTGGACGTAGAGCTGATGCCGCTGATCCGATGCATCGGGCGTGGCGCGCAGCGCCACCGTGATCGATGGATGCGCTTGCCCGAAGCGTTCGAGTTGCCGGCGGATGACCTCGGCTTCCCGTCCGACCACGCTGCCGGAGAAGGTGAGGACCGGCGCGCCGGGCCCAACGCAGCCGGCGGCCGCGAGAGTCGCGCCGATCGCGAAGATCGCCGCCGCCCTCATGCAAGGAGTCGCCATCGCTCTCTCTGTAGTTTGGATCGAGTTCGCGTCATCAGTACACTGGACTCTGCCATGTCGCCGCGCGCAGCCACCCGCCGCATCCCTCGGCCGCCTTCTTCGATCACACGCTCGGCCGATCGCGCCGGATCCCTCGAAGGGCGGCGCCGCGTCGTGATCGAGCGCGTCAGGCCCGAGATCGATGGCGGACGCTTTCCAATCAAGCGAACGGTCGGCGAGTCGGTGCGCATCAACGCCTGGGTTCATGCCGACGGCCATGACGTGATCGTGGCACTCCTCCGGTATCGGGCCGTGCCGGCCGGCGGCACGCGCGGCGAATGGCTCGACCATCCGATGCAACCACTCGGCAACGACGAGTGGGCCGCGAGCTTCGACATCGACCGGCAGTGTGACCACGAGTACACGGTGCAGGCGTGGATCGATCGCTTTGCGTCGTGGCGCAAATCGCTCGTGGCGAAGGTTGAAGCGGGTCAGGACGTCTCGAGCGATCTGCTCGAAGGCGCCGCGCTCCTCCGGGAGACCGCGGGGCGCGCGCGCGCTGCCCGCGCGACGAAGGACGCACGATGGCTCGACGCACAGGCCGATCTCATCGGCGGCCCGGCTGCGGCGCCCGAACGGGCGCGCGCGGCGCAGGACGATCGGCTCCCCGGCCTTTCCCGCCGGTTCCCCGATCTGAGCCAGGCCGCGACTTACGAGCGAGTGCTGACGGTGCGTGTCGATCGCGAACGCGCCCGTTTCGGCGCCTGGTACGAAATGTTCCCGCGATCGTGGGGACCGGACCCGACCCGCAGCGCCACGTTCCGCGAAGCCGCGACGCACCTGCAGCGCGTCGCCGGAATGGGCTTCGACATCGTCTACCTTCCGCCGATCCATCCGATCGGCACGAGCTTCCGGAAGGGACGCAACAATTCTCTGACCGCCGCAGCAGGCGATCCCGGCAGCCCGTGGGCGATTGGCTCCGAAGCCGGCGGGCACAAAGCGGTGGACCCCGCGCTCGGAACGCTCGCCGACTTCGACCACTTCGTAGGCGAAGCCAGGCGTCTCGGCCTCGAGGTTGCGCTCGACCTCGCCTACCAGTGTTCGCCGGACCACCCCTACGTTCGCGAGCATCCGGAATGGTTTCGCCATCGTCCCGACGGAACGATCAAGTACGCGGAGAACCCGCCCAAGAAGTACCAGGACATCTACCCATTCGATTTCGAGAGCGAAGCGTGGCAGGCGCTCTGGGAGGAACTGAAATCCATCGTCCAGTTCTGGATTGCAAGGGGCGTGTCGATCTTCCGCGTCGACAACCCGCATACCAAGCCGTACCCGTTCTGGGAATGGCTGATCGGCGAGATCAGGACCGAGCATCCCGACGCCATCTTCCTCGCCGAAGCGTTTACGCGCCCGAAGGTGATGTACTACCTGGCCAAGCTGGGCTTCACGCAGTCCTATACCTATTTCACCTGGCGGAACACGAAGGACGAGCTGACCGAGTACTTCACCGAGCTCACCACGACCGAAGCTGCGGAATTCTTCCGCCCGAATCTTTTCGCCAACACGCCTGACATCCTGCATGCGTACTTGCAGGAGGGCGGTCCGGCGGCGTTCAAGATCCGCCTGATTCTCGCCGCGACGCTCGGCGCGACCTACGGCATCTACAGCGGCTTCGAGTTGTGCGAGAACCGGGCGGTGCCGGGCACCGAGGAGTACCTGGAGTCCGAGAAGTACCAGTATCGGCACTGGGACCCGGATCGGCCCGGGCACATCACAGACCTCGTGACGGCGATCAACCGCATCCGTCGCGAGAACCCCGCGCTGCAATCGAACGACGGCCTGATGTTCTGCGACACCGACAACCCGAATCTGATTGCGTTCTGCAAGGTTTCTCCCGATCGCTCGAACGCGATCCTCGTCGTCGTGAACGTCGACCACGAGCACATGCAGCATGGTTCGGTGCGGGTGCCACTGAGCCATATCGGGCTGCCGCAGAGCGACGGATACGAGGTCGTGGATCAGCTCGACGGCGCCCGCTACACGTGGCGCGGCGAATGGAACTACGTCAGGCTGGACCCCAACGTCGGCGTGGCCCACGTTTTCGACCTGCCAATCGCGGCCGCCGATGTCGTGACCGGGACCGGGAAGGCGCTCGCGCGGTTCCTGCCGCGGCAGCGATGGTTCGCGGGAAAGGCACGCGCGATCGCGAACGTCCGAATCCTCGACTGGTCGCCCAGGGGTTCACTTCCAGGGGATCTGATGCCCGCGATCGCCGAAGTCGAGTACGCCGACCGCGGTCGCGAGCGGTACTTCACGCCGTTCGCCGTCGTCCCGGATGCCGACGCAGCAGCCGCGCGGCTTGGCGGCGGCTTGATCGCGCGCGCCGCCGGCGCCGCGGTCATCGATGCGTTCGAGGACGATGCCGCCTGCCGAACGCTGCTGACGGAGATGCTCGCCGGGCGGCCGATCCGGATGCGTCACGGTCTCGCCGGGGCAACGGTGTACCGGAATGAACCCGATATGGCCGGATTGCCCATTCAGCGGGGTATCTGCGGAGCAAAGCAACAGCTGCGTGGTGATTGGCAACCGCGGCGTCTTGAAACTGTTCAGGAAACTGGAGCCGGGGCCGAATCCCGAGATCGAGATCCTGAAATTCCTGGAAGGGCGCGCGTTTCGCTCCGTTCCACCTCTGATTGCGAGCCTCGAGTACAGACGATCCGGTGACCCGCCGACCGCCCTTGCCATGCTGCAGACCTTTGTCGCCAACGAGGGAACGGGCTGGGAGCGCGCGCTCGCGGACGCGCGGGAGTTCGTGTTACGCGAGAACGCGGCGGGCCCAGCCGGGGACCCGATTCGCTTTGTCGAGCCGGCCGTTGTGCTCGGACAGCGGACCGCAGAGCTGCACCGCGAACTCGCCGCCGACGATCAGGATCCGGCATTCAGTCCGGAGCCATTCAGGGCAGAGGACGCTGCCGCCCTGACCGCGAGCATCCAGCTGGACGCGGCGCGTTCCGTGACGCGGCTTGCTGAAGCACTGGAATCTCTGCCCCCGTCGGCTCGCGATCTCGCCCGGACGCTCCTCGACGCGCAAGCGGAGGCTCGCCCAACGCATCGGCTCCTTTACGGCCTTGCCCACCGGTTGCCTGCGCACGCGCGTGCATGGCGACTATCACCTCGGCCAGGTACTGGCGGCCGGGCACGATTTCGTGCTCATCGATTTCGAGGGTGAACCGGCCCGGCCGCTGGCCGAGCGCCGGGCGAAGCAGTCGCCGCTGAAGGACGTCGCCGGGATGCTGCGATCGTTCAGCTATGCGGCACACGCCACATTCCTCGCGGCGTGCCAGGAGCGCCCGGATCGCTGCGGGCAGCTCGAGGCGCGCGCACAGGCCTGGGAATCGTCCGTGACGGAGGCGTTTCTGAAACGGTATCGCCAGACCACGGCGGCAACCGGCATCGTGCCCGCCGACGATCGAGGATTCGAACAGCTGCTCGAGGCCTTCGTCCTCGAAAAGGCGCTCTACGAGGTCGGTTACGAACTGGCGAGCCGGCCGCAGTGGATCGGCATCCCTTTACTGGGCATCCTGCATATCCTGAACGCGAAGGTTAGACAGCCAATCGATCACACGCCATAGGGTGCTCGCATGCTGACGATAGCCTGGCTGCTGATTGCGTCGGCCATCTCGCTCCAGCCGGATACGCAGGAAAGATCGTTTATCGATTCACGTTGGAGCCGTTGACCCGCGCGGGTGGTTTTGGCGCAGGTCGCCAGGTACTTTCAGCTGAACAGCATCGGGTTCGGTTCGCCGAGTTCCAGCAGTGGTTCTTCGCAGAGGGGAAGCTTCAGCGACCGGCAGAATTCGTCGACAGCCTTCGCGCCATGGCACGCTTGAGGGTTGCGGAGATTCCCGACGTGATCGCGCGTACTCTACGCAATGGGGCGTTCTTGAAAGCCAGCGTGTCATGCATCGAATTGTTCCGATCACGACATGACCAGCCCTTCGACTACTACCGAAGCCCTGTTCGTCGCCGTCACGCTGGGCGTGGCCTCGATCTTTGTTTATGCAGTGCTGACGATGGTTCAGAGCCGAGGGCATCTGAACCGGGGACGATTCGGCGTCCTCACGATTGTCCTCGTATTCTGGTTGGTGGTACCCGCAGTTCTCGCGAGCCGAGGAGCCCTCGACAGGTACTCTCCGCTCCCGGCACCGGCGCTCGTTCTCGTCGGCTTGATCACGTTCGGCACTGCTATCTTGGCCTTTTCGGCCTTTGGTTCCCGAATAATCGCTGGAGTCCCGCTGGCCGGCCTGGTCGGCTATCAGGTCTTTCGCGTGCCCCTCGAATGGGTCCTGCACGAGCTCTATTCCGAGGGCGTGATCCCGGTCCAGATGACCTATGCCGGACGAAATTTCGACGTCGTCACTGGTGTGCTTGCGGCAGCACTGGGACTCTGGCTTTGGGCGGGTCACCGCACGAAATGGCTCGTTGTCGTCTGGAACATCATGGGTCTCGCGCTACTTGTCAACATTCGTCACGATCGCGATTCTCTCGACCCCGGTCCCGTTCCGGTACTTCATGAACGATCCGCCGAACCTGCTCCCGAGCACGTTCCCTTATGTGTGGCTTCCCACGTTCCTGGTTCAGGCCGCCTTATTCGGCCATCTCGTGGTATTTAGAGCGCTGAGCAGCACAGATGCGAGCGGATATTCAGGCCGTGGTCTTCGACCTCGACGAAACCCTGCTTGACCGTCGTCGAAGCTTCGAGCGGTTTGCGCGAGATCAATGGGAACGGCTTGCTCACTTCCTCCAGGCTGTAAGCCAGGAGCAGTACGTTCAGACTCTTATAGAGCGTGATCGCGACGGGTATGGTCCGCGGAAGGAGCTGTTTACCGGCACGATCGGGCAGTTCAAGCTGTCGTCTGGCTTGGCTGAGACACTGTTGAACGATTACCGCACCGGATTTCCGAGTGCCTGTCTGCTGTTCCCTGATGCCGCCCAGACGCTTTCGTGTCTTCGCGCATCGGGCCTGAAGCTCGGGCTGATCACGAATGGCTCCGTTCGAATGCAGACGAGCAAGCTGGAATGCCTGGCTCTGTCCCCCATGTTTGACACCATCCTGATTTCCGACGCCGAGGGCATCAGCAAACCAGATCGCCAGATCTTTCGCCGTGCATTGGAGCGGCTCCACGTCAATCCCGCTCAAGCGGTCTTTGTAGGTGACCACCCCGAAGTAGACGTGGCCGGAGCGCGATCTGCGGGCATGCAGGCAATTTGGCGACGAGATCCAAATGTGTCACGAATGGTCGAAGCCGATGCCGTCATCGACGAGCTCCACGACCTTCTCACGTTGCTAAGGCTAGAATGAGGCGGCCAGCTGAATCCGATTCCGCCGAGTAGCGCGCCCAAGAGGGGGCGACGATGAGGACGATGAGAACGTGTGTGGTCGCGCTGGCCACGACGGCAGCGATGGCCCTGGCCGTCCGTGCACAGGAACCGCGCTGGTTTTCCGCGTGGGCGGCCGCGCACAACGTTGGACGCGTTGTCGACGGGCTCAACGGCAACTCCGTGCGCCTCATCGTCCGCCCCACCCTCTCAGGTCAATCGTTGCGAGTGAAGCTCACGAACATCCGCGGAGTAGAGGCGGCGGTGTTCTCGGCTGCCTTCGTGGGCGTTTCTGGCCCCGGCGCGACCGTGGTTCCCGGTACGAACCGTCGACTCACGTTTGCGGGGGCCGAGCGTCTCACACTCAGACCTGACGAATCGGCCTGGAGCGATCCGATTTCGTTCGACGTCAAAGCGTTCCAGCGGCTGGCCGTGAGCCTCGACGTCGCATCGGCGTCCGACGTGAGCATGGACACCCTCGCCCTGGTGACGACTTACCTTGCGGTCGGGCACCACGCAGCGGAGACGTCTGCCGACGCATTCGCACCCATTCCGAGCGGTGGGGCCGTCTATGACGAGAGCCAGTCGCTTAAGCCCGAATTCGCGTGCGAAGACGACGTGCATCCGAATGCGGCCGGATACCGAGCGATGGGTCAGTTCCTCGATCTGGCGCTGTTCGATGCATCAGTCGACAAACCGTTCGCCAGGTAGTTGGTGAACGAGCGACTTGATCGCAGCATGCTGAGGTTTTTCGCACTCACGTACACGCTCACGTGGACTTGCTTCATCGCAGCAGCTGCCCTGTCCAGTGGAACGGGCTCGTTCGCTCCCGCGTTCTCAGCTCTTCGTACTCCGCTGCTGTTTCTCGGCACCTTCGCGCCAGCCTTGGTCGCCCTCGGGTTGACGGCGTGGGACGAGGGGAGGCCGGGGACAAAGGCACTCCTGGATCGCCTGTTCGAGTGGCCGGCGGGCTGGCAATGGTACGCGTTCGCCGTCTGCTACATCGCGGCAATCAAACTGACCGCCGCGATCGCGCATCGCCTCATCAGCGGCGCGTGGCCGCCCTTCGGCAATGAATCGTGGTATGTCATCGCGGCGGCGATCGTGATCTCGACTCCCATTCAGGCAGGTGAAGAGATGGGGTGGCGCGGCTATGCCCTGCCTCGCCTCGCGGCACGCTTTGGATTCGCAAGCGCGAGTCTCATGCTGGGGCTGGTCTGGGGGGTCTGGCATCTGCCGCTGTTCTTTGTGGCAGGACTTGGCAATTACGGACAGTCGTTCCCGGTGTTCGTGCTGGGATCGACCATGCTGTCGGTCGCCATCGCATGGCTGTACGCGCATACCAATGGCAGCCTCTTGCTCGCCATGCTGATGCACTCGGCCGCGAATCAGACCACCGGCATTGTCCCGACGCGAATGGCAAACCCCGGCAATCCTTTTGCGCTCGACACGTCCCTCGTGACATTGCTCTCTGTCGCCATCGGATTGATGACCGTTGGGTACTTCCTGGCGCGGATGCCCAAGGTCGAGGTGCCCGGCCGGGTCGATCGCGCGGTTGCCCTGTAGTACGTGGTGTCCGGCTTTAGAGCGGTTTCCGATTCCGTGTAGCGCAGGTCTTAAGACCTGCTGAATGGCCAGTGTGGGCAGGACTAAAGTCCTGCGCTACATCGATTCGAAACACGCTGTAGCCCTACCGTGCTGGTCCGCCTGAAGGCGGACCCCACGTACGGAGTCGCTAGTCCGAAACGGGCGCTTGTATCAGACGTGGTTCACTCTGTCGTCACGCGGCGGCGGTTCGGTCAGTTGCCGTTCGATCGTCCGGCTGACGGCGTCTCGCGCGCCGAGGCCGATTGCCAGGGCGGCCGCCAGCACGATGCCGCCGAAGAGGATCGCGAATGCCAGCAGCAACACGGTCCGGCCGATGCCGAGATGATCGAGGGCCATCGCGACCGAGACGAGCAGCACCAGCCACTTGACGGCGAGGCTCAGCAGCCGGGCTGAGCGGATCTGCATATTGACGGCGCCGATCAGCGCCGATCGCGCCAGGAACCTCGCCGCCACCGCGCCGACGACGAGCACCATCAGCGCCGCCAGCAGGTGCGGAACGTATTCGAACACCGACAACGCGAGCCGCGACGGGATCGTGGCGTTCAACGTGGTGAGGCTGACGAGCAGGCCGAGGATCAGGATCGTCCAATAGACGACGCGCGCGACGGTCTGCGACGGACTTGTCGACGACGGCCACCCGACGAGGGCCGCCACCCCCGACTGCTCCGCCCGGCGGTCGAAGTCGAGCCCGCGCAACGCCCGCACCAGCAGCATCCGGGCGAGCATGGCGACCACGAAGGTCGCGAGAATCAGCATCAGCGAGACGAGCATCCCGGGCAGAAAATTCGCGACGTGGTCAGCGATCTGCGCCGAAGCCTGCCGCAGGATCTGGTCAACTTGTGCCCACATGGCTGCTCCTCTTCGTCCGTTTCCCCGTTCGGCCTGGCCCGATCAGCGAAGCCGCTCGGGCCAGCGCCACCGCGAGATGAGGTGACGCTTCTCCGATTCGAAACCCCTGCAGAGCTGCTCGACGCGCTCTTCGATCCGCTCCAGGCTGGCGCTTCCCATCTGAAGAACGAACGACGCCACCCACCCGGTGTAGAGGGGTGTCAACGAGCGGAGCAGGTGGTCGCGCGGCATCACTCGAAGGCTGTAGCCGAGCGCAAAGTCGTAGACGATGCTCGCCCAGAGCCGATCGTCGAAACGAAACCGCTCGGGCACGCGTCTCGGTCAGCTTCCGCAGCTCGACGATCGTCCGGGGCGGAAGCACCCACGTCCAGATCTCGCGGAGCTCGCGGTAGCCGAGCCGGAACGAGTCGATCAACCCGTCGACGTTCAGGGGCGGCGCCTCCGGACCAATCGCCGGAACGGTTCCGAAGACCGGGATCGCGACCGAGCCCCTGACGCGCTGCCAGACCTCGGCGTGGGTCTCGAGGTCGGCGAACAGCGCGCCCACGACCTGCGCGAGCGTCGTGCTCAGGTCCGCCGGTGTGCCGCGTGACGAGGCGCGAGCGCCGAGCGCCGCCTCGCACGTCCGGAACTCTCCGCATACCGCCGCGGCGGCCAGCCAGAAGTCGATACCGACCGACGCCTGCTCGACGTCCCAGAAGTCCTGTTGCAGATAGTGCGTCACCAGACGCCCGGAACAGCCGAACTCGCCGGCGGCGGGCTGCCGCAGGCGCACGCCGTACAGAGCCCTGAACATCGGGTACACGATACCCTTGGTGATGTCGCCTTCGTTGACATGGCGCGTGTAGTACGGCGACACGTAATCGAACCCGTCCGTCAGCGCGGGCCCGACGAGCCGCTCGATCCACTCTGGTGACACGCCCTGGAGGCCCGAATCGATGACGGCACAGGCCCTGGCGCCAGCGCGCTGTGCCGTCTGGAGAATCGCCCGCAACGCCGCGGCGCGGCCGGGGTAGCCGTGATACGGCAGTTCGCCGAGTGGCGCCCCGCCCTCGTATTCCACCTCCACGAGCGTCGGACGGCCGCACGGCTTCGCGCGCCGCCTCGCGCGTGCCGTCGGTGGATCCGGCGTCCGCGAGCACGAATCGAGCGGCGCTCGACCCGAAGTATCGCGCCAGGCCCTCCTGCAGGGCGCCGGCGACCGCACCGATCGTGCGTACGTCGTTGCGGCTCGTCAGCGCGACGACGATGTCGGCGCCGGGGGCCGCGAGGTCAGCTTCCTGAACGCTCGAGTTCAAACCAGTAGAAGCCATAGGGCCCAAGCGTCAGAAAGTACGGCGCCGTTCCAATCGTCGGGAATTCCGTATACCCCAGCATCTCCACCGGTATCAGGCCGGCGAAGGCGCTCAGGTCGAGCTCCACCGGCTGTACCGCGCGCGACAGGTTGGCCACGCAGAGAATCACGTTGTCGTCGGTACCGCCGCACGTAAGCGAGCACCTTGCCATTGGACGGCGAGAGGAACTCCATCGTCCCCCGGCCGAAGACCTTGAACTGTTTCCGCAATCGGATCATGTTCCGCATCCACTGGAGGAGCGAGGCGGCGTCGCTCTCCTCCGCTTCGACGTTCACCGCCTGGTACCCGTACACCGGATCCATGACGACCGGGCTGTACAGCCGGGCGGGATCGGCGCGCGAGAAGCCGGCGTTGCGATCGCCGGTCCACTGCATCGGCGTCCGCACGCCGTTGCGGTCCCCGAGATAGAGATTGTCACCCATCCCGATCTCGTCGCCGTAGTAGATGATCGGCGTGCCCGGAAACGAGAAAAGCAGGCCGACCAGCAGCTCGATGCGGGGCCGGCTGTTGCCGACGAGCGGCGCCAGGCGCCGGCGAATGCCGACGTTGAGCCGCGCCTGCGGGTCCATGCTGTACGCCAGATACATGTAGTCGCGCTCGTCGTCGGTGACCATCTCGAGCGTGAGCTCGTCGTGGTTCCGCAGGAAGAGCGCCCACTGGCAGCTGTCCGGAATGGCGGGCGTCTTCTCCATCACGTCGGTGATCGGCTGTCGATCCTCGAGGTGCAGCGCCATGAAGATTCGCGGCATGACCGGGAAGTGATACGCCATGTGGCATTCGTCGCCGTCACCGAAGTAAGCCCGCACGTCGGCCGGCAGCTGATTGGCCTCGGCCAGCAGCAGCCGGCCGGGATGCCGCGCGTCGAGGTGCGCGCGGACTGCCCTGATGATGACGTGCGTCTCGGGCAGGTTCTCGCAGCTCGTGCCATCCCGCTCGATCAGGTACGGCACGGCGTCGATTCGGAAGCCATCGACGCCCAGATCGAGCCAGAAGTCCAGCACCGCCAGCATTTCGCGGACGACCGCCGGGTTGTCGTAGTTGAGATCCGGCTGGTGATGAAAAAACCTGTGCCAGTAGTACGCCTGCGCGACCGGGTCCCACGTCCAGTTCGAGCGCTCCGTATCGACGAAGATGATCCGCGCCTGCTGGTAGAGCTGGTCGGTATCGCTCCACACGTAGTAGTCGCGTTCCGGCGATCCGCGTGGCGCCAGCCGTGCGCGCTGAAACCATGGGTGCTGATCGGATGTGTGATTGAGGACCAGCTCGATGAGGACCTGCAGGCCGCGCTCGTGGGCGGCCTGCAGGAACTTCTTGAAATCGTCCAGCGTGCCATAGCTCGGATGCACGGTGACGTAATCGGCGATGTCGTAGCCGTCGTCTCTCAATGGCGAAGGAAAGAACGGCAGCAACCAGAGACAGGTCACGCCCAGGCCCTGCAGGTAGTCGAGCTTGCCGGACAGGCCTTGAAAGTCGCCGACGCCGTCCGCGTTGCCGTCAGCAAACGACTTGACGGGCAGCTCGTAGATGACGGCGTCCTTGTACCAGAGTGGATCGATGGCGGTCGCGGTTCGTCTCATGCGTCGTCTTCCCAGGCGGATCTTACATGGGGGCGTCCTCGGGGGCTCGGGCAGCGTACTGAAGCGGTTTGGTCCAGAGGCTTTCGAGTCCTTCCAGGATGTCCGAAGCCCAGCTGAAGACGTTGCGCCCGGCAACATTCCGCCGCATCGCCTGCATGCGCGCCCGCCGCTCCTCCACGGGCATGTCCAGGGCGCGCATCAGGGCGTCGGCGAAGTCGTCGATGTCGTAGGGGTTGATGATCAGCGCTTCCCGCAGCTCCTGCGCCGCCCCCGCCAGGGCGCTCAGCACCAGGACGCCGTCCTCGTCTTCTCGCGCGGCCACGAATTCCTTGGCGACCAGGTTCATCCCGTCGTGCAGCGAGCTCACGATGCAGAAATTCGCGAGCCGATAGAGCGCGACGAGGCTCGGCAGCTGCAGCGCTCCCTTGTGGTAGTAGACAGGCGGCGGAAGACCGGGAATCCCGTGCCGGTCGTTGACTGCCCGGACCTTCCGGTCGATCTCCGATTCGATCGCGCTGTAGCTGCCGAGATTCGATCGCGACGGCACGCCGATCTGCAGGAAGGTCAGCCGTCCGCGAAGCTCGGGACGGCGAGTGAAGACGCGATCGAGCGCTTCCAGCCTCTCCGGAATCCCCTTCGTGTAGTCGAGACGATCGACGCCCAGGCCGAGAATGCCCGACGGCTCGAGACCGAACGCCTCCTGCAGCCGCCGCTGCTCCGCCCCGAGCGCCGAATCGCCGCCGACACCCTGAATACGGTCGTAGTCCACCCCGATCGGAACAGCTGTGACGGTGCTGACCCGATCGCGAAACCAGATCCGCTGGCCGCCGGACTCGATTTCGGCGTCCAGCTCGTCCTCCACGGCCAGCACGAAGCTGCGGCGATCGCTCTCCAGCTGAAACGCCACGAGGTCGTTCGCCAGAAGCCCGGTCAGGATCTCGCGCCGCCACGGGCAGATGCGCAGCCGATCCGGGTACGGCCACGGGATGTGCCAGAAGAGCGCCGTGCGCGCGGCCGGCCGCCGCTCGCGCAGGCACCCGGCCACCAGGGCGAGGTGATAGTCCTGGATGAAGACCGGCGTATCGGACGTCGGCAGCTCCTCGTCGATCGCCGCGGCAAAGCGGGCGTTCACCGACTGGTACGCCGCCCACTCGTCGCTCCGGAATTTCGGACGCACGTCCACCAGATGGCACAGCGGCCATAATCCTTCGTTCGCGAATCCCCCGTAGTACGCGGCGTACTCCTCCGGATCCAGCCACAGGCGGCGAAGCTGGTACGACGGCCGGCCCGGCGGCACGCGCACCTTGTCGGCGGCGTCCACCACGGCACTGTCGGCCGTGCCGTCGCCGTGCGCAATCCAGACGCCGTCGCGCTCGCGCATCAACGCGTCGAGCGCGACCGCGACGCCGCCGGTCGCCGGCGACACGACAATCTGGCCCTCTCTGTCGTAGTTGTGCAGATACGGCTCCCTGTTGGACACGACGATCAGGGGCCGCCGCGTTGTCGTCTCGATCTCGCCCGCGCGCGCCAGGCCGAGGCGGAAGAGCGCCGGCCCGATCAACTCGTCGATCGCGATGACCGCTATCAGCAGCATCTGCACCCGGCTTCCCCAGGTGGGAAACTCCGTGGCCAGCACCGAGGCGAGCCCCAGCGTAATGCCGGCTTGTGAGATGAGGCCGGTCCATACGTACTCGCCCGTACGGCGGTCGATCCCCGACGCCTTCAGCCCGGCCGCCACTCCGAGTCGAATCAGGGCGATCCGCGCCGCGACGAGCGCCAGCGCCACGAACCCGATTTGAGCGAGCGCATCGAGCTGCAGCGACATCCCCGTCGCGACGAAGAACACCACGAGCACCGGGAGCGCTCCGCGCTGGATCGCCACCTTCAGCGCATCGCCCTGCGGGACCGCGACGTTCTGGATCACCAGCCCGGCGGCCATGGCGGCCAGCAGCGGTTCGAATCCCTGGGTCCTGCCGACCTGACTGAGCAGCACGCACACACCGAGGAGGACCAGGGTGACTTCGCGTCCCACGTAACGCAGATACAGCGCGAACGAGGCGCCGACCAGACCGCCAAACGCCAGCGCGCCGAGGATTTCCCACGCGAGCCGTACGAGCACGTTCACGTCGGCGTCGGCACCCTCGCCAAGGGCCAGACGTGCGAAGTGCATCGCCCACCGAGAACAGAACGAGCGCGAGGAGGTCCGCCAGGACGACAATCGCGAGAACGAGGTCGCTCAGGCGCCCCCGGGCCCCCGTATCCGAAATCACGGCGGCCGTCATCGTCGGCGAGAAGCTGATGACGACGATGACGAACAGCGTGACCATCGCGAGCTTGGCGATGCCCGCGGCGTCCGGGGCCACGGGCAGCCACGCCCACACTATCCAGGCCACAGCGAACATCCCGAGCATGGCCACCGCGATGGTCGTGCCGATGAACCGGCCGGTGCCCGCCACGCGGAAGCCGAGCCGCTCGAAGTTGAGCGTGAGCCCGGCAATGAAGGCGATGAGCGCCGTCGCGATGCCGTTGACCGTCTGGAGCTCACGCGCCATCGGCAGCGTGATCACGTTGCCGAGGTACGGACCGACCAGAATCCCGAACAGCAGATATCCGGTCAGGCGCGGCAGCTGGAACCGCCGCAGCAGTTCGCCGGCCACCATCGCCGCTATCAGCGTGAAGCCGAGCGCGAGCGCCGTCGTGGACGGATCGGTCCCGGCCGTGTCGGTCCGGCGGACCCACAGCACGGCCATGACGACCAGCGCGACACCGAGCAGGCGCTTCATGCCGGCACCTCCCGGCGCGACGCCAACAGCGACAGCGCGTCTGACGCAAGCGATCCGGCAACCACGACCGTGAACAGCGTTGACGCGATTGGCAGATCGCCGCGCGCCTGCAGCGCGTTCAGCGCGAATGCGATGCCGACGATACCGGGGGAGGTGAGGTGGAAGCCGACATCGCGTGGCAGCTCAGGCGCCACAACCGCGGAGGCGAGCCAGCCGCCAACCAGCTTCGCCCCGGTCCTGAGAATCACGTACGCGAGCACGAGCCCGGCCGCTCCTGCGGAGAACGTCACGCGCGATCCCGCGACGATCAGCAGCAGGACCGTCAGTGGATGCTGCAGATACCGCATGTCCCGCTCCAGCGCGTCGAGCGCCCGAGGACCAGCCGCGTTCCAGAACACGCCGGCGAGGAAGCCGACAAACAGCGCCGACAGCGACAGGTGCGCCGCCGTGCCGCCGAGCAACAGCAGGGCGCCGATCGCGAACACCCGCTGCTCGCTGTCCGACGACGTCTCCGCAACCAGCAGCCGGGCTGCCAGGGCGATCATCAGCGCCACCACAACGCTCTGCGCCAGGACCCACACGCTGGCGGCGGGTGTTCCCTCGCGAGCCCACGCCAGCGCGAGCGCTCCCAGCACGATTGGCAGAACATCGTCCAGATCGCCGATCCGCAAGGTCGCTGATTGGCGCGTCTCCGTCGAAGCCTGCGCTGGCGTCGACGATGATGAGGCACAGAGGCCGAGCAGCACCGCGAAGAGCCACGGGTTGGCCAACGAAGGCGATGGGGACAGCACATGGACCAGCAGCGCGCCGCCGCTGACCATGAGAATGGTCGCGCCCGCCTCCAGGCTCGCAGCCGCGAGGAGGCGATCTTCGCGAGGCCGGCGCACCTTGAGATCGAGCCCAACGAAGACGCCGAGGGCCGCCAGTGCCACCGACACAGCCGGATCGAGCGCGGCGAGCGCCGGTTCGGAAAGCAGCCCGATGCCCCTCGGGCCGAGCGCCATCCCGAACAGGAGGAGCGCAAGTCCGGGGCCCGGCGTCGGCGACAGGCCGAGCGCTAGCCGCCGGCGGGAGGGCAACTTCAGCGCGATTTCTCCAGTGCCACAACGAGATGCGCATCGCGCCGTGTGATGACCGCCAGCACTGGCATGTCGCCTGCTGTCGCGGCGAACATGCGGGACACCTGTGCCGCCGAGGGCGCGTTCACCCCGCCAAAGCGTGTGATGACGTCTCCAGCCTCGAGCCCTGCGCGGAACGCCGCCGAGCCGGGCTCGACGCGGACAACCTCCACGCCGACCCGGCGAATCGCCCGCAGCGTGAGGCCGAGCGATGAACGGCCAACCGGCGCCGGCGCAGACGCCGCAGTGAGCGGCACGTCGCGAACCTTGCCGCCCCGCCGGACCCCGAGCACGACCGCTTCGCCTTCGACGAGCCGCGACTGGCGCGCCTCCCAGTGTTCCAGGGTCGTCAGCGCCTCGCTGCCCACACCCTCGATGACGTCGGTCACTTCGATGCGCTTCGCTGCCGGACCGTTGGGGTCGACCCAGGTGACGATCACGCCCAGGCTTGCACCGGTGGCCGCAGCCAGGCCGGGCGTGAGCGCCTGCGCCTGAATGCCCAGGTGCCCGGGGCGCCCGGGCTCCTCCCGCGCCAGGCGATCGGCGACGGCCACGACTGTTGCCGCCGGTACGATCGCGTGGCGGCCGTCACGCTCCACAACCAGGCCGGCGACCTCGCCGTCAATGGTGAACACGAACGTGCCTGCAGACGCGCCGGTCGATCCCGGCAGCGCCCAGATCGTGTCCCGACCAGGTGGGGCTCGACAAAGGACTGAGCGAGCCCACGAATACCGGCCGAAGTGATGTACGTTCGCGAGTTACATCGGCTGCCAGCAGGAAGCGGGGATAGTCGAACCGCCGGGGCGACCAGAACGACAGCACTGGCGCGGCACCCTCCGGGACTCTGATGACCGCCAGATGTGAAACCGGGTCGCGCGCTACTTCCTCGCCGCTCATCGGGGTTACCTCGAGGCCGGATGCCGGAGTCAACAGCACCACCGCGAGGCCGTCGCGGAACCGCAGTGCTGGCAGCACCTGGCTCGCCGCCTCAGAAGTGCGCCCGGCTTGCCGGCGAACCTCGAGGGGGACCATTGCCCCCTGAAGCCGCGGCTCGAGCCGGGCCACCGAAGCGGCTATGTCGTCGAAGGCGGACGGCGGCGCCAGCTGCGCGAGAACCGGAGGGACGAGGCCTGGTACCTGGGGGCGGTCTGGAAAACGGATCCGTGCCAGCACCCAGAGCGTGGCTACCGAGATGAGAATGACCGCGAAGAGCAGGCGCGTATCACGCGATACAGAAGGACGGCTGCGCTCCATCAAAGACTACCCTCGCTGCCGAGTGGCCGCAGGTCCAGCAGCGCCTGCAGGAAATCGTCCATCTCTTCCTGTGTTCTCAGACCGTAACGGGCCGCCGACTTCCCGCGCAGGCCGACCCGGATACCCAGAAGGCTCGCCGGGCGTCTCGCCCTGAACGCGTCCTCGTCGGTTTGATCGTCGCCCACGTAAATGGCGGTGTCGCACACCATCAGACGCCGCGCACGCTCGAGCGCCACACCCTTGTCCGGCGCGCCGCGCGGAATGAGGCTGACAGCATCCTTCCCGCCGAGCAGCCGCGCGTCGCGCAGCTTGTTCGTCGCCTCGTTAATCGCCGCAACAGCCGCTCGCCTGTGCCGCGCCTGGCGATAGTGCACCGTCACCGAATACGTCTTGTCTTCGACGACGACACCTGCATGGGCGGCAAGGTCGCGCCTCAGACCGCGAACCCAACGCTGCACCCTGCCGGGATAGGCGGCGTTCTCCCCCCATGGCTCGAGCCCGTGATTCCCGGATACCTGCCGCACGGGGACGCTGCCGACTCGTTTCAGAACATCCTGCCGCGCACGGCCGGAAATCACGACACACGGGTAGCGGCGCGCCACGGCGCCGAGCAGGCGCCTGGTTTGCGGCCGCATGCGCGCCCGGGCGGGGTCGCGTACGATCGGCGCGAGGGTACCGTCGAAATCGAACGCCAGCAGCACGTTCGAGTGCGTGAACTCCTCGAGTGTTCCGATATGGCGTTTCGCCATGATGTTCGGCAAGTGCGTGCTGCCGTCAACCGGCGACGTGGCTAATCTCTGCGAACGCCGACTCCTCATC
This sequence comes from uncultured Acidobacteriota bacterium, assembly GCA_963749565.1. Lineage (GTDB taxonomy): Bacteria > Acidobacteriota > Vicinamibacteria > Vicinamibacterales > CAVVIG01 > DATLLJ01. The sequence continues at coordinate 52,185 of CAVVNL010000022.1, read as the reverse complement.
TAAACAACGGTATCAGAACGACAATGCCAGGCCGGCGCTGGCACCAGAACGAACAGGATTGAGGCAAAGGCGAGGTATTTCATCACGGCTCCTTGGCCATCGGCTTCGGACGGTGGACGATCCTCAGATTCAACATCTCCACGAACACAGAGAAGGCCATCGCGAAGTAGATGTACCCCTTCGGGATGTGCTGATCGAACCCTTCCGCGACGAGCGACAGGCCGATCATCAGCAGGAAACTGAGGGCCAGCATCTTCACCGTCGGGTGGCGATGCACGAAATCGCTGACCGCTCCGGCAAAGACCATCATGAAGCCGACCGCAATCATGACCGCCGCCACCATGACGGCGATCTGTTCGGCCATGCCGATGGCCGTGATGACCGAATCGAGCGAGAATACGATGTCGAGAACGAGAATCTGGGCGATTACCGAGGCAAATGACGTCGCGGCCCGCGTCGTGCCCTGTTCCTCGTGGCCCTCCACCTTGTCGTGAATCTCATGCGTGCTCTTGCCAATCAGGAAAAGGCCGCCGACGATGAGAATCAGATCGCGGCCGGAGATCTCGCGACCCAGGATCGTAAACCACGGCGCGGTCAGGCGCATCACCCAGGCCAGCGAGAACAGCAGAGCGATTCGGGAGAGCATCGCGACCGCAAGGCCCATGGTACGTGCCCGCTTCTGCTGCTCCGCTGGCAGCTTACCGGCCAGAATCGAAATAAAGATGATGTTGTCGATGCCGAGGACGACCTCGAGCGAAGTCAGTGTAACGAGGGCTACCCAGATTTCCGGGTCGGTCAACCAATTCATGCACGAGCTCCAGGGAAAGTATGGCAGAACATCGGGCGGAGTACGGGCGGCGCTTACGCGCTCTCGCGGCCCCTGTCCCCGACCGGCTGGCGCGCCGCGGCGATTGCCAGGACGAGCCGCTCCGCCGGGCACGGCTTCATGAGGACGGCGACGACGCCCGCCTCGCGTGCCCGGGCCGGCACGTCCACGGCGTCGAGCGAGGTCAGCATGATAATCGGAATGTGTTTCGTGGCCGGGTCGGCCTTCAGGCGCTCGCAGGTATCCCAGCTATCCATCCCGGCCATCATCACGTCGAGGATGATCACCTCCGGAGGATCGGCGCTGGCGAGCGAAAGGGCGTGGTCCCCGCGCGCCGCGGTGCTTACGGCCGCGCCGGGGCTGAGCATCTCGGCGTAGAGGTTCCGTTGCTCGTCGGCTTCGACGACCAGCAACACCCGCGGGCGGCCGGCGTTCCGGGGTGGAACAGGTTCGGGATCGGCGCCCGCAGCCGGGGGCGCGGACGCGAGTGAGCTGCCGAAATCAGGAAAGTCTCCGCACTGCTCGCATTCGAACACGCTCTGCCCGAACCATTGATCCGCGACGTACTGCAGCGGGCGGCGGCAGTAGGGACACGCCGGGGGTTCCGGTGAAGCCATACTGGTCAGTAAGAACGTCCGCCCGCTGACACCACTGTTCAGTTACCTATCTGGACTCTCGACCGGTATCCCGGGACACCTCGCGCACCAACTCGCCGACCTCGCTAGGAGCGTGCGCCCAGGAGACGTCCGCCTGCGAGATGATTCCGACGCAGGACTCGTGCTCGTCCACCACGGGGACCCGCCTGATCTGATGCCTCTCCATCGTCGCCACGACCTCGTCGATGGAGGCGTCGGTGCGTACCGTGACGACCGGACCCGACATGCAGGTTTCCGCCGTATACGCTCCGGGGTTCTTGCCTTCCGCCACCACGCGACAGACGATGTCGCGATCGGTCACGACCCCGACGATCTGATCCTTCGTGTCGATGACCGGAATCTCTCCGCAATCATTCCGGGCCATGAGCTTCGCGACCTCATCGAGTGTCGTGCCGGGCGAGCAGCACGCCGGGTCCGGGGTCATCACATCCTTCGCAAGCTTCGTCATTTGTCCTCCTCAGGTCAGTGGGGTCAGCGTCCGCCGGCCTTGGTCCGCCTGAAGGCGGACCCCACGTACCGCGACAATTACTGAAGCAACGAGCGCACCAACGAGAACCGCCGGGCTTGCCGCTGTGCTCTTGCGCTCGCTGGACGTGGGATCCGGCTTCAGCCGGATTTGTTCTAGCTGTGAACGCCGGGCGCTTCGTGGCCGGTGCGGGCGACGTACTCGATGTACGAGCCGGGATAGAGATGGGGCTGGGCCTCGGTGCCGGTCTCTCCGCCGAGCTCGAGGACGCGGTTGCTGAGCCCGCGCAGGAACGCGCGGTCGTGCGAGACGAACAACATGGTGCCGTCGAAGTCCTTGAGCGAGTCGAGCAGCATGTCCTTCGTTTCGAGGTCCAGATGGTTGGTCGGCTCGTCGAGCACGAGGAAGTTGGGCGGAACGAGCAGCATGCGCGCGAGCACGAGGCGTGTCTTCTCGCCGCCCGACAGCGCGCGGATCTTCTTGCCGACCTCGTCGCCCGAGAACTGAAAGGCGCCGGCCAGATTCCGCAGCGCGCCGATCGACTCGTGGGGAAAGTCCTCGCGGAGCTGTTCCTCGACGGTCAGGTCCGGATCGAGCAGATCCAGCGATTGCTGCGCGAAGTAGCCCATCTTGAGGCTCGCCCCCAGCCGGACGTGGCCGCCATCCGGCGCCACGTGCCCGGCGACCATCTTCAGCAGCGTGGATTTGCCGGCGCCGTTCTTTCCCATCACGCACCACCGCTCGCCGCGGCGGATCGTCATGTTCAGCCCATCGTGCACGACGCGGCGGCCGTAGGCCTTGCTGAGGCCCTCGAGCACCGCCACCTGCTCGCCCGAGCGCGGCGGCGCCCGGAAATCGAACCTCACGACCTGACGTTTCTTCGGCAGCTCGATCTTCTCGATCTTCTCCAGCGCCTTCACGCGGCTCTGCACCTGCGCCGCCTTGGCCGCATGGGCCGCGAAGCGATCGATGAACCGTTGTTCCTTGGCCAGCATGGCCTGCTGCCGGGCGTAGGCGGCTTCGCGGTTGGTCTCGCGGATGGCGCGCTCGCGCTCGTAGAAGTCGTAGTTTCCCGAGTACATCGTGACCTCGCCGCCGTCGATCTCGGCCACCCGGGTCACGACACGGTTCATGAATTCCCGATCGTGCGATGTCATCAGCAGCGCGCCCGGACGCGACTTCAGGAAGCCTTCGAGCCAGATGATCGACTCGATGTCGAGATGGTTCGTCGGTTCGTCCATCAACAGGACGTCGGGCTGGCCGAGCAGCACGCGGGCCATGGCCGCGCGCATCTTCCACCCGCCGGAGAGCGCGCCGACATCGCCGTCGATGCGCTCGTCCTCGAAGCCGAGGCCGTGAAGCACCTCGCGGGCCCGGGCTTCGAGAGCGTAGCCGCCGAGGTGCTCGTACTCCTCCTGCACTTCGCCGAACCGCGCGAGGATCGTATCCATGTCGGCGGCGCGGCCGGGGTCGGCCATCGCATGGTTGAGCTGCTCGAGCTCGTGATGCAGATCGCCGACGCGCCCGCTGCCCGCAGTGACCTCGTCGAGAACCGAACGTCCGGACATCTCTTCCACGTCCTGGCGGAAGTAGCCCACGCTCAACTTCCTCGGGACCGAGACCTCGCCCTCGTCGGGCACTTCTTCACCGGTGATCATCCGGAAGACAGTAGTTTTACCTGAGCCGTTCGGGCCGACCAGGCCGACTTTTTCGCCGGGATTCAGCTGAAAAGAGGCGTCGACGAACAGAATCTGGCGGCCGTACTGCTTGCTGATGCGGGTCAGCGAAATCATGACGTGATTTGCAAGATTGAATGCCCTGCCTAATACTAGTTCGCGAGAGTCCCGAAGGAGGTGTGAATGAGGAAGCGTGCCTGGGTCCCGATGATCGTTGCTGCGGCTTGCCTGCTGGTCCTGTCGATCGCCGTCGAGGCGCAGCTTGGAAAGAGGCGGGATCCCAGCTGGGCGTTTCAGGTCATCGACCCTGTGCAGCCACCGACGACGCCAGAGCCGGAACCCATTCGCATCCCCGGCAGCACCAAGACGTATACGCACGCAGACATCGAGAACCTGTCGGCGCCGCCAGACTGGTTCCCTGAGGAGAATGCCCCGAAGCCCGATATCGTGCTGCGCGGGCGCGGGGCCGTGCTCGCCTGCGGCGCATGCCACCTCATGTCCGGCCTCGGCCATCCCGAATCGGCCGACCTGGCGGGGCTGCCGGTCGCGTACCTCACGCGCCAGATGGGGGACTTCAAGAACGAAAGCCGGAAAGACATGTCCCGCATGAACGGGATCGCGGCGGCGATGACTGACGACGAGATCAAGCAGGCGGCCGAATGGTTCGCGGCTCGCAAGCCGGCGGTCTGGAATAAGGTGATTGAAGCCGAAACCGTCCCGAAGACGTACATCGGACCGGGCCGCATGCGCTATCCGCACCCGGAGGGAAGCACAGAGGCGATCGGCACGCGCATCATCACCCTTCCGCAGGACCCGGCGCGGGCGAGAAACCGGGATCCGAAGTCCGGGTTCATCGCATACGTGCCGCCTGGCAGCATCAAGAAGGGCCAGGATCTCGTCACGACGGGCGGCGGCGGGAAGACTCTCGCCTGCGCGATCTGCCACGGCGACTCGCTTCACGGCGCCGCCGACGTCCCCAGGCTCGCCGGTGTCCATCCCATCTACATCGCGCGCCAGCTCTATCTGTTCCAGAACGGCGAGCGAAACGGCGCGAACGCGCAGCTGATGAAGGGCCCCGTGGCGCAGCTGACCGACGAAGATATCGTCGCGATCGCGGCATATCTCGGGTCCCTGCCGCCGACCCCGTGAGATCGCGTCACTGGATGGCGGGCCTCGTTCTGTGCGGCGTGGTTGGCTCGACTGGAGCCGCCATGGCACAGACCCGGGCCGACGACCGCGCTGCTTTCGTCGAAGAAGCCGACAGACTGAAGCGCGTCAATCCGAAGCTGTACGAGGCCGTGCTGGACGGCTTCACGCTGCTCACGGAGATGCTGCTCGGAAGGCTCGGCTACGATGTCGGGCCTTTCGACGGCGTGCTCGACGATCGAACGCGCAGGGCCGTGCGGCGTTACCAGAGCGATCGCAACGTTCCCCAGACGGGCAATCCATTTTCATTCGACACTGTTCAGGCGGTCCGAGCCGACGAGGAGCTCGTGAACGCGTCACCGATCAGGCTTCGGCCGAAGCGGGTGTTCACGGAGCGATGGGACCGCGGCGACGTCTCGGCCGACGGCACCTGGACGGTGGTCGGCGAAGCGATGGCCTGGCCGGAACAAACCTCGAACATCACGTGTGAGCGGGCGCAGGCCGTGTGCCGGGAGGCCACCGCGCTCATATCCGGCACGGGATTCCGCCGCACCCTGACGATCGAGCTGCATACTTACGAGATCGAGCGGTGGAACGATGAAGAGATCGTCACCAAGCCGCTTCAATTCGGCTGCAGCGGCACCGTACGCCGGTGGAACCGTACCCAGAAATCGGTCACCGGTGTCCGGAGCGTCACCTCCAACGAGGGCAGCTGCCGGGAGTTGGAACGCGTGGAGCTCGCCCTCGTTCTGGAGGACGGCCATGAAGTGTCGCGCCAGCTGATCGAGAGACAGCAGGAAGCGTGGCGGCACATCATGCGGGTCTCGCCCGAGGTGGTCAAGCGGCTGACGGATCCCGCCGTCCAGTAACCTCATCGGCGACTGTGGAACTCGATACAATCTGCCCGTGCCGACCGGCGCGCGCTTCGTCTTCGATCCGTTCGAGCTCGATCCGGCCCGGCGTCGCCTGACCGCTTCGGGCGAACCGGTGGCGATCTCCGATCGGCAGCTCGACATTCTGATGCTGCTCGTCGCGCGGGCCGGCAAAATCGTCGCGAAGGGCGACCTGCTCGAAGCCGGCTGGAAGGACGTCGCCGTCGGCGACAACAGTGTGGAGCAGGCGATCGGGAGCTTGCGGCGGCTCCTTGGCCCGCGGTCATATCGAAACAGTATCCCGCCGCGGCTATCGCTTCGGCAGGGTCGTGGAGCAAAGGGCCTCGCGCGAAAGCGACGCCGGCCTGGACGCGCTGCTCGCACCGCATCGCGCGTTCATCGAGGGGCGGGCGGCGCTCGAAAGCCTGGAGGGCGACCGAGATCTCGAGGGCTCGATGCGTCTTCGAGGGCGCGCTGGCCAGCGTTCCGGAGCATGCATCCGCGCATATCGGCCTGGCGAACGCCTGCGTGATGCAGTTCGAGATGACGCGCGCCGATCCCGTCCCCGACACCGCCGCCCTGGCCGTGGCCGTCCGGCACGCACGTGAGGCGTGCCGGCTCGATCCGCAGTCCGGCGAAGCGTGGGCCACGCTGGGATTCGTGCTCGACCGGACGCGCGGGCGGGTGGACGCGCTGGCGGCCGCCAAGCGCGCCGTCGCCCTCGAGCCAGACAACTGGCGCCACCACTTCCGCCTCGCCTGCGCCGGCTGGGGTGAAGAGCGGCTGCGTGCGGCGCAGCGAACGCTCGCCCTGCTTCCTGATTTTCCGCTGGCACACTGGCTGGCCGCGACCGTGCACGTGGCCCGTCAGGTTCTGCCCGAAGCCGAACGCGAGCTGACGGCCGCACTCGCGTCGCAGGGCCGGCAGGTGAAGTTCCACCCCGTCGCCCTGCACTGGCTGCGCGGCCTGATTCTCCTCGAACGGGGCGACGAAAGCCGCGCGCTCGAAGAATTCGAGGAAGAGCTTGGCGCCGAGACACGCGGCCATCTGTACGCGCGGGAGTGCTGCGCCAACACCTGGTATGCGGTCGGAGCGCTTCGCCTCCGCCAGGGTCGGACCGCCGACGCACGAACCGCTTTCGGACTGGCGATCGAACGGGTCGCCACGCATCCGCTGGCGCGCATCGGCATGGCCGCCGCCAGTGCGGATGGAAGCCTCGTTCCTGCCGGCGAGACCGTCAGCGAACGACCTGGCGATCGTCCGGCTTCCATCGAAGCGGCCATCATCAAGGGTGCGCAGCTCGCGGTTGCCGGCGCCCACGCCGATGCAGCGCGCCTAGTCGACGAGGCGATGGCCGGCGCCGATCCCGGCAGCGCCGGATGGCTGCTTCCGATCGAGCCACTGCTGCACGTGGGTGCACACGCCGCCATCTGGGTCGGGCCGCTCGCTCGCCTCCGGAACCGCGCCGCCTGACAACAATCAGGACTTTTCAGGACATCCAAAAGGACATCCTCCCGGGCAGCGGTCACGATACCGGGTGAACAGGCGAAATCACTCGCCTCGGCTGCCGTGCGACGGCGGCCCATTCCCCGGAGGACACGATGCGACACCATGTTCTGTCTGCGGCTCTCCTGCTCCTTGGCCTTGGCACCGTTGCGCCGGCCCTCGGCCAGACTCTTCCCCCAGTTGCCGCGACGGCGAACCTTTCCGGCCCCCGGTTCGGCTTCACGCTCCTGTCCGACGGGGTCGTCGAGAAACTCAAGGAGCGCAACATCGAGGTGGGCCCCCACGTTTCGCAATTTGGCTGGCAGCTCGAGAAACAATTCTTCACAAAGAGCAGCGGGGTGACGATGGTGACCGAATGGGTCGCGCTCGTCGGCGGCCTCGAGCAAAGTGTCGCGCTTCCAAGCCTGAGTTGGATGGTTGGCGTTCGGACACGCGATGGCGCCGAGTTTGGCATCGGCCCTAACATCACGCCGGCAGGCACGGCGCTCGTCTTCGCAACCGGCATGACGTTTCGTGCTGGCGCGGTGAACGTGCCGGTGAATGTCGCGGTGGTGCCCTCGAAGGCGGGAACTCGCGTGAGCGTTCTTTCGGGCTTCAGCCTTCGGCGCCGTTAGCCGCTTTCGCTCGCATCATTCGCCTGCCAGAGGATGGTAGGCTGATATGCCGTGCCGAAGGACCAGCTGCGGACGATCTGGAAGCACCGGACTCGCGCTGGGCGGAAGGTCGAGTGCGTGACGTGGATCGACGAGGACGGGATCGAGGTGGCAGTCATCTATGACGGCTCGACTCTCGTCCAGCAAACGTTCGTCCGTAAAGACGATGCGGAGATGTGGTGGGGGCAGCAGCTGGAGCTGCACGTTCTGAGCCTCCGGAAGCGGGTGCACTGTCCGCGCTGCGACTCGGTGACCGAACGGCTGCCCCGAAGCGGATACGAGCGCCTCCTCAAGATCTTCACGAAGAGGCGTCCGTATCAGTGCCGCCGTTGCCATTGGCGCGGCTGGCAAATCCCCGCGTGAAGGACTCGCGTGGAAGGATGGACCGGCGGACAGGTACAGCCTGTACCGTGCCGTCTTCGGGCTGTATCTCTTCGCACACTTCGTGCTGGCATTCGACGACACGCCGGTGGCCGCTTCGATCCTGATCTCAATCGGGGCCATCGCGGCACTTGGCTTCACCCTCGGGCTGCATGACCGCCTTGCGGCCGTCTTGATCTCGTCGATCTTGTTCGTCCGGTCGTCCTTGTTCGGCCGCGACCCGCTCCTCGCGGGTCCGTCGCTGCTTTTCCTGGTTGTCGTCAGCGTGTTCCTGCTGATCCACGCGCTGCTTCCGCGATCGCCTTACGGTTCGTGGTCCGCGCGCGGGCGCACGGACCCGCGCGGGACCTGGCGGATGCCTCGAGGACTGTTCGCTGCCGCCTGGGTCCTCCTTGCGGTTGCCTACGCATACAGCGCGTACACGAAGCTCCTGAGTCCGTCGTTCCTCGATCTTCTCCTTGCCGCGCCAACCAGCGTCCGGCAATTTGCAATCTGGGCGACGCTTGCCCTCGAACTGCTTTACGCTCCCCTCGCGCTCTCCCGGCGCGCGCGGCCGTGGATCTGGACCGCGATGGCGGTGGTGCACCTCGGACGCGTGGTGTTCGTCGATTCTGCCGGGCTGTCGGCTGGAATGGCGATCGTGCACCTTCTCACCTTTGACCCGCGGTGGGTACCGGCTCGGTGGAGCGAGCGGCGAGATCGATTCTTTTACGATGGCACGTGCGGGCTGTGTCACCGGGCGACCAGATTCGTGCTATCGGAAGACGTCCCGGGAACGGCGTTCACGTTCGCGCCGTTGCAAGGCGACACGTTCGCCGCCATCGTCGCGAGCGACCAGCGAGCGGCGCTGCCCGACAGCGTGGTCGTCAGAACCGAGGCGGGTGAGCTGCTCGCCGGCTCCGACGCCGTGATCTGACGTACTCCAGAGGCTCGGCGGGCTGTGGCGGGTGATTGCGGCCGGCCTGCTTCTGGCTCCGCGCGGCCTGCGCAACATGGCTTACACGTTCGTGGCGCGGATCCGCCATCGTCTATTCGCCCGGGAGACAACTTCCTGCCCGCTTTTGCCGGCCGACCTTCGGTCGCGCTTTCAAAGCTGATAGCGGTGCCGCCTGGCAGTTCGGGGTCTACCGCACCACTTGCTGAAAGTAGCCGGGTAGTCCGGTCTTGGTTTCTCGCAGAATCTCCACAACTGTCTGCCGGTCGATCAGGGACAGCCTGGCGTACTGCTTGCTGCGGTCTGCGCCGGACAGGATTTCCCACATCCTCGTATAGATCGCTTCTCTTGCGAGGGCCGGTAGCCCATCAAAGGCGCTCGTGTAGATCATGTAACTGCACGGGTATCGGAGAAGACGCGTTTGCAGATCGAGCTGCCGCAGCGAGCGGCCCTTGCTGTCTCGTGGTCCAGACTGGCTGAAGCGTTCCACAAATCCTGACGTCCCCGCGATCCGTGAAGGCAACGGCGCCTCGTCGACAAAGAGGAGGTAGTCCACCAGTTCGTTGGTCATTGCGCGCAGGCTGGCTGCCGTCTCTTTCACGTTCGTGTGCTGGGAGGCGGCAACGCGGAACTCCCAACCCACCCTGGTCAGCAGGTTGGTCATGCGCATCTGGTGATCGAAGACCATCAACGCCGCGATGTCGCTGTAGGGTGAAAGGTAGGCGGACGGATCGAGGTTCAGGCGCACGGGCTGAACGCGGGGCATGGCCGCAGGGTCGGGCGACGGCAGCTCGAACGGGTCGACGAGGACCGCGTTTCCCAGGTGCCGAACTGACTGGTCGCCTCCGGTCACGTACCACCCGCCCCAACGCTCCTCGAGCTTGGTCCGATGATCGGGCAGGTAGTTGCCAAACTGGAACATCGGGATGCCCTCACGCGAAGGCAACGCGCTCTTGACCAGCATGCCCGGCACGCTGAGCGTCGAATACGACTCGTGGCACTGGAGACATCGCGTCTCGCGGACGAAACGAGGCGTGCCCAAGCCCAGGAAGCCGGACTGCAGGGTGTAGAAGACGACGCCCTGCTGCGGGTCCACCGCGGCCAGCTCGATGAACCCTCCCTGCACCGAGCCGACGGCCACCGAATCGTTGAAGAACAGCGTGCGTGGGTTCTGTGGGGTGATACGGGCAGACTGGAGGCTGTTCTTCCCAAACGCGACGATCTGCGACTCGACGGGGACCTCCAGGGCCGCCAGCACGCTTCGAAGATAGCCGCCCCTCACTTCCCACCGAAGTTGCACCTCGCCCACGTCGATCATCCGATTGAGCGTCGCGACGGGATCCCTCGTGGGCCGCGTCGCGTACTCGATCGCAGGATGATCCGGCGAGCCGACAAACGCATGCTGATCGAGCTGCCCGGCGATGCCCCTGCCGAGAGCGACGATGTTAACGGCGGCAATGACGGCGACGGCCACGACGCGCAGCTGCACGCGGCCATCCTAGCGCGAATGGCCAAGAGGACTGCGCCATGAGGCGCCTCGGGACCCTTCTCGTCATCGACCGCCCCTTTCGCCAAGGGGCAATCCTTGACGGAATCCTTGACGAGGTGCGATGATCCGTTCATGGCAAAGGTGACAGGGAAGTTTCAGATCACGCTGCCGAAGACACTCGTCGAACGATTCGCAATCCGCGTCGGTGACGAGCTGGAGTTGCGGCCGATTGGCCGGTCGATTCGAGATCGATCGGCGTTCAGTGCCCGACGCAACTGGCCTGCGCCAGGAGAGACTCAGTCAGTTCGATCGGGCCACCAAACGACAGCGGGCGCGCCAGGCTGCCGCATCGGCCCGGCCGGCGCGGTCCCGCGGCTGGACGCGCGAGGAGCTTTACGTTCGTGGCCGCGCTCGTTGACACGAATATTCTCGTGTATCGGTTCGATGGCCGCTTCCCGGAAAAACAGGCTCGAGCAAGCGAATTGCTCCGTGCCGGAATCATCGATGATTCCATTCGCGTACCGCACCAGGCGCTGATCGAGTTCGTCGCTGCGACGACCAACCGTTCGAGTCGCGGTGGGTCGTCAATACTGACCCCGGACGAGGCGCGACGCGAGATGGAAGAAATGCTCGTGCAGTTCGACGTGCTGTATCCAGACGAGGAACTGCTGAGGATCGCTGTCCGCGGCGCCGCGACCTACGGACTCTCGTGGTTCGACGCGCACCTTTGGGCCTACGCGGAACGATTCGGCCTGGACACACTCTGGTCGGAAGACTTCGAGAACGGCAGACTCTACGGCCGCGTGCGCGCGAGCGATCCGTTCATCGCCTCCGCCTGATGCTTTTTTCCTGCTTCCGACGTGCCTCGACGGACCTGTTGACAGGCGACCACTTGTAGGAGCACTATTCCCATCGATAAACGATGGGAGCACGCAGACCCGTTCCCGATCTTCTGCCCGGCACGCTGGACCTGCTGATTCTCAAGACCATCAGCCACGGGGCGATGCACGGCTACGGGATTGCGCAACGCCTTCAGCAGGTGTCCGCGGGGGTCCTCGAGGTCGGCGAAAGCTCGCTCTACCCTGCCCTGCAACGCCTGCTGCTCAACGGCTGGGTGAAAGCCACCTGGGGTGAATCGGAGAACAAACGGCGGGCCCGCTTCTACACGCTCACCGCCGCGGGACGCCGGCAGCTCGCGTCGGAGCATGCCGAGTTCCAGCAGATCATTGTCGCGATCCAGCGCGTCCTCGACGCAACCTGAGGTCCCGTGATGCTGGCCCGCCTTCTTCGCCGGCTGCGGTATCTGATTCGTCAGCGGCAGATGGATGCCGATCTCGCCGACGAACTGGCCTTTCACCACGCCATGAAGCAATCCGAGCTGGAACGCTCAGGTCTGCCGCCAGACGCCGCGGCGTCTGCCAGCCGTCGAGCGCTCGGCAACGCGACGCTCGCTCGCGAGGACGCGCGCGCACATCTGGATCTGGCGATGGCTCGATGATCTGTGGCGAGACCTTGCGTACGGGCTCCGCAGCCTCAGGCGGAATCCCGGCTTCAGCGCTGTCGTGGTCTTCACGCTGGCGCTCGGCATCGGCGCCAACACCGCCATCTTCAGCGTCGTCAACGCCGTTCTCCTGCGGCCGCTGCCGTACAAAGACTCCGATCGCCTGGTGCAGCTCCTCGAGATCATGGCTCCGCAAGACGGTGTCTCCGACAACCAGTCGAGGTGATCAATGGATCAGAACTGGCGGCCCTTCAGTCGGGGCGCAAGCCCTGTCCGATATCGGTGTGTATAGCGGGACGCCGATGACCATGACGCTGACCGGTCGCGACGAATCGGTGCGCCTGGCCGGCGAGCGGCTGTCGCCGATCGATCTTCGAGATGCTTGGCGCGTCGCCGTTGCTCGGACGTACGTTCGAAGAACGAGAAGCGACGCCGGTCGCGGATGCCGTGGTTATCCTCAGCTACGGGACATGGCTGCGACGCTTTGGCGGGAACCCGGACGTCCTCGGCCAGAGCGTGGCGCTCGACGGGAGAGAACATTCTGTCGTCGGCGTGCTGGGGCCCGGCTTTCAGTTTCCCAATCCACAGACCGAGTTCTGGATTCCCCTGGTGCTGCCGACGGATGGAGCGGTGGCGGCTCGAGCGAGATTCAGGCATGTCGCTCGCCTCAAAGACACCTCGTCGATGTCGAGCGGCGGCGGCAGAGGTGAGCACCATCATGCGGGGTCTTCGGCGCGGCGTGATTCGAGCTCGTCTCGATTCGAGCTTGTCCGGGTGCAGGACCAACTGGTCGCGCCCGTGAAACCGGCACTCCTGGTTCTGACTGTAGCCGTCGGCGTGGTCCTGCTCATCGCCTGCGTCAACGTCGCCAGCCTGCTGCTGGCGCGCGCCGCCGCTCGCCAACGGGAGATCGCGGTCCGCCTTGGCACTCGGGGCCACGCGCGGCCGGCTGGTTCGTCAACTCTTGACGGAGAGCCTCATCCTCGCGATCGCCGGCGGCGCCGCAGGCGTGGGGCTGGCGCTTGGCGGCGTTCGGCTCTTGCGAACGTTCGGCGCGGGCTTGCCGCGACGAGACCTGTACCCTGGTTCCGGCGTCAGCATTCCCAGGCTGGACGAAGTCGGACTCGATTTCAGGGTCCTGGCTTTCACAATGGCCGTGTCGCTGTTGGCGGCGGTGCTCTTTGGATTGGGGCCCGCCGTTCGTCAATCGAAATCAGATCAGGAGGACGGGCTTCGGGAAGGAAGGCGCGGAGGGGTGCAGCCTCTGCTCGTCGTTGCGGAGATCGCGATGGCGTTGACCCTGCTCGTCGGCGGCGGACTGCTCGTTCGCAGTTTCGTCAAGCTGACGAGCGTCGACCCGGGTACGATCCGGCGAACCTGGCGTGGTTCCAGGTATTCCCGCCCCGCGAGCGGTCCGCTGGTGTACCGCTCACGACCTTCGCCCAGAGCCTGGTCGAGCGAATCCGGTCTTTGCCGGGCGTCGCGCTCTGCCGGCCTACGCCGTCCAACTGCCAACCGGAAACCTGCTGCGGCAGACGTGCGATCACGGACAACGCCTGGCCCCCCAGCCCGTCCGATGCGCGACAACGCGGTGCTGACGCTCGCATCGTCAGCACGGATTTCATCAGGACGATGCAGATTCGCGTAGTCGCGGGACGTGGGTTCGAGGAAAGTGATGGCGCAAGCCGCCCGCGCGTCATCCTGATCAACCAGACACTCGCTCGCAGCGGCATCGTTGGAGAGCGCCCGATCGGTATGCGGATCTATGCCCTCGGGGAAGAACCCTGGGAGATTGTGGGGATCGTCGAAGACGTTCATCAATTCGGTCTGGACCGGGCGCCGGCCTCACAGGTCTTCATCGACTTTCGACAACAACCAGGGCTCAGTACTAACGGGCTGTACGTAGCCGTACGGACAGATGGCGAGACAAACAAGGCGATCGTCAGCGTTCCGGCGATCGTCCGGCAACTGGATCCCTCGGCAACCGTGGACAACGTCGCCACCATGGAACAGCTCGTGTCGAAAACGATCTCGCGTCCTCGTCTGTACGCGGTTCTGCTCGGTATCTTCGCAGCTGTGGCCGCAACGTTGGCCGTGATTGGCATGTACGGCGTGTTGGCGTACTCGGTAGCGCAGCGCACACGTGAGATCGGCATCCGCTTGGCCCTCGGCGCACAGCGTGCTCAGGTGATGGGCTTCGTGCTCAGTCAGAGCGTCCCGTTGATGGCCCTCGGGATGGTCCTCGGGCTGGCCGGCGCGGCGGGGCTGACCAGGTATCTCGAAGGCATGCTGTTCGGCCTCACGGCGCTCGACCCATCGACGTTCATCGCAGTGTCGCTGCTGTTTGCTGTCGTGGCGACAATCGCGGCCTACATGCCGGCGCGTCGCGCGACGAGCGTCGATCCGATGGTCGTGCTCCGCTGCGAGTAAGCGCATCTGACACGAGGAAAGTGACATGGTGCCGCGCTTCGCCCGACGGCTGCGTACCTGATTCGTCAGCGGCAGATGGATGCCGATCTCGCCGACGAACTCGCCTTTCACCACGCGCATGAAGCAATCCGAACTGGAACGCTCGGGCCTGCCGCCAGACGCCGCGGCGTCCGCCAGCCGTCGAGCGCTCGGCAACGGGACGCTCGCTCGCGAGGACGCGCGCGCAATCTGGATCTGGCGATGGCTCGACGACCTGTGGCGAGACCTTGCGTACGGGTTACGCAGCCTCAGGCGGGATCCCGGTTTCAGCATGGTCGTGATCTTCACGCTCGCTCTGGGCATCGGCGCCACCACTGCAGTGTTCAGCGTTGTCAACGCCGTCCTCGTGCAGCCACTGCCGTACGCGAATCCGGATAACCTTGTTCGGATCTTTCGGTACGTGCCTGTAGTCTCTGGCTCCGGCGCCACCACGACCTTTCGACGATCCCCTGCCCTCGATGCCACCAAGCTGGACGCATTTCGTTCGCAGACACAGACGCTGTCGCACGTAGGGATGTTTTCTATTTCTACGACGATGTGGCGGACGGGGCGCGACGAGACATCACGATTGCAGGGAATCCGGGTGTCGCCGGCCATTTTCCCCATGCTCGATGTACAGCCGGTCATCGGACGGATGTTCGAGGCGAGTGAAGAGACGCCGGGTGCGGGCTCGGTGGCCATTCTGAGCTACGACGCGTGGCAACGACATTTCGGTGGGGATCCGGGCATTCTTGGCCGCACGGTTCTGGTCGAGTCGATGGTCACTCTGGCAGGAGACGGCAAGACGTATTCGATCGTCGGTGTGATGCCAGAAGGCTTTTACTTTCCTGATCCGCAGACCGAATTCTGGACTCCGCTGCCGACGCAGTTCGATGGGGGGCGAGCATGGGCGTGGATCGCTCGCGTGAAGGACGGTGTCTCGATTCAGACTGCCCAGGCGGAGGTCAGCCTCATTCTGCAGCAACTTCTGGACGACGCCGCGGGCGCAGGTGCTCCAGTCCCTGCATTTGAGCTCGTACGGGTGAAGGACGGGCTCGTCGCACCGGTGAGACGAGCGCTGATTGTTCTGGCTGGTGCAGTCGGTTTCGTATTGCTCATCGCGTGCATCAACGTCGCCAACCTTCTACTCGCACGCGCAGCGGTCCGGCGGCCTGAAATCGCGATTCGCCTCGCGATTGGAGCGGGACGCGGCCGCCTGGTCCGCCAGTTCCTCACTGAGAGCGTTCTGCTGGCGTTCGCGGGTGGAGTGGCCGGCGCAGGACTCGCCTATGGGGGGATTCAACTCTTGCCTTCGCTCGCCGCGAGCCTCTCCCGGCGGGACCTGGCGCCTGGCTCCATTCCCAGGCTGGAGGAAGCTGGAATCGACGTGTCGGTGTTGGCCCTTACGCTGGCTGCCTCGATGCTGACGGGTATCGTATTTGGACTCGGGCCGGCGATCCGTCAGTCACGGTCAAGCTCGATGGACACTCTACGAAAGGGGACGAGGGTGCAAGGCCTCCTGGTCGTCGCAGAGATCGGGATGGCGATGATCCTGTTCGTCGGCGGCGGGCTGCTCCTGCACAGTTTCTGGAAGGTAATGAGCGTGCACCCTGGGTACGACTCCAGGCAGGTCCTGACGTTCCAGCTCTCCATGCCGAAGGAGCGCCTCGAGGACGGCCACTCCACGATCGTTGGGGAGCTTCTGGCTGCACGGCTTCAGTCATTCTCGAATGTTCGGGCTGCCGGATACGCAGAGTCAGTACCCATCGTGTCCCTTGCGCGCGGCAGCCGGCTGAGAACGACACCTGACCTACCGCCAGATCCATGGCCGCCGTGGCCATCTGCAGAGCAACCAGACACCCGCATCGTCAGCCGTGATCTCCTGACGGCCATGGGCACCAATCTGATCGCCGGTCGCGGCTTCAACGAGGGTGATGGCGCCGGGCAGCCGCTAGTGATGCTCGTCAACCAGACGATGGCGCGCAGCGGCTTGTTCGGAGCGAACCCTCTCCGGCAACACGCGTATGTCGACTTTGGAAACGACGATCCCGGCAGGAGCCCGTGGGAAATCGTGGGCATCGTCGAAGATGTTCGTCAGGAGGGCCTGGATCGGGAACCTCACCCTCAAATCTATATTGATTTCCGCCAGTATTCGGGACGCCCCTCGGTCGTCGGACCGTACTTCGCCGTGCGGACCAACGGCTCGCCAGCCTCCGTCATCTCCAGTATTCGGGACATCGTCAAGCAGATCGATCCGCTGGCCACCGTGGACAACGTCGCCACGATGGAACAACTCGTGTCGAGCTCGTTGTCACGCCGCCGCCTGTATGCAGTGCTGCTCGCTATCTTTGCCGGCGTGGCCGTCGCGCTCGCGGCGATCGGTCTCTACGGTCTGATCTCGTACGCCGTCGCGCGGCGCACGCGCGAGATCGGTATTCGCATGGCGCTCGGTGCCAGGCGTTCTCAGGTGATGGGGCTCGTGCTCCATCAAAGCATCGTGTTGACCGTCCTCGGAATTGCGCTCGGGATCGCAGGCGCTGCGGCGGCCACACGGATTCTGGAGGGGATGCTGTTCGGCCTGACGCCCCTCGACCCGTCCACGTACGTTGCAGTGGCCGTGCTGTTTGCGCTGGTCGCGTCGCTCGCGGCGTTCGTGCCGGCGCGACGGGCGACAAAGGTCGATCCAATGGTCGCGCTCAGGGTCGAATAGTGATGGTGAAATTCCTGCGACGCGCCTGGTACGCGATGCGGCAGCGCCGGCTCGACGCGGAGCTCGCAGAAGAGATGGACTTTCACCGCGCCATGAAGCGTGCCGAATTCGAACGCTTGGGGCTACGGGGAGCCGACGCGGAATTTGCCAGCCGGCGGGCGCTGGGCAATCTGACGCTTGCTCGCGAAGACGCTCGTGCGGTCTGGATCTGGCGGTGGATCGATGATTTGTGGCGAGACATCGCCTACTCGATTCGGAGCCTGAGCCGGGATTCCGTTTTCACTGCCGTTGCGGTTCTGTCTCTGGCGCTCGGCATCGGCGCCAACACCGCCATTTTCAGTCTGATCAACACGCTGATGCTGCGCATGCTTCCGGGGCGGGAACCGGAGCAGCTCGTAGAGCTGTTGAGCAAGTACCCCGGCGAGCCGCGCTTGAACTACTTTGGGTGGAAGTTCTACGAGCACTTTCGCGACGAGAGCCATGTGTTTTCGGATCTGATGGCCGTGTCGCCTTTCCGTTTCCAGGTGAGCGGCGAGGGATTCGACGCCGAGGCGGTCGACGGCGAATATGTGGTGGGGACCTTCTTCCCCGCTCTCGGAATGCAGCCGGCCATTGGTCGTCTCATTGGTGTGCAGGACGACCAGTTGGGCGCTGCCGACGCCGCGGTGGCGGTGGTGAGTTGGTCCTACTGGCGGAACCGGTTCAATCTCGACCCTGCGATTCTGGGCAAGCGCATCAGTGTGAATGGCGTGCCGGCAGCCGTGGTCGGGGTCACACCGCGGGCGTTCTCCGGGCTGCAGGTCGGCTCGAGGACGGACATCTGGGTGCCCGTCGCGATGGAGCCGTTGATCCAACGACCGAGCCGCCGGGCCGACGGCACGTTGGGAATGAAGCTGATCGGGCGATTGAAACCCGGCGTCTCCATTGAGCAAGCAGGCGCGGAAATGACCGTGCTCGACCGGTGGAGGGTCGAGGAGATCGCCAGGACGACCCCCGATCCTCTGTGGCGCCAGGTGAGAATCGAGCTGGCGCCGGCAGGCGCGGGGTTCTCGGCGCTCCGCGATCAGTTCGCCAAGCCGCTGCTGGTGCTGATGGCCGTCGTGGGCCTTCTTCTGTTGATCGCGTGCACGAACGTCGCAGGCCTGTTGCTGGCGCGCGGGGCGGCGAGGCAGCGGGAGATGGCCGTACGCGTTGCGCTCGGCGCGGGCCGGCTGCGGCTGGTGCGTCAGGTGCTGACCGAATCGCTGCTGCTTGCCGCCGCGGGCGGCCTGCTCGGCGTCTTCCTGGCGTATTTCGGCGCAGACGCGCTGGTGCGGATCATGACGTCCGGACGGCCGATGATTGGGTTCGAACGCTTCGACATTCGGGTACAGCCGGATGTGCAGGTGCTGCTGTTCACGGCAGGAGTCGCATTGATGACGGGCGTGCTGTTCGGCCTGGCGCCCGCATGGAACGCGTTCGCGTCAGCTCCGGCCTCTTCACTGCGGGAGATCGGCGGCGCCGGCGACACGAGGTCGCGGCGACTGTTCGGCAAGAGCCTGATAGTCGCGCAGGTGGCCTTGTCGGTGGTGCTGTTGAGCGCCGCTGGCCTGTTTGTCGGCCATCTCTCGAATCTCCGAAACCTGGACCTCGGTTTTGACCGCCATTCCGTCCTGCTGGTGACGTTGAACCCACAAGGCAGCGGTTATAACCGCATCCAATTGTCACGTCTGTACCGGGATCTGCTGCAGCGACTGCAGGCCATTCCTGGCGTACGCTCGGCCTCGCTCAGCGGAGCAACTCCGATCGAGGGCGCGGCAGCGAGCCGCTTCGCAAATGTAGAAGGGTTTCAGGAGAAGCCCGAGGACCGCCGCTACCTCATGTTGAACGGGGTCGGCCCGAAATACTTCGAGACGCTCGGCACGCCGCTTATTGCCGGCCGCGATTTTCAGTTCGAGGATGCGGGCCGGCCGCGGGTGGCCATCGTCAATCAGGCGATGGCCCGGTACTACTTCGGCGGCGGCAGTCCCATCGGAAAACATGTCACGTTCGACGGCGACGACATGCCATATGAGATCGTCGGGATGGTAGGCGACGCGAAGTACCTGGACCTGCACGAAGCGGCGCCGCGTACGGTGTATCTCAATGCCTTCCAGGACGGATTCATCAACTCGCAATTTTCGCTCCGAACCGACGTGCCGCCGACCGCCGTCGTGGGCGAGGTGCGGCGCGCGGTGAGCGACGTGCTGAAGACCGTCGAGTGGCGAAGGTGACGACGCTGGCCGAGCAGGTGGATGCGTCGATTGTCCCGGAGCGGCTGATCGCGCTGCTCGCCGGCTTCTTCGGAGTGTTGGGAGCCTCGCTCGCGGCCATCGGCCTCTATGGCCTGCTGGCGTACACAGTCGCGCGCCGCACCAGCGAGATCGGCATTCGCATGGCGCTCGGGGCGACCGAACGTGATGTGGCGCGAATGGTGCTCGAAGAGCGCGCTGGGGCTGGTGCTCACGGGTCTCGTGGTCGGCGCACCGATCGCCCTCTGGAGCAGAGCCTTCACGGCAAGCCTGATAGACAATCTGCCGTCGGACAACGCATACGCGATCGGCGTCGCCGCCCTGGCAATGATTGCCCTGGCGTTGCTCGCATCGTACCTGCCGGCGCGCCGCGCGACGAAGGTCGACCCCATGGCCGCCCTCCGCTGCGAGTAGTGCAGAGTCCGCGCTGAATCAGTACCGGGCCAAGGACAAAGTAGCGCTGGTCCTTGACCTGCCTGTGGGCGGGACTGAAGCTCCCAGCGCTACGGTTCCTGTCGCTACGTCGCCATGCAGAATCCCTTAGACAAATTTCGCCGCCTCCGGTGTCTAACGAGCAGACGCACGAATGGCGGCACGAATGTGAGCAACGCACAGCTGAGCCGGGAGCAGGTCTTAGCGCTTTACGAGCAACACGGTCCCGTTCTGCTGGCCTACGGCATTTCCCTGCTGCACGACCGCTCGGCGTCCGAGGACGTGCTGCACCAGGTCTTTGCCAGGCTCCTGCAGACCAACGTCGCCATCAACGGCCAGCCGCTTCACTACTTGTACCGCGCGGTCCGGAACACTGCGCTCAACCACCGGCGTAACCATTCTCGCGAGGTCGAGCTCCCCGCGAACGGCCACTGGCTGGAAAGCCCACGAGGACTGGAAGAGGTCGGCCTGGCGCTCCAGTCAGCTCTCAAGGAACTGCCCCAGGAGCAACGCGAAATCATCGTCCTGCGCGTATGGGGCCAGATGACGATCGAAGAAGCCGCGTTGGCTCTGGACATTTCGCCGAACACGGCCGCCTCGCGTTATCGCTACGGCCTGGCAAAGCTGAAGGAGCGGCTCGAGCCGCTCGCGAAGGCCTGAGTACCCGAAGGAGTAGGAAATGGACTGGCAAGAAAAAGAGCAAGATCCAGAGTTCGAAGCGTTCCTGCGTCAGTTCCGGCCGAGCACGCCAAAAGCGCTGCCGAGTCGTCGCCGCACCGTCGTCGCCCTGGCCGTGGCCGCCGCCCTGCTGCTCGCCGTCGTCGTCCCCATCCGGTATTGGTGGACGGGCTCGATGTCCACGCCTTCCCTCCCAACTCGTCGCGACTTGCGGTTGACCACCGCGCCGAATGGCGTGCCCCAGGTAGACGCGATGCTGGCGATGTACTCCCCCGCAGAGGCTTCGGAGCGCCAGGTGAACGTGTCGCTGCCGGCTGTTCAACCGCGGAAAGCGCTGAGCGCTGCGCCACCACAGTACCCGCCGGAAGCGCAGCGCCTGGGGCTGGAAGGTATGGTCGAGTTGAGACTGACGGTCGATCCCGCTGGCGAGGTGACGAAGACCGAGCGTGTGACGAGCGGGGTGAATCTTCGGCCTGACGAAGAAAATGGCGCCGAACGCGTTGAATATTACTCGAAGAACCCGAACGCGCTTGTGCTGGAAGCCGAGAACGCTGCCAGGGAGTGGCGGTTCGAGCCAGCACGTTCCTCGACGGCCGTGATGGCGTCGTTTGCGTTCAGCCTGAAGGCATCCGCGGACGCATCGAAGAACCCGCAAGCCGCAACGGGTTTGCCGACGCTGTCGCCGCGCGAGGGTTTACAGCGGCCAGGCCCCGCTCCGTCCAATTCGCCCGTCAGCGCAAATAGCGGCGCACAGAATCGACGGCTGAGAGTTGGTGGGGCCATCAAGCCACCAATCAGGCTCGTCAACGTCAATCCCGTATATCCCGAGGATGCAAAAGCCGCAGGTATTGAGGGCGTCGTCATCCTTGAGATCGTCATCGGCCAGGATGGCTCCGTGATCGAGGTGCAGGTGGTCCGCTCCATCCCTGAACTTGATCAGGCCGCGATCGATGCCGTCAGCCAGTGGCAGTACCAGCCCACGCTGCTCAACGGCGAGCCGGTCGAAATCGAGTGTACCGTGACCATCAACTTCACGCTGCGGTGAGCGTCAGCCGGACGCCTTCAAGGTAAGTTCTTCCTCAATGAAGGCGTCGGCCTCGATCTCGACCAGCATCGCCGGATCGATCAGCGCGCGAACCTCGACCATCGCGGTCGCGGGACGAATCTCCCCGAACACCTCGCCGTGTGCGCGACCGACGCTCTCCCAGTCGCGGGCGATATTCACCACGTACATGCGCGTCCGCACCACGTCGCGCATCTTGGCCCCTGCCCGCTCGAGCGCCGTTTGGATGTTCCGCAGCGTCTGAACTGCCTGCGCGTAAGCATCTCCGGGCCCGACGACCTCGCCCGCGTCGTTGGTTGCGGTTGTCCCAGAGACCCACACATGCTGCCCAACACGGACAGCGCGTGAATACCCCACGACCGGCTCCCAGCGCGTTCCGGTTGCGAAGTTCTGACGTGTCATTGCCATTGCCGGCTCGTTTCGCAGCGCGGCGTAAGCGCGCCTACCCCAAACCCTGATTCCGCAGGAGCCCTACCGCCGCGCCAATTACGCCGCCGATCACTACGCCAATCAGGATGCCTACGAAGAGCCTCGTCCACTTGTTCATCGAGACGCACCCCTTCTCTGATGCAGCGACCATCGCAGGCGCAGACTGCCCCGACGCCGGTCGTCGGGGCATGAATACTATGACGGTCGTGGTGGACTAGGCAAAAGGATGTCTTTCACACGGATGTTTAGAGGGCCTTGATATGTCTGTAGTACGTGGTGTCCGGCTTTAGCCGGACCGTGCCGGTCCGCCTGAAGGCGGACCCCACGTACGAAGTTGCATACCGCGCTACATCCATGTGAAGAGCGCTAGACTACTCGCCGCCCTTCAGGGGTTCGGTCCCTGCAGGGGGTTTGCGCCAGGCGGATCGGAGACGGAGTGAACCGGCGGGCAACTGCTGAACAGCGCACCCGTGGCCGCAGGGGCCACAGTGGTAGTAGGCATGGGGGTCGAAGGGGCTCCCGAATTCGAACAGCAACGTGGCGGGGGTCAGACAGTCCGGACAGACGATTCGATGATTCGACATGCTGCAATCAGTCTTGCATGGTTCGTGCAGCGAGCCAGCGCGGCTATGAGAATGTTTACGGGAAACCGACAGGAATGCCTGGCAGGAGTCCAAACCGACAACGGTGTGGTGAAGGCACGCGGGCCGTCCGCCGAGCATCCTGCGGACGGCCCTTCAGTCGCATAAGAGAGACGACCGATCAGATCAAATCAAAAAGCGCCAACCCACAGGCGCATGATGGGTGCGCCGTCCTTGCTGTTCGTCCCGGTCGCCACGGCGGCGTTCTTGAGAGCGGTTTCGACGTCGGTCGGAGTGGCTGCCGTATTCGACGACAGATACAGCGCGCCGCCGCCGCCGACGTGGGGCGCGGCCATCGAGGTCCCCGAAAGGGTTCTCGTTCCACCGCCGAGCCTGGTCGAAAGCACGTTCACGCCGGGCGCCCAGATGTCTACGCACGGTCCGACGTTGCTGAATGAGGCTTCGGCGTCGCTCATGTCGGTGGCAGCGGTTGTGACGATTCCGTTGGTCCCCTGGCCTGTGCGGGCCGGCGAAGAGTTGCAGGCGTCGACACCGTTGTTGCCGGCCGAGAGGGAATAAAAGACCCCGCTGGCGGCGGAGCTCACCACCGCGGCATCGAGCGCGTTGCTCACCCCGCCACCCAGGCTCATGTTGGCGATGGCAGGCTTGACGGCGTTCGCCGTCACCCAATCAACTCCCTTGATGACGCTCGACGTCGAGCCCGACCCGCTGCATCTCAGGACCTTGACGCCGGTCACGGGCGCGCCGGGGACGACCCCGACGACATCCTGATCGTTGTCGATGGCGGCGACGGTCCCCGCGACGTGCGTTCCGTGGCCGTTACAGTCCTCGTTCGGCCCGATGCCGAACTTGACGTGTCCGACCACGTTGAGATCCGCGTGCGCGGTATCTACGCCGGTATCGATGATGTACACATTGACATTGGTGACCGCGCCACTACCGTTCCCGGCCGCCGTCGAACTGAGGTCGGCGTCGATCTTGTCGATACCCCACGGCAGCGTCTGGGCGACGGTGGTCATCACACCATCGGGCTCGATATACGACACCATCGGATCGTTCTCCAGATCGGCGATCTGGCGGGCGGTCAGCGCGGCCGAGAAGCCCCGGATCGCGGCGCTGAACACGTGGTCGGCTCGGAATCCGTGGCGGCGCTCGAAGGCCTGGGTTGCGCCCGCGACACCGCGAGCCAGATACTCCCACGCAGCCGGATTCGCGCGCGCACGATCGTCTGCCCGGTATTCTGCTTCGAAGCTCTGAAAGGGTGCGCTGTCCTGGAAAACCACGATCACGGGGAAAAGAGCCTGCGGGCGTTGCGCCGAAACGATCAGGCTGCACATCATGACGGCGGCGACTGCAAAGATCGCGGACACAGAACGTTTCATGTTCGTTGACATACGCGGGCACCTCTTGGTTGGCTGACGATCCCGACGACAGGGCTGTCGGCGGGTCGCATGATCCGCGATGTCTGTTGCTACGTCAAGGAATTCCCCGTTCAACCCTCGGGGGGACGGGTCTCGTACAGGTAAGGTACTGTAACTCGTACCCGTACGCGCCGCTGGAATTTGCGCTCTAATACCACATGGCCACGCCGAAGCTTACGTGTCCGACTTGCGGGCAGACGCTGGAGTATCACGTCACCATCGAGATGCTGGATCCCCCGGTCGGCAAGATCGACACGGGCTATTGCGTTCGGTGTGGGCGGCTCTTCGAACGGATGAGAGACACTGGAACGTTCTACGACTCCAGCCTCTGGTCCCCGCTCTGTCGGACCTGCCGGCAACCGGTCACGTTTGCGGGCGTGTCCCCGGCGGACGCGGAAGAGCCGACGATTCTCTTCCGCTGTGCGAGCCATCCGTCAGAGCGCTGGTTGTGGATTCCGGCGACCTCGCAGTGGACGCGCAGCGGGTGATGGCCGCGGCAGCGCGTCGCGTTACGGCCTGCGAGGCTGTCCTATCAGTTCGTCCACAGCATCCAGCGGAATCCGATCCGGGCGGTTATGCCGTTCTGGGCAATGGCGTCCTGACGGTGCTGACTCGAGACGGGGTCCGAATACCGGGTGTCGAAGATATTCCGCACGCCGCCGGAGAGCTCCCAGGAGCGACCGAGCCGATGAATCATGTTGATGTTGCAGGTCTGGAGCTGATCTGAAGTCGAGCGCGCCTGGCAGCCTCGACCTGAACGCTGAAGCGCAGCTGGCCGTGCTTGAAAAAGAACTGCGCGATACCCCCGAGTTGTGTGAATCCGCTGACATCGCTGATCGTGAGGACCGGCGCGTCACGGAGGCTGGCGACGAGCTTGGCCGCTTGCTCGGCGGTCACGCCGGAGACGTACAGGATGTGGCACCCTGCGCGCGGCGGGCCGGCGGACTCCGCCCGCGACACCTCGATGCTGTGGCCGGCCAGCGTGCGGCCCTGCACCACACGCTCCAATGCATCCCCGATGGCCGGGTCGCCGAGCACACACAGATGCAACGGCGCAGCAGTGGTCATCACGTCGGCGGGCCACTCGGTGAACTTTGCGAAGTTGTAGATGAATGCCGCTTTCAAGGCAGGTTCCGTCACGTCCTGTGCGGCCGCCGGCAGTGGCATCAGCAGCAGGAGCGCGAGGGCGGCGCACGCAGTCGGCGATTCGGGGAGTTGCATTCGACGCATGTCGCCGCACCCAGCATCCTGTTAACCGCGGCAAGGTGTCTGTCCTGTTGTGAACACGCCCACTCAGCCTACAATCCCAGTAGCGTGCCTCGGTGCTCGGATGGGGCGGACAGCATGTCCGGCTGCCTCGAGCTTCCGAGTCGTGAGGAGGAACTGGAATGTCGCGGAACGTCGTTCGTTGTTTGCTTGCGGGCTTGGTCTCGACGCTGGCAGTCACGCCTCTGGCTGCACATCACGCTATTTCGGCGAAGTTCGACCCGGCCAGGCAGACCACGCTGACCGGGCGGGTCACCAAGGTGGATTGGGCCAATCCGCACGTGCACGTCCTGGTGAATGTCGTCAGCGAAGGACGAACGGTGAATTGGGCCGTGGAACTCGACAGTCAGCTGGATTTGGAGCGCAGCGGCTGGGACATGAATTCGCTCAAGCCCGGAGATGCCGTGACCGTGCAGGGCCCGCGCGCCCGGGACGGAAGCACGCAGGTTTGGGGAACCTCGATCGTCCTTACGGGTACGAACAAGAGAGTATTGGAGATGTCGCCGGCGGCACTGGCAGCCTTGAAACCGGCCCCTGGCAATAAGTCCGTCCTCCCTGTTCCACGCTGGCCCGACGGCAAGCCGCGCCTGGGCGCCGCGCCTGGCGAAACGGGATACTGGGCCAGGCCGAGCTCCACGGTGTTGATGGAAGCCGGGGCCAATGTGGCCATGGATGGCAACGGACTGCTGAAGAATCTCGGCGACATCGCCAAGGTGGCGCCTTTCAAGCCCTGGGCGCGAGCGCTCTACCAGTTCCGGCAGCGCAATCTCCTCAACGGCGATCCGATGTATCTGACCTGCCAGCCGCCGGGCGCGGTGCGGCAGTTTCAGATGCCCTACGGGAATCAGTTCCTGGAAGACAAGACCTTCGGACGGATCTTCGTCATGGCCGGCGGCGGCAATCATGACTGGCATTTCATCTACACCGACGGCCGGCCCCAACAGGGCGAGCTTGGCGGAAACGACACGAACCCCCTCTATTACGGGAACGCGCGAGGCCGATGGGACGGGGACACGCTCGTCGTCGATACGAAAGGGCTGAACGAGAAATTCTGGTTCAGCAATGGCGGCCTTCCGCACACCGAGCAGCTCCACCTGGTGGAGCGATTCACGCGCACCGATATGAACACGCTCAGGTACGAAGTGACGATCGACGATCCGGGCGCGTACACGCGATCCTGGTCTGCGGGCTGGACACTGCAGTGGATGGCGGGCGAGGAACTACCGGTCTACTATTGCCAGGACAACCGGCCATGAAACGTCAAGTTTCAAGTCTCAAGGCTCAAGGCTCAGGGCTCAGGGCTCAGGGCTTAAGGAACAATTGCATGCGATATCGATTCTTTAGGCGTGCCGGCATTGTGCTGATGCTGACGCTGGCCACGGCGTCGACCGGGTTCGCCCAGGCTCGCGGGCAAAATCCGGGACAGGGCCAGCAGGGTCAGGGCCGGGGCGGGGGGCAGGGCCGCGGCGGGGCGCCGCCGCCGCCGGCCAAAGCGGCGCCGCGCTTTCCGGATGGCCAGATCAATCTTGGTCTGGTCGAGGGCGAACCGCGCGGCCTTTGGGAGGTCGGCGCGCCGAACGTTCCTCTGGCACGGCCGGACAACGCAAAGGACTTTGGGCTCTTTGCGGCCGACGTGCGGGAACCGACCGATCCCTTCCTCGCGTCAAAGCCCCGGCTCAGTCAGATTCCATTTCAACCCTGGGCCCGGGCGCTGTTTGCCAACCGCGTCCAAATCCGGAATGAACCGTATGTCCGGTGCAAACCGTCAAGCGCCATGCGGCAGGTCGCGACGGCATACGGCACGCAGTTCGTCGACGATCGCGAGCTCAAGCGCTTCTACATTTTCGAGACCGGTGGCGCCCACAGCTTCCGAACGATTTACATGGATGGCCGGGCCCACCCGCCAAACCTGCCGCCCAGCTATCGCGGACACTCTGTGGGGCATTGGGAAGGCGACACACTAGTCGTCGATACGGTCGGTTTCAATGAAAAGGTGTGGATCGACAACCTGGGACTACCCACGACCGACCAACTGCATACGATTGAACGGTTGACTCGTACCGATTTCAACACGATCAGGTACGAGATCACGGTTGACGATCCCGGCGCGTATACGGCGCCGTGGAAGAGCGGCAACTACCTGCGATGGCAGAGCGGAGCGGAAAGCTTCGAATTCGTCTGCCAGGACAACAATCAGGCGCCAAACCTCATCGTCGGCGACGGCACGGATGTCATAGTGACCCCTGTCTACATTCCTTAGGGCGCCTTTGCGCTGTGCCCGCATAGGCGCACGACGGCCGCGCAACAAACTGCAGGCGTCCTGCGTCTATAGCCGTAGAGTGTCTACGGCTATGCCCGGACACACCGACGCGGCCACGCGGGCTCTCAGCTCGAGTAGGGTGACATGACAATTAATCGCGACAACGCTCCCAGCGCCCCCGGCGTTTCCAGCAAACCGCTCCGCCTCTGGCCTGGCGTTGTCGCCGCTGCGCTGCAGTGGCTCGGCTGGCTGGTGGTTCCGGCCGTCGTTCCCGAGTGGGCTGCCATCGGCATCGTTGGCGCGGCCGTGTTCGGGCTGGTGATTGTCGTCTGGTGGCTCTTCTTCAGCAGGGCGCCCTGGTCCGAGCGGCTGGGCGCAATCGCCCTGATGGTCGCGGCCGTGGCCGCGACATCACGTTTCGTTCACGAGTCCATATCGAACGGGATGATGGGGTTCATGCCGTTCATCTACGCCATCCCGGCCCTCAGCCTCGCCCTCGTCGCGTGGGCTGTGGCGAGCCGCGGCTTCTCCAGCGGAGTTCGGCGTGCGTCGATGGTCGCCGCCATCGTGCTCGCCTGCGGAACGTTGACCCTCATCCGGACCAACGGCATAACCGGCGACGCTGATTCGGATCTCGAGTGGCGATGGACCGAGACGCCGGAACAACGGCTTCTGGCCCAGGGCGGCGACGAACCTCTCGACTCTGGTGCTGGCAGGCCGGTTGCGCTCCCGGCCGCTGCAGCCGCCACGCCGCCTGCAAAAGGACTCGATCGGCCGAGCGCCGAGCCCGCCGGGCCCACGCCGGGTGCGGTCGTCGCGGAGGCTTCGGACAAGCCGGTTCCGGAGGACAGCCGCGAGCCGGCGCCGCTCCATGCCGATTCGACGGGATCGGACACCAAAGCCGTCTGGCCCGGCTTTCGAGGACCTGAGCGCGACAGCGCGATTCGCGGTGTGCGGATCGACACCGACTGGTCGCGCTCGCCGCCCGTCGAATTGTGGCGCCGCCCGATCGGACCGGGCTGGTCGTCCTTCGCCGTCGCGCGGCGATCGCCTGTTCACGCAGGAGCAGCGCGGTGAGGACGAGATCGTGTCTGCCTACAACCTGAAAACCGGCGAGCCGGTGTGGAAACACCGCGACGCGGCCCGGTTCTGGGAATCGAATGCCGGCGCCGGCCCGCGTGGGACGCCGACCCTCGCCAACGGCCGCGTCTACACACTCGGTGGAACCGGCATCCTGAACGCCCTCGACGCCCGTGACGGTGCGGTCGTCTGGTCGCGCAACGCGGTGGCCGACACCGGCAGGCAGATCCCGGACTGGGGCATCGCGAGCTCGCCACTCGTGGTCGACGACCTCGTCATCGCCGCCACGGCCGGCTGGCTCGCCGCCTACGATGCCGCCACAGGGAAGCCGCGCTGGTTCGGCCCGAAACACGGCGGCGGTTACAGCTCGCCGCAGTTGGCGACGATCGACGGCGTCGCCCAGATCGTTCTGGTAACCGGACTGGGTGCTGTCGGCCTCGCGCCGTCCGACGGCACGGTGCTCTGGACGCTCGAGTGGGCCGGCGACAGCATCGTGCAGCCTGCGGTGATCGCGGGCGGGGATCTCCTGATCGGCAGCGGCTCGGGGCTCGCGGCCAAGAACGGCATGCTCCGTCTCGCCGTGGCGCACGAGCCGGGCGGATGGATCGTGAAAGAGCGCTGGACGTCCAGCGGGTTGAAGCCGTACTTCAACGACTTCGTCGTGCACCAGGGCCATGCCTTCGGCTTCGACGGCAGCATTCTCGCGTGCATCGATCTCGAGGACGGCACACGCAAGTGGAAGGGCGGGCGCTACGGCCACGGCCAGCTCCTGCTGTTGCCCGACCAGAACCTGTTGCTCGTGCTGTCGGAAGACGGCGAGCTGGCGCTCGTGTCGGCGACCGCCGACAAGTTCACCGAGCTCGCGCGCGTCCCGGCAATCGAGGGCAAGACCTGGAACCATCCGGTGCTGGCCGGCGACATCCTGCTGGTTCGCAACGGCGAGGAGATGGCCGCGTTCCGGCTGGCCCTCGAGGGTCGCTGACCAGGGCGGCCCCCATCCATTCCCGCGAGCACGCGGTCCAACGGCGGCCGCCGATTTGCGTGCATCTTCCTCGGCGTTGGCAGGCCGAGCACGGTCCTCACAATCAAGGCATCTTCATTGGGCTCTCCAGGTTCCCACGGCTAGACGTAGCGGTTACACTGAGCCCCACTTGGTGCGCTGGAGCAGTCCATGTGACACCGCACGATTTCGATCTCGACCGCCTGTCGCCGGCACAGCGTGCGGCTCTGCGTCACGTACAAGCCGTGGTGCAACGTGGAGAAGCAGCGGTGCGTCCACGCGTGACCGACTTCCTTCAGCGGGCTGGATGTGCAGCAGGCACCTACCGGGAGGCCATGGAATGTGTGCGAGCGCACGCCCGTGTCGTGGTCCACTTCCATCCGGACCGCCTGGGCCCGACATCCACGACTGTGGCCGAAGCGCTTCTTGATGTGGCTGTCTACCGGAACCAGTTCGAGACCGGGCTGTCGAGCGGGAGCGTCTCTGCGTTTCGCGGCGGCGCCCGTGACACGTGGGAGAGCGCACTGTTCGGGGGCGCATACCACACCGACGGGGTGACGGCGTCGGAACGCCCGAAGTACGGAGCCCTGGAGCTCGTTCGCTATCCTGACGGCCCCATTCCGCGTTTCGGATCGTGCTACTTCGTACTGCGGCGTGACGTCTCGATGCGAACGTCCTTCACGTTCATGGGCAGCGAGGACCCTCGTGCGACGGAACGCCTGGGCACCATCGGCCGGATGGACAGCGTGATGGTCGCATTGTTCGCGGAAGTCGAGGAGGGCGGAATGGCGACCCCTCCGTGGCCGCCCTTTCGTGCGCCCACTCTCGGAGTTCCGAATCTGACCGTCTCTCGACTGCTGGACGTCCTCAAGGATCTCCAGCAACCGCGGAGGGAACCAGCCGACGCAGAGCCGGGGCGGGTGCTCGACACTCAGATCGAAGCGCAAGTGCATGGGCCTGTGGACTTGCACCAGGATGTCGAGCTGTTGGTGGCCGACCCGGCGTTTGCGGAGACCGCCGTCGGGACAATCCTGAGTGAGCTTGCCTTGAAATACGCCATCCCGTTGCGATGGCACTCCGGATTTCGGCTCCCCGTGCGCAAAGTTCCAGACGATTTTCGTGGACCGGCCATGCCGCGCCTCGCGCAGCGTATCGCGGGCACGGATGGGATGGTGGATGCGGTGGTGATCGGACAGGCCGAAGCGTCGTTACGAAACCAACCGGATGCTTGGCGAGACTGGGGCAGCCATGCGGAGGCGCTCCAGCATTTGAAGCCGCTCTGGCACGTGCTGGTGCACTACGGCTCGCCCGCCCGCAGTCCGAGCTCATAAGTCCGCAGTCACTGGTCTCCAGACCTCCCCCCCATTTTTGGTCGGATGTCGAACCGAGAATTTCCCGTTCGACGTGTTATAGAAGACGGAAGGTGAGGTCATGAACACTACGCTCTGGGTCTTGCAAGTGCTGCTCGCGGTTGCATTCCTGGCACACGGCCTGCTCTTTCTCTGGCCTCCGCCTGAGATCGCCGCCCTGATGAACGCGTCGCTGCCGCGATGGTTCCAGCTTTTCCTCGGCGTCGCCGAAGTGCTGGCCGCGGTTGGACTTACGCTTCCGGGATTGACGCGGATCCGGCCGTGGCTAGTCACATGGGCGGCCGGCGGGATCATGATCGTGATGGTGTCGGCGACGGCCTACCATCTGGTGCGCGGCGAGATAAGCTCGGCGGCGATCACACTGGTGCTGCTCGTCATGGCGACGTTCGTCGCATACATGAGGCATCGTGTCCTGCCGATCGGCAGCCGTCGAGCCGCGTAAAGGACTCCACGCTACTGGAGGCGAAGGTGACGATCTTTCACGCGGTCCTGGCGCTGGCAACGTTTCTCTGTTCGTTGGTTGCCGGCCTTCTGTTCGCCTTTGCGGTCGTCGTCATGCCGGGCATCAGGAGCATGGACGACGGCGGCTTCATACGGGCGTTTCAGGCGATCGATCGCGTCATCCAGAACAATCCACCGCTGTTTGTCTTCGTGTGGGTCGGTTCGGTCCTGGCGCTGATCACGGCGGCTGTACTTGGCATGTGGACACTGAGCGGCACCGATCGCCTGCTGATCATCGTCGCCGCGCTTCTCTACCTGCTCTGTGTGCAGTTGCCGACTGTCACCATCAACATTCCCCTGAACAACGAGCTTCAGAAGCTGGACCCGGACTCGATGAACGAGACGACGCGAAAGCGTGCGAGGGAGGCCTTCGAGCCGCGGTGGAACCGGTGGAACGCAATCAGGACCGCCTGCGCCAGCGTGGCTTCCCTCGTATTGATGCTTTTGCTACTGAGCGTGTGACCTCATGCTTTCTCACCGCGTTATCTCAACAGCCGACGGGCCATATCGCCCCAAACATCGATGCTGCGAACCTGGACCGAACCGCTTGATCGAGAATCAGGTTTTCAAGCAACCCTGGCTGGGCGAACACATTTGGGACAAAGGCGCGGAACGTAATGGCCGCCTCGTCGTTGGTGGGGTCCTGGCACCAGGCGCCGAGCAGCGTCGTATCGGTGCCTGCCCTCGATGACTCGACGAGGTTCAGCATGTTGGCAATCCCGGGGACGTCGTTCTTGTCGGCGAACAACAGAGGAAGCGACAGCGTCAGCAGCGCCCCGCTCCCGAATGCCGGATGCGGAACGTCGGAGAATACTTTCACCAGCGCCGCCTCGGGCGGTTGGCCATTGTCCATCATCATGACCGCCGGCCGGGAAACCGTGAACGGCACTTTGCATGTGAATCCGTTTGCGTCAACGCCGAGCACACTGAACCGAGTCACGAATGCTCCGAGTGCTTCCGTGAACGGACCGATAAACGCCGACGCGTGCCTCCCCGCGGGCGCAATCACCGCCATTGGCACGTCGAGGAGCTCATCCATTTCGGGCCGCCTGCCGCTGCGCGGGTGATCCGACGCCGCCGGAATGCCTCCCACGGAGTCCGCGACCCGGCGCGATCGCGAGTGCGCCGCGCTGTTCTGGAGGAGCGCCGCCCAGGTGAGCAGCTTGCTCAACCCCTCGGTGTTCTTGTTGTTCTCGTTCGTGACCATGGCGGTGCAGGACTCGGCAACGGTCCCGTTCGTCGGGTCCCACACCAGTGCATTCAGCGTCTGATGGATGTTCAGGGACCCCAGGATCTTCGCCGGGTCTCGAGCGGGATCAACCTCCTTCGCCACGTCGGTCCAGACCCGCACCTTACAGACCTCGTGTTTATCATCCGATGCCGGAGGGAGGGCTTCGACGTGCTGGGCCAGTCCATAAGCCCACCACGTGAAGCCACGCGGTTCATGGAGTGTCCATCGTTCGTCGAGCATCAGGTATTTGCGGAGAGCTTCCACCGCCCGGAGGCCGACATCGCGCTTCACAATCGCCGAGGGAAGCCACGGCCGTGCCACCGGGACGCCTGACAGGCGGCGGTTTCCGTGAGGGCGCGGGCGGAAGTCGGAGTCCGCGGAGACTAAAGGTCCGCGCCGACTTGCAACTTTCCTACCTGGATCGATACCGGAAGCCAATCCTGAAGGTGCGCCCCATCCACTCGTTGTCGTAGGCGGTTTCCGGTAGGAATGGCGGGCTGAACATCGTGGCGTTGAGGACATTGGAGACGTCGGCGGTCAGGTCGAGCGTCCGTGTCAACGCGGTCGAGCCCGAGACATCGATCCCCGATGAGGTCTCTCAGGCAGGCGCTCGACGCTTCCGCCAAGCCAGAAACGGGAACGCGACGAGCGCGTTCACCAGCAGGTACAACACGATGCTCGCGCCGAGGTTCGGTTCGTCCGGAAAATTGGCACTGGCCACGGCCAGCGCAATCGCCGGGTGCCGGCTGGCCGTTGATAGTGCGAGCACCAGCCTGTCGTCGTCGCGTGGGCCCCCGAGCCAGTGCCCGACGACGAGGCCAACCGCCGCAAAAACGGCAAGGGCGACGAGGGTGCCGTTGCCCACCAGTGCGAGCGCCGCTGGAAGCACGCCGGCGAGAAGTCCGAGCACCCCGATTGCCAGCACCGTCCTCGCGACCAGGCCAACCGGCTTCCTGAGACGCCGGGCCAGTCGCGGGGCGATGGCGCGTAGCGCCAGGCCCGCCGCCAGCGGAAGGATCACCGACGTCAGCACAACCCGCGCGATAGCGCCGGATGACATCGCGAAGGGCCGCCCGAAGTAGCGACCGAGGAGCTGTAGGGTGAGCGGGAGAATCACGATCGAGAGCCCGCCAGCGATCGCCATGAGCCCGAGCCCGTAAGAAGCGTCACCGCCCGCATCCTTTTCCTTTCCAGGCAGGAGCGGAGGAATCGGCGAGATCGACAGCGCCACGAGGGCGATCTCTATTGATTCAAGGAAAGTAAAGGTCTCGGCCAGCGTGACCGCCACGACCGGCATGATCACGAACATCGCCACGAGCGAGCGAACGAGGAGTGACGGGCGCCGGACCACGTACAGCACGTCGTCGAAGGTTGCCTGGAGACCGAAGTCGAAGACGGTCATGAAAATGCTCGCCTGCAGGGCGAGCACGATGGACTGCTGCAGAGTCATATTCGCTCACCTCGACCCTTCCGCGACGACCTTGTCGTTGACACAGGGCGCTAGTGCACTACCCGAGTCAGGGCCAATTCGGAGGGATTATAAAGGCGGGACGGGAGGGCGGACGTGATCGCTCATGCTCAACGGCGTGTTTACCGATGTCCAGGGCCTACGGAAGGCGGAATGGTAATTGTGCCGTCGAGCGCAGTGTCCTGGTGCGGTGCCGGTATTCGTAGAGGCCACAGGTCTGGCAGGCAAAGTAGTCCCACCGTTCCCTTGGACTCCGCCCGTTGAACACGGTTTGACGATAGACGAGGGGCTGCTGACACGCCGGACAGAGCAGATTCGGTGCGTCGGTGCCAGGGGTCGTCGTGACACTTGCTGGAATGGACGGTTGCCAGGACATGCAACCGCTCAGAGGATGCCGAGTTGCTTGATGTAGCGATACGCTTCTCTCGCGGGAATGCGGTAGACGTGTGTTTGCCCTCGGCCGACGACGACAGCGTGGAGATACCCGCCCTGAATCTCCTCCCGGATGAAGGCCGGACTCATGCCTACCATTCGTGCCAGCTCCCCAGTCGTGAGTGGTCGGGGGCCAGCCAACAGGGTGGCCGACACCGATTCGGTATGACTGGGTTCGGCTGACGGAACGCTGGAACGAGCGGCGGTGCGTGGAGCAGCCATTGCCAAAGTGCGCATAACCGTGTTATGGCATGTGCCGCCAGGGCCGTCTGTCGGGTAGGTTACACTCGCCGCACCGTCAGCACGCAGGCCACGACCACGTCGTATCCATTCGGGGCCTTTCACTGCCCGGAACGGTATTCGCGCTATTTGCCTTTGGCCTGGAGAACGAAGGGGCGTAAGCTCGACGGAAGAAGCAAATGCTGAGATCGAGCTTCCGGCGGTCGGTGATAGTGCTGGGGATGCTCGGCACCGGGTCGGCACTCAACGCGCAGGCGCCCTCGCTGGCCGATATCGCCAGACAGGAACAGGAACGACGCGGGATCGTTAACGGGCCGTCGAAGCTCTATACGAACGCGGACCTATCGCCAGCGGAACACCCCACATCATTCGTGGCACTGGTCACCGGCGTCGTAGATGGCGATACGATCGCCGTCACAGCACCCTACGGCCGGGACATACTTCGGTTTCACGGAGTCGATGCTCCGGAGCGTGGTCAGCCCTATTTCATAGACGCGATCGACTTTACACGGTCGCTGGTCATGGATCAGATCGTAACGGTCACCGGTTTATATAGGGACCCATACGGCCGTCTGGTATCCCGCGTCAGTTCGCAAGTCAAGGATGTCAATCTCGAGCTAGTCAAGGCTGGCCTGGCCTGGCACGACACGGAATATTCGTCAGATGCGACTCTTGCCGCCGCTGAACAGGCCGCACGAAGGGCTCGACTGGGATTGTGGATCGACCCCGACCCGGTGCCGCCGTCAGTCGCCCGTCGTCCGCCACCGCCTCAACACGCACCAACGCCGGTCGTCACCGCCGATAGCCAATCCTCGGGCCGTACTGGCGGGCAACGAGACGAGAACGACGTCCCGTCAGAAAGCACGCCCGTTGAACCAATCGCAAACGGCGACCTGTGGTGGCAGTCTCCAGTCATCATCATTCCTATCGGACCGACCTGTGGCGTAAACACACCGCGTCAGCAGGCGCTATCTAACGCCATACGCCTTGCCGCGGGTCTGGCCCCTGGCGGATCTGGCCAGCCGTGCATCGCTCCGGCACCCCACCGCAAGTGAATCTCGCCCCGTACCGATGCGGTGGCGTGTGGTTCCTACCGCTTACGCTTCCGCGCCTGATCGACAACGGCAGCGTTCAGCGACTTTCTAACGCTGGAGTTCTATGTCGCGGATGGTGTTGCCGTTCAGAGGAACCGTCCCGACATCAGCGGTTTTGTAGCCGCTTTTCGAGGCCCAGACGTACGTGGAGCCGGCACCACCCAGGCCGCACAGGACGTAACCGCCATCGGAATCGGTGAGCGTCGTCGCGCTGACATCGCCAAGACCGCCCATCATGTCCAGCGCCACACGCACGTTCGGCACAGGCTGTCGTCCGAGCGCAGTCGTCTCGAAGACCCTCCCCGAGAGCGTCGGAGTGCGGACGAGCAGCTCGCCGGGCAGATGGGCACCGAGCTGGGCTGGATCAACGATGGTGTGAACGTCAAGGTTGGTGTTGCCGGTTGCTGCTGCATTTGCGGTGACACACGGCTGATAATCACGATGGGCGAGGAGGCGGACCGAAGCGCCGGTCGGGACTGTAAAACTGTAACGGCCGTCCGGGCCGGAGATGGTGGGACCGAGGGGCCATCCTGCACTTCGCGTCTGAACCCAGGCATTCACTTGAACATTCGCGTCCGGTTTGACGCCTCCCGTGTCGTGCAGCCAGACCATGCCTGTCACGGTCGCGTTCTGGTCAACCGGCGTCGGGCTTCCGGGAGGCAGCGTCGTATCACTGCTGCAGGCGGCGGTGCCGAGGGCCGCCGTGATGATCACGGCTCGTATGACCGCAACGACGCGAACGTTCATGATGCGCCTCCTTCTTGGATGCCTGGTCGGCTCCAACGGAGCCGGAGCAGTTCGGCCGGCAGGTGGTCGCACTGAACCCACACATCGTAGCTGCGCTCGATACCGAAGTCCAGGGTCACGCCGCCTGCCAGTCAGCGCACTAGAGCAGGTAGTGAGTAGGACACTGCCGCGCCGGGTCCGACCGGGATTTCGAGCACCACCCAGATCGCGGTCAAGATGGCGCCACCCAGGAAGAACGCGATGCTCAGGGGCAGCACGAGCGCGAGCAACGAGCCCAGGCGGAAGTCCGGGATCCAGCGCCGGCAGAAAGCCAACGTCAGCACGAAGTACGGATTGAGCGGCGAGATCAGATTGGTGACGGTGTCGCCGACCCGATAGGCCGCGGTGGTCATTTCCGGGGAGATGCCGAGCAGCATCATCATCGGCGCAGCCACCGGCGCCATCGCCGTCCACTTCGCCGAACCGGAAGCGATCAGAAAATCGAGCCAGGCCGACATGGTCGTCAACATCGGCAGAAGCAGCGCCGAGGGCGCGTGCATGGTCGCGCAGTTGGTCCGCGCCGACAATCGCCGTGATCGGCCCCAGGTTCGACCAGCCGAACATGGCCACGAACTGGGCGGCGAAGAACACCAGCACCAGATAGGGCAACATGCCCACCAGGCCCTTCTCCATCATCGCCACGATATCGCGATGGGATCGCACCGTGCCGGTGGCCGCGCCGTACGCCCAGCCGGTTGCGAGGAAGAGCAACAGGAACCCGGGCGTCAGACCCCGAAACAGCGGAGTGAGCCGCTGGCCTGGCGCGGCCGCCTCGTCGTACAACGGCGTAAAGCCCGGCCACAGCGCCAGTGCGGCGAACACGGCCACGACTCCCAGCGCGGCCAGCCCAGCTGCCCACAGGCCGCGCCGTTCCACGGCC
This sequence comes from uncultured Acidobacteriota bacterium, assembly GCA_963749565.1. Lineage (GTDB taxonomy): Bacteria > Acidobacteriota > Vicinamibacteria > Vicinamibacterales > CAVVIG01 > DATLLJ01. The sequence continues at coordinate 14,418 of CAVVNL010000022.1, read as the reverse complement.
GTGAGCTGTGCGGACTGCCGTTCGCTCATTTCGGAACCGTCACCATGCCATGGCCCGAGTCGCGGGGCGACGATGCGCTCGATGACGAACCAGCCCAGCGCGGTAAACACCACCGCAATCGCGATGGTGAACCACCAGTTGCCCACGGGGTTCATCGTCCAGCCGGGCTCGATCAGCCGAGCGCCGGTTTCGGTGATGCCCAGGATCAGTACATCGTACTGACCCGGCAGCAGATTGCCCGCGAGACCGACACACACGCCGGCAAAGCCGACGGTAATTCCCAGGACCGGATGGCGGCCAGCAGCGGCAAAGATCAGACCGGCCAGTGGCACGAAGACGACATAGCCGGCATCGACCGCATGGCAGGTCAGCATGCCCATCAACATCGTCGCGGGTACCAGTGCGCGCCGGGCACGGCGCTGAGGGCCGCGCGCATGAGCGCGGCGAACAGGCCGCTGCCGTCGGCCACGCCCGCGCCGAGCATGATCGTGAGCACGAGGCCCAGGGGCGCGAACCCCGTAAAGGTGCGCGGGGTCTCCGCAATGATCAACTGCAGCGACTGTTCCGACAACAGGCTCTTCACGCCGAGCGTATCGCCGGTGACGGGATTGACGGCCGACCAGCCGGCAGCCGCGCCGACTGCGGACATCCCCATCAGGAGCGCGATCAACCCGACGAAGATCAGGACCGGATCGGGCAGAGCGTTGCCCAGCCGCTCCACGCCGTCCAGAAAGCGATTGCGCTCCTGCCCCGGCCGCGGAGTCCGGCCGCCTGACAAACTTCGGATGACTTGAGGGCGGCCGAATTCGGTGCCGGAGGTAATGGTCAGGTGTGGCGCGATTATACAAGTGAGGTCGCCAAAAAGATGATTGTTCTGATGGCTTGGGGTTTCGAGCCAGGCAGGAGTTGAGCGCCTGCAGTACAATCTCGCCGTTGGCCACGATCAATCGCCGCATCGCTGCTTCAATCGAGGGTGACTTCGTCATCTTTATTATCGGCGCACGTTTCAACCGCTGGTGGAAGCTGCCCAGATATCTTTGGTTCTTGTCCACCATGTCAAAGATGCTCAAAGAGGTCGCTGCGGATCCCAAGAGCGGCTTTCTCGGATGGGAGCCCCTGGGCCTCACGACGAATGTGCAGTACTGGCGATCGTTTGAACACCTGACCGCGTATTCTCGCAACCGCGACCAGACCCACTACCCATACTGGGTGAAGTTCAACAAGGAAATCGGCTCGAACGGCGACATCGGCATCTGGCACGAGACCTTCCTCGTACGCGCAGGCGAGTACGAATGCATCTACAACAACATGCCGTTGCGAGGCCTTGCGAAAGCTGCCAAACACATCGATGCCACAGGAGCCGCACGCAGCGCTATGGGACGACTGGGGCGCACGGATGGCAGCGACGCCGCCGTTGACGCCGATTGAACCAAGCACGGTGAACGAGGCAAAAATAATCACGCCGACTCAATTGGGTAGAAATCCATCATGAGACATAACTCATTCCAAACTCGGATCTTCGGCGTCATCATCGTCACGCTGATTGTCGGGGCCGTCACGGCAATTTTCGGCGGCGCACAACAGGTCTCATCCATCCAGGCTCGTGTGCAGGTCCCCTCCGGCCCGGTTCCGCGGCAGCTCCTGGTCGCCCAAAAGCCGCCGACCCCCTACGGTGACGAGCTCGAAAGGACGGGTGGAACATTCCAGAGGATTGACAGGTGCGTTGAATTGTCGATGCGCGCCAACGCCATACCCGGGGCGTCGATCGCCATCATCGACAACGGATCATTGGTGTACGAGAAAGGCTACGGCGTCAAGCACCGGGAGCAGGGCGGTGATGTAACGCCCGCCACGGTCTTTCGGTTTGGTTCCACACTGAAGATGATGACCGCGGCCGCGCTGTTGCAACAGGTCGAGCGGGGCCGGGTAGAGCTTCAAGCCCCCGTCACTCGATATATTCCCGAGTTTCAAGTTTCGGGGCCATGGCCTTCACACACCATCAGCGTGTGGAACCTGCTCACGCACACGTCGTCGTTCCCGGACCGTTATGACCAGTACATGTTTCGTTACGGTCTTGCGGGACCGACGACGCCGACGGCGCTTTCGGAGTGGGCGGCGGGTCAGTCGGCGATTCCGCTCTACGCGCCGCCGGGCTCGTTCTGGAATTACAGCAATCCGAACTTCTCTCTGGCCGGGCTGATCGCCGAAAGGGCCGGCGGCCTCCCATACCACCAATATATGAAGGACCGCGTGTTCGGCCCCGCCGGCATGACATCCGCCACGCTGCTGCCATCCGATGTCCTGGCATATGGGGATTACGCCTACGAGCACTACGTGGACCTCTTCACCGGAGAATCGGTGATCGCCGCTCCGGACGCGTACGACAACTGGGTCATGGCGCCTGCAGGCCTCGGCTTCGCAACAGCGCGAGACCTGGCCCGATTTGCGCTGATCCTGATGCAGGGCGGGAGTCCAATCCTCACCCCTCACTCCGCCGGAATCATGCAGTCACCCCAGGTCGACATGCAGAGCGGCGAACCTATCTACTATGGTTTCGGCGTGATGGTTCTCCCGAACTATTACGGAGCCAATCTCCGAATGCACGGCGGAAATGTCTTCGGATCGAGCAGCAGCCTCATCTGGGCGCCCGATCACACCTTTGCCGTCTCGTTGCTCTTCAACGGAGCGGCCTCCCCCGACGACGCCGCGCTCTGTGCCTATGCCGCCCTTCATCCTTTGACGGGCGAGGCGCCGCCGAACACGAGTCTGCCGCCGTCGGAATGGGGGAAGTACGCGGGGGATTACCGGGGCCGATTCTACGGGCACTGGGACTGGGGGACGGGCGGCGAGATAGTGACGTACGACGGATTGGAAATCACGGCCACGACCGTCAACGTGAGAGATCGGCTCGTCGTGCGGATTCCCGAGCTCACCGTCACCGATCCGCTGACCCCGATCGGGCTCGACAACTTCCTGGCAGCCAAGCTCGGCCCTCTGCTCGGACTGTTCTCCGCAAGCTACCTGGACGATCCCCGGACGCAGATTGACTCAAACTTCATCCGCAACCGATCGTTCGTCCTTATTCGCGAGGGATCGACAGTGCCCGGCAGGTGACTCCGTTGACCCAAGACGGAGCCGATGAGCCTGGCGTCGTACTACCTCTTGTCGATGCGAAAGGAAATGGCCAACCCAAGGTGGGGGTTTCGTTCGAGGAAAGTCTGGGTGCCGAAGAGGCCTGCGTCGACGCCAAAATTGCGTGTCAGGTTGAAGCCAGCCCCGGCTGAGCCAAACCAGCGGCGGTCGTAATAGCGACCTGCCCCTCTCAGTTCTACCAGACCAAGCCTGTACTCCAGGCCGGCGCGGAACTGTTTGCCCATGAAACCGTGCGAGTACTCTGTGAGAACTGACCACTTTTCCCTGTGATATGCGATATCGCTCGTATACGTGACCGGCAGCTCGAGTCGCCGCTTCTCGTCGGTGGCGGGTAGCTTGACATAAACGAACTCGGTCCCGCCGAAGAGGCTCACAAGAGTGAGGTGGCGTGGCTTGATCTCCGTCCAGGTGATCCGGTTCGCAACGCCGCCCACACCAAAGCCGAAGTCCCAGCGATTGACGACGAACGCGACGCCGGCATCGATGGCCATCCCGCGCCCATGCGACGACGTGTGCCAATCGAGCGCAAAGGGGGGCGTCGGCGGATTGGGCGAGACGAGGCCAAACGAGTCGGTCTCGAATTGAAGGTTCACGTTGAAGTCGTCGAGGCGAAGGCCTTGCAGATAGTGGAAATCCGCGGCGACGTACATGCCATTGCGGCCGGCAGCAGTCCCCTCCTGAGCGAAGTACGGAAAGCGCGCCCGATACCCTCCTGTAATCGCAACGGCAAGCTGGTCTGTCTCCCCGCCGCCGATGCTGAGGCTGGCGGCCGGAAGGTACGCATCGACCGGGCTGTTCAGGAGACCCACAAGCTCGCTGTCGAACTCCCCGTACGCCCGTGCCGCGAGATACGGACCCGCGCCGACGTAAATCCCCTGAAAGCTCCGGTCGCCTTCGTGCACCATGAAGGTCTTGCCCCAGTTCTCCAAGATCAGTCCCTCTGCAGTGATCGAAGGCTCAACCTCGAATCCTCGATACGCATTGAGGTCTGGATCGAGTTGGGCCCTGATGGTATCCCTCAAGAACGTCCGGCCGTTGATGTCTTCGCTTCGACCGAACACCTGGTGAAGCGGGCTGTAGGCGAACTCCACGGCGCGAGAGAGGTCGAAGTCCTCGCGATTCGGGTAAAAGACGCGGAGGTTGGTCAACACCTTCACCAGCCCCACCGGGATCAGGATCGATTTGTACCGGCGCTGCCGTTCGACCAGCTTCGATGCCAGGTTGGGGGTCCCTCCGACACCCCCCAGCGCGACGCGTCTGGCGTCGAAGGTGTAGTTCTGGGCAGACGCCGACGAGGCGGTCCACACGAGCAAGAGGACCGCGACGAACGCGACTCGCGATCCGCAGGTGCGCGAAGCGGCACTCCGGCACGAAACGCAGCGCTTCAGCAGACCGGTGCACGACGACAGATACCTGAACCGGGGGCTCAAATCACGTCCCAGCCAGTGACTGCCCCCCGCAAGCGTGTTTTTTTCAATGCGCAATCGAGAGATCGGGTGCCTCATCGCTCGCGCGCGTGGTCTGGACCGAGACCTCGACGAAACGAATGGGCTCGCGAGACGCTCGGATCAGCTCCCGCACGAGCGCCTCGGCAAAGCCGGATTGCGGCGCGAACGGTCGCTCGGAGGACGACAACACCAACACGTGCCTGGTTTCGCCGCGTGCGACGGCCGACAGCGGGCTGTGGAGCAGCAACACCACCAGCAACGCCAGCCAGCAACTGTCGCGAAGGGAACGGCGCACGCGCAGATATTGCCACACTTGCGAGCCGCAGGAGAAGCTAGCTTCGCCGAACCGGCGCGCGGGCCAGAACGGTGGTGCCACGTGTCGATTGCGACTCGATGAACAGCTCGCCACCTACCAGCTTCAGACGTTCCCTCATGCTGGTCAGGCCGAGTCCCAGGCCTCGACTCGCCGCATCGACGTCGAAGCCAACGCCTTCATCACGAATGGTGAGATGGACGGCGTCCCCGGCTCCGCGAAGATGGACATTGAATTGCTGGACCCGGCTGTGTCGCACCGCGTTGTGCAGGGCTTCCTGGAGGACCCGGAAGAAACAGAGCGACACGTCCGGCGGTACGCTCCCCGGAACGTTCTCGTCGCGGAAATCAATCTCGACGTTTTTCTGCCCCGAGAGCTCCCTGCAGAAACCTCGCATTGCGGCCACGACGCCCAGATGCAGCAGCCGTGGCGGGTGCAGATCGTGTGACAGCGCCTGCACTCCGGAAATGATCTCCGTGGTCTGCTTCTGAAGCGCGTCCAGGCAGCCGAGGGCCTCGCCCGAGGCATCCGGCAGAAGTTCCTTCACATGTGCCAGCACCATCGCCAGCACTGCGAGGCGCTGACCGATGTCGTCGTGCAGGTCTCGGGCGATCCTGGCGCGCTCTGACTCCTGGGCTTCAATGAGACGGCCGTTCACGCTGGACAGCGCTTCTTCGGCAACCTTGCGCTCCGTGATGTCCTGGACCGTACCGCGGAGCCCTGCGACGCGGCCAGTGGAATCGCGCTGGGCCTCTCCGCGTGCCATGACCCATCGGTGCGTGCCGTCGGCGCAGACCATCTCCAGAACGAATTCGTACGGAGCGCCGGTGAGGAGGGCTGTTGCGACTGCGCCCTGCAGCCGGTCCCAGCTCTCGCGGGTATAGAGCTGTACGTGTTCCTTGTAGCTCACGGCCGGCAAGCTCGGATCGCGGCCGGCGATGCGATAGAGCTCTTCGGACCACACGACCGCGTCGGTATCCGGATCCCACTGCCAGCTGCCGACTCCAGCGAGGCGCTGGGCTTCCTTGAGCTCCATCTCCTTGCGGCGCAGTGATTCCTCGGCGTTCTTGCGTTCGGTGATGTCCACGGCCATGCCCAGCATCCGCTCCGGGTCGCCGCCGGGGGAGTAGTAGAACTGGCCATTGGCTGCGACCCATTTCACTGTGCCGTTGGGCCACAAGATACGGAATTCTGCCGAGCAATGTGACAGCCCTTCCATCGCGTCTTTCAGTACCTTCCAGACGCGGTCGCGGTCTTCGGGATGCATCCAACGACGGAAATCGTCGATGTCTCCGACGGAGGGGTCTGAAGTCATGCCGAAGCCGGTGGACAGATCGCCGAACCGGTTAACACGGTTTGTCCTGAGGTCCCAGTCCCAGCCCACGGATTTGCCCGACTCCATGGCCAGCCGGAGCCGATCGTTGGCGATGTTGCGCTCGGCTTCAGCGCGCCTGAACTCCGTCACGTCGAAGCACGCGCCGATGTAACCAGCGAACGAACCGTCGGGATCGAACAGCGGCGCCGCATTGTCCAAGACCCACCGGTATTGGCCGTCATGCCGCCGAAGCCGATATTCCATCATGAACGGTTCACGAAGGTCGAAGGCGCGAAAGTACGTGTCCAGGCAACGCTGCAGATCCGCGGCGTGTACGCCGTCTGCCCAGCCATCGCCGATCTCGGACTCGAAGGCTCGCCCGGTGAAGTCGAGCCACGGCTTGTTGAAGTAGGTGCAGCGCTTGTCGGAGCCAGCAATCCAGACGAGTAGCGGCAGGCTATCAGCCATCAGCCGGAACAGCCCCTCGCTTTCTCGGTGCGACGGAGTGCCGACGCTCATTTGGCCACCTCAGTTCATGCCGCGCGAAGTTCCGGACGTGACTGCGCTGTGCGCCGCGCACACGTTCGAGAGCAGATTCAGGGCTTCTGAGCTCTCGAAGCAGTCGATCGGGTAGCTGCAGACCGTGAAAAACGGCAACGCGCGTGTCAAGTCGTTCCAGATCCGTTCGAGCTCCAGCGCTGCCTCGAAATTGCCATTCCGGCACAGGGAGGCGCTCATGTCGCCGACGATCGTCAGACGACCTCGCGGTCTATTCGGGACGGCCAGGCGCAACAGGTCGAGGCCGTGGATCATCGCTGCGATGCGCTCCTTGTCGGGTCTCCCGTCGTGCATCACGTGTGACAAGGCCAGTGCGGAATCCTGCGCGACGTACTGTCCCCGCTCTGCCAGCATTGCAAGGTCAATCTGCCGCCCCTGCAGGCGCTGAGCGACGCCAGTGCGGGTCTCCTCGTTAGTGACGATGACGACCTGCTCGCCCGACCGAAGTGTCGCAGCCACAAGCTGGCTGATCTCGTCCAGGGCGTGGCTGTCATTGGAATGGAACTGGACTGTGTGCCGGCTGCCTGCGACAGTCGAGAGCGAGGTCAGGGATGGCACGAACAGCCGCCCCGCGAGGGCGTGGTCGATCGCGCTGATCAGATCCAAGCGGGTGCGCGACTTCAGCACGTAGCCGTGCGCGCCGGCGTTGATTGCCGCGGAGACGAATTCGTCTTGCCCGGTGCATCGTCAAGAAGACGACTCTGGGTTCCGGGCCATCTCGCCGCAGCTGCTCGAGGGTCTGAAAGCCATCGAGCTCGGGCATCTGCGACGTCCAGCACGACCACGTCGGGCCGGAGGCGCCTGGCCAGGTCCAGCGCCTGACGACCGTCGCCCGCAAGGGCCACGATGTCAAAGGCGGCAGCAAGAAGGCGGCTGACCGATTCCAGAAACGCGATGTGATCGTCGGCCAGGAGGACGCGCGGTCTGGCTGGCGGCGCGATGTTCAATTTCCGACGCTTCCGATTTGATGCGCCTTGATCGGTCGGCATCCTACACCAACCAGCGTGCTTAGCTCAGGATTCCCTGCACTCGCATCGAATAGCCCCGACCGCGGGCCGATTGTGGGTTTATCGAGCCCAGGGCCGAACCGCCTGGGTTCAACGGGACGCAAGCCTCAGACACTCAAGTCGCGCGCGTCACGGGATTGCTGGGCTGGTCCTCGGGCGAGCACAAGCCGCGCATCAATCGGGTGTGGATGAGGCCCAGGGCCATACAAGGAGTCACGACGTTTCCCTGGCGTATTGCGTTGAGCCCGGGAACGGAGGTGGGAATTATTCGCGGAGAAACTCGGCCAGGAGATGGGCGTGTATCGAGACAATCGTGGAACGAGCCTTACTTCGCCGAGCGCTTGCGGCTGCGCAGGCGGGCGCCGACCAACCCGGCTCCGAGCAGCGAGAGCATCATCGGCTCCGGAACTTCCCGGCGCGTAATCGTGCCCGGCGTGTACGAGCCCGTGTAGAGCACGCCGAACGGGTTCGACTGCGGATTCGTGCCGGTGCCCACCTGGTAGGCGACCAGCCGCAGCGTATCGAGTCCGCCGGTCGTCGTGCCGACGAAATCCCAGGTACTCGTTCGGCTCGCACCCGATCGGCGCGTCGGCGCACGTGTTCTGGCCGAAGACCGGAGCCTTGACCTCCACCTCATTGAAGAACACGCGCAACGTATCGTCTGCCCACAGCCGAACCGACAAGGCTGCTCCGGTCTGGCCGATGAACGACTCGGTGATCGTCATGATCGGCGTCTGCCCGGTCGGATTGACGGCGCTGCCAGCGCGCGGCGCCAGGACGTTACCGTCATAGCCGGTGGCCGTGTACGACACCCAATGAGCATCGGTGAGGGCGTCATTCATCCACGCGGGATGCTCGCCGATGATGACCGTGGTGCCGCCGCATGGCGCGCCCGATCCGACCTGGCCGCAGACTTCGGCCAGGGTGCTGCTCCACTGTTCGCCGTCTCCGGAGATGATCGGCGCGGCCGACGCAACGCCCGACGTGAGTGCGGCAGCGACAACGAATGAAAAGACACGCGATGAACGAATCACACGACGCTCCTGGGGGATGGACTTGCCGAGTTATGTAGCAAGGTGCACGCCGCTGGCTGAGCAGGATGCGTTTCCGAGACGTGGTGAGAAATGGTGGCGACGCGTGGCTCGGGTCGGGCGCCGTGGCGCGTGCGACAGCGCCACGGGCGCAGACTTTCCTCAAAGCTCAGGGCGCATTCGGTGCGACTCAGAGGCCGGTGTACGAGTGCGAGACCCAGCAGTCGCGTGCAGCTCGAGGGACACCGTAGGACACGAAGGACAAGGCCGGCGGCCGTTTCAGTTCGAGGTGACCCGATCGATGTTCGTTTAGGATCGCGTCAGCATGCTGGGATTCCTTTACAGCGTCTTCCTGAAGCTGCTCTATCCGACGTCGATCGCGCTGGCGCTATTCCTGGCCGCCGCGGTGACGCGCGGCGGCCTTCGACGGGCCTGTTACGGCCTCGCCCTCGCGGTGCTGCTGGTCTGCGGCAACGGCTGGGTGGTGCGGTCGCTGACGCTCAAGCTCGAGTCCGCGCACATGGCGCCCGATCCGATCCCGACAGCCGATGCCATCGTGGTGCTGAGCGGGGGGATCCACGCGAAAACGCCGCCGCGGCCCACGGTGGAGGTGAGCGAGGCGGGCGACCGCGTGCTCTTCGGCGCGGAGCTGTTTCGCCGCGGCAAGGCGCCGCAGATCATCTGCACGGGCCACATCGGCACCGGCTCGATCGGCCGGCGCCCCGAAGCGGAGGACATGAAAGATCTGCTGTTGATGGTCGGCATCCCCGAGTCGGCCATCCTGCTGGAGACCGAGGCCAGAAACACGCACGACCACGCGGTCAACCTCTGTCCCACATTCGCGTCGCGGCAGATCAAGCGCGTGCTGCTGGTCACGACGGCGATGCACATGCCGCGATCGCTTGGCGTCTTCCAGCGCTCATGCCCGGCGGTGCAATACATTCCGGCGCCGACCGATTTCCGCGCGACGTTCGGTCCGCCGGTTCCGTGGTACCGGCATGCCGCCAGCCTCCTGCCGACCCCGCAGACGCTCGCCGACTTCACCAACGTCAGCCACGAGTATCTGGGGATGCTGTATTACTGGATGCGCGGGATGGATTTGATAACGACGTTCGCACTTACGAGTTACAAGTTACAAGTTACAAGTTCAAAGTTGAGAGCCAACGAACCGCTCAGTCTTCCGGCCGCTCGCCGGCGGGCGCCATCTTGACGAGGCGCGGATCGAAGCGGGCCAGCGGCTCGACGAGATCGCGCTGCGCGGCCATCACCTCGTCGATGTCCTTGTACGCCATCGGCACTTCGTCCAGGCCAGCCGACAGCAGCGTCACGCCGCGCTCGCGCAGGATAGCGGCGCGCGTCGTCCCAGCGGAACATCGCCTTCGCCCGCGTGCGGCTCATGCGGCGGCCGGCGCCGTGCGCGGCGGAGTTGAGCGACGCCGCCACGCCCCTTGCCGCGGACGACGTAGCCGGGCGCCGCCATCGAGCCGGGAATGATGCCGAGCACGCCCGCGCCCGCCGGCGTCGCGCCCTTGCGGTGGACGATGAGCTCCGCCTCCGATCCGTCGGGCAGCCGGTGGCGCTCGCGCCACGCGAAGTTGTGGTGGTTCTCGAGGTCGAGCAGCACCTCGACGCCGAGCGCGCGCGCGATGTGCGCGTGAATCACCGCGTGATTCGCCGCGGCGTAGCGGCCCATCAGCTCCATCGCCGCCCAGTATTCCTGGCCCGCCTCGCTGGCGAGATCGAGCCACGCGAGCTGCGCGAGCTCCGGCGGCAGCTCCGGATGGAGCTCGCGCGCGAGCTTGCTGTAGTGCTGCGCGACCTGCGCGCCGGTGCCGCGGCTGCCCGAGTGGCTGAGCAGCGCGAGATACTCGCCGCGCGCGAGGCCGACGGCCTCGTCGAGTGACGGTGAGCGTGCCGAACTCGACGAAGTGATTGCCGCTGCCGCTCGTGCCGAGCTGCGCCCACGCGCGATCCTTCATCTGCGCGGTGACGGCGCTCACGCGCCAGTCGGCGTCCATGACGTCGTGCTGGCGCGGCGTCTTGAACGTCGGCGCCGATGCCGAAGCGGGTCTCGCGCTCGAGCGCCCGCGTCAGCCGCGCCGGATCGTCGGCCAGCGTCCGCACCGGCAGATCGAGCACGGTCATCTTCATCCGGCAGGCGATGTCGACGCCGACCGCGTACGGGATGACCGCGTTGTCGGTCGCCAGCACGCCGCCGATCGGCAGCCCGTAGCCGACGTGCGCGTCCGGCATCAACGCGCGCCGACACCGCGACCGGCAGCTTGCACGCGTTCTTCAGCTGCTGCACCGCGTCGGGCTCGAGGTGCTCGCCCCAGATGCGATACGGCGCGTCGCCCGTACGCTGCGCGGCGCCATCGATCGATCCGGCCCGCGCTTCGACGAGATGCGCGGCGAACGGCCCGTAGAGCATCGTGTCCGACGAATGCCGACGGATCCGCTGCCACGCGCTTCAGATCGGCGAGCGCCGTCGCGGTGCTGCCGCGGGCGTCCGCACTTTCTGGAGAATCTGCTTCGCCGCGTCGGCGCACGGCGCCCGGCGGGATGCCGATGGCCATCAGATCGCGTGTTTTCATGGAGCCGTTCGTCCCCGCCGCTTCCTGGCGATCGCGTGGACCCACGTCGCTATCATGTACGATCGGCCGCACTGAACGTCCACGACGCACCCGCCGTAACCTATAGTCGGGAGCGGGACGAAATGTGGCGATGAGGATCAACAGGCGGCGTTTCGTCGCGACAGGAGCCGTGGCCGGGGCTGGCGCCCTCGGCTGGCTGGGGACGTCCACGTCCTGGACGGCGCGGTTCGTCCGGGAGCGCGTCAACGAGTTCGGCCGCGACGTGCCCGCGGCGCCGCACAAGCCGACGCCGGGCACGTGGGCCGACAACGCCATCACGCTCGCCTGGCTGGGCCACGCCACCGTCCTGATCAACTTCTACGGCCTGCGGATCATGACCGATCCGGTGCTGTTTCCACGGATCGGCGTCGACGTGGGCCTCGGGTCGATCGGCCCGCTGCGGCTGATCGGCTGCGCGCTCCGGCCGGAAGAACTGCCGGAGATCGATCTCGTCCTCGTCTCGCACGCGCATTTCGATCACCTCGACACGCCGTCGCTCGGCGCGATCCGCGGGCGGCCGGCCGCCGTGATGGCGGCAGCGACGGCGCGATCTGTTGCCGCGACGCCGCTATCAATCGGTGACCGAGCTCCGCTGGAACGAGTCCACGACGGTGACCACCCCTCGCGGAGAGGCTGCGGTTCGCGCGATCGAAGTGAAGCACTGGGGCGCGCGGCTGCAGCGCGACACCTATCGCGGCTACACCGGCTACGTCGTCGAGCGCGAAGGCCGCCGGCTGCTGATCGGCGGCGACACGGCAGCCACTCCTGCGTTCGGCGACCATCGCCGCTTCGGCCCCTTCGAGGCCGCCGTCATGCCCATCGGCGCCTACGATCCCTGGATCCGCAATCACTGCACGCCGGAGCAGGCGGTGACGATGGCCGATGCGGCCGGCGCGCGCCTCTTCGTGCCGGTGCATCACCAGTCGTTCCGGTTGAGCCGTGAACCGTTCACCGAGCCGATCGAACGCGCCGAGCAGGCGCTCGCCGCCGAGCGCGGCCGGCTCGCCGTGCGCGACATTGGCGAGACCGTCGTGATTCAGGCCTGATCACTGGCCGCGCTTCGCGCGGGAACGGCCGTCGGAGGCGCCTGCGGCGCCTACCGCCGCTTGTAGCGCAGCGTGACCGTTGTCTCCTGATCGATCACGAGCGGCTTCACGAAGCGATGCGACACGCCTGCCCGAGGCACGTCGACGCGAATCGGCAGCACTCCGCTGGCTCGCTGCTGAAGGTTGAGGACGTTGGCGGATGGCTGCGTCACCTCGAATGCCGCCTCCGTCTGCGCGCGCCCCTCGACGGTAATGCTCTCAGCAACTCCGGATGGTGCGGCGCTCGGGCTGACCATCCCCAGAGACTTATCGGTGATCACGGCTGAGAAGTGCCGCTGCGGGATGACGTTCCCGCCCGCGGCCTCCGCGGAATACCGATCCGGCACGAACAGCTCCCACTGAATGACGGCGACCGGCAGATCGATCTTCGGCAGGACTAGCGGCAGCTGTCCTTTGCGGGCGAGCGGTGTGCCCTCGTCCAGGTACACGAACGACACGTCTGTACGGGCCGGACGGGCGGAAACCCGGACGAAGCAGCGGCACGCGGATGCCATCCGTTCCAGTGACAGGTTTGGCCGATGCGCCAGCGACCTCGACCGACACCATGGATGCACCGGCGGGAAGCGTCACTTTCATGTACGGCTGCGCACGGTTCTGCAGCGTCAATCTGAGCTCGGTCAGTGCTCGTCCCTCGGCCGTGAGCAGCGTCGTCGCGACGGCGCGATCGGCGACGGCGGCGAGCACGACCGGCATCGGCGAACCGCTTCACTTCCAGCGCGAGACCGGGAACAGCGGCTGCAGTCCGCTGGTAGCGGAAGCCCGCGAGCAGCGGCAGTCGCGCCAGCGACTGCAGCGGTTGATTGAGCTCGCGTACATCGATGCGGCGCATCGAACCGCGCGGCTCGGCCACGAGCTCCAGCGTGCCGACGCCTTCGACCGCCACTTCGCCGCGCTCGCGTTCGACGTCGCGGACGCTCACCAGGCCGGTGTCGACCGAGAACGATCCGCCCGCATGCGATCGCTCGAGGCTCAACAGGAACTGGTGGGTGCGCGCCTTTGGATCGCGAACACTCAACGGCACGATGCCGTCGCGGGGCTCGATGCCGTCAACGGAGTCGCTGGTGAGGCCGGTGAGCTCGTAACCGGCAGGGAGAGTGACGGCCAGCGTCTGCGGTTCACCTTGCACGACGGTGAGATCGACGAGCACAGCCATCCGGATGTCCGAGTCGCCCATCGTCACCAGCGTCAGCACATCGGCGAGCGTCCGAACCTCGCGGGCGACTGGCGGCGGCACGCTTCGGCCGGTCGCCCAGGAGATCTGCGGTTTGTTCACCTGATTACAGTGTCGCTTCGACGATCGTGCGCCCGTCGGCTGCCGATTGGCTCACGATCGCACCGCTCGTGAGCATCACGTTGGAAACGTCGCCAGGCAGATCGATGGTCGCACGCACGACGCCCGCCCACGGCATCGGGAGCACGAACGACGCGCCACCTTCATGGACGTCCAGCCTCGCGCCCCATTCGAGGGTCAAGGCCGCCGGTCCCGGCCCGGGGACGAGCACCGTGCTGGTGTCGTCGTGGGTGACCACCAGCAATGGTTTTCCCCCCAGCGTCCCACCAGTGAGAGGGACAGCGCGGAGCAGCGGCAAGCGTGTGAGCCCGTCGCGCAACACGTTGGCGGACAGGTTCAGCACGCCACGCGCAGTCTCACCGTCGATTCGCACTCGCCAGTCGGCGCTGTGCAACACCACCGGCGGCGCCTCTGGAGGCGGAAGCTGCGGCCGAGCCGCCAGATCGGCCAGCCGATCGTATTCGGCGACCGGCAGCGTGACCGTCCGTGCGGACGAAGGCGGTGGTGTCGGCTGCTGCGCCGCACCAGCGGACACGCAGGCCGCGGCCATCGACAGCGTGACC
>CAVVNL010000021.1:0-266531 GCA_963749565.1 uncultured Acidobacteriota bacterium | reverse complement strand
GGCATCTAAAGATCGATCTGGCTTTCAGGGTTGTGTGAGTGCACGCCTATCTAGTTTTGAGGGAACCGGCAACGGTTCTTTGAACACAAGCGGGGCATCGAGTCCCGCACGAGAATACCTGGGCCTGTAGCTCAGCTGGTTAGAGCACACGCTTGATAAGCGTGGGGTCACTAGTTCGAATCTAGTCAGGCCCACCAGCTCGCCGGGGAAGTTCCGATCAAAGGAGCCATTATTGAGTTTGCGTTGTGCCTAGCGCGAGAAGGTTCGTTCGGACGTCTTGACTTCCTAAACTTCCTTCCTTCGCGCAACCATCAAGCACACATAATTCAATACGGGGAATTAGCTCAGCTGGGAGAGCGCCTGGTTTGCAACCAGGAGGTCACCGGTTCGAGCCCGGTATTCTCCAAACCCTTGGCTTCGGTCTTGAGGCGTTAGGCTTCAGGCCCGGAGAAAGATTCGACGCTGGCGCGATCAGGCCAAAAGCCCAGAGCCCGAAGCCTGAAGCCAGTCGTTCTTTGACAACTGAATATCCTGCAAACGGTAGTTTTTCCGACCACACACACGCAGTGTGCATAGAAACTTACGCACGCGGGCTCTAGAAGGCTCTGGACTCCAGGCTCTCAGGCTCCGGCACGTTCGTGCTGAGCCCAAAGCCAAAAGCCTGAAGCCTATGAAAGCCTGTGAGCGTAAGTTCGAGTTTCTTATGGTCAAGCTACTAAGGGTGTACGGTGAATGCCTTGGCACCAGGAGTCGATGAAGGACGCGATAAGCTGCGATAAGCCCCGGTGAGCTGCAAATGAGCTTTGACCCGGGGATCTCCGAATGGGGAAACCCTCTCTGGCTAATCCCGGAGAATCCACCGCTGAATACATAGGCGGTGAGAAGGCAACGTGGGGAAGTGAACCATCTCAGTACCCACAGGAAGAGAAAACAATAGTGATTCCGCTAGTAGCGGCGAGCGAACGCGGAATAGCCCAAACCATCGTGCTTGCACGATGGGGTTGTAGGGCCTGTTTGGCCGCAAGGCCGGCAAGTGATAAACCAATCTGCTAATCGAACGATCTGGAACGATCGGCCATAGACGGTGACAGCCCGGTAGATGACAGCGAATTGGCTTGCTGGACAGGTTCCTGAGTACCGCGGGACACGTGAAATCCCGTGGGAATCTACGAGGACCATCTCGTAAGGCTAAATACTCCCTGGTGACCGATAGTGAACCAGTACCGTGAGGGAAAGGTGAAAAGAACCCCTGTGAGGGGAGTGAAATAGTACCTGAAACCGTATACCTACAAGCAGTGGGAGGGCTATGCCGAGGGAGCAATCCGTCGGAATGCCTGACCGCGTGCCTTTTGCATAATGAGCCGGCTAGTTATTCTCAGTGGCGAGGTTAAGCGTAAGCGAGCCGTAGCGAAAGCGAGTCCGAAATGGGCGAATAGTCGCTGGGAATAGACGCGAAGCGAGGTGATCTATCCTTGGTCAGGGTGAAGCGCGGGTAACACCGCGTGGAGGCCCGAACCGGTGTTGGTTGAAAACAGCTCGGATGAACTGAGGATAGGGGTGAAAGGCTAATCAAACCTCGTGATTGCCCGTTCTCCTCGAAATGCTTTTAGGAGCAGCCTCGGGAGGTCGGCGTTGGTGGTAGAGAACTGAATGGACTAGGGGGCTTACCAGCTTACTGAATCCAATCAAACTGCGAATGCCAACGACACGTATCCCGGGAGTGAGACGGTGGGGGCTAAGCTTCATCGTCGAAAGGGAAACAGCCCAGACTATCGGCTAAGGTCCCTAACTTTGTGCTAAGTGGGAAAGGATCTGAAGACGCTCAGACAACCAGGAGGTTGGCTTAGAAGCAGCCATCCTTTAAAGAAAGCGTAATAGCTCACTGGTCAAGCGGCTTTGGGCCGACAATCCAACGGGGCTTAAGCACAAGACCGAAGCCATAGAATAGAAACAGTCCTGCGGGACTGTATATTGGTAGAGGAGCGTTCTCACAGCCGTGAAGCCAGACCGTAAGGACTGGTGGAGTGGTGAGAAGTGACCCTGCCGGCATAAGTAGCGATAAGAAAGGTGAGAATCCTTTCCACCGTAAGCCTAAGGTTTCCTGAGGAAGGTTCGTCCGCTCAGGGTTAGTCGGGTCCTAACGCGAGGCCGAAAGGCGTAGCGGATGGATATCTGGTTAATATTCCAGAACTACCTAGAAGACGTTATCACGATGGGGAGACGCAGGAGGCTATGCGAGCCTACGATTGGACGTGTAGGTTTAGACATGTAGGGGGATCCGCCAGGCAAATCCGGTGGGTCGCATTCCCTGAGGTGTCATAGCGAGGGCCGCAAGGCCCGTAAAGTCGCAGACGCCACGCTGCCGAGAAAATCCTCTAAGGAGTCTTTTGGGTACCCGTACCGCAAACCGACACAGGTAGGCGAGGAGAAAATCCTCAGGTGCGAGTGAGAACCCTCGTTTAGGAACTCGGCAAACTCACCCCGTAACTTCGGAAGAAGGGGTGCTCCGTTAGCGTCAGCGGCTTCGCGCCGCGAAGCGTGAGGGAGTTGCAATAAAGAGGCCCAAGCAACTGTTTACTAAAAACACAGGGCTATGCTAAGTCGAATACGACGTATATGGCCTGACGCCTGCCCGGTGCCGGAAGGTTAAAGGGAGAGGTTAGCCGCAAGGCGACGCTTCGAGCTGAAGCCCCGGTAAACGGCGGCCGTAACTATAACGGTCCTAAGGTAGCGAAATTCCTTGTCGGGTAAGTTCCGACCTGCACGAATGGCGTAATGATTTGGGCGCTGTCTCAACGAGGGGCACTGCGAATTTGTGGTACCGGTGAAGACGCCGGTTGCCCGTGGCTAGACGAAAAGACCCCGTGCACCTTTACTACATCCTAGTAGTGAATGCTGACGCGCTATGCGCAGGATAGGTGGGAGACTTTGATCCCGGCTTCTCGGAGTCGGGGGAGTCAACGGTGAGATACCACCCTTAGCGCTTCGGCGTTCTAACCTCGTTCTGTCATCCAGATCAGGGACACTGCTAGGTGGGTAGTTTGACTGGGGCGGTCGCCTCCTAAATTGTAACGGAGGCGCGCGAAGGTTCGCTCAGGCTGTTTGGAAATCAGCCAGAGAGTGCAAAAGCAGAAGCGAGCTTGACTGCGAGTCCTACAAGACGAGCAGGTGGGAAACCAGGCTTTAGTGATCCGGTGGTTCCGCGTGGAAGGGCCATCGCTCAACGGATAAAAGGTACGCCGGGGATAACAGGCTGATCCTTGCCAAGAGTTCACATCGACGCAAGGGTTTGGCACCTCGATGTCGGCTCATCACATCCTGGAGCTGTAGCAGGTTCCAAGGGTCCGGCTGTTCGCCGGTTAAAGTGGTACGTGAGCTGGGTTTAGAACGTCGCGAGACAGTTCGGTCTCTATCTGCCATGGGCGCAGGAGATTTGCGTGGGGCTGTCCTTAGTACGAGAGGACCGGGATGGACGGACCTCTAGTGTACCGGTTATCGCGCCAGCGGTAGCGCCGGGTAGCTACGTCCGGAAGGGAGAAACGCTGAAAGCATATAAGCGTGAAACCCTCCACAAGATGAGATCTCCCGAGCCGTAAGGCTCCTAAAGGCTCCTGGAAGATGACCAGGTGATAGGTCGGGTGTGTAAGCGTGGCGACACGTTGAGCTTACCGATACTAATCAGCCGTGAGGCTTGACCATATTTTCTTTTTTGATGCACGCAGAAGCACTGCGTGAGTGCGGGTTGGTCAAACTACCGTTTGCAGGATATTCAGTTGGTGACGTTCGATTGCAGACTCGTATTGCAGATTCATTGAATCACTGACCGATCTCAATGGGCAGTTCAGGCTCTTTGACGAGATTGTCTGGGACGACCGGCGACGTGCGTTATATGCGGCTGAACAAGTCGCGCGCTACGTCGACGGACCCCAGGCAGAACAGATACCCGAATTTAGTCATCTGGTCATCTGGTTATCTGGTCATTGATCGACAATCGAAATCAATGACCAGATAACCAGATGACCAGATAACCAGATTCAGGGTTCAAGTTTGCCGGTGGTCATAGGAGCAGGGCTCCACCCGTTCCCATTCCGAACACGGAAGTTAAGCCTGCTACCGCCGATGGTACTGTATGGGAAACTGTATGGGAGAGTAGGTCGCTGCCGGCATTATTTCCAAAGGCCCGATGACGTGTGTCGATGCATCGGGTCTTTTTGTTTGTTCGCGGCAGCGACGGGCTCGACGCGCAGTTTCCCATGCCGACCATCGGCGGCGCAGCCGCCAGCGAGCCGCATCGCGGCGAGCGGTAAAAAAGCCACTGTATGGGAAACGGGTATGGGAGAGTAGGTCGCTGCCGGCATTATTTCACAAAGGCCCGAGACGTTGTGTCTCGGGTCTTTTTCTTTTTCCGGCAGCGACGGGCTCGACGGCGCAGTTTCCCATGCGGACCATCGGCGGCGCAGCCGCCAGCGAGCCGCATCGCGGCGAGCGGTAAAAAAGCCACTGTGTGGGAAACGGGTATGGGAGAGTAGGTCGCTGCCGGCATTAATCGACGAAAACGCCCGACGTGAGCAATCGTGTCGGGCGTTTTCTTTTGCGCTTATACGCGGGACCGCCGCGGGGCGACCGGCGTGTTTGCCGCTTCGCGGACGCTCGCGACGATGAGCTCAATCAGCTCGCTTGCCACCATTTGATTGAGCTCTTCCACGGTATGGTCTGTCAGCTCGTAGTCGAGAACGATGTTCACCAGGTGCCACGACGACAGCGCTCCGAGCTGCCTGCGGAGCAGCGCTTCGCCTTTCTCGTACACCGAGAACGGATCGAGCACGCTGTCGCGGCCGCTCCTCGCCGGATGCGCGATTGATGGCGCTGGCTCCGAGAAGACCGATGGCCGCCGCGGCGCCGGCGGGACGACGTGTGGCGGCTCCTCGATCGCCCGCTTGAACGCGCCTTCCAGATAGACGTCGCTCAGCCCCGTCGCCCAATAGACGACGTCGTCGCGATGGGGCTGGGTCGTCTCCCGAGGCGTCCTGATGGGGTCGCCGCCGTTACGGGGCACGAATTCCAGCCAGCCCTGCCACATACCGGTCGGCATTTCTCCCCCGCACGCCCGCGCCTCGTATTCGGTCCCATCATCCGCGACGACCGTGCTCTGGAAGGTCAAAACCGTTTCGGACATATTCAATTCCTCCTGACCGCAACGGTCTCGATGCAAAAAGTTGACCCGAATCGACGGCTGGCAGCTCTGCCGTGCTGACCGAACACCTCAGCAGGACACCAACCTTCAGCGGATACGAAACCCATGGCCGGCCTCGCATGATTCGTCGTTAGTGCTTTACCGTCGCCTTCGGTCAACGTATATTCCCCCGGCGAGAAGCTGCTGTAACGAACAGCGTGTCGAAGGAGAGAACGATGCCCTACACCTACCACGAGCTCAAATTGAAGACGGTGCAGGAACTGCGCGACATTGCGAAGGACACCCCGCACGATGCAGTTCAGGGGTATTCGCAGATGAACAAGGACCATCTGCTTCCGGCGCTATGCAAAGCGTTGGGAATCGAAACGCACGAGCACCTGGTCGTCGTGGGGATCGACAAGGCGGCAATCAAGGCACAGATGCGCGAGCTGCAGAAGAAACGCGACGCCGCGATCGAGGCCCATGATAGCCAGTCACTGAAGAGCGTTCGCCGGCAGCTTCACGGATTGAACCGGCAGATCCGCGCGCACGTCGCGCGACAGCCCTAGCGTCCACCATCCACGAAAGGACTACGCCACCGGCGAGACGACGGCGACCTGGGGTGGACGATCCATGGGCATGATGAACCAGGCCGCGATGTACGCAACGACGCCGAAGACGATGGCGCCGGGGATGATCGTCAGCACTGCCCAGAGGACGCGAACCGCCGTGGCGTCCACTCCCAGATACTCCGCGAGGCCTCCACACACCCCGGCGATCCGGCGATCGGTCGTCGAGCGCGTCAAAAGGCGGCGGCTTGTTTCGGTGCTGCCGTCGTCCGCCAGGTTCGAATCGGGCATGATCAGCCATGCGGCAATGTAGGCGACCAGACCGCCGAGCAGGCAGCCGGGAACGATCGACAGGACGACCCACGCCAGCCGGATCAAGGTGACGTCGGCATCGAGGTACTCCGCGATGCCCGCGCATACCCCCGCGATCCGACCCGCCGACGACCTCCGATGCAGACGCTTTGGCGAGCTCATCCCCGGCCCTCCTCTGTTCATAGGGTTAATACGTCCCGGGTGGAAAAAGGTTCGGGTAAACTCGAAGGGATGGACGACCAAGCCAAGGCCAGGACCGAGGAGGAGTGGCGGCGGACGCTCACGCCGGAGCAGTTCCGCGTGTTGCGGGAGCACGGAACCGAGCGTGCGGGGACCAGCCCCTTGAATCACGAGAAGCGTGCCGGCACGTTCCGATGTGGCGGATGCGGGCATCTGCTGTTTTCGTCGGACACCAAGTTCGAGAGCGGCACCGGCTGGCCCAGCTTCTGGAAGCCGGCCGACGGAGCGGTCGAGACGACCGTCGACCAGAGCTACGGCATGGCGCGAACGGAAGTTCACTGCGCGCGATGCGGCGGACATCTTGGACACGTATTTCCGGACGGACCCCGGCCGACCGGCTTGCGTTACTGCATGAACGGCGCAGCGCTCGGGTTCGAGCCCGACAAGGACAAATAGGAGCAGGCCATGTTTTTCAGGAAATCGCCAGACATCCCGTCGAAGGCCGAGGCATTGCCGGGTCGCAGCGAGCGCATGCCGGTGCCCGAGGCGCACTTCGTCAACAAGCATCCGCTTCAACCGCCGTTTCCAGACGGCCTCGAGCGCGCGATGTTCGGGATGGGATGCTTCTGGGGCGCGGAACGCAAGTTCTGGCAACTGAACGGCGTCTATTCGACAGCGGTCGGATATGCGGCCGGCCACACTCCCAATGCCACGTACCGGGAGGTCTGTACCGGCTTGACCGGCCACACCGAAGCGGTCCTTGTCGTCTTCGACCCGAAGATGATTCGCTACGAGGATCTGCTGCAGGCGTTCTGGGAAAGCCACAATCCCACACAAGGCATGCGGCAGGGCAACGATGTGGGCACGCAGTATCGTTCAGGCATCTACTACTACGACGAGGCGCAACGCCAGGCAGCCGAGGCGTCTCGGGACGCGTACCAGCCGCGCCTGACGGCGGCGGGGCACGGAGAGATCACAACCGAGATTCTTCCGGCGCCCGAGTTCTATTACGCGGAGGACTATCACCAGCAGTATCTCGCCAAGAACCCCGGGCGGCTATTGCGGGCTGGGTGGCACCGGCGTGAGCTGCCCGGTGGGGGTCGGTGTCGGCCAGTAGTTTCGCTTAACGGCTCCAGCACGTGGTCCCGGCGCCTGATGATGCGCATCCGGTGCCACCGTTGCGCTGCAGCTCGCCGACCGCGCGCCGTGCTGCGAGGGCTCCGAGCAATATCCCCGATACCAGAATCACCGCCACGTAAGACCAGGCAACGCCTTGGAGCCCGTCCCGCTTCCCCCAGACAACGCGAGTCAGATGCCAGGCCGCCAGCACAGAGCTGACGCTCACGAACATCCATGCGCCAAACGTCAGGGCTTCCGGAATGAAAGCCACGGAAGCCATCGTCGCGGAGAACTCTCGAGTCTGACCTGGAAAAACAACGTAGCGGTCGGCCAGGAGTTCACTGCTGAGGAGCACCGCCAGCATCGCGACCGCAAGACCGAACAGGCCCTCCAGCATCCACAGCAAAGCGACAACCCCGTTCCACAACCTCGTGCCCCGTGCGTGGGCCTCAACCACGCCTGAAGCGAGGAGCAGGATCGCCGCGGGCGCGAAGAAGAAGCCGAGACTCCACGCGGCGACGATCACGAATCCCCAGAGCGCACCGACGGCTGCCCATTTCACTCCGATTCGATTACCGCGCGTCGCGAGCAGGCCGACGATCGTCAGGGCGATTGGAACGAGCATCCAGGGCAGCAGCCGTGAGGAATCGTCGGAAGCGTCGAGGCTGTGAGAGGCGCGAGACGACAACCGCCAATGCGCCGGCGGCGGCCGCTACGCTGAGTGCCGCGAGAACAAGGGCGACCCGCTTTGCCGTATCGACCCTCCGGCAGCGATCAGATGCCGCCCGGAAAAAAGACCCGCTCGACGAACCAGTACGTGCCGGCGGCCACCACGGCAATCGACCCGGCAACCACCAGCCACCGTCCGGCGGCCTCGCTCCGTGCACGCAGCGCCGCGAAGGCCGAGGCGACGACCACCACGACGAGCAACTGGCCGACTTCGACGCCCAGGTTGAACGAGAACAGCGACCAGCCGAGGGCACGCGAGGGCAGATCCATCTCGCGGAGGACATTGGCGAAGCCGAAACCGTGAATGAAGCCGAACGCCAGCGCGATCCATGCGCGCATGTCCCGTCCGCCGTGCACGAGCAGGTTGTCCGCGCCAACGTAGACGATGCTCAGGGCGATCGCCGGCTCGATGATGTGGGCCGGCGGGCTTACCAGATTGAGCGCGGCGAGCGAAAGGGTGATGCTGTGAGCGAGAGTAAAGGCGGTCACGACCAGGGCCAGTTGACGGATCGTCCCGCCAAGCAGCAGCAGACCGACCAGGAACAGCAGATGGTCCGGGCCAATCAGGATGTGATGAATCCCCTCGGGCAGGAACCTGAGCACGACGGCCACGACGCCTTGACGCGTGCCCGAGAAATATTCGAACCGCGCCCTGCCGCGATCGAGAATCGCCTGCGTCAGCGCGTCGCCCTCGTAGATGTTCAGGAAGGTCTGATGGTTCGGATCGTACGGGAACAGCGATGCGGCGACGGCGATCGTCCCCGGGGCGCCATCGAGGTCGATTCTGAGCCGCAACCGGATCGACTGGCGATCGGCGACGACTTCCGGCGCCGACCATTCCGGTTTCAGCACGCGTCCATCCGCCGCGATCTCGAGCCGGCCGGCGATCGTCCGGATGATGGTCTCGCCGTACCGTGAGACGACGCCGGGATCGAGCAGACGCTCCGGGGGATCCAGATTCAGGTCGTGCGCGATGTCGAAGTCGTGCACGATGAGCGTGCCTTCGATCGCATCGGACTCTATGCGCAGGTCGAGGTAACTGAAGGGAATCGGGTGTGCTCCGGCCGGGCGCGTGACCAGCAGACACGCAAGCGCCGCGGCGGCCATGCCCAGCCGTTTCATCGGGCCCAATGATAACGTACGCATATGGAGGTGGCGCCCGGGGCCTTTCTTCTGAAAGCGTGCCTGTCGCTCGAGCAGCAGCGCGTCATCGTCGAATCATGCCGCGCGCTGATCGACGGTGACGTGCCGGGCTATGTGCCGGTTGTCCGGGGCGGCGGCAAGATGCACGTGCGCATGCTGTGCCTCGGACGGCACTGGAACGGCCAGACCTACCGTTACGAGCAGACGCGCACCGATTTCGATCGACTCGAGGTGCCGCCGCTCCCGCCGGCTTTCGGTGATCTCGCCCGCGACATCGCGGCATCGGTAAACATGAGACTCGACGCGGACCTGTGTATCCTCAATCTGTACGACCACGAGGGCCGCATGGGGCTGCATCAGGACAAGGACGAAAGCGCGCAATCGCTCGCAGCCGGCGTACCGGTCGTCTCGGTCTCCCTCGGCGATACCGCGCGATTCCTGTTCGGCGGCCTGCGCCGCCGCGATCCGGTCGAGGCGCTGCTGATTGAATCCGGCGATGCCTTCGTCTTCGGCGGCCCGGCCAGGCTCCGCTACCACGGCGTCTCGCGGATCGTCCCGGCCACGGCCCCATCCGAGCTCGGCCTGACCGGACGGTTCAATCTGACCTTCCGTCAGGTACTGACCGGCTTTGCGGCGTGGTCCGGTGCGTATAGTAGGTTCGTGTTCGAACGGATCCTCACGGCCGAGGACCCGCGGGTGGCCGGCTACCGCGGCGTTTCGGAGCCGGCACTCCTGCGGTCGCAGAACCTTTTCATCGCGGAAGGCCGGATCGTGGTCGCACGTCTGATTGAGGACCGGCGGTGGACCGTTCGGTCGGTGCTCGTGAGCGACCAGGCGCGACGGGATCTCGAGCCGGCGCTAGCCGGCATCGCGGCGCGCGTGCCGATTTACGTCTGCGAGGCCACGCACTTCCTTGGCATCACGGGCCACCACATGCACCGCGGATGTCTCGCGCTCGTGGAACGTCCACCGGCCCTCGCGCTCGATGATCTCCTGAGTCGAAGCCGCCTGGCCGTCGTGCTCGAGGGTGTCGCCAACGCCGACAACGTCGGAGGCGTGTTTCGAAATGCGGCCGCGTTCGGGGCCGATGCCGTGGTGCTGAGCCCCACCTGCTGCAGTCCGTTTTACCGGAAGGCGATTCGCACCTCGATGGGGGCGACCCTGCGGGTACCCTTCGTCCATCTCGACGAGTGGTCTTCGTCGCTCACGCCGCTTCGTTCCGCCGGATTCGTCTTGGCGGCCCTGGTGGTTCCGGAGGCCACGTCACGTGGCGAGCCGGCGGAACCGCTCGAGACCTTCGGCTCGCGGCCGCGTCCGCCCAGGCTGGCGCTGATGATCGGGGCCGAGGGTCCGGGTCTGACCCCAGCGGTCGAATCGGCTGCCGATCACCGCATCACGATTCCGATTGAGCCGGCCGTCGATTCGCTCAACCTCGCCGTGGCGGCCGGTATCGCACTCGAGCGCCTGACACGGGACACACGCGGCCGGGGTATACTCGCCGCTCGGACCTGAGCGATCGCCGCTGATACAGTCCAGGAAGACGCGGAAACGCGTCCAAGCAGCCGAAAAATTCCAGACCAGAGACACGTGGCCGCCATACCTGTCGAGTTCGCCTCAGAACGAAAGATCCGCGAGCGCAACAAGCTCCATTACCGTTTCAATCACTGGCCGATCTGGATTTTTGTCTTCTTCATCGCGCCGGGTCCCCTGACTTTGGATCTCTTTGACCGCGGCTTCGATCTCCGGATGGGCGTCTGGCTCGCGGTTGTGATGGTTGGGACGGCCGTCGCGGGGCTTCGTGGAGCCCTCCCTGGCGTCGAGCCCAGGCCGTACATCATCCGCTTCACGGAAGATCGGCCAAATCCACTGTATCGCCGCGTCTGCTACACCTTGGCCTGGAGCGAGGTGATCACGTTCGCCGTGCTCAACGTCACCGGTCTCGTCATCGCGATCGTCAGCGGCGGATGGGATCTCAAGATGTCTGAGATTTACCGCGTGGCCTACTTCCCGCTTGCTGGATCGATCTGGCTGCTCGGCGCTCTCGGACAGTTACCGCGTGTGAAAGCCTCGACAAAAGGCGAGGGCCACGAGCGGCGGTATTTTTACGGATCGGTCTGGGCGGTGTGCTGGGCGCAGCCCGCAGCGTGGCTGCTCTGGAGGGTTTTGCCGCAAACGCGAGCGAGCGACGTGATCAAGCTTGTGGTTTTCCTCGGGATCCTGGCTTTTGTCGGCAACCTCGCTCGACTCGGCAAGCTGCCGCGCACCCGTCCAATCGTGCCCGGCGAGCTCGCGGTTTCTGACTAGCCTGAGCGTGAGCCATAAGCCATGAGCCCTAAAGAAGGATGGCAGGGTTGGGACGACTACGCGCCGTTCTACGACTGGGAGAACGCGCGGACGCTCGGCCGGCGGGACGTGCCATTCTGGCGTCGGGTGGCGCTCGCGAGCGCAGGACAGGTGCTCGAGCTCGGATGCGGCACCGGCCGGATTTCATGGCCGCTCGTCCGGGCTGGTGTCAGTGTGGTGGGTGTCGATCGCTCCGCGCAGATGCTCGGTCGCGCGCGCACCCGGCGCGCCAGGCGCGGCAGTTCACCAACCCGCCAATCCACCGGCTCTCTCGATCTCGTCCGTGGTGACATCCGGAGGCTGCCGTTCAGCCCAGGCGCATTCAGCACGGTCATCGCGCCGTACGGCATCCTGCAATCGCTGCTGGCCGATCGCGATCTCACCGCCACACTCGAGTCGGTCGCGCGTGTGCTCGAGCCGGGTGGCACGTTCGGGCTCGATCTTGTTCCGGACGTCCCCAACTGGCGCGAGTACTCGAACCGTGTGCAGCTGCGGGGGCCGGCAGCTCGTGGCGTCCATCTCACCCTGATCGAGTCGGTCCGGCAGGATCGCGCCCGCCGGCTCACGACGTTCGAGCAGCGCTATGTGGAACGGCGAAACGGGCAGTCGTCCGAGCACCGGTTCGAGTTGACGTTCCGTACATTGTCGGTCCAGCGGATGAGGGCCCGGCTCGAGCGGGCCGGGTTCGTCATCGATCGCGTCCTCGGCGACTATCGCGGGCGTCCGTGGGATGAACGCGCGGATGTCTGGATCATCCTCGCGAAAAAGAGGTAGAATTTTTCGAGTTTTGAGGCGTTTCTGCAAGGTTTGAGGAGTTTTTGAATGTCCGGCCATTCCAAGTGGGCTTCGATCAAGCACAAGAAGGGCGCTCTCGACGCCAAACGCGGCAGGATTTTCACGCGCCTCATCAAGGAACTGACGGTGGCGGCGCGGGGCGGCGGAGGCGATCCCGACATGAATCCCCGCCTGCGCACGATCATTGCCGACGCGAAGGCGCAGAACATGCCCGCTGAGAACATCAAGCGGGCCATCCGCCGGGGGACGGGCGAGGAGCCTGGCGTCTCGTATGAGGAGGCTCAGTACGAGGCGTACGGGCCCGGCGGCGCGGCGGTGATCATCGACGTGCTCACCGACAACAAGAACCGCACGGTCGGCGAGTTGCGGCACCTGCTCGAAAAAGGTGGCGGCAACCTGGCGACCGCGAATGCCGTCGCCTGGATGTTCACCAAGAAGGGCTACATCGTTGTCGAGAAGTCCAAGGCCCCAGCTGTGGATGAAGACAAGCTGATGGCGGCGGTGCTCGAGGCGGGGGCCGACGATCTGCAGGACGACGACGACAACTGGGAAGTGCTCAGCACGCCGGAGGCGTTTCCCGCCGTGCGCGACGCCGTCAAGCAACTCGGCATCGAACCCGCGAGCGCCGAGGTGTCGATGATTCCCCAGAACTACGTGAAGCTCGAGGGCAAGCCGGCGCAGCAAATGGTCAGGCTGATGGAGGCCCTCGACGACCATGATGATGTCCAGCACGTCTGGTCGAACTTCGACATCGAAGAGAAGGAGATCGAGGCCTCGCTCGCGTGAGAGTGTTTGGCATCGATCCCGGGTCGGAGCGCACCGGTTACGGCTGCGTCGAGACCGACGGATCCCGCCACCGGATCGTCACGTGCGGCGCCGTCAGCACCCTGATGTCCGCGCCGTTCCCGGACAAGCTGTTCGAGATTCATCGCCGGATCGTGGAATTGCTGGCTGAATGCCGTCCGGATTCGGTCGCCATCGAGAGCATCTTCTACGCGGCGAACGTGCGCTCCGCGCTGAAACTCGGCCACGCACGAGGCGTGGCGATGCTCGCGGCCGCGCAGGCCGGACTGGCGGTCGTCGAGTACCTCGCCGGCTGAGATCAAGCGGGCGGTTGTCGGATACGGGCGCGCGGAGAAACCGCAGGTCCAGCAGATGGTCAAGCTGCTCCTCGGCCTGGCTGCCGTCCCGTCACCCCATGATGCGGCCGACGCGCTCGCAGTCGCCATCTGCCACGTGCACTGTCAGACTCCCCGGCTTGCTGCCGCCGACGTCCTCGCGGCGAGGGCCCTTGGCGCAGGTAAAGGCACGAGCTGGCGCCGTTACCGGCCCGCACGAACGTGATCGCCCATCTGCGGGGACGCATCTTTCAGAAGCAGCCGAACCGCATCGTGATCGACGTCAACGGCGTCGGTTACGACGTGTCGGTTCCGCTCTCCACCTTTTACGGTCTGGGCGACGAAGGCAGCGACATCGCGCTGCGCATTCACACGCATGTCCGCGAGGAGTCGCTGGCGCTGTACGGGTTTGCGACGTCGCTCGAGCTCGATCTCTTCGAACGCCTGATCGGCGTGAGCGGCATCGGCCCCAAGCTCGCGCTGGCGGTGCTGTCCGGCATCGAGCCGCAGGGGCTCGTGCGCGCCATCGAGCAAGCCGACGTTGCACGGCTCACCTCGATTCCAGGCGTCGGCAAGAAGACCTCCGAACGCATCGTCGTCGAGCTGAAGGATCGATTGCCGCGGCTTCGGCCGGTGGTCGTGGCCGCCGGGGCCGGTGGCGTCGAGGCGTCCACCCTGCGAGACGATGTGCTCTCGGCGCTGGTGAACCTGGGGTATCATCGGCCGCTCTCAGAGAAAGCTGTCGATGCGGCGGTCAAGGCAGCGCCTGACGGCGGCTTTGAACGGACGTTGAAGCACGCGCTGCGCGAGCTGGCGAGATGACCGATTCCCGAATCGTGACGACGGCGCGCGTCGACGAGGATGCGCAATACGAAGCCGGGCTCCGCCCGCGCGTCCTGGACGAGTACATCGGCCAGGACCGCATCCGCGAGAATCTGCAGGTGGCGATCGCGGCGGCGAAGCACCGCCAGGAGCCGCTGGATCACGTGCTCCTCCACGGGCCGCCAGGGCTCGGCAAGACGACGCTGGCGTACGTGATTGCGAACGAGATGGGCGTTCAGGTCCGGGCGACGTCCGGTCCCGCGATTGAGAAACCGGGCGATCTGGTGGGGATCGTCACCAACCTCGCGCCGGGTGAAGTGCTGTTCATCGACGAGATCCATCGGATGTCGCCGGCGGTCGAAGAGATTCTGTACCCCGCGCTCGAAGACTACGAGGTGGACATCGTCATCGGCCAGGGACCGGGCGCGCGGACGGTGAAGATGCGTCTCGAGCGCTTCACGCTCATCGGTGCGACGACCCGGACGGGCCTGCTGACGTCGCCGCTCCGATCGCGTTTCGGGATCGTCCATCGGCTGGAGTTCTACACGGATGCGGATCTCGAGGAAATCATCCGTCGCTCCGCGCGGATTCTCGGCGTCCCCGTCGACGACGCCGCCGCGGTCGAGATCGCGAGGCGGGCGCGGGGCACACCGCGCATCGCCAACCGGCTGCTGCGCCGCGTCCGCGACTACGCGCAGGTGCGGGCGACGGGAACGGTGACGCTCGATGTCGCGCATGCCGCCCTCAAGCTGCTCGAGGTCGACGAGCATGGCTTCGACGAGACGGACCGCAAGCTGCTCCGGACGATTATCGACAAGTTCGGCGGAGGACCAGTGGGTCTCAGCACGATTGCGGCCGCGATCAGCGAGGAAAAGGACGCGATCGAGGACATCTACGAACCGTTCCTGATCCAGATCGGGTTCCTGGATCGCACGCCGCGAGGCCGCGTCGCAACGCCGCTCGCCTACGGCTATTTCGGGCTCGATCTGCCCGATGACCGAAGAAGGGATTCACGCCTGTGGTGACCGACGGACCACGCCCCCCGACGCGAACGGCGACGCGCGCCGGCGGCCGGCCCACGACCATTCGATCGCTGGCGACCTACGTGCCGCCCCGGTTGCTGACCAATGCCGACCTCGAAAGGATGGTCGAAACGAGTGACGAGTGGATCCTGAAGCGCACGGGGATCCGCGAGCGTCACATCGTCGACCCGGGGGTTGCCACCTCCGACCTCGGCCAGGTGGCGGCGGTAAAGGCCATCGAACGCGCGGGCCTGACGCCTGCCGATATCGGCGTGGTGATCGTCGGCACCGTGACGCCGGACATGCTGTTTCCGAGCACGGCATGCCTCATCCAGCACAAGATCGGCGCACCGCATGCATGGGGCTTCGATCTGAGCGCGGCCTGTTCGGCGTTTACCTATTCGCTGACCGTGGCCAGTCAGTTCGTGGGGTCCGGGGCGCACGATCACGCGCTCGTGGTCGGTGCCGACGTCATGTCGAGCATCATCGACTATCAGGATCGATCGACGTGCGTCCTGTTCGGCGACGGAGCCGGCGCCGTGGTCGTATCGGCGGCCGCCGAAGGCGACGGCCGCATCATCGATTTCGAGCACGAGATCGATGGCAGCGGCGGTCCGGCGCTGTGCATGCCGGCGGGCGGCAGCCTGCGGCCGCCGTCGCACGAGACAATCGATCAGCGCATGCACTACGTGAAACAGGACGGGGCGACCGTCTTCAAGTTCGCCGTGCGGAAGACCGAAGAGATCGCCAGGCGCGTTCTCGACCGCAATCGCCTCACGGCCAACGACATCGACCTGTTCGTGTCGCACCAGGCGAATCGCCGCATCATCCAGTCTGCGGCCGAGAAGCTCGGCGTCGACGAGAAAAAAGTCATCATCAACATCGAGCGCTTCGGCAACACGACGGCGGCCACGATCCCTCTGGCGCTCAACGATGCCGTGTGCAGCGGACGCCTGAAGAAGGGCGATCTGGTGCTGCTCGCATCAGTCGGCGCGGGGTTCACGGTGGGGGCCGTGCTGTTGCGCTGGGGTTTCTAAGTTGTGAGCCGCATCTTCCTTCTCTCCCCCGCGCACTGCGGTGGCCGCCGGGCGCAGCAGCTGATGTCGCCAAAGGCCGGTTTTGCCCTGGCCGATGCCCTTCGCTCGCCGCAGGGCGCCAGGCTCGGCGACCTGTTCAGCTTCGTCAGCGGGCTGTACTTCCGGGGCAAACTGACCTACGCCCGCCGGTTTGCGGAACCTCCGGAACTCGACCATCCCGTCATCGGATCCGGTATCCATATCATCACGACCAACGCCGGACTGCGCGGGCCCGACACGTTCATTACAGGGAGGGCCATGCGGGCGTTCGCGGGCGGCGACGTCGATCCTGCGAACGCGCGCTATCGCCGGCCGCTCGAGCGGAGCGCCCGGGTGCTGGCGGCGGAGATCGGTCCCGATTGTGACGTGGTGCTGCTTGGCAGCGTCGCCTCGCCGAAGTACGTGGATGTGCTGACGGCCATCTTCGGCCACCGGTTGCGATTTCCGATCGATTTCGTCGGACGCGGTGACATGAGCCGCGGCGGGCTGTTGCTGCGTCAGGCGCGGGACGGCGTCGAGCTGGAGTACGCGCCGGTGTCGGGCGCCGTCCTTCACGGGGCCCGGCCCCCGAAACTTGCACCGTTGCGCAATGCGGGTCGTCAGACCTCGCCGGACTTTGGATTGTAGTGCGGGTCTTTCGGACCGCGCCGTGGCAGGACTGAAGTCCTGCACTACACTTCGGCGGGTGCCCCGCCTCACCATTCCGCGTGATGCTGACGCCGTCGCGCTGACCGTCGATCGCAAGGACGTCCGTCTTACCAACCTCCGTAAGCTATTCTGGCCTTCGCTCGGCGTGACCAAAGGCGACCTTCTTCAGTACTACGCTGACGTGGCTGCCGCGCTGCTGCCGCATCTTCGCGATCGCGCGATGGTGATGAAGCGCTATCCAAACGGCGCCGACGGTCCGTTCTTCTTCATGAAGCGCGCGCCGACGCCGCGGCCCGCCTGGATTGAGACCTGCTCCATCAGCCATGGCTCGGGCAACGTGATCGATTTCCCGATGATCCAGGACCGTGCCGCGTTGCTCTGGGTCGTCAACCTCGGCTGCATCGATCTCAATCAGTGGTACGCACGCTGCGATGATGTCGATCGCCCCGACTATCTGCACTTCGATCTCGACCCGGGCGTGGGCGCAACCTTCGATCGCGTGCTCGAGAGCGCCCGTATCGTCCGGGATGCCCTCGAAGCGCTCGAGATGCCGTCGTTTGTGAAGACGACCGGCTCCAGGGGGCTGCACGTCTACGTCCCGATCGTCCGCGGGCCCGTGCAGAAACAGGTCTGGACATTCGCGAAGGCCCTCGCCGGGGAGCTCGCGAACCGCAATCCCGGCCTCCTTACGGCCGAATACCGTGTCGCCAAGCGGCCGCGCGGTCGCGTCCTGGTTGACTACAACCAGAATGCGTGGGGCCGGACCCTCGCGTCGATCTATTCCGTTCGTCCGCGGGCCGACGCCGCGGTCTCGACGCCGGTGACGTGGAAGGAGATCGACCGTGGGGTCCGGATCGAGGACTTCACGCTGAAGAACGTGCCCGGACGGGTGGCCCGGCTCGGAGACTTGTGGAAGCCGCTGTTGCGGGTTCGAGGGCGCTTTGATTTGTCGAGGTACGTCTAGGGCCTACTCTTTCAGCAGTTCGCTGACACCCTCGAGTCCCTCGACGTGATCGCAGACGGCTTTGAGGACCATCATCATCGGGACGGCGAGTAGCATGCCCCACACGTTCCACAGCGAGCCCCAGAAGATCAACCCGATGAAGATCGCGACCGCGTTCATGCGGGCCGCGCGACTACTCAGCCACGGCGTCAGCAGGAAGCCTTCCAGGCTGGTGATCGTCATCGTCACGATTGCCACAATGGCCGCCATCCGAATATTCCCGAACTGAAGAAAGGCGACAACTGCGGTACCGCCGGTTACGACGACGGGACCGAGGTAGGGGATCGAATTGAACACGCCGGCAAGCAGGCCCCACAGCGCCGCCTGCTCGACGCCAAGCCAGAGGAAGGCCAGCCACGTCGCGACGCCGACGACCGTGCTCGTGAAGAGCTGCAGGAGGAGGAATGACTCGATCTGCCGGTTGACGTCATCCAGGATCTCGACGGTGATTCGCTTGCTCGCCAACGACGGCCCGGCGATCTTCACGAGCTTGCGCCGAAAGAGATCCCCGGATGAAAGCAGGAAGAACACCAGAAAGAGGACGAGCACCAGCTGCCCCACGGCTTCCGCGACGCCGAACGAGCCCCACATCAAGTACTCCCTGACGTTGAACGCCGGCGTCTCGACCTGCACGCGCGTGACGCCGGAAGGCGGCGGCGTGGGCGCGGAGGCCGCCTTCTCGAGCTCCGTCGCGGCCGTCTGAACCTGCTGGATCGCGCTCGGCGCTGCCTGACGGTCCCGCTGGAGCGCCCGGCGGAATTGCTGGGCCGCCCGTGGAAGTTTCTCGACAAAGGCGGTGGCTTCGCCTCGCAGGCCATACAGCAGCCACCCGCCACCAGTCACGAGGGTGAGGAGCAACACGGCGGACGCGAGCGTTCGCGGGATATGCCACCGGGCCATCCAGGCCACGATCGGTTCGAGCGCATAGCTGATAAGGATGCCGACCACGATGGGGATCACCATCGGCTGCAGATATTTCAGCACCAGAATGACGGCGAGCACTGCCAGCAGTGTCAGAGCGGCATTCCGGACCTGAATCGGTGGGGAGCCCAGAAGTGGGGCCGAGCCCTCACCCGCCCGACCGGCGCGCTGTTCCTTCTCGAGCTTGACGACACGTTCCCCAGCCATTTGGTCGAACTCCCTCGCCTTCAACCGGTGCAATGTGCACTCCAGCTTCGACTTAGCCGTTCGACATGACTCTGTGGTCACTTAAACGACACGTGGTCACTTATGGGACAACAAGCCAAAATGCCTTCTTTTATTGGGGTTTCGAGCTGCCTGATTGCCAGGACTCGGGGGACACGGTTCGGAACGGCACATGCGGTACTGTCCTCTCGATTACCTTGCCATGGTCATCGTGATCCGTAACTTACTGTTAATAAACTACTTATTGCTGCACGCGTTCACTGGCTCAGCTGTGGCGAGGAGATTGCTCTCTTGTCAGGCGTGAAAACTTACTTACGATTCATTCTTGCCACTCTCGTGGCCGTCTCGTGCACGGCTCCGGCCGTGGCAGCCGGCCGCGCGAAGCCTGAGAAGGTCGACAAGGCTCTCGCTGGAGCCCTGACGTCCGGAGCGGGCACCCATAAGGTCATCATCACCCTCCAGCCGGGCCAGCGGTCGAGCGTTCGAAAGTCGCTCGAAGCAAAGGGCCGCCGGATCAGGCGGGAACACTCTTCCCTGAACCTTCTCGTCGCCGATCTTTCGACGGCCGACGTGATGGAGTGGGTGAAGAGCAAGAAAGTAAAGGCACTCTCGCTTGACGGGCCGGTCCGTGTGAGCCAGGCGCCGGATCCTTCCGTCACGGTGTCCCAGACCACAGCCGCTCCCGGGAGCGCCATCACGGTCACCGTCTCGAATCCAACGGCCCACTTGGCAGACTGGGTCGCGCTGTCAGTCGTTGGGTCCCCCAATTTCACCTATGTCGCTTGGAAGTACCTGAACGGCTCGACGACGTTGCCGATCGCAGCCCTTCCGGTCGCGACGCTTCAACTTGTCGCACCCCCGACCGCAGGGATTTACGAAGTGCGGCTCCTGTCCATGGGAGGGTTCTCGAGGCTTGCAACAAGCAGCCCCGTCCTCGTGGCAGTGCCTACACCCACTGTGGACGTGGCGTCAACGAGTGTGAGCCCGGGAAGCGTCATCACGGTGAACGTCGGGAATGGCCCCGGCCATCCCTCTGACTGGGTCGCGCTCGCCATGGCGGGTGCCCCAAATACCAGCTATGTCGCTTGGAAGTACCTGAACGGCTCGACAACGGTTCCGGCCTCGGGGCTCACCACCGCGACGCTCAACATGACCGCGCCGATGACCGGCGGGACGTACGAAGCGCGTTTGTTTGCGCACAACGGATTCACGAGGCTCGGGGCCACGACCGTCACCGTGGAGGTGCCGCAGGCCGTGACCACGGTGCGTCGAACGCTCGGATTGCCGCAATTCGCGAATACAACCGGGTTCAGCAGCATCGGCGTGGCGATTATCGACTCGGGCATCGCGCCGAGCGCCGATTTCGCCGGCCGGATCACGGGCTTCTACGACTTTACAAACGGTAGAAATGGCGCCTCCGTCGCGCCTTATGACAGCTATGGCCATGGAACGCACGTCGCTGGTTTGGTCGGCAGCAGCGGCATCCTGTCGAATTACGAAGTCCAGGGCATCGCGCCCGGGGTGCGGCTGATTGGCCTCAAGGTGCTCGACGGCACCGGCGCGGGGAACACGAGTGACGTCATCGCGGCGCTTCAGTTCGTGACCGCGAACAAGACTCAGTTGAACGTGCACATCGTCAACATGTCGCTCGGTCATCCCATCTACGCACCCGCGGAGCTCGACCCGCTGGTGCAAGCCGTGCAGCAAGCGACGGCCGCCGGGCTGATCGTAGTGACGTCGTCTGGCAACTACGGACGCAACCAGACGACTCTGGAGCCGGGTACGCCGGAATTACATCACCCTGCAACGCGCCGTCTGCGATTTGCGTGGGATCGGCGAACACGATGAACACGATCACTCGTGACGACGACTCGGTCGCGCCGTATAGCTCGAGAGGCCCGTCCTGGTATGACGGCTTCGTCAAGCCGGACGTGATCGCTCCGGGACATAAGCTCCCGTCGAATACCGACCTCAGCTCGTACCTCTACACCCACCTGGTCACGAGCCAGGGTCACTCGGCCAACGGCCAGCCGCTGCTGTTCCTGAGCGGCACGAGCATGGCTGCCGGAGTAACGAGCGGCGTGGTGGCGCTCGTCCTCGATGCGCACAATCACAACGGCCTCGCCCAGCAGGCGCCGCTAAGCCGCCAACGCCGTCAAGGCGATGCTCCAGTACTCGGCGGTCCGGCTACCTGGGGTGGATTACCTGACGCAGGGCGGCGGCGAAATGAACGCCGCGGGCGCCATGGCGCTTGCCGGCGCAATCGATACATCGCAGCCGGTCGGCTCGTGGTGGCTGAGCCACGGCGTGACCCCCTCGACGGTTATCGGGGGAGCAGTCGCGTCGTGGGCGCAGAACATCGTCTGGGGCGAGGCTGTCCTCGGCGGCGACGCCCTTTACTCGAACAACATCGTGTGGGGCGACAACATCATCTGGGGCGACAACATCGTCTGGGGCGAGAACGTGCCAGTTCTCGGCGAGAACATCGTCTGGGGCGAGAACATCGTCTGGGGCGACAACATCGTCTGGGGGATCGATACCTCGGCCAGCGCACCGGCGGCGACAACATCATCTGGGGCGAGAACATCGTCTGGGGTGACAACATCGTCTGGGGTGAGCTGAGCGGTCAGAACATCGTGTGGGGCACGAGGGTCGGCGAGAGCGTCGTGTGGGGCACGACCTTCGGCAACAACATCGTCTGGGGCGAGACCGCAACATCATCTGGGGCGAGAACATCGTCTGGGGTGAGAACATCGTCTGGGGTGAGAACATCATCTGGGGTGAGAACATCGTCTGGGGCGACAACATCGTCTGGGGCGAGAACACGCTCGGTGGTGAGGACGTCTGTGGGAGGAGAGGGTCTTCTCCAGCGATGAAGGCGACTTGCTCGAAAACGTACATCGGCGGGCCGACTGTGGGAGGTAGCTTCTAATGGAAACCATGCCTTATCAGTCGCACCTCGAACCGACGATGCCTCTGGCGGCGCTGCAAGCGCCACAGACGGTGACCACCAACTGGCGCAACGGGCTGCCGGAGCTGACGGGCAGCCTGGTGAGCCTGCGGGAACTGCGTGCGAGCGACGCTCCGGCGCTGTTCGCGACGCTGTCAGGCGAGCAGGTGTCGCGGTTCATTTCGCCGCCGCCGGCCACGGTGGAGGGCTTCGGGCGCTTCATCGGCTGGGCGATTCGGCAGCGGCAGGCGGGGCAGTATGTGTGCTTCGCGGTCGTGCCGCACGGGTCGGACGTCGCGATCGGGATCTTCCAGGTCCGCTCGCTCGAACCGGCGTTCGGGACGGCGGAGTGGGGCTTCGCGCTGGCGTCGGAGTTCTGGGGCGCGGGGATCTTCACCGACGGCGCGAAGCTGATCGTGGACTTCGCGTTCGACGTGCTCGGCGTCCACCGGCTGGAAGCGCGCGCGGCGCTGAAGAACGGCCGCGGCAACGGAGCGCTGCGGAAGCTCGGCGCGGTGCAGGAAGGTGTCTTACGGCGGTCGTTCCTCAAGAACGGCGAATATCTGGACCAGGCGCTGTGGACCATCCTGCAGGACGAATGGCAAGCCAAGACCGTTTGGGGCGCCCGCATCATTCACTAATCGGTTCGTCATCGAACGACCTCATCGACATCGACATCGCGGGCATCGACGCCCGCGATGTCGATTTTCTGCTTCAACCCCCAGCCTCTCTGAGCACGTCCTACCCGCCTTTTCAACTCCCGGGAACAAACGACCCGCCGCGCGCAACGGTGCCAGCCGCTGAACCTGTCACTGTGACCAGACGATAGTGAGACTTGGTGTGCGATAAAACGACATATGGTCCTTTTTGGGACAATGCTTCGGATCTCCCAAACTGTTGAGCATTTAGCGCGCTTTGCAGACCATAACTGTATGCCGTGTGCCATTGTGTCGCACTGGCACGTATGTCCTATAGAATACGTAGTAGTCGCTGTATGTCATTAACTGACTGACCTGTCTCGGGTTACCTTCCGGCATAGGTTCCGGCTCAACCGCGGCCGCAACATTGCTCTGTTACCTCCCGTGATCAAAACACGAAATCTCTTTCTTTCCATCGGGCTGACTGTCCTGGGGGTGGTGGGCGTGCCGGCCGTCATCGGCCGAAGCGCAGACTGCCCGGAA
This sequence comes from uncultured Acidobacteriota bacterium, assembly GCA_963749565.1. Classification (GTDB taxonomy): domain Bacteria; phylum Acidobacteriota; class Vicinamibacteria; order Vicinamibacterales; family CAVVIG01; genus DATLLJ01. The sequence continues at coordinate 243,202 of CAVVNL010000021.1, read as the reverse complement.
GAAGCCCAAAATCGACCACGCCTTGGAGGAGGCGCTGCGAAGCGGCGCAGCGACCCAACAGGTCATCATCACGCTGAAACCGGGCCATCGCGCCAGGATGCGGAAGCACCTCGAGGACCACGGCGACGTGGTGCGCTCTGAGCACGCGTCCATCGACGCACTTGTCGTCGACCTTCACAGCGTGGACGTGAGAGAGCTTGCGGAGCGCGACGATGTGGCGTTCGTGACGTTCGACTCCGACGTCTACAACGATGCCGCAGCCGCGACGCAGGCGAACAGGAACAGCAAGACGTCGGCGCCAGCCGTCACTACCGTCGCCTGGTACCTCGCTGACGAGCACGCTGCGTCAGACGCTGGGGTTACCCAGAGTGGCGATCGGCAGCACGCTGACGGGTTCGACGATCGGCGTCGCCATCCTGGATTCCGGGATCACGCCCAGCGCTAACTTCAACATCACGGGCTTCTACAATTTCGTCAAGGGCAAGGCCGGGAAGCCCGTAGCCGCCTTCGACGACTACGGTCACGGCACCCATGTCGCGGGGCTGATTGGCAGCAAAGGGGTCCTGTCCAATTACGCGTTCCAGGGAATCGCCCCTGACGTGCGGTTGATTGGGCTGAAGGTGCTCGACGGAACTGGCGTTGGGAAGACGAGCGACGTCATCAAGGCGCTCGAGTTCGTCGTGGCGAACCGGTCCCGGTTGAACATTCACGTCGTCAACCTGTCGCTCGGGCATCCCATATATTCGCCCGCTGCCGACGATCCGCTGGTCCAGGCGGTTCAGAAGGCGACCGCCGCCGGCTTGATCGTCGTGACATCGGCGGGGAACAAAGGGATTAACGAGACGACCGGGTTGCCGGGCTACGGTGGTGTGTCCTCGCCGTGCAACGCGCCATCCGCGATTTGCGTCGGCGCCACGAACACTCTGAACACCGTGCAGCGCGGCGACGATACTGTCGCGTCGTACAGCGGCAGGGGCCCCTCGTGGTACGACGGCTTCGCGAAGCCGGACGCCGTCGCGCCAGGCAACAAGCTTGCGGCGGATGCGAACACCTCGTCGTACCTCTACAAGACGCTTCCTGCCAGCCGTGCGGTTTCGCCGAACGGCCAGCCACTGCTCGTGCTGAGCGGCACCAGCATGGCATCCGGTGTCGCCACCGGCGTCGCGGCGCTCGTGCTCGACGCGCACAAACACAACGATTTCGCTAATCAGAAGCCGCTCAGCGCCAACCTGGTCAAGGCGCTGCTCCAGTATTCGGCGATTCCCATCACCGGCTACGACTACCTGACGCAGGGGACCGGACAGATCAACGCCGCGGGCGCCATGTTGCTCGCGGATTCGATCGATACCTCGCGACCGGTTGGCGCATGGTGGCTTCGCCACAATCTGACTCCCTCGAGTGACATCGGCGGAGCAACCTATGAGTGGGCCCAGAACATCGTCTGGGGCGACAACATCGTCTGGGGCGACGTCGTCTACCGGAACAACATCGTCTGGGGCGACAACATCGTCTGGGGCGACAACATCGTCTGGGGTGACAACATCGTCTGGGGCGACAACATCATCTGGGGCGACAACATCGTGTGGGGCGACAACATCATCTGGGGCGACAACATCGTCTGGGGTGACCGCCTCATTGGCCAGCTGGTTGGCGACAGCATCCTGGGCGGCGCGAACATCGTCTGGGGCGACGTGAACCGCAGCAACCTCGTGTGGGGTGCGGTCAGCGGCAACAACATCATCTGGGGTATGTGGCAGGGCGACAACTTCGTGTGGGCGAAGGTCTCGGTCAGCAACATCGTCTGGGGCGACAACATCATCTGGGGCGACAACATCATCTGGGGCGACAACATCATCTGGGGTGAGAACATCATCTGGGGTGAGAACATCATCTGGGGCGACAACATCATCTGGGGTGAAAACATCGTCTCGGGCGACAAGGTCATCTGGGGCAGCAGCGTGGTTGATGGAGGTATCCAGTAATGGAAAAAATGCCTTATCAGTCACACCTCGAACCGACGATGCCTCTTGCGGCGCTGCAGGCGCCGCTGACGGTGACCAACGACTGGCGCAACGGGCTGCCGGAGCTGACGGGCAGTCTGGTGAGCCTGCGGGAACTGCGTGCGAGCGACGCTCCGGCGCTGTTCGCGACGCTGTCAGGCGAGCAGGTGTCGCGGTTCATTTCGCCGCCGCCGGCCACAGTGGAGGGCTTCGGGCGCTTCATCGGCTGGGCGATTCGGCAGCGGCAGGCGGGGCAGTATGTGTGCTTCGCGGTCGTGCCGCACGGGTCGGACGTCGCGATCGGGATCTTCCAGGTCCGCTCGCTCGAACCGGCGTTCGGGACGGCGGAGTGGGGCTTCGCACTGGCGTCGGAGTTCTGGGGCGCGGGGATCTTCACCGACGGCGCGAAGCTGATCGTGGACTTCGCGTTCGACGTGCTCGGTGTCCACCGGCTGGAAGCGCGCGCGGCGCTGAAGAACGGCCGCGGCAACGGAGCGCTGCGAAAGCTCGGCGCGGTGCAGGAAGCCCTGCTGCGGCGGTCGTTCCTCAAGAACGGCGAGTATCTGGACCAGGCACTATGGACCATCATGCAAGACCAATGGCGCGAAGCCAAGACTGTGTGGGGCACGCGCATCATCCACTGACGTAGAATCGCGGACGTTCTTGGACGTCCGCGATTTCGACTTCGATCTTCCTGCCGGGCTGATTGCGCAGGAGCCGGCCACGGAGCGCGGCGGCTCCCGCCTGCTCTCCGTGAATCGCGACACCGGCGCCCTCACCCATTCCACGATCGCCGCACTTCCGGGCCTTCTCGAAGCGGGCGACCTGCTGGTCATCAACAACACACGCGTTTTCCCGGCGAGGTTGATCGGCCGCCGCGTGCCAAGCGGCGGCAGAGTGGAGTGCCTGCTCATCGGACACCTTCAAGGGGATGAGTGGGAGGCTCTGGTGCATCCGGGCCAGAAGTTGAAGCCTGGAGCGCAAGCCGTGTTCGAAGGTGCGTCTCCCTCCGGGAACACATTGCGGTGTGAAATTGTCGGGCGCCGGTTTCATGGACGGCGTCTGGTTCGTTTGTGGACCGACGACGGTGTGACGGTGGACGAAGCCGTTGATGCGATCGGGCATGTGCCCCTGCCTCCGTATATCAAGCGCGACGACCGCGACACCGATCGCGATCGCTACCAGACCATCTTCGCGCGGTCGCGCGGATCGATTGCGGCGCCCACGGCAGGCCTGCATTTCACCCCTTCGATCGTGGCCGCGTGCGCGGCCCGGGGCGTGGAGATCGCAGAAATCACGATGCATGTCGGCTACGGCACGTTTCAACCTGTGCGCGTGGAGCATGTGGAAGATCACACGATTGCGCCGGAACGCTACGAGATCGGTTGCGCGGCCGCGGACGCGATCAACGCGGCACTGGCCGGCGGTCGGCGCGTCGTGGCCGTCGGCACGACGACGACGCGCACGCTCGAAGCCGTCGCGCGCGAGCATGACGGCCGGATCGTCGCCGGCATGGGAGTGGCGGGCCTGTTCATCTATCCGGGCTTCGTCTTTCGTGTCGTGGCTGGGCTGCTGACGAACTTTCATCTCCCCAAGTCGTCGCTGCTGATGCTGGTGGCTGCCTTCGCCGGCCGTGAGCGCGTCCTCGAGGCGTATCGCACCGCAATCGCCGAACGATACCGGTTCTACAGCTACGGCGATGCGATGCTGGTGTTGTGAGACCCGCGGGCTTTTCCGGTCCCGGCGTCTCGCGCTAACATCAGGGTTCCAGCCGGGGTAGCTCAGGTGGTTAGAGCGGGCGTCTCATAAGCGCCAGGTCGACGGTTCGAGTCCGTCCTCCGGCACCAGTAGAGCGGAAGCGGCAGGATGGGCGGGATGGGGCAGCCTCGGCGCCCAGAGAACGCTCGTCCTGCCCTCCCGCCAGCCCGGTCATGATGTTGCTGCAACGCGTCCGGCACTTCGCTCGCCAGCACGCGCTTTTTCACGCTGATACCCGGGTGGTCGCCGCGTTGTCCGGCGGGTCGGACTCGGTCGCCCTCGCGGTCATCCTGCGCGAGCTCGACGCGGCTGGCGACGTGCGTCTGGTCGGGGCGGCGCACTTCAATCACCAGCTCCGCGGCGACGCAGGACGGGACGAGGAGTTCTCAGCCTCCGTCGCGCGTTCGCTCGGCGTTCCGTTTGTCGCGGATCGCGGCGATGTTCGAGCGCGGGCGCGGCTCGAGCGCCGGTCGCTCGAGGACGCGGCGCGGCGCGAGCGCTATGAGTTCTTCGAGCGCACCCGGCGGGAGTTTGGCGCCGATGTGATTGCGCTGGGCCACACACGCGACGATCAGGCCGAAACGCTGCTGCTGCGCCTGGTCCGCGGGGCGGGATCGCGCGGGCTGGCGGCAATGTATCCGCGGCGCGGCACGATTGTCCGTCCTGTCCTCGACTGTCGCCGGCTGGAGTTACGGAAATACCTCGACGAGCGGAACCTGGAGTACGTCGACGACGAGACGAATGATGACGTCGCGATTCCGCGGAATCGGGTCCGCGCGGAGCTCCTGCCCCTCCTCGCGAACCGGTTCAACCCCGCGATCGTCGATGTCCTGGCCCGCGAGGCCGAGCTGTCCCGCGAGGTGTGGGCCTGGCTGGAAGCCGCCGCGGACGACTTCGAAAAAGGGGTCAGGAGTCGTTTCGGCGGTACGGGGACGGGTCTCCGTACATGTACGGAGACCCGTCCCGTACGGTAGAGCCCTTTTTCCGCGCGCTCGAGGTGGCGCGGCTGAAGGCCGCCCCGCCGCCGCTTCGCCGTCTCGTCCTCTGGCGGGCCATGTCTGGGGCGGCGGGAGGCCATTCCGTGTCGTTCTGCCACGTCGATGCTGCGCTCCAGCTCCTCGAGTCCGAGCGCGGGGGTATTGATGTCCCCGGGCACCGCGTGGAACGTCGTGGTTCCTTCCTCGTCTTAACCGGTAGGGCGCGGCCAGACGATGGCCAAAGCCCTGTGGGCCTTCGCACGCCCGCGAACCTTTTCCAGTATCCGCTGTCTATTCCAGGAGAGGTCCGCTTGTCTGAGGCGGGATGCACCGTTGGAGCGGAACTCCCCGGCGAGCCACGTCAGCGCGGTGGCAATCTAGCCCCCGGCGACCAGACGGCGCCAATGTGGTCTGGCCGCGGCCCCTTGGCCCTCGTGCGGCGCGACCTGTGCCGCGGGCCTCTGGCTGTTCGGAACCGGCGGCCCGGGGACCGGTTCCGGCCAGTCGGCCTCGGGGGTCACAAGAAGCTGCAGGATTACTTCGTCGACCGGAAGGTGGCCCGGACCACGCGGGATCGTGTGCCCCTGGTCGTTGACGAATCGGATCGAATCGTGTGGGTAGCCGGTTACGGTATCGACGAGGCGTTTCGGCTGACGGACCCCTCGCAAAGCGTGCTACTCTTGAGACTTAGGCATGTCTAACGGCCCGGCTTCGGCTCGCGGGGCTTTCGCGAGCTATGGCTGGGCAAGCCTGGGTGCCTGTTGGGAGGCCCTGCAGTGAACTCGACGTTGAAGAGTCTGGTGTTCTGGGTGGTGCTGGTCGTCGTCGGGTTGATTATCTGGAACTTCTCGACCAAGTTCCAGCAGCAGCCTCGTACCCTCGATTTCAGCGTGTTCATGTCGTCGGTTGACGCGGGCACCGTGGCACGGGTGACCGTGACGGGACAGGATCTCACCGGTGTCACCAAAGCAGGCGAGAATTTCCGGACTTACGTCCCGAGCCAGTACCGAAGGGCTTGTCAATAAGCTGATCGAACGCGGCGTTGTGGTTCAAGCGAAGGAACCCACCGCCAGTCCGTGGGCATCTCTGCTGTATTCCTGGGCGCCCGTGCTGTTGATGATCGGTTTCTGGATCTTCTTCATGCGGCAAATGCAGAGTGGCGGCAACAAGGCGCTCTCGTTCGGCAAGAGCAAGGCGAAGCTGTCGTCGAGCTCGCAGAAGAAGGTCACGTTCAAGGACGTCGCAGGCGTCGACGAAGCCAAAGAGGAGCTTCAGGAAATCATCGAATTCCTGAAAGAGCCGCAGAAATTCCAGAAGCTCGGTGGCCGAATTCCCAAGGGCGTGCTGTTGATGGGCCCTCCGGGAACCGGCAAGACGTTGCTTGCGCGCGCGGTGGCCGGCGAAGCCAACGTGCCGTTCTTTTCGATCAGCGGTTCGGACTTCGTCGAGATGTTCGTCGGCGTCGGCGCGTCGCGCGTGCGCGACCTGTTCGAGCAGGGGAAGAAGAACGCGCCCTGCATCGTCTTCATCGACGAAATCGACGCCGTGGGCCGTCATCGCGGCGCCGGCCTTGGCGGCGGGCACGACGAGCGCGAGCAGACCCTCAACCAGCTTCTCGTCGAGATGGACGGGTTCGAATCGAACGAGGGCGTCATCCTTGTCGCGGCGACCAACCGGCCCGATGTGCTCGATCCGGCGCTGCTGCGCCCCGGCCGCTTTGACCGCCGCATCGTCGTCAACCGGCCGGATGTAAAGGGGCGCGAGGGCATTCTCGGCGTTCACACGCGCAAGATTCCAATGGCGGACGACGTCGAGATTGCTGTGCTGGCGCGCGGGTCGGCTGGCTTTTCCGGAGCGGACCTGGCGAACCTGGTGAACGAAGCCGCGCTGAATGCGGCGCGCTACAACCAGAAGGTCGTGCGCATGCACGACTTCGAGTTCGCGAAGGACAAGGTGCTGATGGGATCCGAGCGGCGCTCGATGATCATCAGCGACGCGGAGAAGCGGGTGACAGCGATCCACGAAGCCGGCCACGCGCTGCTCACGGTGCTGCTGCCGTTCGCCGATCCGATCCACAAGGTGACGATCATCCCGCGCGGCATGGCGCTCGGTCTCACACAGCAATTGCCGGCAGACGAAAAGCACAACTATTCCCGCGACTACCTGAACGATCAGATCGCGATTCTGCTCGGCGGCCGTATCGCTGAAGAGATCACGATGGACAGCCTCACGACCGGGGCGGGCAACGACCTCGAGCGAGCGACCGAACTGGCGCGCCGGATGGTCTGCGAGTGGGGCATGAGCGACGCCATGGGGCCGCTGACCTTCGGAAAGAAGGAAGAACAGATCTTCCTCGGCCGCGAGATTGCGCAGCACCAGGACTACAGCGAGGACACGGCGCTCAAGATCGATCACGAAGTGAAGCGATTCGTCACCGACAACTACCACCGCGCGCATACGCTGCTCAGCGGCCAGAAGGATGTCCTCGTCAAGATGGCGGACGCGCTCCTGGCCCGTGAAGTGCTCGACGCCGAGCAGGTGAAGCGCATTGCCGCCGGGCAGCCCCTGGACGAAATTCAGCCAGCCGCCGCGCGTGTGGCGGCCGCTCCCGTAAACGACGAGGACGACTCCCGTTCTCGCCAAAAGGAGCGCACGCCGATCGTGCCGTCGCTGAATAAACCCCTCCCGCAGGGATACAATTGTCGGTCGTCAGTCCGCTAGTCGGCAGTCGCACTCTGCATTCAGCAGTAATCAGACTAACGACCAACGACTGACGACTGCTGACTGACATGTTTCCAGCTCGCCGCTCCTACACCATTCGGCTTCCAACACGGGCGCTGTCACTCGGCGAGCGTTGTCTCGTCATGGGCATCCTCAACGTCACCCCCGATTCGTTCGCCGAGGCGTCGCCCACGCTCGATCCCGCGGCCGCCATCGATCGCGCCCTCCGCATGCAGGAGGAAGGAGCGGACATCATCGACGTCGGTGGCGAGTCGACACGGCCGGGGACCGAGCCGATAGGCGGCACTGAAGAGCTCGCGCGCATCCTTCCCGTCGTCAAAGCGCTCGCAAAGCATTTACGCGTGCCGCTGTCGGTCGACACATACAGGGAGGAAGTCGCCCGCGCGGTGGTTGGCGAGGGTGCAGCTATCATCAACGACATCAGCGGGTTACGGTACGAGCCCGCGCTTGCCGATGTTGTGGCCGCGTCCGGTGTCGCGCTCGTCCTCATGCACATGCGCGGTCGATCGAAAGCCATGTACGCCGAGGCGGTGTACCGCGATGTCGTCGCCGACGTCACGGCCGAGCTGGAGGCCAGTCTGGCAGTTGCGGCGGCACACGGCGTTGGGGCCGCATCCACGATCGTCGACCCAGGGCTTGGGTTTGCCAAACAGCCTGACGACAGTTATGGTGTGCTGGCACGGCTCCCGGCGCTGGCAGCCGCACTCGATCGACCAGTGCTCGTCGGTCCGTCGCGAAAGTCCTTCATGCGCGAAGCGCTGGGCGGTCGAGCCGCACCGGAGCGCGACTGGGGCACGGCCGCGGCCGTGACCGCCGCTGTGTTGGCGGGCGCCCACATCGTCCGGGTACACGCGGTCGGAGAGATGGCGCAGGTCGTGAGTGTGGCGGAGGAGATACGAAGAGCAGGGCCTCTGCCCTGACAAGAATCACATGACATGGTTCACCGAGCTCCTTCGGCGTCCGCCTATCAGCTGGTGGGACATCGCCGACATCGCCCTGGTGTCGCTGATGGTCTACGAGCTGCTGATGCTCATCCGCGGCACGCGTGCCGTGCAGATGGCGGTCGGGGCGGGCGTCATCATCGGCCTGTTGTACCTCTCGGGCCGCAGCCAGCTCCAGACCGTCAACTTCCTGATCCGCAACCTCGCCGGCTACGTCGTCTTCGCCGTCATCGTCCTGTTCCAGGCCGACATCCGCCGGGCGCTCGCCCATCTGGGCCGGGCGCCGTTTTTCCGCTACTTCGCGAAGGCGGAGTCTGCCGAGGAATCGATTGAGGAGCTCATCGTCGCCGCCGGCCTGCTTTCCGAGAAGCGTATCGGCGCGATCATCGCCATCGAACGGCAGGTCGGGCTGCGGAACTACATTGAGGGAGGGATCCCGCTCGACGCCATGCTGACCTACGATCTTCTCATGAGCATCTTCCAGCCGGCGTCGCCGCTGCACGACGGCGCGGTGATCGTGCAGGACGATCGCATCGCGTCGGCGGCGTGCTTCCTGCCGCTGACGGTCAACCCGAAATTGAGCAAGGAGCTCGGTTCCCGTCATCGTGCGGCCATCGGGCTCACCGAGGAGAACGATGCGGTCGCGATCGTGGTGTCGGAGGAAACCGGCATCGTTTCGGTGGTGGTTGACGGGCAGGTTCAGCGCGGGTTCGATCCGGACGCGTTGCGTGTCCGGCTCCAGTCGCTTCTCCTTCAGCGCCGCACCGCGGCGCCAAGACGCGACGTGGTTACGCCGGAAGTGGCCGGTCGCGTGTAACCATGCGTCGTATCTGGCCCTTCCGGCACGTCGGGTTGAAGCTCCTGTCCGTGGCGCTCGCGGTGCTGCTGTGGATGGTCATCGCGGGCGAAGAGACCGTGGAGCGCGGACTCCGGGTCCCGCTCGAGTTGCAGCAATTTCCCTCCGGACTCGAATTGCTCGGTGACGTGCCGACGACAGCCGACGTCCGCGTGCGAGGGGCATCCGGCACGCTCGGCCGCCTCTCGCCCGGGGACATTGTCGCCGTGCTCGACCTGCGCGGCGCCCGTCCCGGCGAGCGATTGTTCCACCTCACGCCCGAGCAGGTGCGCGCGCCGTTCGGCGTGGAAGTGGTCCAGGTGACGCCGTCGACCGTGGCGGTCGTGTTCGAAACCACAGGCACGCGGACCGTGCCGATCGAGCCGGCGATTGAAGGCAAGCCGGCGGCAGGCTATATGGTCGGCACGATCGTCGTGACCCCTCCCAGCGTGGAAGTGGTCGGTCCCGAAAGCGCCATTCGCCGAGTCACCGAAGCGCTGACCGAACCGGTGTCGGTCGCCGACGCCCAGCGGCGCGTCGAGGAGAGCGTGAACGTGGGCACGCTGGATCCGGCTCTGCGCGTGAAGACTCTTCGCACAGTCACGGTCACGGTGGACATCGTACCCGCGCCACTCGAGCAGACCGTCCGCAACCGCCCCGTCCATCTCGAAGGGCTGGCGCCGACGCTGACCGCCAGCGCTACGCCTTCGGACGTTGACGTCACTGTTCGCGGAAGCCGCGAGGAGCTTGCGCGGGTTCGGCCCGACGATGTGACGGCGTTTGTCGATCTGGCCGGCCTTGGCGCAGGTGAGTACCCGTTGACGGTTCGCGCGAAAAGCTCGCGTGATGTGGGCGTGACGCGAATCGAACCCCAGACAATCCAGGTGCAGATCAGTAGTGTCAAGAACTGAAAGCTCCGATCGCAAGCCGGGAAACGCAGCTCCCCTCGACATCCCGCGGCTCTTCGGCACCGACGGTATCCGCGGCGTGGCCGGCGCGTATCCGCTCGACCCGCCAACGGTTCGCCGTATCGGGGCAGCGCTCGTGCGCGCCTTGCCGCCCGGAAGCGGATCGGCCGCGCCGCGGCTGCTGATCGGCCGTGATACCCGCGAGTCGGGCGCCTGGATAGAAATGGAGCTCGCACACGGCGCCGGTGGAGCAGGCGCCAGTGTAACGAGTGCCGGCGTCGTGCCGACGCCCGCCGTTGCCTATCTCACACGGACGGCCGGCTACGAAGCGGGCGTCGTGATTTCCGCTTCGCACAATCCGTTCGAAGACAACGGTATCAAAGTGTTTTCGGGTGGTGGCGAGAAGTTCACCGAGCGGGTGGAGCGCGAGGTCGAGGCGATCGTGGCCGATTCTTCCTGGCGCGCGAGTGAGGGCCAGCCGGACGCCGTTCCGCAGGTGGCTCTGGTTGCCACCTATCTCGAACACCTGCGCGCGGTGTTCCCGGAGGCCCCGATGCTCCGCGGTTTCGCCCTGGCGGTCGACTGCGCGAATGGGGCAACAACGACCGTCGCGCCGGCGTTGCTCACGAGCCTGGGGTTGGAAACAGTCGTCATCGGAAACCGCCCCGACGGCCGGAACATCAATCTCGGCTGCGGATCCACGCATCCTGAGGAGCTCGCGCGGACAGTGGTCGATCGCGGACTCCAGATGGGTATTGCGTTCGACGGCGACGGCGACCGTGCCATCTTCGTGGATCACCGCGGCGAGATTGTGAATGGCGACGCCGTGCTGCTGCTGTGCGCAGACCAGCTGAAGCGCGAAGGGCGTCTGAAGGGTGGCGCGGTCGTCGCGACCGTCATGAGCAACATCGGTCTTGAGCTGGCGCTGCAGTCGCGTGGCATCGCCCTGATGCGCACCGCCGTCGGGGACAAATATGTGATGGAGGAGATGGTCGCGCGCGGGCTGTCGCTCGGCGGGGAGCAGTCGGGCCACATCATCTTCTCGGACTATCTCTTCACGGGGGACGGCCTGTGTACCGCCCTCAACGTGCTGCGGACGGTCGCTCTCACCGGACGGACGCTGGCCGATCTCGCCAGCGATTTGACGGCGTATCCACAAGTGCTGCTCAATCTGCGCGTCCGCGAGAAGATCGATTTGAATACCGTCCCGTCGGTCGCCGCCGCCGTCGGCCGGGTCCAAGAGCGCCTCGAAGGGCAGGGGCGCCTGCTGATCCGCTACTCGGGGACCGAGCCACTGCTTCGCGTCATGATCGAGGGACGCGACGCACAAGAGATCGGCGCCTGGGCGCAGGAAATCATCGATGCGGTCAAGGAACACGTGGGGTGACGGTTCGCCTCAGCGTCAACGTCAATAAGGTGGCAACGCTGCGGAACTCGCGTGGGGGGCGGTCGCCGAGCGTCATCGACGCCGTTGGCGTGTGTGTTGCGGCGGGCGCGCCTGGCATCACCGTCCACCCCAGGGCCGACAGGCGTCACATCACGCCCGACGATGTCCGCGAGATTGCGGCGGTGCTGCGGACGCTGCCGCCGGCTGTCGAATTCAACATCGAAGGCGATCCGCGCTCGGAATTACTGGACCTGGTGGAGGAGGTGCGCCCGGACCAGTGCACGCTTGTCCCCGTCGTGCCGGGAGAAGTGACCAGCCAGGCCGGCTGGTTGCCTGGACCGGAACGCGACCGCCTTCCCGGCGTAATCGAAAGGCTGAAATCAATCGGCATCCGCGTAAGCCTGTTCGTCGACGCTGAGTCCGATCCCGTCCGGTGGGCGGCTTCGGCCGGTGCCGACCGGGTTGAGCTGTATACCGAGCCTTTCGCGCGAGCGTCCGAAGGCGGCCCGGCGCGCTCGCGCCTGTCGCTCGCGCAGTACGCGGAGGCCGCGACCCTCGCGAATTCGCTAGGCCTGGCCGTCAACGCCGGCCACGATCTGGACCTCGACAATCTCGTCATGTTCCGCACGCTGCCCTTCCTGGCGGAGGTGTCCATCGGTCACGCCCTGATGTCCCGGGCGCTGTTCGTGGGCCTCGATGCCGCGGTCCGCGAATACCTCGCGGTCCTGTTATGATGGAAGTTCCAATGAAATCCGACGGCATTGCGTTCGGTATAGCCGGGATTGCGTTCGGTCTGATCGCTGGCTGGATCATCGGGACCCAGCAGGCGACCGTGCGAGCCCCCGCGGCCGCGCCCGTGGCCTCCGCTCCGGCGACGGCTGCAGAACCGCGCGCGGCGATCCTCGACGAAGCGAGGGTCAACGCGCTCAAGGCCGTGGCCGAGCGCGAAGCTGCCAACCCCACGCCTCGCGCGGAGCTGGCGAACCTCTATTTCGACGCCGAGCAGTTCGATGAAGCGATCAGATGGTACGAGGATGCGTTGAAGCTGAATCCCAAGGATGTGAACGTCAGCACCGATCTGGGCGTCTGGTACTACTACACGAACCAGCCTGACCGGGCGATTGCCCAGCTCAATCGATCCCTCGAGATCGATCCGAAGCATGCCAAGACGCTGCTGAACATGGGCATCGTCAAGGCGTTCGCAAGACAGGACCTCGAGGGCGCTTCGCAGGCGTGGGAGCAGGTCATTCAACTCGCGCCCGAGAGTCCGGAGGGCCAGGCCGCCAAGCGCGCCCTCGACACATTCAAGTCGTCGCATCCGGGGATCGGCGGAACGGGGCAGAAGCCGGGCGCCTGATGGTCCGCTATCTCCTGCTCTTCCTGTTGCTGATCCTGATCTCGCGCGCGGCCCGGCGCCTCATGGGCGGCGTGATGCGCGGGTTGGCCGGGCAATCGCAACACCATGCGCGCGGCAACGTCCCGACGCGAGGCGTGCAGATGGTCCGCGATCCCGTGTGCGGCACCTACGTCCTCCCCGACCGCGCCATCGCGCTGGCCGACGGCTCCCACCAGGTGTTCTTCTGTTCGCCGGGCTGCCGCGACACGTATCGCACCAGATCCGCATGACGCCGGAATCCGCCCTGCGCGCCGACATCGTGGAAGTCGGCCGCCGCATGTACGCCCGCGAATACACGGACTCGAACGCCGGCAATATCAGCGTCCGGCTGGGCGAAGACCGGCTCCTCATGACCCCCAAGAGCGTCTGCAAAGGGTTCATGACCCCGGACATGATGTGCATTACCGACCTCGACGGCCGGAAGCTGCAGGGTGACCGCGACCCCTCGACCGAGATGCTGATGCATCTCGAGGTCTACCGGCAGCGGCCCGACGTCCGCGCCGTGGTTCACGCGCACCCCGCAACGGCCACGGGTTTCGCGGTTGCGGGCATACCGCTCGACCGTGCGGTTCTCGCGGAGGTCCTCACGACGCTGGGAAGCATCCCGATCGCGGAGTACGCGACGCCGTCCACGGCGGAGCTGCCCGACGCGGTCCGCAAGTACATCAAGGCGCACGACGGCATGCTGCTCGCGAACCATGGCGCGCTGACGGTCGGCCCCGACGTGTTCGCCGCGTATTACAAGATGGAAACGATCGAGCACTTCGCCAAGATCAGCCTCGTGGCGCGGATGCTTGGCCGGGAGAACCTCATCACCCGGCAGGAAGTCGTGCGCCTGCAGGGCCTGCGGGGCACATATGGCATCACCTCGCCCGCTCCGATCTGCGCCGACGGCTCGGAAACGCCCGGAGAGATGGCGGATTGCCAGGTCGTCCAGGCCCCATCGGCGACCGGGACACGTCTCGTGGCGGACTTCATCGACGGCAGGGGCGGTTCCACGCGGCCCGATGCCGATGCGGAAATTCGGTTAACATACCGCGAACTCGCCGCGCTCATCGAAGACGCGATACGGAACTTACGCTAGAAATGCAAAATGCAGATCGCGAAATGCAAATTTGCATTCAGCACTTTGCAATTGGCATTTCAAGGAGACAGTCATGGGTGAGGCGCTAGGGATGATCGAAACCAAGGGACTCGTCGCGATGATAGAAGCCGCAGACGCCATGGTGAAGGCCGCCAAGGTGACGCTGGTCGGCTGGGAAAAGATCGGGGCGGGCTACGTCACGGCTATCGTCCGCGGCGACGTCGCGGCAGTCAAGGCGGCGACCGACGCGGGTGCCGCAGCGGCCCGTCGCGTGGGCGAGCTCGTCTCGGTGCATGTCATCCCGCGGCCGCACGCCAATCTCGAGGACGCATTGCCGATCGGCAAGGCCACCACCGCGAAAGCCTGAAGCCCTCGGGCATGGACTCCAGGCTCCAGGCTCCAGGCTAGCGCATGGTTCTCGGAAAAGTGGTCGGCACGGTTGTCGCGACCCGCAAGGATCCGCGTCTGGTCAGCAGCAAACTGCTCGTCGTGCGCCCCATGGATCCTCGCGGCAAGCCCGAAGGCATCTATCTGGTCGCCGTGGACACTGTCGATGCCGGCGTTGGCGAGACGGTGCTCGTGGTCAGCGGCAGCTCGGCCAGGATGGCCGCCGGCCTGAAGGATTGCCCGGTGGACGCAGCCATCGTCGGCATCGTCGACGAGATTGAGATCAAAGACTAGATCGTGCTCGAACGAAGATCATGCAACTGGCTCGTGTAATCGGCGACGTGGTGGCGACGCGCAAGGATGACGCCCTCGTCGGCATCAAGCTGCTCGTGGTGCAGCCGCTGACGCCCGACCGCGAGCCGGCGGGGCGGGCCCTGGTTGCCGTCGATTCAGTCGGAGCCGGCGTCGGCGAGCTCGTGTTTTTCGTGCGCGGCAAGGAAGCAAGCTTTCCGTTCTATCCCGTCCAGCCGCCGGTCGACGCCGGCATCGTCGGCATCGTGGACCACTGGGATCTCGGATAGTGCAGATCGCACGCGTGATCGGTACAGTCGTTTCCACCCAGAAGAACAAGGCTTTCGCGGGCGCGACGCTGTTGCTCGTGCAACCGCTCAACCTCGACGACACTCCGCGCGGCGTGGCGCTGCTCGCGGTTGACGGCGTCGGCGCCGGCGTGCACGAAAAGGTTCTGGTGGTGCTCGAAGGACGGGCGGCCGGCGAGGCGCTCAACCGGAAGGCCGCGCCCGTCGATGCCGCGGTGGTCGGCATCATCGATCACGTGGAGTGTGATGCGGATTGAAGGCCCGGCACCTTCAGCGCGTCATGCGAACACTCGCTTTGGAGATCGATGGCCTCGAGCTGCCGGCGATCGAGAAGATCTCCAATCGCCAGGCAGAAGATCCGTTTCAGGTTCTGATTGCGACATTGCTGTCGGCGCGGACGCAGGACGCGACGACGCTGGCGGCGTCCACGCGGCTGTTTCGAGCCGCTCGAACCCCGCGGACGATGGCGCGCCTTACCGTCCGTCAGATTGAACGGCTGATCTATCCGGTCAGCTTTTATCGTCAAAAAGCGAAGCACGTGAAGGCCACGTGCGACATCCTGGTCTCGCGGTTCGGCGGACGCGTACCGACGTCGATGGACGAGTTGTTGACCCTGCCGGGCGTCGGGCGGAAGACAGCGAACCTGGTCCTGATTCTGGCGTTCAAGAGCCTCGAGAACATCTGCGTCGACACGCACGTGCACCGCATCTCGAACCGCCTCGGATGGGTTCGCACCAACACGCCTGAAGAAACGGAACGCGCGCTGTACCGGGCCACCGAGGATCGCTGGTGGCCGTACATCAACCTGTACCTCGTGACGTGGGGTCAGAACGTCTGCCGTCCGGTCTATCCCCGCTGCGGGGCGTGCGCGATCGCGTTGTATTGCCCGCAGGTTGGTGTCACGGTCACGTCGAAGACATGAGAATACGTTGTTGGTCGTGGCGCGGCCTGCTGACCATCGCTCTACTCAGTTGCGCCGCGATGCTGGCCGCTCAAGCGACGGGCGGTGGACCAGTTATCGTTGTCGAAACCAGCAAAGGTACCTTCGCGTTCGAGACGTATCCGCGCGAGGCGCCGAAGACCGTTGCGCATATTGTCGCGCTCGTCCGGCGCGGGTTTTACGACGGACAACGTGTTCACCGCGCCATCCCGGGCTTCCTCGCGCAGTGGGGCGACCCGCGGTCGCGCGATCCTGAAAAGGAAGCCGACTGGGGACGTGGATCCGAGGCGTCGAGCGGCGAGCCGATCGGCGCGGCCGAAATCTCGAAGAAGCGGCTGCACGCGGCAGGGGCCGTGGCGATAGCCCACCCCGGCCGTCCGGCGGCGGCGGATAGCCAGATCTACGTCACTCTGGCGACGCGATCCGATCTGGACGGGTACTACGCCGTCTTCGGCCAGGTGATTGACGGCGCTGACGTACCCGCGAGGATGGAGCGAGGAGACGTGATTACGCGGATGTACGTCAGGGAGTAAGGGGAATTGCCGATTGATGATTGCTGATTGATGATTGCGGCTTCACCACTCCGGCGAGCTGCGGATATCGTTCCAGAAATTCCGCGGGATACTCGCCCTCAATCGGCTCGCCGAGCTGCTGTTTGATCATCGCCGCATTCGCCACCGACTTGGCCGAGAAGTGGTTGTTCGTGTAGAGATACAGCTTCCTGACCAGGCGCCGTGCGGCGTCGGCCGTGTCCGAGAATTCCCTCAGCTCGTCGGCCGAGTAGAGGTAGTCGTAGCGATCCTCCGATTTTGCGTGCCGCCACCACTGTTCGGCATTCCGCCCGTGAAGCCGCATGTAATAGAAGCCCTGGACGTTCGGGAGGTAGTTCTGCCGGATCGAGAGCTTGAACTTGGGCTCGTCGATCTGCACCCAGGCGGCCTTGAACTCGTTGAGCAGCGCCAGCGTCTCGCCAATCCCGTCGCTCCAGCTCTTGTGACGCAGTTCCACGGCGACGTGGTAGCCCGTGAGCGCGGTGAGGAGCTGCGCGAGGTAGTCGCACGAGGCCGGCGTTTCCTTGAAGCTCGGAGGAAATTGCGCGAGCAGCGCGCCGAGCTTACCCGCCGTCGCGAGTGGCTCGATCCCGCGGCGGAACTCGTCGAGGTCGGCCTGATTCGGCTTGCGGGACAGGTCTCCGTACATGGCACGGAGACCTGTCCCTTACCGCTTCGCGGCGGGCATCCGAATCGCCGAGTGCCGACAGCTCCGGCAGCGAGCCGGCGACTCGCTGTTCGTACATCCTCGGATGGGTGAACTTCTGATACAGCTTGACGGAGAACTCGAAGCCCGACGGCGTCCGATCGGCCCAGGCGCGGCACACGCTGGCCTTCGGCTGTCCGTAGAAGGTGGAGTTCACCTCGACCGTGTCGAAATGGCTGGCGTAGAAGGCGAGCTCGTCGAAACCCTTGGGGCGTTTGCGCGCGGGCGGATAAAAGACGCCGTTCCAGGTGCCGCGACCCGCCGGGTAGTTCCATCCCGAAGTTCCGATGCGAAGACCGGGCGTCACTCATAGAATGATAGTGGATGCTGACGATCAACGAGATCTTCTACTCGATTCAGGGCGAGTCGACCCGCGCCGGGCAGCCGTGCGTGTTCGTCCGCCTGACGGCTTGCGACCTGCGATGTTCGTGGTGCGACACCCCGTACGCCTTTGATGAAGGTCGCAAGATGTCGGTCGACGACGTGATCGCGGCCGTCGAGCGGTATGGCTGTCCGCTCGTCGAGATCACGGGTGGCGAGCCCCTGCTCCAGGAGGACGTCTACGAGCTGATGGAACGGTTGAGCCGAGCCGGCCGCACCGTCATGCTGGAAACGGGGGGACACCGGTCGATCGCGCGCGTTCCAGCCGGCGTGATGAAGATCGTCGACGTCAAGTGTCCGGGCAGCGGCGAAGCTGGCAGGAACGACTGGTCCAACCTTGACGTGCTGGCGCCGCACGACGAAGTCAAGTTCGTGATCAAAGATCGAATCGACTACGAGTTCGCGCGCGACGTGATCGCCCGCCATGGGCTGGCGGGTTGCGCGGCCGCCGTTCTGCTGTCGCCGGTTCACGGCGTGCTCGACGCACGCACGCTCTCGGAGTGGATCCTCGCCGACCGTCTGCCAGCGCGCCTGCAAGTCCAGCTGCACAAGTACATCTGGACACCCACGACGAGAGGAGTCTGAATCTGGTTATCTGGGTCATCTGGTAATCTGGTCATTGATTGAAGGATTGCCGGATCGATGATCCAATCAATGACCAGATTACCAGATGACCAGATTACCAGATGCGAGCGGTAGTTCTCTTGAGCGGCGGGCTCGACTCCTACACCGCCGCCGCCATCGCCCGGAGCGAGGGGTTCGAGTTGTGCGCGTTGACCATCTGGTACGGCCAGCGGCACGAGCGCGAGGTGCAGTCGGCGCGCGCCGTGGCCCGGGCGCTGGGGATCGCGCGTCATCTCGAGCTGCCGATCGACCTCCGCGGCATCGGCGGATCGTCGTTGACCTCTGACGCGAGCGTACCGCGCGACCGCGATCTGTCGGCGGCGGACATTCCATCCACGTACGTGCCGGCGCGCAACACCATCTTTCTATCGCTGGCGCTCGGCTGGGCCGAGGTGCTCGAGGCGTCCGACATCGTCATCGGCGTCAACGCGCTCGATTATTCGGGCTACCCCGACTGCCGGCCCGCGTTCATTCGCGCGTTCGAATCGCTGGCCACGCTGGCGACGCGCGCCGGCGTCGAAGGCGGCAGGTTCAGGATTCACACGCCGCTCATCGACCTCACCAAGGCGGAGATCATCAGGCGGGGTCTCGCACTGGGCCTCGATTACGGAATGACACACAGTTGCTACGATCCGCAGTCAGATGGACGGCCCTGCCATCGGTGCGACAGCTGCGCGCTGCGGGCCAGGGGATTCGCCGAAGCCGGCGTGGCCGATCCACTTGTCCTGGGCTAAGATCGAAACGATCAGTGGGATTTCTGACCGCCCAGCCTCTTCGGCGCCAGATTCTCGTCACGACGGGCGCCGTGCTCCTTCTGCTGGCCGGCGCCGTCGCGTGGTCGGCCAGACTGACGCGCGTCGAGCATCAGGATGAGGTTCGCCAGGAGGCGCACTCGGTGGCCCGGCTGGGGGCTGCCTACCTCAATCAGTACTTTGACGGGCTCGACGCCATGGCATCGGCGCTCATGCGGCATCCTGCCATCGCCGCGCTCGATCCGGCGGAATGCGCCAGGCTGTTCACTGGAATTCTCACGGAGCAACCGCTCCTGCTGAATGTCGTGCTCAGGGACCGCAGCGGCGCGCTGGTAGCATCGGGCGCGGAAGCTCCGGCCGATCGAACGTCGACGCCCGCGCCTGCCTATCTGCTCGAGGTGCTCGAGACCGGGCAGCCCGCGGTCAGCGATCTGTACTCAGGGCCTCTGACCGGCAGCCCGGCCATCGGTCAGGCGTACCCGGTGCGCGCACACGACGGCGCGGTTGTCGGCGTGCTCGCCTTGAGCCTCAACGTGCTGCAGTTGCAGCAGGTATTCGACAGCCTGGCTCTTCCGGATGGCTCCGCGCTCACGCTGCTCGATCAGAAGGGACAGATTCTCGCCCGCAGTCCCGGCGGCGAACGATACATCGGTCAGACGATCGCGGCCGCGGCGGAGCCGCGTGTTCGAGAAGACACCCCGCTGCAGGTCGACATCGATGGTGTCGAGCGGTTCGTCGGCACCGCCTCCGTCAATCGGGGACCGTGGTCGCTGAGTGTCGGCATCCCGCGTACCCTCGTCCGCGACCGGCTGGCGCCGCTCTGGGCGCGGCATCTCGCTATCAGCGGTTCGGCCGTGCTGGTTGTCCTCTGGCTCTCGCTCCTGCTCTCGCATCACACCAGCAATGGGCTGAACCGGCTGCGTTCGGCGGCCCAGCGCATTGCGGGTGGCGATCTTTCCCCACCGGACCGGACAGACGCTCCGAACCGGGAAGTCGCTGACCTGCAGGACGCCTTCATCACGATGGCCGCCAACCTGCGGACCACACGCGACGCCCTCGATCACCAGGTGGAGCAGGAACGGAAGACGCGCGAGATGCTCCAGTCGCTGCAACGCCAGGTGGTTCGGCAGGAGCGTCTCGCCGCGGTCGGGCTTCTCGTCTCCGGCGTCGCGCACGAATTGAACAACCCTCTTCAGGCCATTCTCGGCACCGCTGAGCTACTCGAGCGCTTTCCGAACGTCGACGCCGCGATGCTCGACGAGATCGCGATGCTCAAGACGCAGGGCAGCCGGGCGCGGGAGATCATCCGCAAGCTGTCGCGGTTCAGCAGCCAGCAGAGCGGTCCGCCGACGCTTATCGATCTCCGGACGGTCATCGCGGAGGTCGTTCAGCTGCGTCGACACGATCTCGAGGAGTCGTCGATCACGATCGATGTCGAGGCCTCAGGATCCAGGAAGGTCTACGCGAACGTCACCGAGCTCGAGCAGGTCACGCTCAATTTCGTCATCAATGCGCAGCAGGCGATCGAGTCGGGGGGACGCAAGGGAGGGCGCATTCTGCTCCGCCTGTACGAAGACGGGCGGAAGATACGGCTCGAAGTCCAGGACGACGGACCCGGCGTGGCGCCCGAGCACGAGCGGAAGCTGTTTCAGCCGTTTTTCACCACCAAGCCGGTCGGCAAGGGGACGGGGCTCGGGCTCTCCGTGAGCTACGGCATCATCGACTCCTATGGCGGTGTGATTGGCTGCCATGCCAACGCGTGGCATGGAGCCACCTTCTTCTTCGAGTTGCCCGCGGCCGCCGTTCCGCCAGGCGAAGCCATCGTCGCGGGCGCATCGAAGGCGTCATAAACCGCCCCGTTTTGTTAGGCTTCGAGCGTTGCCTTCATAGTGCTGAGCCCCTGTTCGGTCATTTCAGCAATTGCACCAACAATCTCGTTTGGCATCAGATCGACAATCCATACAAGGCGGCACGTGTGTTCGTCCTCAGCGAAGACTTGAATGGAAGCATTGTGATGCGTAAATGGTTCACCACGTGCGGACCATGAATGACGAAACGTCTGATTGTCAACGTCAACGATGATCTCGCGTATCGTCATTCCATTGCCAAACGTCAAGTACCGCGAGTCACCTTCGAGCCGGCAATCAACGACAAATCCAGGGACCAATCGTTTATGGATTGCGCCCACGTCTCGAATAGCGTCCCAGACGACACCTCGAGGCCGTCGCACCTGAATCTCCTTGTGGATGCTGGCCATTGTTCCTCGTGCCCTCCGTTGGTAGAGCTTTTACCGTCTGAATTCCGCGAGCTTCACGACGATGGCATCGATGGCGGCGATCGCGACCTCTGGCATCGTGCCGAAGTTGTTGGCGACGATCGCGAAGACCAGCGGCTCACCGTCCGCGCTGGTCACGTAGCCGGCGAGCGAACGCACGTTGGCGAGCGTGCCGGTCTTCGCGCGGGCGTTGCCCTCGGCCGCCGTGCCCCTCATGCGGGCGGCCAGCGTACCGTCCCATCCGGCGATCGGCAACGAGGCTTCGAATGCGGGGCGCAGGCGCTCGTCCTGGTTGAGGCGCGTCAACAGCGTGACGAGCGTCTCGGGCGTAAGGTAGTTGTAGCGCGATAGCCCGGATCCGTCCACCTGCACCAGGCCGGTGGCCGCAACTCCCCAGGGAATCAGCGTCTCGCCGGCCACCCTCCGTCCATTTTCGAACGTGGGTCCACCGATCGCTCCGCCGATCGTCTTGAGTAACGTTTCCGCGTACAGGTTCTGGCTGTCTTTCATCAGCCGCACCGCCAGCACCGAGAGTGGAGGTGAACGGTGGGCGGCGATGAGCGTGCCACCCTCGCGCGAGGGGGCTTCCGGCAGCTCGTCGATGTCAGCCGCGGGCCCGCGGACGTCGATCCCCGCGTCGATCAGAGCGTTCCGTAAGGCGGTGGCGAAGAACAGCGTCGGATTATCCACCGAGACGAGGCGGACGATGGGCTCGCTGATGGCCAGTGGGATTGAGCCGCGCAGCTCGAGCCGGTTGCTGCCGGGGGAACGGCGCGCCGCGATCGCTGGGGCGGTGCCGGCATCGGCGGTCGTCAGCTGATTGTCGAGATCGAGGTGGCTGCCGTCGGGCGCGAACGTCACGACCGCCGGCGCGCCCACCGAGGCGCCAGGCGCAATCGTGGCTCGAACCACATTTTCGTTGTACTGCAGCCCGCTGACGGCGGTGGCGTCCCGGCCCTGGAGATCATCCCAGGCCCACCCCGGCCCCAGCGCCTCATCGTCGAACGCGTTGTCGTCTCCGATGATTCGGCCCGTGATCGTGCGCACGCCGTTCGCTTTCAGCCCGTCGACCCAACTGGCGAAAAGACGGTCGCTGGCGACGATGCTCGGGTCGCCTGACCCGACAACGAGGAGATCGCCGCTCAGTATCCCGAATCCTGCGTCGATCGGCCCCGTGGCGACCAGGCGCGTCTCGTATGTGTAGTCCCATCCGAGCCGCTCGGCTGCCGCAGCCAGGGTCACGATCTTGAGCGTCGAACCGGGCATCAACAGCTTGCCGGCGTTCAGCGAATAGAGGGTGTCGCCGGTTCCCGAGGATTTGACGAGGATCCCCCAATAGCTCCGGTCGAGCGCTGGCATGGCGACGACCGCTTCGATGTCGCGCTGAAGCTGGACAAGACCGCCGGCCCGGCTTACGGCTGGTGGTGCGGGCGCGACGGGCGGTCGTGGCGTCGCATGACACGCACCTGCCGCGAGCGCGAGGGCACAGACAGTGCGCGCGTCAATCCTTGATAACAGGCGGGTATTCGCGGCTCTGCCGGGGGACGTCTGCATAGTAGGCGAGCTGTTCCTGGCGCCACAGCTTGAGACGGCGATCCAGATCCTGCACGAGTTCGGGCCGGGAGGTCGCGAGGTTCTGCTTTTCCGCCGGGTCGTTCACTTGATCCCACAGGTAGTATCGTCCGTCCCATTCCGAGAAGAGCAGCTTGAAGCCGGAGCGGATAATCGCGGACTGAAAGGCGGCCGGCGTCTGCACGATGGTGTAGACGCTCCTGTCGGGGTCGGGATGAGCTTCGAAGAGACTGATCCCCTGGAAACCGGGGTGCGGCGGAAGGCCCAGGAGCTCGAGCACCGACGGCGGCGCGTCCAGGAACATCGCCGGCCGATTGTCGAGTCCCGGCTCGAGCCCCGGCGCCCGGATGATCATCGGCACCTTGACGACCTCGTTGAACAGTGAGCTCGCGTGGGCGGAAAAACCGTGCTCGTAGAAGGCCTCGCCATTGTCGCCGCCGATCACGAACACCGTGTTGTCCCACTGGCCGCGGCTCTTGAGGTGCTGGAACAGACGCGCGAGCTGCATGTCCTCGTAGTAAAGGCTGTCCGCGTAGCGTCCCTTGACGATGTCCACCTTGTCGACCGGAAATTTTCCCCACATGATCGCGAAGTCGATCTCGTTGGGGCTGAAGCGGCGCGGAAAGCCTTCGGGCACCACGTATGGCAGGTGGCTGCTCTGAAGGTTCATGTGAATGAAGAACGGCTCGCCCGCAACGGTGTCGATCCACTTGATCGCTTCGTCCACCGTGTAGCGGTCGTCGACGCTACCGGCGCCTTTTGTTTCCTTGACCCACTCGGCGAACCCGGTGTCGCCGTACGGCGCGTAGGTGTCCCCGGTGAATGTCCCGGCGTCGAAGAACCGATCCAGACTGTTCTGCCGATGGAAATTGATCATTCCTCCCCAGCGCTCGTTCTGTGAGGAGAAGATGGCCGTCTTGTAACCGAGAGCCTTGAGCACGTCGTAGACGAGGACCCGCGGATACGTCGGGTCCGGCGGGTACTCGTACATCTGCGGCGATCGAAGCGGATACTGGGATGACAGAGGGACCAGGCCCGCGTAATTGGAATGGCTTGCCTGGATGTACGCGTTCGTGAAGACGCGGGATTCGCGTGCCAGCGCGTCAATGGCTGGCATGACGTCGCGCGTCCCCCCATACGCGCGAAGCTGGTCCGAACGGAGCGACTCGATCTGCACCATCACGACGTTCCAGCGCTTGACCCCGTCCTTTGGGACGCCGGCCAGGTACTGGTCCATCGACACGATCGGCCGGCGAATGACGTTGGCGTCTCCGGTTGAGGCGACAGCAGGGGCTTCAGGAGCGGATGCCCTGCTGATATCGGCGAAGGCATGGGCGGCCGGGCCCAGACGATCGTCGCGGCTGACCGCGTAGTCGGCCTTGGGGTCGCCGGCTTCCGCCGTCTCCGAGGCGTACGCCGTCCGGCCGACGAGCGCCGCGGCGACACAGATGGCAAGCGCACTGCCCGCCACAAGAACCAGCCGGCGTTGCAGTCCCGGGCCTCGGCTGGAGATCCATGCGGGCACCCACCATCCCAGGGCCGCCGAAGCAACGAGGGTGGCGATGAGGACTGCGATCGCCAGCGGCGGGTAGACCCAGTGGTAGATCTGGAGACCATTGAGCACCAGGAACGCAAACGCCTGCCGGTCGAAAAACACCCCGGTGTTCCAGAAGAGCGCCCAGCTCGATCCGTAGAGAAGAACGGCGACGAACACCACAACAGCCTGCAGGCCGCCGATGGTCCATCTGACGGCCGGGTGAGCGTCTCGGCTGCGCAACCGTGAGAGAAGCAGGACAAATCCACCGACCACACACACGCCTGCCATCAGAACGGCGAGGCCGTAGGCCACGAGTGTGATCCGGGCGCCGGGCGGCAGTTGATCGCTCCTCAGCGCCGTATCGGGAACGAGCGCGCTCAACGCCACTTCCATCACAGCGACCAGCATCCCGGACGCGGCGAGGGCAGCCAGCCCCGGCAAGAATGATTCGAAAACGCTCTGTGGGCCGGACGATGCAGCAGGTGTTCGAGCGACGGCCGCCTTCCGCGAAGATCTTCGCTTGGCCATCAGATGGTTACTTCGAGATGAGATCCAGCGCTTTAATCGCCTCGTCGAATTCAGCCGCGGACAC
This sequence comes from uncultured Acidobacteriota bacterium, assembly GCA_963749565.1. Classification (GTDB taxonomy): domain Bacteria; phylum Acidobacteriota; class Vicinamibacteria; order Vicinamibacterales; family CAVVIG01; genus DATLLJ01. The sequence continues at coordinate 218,258 of CAVVNL010000021.1, read as the reverse complement.
CTGCGCGGCGCCGGGCTGGCCGGCTATTGCGGCGTGCACGTCCGCGACGGCTCGCCCGAACGACACGCGGTCCTCTTTGGTGCCGTTCTCGAACTTCGCGTACACGGTGAGCGACGGCTTGTCCAGGCCGGTTCCGGCCGTCGAGTTGAGAAACGAGGTGGCCCGGAGGCCTTCAAGTTTCGTGAGCAGATCGTCCACGTTCATTGCGTCCGGCTCGCCGGCGTTCGGACTGACGCGCCGCCACTTGTCGGGCGTCAGATCCTGCGACTTGACCTTCTCGAGCACGACCGTCTGCCCGTCCCGGGTGAACTCGAGCCGATCGGTGGAGTAGCGGCTGAACCCGAAGAGGTTCTTCCGGCGATATTCCTCGGCTGGCTTCTGCAGGGCCTCGAGGAGCGAACGGTCGGCGGTGGCGACGAGCGGCTTCGACCCGTCGCGCACGAAAACTTCGGTGTCGCTGGCGTTGCCACCGAAGACGAGCGTGGTCGCCGTCTCTCCAGCGTGCAGGCTCAGCGTCGCCTGCGGCCTGTCGAAGCCGTATTTCTTCAAGTCTGCCGGCGTCGCCTGCTCGGCGACGATCGACTTGATGGCCGCCCCCTGAACGAGGCCGAGCAGCGTGTCAGCTGCGGTAGGGTCCGCGATGGCCGTCATCGGTTTCGTCAGCTTCCATCCGGTGGCGTCTTTGCCAAGCTCGATCGTGTTTCCATTCCCCGAAGCGGCGATCCGGTCAACCGTCTGCCGGTCGATCTCGACCAGCGTCTTGTCGCGCAGGTCGAACGTCGAGCGGTTGAAGATCGGCATCGGTGTGACCCGGGACGAGGATGACGCGCTTGTCGGCGTCCCGCATGGCGAAGACCTGGCCGCCCGGTCGGCGACTTGGCGCCGATCAGCAGCCGGTGGTAATCGCCGTAAGTCTTGTCGCCGGACGCCTTGAACTCGATCTCCACGCGCGGCGCATCGAGGCCGTATTCCTTCAGGTCGGCGGGGTTTTCGTCGACCACGCGCGTGATTTCGAGCGTGCCGAGATTGGTGGTGATCGACCCGATGTCCGTCTCATTCGCCTTTACGGCGAGCGGCGCCGTCATCTGCCACGCCCCCGCGTCTTTCTTCACGCTCGTCGTTTCGCCCGTTTCCGACTTGACCTTGAGCTCGTCGATCGTGTCGCCGTCGAGTGCGGCGAACACGCGTTCCTGCGTGGTCGGTCCCGCTCTCCGGCGCGTCCGAAACGACGAAGTAGATGTAGGCGCCGAGGCCGATGAGCACGGCCAGCAGCGCGATGGTGGATCGCAGGCCGCGCATCTAGCGTCGCCTCCGCGCCCACGAGTAGGCGCCGGCGCCGAAAATACAAGCCGGAATGACCAGCAGGGAAAGCCAGATGATATTGCGCTGCTGCGTGTCGGTCAGCGTGATCCGGCGGTCCTCGGGGTCCTTCGGGCGGATGGCGATCAGATTCTCCTGCTGCGACAGCCACCCCAGGTGTTCATGAACATGTCGCGGTTGCCCTGAATGCCGAGCGAAGGCGTTGGCGGCGAAGTCCGAATCGCCGACGACCGCCACACGCGTTTCCGGTTTCGGCGCCTCGGGATCGAGCGGCTTCGACTCGGGCGCGGGCGTCGCAGCCGATGCTGACGCCGCCGCTGCGGCGGCGCCGATCGTGATCGGCCCCTTCTTATCGCCTCTCGTGTCGTCGAGCGAGACTTTGCCGGTGGCCAGCATGTCCTTGATGTCGGCTTCCGCCCAGCTTTGCGGGCTGGTTTGCGCGAAGGGCTGCGCCGTACGTCCGTTGACGCCGCCCATCACCGGCGTCACCGAGCGCGCCAGCGGAAACGCCGTCACGAAGCTGAAGTTCTCGGTGATCGGATGCGAGCCATAGGTGGCGACGACGGGCGACGACGGCGTCCGTCCCGATCAGACGGCCCATCCCGCTGGCGTCGACGACGATGTCGTTGCCGACGTCCATGCCCCACTCGTGCGCGAGCGCGATCAGGTTGGAGAAGGGAGGACCGTCGCCCTTGTCGGGCGGATCGATCTGCAGCAGCAGCTTGCCGGCCTTGTCGAGATACGTCTTGAGCGCCTCGATCTCGGCCGGGAAGAAATCCGTTTTCGGACCGGCGACGACGACCACCGACGCATCGTCGGGCACCGACCCGGCCTGCGCGAGGACGAGCTTCTCGACCATGTAGTTTTCGCGGCCGAGGCGCCTCGGCGATCGGCGCTGTAGCCGTTCGCGCGCGTTGGCGGCCGTGTCGCGCTCGCCGTGGCCCTGCACGAAGTACACCTTCCGCTGCTGTCCGCTCACGACCTTGATGATGGCGTTGGTAATGGCCTGTTCCGTGATGTCCTGCTCGGGCGTCGCGGTCACCCGCTCGGTGCGCCCCTTGTAGTTGAAGACGATGGTGCCGTACTGCTGAATCTGGTTCTGCCTCGCGACGGTCGGCTTCTTGTCCGGGTCGATGTATTCGGCCGTCACCTGCTTGGAGACGTATTCGTATTCCTTCAGCCTGTCCCGGTAGCGGGGGAAATCTGGCTCCTGCGCGAAGACCAGGACTGCAGCGGAGCATCGAGTCCTGCGAGGACGTTGCGGCTCTGCTCCGACAGGCTGAACGCCTGGTTTGCCGTCAGATCCCACCGCTTGTTCTGCCGCGCGCCGATGTAGTTGACGGCGACGAGAATGCCGAGCACCACCAGGACGCTGACGCCGGCCAGCGTGCCATAGCGCGCCTGGCGTCCGCTGAACGCCTCCCCGAATCGCGCGCCACTGTCCGGCCATGTACGCGAGGACCCCCGCAAGGCCGGTCCAGACGAGATAGGGCACGTACTGCTCCTGGGCCGGGTAGCCGAAGCGAATGGCCGCGCCGATGAACACCAGCGCGGCGCCGAGCCAGCCGACGAGACCGAGAATGCGATTAATCATGGCTATGAAGAACTATCCGCGCCACCGCTCGCTGTCGACCGACTTGGCCGTCAGGAACAAGCCGAAGGTGATGAAGCTCAGGTAATAAATGAGATGCGACGTGTCGATGATGCCCTTTCGTGAAGTCGTCGAAGTGGTCGATGATCGAGAGGTACTGGGTCACCCTGTCCACCGTCGGGCCGGAAAAGCTGCCGATCCAGTTGATGACCCAGAGGAAGAGGAACACGCCGAAGGTGGCCATGCCGGCGACGATCTGGTTGCTGGTCAGGCTCGAAATGAGCATGCCCACCGAGATGAAGCAGCCGCCCATCAGGAAGCAGGCCCAGGTAGGCCGTGGCGATCGGCTTCCATTCCGGAGTTCCGTAGACGAACAGCAGGGCGATGTGGATGAGGCTGACCGCGAGCGCCACCGCCCAGAGCGCCATCGCGCCGAGGAACTTGCCGAGGATGATTTCGAGATCCCTCAGCGGCGACGTCAGCAGCAGCTCGATCGTGCCCGATCGCTTCTCCTCCGAATACGACCGCATCGTGACCATCGGCATCAGGAAGAGGAGCAGGATCGTGACGTTCTGCAGCAGCGGCCGGATCATGACCTGGTTGACGTTCATCGCCTCCGGCCCGCCGCCGAACTGCGCCATCTGCATGCTCTGACGGACGAAGTAGTTGAGCATCGTGATGTAGAACCAGCCGTACAGCAGCGCGAAGAACCCGATCACGATGTAGCCGATCGGCGACGCGAAATACGATCGCAGCTCTTTCTGCGCGATCGCGAGCGTGTTACGCATGGGCGGCTTCCTCTCCGGCCGGCGCCATTGTCTCCGGGGCGCCCGGCGCCTCGTCGGTCGTGAGCGACAGGTAGATTTCTTCGAGGCTCATGTGCATCGGGCGCATCTCGAGCAGCCCCCAGCCGCCGCCGACGATGGCTCCGCGCGAGCTCGCGGCGCACGTCGCGGCCGCTTTCGCTCTCCACTTCGTAGCCGACGGCCGTGCCGCGCCGATCCGCTTCCGCGACACGGATGACGCCGGGAATGCGCTGGAGCGCAGCCGCCGCATCGGTGCCGCTCGGCGTCCACCTGCACGTACAGCGTCTCCGACCCGCGCAGCCGGGCGGTCAGATTCTGCGGCGTGTCTTCGGCCACCACGCGGCCCTTGTTGATGATCACGACGCGCTCGCAGGTCTGCGAGACTTCGGGGAGGATGTGCGTGCTCAGGACAATCGTGTGATCCCCGGCGAGCTCCTTGATCAGGTTCCGGGTCTCGATGATCTGCTTCGGGTCGAGGCCCGCGGTCGGTTCGTCGAGAATCAGAACGTCAGGGTTGTGGATGATGGCCTGTGCCAGGCCGACCCGCTGGCGGTAGCCCTTGGACAGCTTCGAGCACATCCGGTCCGCCATTTCGGCGATCCGGACCCGCTCCATGACCTGGCGGATGCGATCGCGTCGTCCGTCGGGCGGCACCCCCTTTATCTTCGCGACGAAATCCAGATACTCTTTGACGGTCATGTCGGGATAGAGCGGAGGCGTCTCCGGCAGGTACCCCGTCCGGCGCTTGGCTTCGATCGGCTGATCGAACACATCGAACCCGGCGACGACGGCCTTGCCGTCGGTCGCGGGCATGTACCCGGTCAGGATCCGCATCGTCGTGGTCTTGCCGGCGCCGTTCGGACCGAGAAACCCGAGAATTTCACCGCGCTCGACCCGGAAGCTGATGTCGTTGACGGCGGTGACGCGGCCGTATTGTTTAGTGAGGTGCTGGACCTCAATCACGAAGCACTCCTAACCTGGTCTCTTGAAGGAACGCGCCCAGAGAAGGCGCCAGCAAAAATGCTATCCGAACAATAGGAAAATGTGTAGTGGGGGCATCGGGAGGACTCATGTCTGCAGAGGTTGGATCGAAAGCTCCTGATTTCACGTTGCCGAACCAGGACCGCGAGCCGGTGACGCTCAGTCAGCAGAAAGGCCGGCCGGTCGTCCTGGCGTTCTTCCCGGCGGCGTTCAGTTCGGTATGCCAAAAAGAGCTGTGCACCTTCCGCGACGCGCTGGGCCAGTTCAACAAAGCCAGGGCCCAGGTGTACGGCATCAGTGTCGATACGTTCTTTTCGCTCAAGGCGTTCGCGGAACAGCAGGGACTGACGTTTCCGCTGTTGAGCGACTTCAACAAGCAGGTCATCCGCGACTACGGGGTCTTCAACGACGACATGATCGGATTGAAGGGCATCGCGAAGCGCGCCGTGTTCGTGCTGGACAAGGACGGGGTCGTCCGCCACCGCGAGGTGCTGGACGACGCGCGCAACGAACCGAATTACGAGAAGGTGCACAGCACGCTGGCCTCGCTCGGCTGAGGCCACCTCGCAGGTCTAAAGACCTGCGCTACAAGTGTTCTAAAGACCTGCGCTACAAGTGTTGTAGTGCAGGACTTTAGTCCTGCCGACGTGTCCGGCTTTAGCCGGACTGTTGCGCCGACGGCCGTCGCTGGGCGACACAGTACATGTCGTTGTCTTCGCACCCTTCGACTTCCACCTGCACGGTCGTGTGGGTGATGTGGAAGCGGCGCTTGAGATCCTCGACCACGGCGCGCAGCACCTGCTGGCCCTTCGCGGACGCTCTGCTCGGCCACGATGATGTGGCAGCTGCAGGCGACCACGCCCGGCCCCACCATCCAGACGTGCAGATCGTGAACGTCCAGCACGCCGGGGACGCCCTTGATGGCGCCGATCACGCCCGGCATGTCGGTCCCCGCTGGGCGTGCCTTCGAGCAGCACGGTCGCGCTCTCGCTGAGGACGCCGTAGCTGCTGTACAGGATGAATCCGGCGATCAGCAACGAGACGATGGGTCGGCGAGCGACTGGCCTGTCGTTTCGACGAGCACGCCGGCGATGACGACGCCGAAGGCCGATGCGGCGTCGCCGAGCTGATGCAGGTAGGCGCTGCGGATGTTGATGTCGTGTCTCGAGCCGGCGTGCAGCCAGACGCCGATTACGACGTTCACGACGATCGCGGCCGCCGCCGACGACGATCATCAACGGCGCCGTTGACATCGGGCGGCTGGCGGATCCGCTCGATCGCTTCCCATCCAATCAACAGCGCGATGACACACCAGCGACACGGCGTTGGCGAGCGCGGCCAGGACTCCCGACCCGGTGGTAGCCAAATGTCATCCCGTGGTGCGACCGCCTGCTCGCGATGGACAGCGCATACCAGCTGAAGCCGAGCGACGCGGCGTCCGCAGGTTGTGGCCGGCATCGGACAGCAGCGCGAGACTCGGCCCGAACCACCCGGCCAGTGCCTCGAGGGTCACGAACGCAAGCGTGAGTACGAGCGCGGCGCGCAGCGTCCGCTCGGACACCCCCGCGGGAACGTGCGACTGGCCGTGGGCGCCGTGGTGCGCGTGGTCGTGGGGCACTACCAGCAGTCTACCCCCGGTGGCGCGCTGCGCGAGGCACGATCCAGCCCTTAGTGTCCTTCGTGTCCTTTGTGGTTAGCGACAGTCGGCTCAGGGTTCTTGCCCGGTTTCGACAACCACACGCGCGCGACCCGGAGGCCGTCGAGTTGTTCGACGCGCATGCGTCGCCCCTCGACGTCGATCGTATCGCCGACGCGGGCTCGCCGGCCAAGCCGGCCGAGCACGTAGCCGCCGACGGTGTTGTACGTCTCCTCGTCGATGTGCAGCCCGAACTGCGCGTTCACGTCGCCCACGAGCGTCAGGCCGTCGATGTCCGCCGATCCGTCCGTGCGCACCACGATCCTGGCCGAGCCGCCGAATTCGCCTCCGGTGTCGCCGATGATCCGTTCCATCAGCGACTCGAACGTCACCACCCCGGCGGTGCCGCCGTACTCGTCGATGACGATCGCCTCGCGGACGCGCCGCCGGCGCATCTCCGCGAGCAGATCGTCGGCGCCGAGTGTGTCCGGCACGGTCAACGCCTCGCGCGCGAGCGCGCCGGCGTCAACGGTGCCTCCCGCCGCGAGGGCGCGCAGCAGGTCCGTCACGTGGAGAAATCCGATGACATCGTCGAGATCGGTGCGGTAAACCGGCAGGCGCGTATGGCGGCCGGCGGCGAATACCTCGATCAGCGCGTCCTTCTGAGCGCTCGGCGGCGACGGCGACGATCTCGGTGCGCGGCGTCATGATTTGCCCGGCGGTGAGATCGCCGAAGCCGAAGACGCGGTGCAGCATCTGCTCTTCGTCTTCCTCGAGCACGCCCGCTTCCTGGCTGGCGGTCACCAGCATCTTCAGCTCCTCCTCCGAATGGACCATCGCGTGGCCGCCCTTGCTGCGCAGTCCGAGCATCCGCACGACGGCCTGTCCCGCGCCGTTCAGCACCCGGATGAACGGCCAGAACACCTTCATGAACAGCTCGGTGGGCTTGACGACGAGGAGCGCCGTGGCTTCGGCTCGTTCGAGCGCGATCGTCTTGGGAGCCAGCTCGCCGAACACGATATGGAGGGCCGTCACGATCGCGAAAGCAATCGCCACGGCGATGCTGTGCGCGGTGGTCGCGGCGATGGGGGTCGGGCAGGAAGCGAAAGGCCGGCTCGATCATCGAGGCGAGCGCCGGTTCGCCGATCCAGCCGAGCCCGAGGCTCGCCATCGTGATGCCGAGCTGGGTCGCGGCGATGTAGCTGTCGGGATCGGTGACGGCGCGCCGCACCGACGCGCGCCCCGCGGTGGCCCTCGGCGATCAGCTGATCGACGCGCGTCTTGCGCACCGACACGATGGCGAACTCCGCGGCGACGAAGAACCCGTTGGCGAACACGAGCACCAACACGGCCGCGAGGCGCCAGAGCATGTCGGTAACCGAAGCTCCACAGAACCCTCCGTCTAAATGCAACCACGAAAGCACGAAGACACGAAACCCGCATGAGGTTTTCTTCAGTGTTTTCGTGTTTGTCGTGGCTTAGGCTTTTCGATTGGAGAAGAAATGCGCGTCGACGAAGGTGTCGATGACCGCCTGGTTGGCCGGATCGACCTTCTCGAACTGGATGCCCATCCCGACGCGCCGGTCGCTCCATGCGACGCGCCCTTCGGCGTCGATGTCGCGTTTCGAGCCCGGCATGCGGAAGCGAACCTTGACCGCCGAGGCGCCGTCGAGCGGGCTGGTCGTGCGAATGGCGATGCCGCCGTGGCTCAGGTTCAGCGTCAGCGCCGCGGCGATCGTGTTGCCGAAGCGGTATTGAATCGGAATGCCCAGGACGACACGGGGGCTCGCGCGCCGGTTGAAGTTGTCCGGGAACAGGTGCGGGGCGATCGACGGCAGGATGTGCTGGACCGCGCTGTACTCGTTGATGTAGCCGGCCACGCCCAGCGCGGCGAGCTCGCGGACTTCGTCCGCGCTCGCGATCGTCCCGCTGAAGATCAGCACCGGCAGCCGGCCATCATCCAGCTTGCGAATCGATCGGACGAGGTCCACGCCGGGCGCATGCGGCAGCCGGAGGTCGAGCACGATGAGATCGATCTCGCGTGAGATCGGCGCGCACGCGCGCCAGCAGCTCTGCCGCGCTCTTGACGGCCACCGCCTTGTGTCCGGCGTTCTCGACAGCGGTCCGGAACCGGTCGCGGACGAACGCCGTATCGTCGGCGATGACGACCGTTTTGGTCGTGACCGAAGTCGTGGCCATCTTAGAAGGTATCGGAACGGGGCAGCACAATCCGTAGGCCGCATTTGAGTGCCGCGCAGCTTGCCGCTATAATTCGAACACTTATCGCGATCGCGCCTGCCGAGCGGGATTCTGGCACGTCATCGACCCAATTGCCAACGGTCCAGCCACGCGCGACGCGGTTCCCTGGGAGGGAACGAGGAAGAGTATGGCCAACTGCCCTGAATGCGACGCCGAGATCGAAGTCGACGAATTCGATGTCGACAAGGGCGACCAACTGAGCTGCCCGGAGTGCGGATCCAGCCTGGAAGTGACCGGCATCTCGCCCATCGAGCTCGACCTTGCCACCGAGGACGACGAGGACGACGATGACGATGACGACGATCTGGAGGACGAAGAAGACGACGTCGACGACGACGAGGACGAGGTAGAGGACGAGGAGGACGAGAAAGACGAATGATGGAGCGAACGAACGAGCAGGCCGGAGAAAAAGCCGCAGGCGCTTGGCGACCTGCTGACCTCGCTCGGCTCCGTCATCGTGGCCTACAGCGGAGGCGTCGACAGCGCGTATCTGGCGTACGCGGCCAGCCGGGCCCTCGGGGACCGCGCCGTCGCCGTCACCGCCGACAGCCCGAGCTATCCCGACCGTCATCGCCGCCTCGCGATCGACATCGCGGAGCGATTCGCCCTGCGGCACGAGATCATCCAGACGCACGAAATCGATCGACAGGAATACCGGGAGAACCCGGCCAACCGCTGCTATTTCTGCAAACACGAGCTGTATACGCACCTCACGCAGATCGCCGCGGCCCGTCACGCGATCGTCATCGACGGCAACAACGCCGACGATCGCGGCGACTATCGCCCGGGCCGGCAGGCGGCGCGCGAGTTCGGAGTCCGCAGCCCGCTCGACGAAGTCGATCTCGGGAAGGACGAGATCCGCGAGCTGTCGCGGCACGCAGGGCTGCCGACGTGGGACGAGCCGGCATCCGCCTGCCTCTCGTCGCGCATTCCGTATCACTCCGAGGTCACGGTCGAGAAGCTGCGCATGATTGAACAGGCCGAAGAGGCGATTCGCGCACTCGGCTTTCGCGTGTATCGCGTCCGCCATCACGACGAAATGGCGCGGATCGAGATCGGGCGGGACGAGATGGCGCGCGCCCTCGATCCCGAGATCGGCGCCGCCATGGTGCGCTCGCTGAAGGCGCTCGGCTATCGATACGTGACGCTCGACCTCCAGGGCTACCGCACGGGCAGCCTCAACGAAGGCCTCCGCCTCCATCCGGTTTCCTAGCCAGACACAACAACGAGCTGCCGAACGGGTTGTCGATGGCCCGCAGCCACAGGCTTTCGAGCGCCAGCAGCGCGCTCAAGGTCCCGTTGACGGCCGCCGCCGGCACGGCGATCTCCTGTTGCGCCTCGGCCTCGGTCGAAAGGCCTCGCCACCGGTGAAACCCGCGCACCATCGCGAGCGGCAGGAACAGCGTCGCGTTGGTGTATGTCAGGCGGACGATCGTGAAGCCGGCCCGCTCGAGCAGCAGCCGGAGCGACGACCGCGTGTAGCGGCGCCGTTCGTGGCTCAGCACCGAATGATCGCCGGTCAGCATCGGCATCGCCGCGACGTTGATGACGGCGTAGCCGCCCGGCTTGAGCACGCGGAACAGCTCGCGTGCCGGCGGCCAGCTTCGTCGCGGCTCCTCGAGCGAATAGAGGACGTCGAACGAGGTGACGAGGTCGAAGGCGCCGCTGGGAAACGGCGCCGCCGTGACCGTGGCGCGGGCGATGGCGGTCCGGCCGGCCTCGCGGGCGATCCGGGGGCCGATCTCCGACAGGTCGAACCCGTAGGCGCGGCCGAATCCGTCCAAGCAGCTCCAGGTTGGCGCCCGTGCCGCAGCCGCAGTCGAGGATGCGCGGGGCGGTTCGGCCTCGAAGGGCCGAACGGACGAGCGGCGTGACGAACCGGCGGAGGCCGCGGAACCAGAAATGCCGCGCTTCGGCCCGGGCCGTCGCGCGCAGCAGGTGTTCCACGGCGCGATTGTAGCGTCTCGGCCCTGCCTCGTCAGCGCCGGCAGTCTTGCCACCAGCGCGTGCAGCATTCGTGCAGCGCTCTTGTACGTTCCGGTTGTCCAGAACTTTGTAGTAAGCTGCGGCCACTCTCAGGAGTGTGACTTCATGATGCGTGCGCGATATTTCTTCCTCGTCGCTCATTTGTCTGGCGCTGATCGTGGTGGCTGGATGCCGCAAGAACGCGCCACAAGTCGCTGCGGCACCGCCGCCGCCGCCTCCGGCTGCGCCTGCACCGCCACCACCACCGCCGCCACCACCGCCGCCGCCCGCGGCCAACGCCGCCGGCGCCGCTCACCGAAGACGAAATCTTCCAGCAGAAGACGCTCGATCAGTTGAACGCCGAGCGTCCGCTGGGCGATGTGTTCTTCGATCTCGACCAGTCTGAGGTCCGCGCCGACGCGCGGCCGGTGTTGCAGACGAATGCGGACTGGATGAAGAAGTGGACGGCTACGCAGATCATGCTCGAGGGCCACGCCGATTCGCGCGGCAGCTCCGAGTACAACCTCGCCCTCGGCACGCGCCGAGCCAACAGCGTGAGAGATTATCTGGTGAGCCTCGGCGTGCCGACGGCCCGCATCACCGTCGTCAGCAAGGGCAAGGAAGCGCCCTTCTGCACGGAGGAGAACGAAGCCTGCTGGCAGCAGAACCGCCGGGGGCACTTCGTGATCACCAGGAAGTAGGGCAGAAGGCGCAAGGAAGGGCAGGACGGGCAGGAACGAAACGCTCCTGCCTATCCCGCCCCATCCCGCCTGTCCCGCCCTCAGCATCCGCATCAGTTCCTCCTCCGTCACCCGATACTTCGCGGCCTTCTTTCCGTTCACCAGCAGCACCGGGATTTCCAGTCCGTAGCGCGCTCTCGAGCTCGGGATCGTCCGCGATGTTGATCTCTTCAATCCGGGCCGGCGCGTCCAGTTGCCGGACGTTCGCTCGACCACCAGCCTTCATATCCGTGCAGAGATGGCAGCCGGGGCGCGAATAGATGGTCAGCGCGATCATTACGAGCTGATCCACTCCTTGTCCCGGGTGCGGATGTCGACGGTGCCGATCAGATCGGAGATGCGCGCGATCTGGTGCCGCCCCATGTAGGCCGTGATGCCCTCGAGGAGCTTCGGCCAGATGAACGGATCGACGAAGCTTGCCGTCCCCACTTGCACGGCCGCCGCGCCGGCAATCATGAACTCGAGCGCGTCCCTCGCGTCGGCGATCCCGCCCATGCCGATGATCGGAATCTTCACGGCCTGCCGGCATTCGTAGACCATGCGCACGGCAATGGGGCGGATGGCAGGTCCGCTCAACCCGCCGACGATGTTCGAGATCTTCGGCCTGCGGGATTCGACGTCGATGACCATCGCCAGAAAAGTGTTGACCAGCGACACGGCGTCGGCGCCGGCTTCTTCCGACGCACGCGCGAACGAGGCGACGTCGGTGACGTTCGGCGTGAGCTTCGGAATGATCGGCAGCCGAGTCACTTTCCGCACGGCGCTGACCACCTCGAAGGTCCCGGTCAGGCTGCAGCCGAAGGTGATGCCGCCTTCCTTGATGTTCGGGCACGAGATGTTCAGTTCGATCGCCGCGACGCCTTCGGCGTCCGAGAGGATCCGCGCCACCTCGACGTATTCGTCGAGCGTCGTCCCGCAGATGTTGACGATGACGGTCGCTCCGCGCGCGCGAAGCTCGGGCAGCTTTTCGTCGATGAAGCGGTGGACGCCGATGCCCTTGCAGGCCGATGGCGTTCAGCATGCCGGCCGGCGTCTCGACGATTCGCGGGGCGGCGTGGCCTTCGCGCTCGGCCAGGAACAGGCCCTTGACGGCGACGCCGCCGAGGGCCGCCAGGTCGACGATGTCGGCGTACTCGACGCCGTAGCCGAAGCACCCGCTGGCCGCGATGAGCGGGTTCTTCAGGGTGAGGGAACCGATTTGAACCGTGAGATCCATGGCCATCAAACTCTCCACCACAGAGGACACGGAGGATCAAACAAGCCTTGACCTCTGCGTTTTCCACCACCGAGGGCACCAAGCCCGCGGAAGCTCAATAAGGTCTCGACCTCTGTGTCCTCCGCGTCCTCCGTGGTGGAGAGTCTTCATTCCCACAGTATCTGATCTCCCGCGAGAACCGGCCCGCTCAGGCACGATCGCACGTGGTGGAAGCCCCCGCGATCTCGTACGCATCGGGACGACGCAACTGTAGCAGCCGCCCAGCCCGCATCCCATGACGCGCTCCACCGACACCTGGCACGGGCGTCCGTAGCGCATCGCGATCTTGGCCGTGGCGGCCAGCATGCCTTCCGGGCCGCATGCGTAGATCATCACCGGCGCGGCTCGGGCGCGGGACGCGAGGTCGCCGCTCGAGTGGGGCCGTGACGCGGCCGTGCTCGCCCGCGCTGCCATCTTCGGTGGTGAGCGTCAGCGTCGACCTCGAGATCCTGAAACAGATTCAGACAAAACAACTCCTCGGCCCGGCGCGCCCCGTAGAAGAGAGTGGAGCGCACGCCGCGCGCGCGAAGCGACTCGGCCAGCGTGAGGAACGGCGCCAGCCCGACGCCGCCCGCGACCATCCACGCCTCGGTCGGTGGCTCGACGAGCGAAAATGGACGGCCGAGCGGTCCCAGGCAGGCGACGCGCTGTCCGGGCCCGGCGCTGTAGACGAGAGCGGTGGATGGACCGATGCGCTTGTTCAGCAGCGAGAGGCCGGAAGGCGCACCGGCCCGGTCGCGGAGGATTTCGAACACGGAAAATGGCCGCCGGAGCAGCGGGTCGTGCCCGAGCCCCGCCTTCACCATCACGAACTGCCCGGGCGCCGCGATTCGGGCGATCTCGGGTGCGCGCAGCGCGAGCACGTTGTAGTCGGCCGACAGCGGGCGATTCGTCAGCACTTCGGCGGCGACATCGACCGGCATCGCGGCAGTATACCGTGCGGAATGCGCGACCTCAGCATCAAGGATCGCTCAGTGCTATAATCGCCTCCGCTCTTTAACGCGCTCCAGCGAGAGTGCAAAGAGGTGTGCATGCCGACCACCGTCCCCTCTCTCAATCCCCCAATCAATTACCCGATTACCCGATTACCCGATTACCCGATTGTCGTGCGAGAGGTGTCCCTGTGTCTGTCGTGATGGACGCCGACCGCATGGACAGAACGCTCATGCGCATCGCGCACGAGATTCTCGAGCGCAATCGGGGCGTCGAGGAACTCGGCCTGGTCGGCATCCGGACCCGCGGCGTCCCGATTGCCCGGCGTCTCGCGCATGCCATCGCCGGCATCAACGGCCACGAGGTGCCCACGGGCTCGCTCGACATCACGCTCTACCGCGACGACTTGATGCGGCACCCCGTCGGACCGCAACCCGTCGTGCGGAAGACGGAGATCCCGTTCTCGATCGACGACAAGAAGATTCTGCTCGTCGATGATGTGCTCTATACGGGCCGGACGATTCGGGCGGCGCTCGATGCGCTGATCGACTTCGGGCGGCCGAAGTCGATCCAGCTGATCGTGCTGGTCGACCGGGGCCATCGCGAGCTCCCCATCAAGGCCGACTACGTCGGCAAGAACCTGCCGACGTCGCCGGCGCAGAGCGTCCAGGTCCACCTGATCGAAATCGATGGGCGGGACGAGGTCGAGATCCAGGGAATCATGAGGAAGGACCTGCTGGCCATCTCCGACCTCTCGCGCGACGAGATCACCCTGATCCTCGACACCACGGAAGCGATGCGCGAGATTGGCGAGCGCCCGATCAAGAAGGTCCCGACGTTGCGGGGCAAGACGGTCGTCAACCTCTTCTACGAGCCGAGCACGCGCACGCGCACGTCGTTCGAGATTGCCGAGAAGCGGCTCAGCGCCGACACGCTGAACATCGCGGTCTCCACCTCGAGCGTGATGAAGGGCGAGACGCTCGCCGATACGGCGATGAACATCGAAGCGATGGCGCCCGACATGATCGTGCTGCGCCACCCGTCCTCGGGCGCCTGTCACATGCTGGCGCGGCTGTGCCACTCGCGCATCATCAACGCCGGCGACGGAATGCACGAGCATCCGACGCAGGCGCTCCTCGACGCCTTCACCATCCGCGAGCACAAGGGACGAATCGAAGGGCTGAAGATCGCGATCGTCGGCGACCTGCTCCACAGCCGCGTGCTGCGCTCCAACCTGCTCCTGCTGACCAAGCTGGACGCGGACGTGTGGGCCTGCGGACCGCGGACGCTGGTGCCGCCCGGCCTCGATCGTTGCGGCGTCACGGTGTCCACGTCAGTGGACGAGGCAGTCGCCGGCGCCGACGTGATCATGATGCTCAGAATCCAGCAGGAGCGGATGCAGGGCGCGTTCTTTCCGTCGCTCCGCGAATACTTCACGACGTTCGGCATGACGGCGGCGCGGGTCGCGCGCGCGCAACGGGACGTCATCATCATGCATCCGGGACCGATGAACCGCGGCGTCGAGATCGCGTCGGAAGTCGCCGACGGCCCGTTCTCCGTGATTCTCGATCAGGTCGCCAACGGGGTCGCGGTGCGCATGGCCGTGCTGTACCTGCTCGCCGGCGGCGCGGATGCGGACTGAACGGTGAATCGGAGTAATCGAGAACGGTAATCGGGTAATCGGGTAATTGATTGGGTAATTGGGTGATTGGAAGGTTGGAGTGATGAAGCGGTTGCTGAAGGGCGGGCGTGTCGTCGACCCGGTCAACGGTCGAAACGGCGTCTTCGACGTGTTGATGGATGGCGATCGGATCGCCAGGGTGGGCCGCGATCTGCCGGTCGAGGCCGGGACGGCCGTCTTCGAGATCTCCAGCGCGTTCGTGGTGTGCCCCGGCCTGATTGACATGCACGTGCACCTGCGCGAGCCCGGTCAGGAGCACAAGGAGACCGTGGCCACCGGCACGGCCGCGGCCGTCGCGGGCGGATTCACCGCCGTCGCGTGCATGCCGAACACCGATCCGGTGAACGACAACGCCGGCGTCACGGAGTACGTGCTGAAGAAGGCGGCCGAAGCCAACCTCGCCCGGGTCTATCCCATTGGCGCGGTGTCACGCGGGCAGAGAGGCGAGCAGTTGGCCGATATCGCCGAGCTCAAGCTCGCGGGCTGCGTCGCGCTGACCGACGACGGGCGTCCCGTGGCGACCGCGATGCTGATGCGGCGGGCGCTCGAATACGCGAGCATGTTCGACCTGCCCATCATCGACCACTGCGAGGAACAGACGCTGAAGGGCGACGGTGTCGCGCACGAGGGTTATCAGGCGGCCGCGCTTGGGCTTCGCGGCATCCCCGGGGAGGCCGAGTCGATCATGGCGCTGCGCGACATCTCGCTCGCGGAGCTGACCGGAGGCGTCGTGCACATCGCCCACATGAGCGCGCGGCAGACCCTCGACGCGGTGCGCTACGGGAAGTCGCGCGGCGCGCACGTCACCTGCGAGGTGACGCCGCACCATTTCGTGTTGACCGACGAGATGCTCGCCTCGCCTGAACCGTACGACACGAACATGAAGATGAACCCGCCGCTGCGCGAGGCCGCCGACCGCGACGCGATGCTCGAGGGGCTCGCGGACGGCAGTATCGACGTCATCGCCACGGACCATGCGCCGCATCATTACGACGAGAAGCGCGTCGAGTTCGACCGTGCGCCGTTCGGCATCACGGGGCTCGAGACGGCCGTCTCCCTCTGTTTCGACCGGCTCGTGCATCCCGGCGTCATCTCGCTCACACGGCTCGTCGAGCTGCTGTCGGTGAACCCCGCACGGATTCTCCGCGTGCCGGGCGGATCGCTCAGCGAGGGCGCCCCGGCCGATGTGACGATTCTCGCGCCTGACCTGCCGGTCACCGTTTCGGTGGCGCGGATGCGGTCGAAATCGAGGAACACTCCGTTCGACGGCTGGACCCTGCGCGGTGGCGTCGCCGCGACGATCGTGGGCGGCCGGACGGTGTATGTGAACGAAGACGCGGGCTTAGGCTCAGGCTTAGGGCTTAAGCCTAAGCCCTGACCCAGAGCCTGGAGGATCCGTGGACCGACGAGCGGATATCCGGACGAAGGCACTGAAGGACCTGCAGGAATCCGAGGTCCTGATGGTTCAGGGGCACTTCGACTATGGGAACGGGAACCACGGGCGCGTCTACCTGAACCCTCACCAGCTGTTCCGCCATCCCTCGACGATCTGGCGCTTCGCGCAGGATCTCATCGACGTCCTGCCGGGCGATCTCGTCCAGCGCACGGAAGTCGTGGCGGGACCAGCCACCGGCGGCGCGCTGCTCGCGCATACGATTGCGGGGCTGCTCGACAGCCGCCGCAGCCTCACGCATCCGCCCTGCAGCTTCGCGCCGTTCACCCACGACCCGACCAACGGCCTGACGTTGCGTCAGTTCTATCGCGCGGAGCTGAAGGGCAAGCGGGTATTGCTCGCCGACGATGTGCGAAATACGGGCGAGACGCTGGCGCGCGCGGCCGCGCTGGCCCGCGAGGCTGGCGCAACGGTGCTCGCGACGGTCCAAATCTACGACTGTCTGAAGGCGACGAGGGACGCTGGTGTGCCGAACATCGCGCTGGCAGATTACAAAGCACCAGAAAACTACCCCGCTGCCGATTGCCCCCTTTGCAGGGACGGCCTGCCGATCACGCGTTTCTGAGTGGGATGGCGGACCTGATAAGGTCCGCCCTGCGTCCTGATTTCGCTTGCACGTGCAAATCCGACGCGCCAGACTCGCTCCTATGACAACAGTCTTCCGTCGCTCGGCGTGGCTCGGCGTTGTCACGGCGGTGTCGCTGACGTGTGCGCTACCGGCTCGGGCCGAGGTGAAGAAAATCGTTGTCGAGAGGAAGGTCTCCCCGGCATTCGAGGGCGCTTCCTTCGGGGCCGCGGGCCAGTACGAAACGCTGGCCGGCCGCGCGTTCGGCGAGCTCGATCCGAACGACCCGCACAACGCGATCATCACGGACATCAGGCTGGCGCCGAGGAATGCCAACGGCAAGGTGGAATACGTCGCCAGCTTCTTCCTGGTGAAGCCGATCGACATGTCGAGGAGCAGCCGCCTGATGTGGCACGACGTCCCGAACCGGGGCGGCAGGGTGACGATCGCGCCCGCGGAACGGAACTTCGGCGACATCGGGCTGAGCAGCGGCTGGCAGGGCGACAACGCCGGCAATACGGTTCCCGGGGCGAACAACGACTACGTCGTGGTGCCGGTGGCAAAAAATCCGGACGGCTCGCCTGTCACGGGACTCGTCCATGGGGCGCATCGTCAACGCCAGCGGCCCCGACTCTCGGCCGATGTTCGTGCAGGGCAATCCTTTGCCGTACAAGCCGGCCAGTCTCGACACGGCGAACGCCACGCTCACGACACACGCGTCCGAAAGCATCGAAGGCGCGATCGGCGATCTGAAGACGGTGCCCGGCACCGACTGGGCCTGGGCGAAATGCAGCGCGGCGAATCCGTTTCCGGGCACGCCGGATCCAACCGAGATTTGCCTGAAGAACGGCTTCGACCCCAGGCTGCTGTATCAGGTCGTCTTCACTGCGAGGGATCCGTACGTTCTGGGGATTGGATTTGCTGCCTTCCGTGATGTCGCCGTCTTCTTCAGGAACGCCACTCAGGATGCCGAGGGCACTCCTAATCCGGTCGCGGGGAACGTCTCCTGGGTGATCAGCAGAGGCCGCTCACAATCGGGCAACTTTCTCCGCGCGTTTATTCAGCTTGGCTTCACGCAAGGCGAAGACAACCGGCGGGTGTATGACGGCGCCTGGCCGATTATTGCCGGCCGTCGAGTCACCTTGAACGCGCGATTCGCGGAGCCGGACGGCGCGCTCATGATGTACCAGGCGGGCAGTGAGGGTCCGCTCTGGTGGACGGACTGGCCCGACACGGTTCGCGGCCTGCCGGCCGCGGGATCCTCGATCGATGCGCCGCCACGAAGACCTGCCCGAAAATCATCGAGCATTTCGGCTCCGCGGAAGTATGGGGTCTGCAGTCTGAGCCCGAACTTCGTCGGGACCTCGGCGGACAAGGACATCCCGCTGCCGGCGAACGTTCGCCGGTACTATATTCCCAGCCACTCCGCATGGAGGCGGCGCCGGCGGGTTCAGCGTCGTGCCCGCCGCCGCGCCTGCCTGCCCGGGCACCAACTTCGGCAGGGGGATTTTCGCCGCCAACCCAGTGCCTCACACCGAAACCTTCAACGCGCTCCGCGTGCATTTTCGAAACTGGGTGATGAAGGAAACGCCTCCGCCCGCGAGCGTCTGGCCGACGCTGGCCGGGGGCTACCTCGTCGATCCAACGAAGGAGGCGCTCGGATTTCCGACAATTCCAGGTGTGCCAGTCACGGCGCCGACCGGCTTGATCAACCCGCTGCGCGACTACGACCTGGGACCGGCCTTCAACTACGTCGACGGATCCGGAGTGCCGTCGAGAGTGCCGCCCGTCGTAAAACGAGTCATCAGGATGAAAGCGGTTCGAGTCGACAGCGACGGCAACGAGCTCGGCGGCGTGCCGGTGGTGCTGCGCGACGCGCCGCTCGGCACGTACCTCGGATGGAACATCGTGTCGGACGGATTCTTCAAAGGGCAGATCTGCAACTACGCCGGCGGCATGATCCCGTTTGCGACGACCAGAGCAGAGCGTGTGGCCAGCGGCGACCCGCGCCTGTCGCTGGAGGAGCGCTACACGAATCACGAGGGCTATGTCGAGGCGGTGAAGCGAGCCGCATCAAAAGCAGTGGGCCAGGGGTTCCTGCTGCAGCCCGACGCCGACGCCCTCGTCGCGCAGGCGGCGGCGAGCAGCGTGCTGAGACAGATGACGGCAGCTGCCGGACGGTGAGCGATGGTTCAGCCGAGCCACTGCGGGGCCACCGACGAAGAACACGAAGACACTAGCTCTAGCTCTTGTAGCGCAGGACTTCAGTTCTGCCTATGTCGGCGTGAGCCGCAAGCCGGCCGTCGCGCCGTTCTCGATCTCGGCCCGCTCCATGCGCATGCGCCGATGTTTCACCGCCTGCCAATCCTGGAGAAAGTCATCGTAGTGCGGAGACAGCGGGATGGCCTGACTGCCCGAGGTCGATGATGAAGCGGCTGTCGTTGGCGGGCGAGAGGTCGATGATCTCGCGGTAGCCGGCGACCGATCGCTGGTCGTACGGCTGACCGGCCGAGACAGACGCCGACATTGACGGTGCTCCAGTCGCCGCCGTTCGGAACCGAGCGGCTCAGGAACGCAGCGCAGCGGAGCGACTGCTATCAAGTCCCTGATGCGGAAAGACCGCGCGGTGGACGGCGTCCCAGCGCCAGCGCGTCATGTCGCCGCCGAGACGCTCCGCGAGATCCTCGACCGCCTCTCTGCAGCGCCGCGGTCACCGCGTCGGCGCACGTTTCCGCCCTGCGCCGTAGCGGACATCGTCGCACCACGGCGACGTCGTCCGCTCGCGAGCGTGCTCACGAGGAACCGGGTGACGAAGCTGAATCGGCCGGCGTACGCTTCCGTCGCGAGCGGGTCCGAGCTCGTCGCCGGCGATGGCTTCCGTGCAGCTGCAGAAACCACGCCTCGAAGATCGCGGCAGCCGCGGCTCGCCGCGCTGACGTCGGCGTCCCACCCCTGCAGCATGTCGAGCGCCTGCTTGCCGGCTGCGCTCTCAGGACGCGCATGCTGCACGAGGAGCGGCAGCAGCGCCTTCGCGTGGAGCGACACGGTATCGCCCTGGATCCGGGCGAAGTCGTCCGGCGTGAGCATCGTCCGTCCACGCAGCAGCTCGGTAATCCTCGCGGCTCGGAATGGCTCCGGCCAGTCCACTCCCAACGTGTAGGGGTAGCCGCGCGCGGCGGGACGGTTGTTGGCCGTGACGATGAAATGTTCGGGCGGATCGTAAAGGTGCGGAAGCTCCTCGAACGGAATCCATCCGGTCCATTCGGCCTCGCCGCTCCAGCCGTCGACGGGAAGCGAGCCGTCGCCGCGTGCGCGCATCGGGATGCGGCCCGGGGCGTAATAGCCGATGTGGCCGTCGACGTCGCCGTAGACGAAGTTCTGCGACGGGACCACGAAGTCGCGGAGCGCCTCGGTGAAGTCGTTCCAGTTGCGCGCCTCGTTCACCTTCAGGAACGCGGAAAGCGTCGTGTCGTCGGCGTCGAGCGCGGTCCAGCGAAGGGCCAGCGGCGCGAGCGGCGCCGGCCTGGGGCTGCCCAGGCGTTCAGCCCTGTCGGCGTTGTTGGCGTTGATGGCGTCCGAGACGAGCGGGCCGTGGCGGGTGATGCGAACGTCGAAGGTGACGGCCTGGCCGCCTTTGACACGAATCGTCTCGGGGACGATGGTCAGCGGCTCCTGCGCCGTCTCGGAACGCGGCGAATCGCCCGGTCGCGTCGAGTCGCTCCCGGTAGAGATCCTCGACGTCGGCCGCGACGTTGGTCGCGCCCCAGGCGATGAAGCGGTTGCGGCCGAGGGCGACCGCCGGCGTGCCCGGCAGCGTTCGCGCCGATCACGTCGAAGTCGCCGGCCGACAGGTGCGCGAGGTACCAGGTGGACGGCAGCTTCGTCCCGAGATGCGGGTCGTTGGCGAGCAGCGGCTTGCCGGTGGCGGTGAGCGTGCCGTCGACGACCCAGTTGTTCGAGCCGAGCGATTCGCTCATGGCGCCGCCCAGCAGAAAGTCGCGAACCGCGGGGTGCGCCGCCGGACAGGGCGGCGAAGAGCGCAGCGAGTCACCGCGAAAGCTCTCCACCACGGAGGACACAGAGGACACGGAGGCAGGAGACCCTGCTTTGCCTCGCGGTCTTTAGCCGTGCCTCCGTGTCCGCCGTGGCTGGAGGTTGTGCGTCGGATGCACGATGCTCAGGCCGTCCTCGGCGGTACGGCGGCATCAGCTGCTGCATCCGTTCCACGCCGACCGCGCGCACGAGGTCGTCGCGCAGGAGCTCGAACGAATAGTTCGCGCTGAGATCCCACGCCATCATCTTCACCCAGACCACGACATCGACGCCGGACCAGGGCTCGGGCGCGAAGCGGAGCAGCGTGAATTCAGGCGGAAGCCTCGCGCCCTGATGCGTCTCGATGAACGCATTGACGCCCGCGACATAGGCGTTGACCCGTGCCTTCGCCCATTCGGGCATCTGCTCCCAGGCGGTCCGCGCGGCGCGCCCGAAGCCGACGGTGCGAAGGAAGCGATCCTGGGGAACGGTGGCGGCGCCGAAAATCTCCGAGAGGCGGCCGTGGCCGATGCGGCGCTGGAACTCCATCTGCCACAGCCGGTCCTGCGCGTGCACGTAGCCGAGGCCGAACAACGCGTCGGGCACGGTCGCCGCGAAAATGTGCGGAATGGCGTCGGCGTCGCGAACGATGTCGATGGACGCCGACAGGCCGCTGCACCGACAGCTGGCCGTCGATGTCAGGAAGCGATCGGCGCAGATACACGTACGCGCGCCGCGCCGGCAATCGCGAGGCACGCGACGAGAAGGGCCGACGCTTTCACGAGCCGCCGGCGCATGACACAATCATAGACAGATTGCAGGATTGCAGGATTGCAGAAAGGAAACATTGAGGGAAGGACTGCAGAAAGGACAGAAAGGATCGGTGCGCGACGGCGAGCTGAAGCCGGCGCTCGATCGGTTGTACGAGAGCTTCAACTACCCAGACTCGGCGACCGATCCGATTCAGATCGTCCGCCGGTGGCAGACCGCCGGACGACCGCGAGATCGTGGGCCTCTGCGCGGCGGCGCTCGCCTTCGGGCGCGTCTCGAGCGTGCTGCAGTCGATCGAGCGGCTGCTCGCCGTCATGGGCGGCCAGCCGGCGGCGTACGTCCGCCACTTCGATCCCGAGCGGCACGGCGCCGCGTTCGCCGACCTCGTCCACCGATGGACGCGCGGGCCGGATCTCGTGGCGCTCGTCTGGATCATGAAGCAGATGATCGACCGCGCAGGATCGATCGAAGCGTTCTTCCTCGAAGGCTACGACCCGGCGGCCGAGGATGTCGAAGACGGCGCTCGACAGCTTTTCGACGCGCGCGCTGGCGCTCGATCTGCGGTCGGCCTACGGAAAGGTGCCGAGGCGCCCGGGGGTCTGCTACTTCTTCCCGCGTCCGTCCGCCGGGAGCGGCTGCAAGCGGCTGAATCTGTTCCTGCGATGGATGGTCCGGCGTGACGGGCTCGACCTCGGCGTCTGGACGCGGGTGTCGCCGGCCAAGCTCGTCGTGCCGCTCGACACGCACGTCATTCGCGTCGGCCGGTGCCTGCGGCTGACGCGCTACACCAGCCCGGGGTGGCCCATGGCGCGCGACATCACGGCCTCGCTGCGGCGGCTCGATGCGGAGGATCCGGTCAAGTACGACTTCGCGCTGTGCCACCTCGGGATGATGAACGCGTGCGGATTCAATCGCGCGTCTGTCGGATCGGGCCCGCCGGATTCTCAGTGTCCGCTGCGTGGCCTCTGCCGGCCACGCGCGCGTAGACGGCGGCCGTCTCCGCGACCATCCGCTCGACGGTGAAACGCTCGTTGACGCGCGCGAACCCCGCGTCCCCCATCCGCGTGCGCAGCGCGTCGTCCTTCAGGAGCCGGACGATCGCCTGCGCCAGCGCGGCGTGATCGCGCGGGGGCACGAGGCAGCCATTCAGGCCGTCCTCGACGACTTCGGGGATGCCGCCCGCCCGCGTCGCCACGATGGCGCGCGAACAGGCCATCGCGTCGAGCAGCGACGTGCCGAGGCCTTCGGTCACCGAGCTCATCGCGAACAGGTCGAAGCCTTTGATGCAGCCGAGCACGTCGGTGCGGAACCCCGGCAGCAGCACGTGCTTCTCGAGGTGGTGCTCGCGGACCTGGCGCTCGAGGGCCTCGCGCAGCTCGCCCTCGCCGAGAATCACGAACCGCGCGTCGGGAATTTCGCGGACGACCAGATGCGCGGCGTCGATGAGATGGCGCTGGCCCTTGTGCGGCACGAGCGCCGCGACGTTGCCGACGACCGGCGCGTGATGCGGCAGCCAGAACGCTTCGTGGACGTTGACCGGCGGCGCGGCGGCCACATGTTCGACGTCGATGCCTTCGTGGACCGTCATCGTGCGCTCGGCGGGAACGCCGTCGGCGACGAGCATCTGGCGGATGGCTTCCGACGCGGCGATGAAGCAGTCCACCTGCCGCTGCTTCCATCGCGAGAGCGAGTTGCCGCGGAGGTGAAAGTCGACGCGGCGCGCCGCGACGAGCGCCGGCGCGCGGCCGCCCGTGCGCTCGGCGGACGCCGCCCCCATCGACAGCGCCAGCGCGGCCATCGCGACGCCGTGCGCGTCGTGCGCGTGAATGATGTCGGGGGCGAGCCGCCTGATGACCCGCGAGAGCCGCCAGGCCGCGGAGAGGTCCATCTCGGTGCGCGGCGCGATGCGGAATGAGCTCCAGCCCTTCGGCCGCGCGGCGGCGGAGCTCGCCGTCGGGATGCGCGACCAGCGCGGCGCGATGCCCGATCGATCGCAGGCCGTTGACGGTCAGCAGCACCTGGTTCTGGCCGCCGCGCCAGGTCCGCGCCGTGTCGATGTGAAGGGAGAACATCAGCGGCTATCACGAACCACGAAGTACACGAAGTTCACGAAGATCATGAAGGTTGCTTCGTGTCCTTCGTGACTTCGTGGCTTGCGAGACGCTGCGTGCTGCGAGCTCCCAGAGCTTGGCGAACTTCAGAAACACGTAATAGCTGTTCATCACCGAGATGACGAAGCCGGCGACGCCGTCCCGAATGCCGCCGCGGAGCATGTAGTTGCGCAGAAACGCCAGCGGAGGATGAAAGACGAGCTGCAGGAAACCGGCGCGGCGGCCGTTCTCGTGCATTTGCCGGGCCGCATACGTCGTGTAGCGGTCGATCGTCTCGAGGTGATCCGCGATGTCGCGAAACGCGAAATGCTGAAGCTCCCCGCGCAGCTCGTCCGACGGTCCCGCGCACCGTCACGGCCTCGTGCACGTACCGTCCGGTCCATTCGGCCGTCCGTCGATCGTAGAGCCGCAGCTGATAGTCGGGATACCAGTCGGTCGTCCGGATCCACCGGCCCAGATGCCACGTGACGCGGGGCATCCGGTAAGCCGCATGCGCGGGATCGGTTGCCAGCAGCGCCCGCATCTCGGCTGCGAGGGCAGGCGTCACCCGCTCGTCGGCGTCGAGCGACAGAATCCAGTCGTGGGTCGCCATCGACGCGGCGTAGTTCTTCTGTGCCACGTAACCGGGCCAGGCGCGCACGAACACCCGCGCGCGATGGCGCGCGGCGATTGCCGTCGTGTCGTCGGTGCTCTCCGAATCGACGACGACGATCTCGTCGGCCCAGGCGACCGAGTCGATCGCATCGGCGACGTGGGCCGCCTCGTTCCTGGTGATGATCGTCACCGAGAGCCTGGGCACGTCGGGAGTGTAACCGAGGGCAGCGCGCGGACGGTGATGACTACGTGCGCGGTATACTACCGCGATGACACGAGACGATCTGCTCGAATCTGTTCCGCCGCTCGGGCGCGCTGCTCGAAGGCCACTTCCGCCTGTCGTCCGGGCTTCACAGTTCCGGCTACCTGCAGTGCGCGCTCGTGCTGCAGCATCCGGCCGACGCGGAGGCGCTCGGCCGCGCCCTCGCCGAGCGCACGCGCGACCTCGGCGCGACGGTCGTGCTGTCGCCGGCACTCGGCGGCATCGTCATCGGACAGGAAGTTGGCCGCGGGCTCGGTGTCCGCGCCATCTTCGCGGAGCGCCAGGATGGCACGCTCATGCTCCGGCGCGGCTTCGCGCTGGCGGACACCGATCGGGTTCTCGTCGTCGAGGACGTCGTGACGACCGGCGGCTCGACGCGCGAGACGATGCAGGTGGCCAGAGCCGCCGGCGCGCAGGTCGTCGGCGCCGCAGCGATGGTCAACCGGAGCTCGGGGCCGCGGGCCGACCTGGGCGTGCCGTTCACGGCGCTGCTCGACATCGCGCTGCCGACCTACGAACCCGGCGCGTGCCCGCTGTGCGCGCAGGGCGTCGCGGTCGTCAAGCCAGGTTCAAGACCAGTGGTAGCTTGAGGCCAATCACGGGCAGGACTGAAGTCCTGCGCTACAACAACAGGCAGGACTAGAGTCCTGCGCTACAGCAGTAGTGGCGCAGGTCTTTAGACCTGCCGTTGCACCCCGATGCCCACGTTCAAGATCACGCTCGCGTACGACGGCACGAACTACGTCGGATGGCAGCGCCAGGCGGCCGGCACGTCCATCCAGGGCCTGATCGAGGCCGCGCTTCGCGAGCTCGACGGCCGCGATGTCGGCGTCATCGGCGCCGGCCGGACCGACGCGGGCGTTCACGCCCTGGGCCAGGTCGCCTCGTTTTCGCTCCAGCGCGCGATCGAGCCCGATGCGCTGGTGCGGGCGCTCAATGCGCGGCTTCCCGCCGACATCCGGGTGCTGTCGGCGGACGCGGTCGCCGCAGAGTTCCACGCGCGCTACGACGCCCGGCACGAAGACCTACCGCTATCGGATCTGCAACGCCGACGTCCTCAGCCCATTCGAGCGTCACTACGCGTGGCACGTCGTCGGAGCCGCTGGACGTGGACGCGATGGACGGGGCGGCGCGATCGCTCGAGGGGCGGCACGACTTCGCGGCGTTTGCCGCCGCCGGCGGGACCACACGCACGACCGAACGGACGGTCATGCGATCGCGGGTCAGTCGAACGACGAACCTCTCCGCCACAGAGAACGCTCCACCACAGAGGACACGGAGGACACGGAGGAGCAAACCGGTTCGTTACCCCCGCGTCCTCCGTGTCCTCCGTGGTGGAGATTTGATTCGTGGTGGAGATCTCATCGTCTACGAAATCACCGGCGACGGGTTTCTCCGCCACATGGTCCGGGCCATCGCCGGCACGCTGGTGGAAATCGGGCGCGGGCGACGGTCGATCGAGCAGATGCGCGACGTGCTGGCTTCGCGCGACCGGGGACGTGCCGGTCCGACGGCGCCGGCCTCGCGGGCTGTTCCTCGTCGGCGTCGAGTATCGGGACTTATAATGAGCGGCATGTCGCTTGAGCAGCTCCTGGCGTCGCTTCCAGGCCCGCCAGGATCTCCCGACGAAGCGCTGGCCCGCCAGGTCAACTTCGATCAGCTTCCCGCCCACGTCGCCATCATCATGGACGGCAACGGCCGCTGGGCGGCCCAGCGCCACCTGCCGCGGGTCGAAGGGCACCGGGCCGGCATCGAGTCGGTTCGGGACGTCGTCGAAACCTCCGCCCGGCTCGGCATCGGGGTCCTGACGCTCTACGCGTTCTCGATGGAAAACTGGAAGCGCCCTCGTACCGAGGTCAATACGCTGATGACGCTGCTGAAGCGCTATCTGCGGCTCGAGCTCAGCACGCTGCTGAAGAACGACATCCGATTCCGCGTGATCGGGCGCGCCGACGAGCTCCCGCCCGACGTGCGGTCGGAGCTCGAGGCCGCCATGCGCCAGACCGACGGGAACAAGGGGATGCTGTTCAACATCGCGCTGAACTACGGCGGCCGCGCCGAGATCGTCGATGCCGCGCGGCGCGCTGCTGGCGGCCGGCATTCGCCCGGACGATCTGGATGAGCGGCGCTTCGGCGAGTTTCTGTACACGGCGGGCCAGCCGGATCCCGATCTGCTGATCCGGACGAGCGGGGAGATGCGCGTGAGCAACTTCCTGCTGTGGCAGATTGCGTACTCGGAGATCTGGGTGACCGAAACGCTGTGGCCCGACTTCCGCCGCCGCCATCTGCTCGAGGCCGTCGTCGCCTATCAGAAGCGCGATCGGCGGTACGGCGGCATCAAGCCATCGCCCGCGAGTCCGGTCGCGCTCGGCGCCAAATGAGCACGGCCGACACGACGTCCCGCATACCGCTATGGTAGGGCGGACCTTATCAGGTCCGCCGACCGCCGGGCCTGATAAGGCCCGGCCCACTCTTGGACAGTCAGCGAGTTCTGCGTTGATCGCCTTATATCGATGACGCGCGTTCTGAGCGGCGCGATCCTGCTCGCGTTCGCGGTCGCCGTCGTCTGGCTGTCGCCGGCCGCCGTCTTCTTCGGCGTGGCCGAACTGCTCCTGGTGCTCGGGTTCGTCGAATACGCGGCGCTCGCCCGGAACAGCGGACTACCCGTGCCGGCGATTCCGGCCGCTGCCGCGGCCATGCTGACGTGCGCGGCGTTGGCCGGCGGCCTGCCCGGCGCCGATCGACGTCGTGCTGATGACGGCGCTCGTCGCGCTTGGCGCCCTCACGCTGACCGCATGGAACGGCGGCCGTGACGCGCTCGGACTCGCGGCGGCAAGCCTGTTTCCGTCGCTGTACCTCGGCCTTCCGCTCGGCGCGATGATCGCCATCCGCGAGACGCGCGGCCGCGAAGCGCTGTTCCTGCTGATGCTGACGGTGGTCGTCAGCGACACCGCCCAGTACTATTCGGGCCGCGCGTTCGGGCGCAGGCCGCTCGCGCCGAAAGTGAGTCCAAAGAAGACCGTAGAAGGGGCCTTCGGGGGCCTGGTGGCTGGCGCCATCGCTGCTTGTCGTGGCGGGGGCCTGGTGGCTGCCGGCTGTTCCGATCGCTCTGCGCGTCATGCTCGGCGTGACGATCGTGGCGCTGGGAATCACCGGCGACCTCTTCGAATCGATGCTGAAGCGCAGCGCCGGCGTGAAGGACAGCTCGTCCCTCATTCCAGGGCACGGCGGCATTCTCGATCGGATCGATGCGTTGCTGTTTGCAGCACCTGTGTACTACGTTGTGCTGAAGTACATATGAGGACTCTCCACCACCGAGGACGCGGAGGACAGGAGGAACGAACTTGTACAGTCATGTTTTGACCTCCGTGTCCTCTGTGTCCTCCGTGGTGAAGAGTTTCTGTCACCGATGAAGCGCATCGCCATCCTCGGATCCACCGGCTCAATCGGGCAGAGTGCGCTGTCAGTGGTGGACGCGCATCCCGATCGACTGCAGGTCGTCGGCCTCGCGGCCGGCGAGAACGCGGAGCTCTTCGCCGCCCAGATTGCGCGGTACCGGCCCGCCGTCGTGGCCATGGGCACCAGCACGGCCGTCGATCGGCTGCGCCGGCTGGCGTCCGACGGGCGCGACGATGGCGGGCACGGGCCGGGATGGACTGGTCGCGGTCGCGTCGCACCCCGACGCCGATCTCGTTCTGTGCGCGTCGGCGGGGACCGACAGCCTCGAAGCGGTCCTCGCCGCCATCGAGCTGGGCAAGACGATCGCGCTCGCCAACAAGGAAATTCTGGTGATGGCCGGCGGGATCGTGACGGAGGCGGCGCGAAGCGCTGCGGCGTCGCGATTCTGCCCGTGGACAGCGAGCACAACGCCATCCATCAGTGCCTGCATGGACGCGATGCCTCCGAGCTGAAACGGCTCGTGCTCACGGCGTCCGGCGGACCGTTCCGCGGCCGATCTGCGTCTGACTTATCGAAGGTGTCACCCGACGACGCTCTGCAGCACCCGACATGGCGGATGGGCCGGAAGATCACCATCGATTCGGCGACGCTGATGAACAAGGGCCTCGAAGTCATCGAGGCGCACTGGCTTTTCGGGGTCCGGGCGAACCAGATAGACGTCGTGATTCATCCTCAGTCGATCGTGCACTCGATGGTCGAGCTCGTCGACGGATCGCTTATTGCGCAGCTGGGCGTCACCGACATGCGACTGCCGATTCAGTACGCGTTTTCGTATCCGGAGCGCTGGCCAGCCACGAGTTTCGATATCGTGCGTGCGGGACGGCTCGAATTCGAGGCGCCGGACACCGAGGCGTTCCCGTGCCTGCGCCTGGCGTATCGGGCGCTCGAGGCGCGAACGCAGCCTGCCGGTGGTACTGAACGCCGCGAACGAGATCGCGGTTGCACAGTTCCTCGAGGGACGGATCGGCTTTACCGCCATTCCGCAGGTGATCGAGGGCACGATGAACGCGCACCGGCCAGCCGAGGTGGCCACGCTGGCGGCCGTTCGCGAGGTCGATTCATGGGCCCGGCAGTATGCCCGGGAGATGGCCCGCGCGGTAGAATTGAAGGTCTGAGGTAACAGTTTGCAAACAAGCGTTGTCACACTTCTGGCGTTCGCCTTCGTGCTCGGCGTGCTGGTCTTCGTGCACGAGCTCGGCCACTTCCTCGCCGCCAAGCGCGTCGGAATCCGCGTGCTGAAGTTTCAGCTCGGGTTCAATCCGACGATCCTGAGCGTCCGTCGCGGCGACACCGAGTACAGCATCGGGCTGCTGCCGCTCGGCGGCTACGTGAAGATGGCGGGCGACAGCCCGGATGGAGAGGTGACGGGCCGCCCCGACGAGTTCCTGTCGAAGACCAAGTGGGAACGGTTTCAGGTCCTGATCATGGGGCCGGTGATGAACCTGCTGCTGGCCGTGATCGTCCTGGCGTTCGTCCTGCACCAGCGGCGCCGAGGTGCCGGCCTATCAGGACCAGCCTCCGGTGGTCGGCGCCGTCCTGCCCGAATCGCCCGCGGCCCTGGGCGACATTCAGCCGGGCGACCGGATTCTCTCGGTCGCCGGCAGAGACGTCGATACCTGGGACCAGCTGTTCATCGCGATCGGAACGCGTCCCAACCGGGAAGTGTCGATCGTGCTTCAGCGCGACGGCCGTGAGATCGAGCGCACGATGACGACGGTCGTCCCTCCCAGTCAGAGCCGGTTCGAGATCGGCGACATCGGGGTACTGCCCAATGTGCACCCGCACCTCCAATCAGTCTCTCCGGGCGAGCCGGCCGAGCGCGCGGGCCTGAAAGCGGGCGACGTCATCCTTGCCGTCGACGGCCAGCCGATGACGTTCCACTACTCAGTTTCGCGACGCGATAGCCAAGAGTCCAGAGCAGCAGATGACCCTCACGGTTCTTCGCGACGGCGCCGAGCACAGCATCGTGGTGACGCCAGACAGACGCGGCTCCGTCGGGTGGCTCGGCGTGCTCCCGGTGGACCAAAGCATTCTCCTCATGCCGGGCCCCATCGAGGCCCTCGAGCTGAGCGTGCGCAAGAACGTCGAAATGCGCGGGGCTGATTTTTCAGACTGTCTGGGGCTTGCTGACGCGCGAGACCTCTCCCAAGCAGCTCATGGGGCCGGTGGCCATCGCGCAGCTGTCCGGCGAATCCGCCCAGCTCGGGTTGATTCCACTGTTGAGCTTGATGGCGATGATCAGCCTCAACCTGGGCTTGTTGAACCTGCTGCCGATTCCGATTCTCGACGGCGGCCACATCCTCATCATGGCGCTCGAGGGTGTCGCGCGCCGCGACTTCAGCGTACGGGTCAAAGAGAAGATGCTGCTTGCCGGCTTCGTTGTCCTCCTGATGCTCATGGTGACGGTCATCTATAACGATTTGGCGCGAATCAGCTGGATAGAGAACCTCATGCCTTGGCGCTGACTTTGCTTTCGGACTGGTCGGAGGTTCATGTGAACTCGACTATAGGCAATCGATGGGTCCCGGTTCTGGTCCTGGCGCTGGTCGCCGCGCTGAGCGGGACCGCAGCAGCCCAGGCCAACGTCAACAACACTGAAATTCAGCGCCTGCAGGACAGCATTTACGACGTGTCACGAGACGTGTCGCAGCTTCGCGCGCGCGACGGATCGCTGGCGAACCAGCTCGAGCGCGAGCTCGACGACGCACGCGATGAGAGCATTTATCTGAAGGTCAAGTTACGGAAGAACGAGCGGGTCACCCGCGACGAGTACCTCGATCTCCGCGATCGGGTCGACTCGATCCGCAGCCGCGCCCGCAGTGAAGCCGCTGTCGGATCGCGCCTGCCCCCCAGACCGGCGGAACGCGACGATCGTCCCGCGGCCACCACGGGTAGCGATCAAAGCAACTTCGACGTTCCCGTCGGCACGGAGTTCGACGTGCGGCTGCAGACAGCGCTCAACTCGGCAACCGCGCAAGTGGAAGACCGTTTCGAGGCGACGACGCTGGTCGACTTGATGCGTGGGAACCGCGTGGTCGTGCCGGCCGGCTCGGTCATGCGAGGGGTTGTCAGCTCCGTCAAGAAGGCGGGGCGGATCGAGCGCACGGGCAGCCTGACGGTGGCGTTCGACCGCCTTACGATCGGCAACCGTTCCTATCCGATGCGCGCCACCGTCACCGAAGCGCTCGAGGGCGAGGGCATCAGAGGCGAGGCCGCCAGGATCGGCACCGGTGCCGGTGTCGGCGCCGTCATCGGCGCGATCCTCGGCGGCGCAAAGGGCGCGCTCGCGGGCATCCTGATCGGCGGCGGCGGCACGATCGCGGCCACCGAGGGGACCGACGCGAAGCTCGATCCAGGAACGGTCCTGCGCGTCAGGATGGATACGGGGCTGAACCTTCGATAGTCTTCGGGCTTCGGGGCTTCAGGCTTCGGGCTTTCAAGAGCCCAGGCCTAAAGCCCTGAGCCGCTCTTCACGTCCTTCATCGCTCCCCGCGCCGCGGCGATCGTCTTGTCCACATCCTTCACCGTGTGCGCCGTCGAGAGAAACCACGCCTCGAATTGTGACGGCGGCGGATACACGCCCCGCGCCAGCATCCCCCGGAAAAACCGCGCGTAGTATTCGGTGTTCGCGCTCGTGGCCGACTGATAGTCGCGGACCGGCCGATCCGTGAAGAATGGCGTCAGCACGGAGCCGGCCACGTTGACCTCGAGTGCCACCCCGGCTTCGCGCGCCGCCGCCGCAAGCCCTGCGCCCAGGCGAGTCGCCGACCTTTGCCAGATACGCGAACGTGCTGGCCCGCAACTGACCAAGACTCCACAAGCCCGCGGTCATGGCCAGGGGATTGCCGCTCAACGTCCCGGCCTGATAGACAGGACCGGCTGGAGACACGAGCTCCATCAAATCGGCGCGTCCCCCATACGCGCCCACCGGCAGTCCGCCGCCGATGATCTTGCCGAGGCACGTCAAATCGGGCGCGACGCCCGCCACCTGCTGCGCCCCGCCCGGTGCGGCGCGGAATCCCGAAATCACCTCGTCGAAGATCAGCAGCGCTTTTCCCTGCGGTGCAGACGTCTCGAAGCGCCCGCAGGAACCCGTCGGCTGGCGGAACCACGCCCATGTTGCCCGCGATCGGCTCCACGATGACCGCGGCGATCTGATCGCGATGGGCGTCGAACAGCCGCTGAACGGAGCCGAGATCGTTGTAGCCGGCCACCAGCGTGTCAGCGGACGCGGCGCGCGTGACGCCCGGGCTGGTCGGGACCCCGAGCGTCAGCGCCCCCGAGCCCGCCTTGACGAGGAACGGGTCGGCGTGCCCGTGGTAGCAGCCTTCGAACTTGACGATCCGCTCGCGCCCGGTTGCCGCCCGCGCCACGCGGATCGCGCTCATCGTGGCTTCGGTGCCCGAGTTGACGAAGCGAACGCGCTCGATCGACGGCATCAGCTTCCTGACCCGTTCGCCGAGCTCCATCTCGAGGGGACTCGGCGCGCCGAAGCTCGTGCCGTCGCGCGCAACCGCGGCCCAGCGCCTTCACGAGACCGCGTGGCGCGTGGCCGTGGATCAACGGACCCCACGACATCACGTAGTCGACGAACGGTTGCCGTCGACGTCCTCGATGTGGGCGCCGGAGGCGCGGCGGATGAAGAGCGGAGAGCCGCCAACCGCCTTGAAGGCGCGGACCGGGCTGTCGACGCCGCCCGGAAGAATCTGTTGCGCGCGAGCGAAGAGGCGAGCGGATCGGGTTGTACGCATGTTCTTGGCGCTTTGGACTCTAGGCTTGTGGAGCCTGTTGGCGTACGCCCGACTCAGAGCGACCTGAGCCTGATCGGCGGTCATGCGAGGCCTTGGCGGCATCGACCGCGTAGTACGTGATGATGATGTCGGCCCCGGCGCGCCGGATCGAGGTCAGCGTTTCGAGCATCGCGCGAGGCTCGTCGATCCATCCGTTGCGCGCCGCCGCCTTCAGCATCGCGTATTCCCCGCTCACGTGATAGGCCGCGGTGGGGTAGCCGAAGCGCTCCTTCACCCGGGTGAGGACGTCGAGGTAGGGAAGCGCCGGCTTCACCATCACCATGTCCGCCCCTTCCTCGATGTCGAGCGCCACCTCGCGCAGCGCCTCGGCGACGTTCGCCGGATCCATCTGGTGCGAGCGGCGGTCGCCGAACCTGGGCGCCGACCCGGCGGCGTCGCGGAACGGTCCGTAGAAGGCGGAGCAGTACTTGGCCGCGTACGACAGGATCGCCGTGTTCTCGAAGCCGCGCTCGTCGAGCGCCTTGCGGATGGCGCCGACGCGCCCGTCCATCATGTCCGAGGGCGCGACGATGTCGGCGCCGGCGGCCGCGTGCGAGATCGCGGCGCGAACCAGCTGATCGACGGTCGGATCGTTGGCGATCTCGTTGTCGATCACGATGCCGCAGTGGCCGTGATCCGTGTACTCACACAGGCACACGTCGGTGATCACCAGCACGTCCGGCGTTTCCCGCTTGACCGCGCGGATCGCCGACTGCACCGGCCCCTCCGGGTCGTACGCCGTCGATCCGATGTCGTCTTTCTGGTCCGGGAGGCCGAACAGCAGCACGCTCTTCACGCCAGCGGCGCGAGCGACGGCGACCTCCTTGACCGTTTCGTCAACCGACAAGTTGTACACGCCCGGCATCGACGGCACCTCGCGGCGCACGCCCTCGCCCTCGCAGACAAACAGCGGCAGCACGAACATGTCCGGGGCCAGCCGGGTTTCGCGCACCAGGGCGCGCAGCGTTTCGGAGTGTCGCAGCCGCCGCAGCCGTCGCGTGAGCTTCATGGCGGCGTGGGTGTGCGTGGAGGTGGTGCTCATGGCATTGTCCCCGGTAATTTGGTTCCGGCTGGAGCCGGACCCTACGACTATTGAGCCACGACGGCCCGGCTCTTCTCGAAATGCTCGACGATGGCATCGACGAGCGCTGGAACCGTGTACTGCGCCGGCACGATCGTCGTCTCGATGTTGTAGTGTGCCGCTGCCTCGGCCGTCACCGGCCCGATCGACGCGACGACCGTCGACCTCAGGAGGTCCGACGATTGTTCCGCCCCCACCACTTTGACGAAATTGCGGACCGCGGACGCGCTGGTGAATGTGACCACGTCGATCCGCCGGTCGAGCAGCATGCGATAGATGTCGGGCTCGCCCTCGCGCTCCGCCTCGACCACGACCGTGCGATAGGCGACGACCTCCGTCACGGTGGCACCCTGCTTCCGGAGCTCGTCGGCGATGATCTCACGGCCGATGTCGGCCCGCGGCAGCAGCACCTTGAGGCCGCGGACGTCGACGCTTTCGCTGAGGGCGCGGACCACGGCCTCGGCGCGGTATTCGGGCGGAACGAGATCCGCTTTGAGGCCGTGCCGTGCGAGCCGCTCCGCGGTCGAACTGCCGACGACGCAGAGCTTGACGCCCCCGAGCGCGCGAAGGTCCCGCCCGGTCCGGAGCAGGCGGTCGATGAAGACCTCCACGGCATTGGAGCTGGCAAAGACGATCCAGTCGAACGTGCCGGCGATCGCGCACGCCTCATCCAGCGGACCGAAATCGTCCGGCGGCAGGATTCGTATCATCGGCGCCTCGATCGCGTCGGCGCCCATCGCTTCGAGGCGCTCCACGAGCTCGGCCGCCTGCTCGCGTGGCCGCGTCACCAGAACGCGCTTCCCGAACAGGGGTCGCGCGTCGAACCATCTCGAGGTACTCCCGGAGGCCCACGACACGCCCGACGACCAGGATTGCCGGCCGCCGGTCGCTCGACTCACTGCGTCAGGCGCAGCAGCTCCCCGACGGATCCGACATGCGTTTCCTGCGTCGGCCGTGTTCCGTCGTAGATGACCGCGGCAGAGTCCTCCGCCCGTCGGCGGTGCGACAGGAGCGAACTGAGGATCGTCGGGAGCTGATTGGGCCCGGCGTAGCAGACAATCGTGCCGTTGAGGCGCGCAAGGCTCGACCAGTCGACCGAAGCCGGCGCCTTGCCCTCATCCTCGTGGCCGCGGACGAACGTCAGCGTGTCTCCACCGCCCGGATAGGTGATGGGGATGCCCGCGTAGCTCGGTACCGCGACGCCGGCTGGAACGCCGGGAACGACTTCGAAGCGCACGCCTCGCTCGTGCAGGAACAGCGCCTCGGCGCCGCCGCGGTCGAAGACGAACGGGTCGCCCCATTTCAGCCGCGCGACTGTCTTGCCCTCGAGTGCCTTTTCGGCCAGGAGATAGCAGATGGCTTCCTGTTCGAGCGGTTGCGGCGCCGCGCCGCCGACATCGATTTTCTCGGCGTCGGGCCGCGCGTGGCGCAGCAGACGCGCGTGAACAAGATGGTCGAAGAGCACCACGTCCGCGGTGCGGAGGCACTCGAGGCCGCGGACGGTGATGAGTCCGGGATCGCCGGGCCCGGCGCCGATCAGGTACACGATCGCGCGGGTCACGGCTGGATCCCCTGGACCGCCGCCTGCGCACGATGCGCGTCCGCGAGGATGTCGCCCGCGCCGTCGGCGAGCAGCCGGGCGCCGACCCGGGCGCCGAGCGCCGCGGCCTCGTCCCACCTGCCGCGTCCCGCCCCGTGAATGGCACGTCGGCCGTCGAGCGACACGACAACGGCGACGAGCTCGAGCTCATCGTTCGAGAGCGGAGAGGCCAGCGCTCCAATCGGCGTCTGACATCCACCTCCCAGCGCTTCGACGACCGCACGTTCCGCATCGAGCGCCGCGTGGGCCTGCGGTTCGTCGATCGCCTGCTGCCGCCGCGCCGGCTGTTGCATCGTGCTCGCGGATTTCGATTGCCACGATGCCTTGTCCCGGCGCAGGGACGCAGGCTGACGGAGGCAGGGTGGCCGAGATCCGCGACGCCATGCCGAGACGCCGCAGCCCGGCCGCGGCGAGCACGATGGCGTCAAACCCGTCAAACTTGCCAGGGCCTCCGTCGTCGAGCTTGCGCAGTCGCGTGTCGAGGTTGCCGCGGATGGGCATGAAGGTCGCTCGCGGAAGCAGACGCATCAGCTGCGCGATCCGCCGCACGCTGCTGGTTCCGATTGTCGGCGATTCACCGAGAGCGGCAACAATCCGGCTGACGTCTACAGTCCGGCTGAAGCCGGACACTACTTCTGAGTCGCGTTCTGGGTTGCGCTGATCGTGTCCGTACGTGGCGTCCGGCTTCAGCCGGACCGTCTCCGCGCTCAACGGCAACACGATCGCGTCCAGCGGATCCTCACGGGGCAGCGTCGCACCGATCTTCAGGCCCCGGGGCAGAACTGCCGGCATGTCCTTGCTGCTGTGCACGGCCAGATCGATGTCGTCCCGCAGCAGCGCGTCTTCTATTTCCTTCACGAACAGGCGCTTGCCGCCGACCTCGGAGAGCGGCGCGTCCTGCAGCCGGTCGCCCGAGGTCTTGATGACAACGATGCGGCACGAGTGGCCGCCCGTCTCCTGGAGACGGGCGGCGACGGCACGTGCCTGCCACAACGCCAGTTGACTGCCTCGCGTCCCGAGCCGCAGCTCGGGACGGGGTGTCAGCCATCGGCCCCTCTCATCGACGTCGCGGCGTCGAGCGAGTCGATGACCGGGCTCGACCGTTCTGCGAAGGCGTTCATCGGCGTGGCGAAGAATGGGGACGGGGGAAGCGCGCCACGCGGCTGTCGGATTCTTCACCACCCGCGCTGCCCTGGGACTGATCGGAGAGACCGAACAGGCGGGTCAGCGCTTCCGAGTAGGCGGTAAGCGTGTCGTGGTCGCCGACCCCTTTGAGCTGCTCAGTGGGCGTCAGCAGCAGCTTCTCGACGATGAGACGCGTGATCTCGTCGACACAAGCGCGCGCTTCGGGTCGTGCATCCAACGGGAGCGCGGACAGCTTGAAGTCCAGGCGCTCGAGCTCGGCACGCCGGATCCTCTCGAACTTCTGCCGCAGCGCGACGACGGTTGGGATGGCGTCGAGCGAACGGAGCCACGCGCCGAACTTGCCCGCCTCCTCGGCGACGATCGACTCGGCGCGGAGGATCTCGCTCGCGCGGCGCGCGAGGTTTTCGCGGACGCTCGCTTGCAGGTCGTCGATGTTATAGAGGAACACCTGCTCGATTTCGCCAGCCGTCGCTTCGACGTCCCGCGGCACGGCAATGTCGATGATGAAGAGCGGACGGTTGCGGCGCGCCCGCATCACCGCTTCGATGTGGCCTTTCGTGAGGATGGTCGTCCCGGCGCCCGTCGCGGTGATCACGATGTCGCTCGCGCCGAGCACGGCGTCCATCTCCTCCCACGGCGCCGCGCGTGCGCCGCCGATCGCCTCGGCGGTGCGCGCCGCGTGGGCCATCGTCCGGCTGACGATCGTCACCTGCTGCACGCCCTGCGCCTTCATGTGCCGGGCCGTCAGCTTGCCCATTTCGCCGGCCCCGACGACGAGGACGGTCCGCCCCTTGAGGTCGCCGAAGATCTTGCGCGCGAGCGCGACCGCTGCAAAGCTCACCGAGACGGCGCCCGAGGCGAGCCCGGTCTCCGTGCGGACGCGCTTGCCGGCGGCGAACGACGAGTGAAAGAGGCGGTTGAGCACGGGGCCGACCGTCTGCGCGCCGGTGGCGAGTGTGTGCGCTTCTTTCACCTGGCCGAGGATCTGCGGCTCGCCGACGACCATGGAATCGAGGCCGGCGGCCACGCTGAGCAGATGACGGGCGGCATCGAGATCGGTCAGGTCGTAAATATGCGGGGCGAGCTCGCCGCGATCGACGCCGTGAAACTCGCCGACGAACGTGCCGAGATCGGCGCGCGCCGGCCCGATCTCTTCGCACGCCGCATAGACTTCGGCGCGATTGCAGGTGGAGAGCACGACAGCCTCGTGGGTCGAGCCCCGCGCGGCCAGCGCCCGCAGCGCCGCCTCCACGCGTCCCTGGAAGTCGACCCGCTCACGCAGGTCGAGGGGCGCGGTGCGGTGACTGAGGCCGACTACGAGGAATCGATGCATCTCACATCTCAGAAGTCATGACTCGTGGTCAGGAAATAGCTGATCGGCACCAAGTTCAGCAGCACGATCGAGAAACCGAGCGCGGAGAGATAGGCGGTGCGGCGCCCGCCCCATCCGATGCGGCGCGCCGCGAACACCTCGAACGAATACACCGCCCAGCACAGGAGCGCCACGAAGATTTTGGGATCTCCGAGCGACATCGCCTGCACTCGCGGGTCCAGCGCCGCCGCCGACGAGGCGCGCGCCTGGGCGGCGAACATGACGCCGGCGACGATGCCGACGGTGAGGCAGATCCATCCGATCGCGATCGTGCGCTGGTTCATGCGGTCCAGCACCTGCAGCGACGGCAGCCGCGCATAGAAGAAGCCCAGATGCTTCGCCTTGATTTCCTTGAAGAGCAGGACGTACGTGATGCCGACGACGCAGGCCAGGGCGAAGCTCGCATAGGCAAACAGCAGCGACGAGACATGGATGCTGAACAGCGGGCCCTGCAGGACGGCCGACCGCGGTTCAATCCCCGGGTTGAGAGCGGGAATGGTCTGAAGCGCCACGAGCAGCGGTAGAACGAACACGCCCATCGCCCGCTCGTCGGTGGTCATCTCCGTGTAGAGATACGCGAGCGCGAGCAGCCACACAAAGCTCGAGATCGCCGTCGTCGGGTCGGTGATCGGCACATGCCCCGCCTCCATCGTCTGCATTCCGATGACGAAGGTGTGGGCCAGCGCGCCGGCCACCAGTACCGTGGTGGCCGCGTGGCCGACAGACGGGCTGCGCCGCGCGAAGTGCCACGCGTAAGCGACGAGGGCGGCGGCGTACAGCGCCAGGGGTGCGAAGTTCATCGCGGTCGAACGGGGCTCGGCGCGAAGTATCCGAGCTTGGTCCTCGCGATCGTGTTCGGCCGGCCGATGCGCACGACCACGCGGCGCCAGGCGCCGTCGGCGCGCTGGTTGCGCGACGTGTAGCCGACGGTGTACTGGCTGGACAGCTCGTCGGATATCTGTCCGTAGATATGGGCCAGCTCGGCAACCTGGTTCGGGAAGAACGCGCGGCCACCGGTTTCCTGCGCGAACTGGCGCATGACGAATTCCGCTTCCTTGAAGCCTCTCGCGGCCGACCGTTCGTCGCCTTTCAGGCCGATGGCATAGATGGCTGTTTCCGAGCGCTTGGCCAGGTCGAGCACCTCCTCGAACGGGAGCAGGCTCGACGTGTCTTCGCCGTCGGAAAGCACGACGATCGCCTGCCGCCGGACCTCGTCGGCGCTGGTGGCCACGATCTTCCTCAGATCCTTCAACGCGATGTAGATCGCGTTGTGCAATGACGTGGAGCCGCCGGCTGACGTCTTGCGAATCGCCTGCTCGAGCTCGGTTGCGCTGCTCGTGAAGGGCTGGAGGACGACGACGCGGCTGTCGAAGCTGACGATTTCGGCGAGATCCTGCGGCCGGAGACGCCGTGCGAAGCCGACGGCGGCTTCCTGCGCGACAGGCAGCCTGGTGTCCATGCTGGCGCTGGTGTCGAGCAGGAGGGCGAGCGCGACCGGCAGGTTCGTCCTGCTGAACAACATCACGTCCTGCTTGACCCCGTCCTCGAAGATGCTGAAGTCTTCCGCCTCCAGGTCGGCCACGTAGCGGGCGGTGCCGTCCGTGACGGTGACGTTCAATGACACTACGTCGATGCCGGCGCGGAACGAAGGCGACTGCTGGCTGGGCGCAGGCGGGGTGCCTTGGGGTGCCTGCCCCGTAAGCGGCGTCGTCTCCGCCCCGAGTATCGCCGCTGCCGCTGCCAGGGCGGCGAAGAACGGATATCGGCGCCTCGCCGGAGGTAAACGGATCATCGCCGTGCCTGTAAGTCCTTGGGGGGAGTGCCGAGCGCCGTGAGCTCGGGCCGTCTGGCCGTCACGGTGACGCGCTCCGGCGGGATGAGCGCATCGGGATGCCCGTAGGTAACTTTGTAGGCATGCGTCAGCACGTTTGCAAGCTGCTGCAGCCTGCCCGGCATGGCCGAACTGGTCAGCAACTGCGCATGCGTGCCGCCGCTCTGGCGCGGCCCCTGGTCCACCACTGCGTTGCGATCCCTGACCTCGTCGCTGATGCCGACGTTTGGCAGACCAACCGAGACCACATGGAGCGCGGCGCCGCTGTCGCGCAGAGGGGTGAGAACCTGGTCCGGATGCCGATTGCTCAACTCGGGACCTTCCCCGATGATGGCCACGATGATGGGACGTGACGACTCGCGTTTTCTGAGTCCCTGGGTGACTTCGATGATCCCGTTGAGGAGGTAATGGCCCCCGACGAACGTTTCCTCCCAGACGCGAGCGATCGCCTTGTCGAGGGCGGGTCGTTCGATTGCGTAGTCGGCGAGAATCGTCGGCCGGCCCGCGAGCGTGATGATGGCAACCTGGTTGCGCTGGCCGGCTGGCGCCGGCGCCATCAGCGCGTCCAGAAATGCCGGCAGCGCCAGGCGCATCTGCTGCACCGCACTCCCGGCGGGCACGCTGTTGTCGAGGAGAATGGCGATGTCCATCGGGTCGGTGGCCGGGACGACCCGGAGGACTTCGCGCGCCACGTCGTCCTCACGGACGATGAAGTCCGAGATTCCCATGCCGGGCACCGGGGCACCCGCCTTGTCGAGCATCGTGACGTAGATGGATCGCTCCCTCGCCTGGGACAGGAGGGTCTCGGGATGCCCGAGCACGAGCCACGCGACCGCCGCCAGGAAAGTGATGCCGACGAGCCTGATTCGCCTCATAACACCCCCAGTATAGGTTGAAAACTTACGTCAAATCTATGATTTGCGAGGGCCTGAGGGGACGCGAACGAGGGGGTCCGTTTCTTGACACCCCTCAGGTCGCATGTTATAAACCAACGGCTTTTCCGCCGTCGCGCGGCGTCTTGCGCGGTCATTCATCCAGATGCTTTCAGACTACATTCCCATCGGCATCTTTGTCCTGGTCGCGACCGGGTTCGCGTTGTTCACGCTGGCCTTCGCGGGCCTGATTAGCTCCAAAAAGTACAACCAGGTGAAGCTCGAGCCGTACGAGTGCGGGATCGAGCCCACCAGCGGGGCACGGGACCGTTACAGCATTCGGTACTATCTCGTGGCCATGCTCTTCGTCATCTTCGACGTGGAGACGGTGTTCATGTTCCCCTGGGCAGTCATCTTCGATGAGCTGCTGCTGTTCGGGCTGATCGAGATGATGGTTTTCATCTTCATCCTGGTCGTCGGCTATTACTACGCGTGGCGGAAAGGCGCCCTCGAGTGGGCATAGTCCACGGGGACGGGACACTGGATGCCTGACGACTCCCAGAAGCCACCTGGAGACCCCGGCAGCGCCCCGCCGACGCCTCCGACCGCCGCCGCCGACAAGCCGGCCAGCCAGCCTCCGGTTGAACCCCCGGGTGGACTGAAGGCCGAGGTGTCGCGGGCCGATGTTCCGGGCGCGGGTGTGCTCTGCCGCGCCGCCGGCGCTCCGCCGGCGACTCCGCCGGCGGCGGCAGGACCAGGGCCGAGGCCTGCCGGCGCGGCACCGGCGCCAAAGCCGGCCGCGCCCGCGGGGGCCAAGCCGGCGGCCGCCGCTGGTGGGGAAGCGCACGCCGCCAAGGCCAGCGCGCCGGTCGGACCGCCCGACCCGCCGCCGCCAGCCACGGTCGCGCTGCCCGGCTTCATCACGTCGCTGCAGGCGAGCCCGGGCGGTGTGTCGCACGTCAGCTACTGGGTGGGCGACTGGACGATCGTCGTGCCCGTGTCGCGCCTGCTCGAGATCGCGCGCCATCTGCGCGACGCACCCGAC
Organism: uncultured Acidobacteriota bacterium; assembly: GCA_963749565.1. Lineage (GTDB taxonomy): Bacteria > Acidobacteriota > Vicinamibacteria > Vicinamibacterales > CAVVIG01 > DATLLJ01. The sequence goes on along the minus strand of CAVVNL010000021.1, from coordinate 176,107 downwards.
GCCGCATTCGATACGTGCTCGGACGTGACCGTCACCGACTGGCCGCTGCGTCCGGAGCGCTTCGACGTCATCTACTGCCTGTACTCGACGCGCCATCACCATCGCGTCCGTGTCAAGGCGAAGGCGGGAGAGCTCGAGCCCGTGCCCTCGATGACGGACGTGTGGCCGGCCGCCAACTGGCTGGAGCGCGAGGTGTACGACATGTTCGGCGTGAACATCACCGGCCATCCCGATCGCCGGCGGATTCTGATGCCTGACGACTGGCAGGGGTTTCCGCAACGGAAGGACTACCCGCTCGAAGGCCCCGGCGAGCTGCTGATGGAGAATCCTCTGGACTGGCTCAAGCTGCGGCAGGCGCGGGAAGAAGCGGACATCGAATAGCCATGGAAACACCCGCAGTTCACCACGGCGCCATGTTCGACACCAACGAGCTGGTGATCAACATGGGCCCCCAGCATCCCAGCACGCACGGCGTGCTGCGGGTGGTGCTGCGGCTCGATGGCGAGAAGGTCGTCGATGCCGACGTCGTCATCGGTTATCTCCACCGGGGGATCGAGAAGCTCAGCGAGAACCGGAGCTGGACCCAGATCATCCTGCTGACCGACCGCATGGACTACGTGGCCGCGGCGACCAACAACGTCGGCTACTGCGAGACCGTCGAGAAGCTGATGTCGCTCGAAGTGCCGCGCCGCGCGCGCTACGTGCGGACGATCCTCTGCGAGCTGCAGCGGATCGCGAGCCATTGCCTGTGGGTCGGCACGCACGCGATGGACATCGGCGCGATGACGGTGTTCCTGTACGCGTTCCGCGAGCGCGAGCTGATTCTCGATCTCTTCGAGGAGTTCTGCGGGGCGCGGCTGACGTACAACTCGATGCGGATCGGCGGCCTCCCGCTCGATATTCCCCCAGGCTGGGACAAGAAGGTCCTCGAGTTCTGCACGATCATGTCGTCGAAGATCGACGAGTACGAGGAGCTGCTGACGCATAACCGCATCTGGCTCGAGCGCACCAAGGGCGTGGGGATTATTGCCGGCCCCGAAGCGCTGGCACTCGGCCTGAGCGGCCCGCCGCTGCGCGGGTCGGGTGTCGCGCGCGACGTCCGGAAGGACGAGCCCTATGCCGCGTACGACGAGATGGCCTTCGATGTTCCGCTCGGCACGGCGGGCGATACCTACGATCGCTACCTGGTCCGGATGGAGGAGTTCCGCCAGTCGCTGCGGATCATCCGGCAGGCGACCGAAGGGATCCCCGAAGGGCCGATTGTGGGGAAGGTGCCGCGGCTGATCAAGCCGCCGGCTGGTGAAACCTACCACGCGATCGAGTCGCCAAAGGGCGAGCTCGGATACTTCATCGTCAGCGACGGCAAGTCCACCAACCCGTATCGCTTCCGCGTGCGCCCGCCCTCGTTCTGCAACCTGCAGGGCCTGAGGCGCCTGGTGAAGGGACACCTGGTGGCGGATGTCGTCGCGCTGATCGGGTCGCTCGACGTCGTCCTCGGGGAGGTCGATCGATGAGCGCCTGCGGCCATGCCGGGGCCCGGCGCGGCAGCCGCGCTGGGGTGGCGTGCCGAGCCGAGGACGTGCAAATCCGAGGCGAGGCATCAACGTCAGTTCCGGCTGGGGGTGGGGCCCCAGCCGCAGTGGAAAAAATGATCGACACCCTCGTCATCCCCACCATCAAGATCCTCATCGTCCTCAACGCGACGCTCGTTGCCGTGTCCTACATGGTGCTGCTCGAGCGCAAAGTCATCGCCTGGGCGCAGTCCCGGCTCGGTCCGATGCGGGTCGGCCCGTACGGAATCCTGCAGCCGATCGCCGATGCCCTGAAGCTGATGATCAAGGAGGACATCACACCGGTCCGTGCGGACAAGTGGGTATTCACCGCGGCGCCGATCATCACCATGGTCCCGGCGCTGATCGTCTATGCGGTCATCCCGTTCGGACCCGAGGTGAGCCTCTTCGGCCGTCAGGTCACGCTCTACATCACCGACATCAACGTCGGGCTCCTCTACATCGTGTCGGTCGCCTCGATCGGTGTCTACGGCCTCATCCTGGCCGGCTACGCTTCGAACAGCAAGTACCCGCTGCTCGCGAGCCTCCGGGCGTCGGCGCAGTTGATCAGCTACGAGGTCGCCGTCACGCTGACGCTGGTCAGCGTCATCATGGTCGCCGGCTCGCTCAGCATGGTCAGCATCGTGCGGGCGCAGGAAAGCCAGCAGGTGTGGTTCGCGTTCATCCAGCCGGTCGCGTTCGTGATTTTCTTCATCGGCGGCCTGGCGGAGACCAACCGCGCCCCCTTCGACCTGCCGGAGGCGGAGCAGGAGCTCACCGGCGGGTTTCATACCGAGTACAGCGGCATGCGGTTCGCGCTGTTCTTCCTCGCCGAATACGCGAACATCATCGTCGTCTCGTCGGTTGCGACGACGCTCTTCCTGGGAGGATGGCTGCGGCCGTTCCCGAGCTGGGAGTGGCTGTCGTTTCTGGACATCATCCCGAGCTGGATGTGGTTTCTGCTCAAGTCGTTCGCGTTCCTCTACGTGTTCGTCTGGGTGCGGGCGACGTTCCCACGGTATCGCTACGACCAGCTGATGCGGCTCGGATGGAAGGTGCTCATCCCGCTGGCGATCTTGAACCTCGTCGTCACGGGGATTGTGAAAGTTTTGGTTGGAGCCAGCTGAATCGCACTATGGCTGAGGCGATCGTTTTCTACACGCTTGCCGCGTTCATCCTCGGGTTCGCGGTGCTCGTCGTCACGACGAAGGACACCGTGCACTCGGTGTTGTTTCTCGTGCTCGATTTCCTGTTCGTCGCGGCGCTGTACGTGCTGCTGGAGGCGCCGTTTCTCGCGGCCATCCAGGTGCTCGTCTATGCCGGCGGCATCGTCGTCCTCTACCTGTTCGTCGTCATGCTGGTGAACCTGCAGCGGCCACCCGAAGCGCACGAGGATCCCCGCCGCCTGACGAAGGTGGGATTCGGGCTCTCGATGGCCGTCCTCGCCGAGCTGGCGGCAATTGCGGCGTACAGCGCCTCCATTCCGGCGTCGCCGGCGATTGGTTCCGCCGCTGCATTGCCCGTGTCGGGGAACACCGAGGAGGTGGGCTGGATGTTGTACACCAGCTATCTGATTCCCTTCGAGATCGCGTCGATGCTCCTGCTGGTCGCGATGATCGGCGCCATTCTGCTGGCGAAAAGGGAACTATGAATCTGGTCATTGGGTCATCTGGTCATCTGGTCATTGATTTGAGTAAGTGGATCTGCCAATCGATCAATCAATGACCAGATAACCAGATGACCAGATAACCAAATGTATTGATCATGATCACCCCAACCCACTACATGCTCTTGTCCGCGGCGCTGTTCATGATCGGCGTGATCGGCGTGATGGTGCGCCGGAACATCATCATCATCCTCATGTCGATCGAGCTGATTCTGAACGCCGTGAACATCAACCTGGTGGCGTTTTCCAGCCAGCTGCAGAACGTGATCGGCCAGGTGTTCGCGGTGTTCGTCATCGCCGTCGCGGCGGCCGAGGCGGCGGTGGGACTCGGGATCATCCTCGCGTTCTACCGCAACAAGGAAACAGTCAACATCGACGAAATGAACGTGATGCGATGGTAATGCACGCTATCGATGATTTGCCGATCTACGATTTTTCGATCGTTCGATCTATCGATACATCTCAGATCGCCAAATCGTAGACCGAAGATGAACTACATCTGGTTAATCCCTCTGTTACCCGCCGCGGGGGCCGCCATCAACGGCCTCGTCGGCATCCGCTCCTTCTCGCGCAGAACGGCCGGCGCGGTCGCGTGCGCGGCCATGCTCGGCGCGCTGGGCCTGTCGCTGGTCGCGTTCTGGCAGCTCCTGGCGCTGCCGCCGGAGGCGCGCGCCTACGACGTCACGCTGGCGCAGTGGATCCCGGCGATCCCGCTCCAGATGAGCAACGGCACGGTGGGCAGCTTTCAGGCGGCGTGGGGCCTCCGCCTCGATCCGCTGTCCGGGTTGATGCTGCTGGTGGTCACCGGCGTCGGCACGCTGATCCACGTCTACTCGACGGCATATATCGCCGACGAGCCGCGGGGCGGCGTCGCGCGGTTCTTCTGCTACCTGAACCTCTTCTGCTTCTTCATGCTCACGCTGGTCCTGGGGAACAACTTCCTCGTGATGTTCGTGGGTTGGGAAGGCGTAGGCCTCTGCTCGTACCTGCTCATCGGTTACTGGTACGAGAAGCAGAGCGCGTCAGACGCGGGGAAGAAGGCCTTCATTACCAACCGCATCGGCGACTGGGGCTTCATCCTCGGCATCTTCCTGATCTTCATGACCTTCGGCACGCTCGACTTCCGCGCCGTGCAGAACGCCGCGGACGCGATGACGGTCGAGACCGCGCAGTTCGGCGTGCTGTCCTTCATCTGCCTCCTGCTGTTCATCGGCGCGACGGGCAAGAGCGCACAAATCCCGCTCTTCGTCTGGCTGCCGGACGCGATGGAAGGTCCGACGCCCGTTTCGGCGCTCATCCATGCGGCGACGATGGTGACCGCGGGCGTCTACATGGTGGGCCGCAACGCCGTCCTGTTTTCTCACGCGCCGATGGTGATGGAGATCGTCGCGATCGTCGGCGTGCTGACGGCGCTCATGGCCGCCTCGATCGGCCTGGTGCAGAACGACATCAAGCGGGTACTGGCGTACTCGACCGTCTCGCAGCTCGGCTACATGTTCACGGCCATGGGGGTCGGCGCTTTTGCCGCCGGAGCGTTCCACCTGATGACGCACGCCTTCTTCAAGGCGCTCCTGTTCCTCGGGAGCGGGTCGGTGATTCACGCGATGGCCGGCGAGCAGGACATGCGGCGCATGGGCGGCCTGAAGAAGTACATGCCCGTCACCTATGCGACGATGCTGATCGGCACGCTCGCGATTGCCGGCGTTCCGCCGCTGTCGGGGTTCTTCAGCAAGGACGAGATCCTTTACAGGGCATTTCTGGGCAACAAATTCGTCTGGGTTCTGGCCGTCCTCACGGCGTTCCTGACCGCGTTCTACATGTTCCGGCTCATGGCCATGACCTTCTTCGGCGCGTATCGCGGTCCCGCGTGGGAGACCGCACACCCCGCGGCGGCGGCGCTCGCCGCCGGCCACGGCGCGCCCCATCCGTCGGATTCTCACGCGCACGGGCAGGCGCACCTGGCAAACCACGAGGTCAGCCACGGGCCTGCCGAACCGCAGACAATGACGTCACGCGCGGACACGGCCATGGGCCGTGGCACGGGCCGCACGAATCGCCGACGGCGATGACGTTCCCGCTCATGGCACTGGCGGTCGGCGCCATCGTGGCCGGACTGGTCGGGGTTCCCGCCGTGCTCAGCGGCGGCAGTGGTATCGAAAATTTCCTCGAGCATTTCCTCGAGCCGAGTTTCACGGCGGAGCACGCCGCCGCGCCTGCCGGCGAGGCGGTGGCCGGCGGGGCCGGGGAATCCGAACAAGCGGAAGAGGAAGCGCACGGGGTCGAGCTCGGCCTGATGGCCTTCTCGGTGATCGTGGCCGCCGCCGGTATCGCGCTCGCGTGGAGGTTCTACGTCACCAGCCCGGAGATCCCCGAGCGGCTGGCGGCGCAATTCGCGGCTCCGCACCGGCTGGCTCTCGCACAAGTTCTACGTCGACGAGCTGTACAACGCCACGGCCATCGCCGCCACGTGGGCGAGCGCCCGCGGCCTGTGGACCTTCGATCGCAATGTCGTCGACGGCGCGGTGAACGGCGCAGGACGGCTGACCGTCGTCAGCTCGTGGTTCTCCGGACTTACCGACAAGAGGGTCGTCGATGGGGCGGTGAATCTGGTCGGGGGGGTCATTCGGGAAGGCAGCCATGTGTTCCGCCGCCTGCAGAGCGGGCTGGTGCAGAACTACGCGCTGTTGATGCTGTTCGGCATCTTCGCGTTCGTGAGCCTGTATTTGTTGGTGCGGAGATGACGGAGCTGTATGAATCACTATCTTTCGCTCGTTCTCTTTCTTCCGCTCGCCGGGGCGGTCCTGCTGCTGCTGGTGCCCAAGCAGAACGAGAACGCCATCCGATGGATTGCGAACGTCGTCGCGCTTCTCGGCTTCGTGGTCTCGGTTCCGCTGTGGTTCTGGTACGACCCGCAGAACGCCGAGTTCCAGTTCGTCGAGCGGGCGGCGTGGATCCCGTCGATCGGCGCCGATTATTTCCTCGGCGTGGATGGCCTCAGCACGCTGCTGATTCTGCTGACGACGATGATCGGCTTCATCGCGATCCTGTCGTCGTGGGACGGCGATCACCGAGCGCGTGAAAGAGTTCTACATCTTCCTGCTCGTGCTGCAGACCGGCATGCTCGGCGCGTTCATGGCGCTCGATTTCCTGCTCTTCTTCCTCTTCTGGGAAGTGATGCTGGTTCCGATGTACTTCCTGATCGGCATCTGGGGCAGCGCCAACCGGCTGTATTCGGCGATCAAGTTCTTCCTCTACACGCTGGTCGGCAGCGTGATCATGCTCCTCGGCATCCTGGCGCTGTACTTCTACAACTTCAGCGTGACCGGGGTGTACACGTTCGATGTCACGCAGTTCCACCGGCTGAACCTGCCGCCCGACCTGCAGTGGTGGATCTTCCTGGCGTTCTTCCTGTGGGTTCGCCGTCAAGGTGCCGATGTTCCCGTTCCATACCTGGCTGCCCGACGCGCATACCGATGCGCCCACGGCCGGCTCCGTGATTCTGGCGGCCGTCATGCTGAAGATGGGCACCTACGGGTTCCTTCGCTTCAGCCTGCCGATCCTGCCCGAGGCCACACAGGCATTCGTGCCGTTCATCGTCGTGCTCTGCATCGTCGGCATCGTCTACGGCGCGCTCGTCGCCCTGGCGCAGAAGGACTGGAAGCGGCTGGTCGGCGTACTCCTCGGTCAGCCACATGGCGATGGTGATGCTGGGCATGTTCGCGCTGAACCCGGTCGGCCTCACCGGCAGCATCATCCAGCAGCTCAATCACGGCATCTCGACCGGCGCGCTCTTCCTGCTCGTGGGCATCGTCTACGAGCGGCGTCACACGCGCGAGATTTCCGAGTACGGCGGGCTGTCCAAGGTGATGCCGGTCTATGCGGCGGTCTTCCTGATCATGACGATGTCGTCGATCGGTCTTCCGACGCTGAACGGCTTCATCGGCGAGCTGCTGATCCTGCAGGGCGTGTTCGTCTCGACCCATCCGTTCCTCGGCGGCGGAAAGCTGTGGGCGGCGATTGCCGCCAGCGGCATCGTGCTGGGCGCCGCCTACATGCTCACCCTGTATCAGCGGACCATGTTCGGGAAGATCGAGAACCCGAAGAACGAACGGCTTCTCGATTTGACCCATCGCGAGTTCGCGACCTTCGCGCCGCTGCTGGTTCTGGCCGTCTGGATGGGCCTCTATCCGGCGCCGTTCCTCCGCCGCCTGGACACGTCGGTTCAGCGCATCGTCGCACGCGTGAGCCCGCAGTATGCGACGCCCGCCGCGGCAATTCCGGCAACTCCGACGATCCCGACGATTCCGACAATCCCACCCGGGGGACAGGCAGCGCCTCTGGCGGCGGCCGAGGCACGGTAATGCCGCCGGGAATTTCGCTCAGCGACTTCTATTACATCCTGCCGGAGATCGTCATCACGGTCGGCGCGCTCCTCGTGTTGATCGTCGACGTCGCCCTGTCGCAGCCGGGCCAGACGACGCCGCGCACGATGCTCGCGTGGGTGACGATGGGGGTGATCGTCGCGACGCTGGCCTCGCTGGCGCCATTCATCGACACGCGGGTCGAGGTCGCGAACGGCCTGATTGCCGTCGATCGGTTCGCGCTGTTCTTCAAGATCGTCTTCCTGCTCTCCGCCGCCATCACCGTGCTGATGTCGACCCGGTATCTCGAGGTCGAGGGCGCGCCGGCGGGCGAGTACTTCTTCCTCATCCTCTGCGCGACGCTCGGCATGATGGTCATGGCCGGCGGGATCGATCTCATCACCATCTTCATCGGCCTGGAGACGATGGCCATCTCGTTCTACATCCTGGTCGGCTTCATCAAGCCGAACCAGCGGTCGAACGAAGCCGCGGTCAAGTATTTCCTGCTCGGCGCGTTTTCGCTCGGCATCCTGCTCTACGGCATGTCGATCATGTACGGCCTGTCGGGCACGACCGGGCTTCGCGCGATGGCGCCGATTCTGGCCGGACAGGAGCGCGATCCGCGGCTCGTCCTGGCCGTGATCCTCGTGGTCGCCGGCGTCGGGTTCAAGATTGCGGCCGTCCCGTTCCACATGTGGGCTCCGGACGTGTACGAAGGCGCGCCCACGCCGATCACCGCCTTTCTGTCGGTCGGTTCCAAGGCGGCGTCGTTCGCGATGCTGCTGCGAATCTTCCTCGAGGGGCTGCCGTCGAGCAGCGCCGACTGGCGGCTGCTGTTCTGGGTGCTCGCCGTCGTCACGATGACCGTCGGCAACATCGCGGCGCTGACGCAGACGAACATCAAGCGGATGCTCGCGTATTCCTCGATTGCGCATGCCGGATACGTGCTGATGGGCATCGTCGCCGGATCCACACGCGGCGTCGTCGGCGATGCTGATCTATCTGTTCATCTACGTCTTCATGCAGCTCGGCGCGTTCACCGTCGTCGTGCTGCTGCGGCGGCGCGACGTCGATCGGCGACGAGCTGAAGGACTTCAGCGGCCTCGCGTTCCGCAATCCGTTCGCGGCGTTCTCGATGCTGCTGTTCATGCTGTCGCTCGGCGGCATTCCGCCGACCGCGGGCTTCATGGGCAAGTTCTGGCTCTTCGGCGCGGCGATCGACTCGGGCTATGTCTGGCTGGCGGTCATCGGCGTGCTCAACAGCGCCATCTCGCTCTACTACTACATCCGTCTTGTCGTCTTCATGTATCTGAAGAAGGAGACGATCGGATCGGAGCCGACGACCAGCCCGTCGCTGACGTTCGCGCTCGGCGTGGCCGTCGCGGCGACGCTCGTCCTCGGCATCTACCCGCGGCTGCTGTTCGAGGTGGCGGAGGCCTCGGCCCGCACGCTCGGCGCCTCCGGGATTCTCACCGCCCTCCGCTGAGACAGACACGGCCTGCCAACCACGGAAGACACGATGGACACGGAGAGTCAAGACCTGGACGGATATCGGTTTTGTCCTTCGTGTCTTCGTGTCTTCGTGGTTGCATTTGTCCGATGATGCCTGGTTCAAGAAGTCCGACGCGAACATGATCCGGACGGCGTGGGAGCTTGAGCGCCGGGCTGCTGTCGTTCGTCGTCGCGATCGGGATTGGGTACTGGGCGGGACGCACCCTTGATGAGTGGATGGGGACCTCGCCGTGGATGATGGCGGTGTTTCTCTGCTTCGGGTTCGCGGCGGGGGTGCTGAACGTCTACCGCACCGTCTCGCGCGCCGTGCGGCCGGGGCCGGGCAGTGGCGGTGAATGGCCGTGGCGGAGAGTGATCTCACGCTGCGGCGCATCGAGCGGCACAGCGTGATCGCCTGCGCGGTGCTCGCGGCCGCGGCGGCCGTCCTGACGCGGCGGCTCGACGCGCCGCTCGGCGTGCTGGGGGGCGGCGCGCTGGTTGCGATTTCCTATCGGGGCATCAAGGCGGGGATCGCGGCGCTCGTTGATGCCAGCGAGGCCGGCGAGGCAGCGGCGCAGCGGGCGGGCGGCGCGCGAAACGTCGCGGTCGGGCTGGTGAAGTTTTTCACAAGGTACGCTATACTCGCGGCTGCCGCGTACGTGATAATGGCGCGCTTGCGGCTGCCCCCGGTGGCCGTCTTTGCGGGTGCGTCCTCGCTCGTGATCGCGGTGACGTTCGAAGCCCTGCGCGGATTCTCCGGCTCGGGGCGCTAGGTTTCCCCCTTAATGGAACAGCTCGAGCACCCCCTCTGGATCGTCCAGGCCGTGAATGCTGCGTTCGGCCCGCTGGTGGCCTCGCTGCTGCGCGCGCTCGGCTTTACCCCGCTCGCAGCCCGACGTCATTCCCAACTACCTGGTCATGTCGGCGCTGATCATCGTCTTCTGGACGGTCATCTGCCTGATCGTCCGCAGCCGGCTGAGCGTCGATCATCCGGGCAAGCTGCAGATTCTCGTCGAAGACGCCGTCCGCGCGCTGCAGTCGATGCTGCACGACTACGTCGGCCACAAGGCGCCGCGCTACCTCGCGATCGTCGCGACGATGTTCGTCTTCATCCTGTCCGGCAACCTGATGGGTCTCATCCCCGGACTGATGGCGCCGACGAGCAGCATCAACGTCACGCTCGGCTGCGCGCTGACCGTCGCCGTCTACTACCACATTCAAGGTCTGAAAGAGCAGGGCGTCGGCCCGTACCTGAAGCACTTCGCCGCGCCGCCCGGAGCGCCCGCTCTTCCTCGCGCCGATCATGCTGCCGATCGAGATCATCAGCCATCTGTCGCGCGTGCTGTCGCTGTCGCTGCGGCTCTTCGGCAACATCTTCGGCGAGGAGCTCGTCATCATCATCCTGTTCAGCATCGTCCCGTTCCTGGTGCCGCTGCCGATGATGTTCCTCGGGCTCATCACCGCGTCGCTGCAGGCGTTCATCTTCGTCTTGCTGTCCACGATCTACCTGGGTGGCGCGGTGGCGACCGAGCACGAGCACAACGAGCATGGAGAGATGACCGCGGCGGCGGCGTAGACGCATTGATGCATTGATGATTGTTGATTGCTGATTGTTGATTGAGTTTTTCCGATTGGAGGCGTGTGTGAGCAGACGTTTGTTGATGGTATTGACGATATTGACGGTCGCGGCGCCGCTGTACGCGCAGGAACCCGCCGCTGGCGACGCCGCGAGCACTGTCATCGCGCAGTGGTCGATTATCACTGCCGGCTTCGCGCTGGCGATCGCCGCGGCGTTCGGCGCGCTGGGGCAGTCCAAGAGGCCTCGCCGCCGCTGTCGAGGGCATTGCGCGCAACCCCAGCGCAGCGGGCGAAATTCGCGGCAACCTGATCCTGGGTCTCGTGCTGATCGAGTCCCTGGTGATCTACGTGCTGCTGATCTCGCTGATTCTGTTCTTCGTCGTCCCGTTCGGCGGGTAGCAGAGCGAAGGGCTGGAAGGGCTGGACAGGCAGGAGGGGCTGGAAGGGCTGGAACGGTAGACGCCCCGGACGTTCCGGCTTTCGGCTCCTCCATCCCGCCTCTCCTGCCCATCACGCCTTCACGCACTTTCCCAGTTCAGCCCCTCCCGCCCTCGCGTCCTGCCGCCGTTCAACCCTTCCTGCCGTTCCTGCCCGTCCCGCCCTTCCCGCCCATTCCCCGGTGCGAACATACGACGAATCACGTTCATCACGCGGACGAGGCGGTTGGTACAAGAATTTGGATCGTTCGTCCCAGCTTTCTTGATTTGCCGGGAAGCAAGCAGATTTCTTTGATTTATCATTGAACAATATTCAATGTCTGTTTCCCCTTCAAACTGTGGATAGGCCATTCCCTGAGGTCCCTGTCCCGCAAACAAGGAGTCGCGAGTCTCATGAGACGCTTGATCCTCTTCATCGCAGCGTGGTTGATCCTCGCGTCCGGCCGGCAGCGCTTTCGCGCAGGGTGTCCAGACGGGCACGATTCGCGGCATGGTGACGGACCAGCAGGATCTGGCCGTGCCGGGCGTCAGCGTGACGGCCACCTCTCCCGCGCTGCAAGGGCCTCGCAGCACCACCACTGACGCCCAGGGGCTGTACGTGATTCGCGCGCTCCCGCCGGGCGAGTACCAGGTCAGGTTCGAGTTGAGCGGTTTTGGAACTGTGAACCGGACCTCCACGGTGCCGCTCGGCCTCGTCGTCGTGCAGCGACGTGTCGATGCGCCCCGCCGGCGTCGCCGAAACGGTGCAGGTCACGGGCGATCTGCCGGCGCCGATTGCGACGCCGGTCGTCGGCATCAACTTCAAGCAGCGAAGAGATCGAGCGCTGGCGACGCCGCGGACGCTTCAGGGCATCGCGCAGCTCTCGCCCGCCGTCAGACGAGAATATCGCCGAACGTCGAACCAGCTGGTCATCAACGGCGCGTTCGCGTTCGACAACGTGTTCATGATCAACGGCGTCGACGTCAACGACAACCTGTTCGCGACGCCGCAGAATCTCTTCATCGAGGACGCGATCGAGGAGACGCAGGTGCTGACGTCCGGCATCTCGGCGGAATACGGCCGGTTCACCGGCGGCGTGGTCAACGCGATCACCAAGAGCGGCGGCAACAGTTTTTCAGGCAGCGGCCGGATCAATTTCCTGAACAACGATCTGGACGACACGAGACGCCGTTCGAGGAATGCGTCAACAAGGATGTCGTCACCTGCTCCGCGCCGTCCAACCACCTCGACAAGCTGTCGAAGACCTACGAAGGCACGTTCGGCGGCCCGGTCGTGCGCGATCGGCTCTGGTTCTTCCTGTCAGGCCGCCACCAGTTCACGGAAAGCCAGTCGACGCTGCAGCAGACGGGCATCGTGGTGCCGACCACGGACTCGAACAAGCGCGGTGAGATCAAGATCACGGGGACCGTCGTGAACAACCACACGCTTCAGTGGCGGGTTCTTGAACGACCCGCGCAAGCGCACCAACAACTCCGGCCTCCAGTCCTTCATCATCGATCCGCACAGCGAGGTCGATCGGGAGAACCCGAACTGGTACTCCTATGTCAACTACAGGGGCGTGCTGGGAAGCAACGGGCTCGCCGAAGCCCAGTACTCGGAGCGGCGCTTTCAATTCAAGGGCGACGGCGGCACGAGCACGAACCTCGCCGATTCGCCGTTTCTCTCCCTGACCTGCGCGTGCCTCTACAACGCCCCGTATTTCGATGCGACCGATCCGGAGGATCGCGACAACAAGCAGATCACCGGGAACATCACGAACTTCTGGAGCAGGGCCGGCCGGCACGAAACCAAGTACGGCTACGAGTTCTACCGCAGCCAGCGGACGGGCGGCAATTCGCAGTCGTCCACCGGTTACGTGTTCAACGCGGACTACCTGACCGGCGCCGGCGGCACGCCTGTGCTCGATTCAACCGGCCGTCCGATTCCGGTATTCGTGGCGGGCGAATCGTATGTCGAGAACTGGCCCGCGACGCGCGGCGCGACGATGAACACGGACAATCATTCCTTCTTCGTGCAGGACCACTGGGTGCCCAACGACCGCTGGTCGTTCGATCTCGGCGCGCGGTACGAGCAGGTGAATGCCCTCTCCAACCCGGGCGACATCACGAGCATCGACGCCGGCCGCATCGTGCCTCGTCTCGCTTCGGCGTACGACGTCAGCGGCAATGGCAACCACATCCTGCACTTCACGTACGGCCAGTATTCCGGCCGGTACAACGAAGCGCTGATTGGGGCCAACAGCCCGGTGGGCAATCCAGTGTTCATCCAGATGAACTACACCGGTCCCAGCGGTCAAGGCTACGGGTTCGCGCCGGGAATGAATCTCGCCAACTATCAGATTGCGGCGGCGAGCGACCCGCTCCAGAACGTCACAGTCGATGACGGGGTCAGGTCGGCGCTGGTCCACGAATTCTCGACTGCGTATGGTGCGAATCTCTTCAACAGCCGTGGCTTCGCGGAGGTGAGCTACGTCTTCCGCAAGACCAACAGCATGATTGAAGACTTCCAGAATACGACAACCGGCAAGACGGACGTCCAGGTGGCGGGCGCCAGCGCCGGCACCTTCACCAACATCGTGTATCGAAACACCGACCTGGCCCATCGTCAGTATCAGGCGCTGGTGTTCCAGTCCCGCTACCGCGTTCAGAACAACTTCAGCGTCAACGGCCACTACACGCGTGCAGCTCCAGAACGACGGCAACTACGAAGGGGAAGGCTCGAACACGCCGGGCAGCACGACCTGGATCGGCGATTTCCCGGAGATCTTCATCGAGCCGCGTTACTACCCGGACGGGCGTCTCCAGAACTTCCAGCGCAACCGCTTCCGCCTGTGGACCATCTACAACATGGACATGGGCGCGGGGGGCGATCTGGCGTTTTCGGGCCTCTGGCGCGTGGAAGGCGCCAGAGCATACAGCCTGGCGGCGAGGAACCAGGGTCTGACGGCGACGCAGCGAACTATCCTTGCGGCCAATGGATACACGGACGAGCCCGCCGCGGCCCACATTTTCTTCAACGACGAGCGCGGCACCGAACAGTTCCCGGGCTACGGCCTGCTCGACCTGTCGGTCAACTACAACATCCCGGTGTTCAAGTCGCTGCGGCCCTGGATCAAGGTGGACCTGTACAATGTGCTCGACAACCGGAAGCTGATCGCGTTTGACACCACGGTCAGCCAGAATAACGCTGGCGCAAAGGACAGCGTAGGCCTGGCCACGACGTTCAATAAGGGAGCAAATTTCGGCAAGGCTACCGGCAACACGCAGACCAACGTGAGCACCACCGGTATCAACTCGTTCCCGCTCGCGTTCCAGGGAGCGCCGGCCGGCGGCCGCACGTTCCGGATGGCGCTGGGCTTCAGGTTCTAACTAGAGGTTAGAGGTTAGAGGTTAGAGGTTAGAGATAGGGGAATAGGGCATGGGGCTGGAAACTCAGGCCCTATTGCCCTATTGCCCCAGACTAGTGCTTCGCGTTCTTCCTCCAGCAGCCGGGCCGGTTCCCCGGCTGCGCTCTTGCTAGACCTCTCAGGCGGCACCCAGCCGCGCAAAGATCCGCCTGAAGGCGGACACCACTCAAAATTCTCATAACTCGTTTAGGAACTGCTCTTTACGCTTGAGCGGCTCATCCTGGCTGCTCGTGCGTGATATATGACACTAACAGACTTTGAGGGAATCTGCCGATACTATGGTCTGGACCAATAGGAACCAAGGAGTGCGGACTGATGAAACGATTTAGCCTTATCGCCCTTACGTGGCTGATCTGTGCCGGCACGGCGCTGGCCCAGGGGGTCCAGACCGGCGCCATTCGCGGGTTGGTGCAGGACCAGCAGGACCGCACCGTTCCCGGCGCTTCCGTCACCGTCACGTCCCCCGCACTCCTGGGGCCTCGTTCGACAGTCACCGATGGGCTCGGCAACTACTCCCTCACGGCGCTGCCGCCAGGCAGTTATGAGATCAACTTCGAGCTGAGTGGCTTTACGACCATCGAGGTGATGGCTACTGTGCCTCTGGGCCTCACAGTCCAACAGGACGCGACCATGAAGGCGGCCGGCGTTACCGAGACGGTCCAGGTCGTGGCCGACGCGCCGGTCCCGATTACGACGCCGGTGGTCGGCATGAACTTCAAGCAGCCCGAAATCGAACTGCTGGCGACGCCGCGCTCGCTTCAGGGCATCGCGCAGTTGGCGCCGGCAGTGACCGAGAACTCGCCGAACGCGAATCAGGTCGTCATCAACGGCGCGTTCGCATTCGACAGCGCCTTCCTGGTCAACGGCATCGACGTCAACGACAACGTCCTTGCGCAGCCGCAGAGCCTGTTCATCGAGGACGCCATCGAGGAAACACAGATCCTCACGTCGGGCATCTCGGCGGAATACGGCCGCTTCAGTGGCGGGGTGATCAACGCCATCACCAAGAGCGGCGGCAACGCCTTCTCGGGCGGCGGGCGCATCAACTTCCAGAATCCGTCGTGGACGACCGCGACCCCCTTCGAAACGTCGAGGCCGGTTCCCGTTGTCCACACCGACGATCTGCAGCAGGTCTACGAAGGCACGCTCGGCGGCCCGCTCTTCAGGGATCGCCTGTGGTTCTTTATCGCGGGCCGCTACGCGGCGCTCGAGACGCCGAGAACGCTGTCGCTGACAGGGGTCCAGGTCGTACAGAACGACAAGAGCCAGCGCGGTGAAATCAAGCTGACCGGCGCGGTTGCGCCCGGCCACATCATCCAGGGCGGCTACCTGAACAACCCGCGCACGACGACCAACAGCTCGGGTGCACTGAGCCTGGTCGTCGATCCGAACGCGCTCAGCACCATCAGCACGCCGAACCGTGCCTACCATGGAAATTACCGCGGCGTCCTCCAGGACGACCTTCTGTTCGAGGCGCAGTTCTCAGGCCGCTACAACGAGCTGATTGGCGGCGGCACGGGAACGAACCTCGCCACCGATTCGCCGTTCGTCGGCACCTGCTTCTGCACCATCTACAACGCCCCGTACTTCGACGGCGTCGATGCCGAGCAGCGCAACAACCGGCAGTTCACGACCAGTGCCACGAACTTCTGGAAGGGCGGCGGCAGCCACGAGACCAAGGGCGGATACGAGTGGTACCGCAGCCAGCGGACCGGCGGCGGCTCGCAGTCGCCCACTCAGTATGTGTTCGCGGCTAATTTTCTCACCGGCGCGGATGGCGCTCCGGTCCTCGACGCGACGGGACGGCCGACTCCGATGTTTATTCCGGGCGTATCGCGTCTCACCTACTTTCCGGCGATCACCGGCGCCGTGCTCAACAACGACAGCAACTCGCTCTATCTGACCGATCACTGGGTGATCAGCAGCCGTGTGTCGGCCGACGTCGGCGCGCGCTTCGAGCACGTGAATGCGGAGTCGACGGGCGACCTGGTCAGCATCAACAACAACCGCATCGTGCCGCGCGCCGCGGTCTCCTTCGATGTCACTGGTGACGGGGATCATATCGTTCACGTCACCTACGGCCAGTACTCCGGGCGCTACAACGAAGCGCAGATCGGCAGGAACAGTCCGGTCGGCAATTCTCCGTCGATCGATTCCGTGTACCTGGGACCGGCTGGCCAGGGTTACGGTTTCGCCAGCGGGCTCGATCCGGCGAACTATCCGATTGCCCCAGGCACGGCGGTGGCCGACGCCACGCAGAACGTCTTCATGGCGCCCGGGACGAAGTCGCCCCTCACTCACGAGTTCTCGCTGTCCTACGGCGCCAATCTGTTCGACGGACGCGGCTACGCGGAAGTCAGCTATGTCGGCCGGAAGACAGGCAACCTGCTCGATGATGTCCAGGATCTGACGACCGGGCACCACCAACGTGATGGTCAACGGCGTCGCCGCCGGAACGTTCACGAACATCGTCTTCGCGAACACGGCCGCGGCGCACCGTGAGTACCAGGGCCTGGTGTTCCAGTCACGGTACCGCATCAGGGACAACTTCAGCGTCAACGGCCACTACACGCTGCAGCTGGAGAACGACGGAAACTACGAAGGCGAGGGCACCAACGCGCCGGGCAACAAGTCCTTCATCGGCGACTACCCTGAAGCGTTCAGCGCGGAGCGGAACTTTCCCGACGGCCGGCTGCAGGACTTCCAGCGTTCGCGGCTGCGCCTCTGGAGCATCTACAACTGGAACCTGGGCGCTGCCGGCGACGTCTCGGTGTCCGGTCTGCTGCGTGTCGACTCGGGCCGGGTGTTCAGCCTGGCCGCGAGAAACCAGCCGCTCACCTCGACGCAGATCGCGCTGATCAGTGCGGCGGGGTATCCGGATCGGCCGAGCACCAGCGGCAACATGGTGTTCTTCAACGGCGAGCGTGGCTCGGAAACGTTCCCGGGCTACGGGTTGTTCGACACGTCGATTAATTACAACATCCCGGTGTTCAGCACGCTGCGCCCCTGGGTCAAGTTCGACGTCTACAACCTGTTCAACAATCAGAAGCTGATTGGCTGGAACACGGCGGTCACGCAGACGGCGGCCAGCGCGAAGGATGGCCTCGGTCTGGCGACCGGCTACACGCCGGGACCGACATACGGCACCGCGACGGGCAACGTGGTGACCAACCTGTACAGCACCACCATCAACGCGTATCCGGTTGCGTTCGGCGGCGCACCCGCTGGTGGCCGCACCTTCCGCGTGGCGGTGGGTTTCCGGTTCTAGAAGAAGGGCTTCGGGCTTCAGGCTCTTGGCTTCGGGCCCGGAGCCCGGAGCCCAGAGCCTGACGTCCAGTCTGTTGTTAGTTGTTCGTCGAGGCGGGCGGGCGGCTTTCGGGAAACGTGCGCCGTGCTTCGGCGCGGATCGCCTGCGCCTGGCCGGGCTGGCCGAATGTGGTCCACAGGCGCGCGGCGATCGTGTACGTATCCGGCGCGGGTGCCGCGCGCAGCATATCGGCGATGGCCCTTTCCGCGGCGTCCTGCTGTCCCGTCGCGTGATACAGCGTCGCGAGCGCTGCCCTGGCGCGGACGTTCTGCGGAAAGCGCCGCACTTCGCTCAGGAATTCCGCTTCGGCCGCCGGCTGCCGTCCCAGCCGCATCAGCGTCTCGCCGGCATAGAAATGCAGCTCCGGGATCGGCGCCGCACCTGGCTCCCTCGCCGCTGCCACGGCCTCTTCGAACGCCGGCAGCGCCTCCTCGTACTTACCCTCGTCGTAGAGAATCCGTCCCTCCACGAACGCCGGCATGGCGAGTCCCGAGTCGGCCTGCTGGGCAAGCGTGGCCTGCTCCCGGGCGCCGTCCGCGTCGCGCTGCGCCAGGGCGACGCGCGCCACCAGCGCATGCGCGGCGCCGAGTGAGGCAACGTCCCGGGGATCGTTGTCCGTCGCGAGCGCCGCGGCTTCCAGCGCGCGCGCACGCGCCGCGCCCATCCTGCGCTCCTTCAGCAGGACCTCGGCGGCCCCGAGATATCCGAGCGGCTCGGCAGGCTGCAGCACGATGAGGTGTCGATAGGCATCGAGCGCCACGTCGTGGCGGTTCAATAGCAACGCGACCTGCGCCAGCTCCTTCCACACTTCAGTCAGACGGGGCTCGTCTTCGCAAGACTCGCTGAAGCAGCGGAATCGCATCGGCCCACTTCCGCTCCGCCGTGAAAGCCAGCGCCTGGCGATAACGTTCGAGAATCTCAACTCCATCCTTGGGGTCAGCAAGCACGGCCACCGGCCCGGCAGGGGCTGGGGGGGCATCGCCGGTCAGGCGGGCGAGTTGCTCCTTCATCCCATCCAGGGCATCCGCTGCGCCGGCCTCTGCACCGGCCAGATTCTCGCGCTGACTCGGATCGTTCGTCAGGTCGTACAGTTCCTCGCGTGGCGCGCTGATGTACTGGAAACGGCCGCTGGTGAGGGCCGTGATCTCGCTCCAGCCGAAGTGATTGCGCGCGTAGAGCGATTCGGCATAGACGGGCCGCTCGCGGAGCGACCCGGTATCCTCGAGCAGCGGTTTCAGCGAGCGGCCGCGCAGGTTGTCGGGCACCGGCGCCTTGACCAGATCCAGAATCGTCGGCACCAGGTCCACGTGCTGCACGAGATCCGGGATGCGCCGTCCCGCCCCGACGTTGCTCTCCTGCTTGATGATGAGCGGTACGCGAATGGCCTCGTCGTAAACAAAGAGACCGTGTTCCTGTTCGCCGTGATCGCCGAGGCCTTCGCCGTGATCCGACAGCAGAATGATCGTCGATCGATCGTAGAGCTGATGTTTCTTGAGGTATTGAATGAGGCGGCCGACGATCTCGTCCGCATGGGCGATCTCCCCGTCGTAAGGCGAGTACTGCGAAAACCGCTCCGGTGGCGCGTACGGCTTGTGCGGTTCGTTCAGGTGGAGAAACAGGAACACACGCGACGTCCCGGCGCTGTCGAGCCAGTGTTCGGCGATCATCTCTGATTCTCCGCCGTCCCGCTGCGGCAGGGATATCCCCTGGTTCCTCCGGGTTCGGCGACATCTCATCGTCGAAGAAGTCGAATCCCTGGCTGATGCCGGTGGCTCGCTGCAGGCGCGATCCCGAGACCATGGCCGCCGTCGAGAAGCCGCGCTCGCGCAGCAGTTGCGGCAGCAGGCGCTCCCCCGGCCTGACGGTCGTCCCCACGTCGTCTCGCACGCCCGTTTCGAACGGAAGCCGTCCCGAGAGAAGCGCGGTGTGCGCCGGAAGGGTCTGCGGCACGTGTGAATAGGCGCGCTCGAAGACGACGCCGTTGGCCGCCAGCAGATCGATGGCGGGGGTCTTGCACCTTCTGGTAGCCGTAGGCAGGCAGGTGATCGGCTCGGAGCGTGTCGATCGAGATGATGATGATCGGGCCGCTGACGGGCGCTGAGGCCCTCGCGTATCTCCAGCCGCCCGCCGCCGAAAGCGCCGTGCCGAGCGCGACGCTCAGCAGGATCAGCGTACGACGGAACGGAGCGACGGGCCATAACAGCGGTTCCCCGGAGCTTATCGGACCTGTTCGAGCTGACGGAGCATCGCGGTCGCTTCGGCAGCTTCGGGCGAAACCGGGTCGACGTCCATGACTCGCTGGAAGTGCCGCCGTGCGGTGGCCGCGTCACCCTTATCCAGCGCGATCCGGCCGAGAGCCAACGGTGGCTTGCCCCAGGCCGGATCGACCTCCGCCGCGCGCTCGTACGCCTTGACGGCCTCGTCAGCCTGCGCCCGGGCCATCTTCACTTCGCCGAGGTCGAAGAACACCTCGCGGGTGGCGCCTGGCGCCTTCGCGGCCGTTTCGAGGGTTCGTTCGGCCATGTCCAGATCGCCTTTCTCGACGTTCGCCATGGCAATCCCGACATTGGCCTTGTCGTTGGCCGGGTCCACTTTGAGGAGCGCGTTGTAGGCGCCGATCGCGCCGTCGTAGTCCTTCTTGTGGCGGTAGGCGGCCGCTATCTGCAGATTGATGACGCTGAGCGAAGGCGACCTCTCGAGAATCGTCCGGTACGCCTTGATCGCGTCATCCCACTCCTGGTTATTGAAAAGCGCGTCGGCGGCGGCCAGTGCAGCCTGGAGATCCCTCGGCGCCACCGAGCCGAGCGCACTGGGCGGCACGATCATCTTCAGAAGCGTGAAGTTCAGCGGCGGCGTCACGCCGGGCATCGTCCGAACGTTGACCTCGCCCCCGTCGGTCGAATAACCGGGCGCGCCCGCCCTGAACGACCACAGCCCGCTCCTGAGGCCAATCATGGCGAACCGGCCGCTTTCGTCGGTGCTCGCCGTAAAGCTCCGGGGAGAGGCGTCCAGATTCTCGGCAATGATCGTCGCGCCCCTGATCGGCTCCCCGCGCTCGTCTTTGACGATTCCGGTGACGCGGCCGGACTGCGCTGCCGCGCCGCCCGCGAGGGCGACCAGCAGGACCGAAGCGAGGAAGCATGACCGCATGCTGCCAGTATATATCGGGCGAAACAGGTTCTAAAGGTTCTTGAACCCCTTAGATGATCCACGTTGGTTGATAGAGAAGGACGTACACGAGCACGCCGGTGACCGAGACATACAGCCAGATGGGGAACGCCCAGCGGGCGATGCGGACATGCTGGGGGAACCGCGCCTGCAGGCCCCGCGAAAGCGTGACCAGGGCCAGCGGGACGACGGCCGCGGCGAGAATGACGTGCGTGACGAGAATCGTGAAATACACCGGCCGCACCAGGCCCTCTCTCGTGAATCGCACCGATCCGACCTGCGCGTGATAGACGATGTAGCACACGAGGAACGCGGTGGAGGCGGCGAACGCTGCGAGCATGCAGCGGCGATGCTGCTCGATCCGGCGGGCGCGGATCAGGGCGTACCCGACGAGCAGCAGGATGCCCGACAGCGCGTTCAATGAGGCGTTGACGGCCGGCAGGTCCTGAACGGTCACAACCGGTTCGCGATCATCGCGATCAACAGAACCGGCAGGTACGTGATGGACGCGAAGAAGAGAGTGCGCGCCGAGTGATCCGTTCGTGTGGCGGCGAAGCGAATGGCCAGCCAGAGCAGGACGGTCCCCAGTCCGAGCGCAGTGATCAAATACGCGGCGCCGCTGACACCGGCGAGCGCGGGCACGGCACTGATGGGAAGCAGTGCGGCAGCGTAGACCACGGCCTGGCGCCCCGCGCGCCGTCCTTCCGGGTCGATCACCGCCAGCATCGGAAAGCCGGCCTTCGCATAGTCATCCCGGTACATCCAGGCAATCGCCATGAAATGTGGAATCTGCCAGAGGAACACGATGGCGAAGAGCGCGGCACCGCCGAGCGAGATGTCCCCGTCGCGATGCTGTCCATCCGATCAGTGGGGGCAGCGCGCCCGGCACGGCGCCCACCAGCGTCGCCAGCGGCGTCCGGCGCTTGAGCGGCGTGTAGACCGCGAGATACAGGATCAGCGTCGCGAGTGCGAGCCAGGCGGCGAGCAGATGTGGCAGTGCGGCGAGCAGCGTCAGGCCGCCGGCCGCCAGGATGATTCCGAACAGCCTCGCGTCGCCCGGCAGGACGCGTCCATCCGGGAGCGCCCGCCCTCGTGTTCGCCGCATCAGCCCGTCCGTATCGCGCTCCGCCACTTGATTGAGCACGGCCGCGCCGGCTGCCACCAGCGCCGTACCCGCGACGGCCTGCAGCATCGCGGCCCCCGGAGCGCCAGGCGCGCCGAGATAGTAGCCCGCTGCGCTCGTGGCGACGACGAGCAGGTTGAGCCGCGGTTTGGTGAGGCTGAGGTAATCGCCGAGCGTCCCCCGGGCGGGAGCCGCGACCGGAACCGTCGCGGCGTCTGCGCCAGCGCCCTTCATGCCCGCACCCCGTTCACTGGCGTGGGGTCCACCCGGTGATCACGGTCCGGCTGAAGCCGGACACCACGCACATCGTCCAAGTCATCAGCAACGTACGTAGTGTCCGGCTTTAGCCGGACCGTTGGCAAGGCGAACTTCACGCGCCATGTTCGCAATGTCAGAACCAGCGACGTCGTCAGCACCAGCGCTCCGCAGACGACGTGCAGGCTGTTGATCCAGACGGCACGCTGGCTGAGGACCGTCAGCGCGCCGAGCGTCACCTGCACGACGCCGAGCGCGACGATCAGCCCTGCCGGCCGCGTCAGTTCGCGGCGCCGTCGGTGGTGGCGCCACACGTGGCCCGCTGTCGCGACGATCGCGAGCGAGACCATGAGCGCGCCGACGCGATGGGCAAAATGGATGGCGATCTTCGGGTCCCAATGATCGGGCACGAGCCGGCCGAACATGAGGGGGAAGTCGGGGATCGCCAGGCCGGCGTCCGTGTGCCGCATGGTCGCCCCCGCGAGAATCTGCACGTAAATCAACGCCGTCGTAGCCGTCGCCAGGCGCCGGAGCAGGCGGTCGTCCACGCTTTCGTGCCCCGCTATCCAGCGGGGCGACGTGAACAGCGCGATGGCGATCGTGAGGCAGAAAAAGATCTCGGCGAGACCCGCGTGGGCGGTGGAAACGGCGGCCGGTAGAAAGTAGAGCACGGTGATGCCGCCGAGAACGCCTTGCAGGATGACGGTGACGAGCGCGATCGCCCCCAGCCGCCGCATCCAGCGCCGCGGATCCTCGAGCCACAGCCACACGGCAAGCACGATCGTCAGCAGGCCGACGCCGCTGGCGATCAGGCGATGGCCGTGCTCGTAGAAGATGCCGCCGACCCACATCGAAGGGGGAAACGTGAAAAGGTTCCAGCCGTAGGTGGTCGGCCAGTCGGGGACGGCGAGGCCGGAATCGGTGCTCGTGACGAGGCTGCCGGCGAGCAACAACAGCACCGTGCAGGCGGTGACGAGCTTCGCGAAGCGGTGAAGCATCTCAGGGCTGGAAGGGCAGGAAGGGCCGGAGAGGCTGGATGGTTGGCGAGGTTCTCCTCTCCTGCCTATCCCGCCCTTCCCGTCTTTCCTGCCCAGAAGAACTCAGTTGCTCGCGGCTCCTCCCGCCGGCGCTTTGAAGGTGAAGGCGATGTCCTTCGTCTCCTTCTCGCCGATGGTGACCATCTGTTGCTGCGCACCGAGCCTCTCGTGCCACGCCTCGATTGTGTACGTGCCGGCCGGCAATGTCTTGAGCGAGAACTTGCCGTCCATGTCCGTCACGGCGAAATACGGATGCTCGAGTACGCCGACGTATGCATTCATCCAGCCGTGGACGTCGCATTTGAACGGCACCATGATTTCCGGCTTGTCGAACGTGTGAGCCGTCTTCATGCCCTCGATCGGCTGACCGGTGTTGAACTCCGAATTCACCTTCGGAGTGGCGTGGATGTTGTGCAGCGTCGGATCGCTGTTGATAATCTCGAGCGGCTGGCCTACCCGCATGCCGAATACGTGCGGGTGGTAGCGGCACCCCTCCTGGTCGATTCTTGCCGGTTCGGTCGGCGTGTCGTAGATGTAGTTGCCGAGCCCGTCCTTCACGTACACGAACACATTGCCGAGCGACTTGCCGTCGCCGCCGACGACGTAGGTTTCCATGGCCTGCGCGCCCTTCACTTCTTTCAGGCAGATGGGATCGGCGTTCATCCTGATCGGCGCGTTCATCGGCGCCATGCCGTCGATCGTGACCAACCCCGTCACCTCGCCGGCCGTGCCGGCGTCCACCTTCAGGCCGCCGGGCGTGGCAGACGGCGCGGATGGCTCGCTCGATGTATTGGATGGCTCGCTACCGCCGCACGCGACGGCCGACGCCGCGAGCGTCACCGTTCCAAGAACCGCCAGAAACCGGAGGGCCCGGGGAGTCACTGGGGCGGAATTCCGAATGTTTCGTGAGTGCATCGACTTCTTCTCCTGCGGAAAAATAAGTACGAACGACAACCTCGTATTGTACCTCGATCACCGATTCGGGGACGGTCTCCGCCCGACGTACGGAGACCCGTCCCCAGCACGGCATCGCTGAGCTTGCGGTCGACCCTGTCTTGAATCCAATGCGGATCCCACCACTCAACCGGGCTCACCATCCGGCCGCCCACGAGCATCGTAAAGTGCAGATGGTCGCCGCCGGCCAGTCCGGTCGAGTCGCTCCGCGCCGACCATCTGTCCGCGCGCGACCTTGTCGCCGGCCTTCACGTCGAACGACTGCAGGTGACCGTACAGCGACTGCACGCCCAGGCCGTGGTCGATGATCAGGCAATTGCCGTAGATCCCGAGCCAGCCGGCGCTCAGCACGGTTCCATCGTTGGCCGCGGCGATTGGGACGTTCTTCGTCACCGCAAGGTCGAACCCCAGGTGCACCTGCTGGTCTACTTCTTTGCCCTGATAGAGGTAGGTCCGGTGGTCCGCAAAGCCCGCCTCGACCTGCGAGTTGCCAAGCTGGACGAACGGGTCTTTCCACAGTTTCGCCGGGGCGGTCTGCTTGGCGAACGCCGCGATCTGGTCGGCGTTGATCCGGCGGAGCTCGCCGTTGACCTTCAGGAAATCGGCGAGCGGATCGCCGCTCGGTCCCGCCATTTTCAGCTCCGGTGAGTGCGCGATGATGTCGGGGACGGTGCGGTTGATGAAGCCATCATCGATCATCGATGCGGCTCCTCCTCATCGGCTTCGGGAACACGTCGTCCACGAAGCTGGCCGTCGCCTGGTTGCCGGCTTCGTCCCGCGCGAAGGCGGCGATCGGCGTCTTGAGATCCTGCTCGGGAAGCAGGCCGAAGAACGCCACCCTCAGCGAGGGATCGGCGCCTGGCAGCGGAAAGCCCGGATACTCGAGATCGCCGACGCGGACCCCCGATGCGACGTCGGGAGGCGTCGCGCGGTACACGATCATCTCGGCGCCGCCGTGGTTCACATAGTGATGCGTCGAGACGACCGCAAGGCGCGGCGGGTCGAGCCGGACCTGGAAGTCCTTCGCAGCCGTGTTCGACAGGGTGCGCAGGTTCAGGAAGGAGGGTCTCGACGCGGCGACCGCGATACGCGCGGCGCCCTGCTGGAGCTCAGGCACGCTCTGCTTCCCCAACGGGCGCGAGACGCGGACGGTGTCCGGCCCGGTCTGCGTGATCGCAGCTCCCTCGGCACCCTTCTGCAGGCCGTCGGCGGCGCTCAGCACGTCGCCCTCGAGGCTGAACAGCGGGATCGTGCGGCCGTCCTGTTCGAGCGCGACGGTCAGCGAGGTGAATCGTCCGCCTGGCGCTTCGACGACGACGTCGAGGGTGCCGGTTTGTCCGACGACCCGCTCGGGCCGTTCGATGGTGATGACCGGCGGTCGGCCGCGGCCTGCGAACCAGAACGCCGCGCCGGCGACGAGAAGAGATACGAGGAGGAGACCGGTAAGCCAGCGAAGCATCTGTCGATTGAACCACAAAGCTATTGCCGATTGCAGAATTCAGATGGCAGATTGGAAATCGTGCCCGGCGGTACTCGGCGGAGCTTGCGGCGATTCGGTTGACCGGCCAGCGAACCGAGACGCTAAAATTAGAGGTTCGTCACGGCCGGCTTCGTGTGGCGGTATCGTCTAACGGTTAGGACGGATGGTTCTCAACCATCAAATCGGGGTTCGATTCCCCGTACCGCTACCAGAAAAGTTGTAACACCGGCCATTCCTGCGAACAACCCGCCGAGCGCGCATTCCCTTCAAAGCGATACGTTCGCTACACCACCGGCCATCAAGAAGACGGCCACTATGCGACCTTCGGAGCTGATTGGATATCGGTCTCCGTATCACATCTAACCTCGGCGAGCTAGCCGCTCGGCCCAGTTAGTTGCAAGGCGAGAGCAGTCACGAAGGTGGCATTATGCGCTCGGCAATTACTGTTGCGCTCGTCGGCGTAATCTTTTTCATTCCCGAAGCGATTACAGCTCCTCTCGGATTTCGATCGTAAGTAGCTCCTCGCTCGGCGCCGGCTGAGGTGTGACCTCGCCTGGCCAAGGGGTTCTCACCTAGCCGCCGCCGCGTGAGCAATTTGGGCGTCCCATGGGGATATCGTCGCGATATAGTCACACTGTGCGGAAGTCCGGGGAGTCTCGCCTCGCAGTATGAGCGGACCTGCGGCAGGACCGGTAATAATCCGCCCGCGAAGGTCGCGCGTCAAACGATCAGGTGACCTCTGGCCTAGCAGACCTGAATCCACGTGGTCTCCAGACCTCTAAACCGCGGCTCCCAGGTTCGTCTCATGCCGGGCGCGATCGCACCAGCGTCCTGACGCGAAGCGCGGGCCGGGGGAGCTGGTTGTCGCCCTGTGTTGTCCTCGGCCTGCGCCGCACGAAACGTCATCACCCGGGAACGGCTCGGACAGCACGGAAACATCCCATGGTGCAGGGTTTCGCCGCCGAACGTTGTCCCGTCGACGGGCGACGGGCGCTGCGGAATCCGGACGAAAAGCATTGTTGCCAACCACAGAGAATCGAGTGACCCCGACGGCGGGCAGATACGTCCCGGCGCTTGACGGCGTTCGGGGTGTCGCGATCCTGCTTGTCATCCTGTTCCACCACACGCTCATGCGCCAGCAGACGCCGCTCGATCGCGCCTACGCTAGCATCGCGCGTCTCGGCTGGTCCGGCGTCGACTTGTTCTTCGTGCTGTCCGGCTTCCTGATTACCGGGATTTTGTGCGACGCCAAGGGAAGCCCCCAGTACTACAGGAACTTCTATGTCCGCCGTACCCTGCGGATCTTTCCCCTTTATTACGCCTTCGTCTTCTTCACACTGACCATCTCGCCGTGGCTATGGCCGGACACCCCGCTCGCCGAGATGGCGCGCGCAGAGATGCGCGACACGAGCGAAGCCTGGTACTGGCTGTACCTGTCGAACATTCTCTTCGCCCTGAAGGAGGGCTTCGGCCATCCGAATCTGGCGGTCACCTGGTCGCTCGCCATCGAGGAACAGTTCTACCTGGTGTGGCCGCTGTTGGTCGCCGGGCTCAGTCGCCACACACTGATGTGGACGTGCGGCGGACTCATGGCGGTTGCGCTCGCCGTGCGGACCGGATTGGTGATCGCCGACGTCGACTCCACGGCCGCGTACGTCCTGCCGTTCTGCCGGATGGACGCGCTGGCCGCTGGCGCCTTCGTGGCCGCGGCTCTGCGCGACGATCGCACCGCGGCTCGAGTTGTGGCGTGGTCAGCGCGGCTGGCTCCGGCGGCGCTGCTGCTGTTCGTGGCGATCTGGTTCGTCGATGATCCCTTCGACGACGGGAGCTGGACCGAGCCGATCACGCAGACAGCCGGGTACACGACGCTCGCGGTGTTCTTCGCCTGTCTGATTGCCCGCGTGGCGACAAGCGACCATGATTCGCGTCTGGCGCGCGCCTTCAGCACGCCCCTTCTCCGGACGTTTGGGCGGTACAGTTACGCACTTTATCTGTTTCACGTTCCGGTCCGCCGCTATATTCGCGACACCTACTTTCCGGTGGCGGAATTCCAGACGCTGCTCGGGTCGCCGCTGCCGGGGCAGCTCCTCTTCTACGTCGTCGCGACGCTCCCGGCGTTCGCCCTTGCTTGGGCGTCGTGGCATCTCTACGAGAAGCAGGTCCTGAAACTCAAGGCATGGTTCCCGTATCGCGCTGCCCGCGCCGCCGAACACCGAATAGCGAACTTTCCGCGCGACCGGGATGCAGCCAGAACTCGTTGACCTTTGGAAAAAGATGTTGCCATGCACTTCATGAGCTGATGATGCGGTGGCGCGTCAGCTCAACCCAGCGGCGTCAGGACCAAGCCGCTGGCGGCCGCGAGGCTGACCAAGAAAGAGTCGTGCGAGAAATCCGGCGTACCATCGATCGATGAACGGTTTCGGCGCGATCAAGTGGCTGGCCCGCGTGGGCTTCCTTGTGAAGGGTGTGCTCTACATGGTCGTTGGCGCACTCGCCCTCCAGGTCGCAGCCAAGGCAGGCGGACGAGTAACGGGGACGCGGGGCGCGCTGACGACCGTCCTCGGACAACCATTCGGCCGTACGCTGCTGCTCGTGGTCGTGGCTGGGCTTCTCGGCTACGCCGCCTGGCGCATCCTTCAAGGACTCTTCGATCCAGACCGCCTGGGCAACAATTGGCGTGGCCTTGCGATCCGTGCGAGCTTCGTGGCTCGCGGGGCCCTGCACGCGGTGCTGGGCTGGCAGGCATTCCGCCTCTATCGAGGGCTGTCGGCCGCATCGGGAACCAGCGAGCGTGAGGTCGCCACCGAGGCATTCCGGTGGCCGCTCGGTGATTGGCTGGTGGTGCTCGCGGGGCTCGGTCTCATCGGCTTCGCCGTGCAGCAGGTGTACGCAGCGATCACCTGCCGATTGGAGCGCAATCTCGATGTCGAAGAGATGCGACGCGAGGCTGGCGAGTGGGCGGTGGGTCTGAGCCGGTTCGGCGTGGCGGCACGCGCCGTTGTCTTTGCGCTGCTCGGATGGGCCATCGTCGTCGCCGGTTGGTTCCGCGATCCGTCGGAAGTCGGCACCACGGCGTCGTCATTCCGCACGCTCGCTGCACAACCGGGAGGGCTGGGCCGTTGGCTTCTCGGGGTGACGGCCGCAGGGTTCGTCGCCTACGGCTTCTACGAGATCATCCACGCACGCTATCTACATATCCGCCGCGTCCGGTAAGACCGTACGTGTGAAGCGTGGGAACCCCTGATTCAGGCCAGCGACCTTCCGGCCAGCGACTTCCGCGAACTGAGTGCTCCGCTGGACTGGGCGATGCAGCACGTTGTATGGGCGACACCGCTTCTCATCGGGCACTTGCCGGGCGCTCGCTACCGGCGCCGCGGCGACTGAGGCGTTACCGGCCGCCTGGAACGGTGTCGGTCTGATCGTCGGTGCTCCGCGCTGAGCGGCGGGAACGGAGCCGAGGGGGAACACGGAGGGAAACGCGCCTCGTGCGAGGTGTTTCCCTCCGACGGCATGGGCCACGAAGCTTGTTAGAGGTATCAACGCGGGTGGCTCGCGCGCAATGCCCGTACCTGAGAACTTGGTAGCCGCCTGTTCTGGGTTAATGAATCGGCCGCATGACCCGATTTGCCGCACGGTTGGCGATCTTCCGCCCGTGTTCCGTTCCCTCTTCGACAGCAAGCCGGAAATGGATGCCTATCAGGATTCGTGAGATGGCGTTCTCGTCGGCGGCCTCGGAGAAGCTCGCGTACGACCGGAAGATCGGCGTGGCATCGTTGCACGTCGACCCTGCCGGCAGCGTGAAGCTGCACACGTTGAAGGGAATGAGATCGGTGCCGAAGAACTGCTTCAGGGTTTCGGCTGCCGCACCGCCTTCGGTAGCGTGTCCGGAATCGTAGTCGGGTATGGGATAGGTAAGCTGTAACGGCGTCCAGGTCGGATCCGCGTCCGTCAATGGATTGCCGTCGGTGTCCGCGGTCTGAATGGCCGTTACCGGCCGCCAGTAGTTGTAGTGATACTTCGCTTCCCACGAGCCGATGTACCCGTCGGCCATTGCAAGGTTGAGCAACCCGAAGAGCCTGGCGTTCTGCCACAAATCCAGGAACTGACTGGCTGACACGGTTCGAGCGATGCGATTCCACTGGAGCGGAGAGCTTTCCCTCCAGAAGAGACCGATCTCGGTTTGCTCCGGCGTGCGGTTGCTGGGCGTCGTGATGCCGTCGCCGCCAAGCAGCTTGATCTCGTTGAAATCGGAGGCAAATTTCTTGCTCCGCACGTCGTAGGGCGGCCGCGGACGGAACTGCGCGCCGTGGCTCAGCACGAAGGGCGTGACGTCGCCCCATCCCGGGGCGAACACGAAGTTGAAGCCAGGGGTGAAGCGGTACTCACCAGGCTCAGTACCTTGCTGATAGTCGAAGTCCTGCAAAGGCGTGTCGGAACCATCCCCTTGGCGCAACGCAAGAATGGCCGCTGCGGCTGCCTGCCCGAGCGAGATGGCCAGCGACTTGGCAGGACCGGCGGGAATTGCGGCGAGCGCGGCCGCGTAGTCCGCCTCGACGCTGGCGACGCCAGCCTGAAGGCACTCCGGCGGGAACGGAATCTGCTCGATGACCGGGACCATCACGTGGCGGGCGGCTGACGCGACCGCGGCGTCGGGAGAGACCCATGGCTGCGCATGGTCATCGAAGATGTACGGCCGTGACCGGCGATCGATGGCGTTCAGCGCGTCGTGGATGGCCACGTGCATCATGGCGTACATCCGCCCCTCGTGGAGCGGGTCATCGCCTGGCGCGATACAGGACGCCAGGGCGGCCTTCGCCGCATTTGCGTTCCAGATGGTGACGGCGTCTGCGCGGACCCAGGCAGGGGCGACCAGAATCATGGTGAGGCAGAAGGCGGCGGCTTTCATAGTTCCTCCTTCACAGCGCCGACACGTGTCCCACGACACGAGCGCTGTCCGTCTGAGCCATACAGCCGACATTTCCGATTTGATGAGCCTTGATCGGTCGCATCCTACACCATCCAGAGCGCGCTTGGGTCAGAATTCCCCCGTATGGATCTCGCATCGAAAAAACCCGACCGGCGGCCCGAATTGTGACGCGCGGCGCGACGCCACCGACATTCCTTACGGACACTTCGCCCGCCTTCCGTCCTCTCTTCGCCCACGAGCAACCGCCCGACCGCGGCCTCACCGTGCGGGGCGCCGGGTGAGGGTGGCGTCCGACGGCCTGCTTCTGCGCGGGCTGATCGCCCAGGCGCCCGAACCGCTCGCACGGCTGTGCCCCGACGTGGACAAGGATGTCGTCGCGATCGTCGAGCGCGCGCTGCAGCCCGATCCCAGCGCGCGGTATCAGCGTGCGGAGGCGATGGCCGCCGACATCCGAGTGCTCCTGGGCCGTCACTGACCATGCGCGATCTCCGCCCCCTTTCAGGACGCGCCCCGTCTATTTCCGATTTCGCTGCCACCCCAGCCCCACCGACATCACGAACGAGGGTGCATAGCGACGCGCGGTGTTCGTGACGACTCCTCTCGAGAAGGTCTGGGACGTCACCGAATAGAACGGCAGGACGGCATCCGCCTGCACGAACATACGGATTGTCGTGGCCCGCCCGAACTCGTAACCGGCGGTCAGTTCGCCTTGAAGTCCGCTGCCGTGGCCCCCTGACGTGTAGGGAGGGGCGCTCCCGTTCGGAAAGCCCGGGGCCGGGCTCACGACGGTAAAGGGTTGGTTCTCGCTGATACTCGTGCTGCCCCAGCTCAGGCCGCCTCCGAAGTACGGTGTGGCATTGGCCTGTCGATTGACCAGATACAACCCCGATAGTTTGAGCAGCGAGGCGGCCCTCGCGCCGGGCGAGCTGTAGTAGTCCGACGAACCCACTTGCATATTGAGGAACGACACGTCGATGGCCACCGAATCGAGCTCCGCACGGTAGCCGAATCCGAAAGCGGGCATCCCGTAGACACGGTTACCGACAATTCCGCTGTACCCGATCCGGGCATACGCGAAGGCATCGGAATGGACGCGCTGCGCCGAAGCCTGCGCTTCCGTGACGTTGGTGCGATCAACGACGCCCAATCCGGTCATCGGGCGGCCGGTTTCGAGCGACCGGACCATCTGGCTGTAAAGAGCCGGCAGGTCGTCGAGTCCCAGAGCCACGCCTTCCCGTGTGCCCAGTGGCCCCGACAATGTGACCGTAATCGTGTTTCCCAGCCTCACGTGGGCCAGCAGGTAGGGCGTGGCGCAGTCGGCGGCGACCTCCTCGCCCGCCAGTGCGAATTGTCTGGTCAACAAGAGGACCGCGGCCGCGCGGTCCTGGGGGTCGAGCATGTCGCGAGGGGCGTCGATTTCGACGCAGACCTGGGCGTGTGCCGCCCCTGCAGTGGCGCCCACGAAAAACATGGCCAGTACCGGTCCGGGAATCATGCCGCGCATAGTGCCTCCTGTGATTAGGGATGTGCGGATCGCCCGAAAACTGGCTCACCGAACGCCGAAGTCACGGACTGGCACCTGGCACCGGCGAACCTTCGCCGGGAGTTGCCAACGATGCGGCCTGGAACAGCTCAGAGGATGCCGAGTTGTTTGATATAGCGGTACGCTTCGAGGACGGGGATGCGGTAGACGCGCTTGCGACCTCGGCCGATGACGACGGCGCGAAGATAGCCGCCGTGAATCTCCTCGCGGATGAAGGTCGCGCTCATCCCGACCATTCGCGCCATCTCGCGAGTCGTGAGCGGTGGACCAGCCAGCAGGTGATCCGTCACCGGCTCCAGTCGGCGGCTTCGAAGCCGCGACGCGCCATCGGAATGAAAGTGCCCCTCGGCAGGCTTCGCCATGAAATATATCTAACGGAAGGGTCGAGCCTGATTTGTCCCCGATCGCGATTTCCGTTTCCCTCGACAGGGCGGGGACGAATTCGAAACGACAGTTATTCCACGTGCCGCCAGGAACGTCTGTCGTGTGGCGGACAG
Organism: uncultured Acidobacteriota bacterium; assembly: GCA_963749565.1. Taxonomy (GTDB): domain Bacteria; phylum Acidobacteriota; class Vicinamibacteria; order Vicinamibacterales; family CAVVIG01; genus DATLLJ01. The sequence continues at coordinate 143,326 of CAVVNL010000021.1, read as the reverse complement.
TGGGGATGGCAACCCGCACGTCGGATCAAGCGTGGTCCGTCGCCCTGGCTCCTTCGGCCAGCTCATCCATTGTTCAGCGCACTCACCGCCCGACCTGTTCGTAGTTGCGCCGGATGACCTCGTAGCAGTCGCACGCGACGCCAACCAGGCGGTCTCGCTCACCGATCACCACACTGCCCCGGTGAATTTTCAACATTCCCTGCCGCTGGAAATCCTCGATGACGGCACTCACCGAGGGCCGGCTGGCGCCGAGCAGCATCGCCAGGAACTCGTGCGTGATGGAGAACCGGTCTTCCGACACCCGGTCCAATGTCGTCAGGATCCATCGGGAACAACGCTGCTCCAGCGTGTGCAAGCCGGTGCAGCCGGTCATTCGCATACTGTGAATCAGCAATGCATGTGAATACTGTGTGAGGATGTCCCGGAACGGCGCGTTTTCACGCATCTCATGGTCGAGCTCGTCGATATTGAGCGAGTACGCATCGCCGCCGATGGCGACGATGGTTTCGCATGGCATGCTCGGGGCGCCAATGCTGGCGGAAATCCATGACGCGCCCTCCAGTCCTACCGTTCCAGTTTCGAGTGTGGACCCGTCGAGCATGACGGTCATCTGGCAGATGACGGCATTGTCAGGGAAGTAGATGGTGTGTATCGGCTCATTGGGTCTGTAGAGGATCTGCCTGGCGTGAAGTGCCGTCAGTTTCAGTTTCGGGGCAATGCGCTGGTAGGCCTGCGGCTCGAGAAGACGCAGCAGCTTGTTCTGTGGGCGGCTTGAATGAGGGTCCATTCCGCCGAATTTACCGTGGGGCGAACCGTCCTGCATATGACAGACGATGACTCTCAGGTCGTTATCGTCACTGGTTCTTCGTCACTGCATATTGAAAGCCCCGGTAGCGCGGACCCGCATACTCGTCCTCGGTAACCCGTAAGAGCTGCGCGGCGTTGGCGTGGAGCAGTTCCCGGACTTCTTCGCTGCTCGTGCAATGCATTTCCATGACGGGCTCGATGTTTCGATCCCTGTAGAGCTCCAAGACGCCGTCCGGGATCAGCAGTTTGGTGAACGCCTTGATCCGAGCGAGTGGATCTACCCGTTCCGCGTTTTGCGCTTCTGAAAAGTCCGGTGTCTCGCTGCCGCGTTCCTGAACCCGTTCGCTTGGCAGTTGAAATATCAGCAGTCCGTTGGGAACCAGTACTCTCAGGAATTCTCTGATGTAGGACTTGGCATAGACAGGAAGCATGTGTTGCAGCACGATGTTCGTGTAGACGAAATCGAAGGTCTTGTCGGGGAACAATCTGAGGTCGTCGGTTTCATTCAGGTGGTACGTGCACTTGCTCCCATGGCGATTGTATTTTCTGGCCAGTTTCACCATCGATGGAGCAATGTCCACACCGACCACTTCGTCGAAGTGGTTCGCCAGCGCCTGGGTGAGCCTGCCGACGCCGCAACCGAAATCAAGCGCCCGCCGCCGTTTGAGATCGATGTTCAATCCTTCTGCGGATTCGACCACTGCGGCGATCTCGCGGACCCCGGTTTCAAAGAACTCGTCGAGCTGCCACTTGTTTCCTTTCTTCTCGGGCCACGCGACGATTGCCCATAGGGGATCTTTCCTGCCGAATCTGTCCCAGTGTTGCTGCAATTCTTTCAGTTCCACTGGACTCTCTCCTCCCCCCACTCTTGACCGGTGGACTGGTGGGAGCAAAAGCGTTGCCAGCGCACCATGGAGTCGCTCAGGGTAAGTGCGTTTTGGCGCGGCTGATTTCGCTGCACCCGTGGATAACTTACTTATCGCAAGTCGAACACGCCGGGCAATCGGATGCCCCGCCTTGGACGTCCCTGGCAGGCTGCTAGCGCGAGGCGGACCGCAGTGGCGATGCGGCGCTGGCGAAATCCTCTGACGATTCCACAGGCGTCTCAGGCGACGGCCGCCCGACCAGATGGAGCGCTTCATGGACCGTCTCGAGAACGTCTGTCTCGGGAGCCTGTGGCGGGGCCTTCCTGAGATTCTGAAATCCAGTCTGGATATGCGCGAGGGCGCGGCTTCGTCCCGGGAAGACCGTGGCCAGCGGGTAATAAATCAAGGCGAGAACGGCGCAGACCCGCCACGGATCGATGCCGGTTCCCCATGCGGTTGTCACAAGAGACACTGCGACGATCAGGCATACCTCGAGGAGAGCGATTGTCACTCGAGTGAGCGCTGCGGTCGTGATGTCTTGCGAGTCGAGCGCCAGCGTCATTCGGAGCTCGCTCGGCGCCTGCGGTACCACCGGGGCCTCGACCACGATCCCGTCTTCTGGAAACAGACTGGCAAACTCCGCGACCACCGGTTCAGGCGCGATGCCAATCGCCGTCGCGTACGCGCGAACGAACGCTCGCCGAAAAATACCGCTCGGCCAGGCCGACAGATCGCCGCGTTCCAGAGCGGCGAACAACGACGCGTTGATCTTGGTGGTCGCGGCGATCGATTCCAGCGCGACGCCGTGGCGTTCCCGTTGATCTCTCAGGCGACGTCCGAAGGCGTAGGCGCTCGAACGCATTAGTTCTCCGCGCGGTGTCCGATCAGCCACTGTTGACTCACGGTGCCGAGAAGGCTCAAAGAGCGGCTGCGGCTGTTCTCGCGCCGGTACCTGATTCTGCGCTTGACGAAGACGAGAAACAAAACACCGATGCCGAGCGCCGTCGCCCAAAGGATGATACTCATGTGGACGATGAACGATATGCCTCTCTGCAATTCTGTGCAAGAACTTTTGCGGGTATTGTCGACTCGGAAACGAAAAGCGTCTGGTGTACGCCCTAAATCAGGAGCGCTCACCGCGCTCGACACCGGGACGACCTGCTTCGACCCAAGCCGGATGGGATAGGATACTGAGGCTTCGTCAGCCAGAGGGGGTGACGCGATGCGAAACATCTTCCGCGCACTGTTCTTCTCCGCCGGACTGGCCCTTGCGACCGTACCGGCGCTGGCCCACCATTCGCTCAATGCGGTGTTCGACGAGAGCCAGTCCGTGACCCTGAATGGCGTCGTTTCGAAAGTGGAATGGGTCAATCCGCACGTCTATCTGTACATCGATGTCCGTGACGCGGCCGGCAAGCTCAACACCTGGTCGATCGAAACTTTTCCACCGACCACCCTGCGCAGGGCCGGCTTGACCAGAGACAAGCTGGGCTATGGCGAGAACGTGACCCTGGTCGGATACAAGGCCCGAAACGGTTCGCCGCTGGCCTTTCTCCGGACCATTACCTTCGCAGATGGGCGGGAACTGCTCATTTCGCTCGGAGATATCAAACAGGTCCGCTGATACGTGCGAGCGGGGGAGTGAATGGCATGAATGTCCGCTTTCTCCTGTGCACCCTCGTTGCCCTCGCTGGTTTCGTCGCCGGCCCGCCGATCCCGCGTGCGGCAGGCTCACAGGCGCAGTCGCCGGCTCCCGACGGCCCGACGGCAGCCAAACCCACACCGCGCACAGCCGACGGCCGCCCGGATCTGAGCGGCATCTGGGGAACCGGCGGCGGCGAAGGCCCGGCGAATACGGTTCAAAAGGGCAACACACTGGTCGTCCTGTTCCCGTTGGAGGGAGCGGACCCGTTTCAAGGGAAAGATCTCTTCGCGGCGCTCGATCGCCGCGGTGTGGAACGAAAGGCCGCCGCCCCGAACAAGCCTCCCTATAAACCCGAGCTGCAGGCGAAGCTGAAGGAGATGTCGGACCTGCAGTCACGTCGCGACCCGGCGTTCTACTGCAAGCCCGAAGGCGTTCCACGCATGGGCGCGCCCGGCCAGATCATCCAGACACCCGGCCAGGTTGTGTTCCTGTACGAAAATCGCAACACGTTTCGCGTGATTCCGACCGACGGCCGGCCGCATCGCGATGATGTCGATCCGTCGTGGATGGGCGATTCGATCGGCCGGTGGGAGGGCGACACGCTCGTCGTCGATGTCGCCAGTTTCACCGACGAATCCTGGCTCGGCGCCGACGGCTGGTTCCACAGCGACGCCATGCGCGTCGTCGAGCGGCTGCGCCGCGACGGCGACGTCCTGGTCTATTCGGCGACGGTCGAGGACCCGGTCGTGCTCACAGCGCCCTGGGAGCTGACGCCTCGCACGCTCAGGCTCCAGACCGACCGAAGCGCGGCCTTGATGGAATCGCCGCCGTGCGTCGAAAAGAGCGCACCGAATATGGTGACCGACGATCACCATTGATGGCTTATGCTGGAGTCATCGTGACCTGGCTCGGCTGGCTCGGCCTCGCGGTCATCATCACCGCCCTTGCGGCGGTCACCGGCATCAAGCCCAAAGGCACGGTTCATGTGGCGCATACCCGGATGATGGGTGCCGCAAGGCTCGCGCTTCTGGTGATCGTCGTCATCTTCGCCTATCTCGCGTTCCGGGCGCAGTCGGGCGGCTGACGCACCTCGCTGCCCGTGGATTCGCCCTCTCCGGCTATATTGGGCCGGTGGCGGACTCGACCGAGCGTGAGTGGCTGACCGTCGCCGGCCGCGACATCGCGATTTCAAATCCGAAGAAGGTGCTCTTCCCGCAGGCCGGCTACACGAAGCTGGATCTTGCGCGCTACTACCTGGCGGTGGCCGACGGCGCGTTGCGCGGCGCCGGCGGACGCCCGAACGTGCTGGTCCGCTACCCTGACGGCGTTGGCGGCGAGTTCTTCTATCAGAAACGGGCGCCGCGTGCACGGCCGGACTGGGTGGATGTCGTCGCGCTCCGGTTCCCTTCGGGGCGCAGCGCGGAGGAAGTGGTGCCGCGCGATGCCGCCGCGCTCGTATGGATGGCCAATCTCGCCTGTCTCGAGCTTCATCCCCATCCGGTGCGCGCCGACGACCTCGATCATCCGGACGAGCTGCGCGTCGACCTCGACCCGGTTCCCGGCGTCACCTGGGCCGAGGTCCGCGAGGTGGCTCGTGTCGTCCGTGCGACCCTCGAGGATTTCCATCTTGTCGGCTGGCCGAAGACCTCGGGCTCGCGCGGCATGCATGTGTTCGTGCGGATCGAGCGGCGCTGGACATTCGGCGAAGTGCGCCGGGCCGCGCTTGCGCTGGCGCGCGAGGTGGAGCGTCGTGCGCCCGCGTCCGCCACGAGCAAGTGGTGGAAGGAAGAACGGCACGGCGTGTTCCTCGACTACAACCAGAATGCGAAGGACCGCACCGTGGCGAGCGCGTACTCCGTCCGGCCGACGCCTGACGCACGCGTCTCGGCCCCGCTGACGTGGGACGAAGTCGACGTCTGCGACCCGGCGGACTTCACGCTCGCGACCATGCCCTCGCGCTTTTCGGACATCGGCGATCGGCATGCGTCGATCGATCTGCACCCGGGCTCGCTCGTGCGCCTGCTCGAGCTCGCGGCCCTTCACGAGCGCGAGGGTCTTGGCGACGCGCCGTGGCCGCCGCACTACGAGAAGCAGAAGGGGGAACCGGCGCGCGTTCAGCCCTCCCGGCGCCGGGTGTCGAGCCGTCCATTGATCGAGATTGCGCGTGCGCGGCAGAAAGACGACGCGCTCGCGGGGCTCGAGCGGTGGAGGATGCGACATCCCGAGGCGTCGGCGCACCTCGCCCCCGCAGACGTGCTCGTCGACGCGATGCGCGGGCGATTCCGCACATGGACGCGCATCCGGCTCAATCTCGAGCACGTGCCGGCTCCGCTGCGGCCTGCCGAAGAACCGCTCGATCCGGATGACACGCCGAACGAATGGGGCCACGTCAGCGACGTCGGCGACGTGAATGTCAGGGGCGCGCGGCCCCGAAAACCCTCTCGAGCTCGTAAGGGGTCGTGACCTCGAGCTGATCGTAGCGGCAGTCGGCCGGCGGCTTGTCCGGGCGCCAGCGCTGAAAGGTCGCGGCGTGGCGGAAGCGATCGCCCTGCATGTGATCGTATTTGACCTCGCACACCCGCTCGATCCGCAGCGGCTCCCACGAAAGATCTTTCCCGGCGCTCCACCGGCTCTGCCCGCCGGGCATGCGCGTCGTCTCGCCGGCGCCGGCCTCGGCCCACGCGCGCCACGGGTGCCCGTCGAGGGCTCGCTCGCGGAGCGGCGCCAGCTCGGAAGCCAGCTCCTTCCGCCTCGCCATCGTGAACGACGATGTCACGCCGACGTGATGCAGGGTCCCGTGATGGTCGTAGAGCCCGAGCAACAGCGATCCGATGAGCTCGTTTCTTCCCGTCTTGTGCCAGCGGAACCCGGCGACGACGCAATCGGCGGTGCGGGCGTGCTTGATCTTGATCATCGCCCGCTTGCCGGGCTCGTAGATTCCGTGTTCGGGTTTGGCGATCACACCGTCGAGCCCGGCGCCTTCGAATTGCGAGAGCCACTCTGATGCCACCGCGCGATCGCGCGTCATCGGCGTCAGGTGGATCGGAGGTTCGGACGCGGCGAAGGCGCGCTCGAGCAGCGAGCGGCGATCGGCCTGTGGCACGTTCCGAAGGTCGCGACCCTCGAAGGCGATCAGGTCGAACGCGACGAACGAGGCGGGCGTCTCCTTCGCCAGCCTGGCGGCCCGCGAAGCCGCCGGATGCAACCGAAGCTGAAGGGCGTCGAAATCGAGCCCGCGCGGCGTGGCGATCACGATTTCGCCGTCAACGACGCAGCCCTCCGGCAGGCGCGCCAGAAACACCTCGTGCAACTCGGGAAAGTAGCGATCGAGCGGCCGCAGGTCGCGACTCTGAATGACTACGTCGGAAGGCCCACGGAAGATGATGGCCCGAAAGCCGTCCCATTTTGGCTCGTACAGGAACCCGGAGCCCGTCGGGAGATCGTCGGCGAGCTTCGCCAGCATCGGCTCGATCGGTGGCTCGACACTCATCCCTTGACGACGAATCCTTTTTCGAGCAGGAGCCCGCGAATCCGCTCGCGCAAGTCGCCCTGCAGCTCGATTGTGCCCGCGCTGACGGCGCCACCGGTCCCGCACGCGCGTTTCAGGTCCTGACAGAGGTCCTTGAGGAACGCGGAGTTCTGCGGGAGGCCGTCCACGACGCTGACGGTCTTGCCTCCGCGACCCTTCTTCTCGACGCGGAGTTTCGCGACAATCCGCGCGGGGATGGATTCGGTCTGCGCCGTCTTGCTGCACCGGCAATCGGCCGCCGGCCAGCCGCACCCCGGACAGACCCTGCCGGTGCCGGTGGATACACGATTCTTCCGTCCCCGCGGCCGCTCATGGAACTTCGCTAGCATAGCAGCAGGCAAAGCCGGAGGAACCGGGCTCGCGCTATGATGCGCTTGGTGTTGAGAACGCGGGCGCTCGCCGCCAAATGCCTGGTCGTCCTCTTTTTCTCCGGCGGTCCGCTGGCGCAGCCGCTGCCGGTCAACTATACCGTTCGCCTGGCGAGTGCGACGGTGTATGACACACGGTCTCGCGGCGACGATACCGCTTACGCTGCGCTCAGCGTATTCGTGAACGGAAATCGCACCGGCACCGCGATCTGGGACGGCAAAGGGTGGGATGGTTCGAGGATGGAGGGACGCGCGTGGGCCAGCGGCCTGCATGTGTTCGGAACGCCCTCCGAGGGCACCGTGCACGTCCCGACGGGCCGTCTCCAGGAAACTGACACCGTGCAGATAGTCCTGCAGATTTTCAATTCGACGACTCCGCCGTCGAGCTCGAGCTACGAGTCGGCCGCTGGCCGCATTCAACAGTCGACGTGCGCCGGAGGCGATGGCGGCAGCGCCTGGGAGTGCCTGGCCCCGCAATCCGCTGACCTCTTTGCTGGATCGCCGGTCGCCGGCTGCGACGGGCTCGTCGCCGCCGACAAGCTGGTTTATACGGCCATGCAGCTCAGACGCAAGACCGAAACAGGCGACACCGTTACTGTCAGCCACCTCTACAAAGGCGCGAGCGCGCCTGTCGCCTGCAACAGTTCCATTTATGGCGCCATTGTCACGATCGCGCGCCAGTAGCGGTGAATGTCCGGCTGAAGCCGGACACTACGTACGGATAGTGGCGAGAAGGCGCCGGGCTTCGGTCGCCGACGCGCGATCGTTGTCGGCGTCCCCCAATGCAGCGGCGGTTTGGAGCGCCGCGCGTGCCGCTGCCTGGCTGGCGCTGCCGCCGGCCCTCAGCATCAGTTTCCCCAGCTCGAGATGCGCTCGCCCGTGCACCCACTTGCGTCCGTCCGACGAAACCGACTTCCGCAGATCCTGTTCTGCCTCTTCGCGGCGGCCGAGCCCCGCCCTCGCGGCACCCCGTTTATAGAACCACAGCGCCTCCTCGCCGAACATCCGTTCGCGCCTGTCATCGGCGAACCGTGCCAGCCCATCGTTCAGAAAGCGTTCGGCATCGGCGGGGCGCCCGGCGCGCAGGGCGGTCGACGCACTCTCCAGCCACGCCAGCCGGTTCCGCGGATATCGTCCGCGCAATAAGGCGAGCTGCTCCAGCGCCTGGTCGTACTGCTTCTCCCTGTTGTACATGAGCACCAGCGCGAACCGGGCGTCTTCCTGGTTTTCACCACCGTGCGCGGCCGCCTCCTCGACCATTCGGATTCCGAGTGCCTTGTCGCCGCCGAAGCCCGCCATGTAGGCGACCAGCCGCTTAGCCAGGGTGAGCGTCGAGACAACGTATCGATAGGTCCCGACGATGAGGCCGGCATCTCTCCGGCCTTTGTCGAGCTCCAGCACTTTCTCGTGCGCGTTGTACGCCTCGCGCGCCGCGCCGAAGGCCCGCGAAGCACTGCCTTCGACCGTCGCGATATAGGAGGCACGCAGCCCCATGGCCGAGCCGACCTGGTAGTGCGCCTCGGCGTTCATTGGATTCGCCGCCACCGCCTTGCGGGCGAGGGCCAGGGCCTGGTTCAGCGCTTCGTGGAACGCCGCGGCTGCGTCGGGCGGGGCGGGGCGGGCGCCGGCCGTCGGGCGGCTGGTTCCACCGAGATAATCGTCGACAGTCATGTTGCCGCGGTAGAAGGAGATGTTCATCCACAGCGCGATCGCGAGGCCCCGATGAGCGGCCGGATCCTGGGGATCTGCCGCAACTGCTTGACGGAAGGTCGCAATTGCCAGGTCGCGATCGAGGTTGTAGAGCTGGCTCGCAGCGCGGGCTCGCAGCGCGGCCGATTCGCCGTTGGCGCGCGCCGGCGCCGGAAGGCAGAACGTCAGGACGAGCAGCGCCGAGGCCGTCCTTCGCGCAGCGTTCACAGATCCATTTTACGTCTTGCCGGCTGGGGAGGCGTTGCCCGACGAGGCGATCGGTCGCTTGCGCCGCTTGTACCTTACTGAATACAATTGCGCCCGCCGGATGATGTCCGGATGAGAGGAGTTCGGCGTTTGGACTATCCGGCGACCCACGGTTCGCATGCAGGCCACGATCACGCCCACGACCTCCCGTTCTGGCGGAAGTACATCTTCTCGGTAGACCACAAGGTCATCGGCATCCAGTACGCGATCACCGGCCTTCTCTTCCTGCTGTTCGGCTTCTCGCTGATGATGCTCATGCGGTATCAGCTGGCCTACCCGGGCCAGCCGATCCCGTTCATCGGCAACTGGTTCGGGGCCGACAAGGCGCCGGGCGGCATCATGCTGCCCGAGTTCTACAACCAGCTGGGCGCGATGCACGGGACGATCATGGTGTTCCTCGGCGTCGTGCCGCTCGCCGTCGGCGGTTTCGGCAACTTCGTGATGCCGCTGCAGATTGGCGCCCCCGACATGGCGTTCCCCAAGCTCAACATGCTGAGCTATTGGGTGTACTTCCTGGGCGGCGTCGTCATGCTGGCAAGCTTCTTCGTCCCGGGCGGCGCGGCCCAGTCGGGCTGGACCTCGTATCCGCCGTTATCGGTTATCGCGCCCGACGGCCAGACCGCCTGGCTGATCGGCATGATTTTTCTGATCACGTCGTCGCTGCTCGGCTCGATCAACTTCATCGTGACGATCGTGCAGCTGCGCGCGAAGGGCCTCGGCTACATGCGGCTGCCGTTCTTCGTCTGGGCGCAGTTCGTGACGTCGTTTCTTCTCCTTCTGGCCTTCCCCCCGCTCGAAGCGGCCGGCGTGCTGCAGTTGATGGATCGGCTCGCCGGGACCAGCTTTTTCCTGCCGAGCGGCCTCGTCGTCAGCAACGAAGTCCTGACGAGCATGACCGGAGTGGCGGACCCGATGACACGGGCGGGCGGCGGCAACCCGCTGCTCTGGCAGCATCTGTTCTGGTTCCTCGCGCATCCAGAGGTCTACGTGCTCATCCTGCCCGCGATGGGCATCGTCTCGGAGATCATCGCCAACAACACGCGGAAGCCGCTGTGGGGATACCGCGCGATGGTCTACTCCGTGATCTTCCTCGGTTTCATGTCCTTCATCGTGTGGGCGCACCACATGTTCATGACCGGCATGGGCACGGCGATGAGCGCGTTCTTCCAGACGACGACGATGATCATTTCGATCCCGTCGGTCGTCATCCTGACCGCGCTGTTGTTGTCACTCTGGGGCGCGTCGATTCGCTTCACGACGCCAATGCTGTTCGCGCTCGCGTTTCTCCCGATGTTCGGTATCGGCGGTCTGACGGGGCTGCCACTGGGCCTGGCGCCCACCGACATTCATCTGCACGACACCTATTACGTCATCGGTCACTTTCACTACGTCGTCGCGCCGGGGACCATCTTCGCGCTGTTTGCGGGCGTGTATTACTGGTTCCCGAAAGCCACGGGCCGGATGATGAACGAGACCCTGGGGAAGATTCACTTCTGGGGCTCGATCATCTGCATCAACCTCGTCTTCATGCCGATGTTCATTCAGGGCCTGGGCGGCATGAATCGCCGGATGTACGACGGAGGCATGCAGTTCGCCCACAATGCCGATCTCCTGTACTGGCACGTGGTGATTGGCTGGGCCGCGTGGGGGCTGGGCCTGTTCCAGCTTCCGTTCATCGTCAACTTCTTCGCGAGCATCAAGTGGGGAGCGCTGGTCGACAAGAACCCGTGGGACGCCACGACGCTCGAGTGGGCGACGCCGTCGCCGCCGGGTCACGGCAATTTCGTCACCGAGCCGATCGTGTATCGCGGGCCCTACGAGTACAGCGTGCCAGGTTCGGCCAGGGATTTCACGCCGCAATTCGAACCGGAGCGCGCGTAAAGCTATGAACGTTTTCCGTTTCCTCCGTGGTGGAGATTTCTTGCGAACATGAACATCCCGTACACAGTCGAAGCCAGACCCGATACGGGCCTGCCCAACGGCAAGCTCGGGATCTGGCTGTTCCTGGCGTCCGAAGTCATGCTCTTCGGCGCCTTGTTCTCGAGCTACATCCTGCTACGCGTCGGCGCGGCGGAATGGCCCACCGGCGGGCTCAGCGTGCCGCTTGGCACCATCAACACGATCATCCTGATCGGATCCTCGGTGACGATGGTCATGGCGTGGGCGTCGCTCAAGCTGAACAACTGGGGCAGGCACCGCTTGTACCTGGGCCTCACCTTTCTCCTGGCCCTCGTGTTCCTGGTCAACAAGTACTTCGAGTACGCGGAGCATCTGCATCTCGGCGAGGGGCCCGACCACAGCACGTTCCTCGCGATTTATTTCACGCTGACCGGTCTTCATGGATTGCACATCCTTGGCGGGATGGTCGTGATGGCGTATTTCCTCGGCCCGGGCGCGAAGATGTGGAAGACCGAGCCCGAGCAGTTCACGAACCGGATCGAGTACACGGGCCTGTATTGGCACTTCGTCGATCTCGTATGGATCTTTCTGTTCCCGGTGCTGTATCTGTTATAGGCAGGTCTAAAGACCTGCGCTACGATCGTCAGGATCGTTGTAGCGCAGGCGTCAGGAGTCTTGTAGCGCAGGACTTTAGTCCTGCCAGTGGAGAGCGCATGCATTCGGATCCGGCGGCAATTCAGAAGAGCGTTCGCGGCTACATCATGGTGTTCGTCATGCTGATGATCTTCACCGTCTTGACGGTCGCGGTCGCCCGGTTCGACTTCGCCGTACCGGTGGCCATCGCGGTCGCGCTCGTGATCGCGGGGATGAAGGGGACCATGGTCGCCGCCGTGTTCATGCACCTGAACCACGAACGATGGTGGGTGTACGGCACGCTGATCCTCACGGTGATTTTCTTTCTCGTTCTGCTGTTCCTCCCCGTGCTCACGTCGCTCGACGGGCTCGGGGTAGGCAGCCCCTGGCTGCCCCGGGAATCCGGGGGACTCTAATGTCGCTGAGAGCTTTTCACTTGCTGTTCATCGCACTGTCGATCGTGCTCGCCGCCTTTCTCGCCGCGTGGGCGATGGGGCAGTATCAGGTAAGCCACGACGCCGGGTATCTCGGCGCCGGTGCCGCGTCGCTCGCGAGCGCCGGTGCGCTCGCCGTCTACGCGGTCGCGTTTCAACGGAAGACGAAGCAGCTGTAGGCCGCGAATATGCGTCAGATACTCATCACCCTCATGATCGTCGCCGTACCTCGCGCGGCCCTTGCGTGCCCCGTATGCTTCGGCCAGAGCGACTCGCCGATGGCCCTGGCGACCAACATGGCCGTCTTTTTCATGCTGGGCGTCACCGGCTCCGTTCTCGCCGGTTTTGCGGCCTTCATCATCTATCTGATGCGACGCGCGAAGCTCGTCGCCGCCGGACCGTTCGAACACACAAGGTCCGAACCGCACGAAGGGACCGTGTAATGCTCGAATGGCTGGGGATGCCCGTACAAGCGTCGGCGCATGCCGCCGAGCTCGATCAGATGTCGGTCCTCGTGCACTGGTTGATGCTGGTGCTGTTTGTCGGGTGGGGCGCGTTTTTCGTGTTCGTGCTCTTCCGGTTCCGCAAAGGCGCGAATCCGCGGGCGGACTATGCGGGGGCGAAAGGCAAGTTCGCCAAGTCCACGGAAGTGCTGGTCGCGATCATCGAGATCGTGCTGCTCGTCGGTTACGCGATTCCCGCCTGGGCGACGCGGGTCAGAGACCTGCCGGCCGCAGACGAGGCGTTCGTGGTCCGCGTCGTCGCTGAACAGTTCGCCTGGAACGTCCAGTATCCGGGCCGGGACGGCCGGTTCGGCCGGGTAGATGCCAGCCGTGTCTCGGCCGAAAATCCCCTCGGCCTCGATCGCACCGATCCGAACGGCAGGGACGACGTGGCGACCATCAATCAGTTGAATCTTCCCGTCGATCGGCCGGTTCTCGTCAGGCTGTCGAGCAAGGACGTCATCCACAGCTTCGGCCTCTACGAAATGCGCGTGAAGCAGGACGCGGTTCCGGGCATGGAAATTCCGGTCTGGTTCGTTCCCACCCGACCGGGCGACTACGAAATCACCTGCTCGCAGCTCTGCGGGCTGGGTCACTACCGGATGCGCGGCTTCATGACGATCCAGAGCCAGGCGGACCTCGACACCTGGATGGCGGAACAGGAGAAGGAACAGGTCAGGTAGGGCAGGACGGGCTGGACGGGCAGGGGAAAACGCGTGACCTCAGAACCCCCTGACCTCTCCCGTCTTTCCCCTCCCGCCCCTCCCGCCCCTCCGGCCTTTCCCGCCCTTTCAGCCCCCATGTGATTCGCACGATCGACGCGCACGCCGAGGGCGGGCCGCTGCGGCTGGTCGTTCACGGCTTCCCCGCGCCGCGCGGCCGGACCATGCTCGAGAAACGCGAGTGGCTGGCGCATCATGCGGACCACTGGCGCCGCGCGCTGATGCTCGAGCCGCGCGGCCATGCGGACATGTGCGGCGCCCTCCTCACCGAGCCCGTTTCTCCCGGCTCGCACGCGGGCGTGCTGTTCATGCACAACGACGGCTACCCCGCGATGTCTGGACATGGCATCCTCGCGGTGACGACCATCGCGCTCGAGCGAGGATTGATCGTGCCGGGCGGCGACGGCGCCAGCGTGACCTTTGACACGCCCGCCGGCGTCATCCGTGCGCGCGCGCACTTCAAGGAAGGAGGAGCAGGAACGGTCAAAGTCGAGCGCGTCGCGTTCCTGAACGTGCCTTCTTTCGTGCTGCACGGTGGCCTGCCCGTCGTCGCCTGTCACAGGAAAGTCCGAGTCGACGTCGCGTTCGGCGGATCGTTTTACGCCATTGTCGACAGCGAAGCGGTCGGCCTGCCGATTGACGCGGCACACCTGCCGGAGCTGCGACGCGCCGGCATGGAGATCGGCCGCGCCGTCGACTCTGTGCAGACGATTGCCCATCCGGTCGAAGCCGGACTGCGCGGGATCGACGGGACGATCTTCACCGCGCCACCGACGGACGAGCGTTCGGCGCTGAGAAACGTCGCCGTGTTTGCCGCCGCGGAGGCGGACCGCTCGCCTGGCGGGACGGGAACCGCCGCCGTCATGGCGGTTGTCGACGCGATGGGCCTCATCGGTCCCGGTACACCGTTCGTGCACGAGAGCCTGATTGGCACGCGCTTCACCGGCCGCATCGCCTCCCGCACGACGGTTGGCGATTATCCCGCGATAGTGCCGGAGATCGAAGGCGCTGCATGGATCACTGGCGACCACGCGTTTCTGATCGACGACGACGATCCGTTGAAAGAGGGATTTCGGATATGACAGGCGGACCGTGACGTCACCGTTTTGTCATTCAATCCACGCAACCGTTGAGAGTGCTCACCCGTCTAACCCTGAGGAAGAAGGAGATGAGCACAATGCATCGAATTACATTTTCAAGTACGGCGGATTGGGTGGTGGGTGCGCTTCTGCTTGGCGTGACGATCGCCGGGTTGGTCGTGTCGGTGTTCGCGTGAATGAGTGGTCCGGCTGAAGCCGGACACTACGTACCGTCACACGTACTGTCGTAGTGTCCGCCTTTAGGCGGACTGTCCGAGGAACGTCCGGGTCAGGCGATCGAGCAGCGGGACGAGCGGCTCGCTGTTGAGCGCGAACGTGGAAAGCTCGGGCGACCACGGCAGCTTGAAGCTCCTTCCCATCGCTGACACCCAGATCTGGCGGACCGGCGCGTTCGGCGACACGACGAACTTGGTATCGCTTGGCTCTTCGAAGACCAGGTTCAGCACGCCGTTCTGCAGCTCCAGCTCGAACCCCGCCTCGTCGGCCAGATTCATCAGCTCGCGCCGCGCCTGTTCGAGCGCTTCGTCGCTCTTGATCCGGAATTCCTGATCGGAAAGGGCCATCGCTCGTCTGCCTAGGGTTGGATTTTGGACTTGTCCGTGGCGGCCACGTAACTGCGGCGTGACCGCGCCGTCATGCCGGGTTTGCCGACGCGCACGGCCAGCTTGTGCACGCTTTCCGTCGAGCTGCGTGGGCGTGAACCCCATGACGTACTGCGCGTGGAGCTCCTGCGCGACCCTCGTGAACGTGGGCGAGAGCTCGGCGGTTTTCTGGAGGTGGAAGTATCCGCCGCCCGTCTCGTCGGCGATCTTCCGCAGCCCGCTGTCGGGCTCGCTGCGCACCACGCGCTGGCCGTTGAAGAACTGGCTCTCGAAGCCGATGGCGTACACCATCACCTCGTCGGCCCTCGCCCGATCCATCATGTTGCCGAAACGGGCTCTGCTTCCCGTGTCGGCTCCATCGGTGAAGACCACGATCACCCGACGGCCTTCGATGCCGGCCAACTCGTCGAGGGACGTGGCCACTGCGTCCCACAATCGCGTGCTGTTGCCGAACCCCAGCTCTCTGGCGTCGCTGATGAGCGAGTCACGGTCGCTCGTGAACTGGGCGCTGATCTCGACCCGGTCGTTGAAGGCGCCGACCCGCGCGCGGTCGGCAGGAAGCAACCGCAGGAAGAACTGCTCGGCGGCGTCCTTCATGAGCGAAATCGACGCGGTCATGCTCCCGCTCGTGTCCAGCATCACGACGGCGGTGATCGGCTGCACGACGTTCTCGAAATAGACGATCGGCTGCGGCTTGCCGTTGTCCTGGACCTCGAAGTCCTCCATGGTGAGGTCCGGCACGAGGCGCCCGCTCGCGTCCGCAACCGTGACGAACAGCGAGACGACCTCTGTGCCTGATCTGAAGGTCGGCTGTTGTGCTTCGGCGATGAGCGCGGCAGAGGCTGCGCAGGTGAGCGCAAGCGCGGTGGCGAGATGCGGCCAATGATTCCGGAAAATCATGATCCTGAGCTTACCTCACTGGCGCCCGTTCGATCGGATCCTTTGGATGCGACTTGACGGGCCGGTTATCGGCCGTTACACTCGGACCCGCAATCTGAGAATGAGTCTCATCTTTGAGAGGCTGCCGCCATGCTCCAGGCCTTCGTCATTACCCTGCGGGAAGGCATCGAAGCCTTCCTGATTGTCGCGATCAGCCTTGCTTATCTTCGGAAGTCGGGGCGGGCGGAGCTGATTCGCGCGGTTCACTGGGGCATCGTCGCGGCCCTCGCCGTCAGCGCCGCCGGCGGATACCTCCTCTATCGGGCGTCGAACCAGGAATGGCTCGAAGGGCCGCTCGCCCTGGTGGCGGCGGTCTCGGTGGCCGCCCTGACGGTGCAGATGCTCCGTGTGGGCCGGCATATGAAAGGCGCCATCGAGGGACGTCTGCGAACATCGACCGGCCGGGCAGGGGCGGCGGCCTTCGCGGGCGTGTTCCTCTTCACGGCGTTGATGATCAGTCGCGAAGGCATGGAAACCTCATTGCTGTTGCTGCAACTCCAGCAGGCGCCCCCTCTCGTCGTAGGCGCCCTCATGGGCGTCGCCGCCGCCTCGGTACTCGCGTGGCTCTGGTCGCGATACGGCCATCGGGTGCCGCTCTCGCTGTTCCTCCAGACCACCGCGATCTTCCTCTGCATATTTACGGTACAGCTCTTCATTTACGGCATCCACGAGATGTCCGAGCAGAACTTCCTGCCGTACAGCCCAATCGTCCACGAGGCGACGGAAGCGTGGGGACCCGAGAGCCTCTTCGGCCACATGCTGACGTATATGCTGGTGCTGGGGCCGCTCGCCTGGCTGGCCTTCAAGAAAATCTCGCTGGCAAGACCATCGTATCCGACGGCTTCGTCGGCGACGTAAGGCCGCGGCCTTGTAGAATCGCAGCGTGTCGACCGATCCTCAGGGATCTCGCCGCCTCTACCTCGACTGGGCGCGCGGCATAGCTGTGCTCCTGATGATTGCCGCGCATACCACCGATGCGTGGACGCGCGCGGCGGACCGGCAGTCAGCGGCGTTCGGCTGGATGCTCGTGCTTGGCGGATTCGCGGCGCCCTTGTTTCTGTGGCTGGCCGGACTGGGGGTGGCCCTGTCAGCCGCTCGTCTGGAGCGCGCGCGGCGGCGGCCGAGCCGCTGCCGTTCAGGCGATTTGCAAGCGCGGCCTTGAAATCTTCATTCTGGCCTTTCTTTTTCGTCTGCAGGCCTTCATCGTCAGCCCCGGCAATCACCTCGTTACGATCTTCCGGGTCGACATCCTCAACGTCATGGGTCCCGCGATTGTAGCGGCCGGCCTCATCTGGGCGCTCGGCACAACCCCCCACGCCAGAGCCGCGTTGTACGGCGCGGTAGCAGCAGCCACTGCCCTGGCCACACCGGTCATTCGAACGGCGGCGGTCGTGGATCGAATTGCCTGTGTGGCTTCAGTGGTACATGAGGCCTGCGGGCGATCTCACGACGTTCACCTTGTTTCCGTGGACCGGGTTCGTCTTTGCCGGCGCGGCGTGCGGGGTGCTGTTGTCAGCCATCGGAAGCATGCGCGCAGAGGGCCGCATGCAGGCTGCCTTCGCCGGGGCCGGGCTGATCCTGGTGGCGCTCGGTTTCTATACTGCCGCGCGGCCCAGTATCTATTTGCAATCGAGCTTCTGGACCAGTTCGCCTACGTGGTTTGCGATTCGTACGGGTCTGGTGATGGTGGGAGTGGCTGCGGTCTATATGATCGCCGTGCGGGCCGTCCGCTTCAGCCGCCGGTTGCGGCCTCTCGAACGTTTCGGCCGGAGTTCGCTGTTCGTGTACTGGATTCACGTCGAGCTGGTCTATGGATATGCGAGCTGGCCGTTGCGACTCCGTCTGCCGCTTTGGGGCGCGTTGGTCGCCTGTGCCGCCTTCAGCCTGTTGATGTATGGAGCTATCGTGTTTCGCGACCGCATCGTGGAAAACTGGCGGGCCCGACGACGGGGCCGTCCGGCTCCGGAAGCGGCTATGGCCTGACGCGACGTGGTCATTTGCCCTACCTCAGCGATTGCCAAGACGGCTGGGAAGTGCATAAGCGAACCCGCGGCGCGCAGAAGTCCATAAATAGCATATTCAGTTAGGCTTACGGATGTCGTGCCGTACGAATTCCGGCTCTGCCGGCGCGAAGTCGCGAAAAAAGCGTTGAGATGCCAAGTGATCGCTGGCTACAATTCGCCTCGTCTTTGGGTGCGCAGGGGACGGGTCCCCGTACCGGTACGGAGACCCGACCCCCGGCTACCTGTCCTCCGAGCCCCTCGGGACTGAAACCTATGATCAACGTCGCCGCAATCCGCATGCAGCAGTTTGGCGTGCAGTTCTACCAGGCCTCACTGACTGCCAGCGATATCGACAAGCTGGTCCGCTTCGAGGTGCTCAGCTACGCCGAGGGCGCCCAGCCTCCGGTTCGTGGCGGCAAGCAGAAAGCCGCGCCGGGTGCTCCGGTCTCGAAGGTCAACTGGGATCTTCTCGAGCGGCGGATCGCCTCGAACGAAAAGGCGTATCAGCGGCAGATCATCCGGCGCAAGATTGACGAGCTCGTTCAGTACTACGAACAATGCCGGCAGGCGCGCGACCTGCCGTCGATTCCCGGCGCCGTCATCATTTCCTGCGACGAGAAGCTCACCTTCCAGCCGGCGGCCGACGATCCGCGGGTTGGGATTCTCAAGGTGCCCGAACGCGAAGGCATCCTCCGGGCGATCGACGGACAGCATCGGCTGCTGGCGCTGCACGCCGATATCGATCGCTTCGCGGGGGAGGACTTCACCGTCCCGGCGATCATTTTCGATCGCGTGCCCGAGGATCACATCGTCCAGATGTTCGTCACGATCAACGCGAAGCATACGCGGCTGAACGCCTCGCATCTCGTCAGCCTCTCGGGCCGCCAGCTCTACCGGGACGAGAACCTCGCCACCGCGCACGACGTCGTGCGGGCGCTGAACGACCGCGAGGATTCGCCTCTCTACGACGAGATCAAGTTGCTCGGTGTCGGCCGCGGCCGCGTCGCCCAGGCCCCTCTTGCCCAGGAGCTCAAGAAGCTGTTTGCCGCCGACGTGTTCGGCGGCCGCCGCGCGGGCGACATGCACGAGGAGGCCCGGAAGTTCTTCGTGAACTACTTCAAGCAGATCGCGCTCGTGTTCGGCGGCGCCTGGAACGGCCGGAAGTACAGCATCAAGTCGGCGTCGGCGCTCCGCGCCTTTGTCCGCGTGGCGCCGGACGTCCTTCGGCGGCTCGATCAGGACCACGCGGATCGCACCGACTTTCGCGCCATCGGACGGGCCATCGCGCCGTGGGGCCGCCGCATTGGCGACGTACGGTTCGAGACCGAAGGCGCCTGGAAGCGCAGCGGCACGACGGTCGACTCGCTGGCGAAAGAGTTGCGGCTGGCATTGATGTATCCAGAAGGGGCAGCCGTTTAGCCGCCGGGCTCTCTGCGTGCGTTGCTTCATTGTGGCCACGTTACTCATCACAGGCGGCGCCGGCTTCATCGGGTCGAATTTCGTCCATCACGCCCTCGCCGAAACCTCCGATCGCCTGGTGGTCGTCGACAAGCTGACCTACGCCGGCAGCCTCCTCAATCTGGAAGGCGCGCTGCAGAATCCCCGCGTGACCTTCGTGCGCGCCGACATCGCGGACGCGACGGCGATGGCGTGGGTGTTCAAGGACGTGCGGCCGGATGCGGTGCTGAACCTGGCCGCCGAAACGCATGTCGATCGCTCCATCGACAGCCCCCGGGCCTTCGTCGACACGAACATCGTCGGCACCTACACGCTGCTCGAAGCTGCCCGGACGCACGTCGCGGCGCTGACGCCGTCCGGCCGGGAACAGTTTCGCTTTCTGCACGTGTCGACCGACGAGGTCTACGGCACTCTGGGCGCGACGGGCACGTTCAGCGAAGAGACGCCATACGCACCGAACTCGCCGTACGCGGCCAGCAAAGCCGCGGCCGACCACATCGTCCGGTCGTATTTCCATACCTACAGTCTGCCGACGCTCATCACCAACTGCTCGAACAACTACGGGCCGTACCAGTTTCCCGAGAAGCTCGTGCCGCTGATGATCTTGAACGCGCTGGATCGGCGTCCGCTGCCGATCTACGGGGACGGCGGCAACGTCCGCGACTGGCTTCACGTCGCCGACCACTGCGCCGGCCTCCTGCTCGTGCTGCGCGAGGGGCGGCCGGGCGGAAAGTACAATATCGGCGGTGACGCCGAACGGACCAACCTCGAGATCGTCGACCGCATCTGCGACGTGCTCGACGAGGCAGAGCCCGGAAGCGCCAGGTCGCCGCTCGCTCAAGACCTTCGTGCCCTGACCGTCCGGGCCACGATCGGCGATACGCGATCGACGCGACGAAGATCCGCCGGGAGCTCGGGTGGGCGCCGGTGCGCACCCTGGAGCGCGGCCTTCGCGATACGGTCGAATGGTACGTGACGCACCGCGACTGGTGCGCCGCCGTCCAGGCCGGCCGCTACGATCGCGAGCGCCTGGGACTCGGAGAGCGATGACACGACATTCAACGCAGAGCTCGCAGAGATCGCAGAGACAGCATTTCTCTGCGTGCTCAGCGGTCTCTGCGTTGATCGTCGTGTCTTCGTGATCGCAGCGTGATGTTGAAGGGCATCATTCTCGCGGGCGGATCGGGATCGCGGCTGCATCCGCTGACGCGTGCGGCCAGCAAGCAGCTGCTTCCCGTGTACAACAAGCCGATGGTCTACTACCCGCTGTCGACGCTGATGCTCGCCGGCGTCCGCAGCATTCTGATCATCACCACCCCGCACGAGCAGGATGGCTTCAAGCGTCTCCTCGATGACGGCGGGGAGCTCGGTATCCGTATCGAGTACGCGGTGCAGCCGAGCCCCGACGGGCTGGCGCAGGCCTTCCTGATCGGCCGGGACTTCATCGGCGGCGATCGCGTGACGCTGGCCCTCGGCGACAACATCTTCTACGGCGCGCATCTGTCCGACTATCTGCGCGCGGCGGCCGCGCGCGAAACGGGCGCGACCGTCTTCGCGTATCAGGTGAGGGATCCGGAGCGCTACGGCGTCATCGAGCTCGATCAGAACGGCCGGGCGATCAGCCTCGAGGAGAAACCCGCGAGCCCGCGATCAGTCCTGGCGGTCACCGGCCTCTACTTCTACGACAATCAGGTGATCGACATCGCGGACCGGCTGAAGCCGTCGGCGCGTGGCGAGCTCGAGATCACCGACGTGAATCGGATCTACCTCGAGCGGGGACAGCTCCACGCGGAGCGGCTGCCGCGCGGGATCGCCTGGCTGGACACCGGCACGCACGAGTCGCTGATGCAGGCGGCCAACTACATTCATGCGATCGAGGAGCGGCAGGGGCTGATGGTCGCCTGCCTCGAGGAGATCGCGTATCGCATGGGCTACATCCACGCGGCCGACCTCGCGCGGCTTGGCCGGGCCATGGAGTCGAGCGCGTACGGACAGTATCTGCTGCAGTTGCTCGAGCACGAGGTCTGACTATCGTGCGATGCATCCCGTCCATCATTCCCGCCGTGCTCGTCATCGAGCCGGACGTGCACCGGGATAGCCGCGGTATCTTCGTCGAGACATACCACGCCGAGAAATACCGGGCGAGCGGCATCACGGCCGTCTTCGTCCAGGACAACCACACGCGTTCGGTGGCGCGAACACTTCGCGGCCTGCACATGCAGCGCCGCAAGCCTCAGGCCAAGCTGATTCGCGTGATCGCGGGCGAGATATTCGATGTCGCCGTGGATCTACGGCGCGGCTCGTCCACCTTCGGCCGCTCGGTCGGCGTGGTGCTGTCGGCGGACAACTTCAAGCAGTGCTACATCCCCGTCGGCTTCGCCCACGGCTTTTGTGTGCTGACGGAGGAGGCCGAAGTCGAGTACAAGTGCAGCGACGTCTACGACGCCACCGACGAATTCGGCATCGCGTGGAACGACCCCGCCCTGGCGATCCCGTGGCCCATCAGCGATCCACTGCTGTCAGACCGGGACCGGGCCAACCCGACCCTGGCCGAGCTTGGCGACTCGCTTCCGCGGTATAGCCTCGACCTTCCCTCGCCGGATCTGTAAGTGCGGCGACGAAGCCGTACGCTCCTACAGGTGCCGGCCGCAGATTTCCGGCAAATTGACCGGGTACACCCATTGCCTTCTCTGGTTGCAAGTCGCCGGTCTGTTACGGCAAGTGCCGTGAATTGCTGGGGGAGCCAGGCTGGCGGAGCAGGGGGGCATCGCGGAATAACGCGATGTCCCTTTGTTTTGTACGCAGTAAGATCCGCAATCGCTGCGCGGCCACGGTTTTTCCTTTGTGCCCTCGGTGTCCTTCGTGTCCTTAGGTGTTTTATGCGGATCGATCTCAACGCCGACGTCGGCGAATCCTTTGGCGCGTACACGATCGGTCACGACGCCGGGCTCATGACCTCGATCACGTCGGCAAACATCGCCGCCGGGTTCCACGGTGGCGACCCTTCGGTGCTGCGCGCGACCATCAGGCTCGCCGCCTCGCACGGGGTCGCGGTCGGCGCCCACCCGGGTCTTCCCGATCTCGCCGGCTTCGGCCGCCGCGAGCTGCACGTTACGCCGCGGGAGGCGGAGGACTTCATCCTCTATCAGATCGCGGCCGTCGCCGGCGTTGCCGCCGCCGAGGGCCAGACGATCCGGCACGTCAAGGCGCACGGCGCGTTGTTCAACATGGCCGCCAGGGACACCGTCCTCGCGGCTGCGCTGGCCCGAGCCGTGGCCGCCTTCGACCGATCGCTGGTGTTGTTCGCCTCGCCAGGCTCCGCGATGGTCGATGCCGCCCGAACGCTCGGCCTGCCGGTCGCGCTCGAGGTGTTTGCCGATCGCGCCTACGAAGCGGACGGCCGGCTCGCATCGCGTCAGAAGGCTGGCGCCGTGATTCACGATCCGCACACCGTCGTTGCCCGTGCGGTGCGAATGGTGACCGAGCGTGCGGTGGTCAGCCTCGACGGCACGGTGCTGCCGATCGAAGCCGACACGATGTGCGTTCACAGCGACACGCCCGGCGCGGATCGGCTCGCCGCCCAAATCCGCTCGGCGCTCGAAGCCGCCGGCGTGACCGTCGAAACGTTCGGACACGCGTGATGGATCAGATCGCCATCGCCGCGCGCAGCACCGGTCCGTTCGACTGGTGGCACGAGGCGCGCCCTCCCGCGCGGCGGGCGTTCGTGGCCGCGTCGCTCGGATGGATGCTGGATTCGTTCGACGTGATGCTCTACGCGATGGTGCTCGCCTCGCTCATCGAAGATCCGACGCTTCAACTCTCACTGCCGACCGCGGGAATTCTGGGCTCCGTCACGCTGCTGTCGGCGGCTGCCGGCGGCATCGCGTTCGGGATTCTTGCGGATCGCTTCGGCCGCAAGCGGGCGCTGATGGGCGCCGTGCTGATGTACTCGATCTTCACCGCGGCGTGCGGGTTCGCCCAGTCGGCGATGCAGCTTGCCGTGTTCAGGGTCCTCGTCGGGCTGGGAATGGGCGGCGAGTGGGCGACGGGCGCGGCGCTCGTCTCGGAATCGTTTCCGGCGCGACACCGCGGCAAGGCGCTCGCCTTCGTGCAGAGCTCCTGGGCGATCGGCTACGCTGCCGCCGCGCTCGTGAACCTGCTGGTGCTGCCGCTCTGGGGTTGGCGCGGCGTCTTCTTCGTCGGGGTCCTGCCCGCGCTGTTCACGATGTGGATTCGGACCGGGGTCGAAGAGCCGCAGGTGTGGCGCTCGACCGCACCAGCCGATCGCGGGCGCCTGAGCGCCATCTTCGCGCCCGGCGTGGCGCGCCTGACACTCGTCCTCACGCTGATGAATGCGTGCACGCTGTTCGGCTGGTGGGGTCTGAACGGCTGGGTGCCCGCGTATCTGCGCCTGTCGCCGGCTGAAGGGGGCATCGGCCTCGATTCGTCGACCATGTCGCTGTTCGTGATCGCGATGCAGGTGGGCATGTGGTTCGGTTACGTGAGCTTCGGGTTCATCGCCGACGGCATCGGCAGGAAGCGCGCGTATGTGATCTTCGTGCTGCTCGCGAGCGTGCTGCTGCCGGTCTACGGACAGGTCCGCGAGCCGGCGCTGCTGCTCGCGCTCGGACCTCTGGTGGCGTTTTTCGGAACCGGTTATTTCAGTGGCTTCGGCGCGCTGACCGCGGAGCTCTATCCGACGTCGGTGCGCGCCACGGCGCAGGGCTTCACGTATAACGCCGGCCGGGTCGCCAGCGCCGCTGCGCCGTTCGTGGTGGGTTCTCTTGCGTCGACGCGCGGATTCGGCGTCGCCTTTGCGATAACCGGAGCCGCGTTTCTCGCGGCGGCGATTGCCTGGATGTGGATTCCAGACACCGGCCGCCGCGAGCTCGCCTGATCAGAGATTACGGGAGCTTGATTTCGTACGTCTTGTCGGCCAGCTGTTCACGGAACTGCTTGTGGCAGCCGCCGCAAGTGCCGGTCACAGCCGCCATGGCCTTGGCGACCCCCGCGGCGTCTTTCGCCGTCGCCGCGGCTTCGAGGTCCATCGCACCCTTCAGGCCGCCCTTGGCGATCGTCGCCGCGGCGTCCATCTTGTTAGCGGAAAAATAGGCGTCGATGTACGCCATGTTTGCTCTGTAGGTGGCCGCATCCTTGATGAGCGTGGCGTAGTCGTTCGCCTTCTCGGCCGCCCTGGCCGTCGTGTTCGCGGCGGCATTCGCTTTCATGACTTCCATCATCGCTGTGCTCGGCTTCTCGTTGGCCGCCATCAAGCTGATACCAAGTGCGCCCACTACCGCGAGCATCGACAACCCGAATCTACGCATACATCCTCCTATCGGAATCCGCAAGGTGACCTAGTATAGCGCGCACCGGCTTCCGTTACGATTTTCCGTCCCTGAGCGCTCGCCGGAGCACTTTCCCGACCATCGTTTTCGGTAGATCCGTCCGGAACTCTATGTGTGACGGCACTTTATAGGGGGCCAGCTTTCCGCGGCAGAACGCCCGCAGTTCCTGGTCGGTGGCGGTCTGTGCCGGCCGCAACACGACCCAGGCCTTGACCGCCTCCCCTCGCAAGTCGTCCCGGACGCCGGCGACGCCCACTTCCGCCACGGCCGGATGCGAGGCCAGCACCTCCTCGACCTCCCTCGGCCAGACCTGGTAGCCGCTCGTCTTGATGAGATCTTTCTTGCGGTCCACGATGAAGACATAGCCGTCGGCGTCGAGAAAGCCGAGGTCGCCAGTGTGCAGCCAGCGTCGAGTGCCGTCTTCGTCAGAGTGATCGCGGAGGATGCCGGCCGTCTCCTCGGGCCGGTTCCAATAGCCGATCGACAACTGAGGAGCCGCAATGGCTATTTCGCCGACCTCGCCAGCCGGCATCACGCGCGTACCTTCGTCACCGTCGAAAATGCGGACGTGGACGTCGGGGAGCGGCATGCCCACCGAGCCGAGCTTGTTCGGCCCTTTCACCGGGTTGATGCACAGCGCCATCATCGCTTCGGTCAACGAATAGCCTTCGACGATCCGGCCGCCGGTGATCGATTCGAACCGGAGCTTCGTTTCGGCCATCAACGGAGCGGCGCCCGACATGCAGAGCTTGATCGACTTGAAGTCGACCTTGCCCCGTTGCACGTCGGGATGGTTCAGCAGCGCGATATAAAGCGCGGGGACGCCGTTGAAGAACGCCGGCCTGACGCGGCGGATCGTGGTGATCAGATCGGGAATATCGCGCGGGTTGGGCACGATGGCCAGCGGGCTGTGGTTGATGAGCGCGAGCGACTGCACGCCGATGTGGCCGTACACGTGGAAAAGCGGCAGCGGGAGAAAGATCACGTCGGTGTCCGCCCGCAGGGCGGGGCTCATCCAGGCGGCTTCCTGCAGGCCGGCGAAGACATACGCGCCGTGCGTCCCGAGCACGCCTTTGGGCGTCCCGGTCGTGCCCCCGCTCATCAGGAGCACCGCGTGGTCGTTGGCCGTAATCGCGGCGCGCTCGAGGATCCGGCCACGATGCTCGCGCAGCAGGCGCGCCAGTTCATGATCGCGTGGCTCGAGTGTCGTGCGATCGCCATCGCGCTTCTCCCGCGCCAGCGTGAAGAGCAGGCGCAGCAGCGGCGGAAAGTATTCCTTGATGTTGGTGGCGATGACGCGTGTGAGCGGCGTGCGCGGCTGCACGCGCTTGACCCGCTCATAGTACCGCGTCAGGGTGACGATGGTTTCGACGCCGTTGTCGCGAAGCGGCGCCTCGAGCTCCTGTTCGGTGTAAATCGGACTGAGCGGCGCGATGATGGCGCCGATCTTCCAGGCGGCGAACTGGGCGATGAGGAACTGCGGGCAATTCGGAAGCAGGAGGGCGACGCGGTCGCCGGTCTTCACACCGAGATCGCGGAACGCGGATGCCAGCGCGTCGCTCAGGGTGTCGAGATCGCGATACGTGATCGTCGCGCCCTTGTAGAGGAGCGCCGCCTGCTGCGGCCGCGCTCGCACGCTGTCGTCGAGATAATCGAGCAGCGTGCGCTGCGGGTACGGCGCGAGCGTGGCGGGGACGCCGGTGTCGTAATGCGCCAGCCACGGTGCCGTCGTCGTCACGACGCGATTATATCGGGACGGCCGAGTCTGCAGACCCGACCCTACAGACTTCTTATGGCGGCAGGCCGAGCTTCCTGCGCACTGCCGCAAAGCGCGCGTCGCTGCGAAGTCCAGCCATTTCCGGGTACATCAGAAGGGATGCCACGCGCTGCGGCGTGCTGTCAGCCGCGCGGTCCAAGGCCTCGAGCGCGCGGTCCTTGTCGCCGAGGGCAGCATGGAATATCGCCAGGCGGTAGGGATTGTCGTGCGCGGCGGCCAGCTTTTCGACCTCTCTGCGTCGGCCGGCCAAGATATAGGCGTGGGCCATCCAATGTTGCCCCCCCGGGTCTTCCTTTGTCTTCTCCCACAGCGGCAGTGCCTCCGCCAGCCGTCCGGCGAACGTCAGCGCTCTCGCAAGCGCCAGGTCCGCATAGGGGAAGTCGGGCTCGGCCGCGCGCACGCGCTCGAGGTTGTCGATGGCTTCGTTGTACCGCCCGCCGATGATCTGGAGTTGCGCCATTTCTCTTCGCACATCCAACGACAGCGGATCGGTTCGCAACGCCGCCTGCACGACCCGCTCCGCTTCACCCAGCTTTCCCAGAGGAATAAGCGTCGAGGTTGAATAGTTTGTATAGACGTGGGTGAGACTTGGGTTGAGGTCGATGGCGCGCTGGAATGATCTCTGGGCGTTCTCCCAGTCCCGCTCGCGCGAGTACAAGAACCCCATCGCCGCATGGGCCTCGGCCAGCAAGGGGTCGAGCTCAAGGGCTCTCACCGCCGCGGGCCGCATCAGCGAAAGGGCGCTTTCGAAGCTGATCGGTTCAACACGGGGCCCCGGAATATCTCTCGACATGAACGCGTACGCGTCTACCAGCCCCGCATAAGCGGGGGCGAACGCGGGATCCCTGTCGATGACCTGCTGGAACAATTTTGCGGCCTCACGTGCACTGGCGGTGGCGCGCCGGTCGACCACTGCCCGCGCCTTCAGGTACAGGTCGTACGCTTCCAGGTTGGTGTCGTAGCGTCGCTGGCCCCTTCCCAATGTCAATCGAAGCTTGTTGACGATCGCCCGGGAGATCTCATCCTGAATGGCGAAGATGTCCTCGAGCTGCCGATCGAACCGTTCGGACCACAAGGGGACGTCACCGGCGACCTGGACCAATTGGGCGTTGATTCGCAGCCTCCTTCCCTCCCGCAGGACCGACCCTTCGACGATCAGATTCGCGCCCAGTTGCTCGCCGACGTCGCGAAGATTGCGCGGCTTGTCCTTGAAGGCTAACGAGGATGTCTGTGAGCGCACCTCAAGCCCTTGAATCACCGCGAGGTTGCGGATGATTTCATCCGTAAGTCCGTCGACAAAGTAGTCGCTCTCCGGCTCAGCGCTGAGGTTCTTGAGCGGCATGACTGCAATGATGGGTCGCTCGGCCGGGCTGAACGCCGGCCCCGCCTCCGTTCCGGCGGTAAGGGTGGCCTCCGCCGCAAGCGGTGCACCTGTCGTGAGCCGGCCACGGATCTCCGCCGCGATCCAGACTATCAGAATGACAGCGGCGGCTACTCCTAGTGCAGAGACCAACGGCACGAGCCTTGTACGTGGCTTGAGCCCTGCCAAGCCGTCTGACAGCATGGCCGCGTGCTCGTGGCGACGCTCTGGTTGCGCGTCGATCGCACGGTCGATGATATGAGCAAGCTTGGGGGAGAGATCCGGTCGCGCGGTCCTGAAGTCTGTCCGTTCGCCACGTTCGTGCGCCAGCCGGAGGTCCCGCAAACTGCGCGCCCACACCGGATATGAGCCTGTCAAAAGGTGGTAGAGGAGAACGCCGGCGCTGTAGATATCGCTGCGGACAGTCGAAGCCGCCCCACTTAGGAGCTCGGGCGCGAGGTAAAGAGGTGTGCCCCCCAAACCAGACGCTGAATCGTCACTGAGCTCCCGTCCCGTACCAAAGTCCATCAGGACGACGCGTCCGTCTTCCGCCAACATCACATTGTGGGCCTTGATGTCGCGGTGCAGAAGACCTGCCCCGTGTACAGCCGAAATCGCCTGACAGAGCCCGATGCCGATGTCGACGACTTCGGCCGCACTGAAGGCTTTGCCCTGTTCGAGGATCTGCTGGAGCGTACGTCCATTGACGAATTCCATCCACAGCCCGACCCGATCCTCAATCCGCTCGGCACCGTAGATGGTGACGACGTTCGGATGGCTTACGCGCGCCAGCAGGCGGCCTTCTTCGATGATCGAGGTGGCACCCGTGTCGCCGGCAGCCGAACCAGCCGGCAGAAGCTTGAGCGCCACCTCGCGGTCGAGCCTTGTGTCCCAGGCGCGGTACACCTCGCCGAAGGCGCCCCGGCCGATCCGCTCGAGCACTCGCAGATGTCCCCATCGCTCCAGCGTGTCAACGTGATCGTCCGCGGCGAGGCCGGCGGTTTCCGGCTCGGCCCGGCTTCCCTCCGCTTTCTCTACGCCGGCCGACGCCCGAACCGGGAGACGGCGATGAAGGTCGGCGACGGCGGCCAGTAATTTGAGCTGATCGAGCACCGGGCGGTGAGATTCGTCCGCGCTCGATTCGGCGGATGGCCAGTCGATCGGGGTGCCGTCGAGAATCGCGCCCGCGAGATCGGCAAGCAGCCCTTCACTATCCGCCACGTTTCATTTCCTCCGCGAGCCGCACGAGTGCCCGCTGCGCCGCTTTGCGCGCGGCGTCCGGCGTGGGTTTCCCCAACGCCTGCGCGAGCTCTTCGTAGCTGTAATCCATCTCGACCCGGCCGATGATTGCCTCGCGCTCCTCGGGCTTCAGCCGCTGAAGCGCCCCCTCGTAACTCTCCACAGCCTCACGTCCGATCGCTTCCTCGAGCGGGGATTGATTGGCGGCGAGCTCGAGGCCATCCAAACCGGTCGCCTCAGGCTGCCGTCCCTTCCGCCGTAACTCGTCGAGAAGGCGGTTGAGCACCGCCTGCCGCAGGTACGCCTGAAGCGCGCCGACACGACGAGGCTCGAAGTCTTCAATCCTCTTAAACGTCCGAAGCAGGGTATCCTGGACAAGATCATCGGTGTCGGCGAGATCACGCGCCCACTTCGGCAGCCGCCCGCTGGCCCATCGCTGAAGCGGTTTCAGGTGTCGCGAGAACAGGCGTTCGAGCGCGTCCTCGTCTCCCGCTCGCGCCCTGGCGATCAACTCGAATGTCGAGTCGAGATCGCGGCCTGGCTGAGCGGCGTGACCCACGGAATTGTCCCCTTTTTCGACCATACAGATCAGGCAATAGGAGAAAGCGTCAAGTCGGCCAATTCTACTTGATGGCCGGGTGTCCGATTTTCGGCTGCAGAACGTTTACAGAGTGTATGAAGTCACGTCACGTCCAATCCGCACTGCTCTGTTTCGTCTTGCTTCTCGCTGGGTGCAATGGCGGCTCTGAACTATCAAGCTCACCCGTGCTGCCCAATGCACCGTCGCCGTTGCCATCGCTGGCGCCATCGGACCTGGCAAATTGGAGAGCCGACGCCAGAGTGGTGGCTGAGACGGGTCCGGGCCACGCCTGCGGCGGGGGCACGTCGCCCGGTCAGACGTGGACTGGCGTGGACTGGCGCGTCACCATCACTGGTGATTCCATTTTGTTGGAAGAGGACATGAGGAATTGGCCGACGGACCATATCCCGTTTTCGGGCACGTTGAGCGGTCGGCAGTTCAGCGCCACCTATACGAACGGGGATAACTATGTGCAGTTCTACTGCCAGTTCAAGGGAGGCACGCTCACTGGAACGTTCTCCGGGGATTTTTCCTCTTTTGAAGCGTTCGAAACGCTCGTGTGGGGACCACCGGGAAGCGAAACGGCAGTGCAACGGTCCTGGACTGGATCGCGCTTGTAGGGCGGACCGCCTCCCGAAACGGATTGTCCGAGTTTGGGCTGGAAAACGTTGCAGAGGTAGCGAACTGGATTTTCGCAAAGAGGGCTCAATGCTTCAGACCATCGCGGCAGTGGCGATATTGCTTCTTGCGGCGTGCGCGCGCGATTCCAGCGTCACGGCGCCCGCGGCCCCCACGGCGCCCGCGGCCCCCGTTTCGTTTTCATTGAGGAGAGCAGCGGTCATCGATACGGCCTTCCGGCCCGTGGCGCAGGCGAGGGTCGAAGTCATCGACGGGCCCCAGGCAGGAGCGGTCACGACAACTGACGACGGGGGCATGTATTCTTTCACCGAGACTTTTACAGCGGCGCTCACACTCCGCGCTTCGAAGGACGGCTATCTCGAGGGAACGTTCAGGGTGACGCCGGTGGCGGGTGTCACTGTCTTCGGCCCGACACTTTTCATGGGGTCGCCGGATGCCTCAGTGGACCTTGCTGGCAACTACCTCATAACCCTGACGGCGGACAGTGCATGCCTCAGCCTGCCGACAGTCGCCAGGCAGAGAACCTATCCGGCAACTCTCGTGCGCAGCACGTCTACTTTTACGCCTAATTTCTTTAAGGGCACGGTCAGCGGTCCGATTTTCTTCATGACCTCTTCTGTCCGCTACGACGGGTTTTACGCGGGGGCGTTCGGGGACTTCGTGCGGTTTAACTTCTACTCGCCGGAGGAACTGAGCGGCCTGGTCGAGCAGGTTGATACGGATACGTACGTGACGATTGGCGGAGAGGCCGATGCCATCGTCGCCGGCTCGACCGTCGATGTTCCATTCTCCGGCCAGATGGGCTACTGCACTGGAGCCAGATCCGGTACGTACGGGTTCGAGTGCGCGGTCCCGGCGATCACTTGCAATTCGAACAACCACCGGCTGACGCTGACCCGTCAGTAACCTTCAGCGCGTGAGCAGCATCGCGAGCAGCGCCTTCTGGCCGTGGAGCCGGTTCTCGGCCTGATCGAACACGACCGACGCCTTCGACTCGAAGACCTCCGCCGTCACTTCTTCGCCGCGGTGCGCCGGAAGACAGTGCATGAAGAACGCGTCGGGCGCGGCGGCCATCATCAACCCGGCGTTCACCTGATACGGCGCGAACACCTTGCGGCGCACGTCGGCTTCGGCCTCCTGTCCCATTGACGTCCAGGTATCGGTGTAGACCGCATCCGCGCCGGCGACCGCCTCGGCCGGGTTGCTGAAGAGACGCAGCCGCGCGCCGTGTCGCGCGACGCGACTCGCCAGTTGGACGACCGACGCCGGTAGCTCGTATCCCGCGGGACTCGCGATGTGGCAGTGAACCCCGAGCATCGCCGCGGCCGGCGCCAGCGAGGCGGCGATGTTGTTGCCGTCGCCGACGAAGGCCAGCGTGCGGCCGGCCAGCGGTCCGAACCGTTCCTTCAGCGTGATGAAATCGGCCAGCGCCTGGCAGGGATGCTGCTGATCGGTCAGCGCGTTGATGACGTGAAGGCAGTTGGTCGCCGCCGCGAACTCTTCGAGCACTTGCTGTGAGAAGGTGCGAATGACGACGGCATCGACCCAGCGTTCGAGATTCCTCGCGACGTCGGCAACCGGCTCGCGGCGACCGAGCGCGACGTCCGGCTGCAGCGCGATGATTTGTCCTCCCAGCTCACGCGCGGCGATCTCGAACGTCGTCCTCGTCCGGAGTGACGGCTTCTCGAACAGCATCGCCACCCACTTGCCCGCGAGGAGCTGAGCGCTTGGAGCCTGGATTCCCAGGGACCGCTCGGCTTTCATCCGGATCGCCATCTCGAGGCAGCGCTCGAGATCGGCGGCGTCGAAGTCGACCACTGACAGAAAGTGCCGGGGACGGGCGGCCGTGGTGCTGTGGCTCACGTTCGATACTCCGCATTGATCCGCACGTATTCCGCGCTGAGGTCGCAGGTCCAGACCGTCGACGATGCGGCGCCGGCGCCGAGATCGACCGACACGGTGATGTCCGTGCCCCGAAGGTATGCCGCGGCCTCGGCTGCTGCTTCGTCGTGAGGGCGGCCGTTTCGGAACAGCGTTGCCGGCCCGATCGTCACCGCCGCGCGCGACAGCTCGAATGCGACGTTGGCGCGTCCGGCCACCGCGATGAGCCGGCCCCAGTTGGGATCGCCGCCGTGAATCGCCGTCTTGACGAGCAGCGAGTTGGCGATCGCCTTCGCGGCCCGGCGCGCGTCCGCGGCCGACGCGGCTCCCGTGACGACAACCGTCACGAGTTTCGTGGCGCCTTCCCCGCCGCGCACGATGCCCATCGCCAGCTCGCGGCACACCGCCTGCAGCCCTTGAACGAAGGGACGATAGGTGAGCTCGTCGATCGACGCCCCACCGGCGCCGTTGGCGAGCAGCATGACCGAATCGTTGGTCGAGCACTCGCCGTCGACCGTAATGGCGTTGAAGCTGTCGTCCACTGCCTCGCGCAACGCGCGTGCGAGGAGCGGCTGGGGCACATCGGCGTCGGTCGTGATGAAGCCGAGCATCGTGGCCATCATCGGCTCGATCATTCCGGAGCCTTTGGCCATCCCGCCGATCCGGACGGTGCCGCCGCCAATCTGGATCTCGGCCGCAGCCTCCTTGGGAAACGGATCGGTGGTCATGATCGCGCGCGCCGCCGCCGATCCCTGGTCGGTGGCCAGCCCGCGAAACGCCGCCGGCAGCGCCGCACGGATCTTGTCGATGGGCAGCGCGACGCCGATCACCCCGGTGGACGCCACGAGGACCTCTGCGACGGAACACCCCACCAGCCGCGCGGTCTCGGCCGCCATCTCGCGCGCGGCGCGGAATCCCTCGTCGCCCGTGCAGGCATTAGCGCACCCGCTGTTGACGACAATCGCCCGTGCCACGCCACCGCTCGCATGCAGGTGCTCGCGTGAGACCAGGATTGGAGCGGCCAGGGCGCGGTTCGTGGTGAAGACCGCCGCCGCCGTGGCGGGCGTGTCGGACACGAGCAGGGCGAGGTCCAGTCCCTGCTTGGGCTTGATGCCCGCGCTCGAGCCCGAGGCGCTGTAGCCGAGCGGCGTGGTGACGCCTCCGGTTCCGACCGTGGTGGCAGCCATCAGGCGTACCGGGCGACATCAGCCGGCCCGGGACTGGCGGAGGCGCGGCCGATGTCGTAGACCGATTCGACGGGCCTTCCCTGAGCGTCGTCGATCGGCACGACCATCGCATACTGCCCGCACGTTCGGAAGAGCGGGCATTTGACGCAGTCGGTCGTGAGCTTCTCGAGCAGCCACGTGTGCGGAACAATCGAGAATCCCATCTGGATGAAATATCCCGGCGCGTGCGTGAACGCGCAGAGCTTTTCGAAGCCTTCGCGCCGCGCGCGCCGCCGCAGCTCGTCGACGATCATCGTGCCGACGCCCTTGCCGCGCTCGCGGCTGTCGACCGCGAGTGAGCGGACTTCCGCAACCTGCGGGCTCAAGGCGGCGAGCTCGGCGCAACCGACGATTCGACGCCCGCGCGCCGCCACGACGAATCGCGGGGCGTGGACGGCCAGCTCGTCGAGCGTTCGTGGCAGCAGATGGCCTTCCGCGAGGTTGGCCGAAATGAGGGCGTGCAGGCTCCGCGCTTCCGAGTCGTTCGCCGGACGCAACGTGACGCGACCTCGTGGCTTCATTCAGCAGCTCCCACGGCACCAAACGCCGCATCGAGACGGCCGAGCGCTTCGTCGATCTCCGTTTCGGTGATCACGAGCGGCGGCAGCAACCGCACGACCGTTTCGGCCGTGCGGTTGACGATCACTCCGCGGGCCAGCCCTTCCAGCACGACCGGCGCCGCGTCGCGCGTCAGTTCCAGCCCCCAGATCAGGCCCGCGCCGCGCACTTCCTTGATGAACGGATGCCTGGCGGCCATCGCGCGGAGTCCCCGTTCGAGATGGTCGCCGGTCCGCGCGACTCGTCCGATCAGCCCGCCGCTGTCCAGTTCGTCGAGGAAACAGAGCGCCGCACGGCAGGCGAGCAGGTTGCCGCCGTACGTGCTGCCGTGGTCCCCGAGTGCAATGGTGTCCGCGACCTTCTGGCTGACGAGCGCCGCCCCGACGGGGACGCCGCCGCCGAGCGCCTTGCCGATCGAAATCAGATCGGGATGAAGGCCGAGCACCGGTGAATAGAACGGATATCCGGTACGACCGAGCCCACTCTGGACTTCGTCGGCGATGATGAGCGCTCCGGTGGTCGAAGCGGCTTCGGTGATGGCCGAGGCAAACGCCGGCGTCAACGGCCGCACGCCGCCCTCGCCCTGGATCGGCTCCGCGATAATCGCCGCCGTCGATCGCGAGACGGCGGCCCGAAGCGCCTTCGGATCGTTGACCGGCACGAAACGGATGCCCGGCAACAACGGCTCGAACGGCACGCGGTAGTGCTCGTTGGATGTCACCGACAGCGCACCGAACGTCCGTCCGTGGAACGAGTTCTCGAACGCGATGAATTCGGCCCGCGGCTCGCCGCGACTGTGCCAGTAGCGCCGCGCGAATTTGAGGCAGGCTTCCACTGCCTCGGTGCCGCTGTTGCAGAAAAAGGCGCGCGGGAGGCCCGAGAGCTGCGCCAGGCGCTCCGCGAGCTGCCCCTGCAGCGGGTGGTAGAACAGGTTCGAGGTGTGAATCAGCGTCTGCGCTTGTTCCGCGATTGCCCGCGCCAGCCCCGGATGCGCGTGGCCGAGCGACGCGACGCCGATCCCCGACAGCAGGTCGAGATATTCGCGCCCCTCGGCGTCGTACAGGCGGACGCCCTGGCCGCGCACGAACGTGACCGGCAGACGCTTGTACGTTTGCAGGACGTGCCGCGCTTCGCGCGCTTGAATTTCGTCGATGGTAGTTGTCTCCATAAGCTCTCAAGCAGGACTAAAGTCCTGCGCTACTTCCCGCCAGTAGTCCTGGCTACACCCCGCCAGTACTCGTAGCGCAGGTCTTTAGACCTGCAATTCGCGTGGCGCCGGCCGGCACCCCGCCGGTCGCCGCCGCTTCGAGCGCCGCCTGGTCGCGGCCGTCGACAATCACTACGTCGAGCACGCCGGCGGCGATCGCCTGCTTGCAGGCGCGGAGCTTCGCGATCATGCCCGCCGTCGCCGTGCCGTCGGTGACGAGCGCCTCGATGGCGGCCGGGTCGAGCAGCTGCGTCGTCGCGCCATCCCGTCCCAGCACGCCGGCCGTCGTGCCGGCGATGGTCAGCCGCCGGGCGCCCAGCCGCGCCGCGAGGTGCCCGGCCAGCGTGTCGGCATTCACGTTCAACAGCCGGCCGTCGCGGCCGATGCCGACGCACGC
The DNA here is from genome assembly GCA_963749565.1 of uncultured Acidobacteriota bacterium. GTDB lineage: Bacteria > Acidobacteriota > Vicinamibacteria > Vicinamibacterales > CAVVIG01 > DATLLJ01. The sequence goes on along the minus strand of CAVVNL010000021.1, from coordinate 107,650 downwards.
GATCACGGGCACGAACCCTCCGCCGACGAGCGTGGTCAGCAGGGTCGTGTCAGACCCGGCGCTCGGGAGACCGACACGTCCCAGATCGACGGTTCGGCCGTCGACCGTGCGATGGGGCGGCGCCGGTTCCGAGAGGCCGCATGCGGCATCGGCGCCGGTCAGCCCGACAGCCCGGACGCCGGCCGTCGTCAGCGCCGCCACGAACCGGGTGTTGATGGCGCCGGCCAGCACCGAAACCACGACCTCGAGCGTCTCGTCGTCGGTGATGCGAAGGCCGTCCACTTGACGCTTCTCGATGCCGGCCGACGCGAGCGCCGCGTCGATCTCTTTGCCGCCGCCATGAACGATCACCAGCGGAACGTTCTGCCTGGCGCTGCGGGTGACCGCCGAGACGATGGTCGCCAGCCGGGAGGGGTCGTCGAGCAGTTCGCCGCCGAACTTCAGGACGACGGGCCCCGCCGACATCAGTGTTCTTCACCACAAAGGACACAACGGACACAAAGGATCAGCGCTGAAAGGCCTTCTCACAGCAGCCCCGTCCTCTCGTCGAGTCCGAGCATCACGTTCATGTTCTGCACGGCCTGGCCCGAGGCGCCCTTCAGCAGGTTGTCGATGACGGACACGAGGATGGCGCGCCCGGACGGATCGACGCGCCAGCCGATGTCGCAGAAATTCGTGTGCGCGACGTGCTTGATCTCGGGCATCGACGGCCCGGTGAGCCGGACGAAGGTGTCGCCGGCGTACGCGTGATCGAACACGGCGGCCACCGCCTGCTCGGTCGTGCCGGGCGGGAGGCGCACGTAAATCGTCGCCATGAGGCCGCGGTCGAGCGGAATCAGATGTGGCGTGAAGGTGACGTCGCCGACGTGACCGCCATTGTCTCCAGGACCTCCAGGCCTCCAGCCCTCCCGGCGGCGGCAACCTCCTGCTCGATCTCGGCGCCGTGCCGGTGGTTGAAGACCCCGTACGCCGAGAGGTTGCCGTGGCACTCTGAAAAATGAGTGCGTTCTGAGGGCGTCTTCCCCGCGCCGGACACGCCCGACTTGGCGTCGACGATGATGTCGGCGCCTGCCGTGAGGATGCCGGCGTCGATCAGCGGCGCCAGCGCCAGCAGCGTTGCCGTGGGGTAACACCCCGGATTGGCCACCAGGCGGGCGGCGGCGACCGCTTCGCGTTCGCGTTCGGTGAGGCCGTAGGCCACGCCGTCCGGCATGCGGCGGGTTTCCGGATACCACCGCGAGCGCGCGGCGGCGTTCCGCAACCGGAAGGCGCCGGACAGGTCGATCACGCGCACGCCGGACTCGACGAGCGAGGGGCCGAGCTCCGCTGCGGCCGAATCGGGCAGCGCCAGGAACACGACGTCGGCGCCGTGGGCGAGCGTGTCGGGCGACAGCGGCGTGATCTGGCCGTCCCAGATGCGCGCCAGCGCGGGCAGCGGCCGCGCGGCGCCGGACGCCGAGCCGGAGGACATCGCCGCTGTCACCGACACGGATGGGTGACGAGCCAGAATCCGCAGCAGCTCCTGGCCGGTATAACCGGTCGCGCCGGCGACCGCGACACGGGTGGCGTCCGGGCGATCGCCTTTCGTCCGCGCGGCGTCTGCTCCGGCCTGGAAAATTGTATGCATCAGAAAGAATATTTATACACGCATGTGCTGGAGGAAGCAATAGAAATCGATGTATAATCATCCACTTTGTCAGCCACCAAGGCACGCCGCCAGACGCTCATCCTGGAGCTCGTCGACCGCGAGGCGCTGCACAGCCAGGAGCAGCTGCGCCGCCGTCTGCGCCAGCGCGGCTTCAACGCCACGCAGGCGACGATCTCGCGCGACATCTCCGATCTGGGGCTGGTGAAGCGCGCCGGCGACGGCGCCTACCAGCGGCCCGGCGTGGATACGTCGAGCCCGGCGGTGGCGCTGACGACGTTGGAGCGTGCCGCCGCCGAGTTTCTCAGCCGGGTCGAGCGCGTCGAGCAGCTCGTGGTCGTCCGTACCGGGCGGGGCCAGGCGCAGGCCCTGGCCGAAGCGCTCGACCGCGCGCGGTTGCCCGAGGCCGTGGGAACGATCGCGGGCGACGACACGATTCTCATCATCGCGCGCGGAGCGCGTCGGGCGGCGGCGCTCGCCAGGCGCCTCGAACAGTACGCGGCCCGGTAGACGCCAGCATCATGGAACGGATCGTCCTCGCGTATTCCGGCGACCTCGACACCTCGGTTGCGATTCCGTGGCTGGCCGGGAAGTACGCCGCGGAGATCGTGACCGTCACGATCGATCTCGGGCAGGGCAAGGAGCTCGAGGCGGTGCGCGATCGCGCCCTGGCCGCCGGCGCCGCTCGCGCCCACGTGCTCGACGTCCGCGAAGAGTTCGCGCGTGACTACGTCCTCCGGGCGCTCAGGGCCGATGCAGGGTTGACGAGCGGGGCGCTCGGCCGGCCGCTCCTCGCGAGCAAGCTCGTCGAGATCGCCGCGATCGAGCAGGCGGACGCGATCGCCCACGGGAGCACCGGCAATGCCCCCGATCGCGGGCGTATCGACCTCGAGGGCCGCCTCGACGTCGTTGTGCGTGCATTGAACCCGGGCATCACGCTTCTCGCGCCGGCGCGCGAGTGGGGGATGACGCAACTCGAGAAGATCGAGTACGCGAGGGCCCGCGGCATTTCCGTGCCTTCGACCGTCGACAGCCCCTTCGGCATCCACGTCAACCTCTGGGAACGATCGATCGACCGCGGCGCCCTGGAGGACGCGTGGACTGAGCTGCCCGAGGAGATGTACACGTTGACGAAGCCGGCGGAGGAGTGCCCCAGCCAGCCCGCCCATGTCGAGATGACATTCGAGCGCGGCGTGCCGACCGCCATCAACGGCGTCGTGATGCCGCTCGTCGAGCTCATCGCCAGCCTCGGCACGATTGCCGGCGCCCACGGCGTCGGCCGCGGGATCTCTTTGCACGGCATCTACGAGGCGCCGGCGGCTGTGGTGCTGCATTCCGCGCACGCGGAGTTGCAGCGGATGGTCAGCACTCGCGACGCCGAGCGGTTTTCGAGGCTCGTGAGCCTCCACTACGATGACATCGTGTTCAACGGCCTGTGGTTCACGCCGCTGCGTGAGGCGCTCGACGCCTACATTGACAAGGTCCAGGAGCGCGTCACGGGCGTCGTTCGCCTCAAGCTCTTCAAAGGCGTCTGTCGTGTCGCCGGCCGTAAGTCGCCCTTCGCTCAATACCGTCGCGCGGCGGCCGACTGCCGGCTGCTGACTGCTGACTGCTGACTGCCGACTGCTGACTGATGACTAACCTTTGGTCAGGCCGTTTCGACACCGCTCCGGACGCGGCGGCGTTCGAGTTCGGCGCTTCATTCCGCTTCGACCGGCGTCTCTTTCCCGACGATGTCACGGGCAGCCTGGCCTGGGCGCGCGCCCTTGCCAGGGCCGGCGTGCTGACGTCCGTCGACGCACGGGATATCGAGCGGGCGCTGACCGAGATTCTCGACCTGGGCGTCGCGAATCCCGACTTTGTGAGCGGCGCCGACGAGGACGTGCACAGCTTCGTCGAGCGGTTGCTTGTCGAGCGGCTCGGCGACGCCGGGCGTCGCCTGCACACCGGACGGTCCCGTAACGAGCAGGTGTCGCTCGATCTGCGCCTGTATCTGCGGCGGCGCATCCCGGCACTCCAGCAGGCCGTGGCCGCCCTCATCGAGGCGCTTTCGACGCAGGCCGCACGGGCGGGCGACGGCCTCATGCCGTCATATACGCATTTCCGTCCGGCGCAGCCGGTGCTCGTTGCCCACTTCTTTCTCGCTCACGTCGCCGCCCTGAGGCGCGACTTCGATCGCCTGGCGTCGGCTCGCGCCGACGCCGATGCGTTGCCGCTCGGCTCCGGCGCGATTGCGGGGACGAGCTACCCCATCGACGTCGACGCTCTGGCCCGCGACCTGGGTTTTTCCCGCATCGTCGCCAACAGCATCGACGCCTCCTCCGATCGCGATTTCGCCGCAGCGTTCCTGTTCGCCTGCACGCTCACGATGGTGCATCTCAGTCGGCTCGCCGAGGACCTGATCATCTTCTGCGGCGACGAGCACCATTTCTTCGAGCTCTCCGACGAGATGAGCACCGGCAGCAGCATGATGCCCCAGAAGAAGAATCCCGATCCGCTCGAGCTCGTGCGCGGGAAATCCGGGCGCGCCCTCGGCCATCTGGTCGCGCTCCTGACGGCGATGAAGGGATTGCCGAGCGGGTACAACAAGGATCTCCAGGAGGACAAGGAGGGCGTGTTCGATGCCGAAGAGACCCTTGCCGGATCGCTGGCGGTCGCCAGATCGGTTGTCGGCGGGTTGACGCTCGATCGCGCGCGGGCCGAATCGGCAGCATCAGGCTTACTTCTGGCGACCGATGCTGCGGACTATCTGGTCGGCCGGGGGGTGCCGTTCCGCCGCGCGCATGAAATCGTCGGCGCGCTCGTGCGCAAGCTTCACGGCGAGGGGCGGCACTTCGAATCGCTGACGCTCGACGAGTGGCGGGCCGCGAGCGAGCTGTTTGGTCCGGACGTCATCGACCGGGTGACACCGCGGGTCTCGGCCGCGGCGAAGCGGACACCCCAATCAACGGCCCCCGCGGCTGTTGAAGCCCGTTTGGCGGACGTCCAGCGGTGGCTGGCCGGTTTGGTGTGGTAAATGCGGCGCCTATTGCCACCGTGAAACCAGCTCTGCTAAGATTGCATCCGCCTTTCGCGCAATCCCCCGCCTGCGGATCCTTGGAGATTTTGGATGCAAGAGCGCCAGCCTCGGCTTGGTGACATTCTGGACGATTACTGCACGCGAGAGCGGCGGCTGACCAACCACGCCGTGGTGGCGATGGTTGGTGCCGACGTCAAACAGACGCGCTGCACGACGTGCGACACCGAGCACGAATACAAACACGCCAAGGTTCCTCGCCAGCGCCGCAAGCTGGATTCGCCGGCCGCCCTGTATGCGCAGGTCGCCGCCAACGCACCCAAGCGCGTTACGGCGCATCAGGCCGCGTCGCCACCTGTCGACGAGCATGACGATGACATCGACGTCGGCAGCGGGTCGGAGGCAGTCGAGAACGCCTCGCTCGACGCTGACGAACACGCCGACGACACCGAAGTGAAGGTGGACCTCACCGCGGAAGACGATCGAGTGGTGGAAGAGGTCGAGGCTGACGAGGATGCGGACGAAGCGCGCGCCGACGAGGAGGGTCCCGTACATCGCCCGCTGATCCGGGCGTCGCTGCCTCGAGAGGGGCAACCCCCGCCGGCGCGTCCCATCCCGGAGTTCACGATTCGCCAGCCTGGCGGCCGGCCCAATCGCTTCCGGCCCCGCCATCAGGGCGCCGGGCAGCCGTTTCGTGGCGACCGGACGAATGGCAACGGTCCCGGCGCGCCCCGCAGCGCCGGACCCAGGCACCATGGTGGGGGCCGCCCGCCCCAGGGCGCGATGCCGTCCCGTCCCCCCGACGGCACGGTCCCGGCGATCGCAAACGGTCCAAGTAATGCGGTCGGTCTCGGCGGCCTCTGCGGTTGACGCGATTTCCTCGCGAGCATGATCGATCTCTCCGGAAAACACGGCCTTGTCGTGGGCATTGCCAACAAGCGGTCCATCTCGTGGGCGATCGCCGATGCGGCCGCGCGGGCGGGAGCGCGTCTCGCGGTCACCTATCAGGGGGAGCGTCTCGAGGAAAACGTCCGCGAGCTGGCGGCTGGACTGACCGACCCGCTGGTGATGCCCTGTGACGTCAGCGACGACGAACAGATTGCCGCCCTCTTCGCAAAGATTGAGCAGGAGTTCGGCGGCCTGGACTTCCTCGTCCATGGCGCGGCCTTCGCTCCGCGGGAGGAGCTTTCTGCGCCGTTCGTTCAGACGTCGCGCGCCGGATTCAGGACATCGCTGGACATCAGCGCGTACTCGCTGATCGCGCTGTCCCGTGGCGCCGTCCCGCTGATGGAGCGCCGGGGCGGAGGCAGCATCCTCACGCTGACGTATCTTGGCAGCCAGCGCGTGTTCACCAACTACAACGTAATGGGCGTGGCGAAAGCGGCGCTCGAAGCCTCGGTGCGTTACCTGGCCGCCGATCTTGGTGCGAAGAACATCCGTGTCAATGCCATTTCGGCGGGCCCCATCAAGACGCTGGCCGCGTCGGGGATTTCAGGGTTCTCGAGCATCCTGCAGGTCTATCGCGAGAGGGCGCCGCTCCGGCGCAACGTCGAGCTTGGCGAGGTTGCCGATACCGCGACGTTCCTGCTCAGTGCGGCCGCACGCGGTATTACCGGCGAAATCGTGATGGTCGACGCCGGGTTTCACATCGCGGGCGGGGCATAAGACAAGTCTCAACTCTCAAACTCTCAAGTTTCAACTCTCAACGGGATGGCCTTCGTTGAGACCTGACCGTTCAGGCTTGAGCGTTGCTTATCGCCATTCCTCCACTCTGATGAGCGAGCGTGCGACGCCGAGATCGGCGAGCTGGGCCGACATCTCGCCGACCAAAGTGGGTGGCCCGCAGATGAAGCACAGCGTCAACGGGTCGTGAACGATGCCCTGTAGCTCGGCGCGGCCGATCCGCCCTCGCGCGCCGCTCCAGTCGCCGTCCACCGCCCGTGTCACCGTCTGCCGCAGCTCGATGCGGCCCGTTTCCGCCAGGGTGCGGAACTCCGTTTCGTAGGCAAAATCCTCCGGGGTGCGGGCACTGTAGAAGAGGCCGATCCGGTGGCCGCGCATCGTGAGCGCGTGCCGCAGCATGGCTCTGAGCGGGGCGATTCCGGTGCCTCCCGCGATGAATACGAACCGGCGTTCTGTGGGATCGGAGGGAAACGTGAACGAGCCGAGCGGCCCCTCGACATCCACCTCGCTGCCTGGCTCGAGCGTCAGATGCGGCCCTGGCGTGCCGTTTGCGCCGACGCCCACCAATAACTCGATGCAGTCGTTGCGCCGCGCATCCTGGGGGGACGCGGCAATGGAGTACGGCCGTCTGGGCGCGCCCTTCGCGGCGACGAGCACTGCTTGTCCCGGCTCGTAGTCGAACGCCGCTCCGTTCAGGTCGATCCGGACGATGCGGGCGCGCGGCGTGGCGGGAAGCACCTCGCGGATGCGCAGATTGAGGACCACCGCGGATTATGCTAACGCATGACCGTGCGTCGCGCTCGCGGTGCCATCCTTCGGCTCGTCCGGCGCCGCCCGCTCGCCGTGACGGTGGGCACGGCGTTGATGGCGCCGGCGGCCTGGCTGGAATTCAGCGGCCGATCGGGCGCGTGGTGGCTCGACGGTCTCGGCCTCGTCGTGCTGGCCACGGGAGCGGCGCTCGTCTGGGCCGGCATCACGGGACCGAAACCGGACTGGATGGACAATGATGGCATCGGGTAATTGGAGTAATCGGGTAATCGGGTAATCGGGTAATCGAGTGGTCAAGTGCTCGGTCAATCGGCCGATCAATTACCAAATTACCCGATTATCCAATTACCCGATTCTCGCTACAGTATGCCCACCGCGGATTTCTGCAGCTCGACATCGCTGAGGCTGCTGTCTTCGGTCGCCGGTGGGAGCTGGATTCGTCCCGGCTGGCGCTTGCGCCGCGTCTTGTCCCGGTACATCCGGCTGTCGGCGGTCGCGAGCAGCGCTTCGTACGTGTCGCCGTCGTGCGGGAAGATGGCGGCGCCGACGCTGATGGCGAGGGGCAGCGCCCGGCCCGGCCGCGGCTCGAACGGCAGGCTGTCCACGGCGCGCTGCAGCTCGACGCGCTTCGCTTCGGCCTCCTCGGCTCCGCATCCCGACAGGACGACGATGAACTCGTCGCCCGCGTACCGCACGCAGATGTCGTAGGGCCGGATGCCCGTGCGCAGCACGCCGGCCACCTCCCTTAGCGCGCGATCGCCGATGTGATGGCCGTAGGTGTCGTTGATGTCCTTGAAATTGTCGAGGTCCATGACGAGCAGCGAGACCTCCGACTTCAGCCGTTCGGCGCGGGAGAGCTCACGCGTCAGATGCATGAACATGAAGCGCGTGTTCGGCAGGCCGGTCAGCGGATCGGTGAGCGAATCCTCCTGCGTCTGTTCGAAGACGATCGAGTTGTAGATGACGGCCGCGGCCTGCTCCGAAATCCGATCGAGCAGCCGGCGGTGATCGTCGGTGTACACAGACGGTTCGAGGTGGTAGACGGAAATCGTCCCGATGAACCGCTCGTTGAACACCAGCGGGCAGACGAGCGCCGAATTGAGCGACGTCTGATCCGACGGCAGCCCGGCGGCTTCGAAGTCGGCGCTGGGCCGCGCGTTGACGAGCGGGCGGCGGTTCCGGGCGACCCAGCCGGTGAGGCCCTGACCGTCCTTGATCGTGAGCGTCTGAATGATGTCGGACTCGATGCCGGTCGCGAACCGGCAGCGCAGCGTTTCCGTGTCGTCGTTGTACAGGAACAGCGCGCAGCACGAGAACGGCACGATGTTGCTCAACTTCGACGAGATGAGCGCCATGGTGTCCGATACGCCGAGGCTGCTGCCGAGCGCCTGCGCGATCTCGTAGAGCGCGTAGATCTCGCGGTGCGCGAGCGCGATGTCCTGGAAGACGTTGGTGCGTGGATGCGAGTCCGACACCAGGCCGACGGCCGGCTCTGCCGCGGTCGGCTGCGTGGAGACGCGCGTCAGCTTGCGCGCCAGTTCCTGGCTGGCGTCGGCCTCGGCCGCGAGCGTGGGATACAGCTCGATGAACATTTCGACGACCCGCGGATCGAGCGCTTTCCCGCTTTCCTGGTGCAGCAGGCCCATCGCGGCTCGCAAGGTCATCGGCTTGTGGTACGGCCGTTCCGACATCGACGCGTCGAAATAGTCGACCACCGACAGGATGCGCGCGCCGAGCGGGATCTCGTCGGCCCTTGAGGCCGGTGGGATATCCCTTTCCGTCCCACCGCTCGTGATGGCTCAGGATCAACGGGGCGACCGGATAGGGAAAGGGCACGCCGCTGATGATTTCCGCGCCGACCTGCGGGTGGATGCGGATCTTCTGGAACTCCTCCTGCGTGAGCGGACCCGGCTTGGACAGGATGTGCTCGGGCACCGCCAGCTTGCCGATGTCGTGAAGCAGCGCCGCGGTTTTGACGCCCTGGATTTCGGTCTCGGGCATGCCGAGCGCCTTGGCGAGGCCCGCCGCGTAGACCTGCACGCGGCGGATGTGGCTCTGGGCCGTCTGATCCTTGGCGTCGATCGCCAGCGCCAGCGCTTCGATGGTCGCGAGATGCAGGTCGGAGACCTGCTGCACGTGCCGCTGCTGATCCTGGATGCGGCCCATGTAGACCTTGTAGGTCCGGTAGATCAGATAGACCGGGGCGGCCGTGAGCAGCGCCATCCAGTAGCCGCCGCGCTCGACGACCGCCGCCGCGATGCCCGCGGCGCCGGCGCCGAAGAAGTAGCTCGGCGCGCTCCACAGGAAGTTCTGGTTCCAGACACGCGTGATCGACTGCCTGGTCGACAGCCCGATGGCGGTGGCGACGAGCGCCGTGTTGAACACGAAATAGGCCGTCGCCGCGCCGACGAGCGGCTTGGGAATCGTGAGGAGCGTGTAGGGCGTGAAGGGTGGCGGGCCCGCCCAGCCCGGTATACACCCAGCCGGCCGCCTTCACCGGTGAGCACCAGCGACGCCATGCTGAACGCCGTCCGGAAGTGCGCGCTGCGAGCCCGGGTCTTGAACGTGCACTGGCTCCACGCGCTGGTGCCCGCCACCAGCATCGTCTCGTCGGCGCCCAGGAGGAGGAGAGAGCGAAGTCGACGGCGTACGACACCGACATCGTCGAGCCGCCGGAGGCAAGCGGAAGGTTCACCTTCAACGCCGACGCCAGCGACGAGCAGAGCAGCAGGGCGACGAAGAGGCCAAGGTGGTCGATTCCGCGGGGGAAGAAGTAGACGAAGAACGCCGCGCCGGCGATGATGACGGCGCGACACGTACAGGCGGGCGGCGAGCGGAAGTTCCTTCATGCTGCTGGACTGGAATTCTTCGGCGCCGTCCCGCGGTCACCGCTGGGGGAAGCAGGTGAAGCTTGATACTCTATGCCTGACTTGCGCCTTCTGCTTCGCGGCCGCGCCGCCCGCCGGCCGCGGCTCCGGTTCGAGCTGATACTCCTCGATCTTGCGGTAGAGCGTCCCGCGGCTGATGTCGAGCACCCGGGCGGCTTCCTTCTTGTTCCACTGCGCGACTTCGAGCACCCGCACGACGTGCGCGCGCTCGGCCTCGGCGAGCGAGGGCATGCGATCGCTGCTCGGCAGCGGCGTCGAGGTGTTCGCGTGCAGGAACTCGATGTCGGTGGCGCGGATGATTCGCCCCGGCGCGGAAAGCGCGGCGCGCGAGACCGTGCTTTCGAGCTCGCGGATGTTGCCGGGCCAGTGATAGTTGACCAGCAGATCGAGCGCCTCGCGTGAGAACGCCTTGTTGTCGAGCGGCATGCCCTGCGCCGCGCAATACCGAGCGAGGAAGCGCTGGCCGAGGACGGGGATATCCACCTGGCGCTCGCGGAGCGACGGCAGCCGGATGGCGAACGCGTTGACGCGGTAGTACAGGTCCTCGCGGAAGCGCCCGTCGCGGACGAACTGCTCGAGCGGCCGGTTGGTCGCCGAGATCAGCCGGAAATCGACCGAGATCGGCTTGTTGCCCGCCGAGGCGCTCGAAGCGGCGCTCTTCGAGCACGCGCAGCAGCTTCGCCTGCGCGATGAGCGAGGTGTCGGCGATCTCGTCGAGGAACAGCGTGCCTTCGTTGGCGAGCTCGAGGCGGCCGGGCTTGCGGTCGTGCGCTCCGGTGAACGCGCCCTTCTCGTAGCCGAAGATTTCCGACTCGAACAGCGTGTCGGGCAGCGCGGCGCAGTTGACGGCCTGGAAGTTCGCGACGCTGCGCGGGCTCAGCTCGTGGATCATGCGAGCGACGACTTCCTTGCCCGATCCCGTCGGTCCGAGAATCAGCACGGAGATGTCGGACTTGGCCGCGGTTCGAATCCACTCGAACACGATCAGCATCTTCTCGTCGCTTGCCGATCATTTCGCGGAAGCGTTGCACGGACGGCGACTGGTCCTCGGTCGACACCGCCGCGCGGCGCTCGAGAAAGGTATCGAGCAGATCGGCGAGCGCCTCGTTCGTCGGACGCGAAGCGATATACCGGACCGGACTGCCCCCGATGGCGAACGTGACCCCGAAATCCGCGAGCTCGCGGACGCAGTTCTCGACGTCCATGCGCAGCCGCCCGAAGGTCTGCATCAGCGATTCGACGTCGAAGCTCTCCTCGGGCCGCGCACTGAGGTAGCGCAGGATTCCTGCGCGCAACGGCGACTGCACCAGCCCGCGGAACCGTGTTTCAAGGTCCGCAGGCTCGGCCGTGCGCGAAGACGTGGCCGCGCTGGCGCGCCGGGCGCTGAAGGTCAGGTCATCCATCTTGGCGTTCACGTTATCGGCCGGAGGGCGCCGGCCCGACAGGACGGGCCTTAAACTGCTGCCTTTTTTGTAGTAGTCCGTCTGATAGCGCTCGATGAGCTGTTTCATCGCGGTGGCATCGCGGTTGTGGTGGCCGTGGCAGACGATCGGGTGCGTGCCGCCGCTGGTCTCGATGAGCACGTCCGACAGCAGCATGCCCGTCTCGATCTTGACCGACGCAACGTGCGCCATGTGGATGTTTTTCTCCTCGCGCCCGATCCAGCTCGCGGTGTACTGCACGACGCTCGTCGGGGCTGATGAGGACCTGTGTCGGAAAGATACGATTCCCGGAGCTGAAGCGGCTGGCGCGGAAGACGTCGCCCTTGGCGAACGGGCGGCCTTTTCGCCAGACCCACACGATCAGCAGCAGCCCGATCGCCGCGACCGCGGCAACTGCCCACGCGACCTCCGGATACTCGCCGAGCCACCCGAACCACGCTTGTTCGCCAGTCACCAGGGCAGATGTTAAGCTATTTCCCACGTATGCCGTATCGTGCTCCGGGTGCCCCCGGTTCCCGTCCCAGCGTCCTGTCCGGCAAGCCGATTCGATACTACCGGCCAAAAGGCAGCCAGGAGGTCCGCCATCTCGTCGAGGAAGGCTTTCAGGCGTTCAACGCCGCGCGGCTTTCCGAGGCGTGCGCGATCTTTTCCGAGAAGATGCTCGATCCGGCACAGGACACCACGATCGGGCTGACGGTGGCCGGCGCGCTGACGCCCGCCGGGCTCGGTGGCTGCGTGATCGAGATGATGGAGCGCGGGCTCGTCGATTTCGTCATTTCCACCGGGGCGAATCTGTATCACGACCTCCACTACGCGCTGAACTTCACGCTGCACCGGGGCTCGCCGTTTCTCGACGACGTGCAGCTCTACGAGGACGGCGTGATTCGAATCTATGACGTGCTCTTTCCGGCCACGGTGCTGCTCGAAACCGACGCATACATCAGGGACTTCATCGTGCGCTCGGGCCTCGACGGCCCGACGACGACCTCCGAGTTCCACTACCGCCTTGGGCCGCGACGTCATCGAACGCTTTCCCGGCTGCGGAGCAGCATTCGGTCGTCGCGAGCGCCGCGGTGAACGGTGTTCCGATCTACACCTCGTCGCCCGGCGACAGCTCGATCGGGATGAACATCGCCTACCACGAGCTCATGAACGACGGGGGGCTGATGATCGATCCCAACCGCGACGTGAACGAGGTCTGCGCGATCGTGCTGGCCGGCACGCGCAACGGGTGCGTGATTCTCGGCGGCGGATCGCCCAAGAACTTCTACCTCCAGGGACAGCCGACGCTGTGGGAGGTCTACGGCATCCCCAAGGGCGGCAACGAGTATTTCATCCAGATCACGACCGACTCGGTCGTATGGGGCGGCTTGTCCGGCGCGACGCCGGCCGAGGCGGTGAGCTGGGGGAAGGTCAATCCCGGCGTGCTGCCCGACACCGTCGTCGCATACTGCGACTCGACGATCGCGTTCCCGATCTTCTGCGAGTACGCGATCGGGTCGCCCAATGGCCGCCGGCCGCGAAAAGAGCTGGTGCACAAGAGGGCCGAGCTCGTGGCGAACCTGAAGCGCGAGGCGAAAGCGGCGCAGGCGAAGAAGCTGGAAGCAAAAAGCTGATGGGCACGTTGTCCTCGGAGCTCGCATCGCACGCGCAGCGACTCTCGTCCCGGCCGCGCATCTACGCCGATGCCAACGTGCCGGCGGGTCTCGTGGCTCACATGCGGCTCCGGCTGCGGTGGGACGTGTTGTTCGTGGTCGAAGAGGACGCGCTCCGCCGCGCGCCCGATGTGAAGCACTATCGACTCGCGCAACAGCTCGGGCGCACGCTGGTCACGATGGACCGCGATTATCTCGATGACCGGCGCTTTCCGCCCGGCGAGGGGAGTGGCGTGCTGGTGATCAACGCGCCGGACGAGCAGCAGCTCACGCTGCTGCTGGAACGAATCGACCGCGCGCTGTTCGGGAGCCCTGGAAGTCCCGGGGGGCCTGGAACTCGTGAGGACCCTGCCACCGTGGACCCCATCCCGCTCCCGCTCGCCGGACGCAAGCTGCAGGTGAACTCCGACTGGGGCAGGGATGAAACATAGAATTGCAGATTGCAGATTGATGATTGCAGATTGATGAAGGCGCTGGGTCTTGAGATTCGCGATTCGGCCGCAGCGGCGGTCGCCGTCGACGACGCCGGGGCGATCGTCGCACGGGCGCTGGTCGAATCGACCGGCGATCTCGCGTCGGCCGCTCTCACGGCCGTCGACACGGTGGCCGGGACGGCTGGAACCGGAGCGTTGGGGGTGGCGGCGATCCAGCCTTACGCCTCGTCTGCCGACCTAACGGTCGCGTCCCTCAAACAGCGTTACTCCGGACCTTTCCTGCAGCACGGTGTTTCGTCGTCGGGCATCGCGGCCGCCGTCGGCGAAGCGTGGGCCGGCGCGGCGCGCGGCGTGGGGGACGTCGTGTTCTTTGCCGTCGCCGAGCACGCCATCGCGGGCGTCGTCCGCGAGGGCGCGCCGATGTTCGGCGCGGGCCGCCGCGCCGCGTCGATTGCGTGGCTGGCGCTCAATCCGGTGGAACGCGAGGACTATCGCAAGATCGGCTGTCTCGAGGCCGAGGTTGCGGCGGCCGGGATCGTGCGCCGCCTGATCTGGCGGATCAAGGCCGGCGATCGCTCACGCGTGGCCGACGCGGTCGGCGGGGATCTCTCCGCCATAACCGCCGATCACGTGCTGAAGGCGGCGCGCGATGGGGACGGCGTCTCCATCTCCGTGATGCGCGACACCGCGAAGTACCTCGGAATGGCCGCCGCCAATCTGGTGATCGTCGCCGATCCCGAAATGCTCGTGCTCGGCGGCATCATGGCCACGGCATCGGACCTGCTGACGGAGCCGGTACGCACCGAGCTCGCGCGCCGGTTGCCGCGTCATACGATGGACGCGCTCGCCATCGCGCCGGCCGCGCTGGGAGAGGATGCGGCGGCCATTGGCGCCGCGCGCCTTGCCACGGCCGCCCTGAAATGATCCAGTTGTCGGGCGCCCATCTGGTGCTGCCTGACCGGCTTCTCATACCCGGCACGCTGATCATCGAAGGCGATCGTATTTCGGAAGTACGCGCTGGATTGGCGGTCGGCGATTCGACGTTTCCCCTTCATCACCACTACATTGTCCCCGGCTTCATCGACGTTCACGTGCACGGCGTCGAGGGCATCGACACGCTCGATCGCCTCGACGGTGTCAGCCCGGTCGCCGCGATGGCGGCAAAGCTTCCGCGATACGGCGTGACGGCGTTCTGCCCGACGACGGTCGCGTGCGCGCCGGACGCGCTCGACCGCATGCTCGGAGACGTTCGAGGCGTCCGCCGGACGCCGGAGGCAGCGGCCGCCCGGGTTCTGCCGGCGCACCTCGAAAGCAACTTCATCAACCCCGCGTTTCGTGGCGCACAGCCGCTCGCGTGCCTCCGCAGCCCGCGGACGGCCCTCGCGGGCCTGGGACGCGTCAAGCCACCGCAGCCGAACCACGACGGCGGAGACGGGTTTTCGGCCTCCGATCTGCTTGCCGTCATCGAGCGCGCGGGCGCCGACGTCGGCATCGTCACGCTGGCCCCGGAGCTCGAAGGCGGTCTCGACCTGGTTCGATGGGTGACGTCTCGCGGACTCCGCGTCTCGGTGGGCCATTCGGCTGCGACGTTCGAGCAGGGCCTCGAAGCAATCGCCGCCGGGGCTCGCCATGCGACCCATCTGTTCAATCGCATGCCCCCCCTCGGCCACCGCGCGCCGGGCCTGGCCGGGGCCGTTCTTCAGAGCGAAGAAATCGCGGCCGAGCTGATTTGCGACGGCTATCATGTCCATCCAGCGCTCGTCCGCACCGCGGTCGCGGCGAAGCGTCCATCGCGCATCATGGCGATCACGGACGGCACGGCCGTGTCGGGCCTTCCGCCCGGCGCCCGCGGCACGCTCGGCGGACAGCCCATTACGGCGGGGGAGTCGGCGGCCCTTCTCGGGGACGGTACGCTCGCGGGCAGCGTGCTGACCATGGACCGCGCATTCCGGACGCTCGTGGAAAAAATGGGCCTGTCGATTGTCGATGCCGCCACGGTTTGTGCGACAACCCCGGCGCGCGAGCTTCACCTGACCGGCCAGGGCATCCTGGCGCCCGGTGCAGTCGCCGATGTTGTTGTGTTGGACGACAGGCTGTCAGTGGTGAAGACGTACATCGGGGGACGTCTGGTGTACGAACGCTGAATTGCTGATTGATGATTGCGGATTGATGATTCCAATCGGTCCGGAATCAGCAATCAGCAGTAACCAATTAGCAATCATCAATCCAATCAGCAATCAGCAATTCCTCTTTCCCCCACGTATTCCCGTTCCGCGTACTCCGTCATGTCGGCGAGCCCTGCAGCGAGAAAGGCGTCGTGACGTTCGCGGCACTTGCTGCACGTTCCGCAATGAACGAATCGGGAACGGGTCTCATTGCGGTCCCACGGAGACCCCTCCGGAATCCTCGCTTGAGCGGCCTCATGCACGAGAGCGTCAGCTGGAAGGGCACACCCAAGGCGACGCCGCGCGTGATGACCTCCGACTTGGTGGCGAGTGCGAAGGGGGCGTCGAGGGCGAGCGGGTGTGCGAGGCCGAGTGACAACGCGCCGGCCATGGCCGATCGAAATGCCATCGTGGCGTCGGGAAACGGATTGTGGGCGAGGGTCCCGAGCACCAGCCGGTCGATGCCGGCGGCCGCGCAGTACACGCCGGCCTTTCCGAGCAGCACGATGTTTCTCCCAGGCAAATACACCTCCGCGTCGGGCGTGTGGTAGCCGGGAGGACGCCCCTCGATCGCCCAGTGGCCCGCTTTGTACACATCCCGCATGTCGACGGCCAGAGAGACCAGGGCGCGCGTGCGAGCGCGCAGTGGGGCAGTGGCGAGCAATGCCCGGACGGCCGCCTGTTCCGCACCTTCCCAGGCGAGACCCACGCTGACGTAAATCGGTTGAACGCCGTCGCCGTGGCGCGCGGTTTCGGCAGCCAGCAGAACGGCGCTGTCGAGGCCGCCGGAGAGGAGGACTGCTGTTTTCATCGGGTAATTGGGTAATCGGGTAATCGGGTAATTGATTGATCTGATTGATCTGATAGTCTGTGAACTCAATTACCCAATTACCAGATTATCCAATTACCCGATGTACTCTGTCATCAAGCGTATCGAGTTCTGCTACGGTCACCGGCTGCTCGATTACGAGGGCGTCTGCCAGCATCCGCATGGCCACAACGCCATCGCCGAGATTGAGGTCCGTACCCGCGAGCTCGACGGCCGCAACATGGTGTGCGACTTCGGCGACATCAAGCGGATCGTGAAGGGATGGATTGACAGGGAACTGGACCACAAGATGCTCCTGCGGCACGACGACCCGCTCGTGAAGCCGCTGCAGCTGCTCGGAGAGCCGGTCTTTCTGCTCGACAGCAATCCCACCGTCGAACGCCTCGCGCGCCTGATCTTCGAGTACACGAGTCGAGCAGGGCTTCCCGGTCGCGCGCGTCACGGTATGGGAAACGCCCACGTCGTACGCGATATATACAGCCTCTGGAATCTGAGGATCTGAGGATGTGAGAATCTGAGGATATATTTTTCAATAGATCCTCAAATCCTTAGATCCTCAGATCCTCAAATTCATGTATCAGCTCTTCGTGTTCGACCTCGATGGAACGCTGGTCGATTCCCGCCGTGACATAGCCGACTCGGCGAATGTGCTGCTCGAAACGTGCGGCGCGCGGCCCCTCCCCGAAGAGACGATCGGCCGCATGGTCGGCGACGGGGCGGCGACGCTCGTCGCCCGCGCGTTTGCCGCGTCCGGTCTCGAGCCTCCGCCCGACGCGCTCGAGCGCTTTCTGGCGATCTACGACACACGGCTCCTGCTGTACACGCGGCCGTATCCACGGATGGCCGAGGTCCTCGCTGCGCTCGGCACGCGCGCGGCGCTCGCCGTGCTGACCAACAAGCCGCTGCGCTGCCACCCGGTCGATTCTCGCGGGGCTGGATCTTGCCCGATTCTTCGACGATCAGGCGGTTGTGGGAGGCGACGGCCCGTTCCCGAGAAAACCCGATCCCGGCGGCCTCCAGCACCTCGTTTCCCGCGCAGGTGTATTGCCCTCCGCAGCGCTTCTCGTCGGCGACTCGCTCGTCGATTACCGAGCCGCACAGAATGCCGCCATCGCCGTTTGCCTGGCGCGCTACGGGTTTGGGTTCGAGGGGTTTCCAGTGAACGATCTCGGCCCGGCGGATCTGATCATCGAAGCCCCGGCCGACCTCCTGGTTTTGTAGGGTTTTTGTACGGAACCCAGAGGTCTCTTGTCGGGCTTTCATGCAACCTGGACCGTTCGGCGGCACAGCCCGACAGAGAGGCCTTGGCATCTCAGTTGCTTGGCAAGTCTGCTCTCTCGCTCTTCAACCATTGTGCGAGCCCGGAAGTCCCATAGAATAGCGAACCTATGCCGACGTCATTGAGCAGCGAGGGGCACGGCCGATCCACCGGTCTCGTCGAAGTACTCGATCGAGTGCTCGACAAGGGACTGGTGGTGGCAGGCGACATCAAGGTGTCGCTGGCTGAGGTTGAGCTCCTGACGATCCGGATCCGCTTGCTGATCTGCTCGATCGACAAGGCCGAGCAGATCGGGTTGGACTGGTGGAAGTACGACCATCACCTGTCGCCGGGGAAGCAAGCGCTCTCCGCCGAGAACGACGAACTGAAGAAGCAGGTGCGTGCGCTCGAGCGGCGATTGGCCTCGATGACGCGTCATCGCTCGGTGCCAGGTTTGAGGTAAGCAGGCTGAGGAGAAGAGTCACGTTACAGGGAGTGTGCGATGCCCGTTGAACGCGCGGCAGGCGGTTCGAGTCTTATCGACGTCCTCGATCGAGTGCTGGACAAGGGAATCGTGATCGATGCCTGGGTTCGAGTCTCGCTGGTTGGTATCGATTTGATCACCGTCGAGGCGCGAATCGTCGTCGCGTCGATCGACACCTACTTGAAGTACTCGGAGGCGGTCGGCCAGGTCGCGACCGTATCGAAGCCCGCGATCGAAGGCAGAGGCTATGAGGAAGTCATTGCAGAAAACGCCGCGCTTCGCGCTCAGCTCAAGTCTGCCTCTGTCAAGGTCAAGAGGGTTGCTAAGCGCCGGCGTCGCACGCCAGCCCGCTCCTAGGGGCAACGGAACCGCGGGTGGTCGGGCAGTGGCGCAGGCGGCTCTGACCGTCGTCGACACTCAGCTGCTCGCGGCCCGAGTGCGTCTGCTCGAAGCCTTCGTCAGCCGGAGCGAGGTGACCGATTGTACGCAGTACGCCCTGCAGTGGCTTCGTGAGATTCTTGGTCTCTTCCCGTCGATCTGCCTGCTGAAGCCGGCCGCCGAGGAAACCCTCTACACCGTGGGCGCCCAGGGGCTTCCCGGGACGGCCACCTCGCGTTTCACCGTGTCGCTCGACGACTGGAACAACCCGCTCGTCACCGCGTTCAACAATCGGGAACCGGCCTTCTTTCGTGCCGTTCACACCGCCGCCGATCGTAGACGCCGTCCCTCGACTCCCTTCGAGGACGTGGCGTTTCACGTCGTGCCGCTCGACGCGACCGAGATCAGTAAGGACGCGTTCGGACTGCTGCTGATTGGCGGCACCGGCCGGCTGCCCGAGGAGCTGCGGTGGTTCACCACGCTCTTCGCGCAGAAGCTGGGGCAGGTCCTGCGGCATCAGGGGCTGCTCGAAGGCGAGCGCCGGCAGGGGCGCGAGCGCTCCCTGCTCTACAACATCATCAACGCCGTGACGGATCCGATTCTCCTCACCGACGCCGAAGGCCGGTTGCTCATCGCCAACGCCCGCGCGCTGACCCTGTTCACCGCCTCCGAAGAGGAAAGCGAAGGCCGCCGCGGCGCCGTCCGCATGAACAACATGCTGCTGTCGTCGGCGCTGTCGAGCAAGGCGATTGAGGAAACGGGCGCGGCGCGCCGCGAGCTGCTCCTCGTCAATCCCGCCGACGGATCGGACCTGGTGTTCGAGCTGCTCAGCACCATCACCGACGATCCACGCCAGGGCAGCGGCGTGGTCTCGATTCTGCGCAACGTCACCGACCTGCGGCGGGCGAGCGAGGAGATCGAGGAGAACAACCGCCGCCTGCGGGTGGCCGAGGTGCAGGCGCGCGCGGAACGCGATCGCCTGAATCTCATCATCGACTCGGTCGCCGACCCGATCGTCGTCACCGACGCGAGCGGCGCGACGTCGCTCATGAACGGGCCGGCCGAGCGGCTGTTCACGGTGCCGGTGCGCGCCTCGTCGATCGAGCAGCGCTGGGTGCAGGCCAACGACGCGCACTTCTCGTCGTTCATCGCCGGCATGCTGGTCAGCGCCGATCAGAGCCGCGTCGGCGAGATCGCCCTCGTCGATCCGACGTGCGGCGAGTCGCTGCCGGTCGAGGCGATCGCAGGCAAGATTCTGTCGGACCACGGAGAGCTGACGGCGGTCGTGACGATTCTGCACGACCGCCGCGAAGCGATCGAGAAGGCGAAGCTGTACGAGCAGTTGAAGCACGGGTCCGACGAGCTCGAGCGGCGGATCCAGGCGGCCACGGCCGACATCGCGCACCAGAACGAGCTGCTCCGCCGTCAGGCCATCGAGCTCGAGCAGGCCTCCGCCCTCAAATCCCAGTTTCTCGCCAATATGTCGCACGAGTTCCGGACCCCGCTCAACGCGATGCTCGGCTACACGTCGATGCTGCTGCAGGGCGTGAGCGGTTCGCTCGAGCCGGGCGCGAAGCGGCATCTCGCGCGGGTGGAGTCGAACGGGCGGCATCTGTTGACGATCATCAACGAGATTCTCGACATTTCCCGCATCGAGGCCGGCCGGATGCCGCTGCAGCTTTCCCGGTTCAACGTGCCGGAGCTCATCGGCGAGGTCAAGGCCGAGCTCGAGCCGATTGTCATGCGCTCGAAGCTCGCGGTCGTCGTCGACGTCCCGAAGGGCCTGCCGCCGATGGTCAGCGATCGTCAAAAGGTGAAGCAGATCCTGGTGAACCTCGTCAGCAACGCGTTGAAGTTCACCCACCAGGGCACGGTGACGATCAGCGCGCGCCGCAACGCGAAGGATCGGACAATGGCGCTGTCGGTGAGCGATACCGGGATCGGAATCGCGCCGGCCGACCAGGGCAAAATCTTCGAAGATTTCCGGCAGCTCGACAACTCGCCGACGCGTGCATACGGCGGCACGGGACTCGGCCTCTCGATTTGTCGCCGTCTTGCTCAGATGCTCGATGGGAGCATCGCGCTGCGCAGCGAGGTGGGGAAAGGCTCGACCTTCACGCTGGTGGTGCCGATTAGGGGGCGGAAATGACAGGTAAAGGTGTGCGCCCGCGTGTCCTCGTCGTAGACGACTACCCCGATGCGCGCGAAATGTACGCCGAGTACCTCCAGTTTGCGGGGTTCGACGTCGTGCAGGCGGGCAACGGGATCGAAGCGCTCGAGCGAGCCGTGGATAGCGCCCCGGATATTATCCTGATGGATTTGTCGCTGCCGGTGATGGACGGCTGGGAGGCGACTCGACGCCTCAAGGCGGACAAGGCGACGGCGGGCATTCCGATCGTCGCGCTGACGGGTCACGCCCTGGCCGGCATCCTGGAAGGCGCGAAGAACGCTGGTTGTGACGCGTTTGTCACCAAGCCCTGTCTGCCCGAAGATCTGGTGAAGGAGATTCAGAAAGTGCTGAGCGATACGACCAAGACCCGCAGGAGCGGCAAATATGCGAAAACCAACGGGTAGTGGCGGAAAGACCGGCCGGTCGCGTGCCGCGGCGGCGCCCGTCAAGCGGTTGAAGAAAGCCGGAAACGCCCGTGTCGCGAAGCCGGCGCCGCGACGTGCCGCCGGCGAGTTGCGGGCGCCGGCGGTGCGCGACGCGCGCACCATGGACCGGCGCGCACCCGAAAAAGTGGTCCGCGGCGGCAGGGCGCAGGTCGGCACCGACGCCGCCCCCGGGAGCGCCAGCCGCGGCAAGTACGTCTACTGCATCATCGAGGCGAGCCAAACGCTCCGGTTCGGGCCCGTGGGCATCGGCGCCGATCCGTCGGAGGTTTACACCGTCCACTACAAGAACCTCGGGGCCGTGGTGTCGGACGCCCCGCGCGAGGTGCTCGATTCGACGCGCGAAAACGTGCTCGCGCACGAGCGCGTCAACGAGACGGTGATGCGCGAGCACACGGTCATCCCGATGTCGTTTGGCACCGTGTTCAAAACGCGCGAAGACATCATCGAGCTGCTGCGATCGGCCGCCGAAGCGTTCGGCGACGTGCTCAACAAGATGCAGAACAAGCTCGAATTCGGCTTGAAGGTGCTGTGGGATCGCGACCAGGCGGTGCGGGAGGTCGAGTCGGAGGACGAGGACATCAGCCGGCTGAAAAAGGAGATCTCGGGCCAGAAAGGGCCCACCTATTTTGCGCGCATGCAATACGGCCGGCTCGTCGATGCCGCGCTGCACGCGCGATCCGAACAGTACGTCGCGGCCGTGCTCGACGAGCTGCGCGACGTGTCGGTGGCTTCGCGCATCAACAAGCCGATCGGCGACAAGATGATCATGAACGCGGCGTTCCTGATCTCCCGCGACCACGAGCAGGCGTTCGACAAGAAAGTGAAATCGGTCGCGACCCGCTTCGACAAGCTGACGTTCAAGTACACGGGCCCGTGGCCGCCCTATAACTTCGTGAACATACGGTTGAAGCTGGAAAGGGCTTAAGGCTTCGGGCTTCAGACTTTTGGCCAGAGCCTAAAGCCGAGAGCCCAGAGCCGACGCGCCATGTTCATCCTCGATTCCCTGCTCGTCGGCAGCCTGCGCTTCGTGCTGGACAAGATTGTCGCGGCAGCCGAAGCGGAGTCCGAGAACGATTCCTCGCTACGCGAGCGGCTGCTCGAAGCGCAGATGCAGTTCGAGCTCGGCGAGATCTCCGACGCGGAATTCGCCGAGATCGAGCGCGACGTGCTGGCCCGCATCCGTGAGATCAAGGCCAAGCAGGGAGCGTTCACGATGTCCCCTCAGGACAAGATCACGGGTGTCGAGGTCGAAACTTTCAAGTCTGAAGACTGAAGTCTCACAGTTTTGCAGACTTGAGACTTGAGACGTGAGACTTGAGCCCTGAGACTTGAGCCTTCAGCCAGCGTTCACTTTCTACGCCGGCAAAGGCGGCGTCGGCAAGACCACCTGCGCCGCGGCGGCTGCCGTGGCGGCGGCTGCCGCCGGACGCCGGATCCTCGCGGTCTCGACCGATCCTGCTCACTCGCTCGGCGACGTGCTCGACGCCCGCCTCTCGTCGCGGCCGATGCGGGTGCGCCTCGCGCGTTCACGCGGCGGCACCCTGCACGCGGCGGAAATCGACTCCGGCCGGGCGTTCGCCCGCTGGTTGAACGCCCACCGTGTCGCGCTCGGCGACATCGTCGAACAGGGCACGTGGCTCGATCGGGAGGACGTAAATGCCCTCCTGAGCCTGTCGATTCCGGGCATTGACGAGCTCGTCGGACTGATCGAGATTGTCCGTCTCTCCGGCGCAGCGGAATACGACGAAGTGATCGTCGACACGGCGCCGACCGGGCACACGGTGCGGCTGCTCGCCGCGCCGGAAACCGTCGCTACCCTGGCCAACGTGCTCGACGCGTTGCACGAGGAGCATCGCCTGATCCGCGATCAGCTCGCGCGCGTCGGCCGCCCGGAGGCGGCCGATCGGCTGATCGAGTTGCTCGCCAGGCAGGCGAGCGATACGGCAGCGCTCCTTCGCGATCCGCGGCGTGCCGCGTTCCACTGGGTAACCCTCCCGGAGGAGATGTCGCTGGCCGAAACCGCCGACGGGATCGCGACGCTCCAACGCGCGGGAATTCGTGTGGGCAGAGTCGTCGTCAATCGGGTGCTCCCGCGGGGTGCCGCGTGCCCCATCTGCGATCGCCGGAGGTTCGGCGAGCGTCGTGCGATCGATCTCGTCGCGCGCCGTTTCGGCCGTGGCCGGACGATATACGTCGTGCCAGCTGAAGTGTCCGAACCCCGCGGTGTGGAGGCCCTCCGCCGGATCGGAGCTGGTCTCTCGCCGGACCTGATAAGGTCCGGCCTACAGCGGTCGGGTGCGCGGACCGGCCATGTGGGGCGGACGGACCGGCCAGGGTGTGGGGCGGACCTTATCAGGTCCGCCGGGGCACGAAAGCTCGGCGGGCAGTGGGGTTTGCCTTCAGCCTGCCCGACAGCCAGCCGACGACGCCTGCCGAGTCGATCGAAGTCTTCCGGAACGTCAAGCTGCTCTTCTTCGGCGGCAAAGGCGGTGTCGGCAAGACCACTGCGGCGGCCGCCGTTGCGTTACGGCTCGCCCGTGCCGAGCCGGACCGGGCCGTGTTACTCCTTTCGACCGACCCCGCGCACTCGCTCGGCGACGCCTTTGGCGAGCCGGTTGGCGATCGGCCCGCCTTGATTCGCCGCGGTCCTCGCAACCTCTACGTGCGGGAGCTCGACGCCGCGGCAGCCCTCGCATCACGTCGCGCCGGGATCGAGGCGGCCCTGAACGAGATCGGTACGGCGTTTGGCGCCCCCGAGCTGAGCAGCGCCGCGGGTGGGCGCGGGGCGGCGGAACTGATGGAGCTTGCGCCCCCTGGGATCGACGAACTGTTCGGCCTCATTTCGGTCGTGGAAGCGCGCGACGAGTATCCCCTCATCGTCATGGACACGGCCCCGACCGGCCACGCGTTGAGGCTGCTCGAGATGCCGGATGCGGCTCGCGACTGGGTCCAGGTACTGTTGCGAATATTGCTGAAATATCAATCGCTGGTACGTCCCGGGCAGCTGGCCGCGGAGCTGGTCGATCTCTCCAGGTCGATCCGAGGTCTCAAGGAGCTGTTGCGAAATCCACGTGACACCCGCTTCATCGTCGTCACGCGTGCGGCTGCGCTGCCCCGAATCGAGACCGAGCGGCTGCTCGCACGGCTGCGGCGCCTGCGACTGTCCGCTCCGGCTGTGGTGCTCAACGCGATGACCCTTGGGCCGGGCCGCTGCCCCAGGTGCCGCGCGACCGCCGCCGCCGAGCAGCGCGAGATCGCGCTGCTGCGCGCGCGCCGGCGGCAGTGCGTTATTATCCAGACCCCGCTCGCGGCGCCGCCGCCTCGAGGGACTGTCGCGCTCGCGCGCTGGTCAGGCGCTTGGATCGTGAACGGGAGTCGTGGTTCTCGCAAGGGACGGTCTAAAGACCGTCCCCCACCGAGAGACAGTAGACAGTTGTAGGGGACGGCCTTCGACCGTTCGCTCGGACAATCGGACAGATCGTGATCTGATGGCCAAACCCGGAACGTACGTGTACTGTCTGGTCGCGGCCGATCGCCGGCCCGTCTTGCGCCGGCGATTCACGCGCCTGCCGGGCATGGGGCCGATCCGGCTGCTCGACGTGGACAAGCGCCTGTGGCTGGTGGTAGCCGATGCGCCGTTGAACCGGTACGGCGAAGAGACGATCAACCGGAAGCTGTCCGATCTCGACTGGGTATCGCGCGCGGCGATCGCGCACGAAGCCGTGGTCGAGTCCTTCATCAATCATCGGGCTGTCGTCCCGATGAAGCTCTTCACCATTTTCAACAGCGACGATCGCGCGCTCGAGCAGGTCCGCGGCGACAAGCGGCGGGTCGGGGCGATCGTGAAGCGGGTCGCGAACCAGATCGAATGGGGCGTCCGCGTGACGCACCGTCCTCCGGCTGCGAAACCGGTCCCTCGGCAGGCAGGCGCTTCGCCCAGGCCGGCGCGAACGGGCGCGAGCTACCTGGCTCAAAAAAAGGTCCAGCGTGATGCGGCCACCGAGCTCGCCGAGCGTGCACGGGAAACCGTGATCGCGCTCTACGATCGGCTGAAGGCGCGTTCACGCCTCGCCAGGCGCAGGAGCGCGAGCGAACTGCCGGTCAAGGAGGGCCCCGTGCTGCTCGACGCGGCATTTCTGGTACCGCGCGCCCGGGCCACGGCGTTTCGCGCGCTCGTTGCCGGCGAGGCGCGGCGGCTCGGCCCGCTCGGCTACCAGGTGACGGCGAGCGGTCCGTGGCCGCCGTACACGTTCGTCAAGGACTGACGTCATGGCACGACGCAATCTGACCCCGCCGGAAACATCGCTCGCCCACAGCGTGCTCGAACCGCCGGAAGCATCCCTTCTCGATCTGCTGGACCGCCTGCTCGAGAAGGGCGTGATGGCCAACGGCGATCTGACCCTTGGCGTGGCCGGCGTCGATCTGATTTACGTCCGCCTGGCGGCGCTGCTGTGCGCCGCCGATCGCGTGCTGCCCCGGGATCCCGCTGCGCCCAAGCGGAGGTCGCGTCATCGCCCACCTGCGTCGCGCAGGCTCCGTTGAAGAAGCCGGTCCGCCAGGCGAAGCAGGTGAAACCTCGGCCACGAGCCGGCCGTCGCCCGCGCTCGAAGGCGTTTGCCGCCACAGCAGTGACAGCCGCGGAGCTGCGCGCGCTGAAGCGGGAGATCGAGCGGAAAGCAGCGCCGATGCGGTGGAATCCGGAAACCGACGATGTGCAGCGGTCAGTCGCCCAACTTGTGCTGACGATCGTCGAGTTCCTGCGGAAGTTGATGGAGCGTCAGGCGATCCGGCGCATGGAGCAGAAGACGCTGACGCGTAAGGAAGTCGAAGCGGTCGGGGTCGCCCTGATGCGGCTCGAGGAGACAATCAAGGAAATCGGCGCGCGGTTCGGGCTTTCGCCCGAGGACCTCAACCTGGATTTGGGTCCCCTCGGCAAGTTGATGTGACCCGGGGAGCGTGTGCTCCGGCTTCTTGACGCAGTAGCCTTGCCGAAGGCGGTCAGCCGGATTGGTCCACTTGAGGGCGGACGCTGATCTCGACGAGCAGCTTCGAGGCCGCACGCGTTCCGATGGTGATGGCGCGGCCGTTGTTCGCCCTCAACATCACCGAGTCGGCCGCTGCGTCCCGCGCTTCAACCTCGATCGCCTGCCCGGGTTTCAGGTCGTGTTTCTCGATGAACCGGAGGAACGGCGGATCCTGATCGGCGATGCGCGCCACGACGAGGGGCGTGTTGATCGGGCACGTCATCAGGCTGTCGAGATGCCGCGCGGGGATGGCGCCTTCCGAGGTCGGAATGGGATCGCCATGCGGGTCGTGCGTCGGACGGCCCAGCATGGAGTCGATACGATCGATCAGCCGCTCCGACACCACGTGCTCGAGCTGTTCGGCCTCGTCGTGCACCTCCGCCCAGCTCATTCCCATGACCTGCACCAGAAAGAGCTCGACGAGCCGGTGGCGGCGCAGCACGAGTCCAGCCAGCCGTTCGCCAGCAGCAGTCAGCCGCACGCCGCTGTACGGCTCGTACTCGGCCAGGCCCGATTCCGACAGTGCCTTCACCATCGTCGTCGCCGTGCCCGGCGTCACGCCGAGCGCGGACGCCACGCTGCCCATTGGCACGAGCCGCACGGCGGCCGGAAGCGCAGACTGGCCCTGGAAGATGGCCTTCAGATAGTTCTCGACGGTGCTCGACGGAAACATGCCGCAGTATTATCCAACTTTCTTCCGTGTCCCTGAATGATCGACTAGCCACCCCCGAAGGCAGGAGCCGGTACGTCCGCAGGCTCTTTGCCACGATTGCCGATCGGTACGATTTCATCACGGTTGCGCTTTCGTACGGCCAGGATCGCGGCTGGAAGCGGCGTCTCGTGGCTCTGGCGCAGCCGGCGCAGGGGCGGCATGCGCTGGACCTTGCGACCGGCACCGGGGACATTGCCTTCGCGCTGTCTTCATCCGGCGCGCGCGTCGTCGGGCTCGACATCACCCACAGGATGATCGAGTTGGCGACGGCGAAACCGCGGCAAAGTTCGGGCTCGTGTACCTTCGTTGTAGGCGACATGCTGGCGCTGCCGTTTCCCGACCGATCGTTCGACCTGGTCACGACGGGGTACGGCCTGCGGAACGTTCCGGATCTTGCCCTCGCGATCGACGAGATTGCGCGCGTGCTGACCCCCGGCGGTCTCGCGCTGTCGCTCGATTTCAACCGGCCTGCCAACGGACTGGTTCGGCGTGCGTACCTGCTGTACCTGACGATCGTGGGCGGCGTGCTCGGATCGCTTCTGCATGGCGATCCGGACACGTATCGATACATCCCTGCGTCGATCCGGCGATATCCTGGCGCGGTGGCCGTCGGTCGATTGATGGAAGCTCGGGGCTTCACCGA
Organism: uncultured Acidobacteriota bacterium; assembly: GCA_963749565.1. Classification (GTDB taxonomy): domain Bacteria; phylum Acidobacteriota; class Vicinamibacteria; order Vicinamibacterales; family CAVVIG01; genus DATLLJ01. The sequence goes on along the minus strand of CAVVNL010000021.1, from coordinate 80,010 downwards.
CGTTCGCTACCTGCCGGTGCTCGGCGGGTTGATGGCGATACACCGGGCACAACGGTCCGGATAAATCCGGACCATAAGTATGGAACTGGACACATCGAAATGGTCGGGCGAAGGGGAGTTCACCGCGCTGCTCGTCGAACGGCTGCGTACGCTGAGCCCGATCGCGATGGTGCGGGTCGAAGACGCGCCGGCGAGCCGGAGCGACGCGGACTACAACTTCATCAGCAACGAGCTGTTCGTGGCGTTCACGACGAAGGTCCGCCGCGAACGTTTCCGCCGGTTCGGCTTTTTGCCGGCCTCGCGCGCCGTCGTTGAAAAAGACCTGACGATCGACGGGCTCGAGCGAGCGCTGGCGGGGCTGTCTGACGTCGGTGCTCCGGATTACTCGGATGACGGGATGCTTCAGTATCTTCGGACCCAACGCATCGTGCCTCCGTACCAGACCCGTGGCTACAAGCTCGTCGAGCTCGTGCGGATCTACGAGATCGGCTCGGCCAGGCGTTCCTAATGCTTACCTCAGCTCACGCCGACACACAGGTCGGCAGAGTTCCCGGTCCTGGTGCTCTGCCACCGCGTGCAGTTCTGTGTCTGAAGTCAACCTCGTCCCCTCGCTCCTCCAGGCGATCGTCAACATTGACGGCGAAGCTTTGGTCATGCACGCCGGCGACAAGCCGTACGTCGTATCGCCCACTGGACAGGTGGAACTGGCCAGCCGGGGCCTGACGCTCGACGCGGTCAGCGGCATCGTCGCGCAGTTGCTGCCGGCTGAATTCCAGCACGCGCTCGACGAGTTCGGCGCCGTCCAGTACACCTTGCCGCCCCGGGCCGAGTTCCCGCAGGAGCAGTTCACGGTCGTCGTTGCCCGGGGTGGGGATGACGTCTGGGCGGAGATTCGGCGGAAGCGCGTCCTGGACGACGACAGAGTTTCACGGTTGCCGGTAGAGCCCGCGCCGCTTTCCGCATCCGCGGCGGCTCCGATCGACCTGATGAACGACGACGATTTCATTGAAATCGAGGTGCGTGGATCTGACCAGCCGGTGGTAGTCGATGAAGCCCTGGCCCTGCCGGAAGCGGATCATTTCTGGCCGGGCATGAGTCACCGGGAGGATGTGGACGGCGAAGAGGACGAAGAAATCGAACTGACCCTGCCGCACAAGGAACCAGCGCTTCCGCACGTTCCCGAAACACCCTCAGCGCTTGTCCCGCCTCCAATCCGGGCGCCTCTCCCGCCGCCACCCGTTGCCGTGACGCCGCTGCCGGCTGCTCCAGCAACTCCTGCGGCGCCGGCCCGGCCGGTTGCGTTGCCCATCGCTGCGTCGGTGGGGGTCAAGCCTGTGGCGCCGTCAGTTCCTCCCGTCGTGATGGTCGAGGCCGTCAGATCTGCGCCGATCGCACCGCTTCCTGTGGCCGTGGCACCGGCGCCTGAAGTGGTGATCGCGCCTGCGCCTGCGGCCGTGGCGCCGATGATTCCTTCGGCGCCGGTCAGGCTTGCGGCACCGCCGGTGCCTTCGGCGGTAATGGCCGATCCAGTCAGACCTGCGCCTACAGCGCCGCCGCCACCACCTGCGGCGGTCGTGCTGCCAGCTGCAGTCGTGACGCCTCCACCACCGGCGGCGGTCGTGCTACACCTGCAGTCGTGACGCCGCCACCACCGGCGGCGGTCGGTGCTGCCACCCGCAGTCGTGACGCCGCCACCACCGGCGGCGGTTGTGCTGCCACCTGCAGTCGTGATGCCGCCACCACCGGCGGCGGCGGTCGTGCTGCCACCTGCAGTTGTGACGCCGCCACCACCGGCGGCCGTGGTGCTGCCACCTGTAGTCGTGGCACCGCCACCACCGGCGGCGGTGATGTTGCCACCTGCAGTCGTGCCGACCCCACCGGCTGCGGCGATGGCGCTGCAGTCTGCGCCCGCAATCGCATCGGCAATGCCAGCCGTGCCGGACAGCATTCCTGCGGTGCCCGTCGAGGCTGTGCCGCTCTCAGTGCCCCTTACGGTGATATTCCGTTCAATTGAACCTATGCCAACCGTACCGCCGATACCAGTGGCCGTGGCGCCACCCGCGTCTGCGAAACCTCCGGTGCCGGCCATGCCGCCCGCTCCGCTGCGACCCGAGCCGATTCCGCCGCCGGAGCCGCGGCTCGCGCCGCCGCCCGCGGTCGTGCTCCCGATGTCACGCAGCCCGATCCGGATCGAAGCGCCGTCGTTTTCTGTCCCCGTCGGCGACACGTTGTCGGGTCTCGAGCGCCTGCTTCGAACGGCCTCGGCGCGCGGTGCATCGACGCTCTATCTGTCCTCCGACGCGCGGCCGTCCGCGCGGGTGGATGGCGGGCTTCAGAGCCTGGACAGCGAGCCGGTGCTCACGTCGAACGATGTGATCTCGCTGCTGCTGACGCTGATGCCCGATCGCAGCCACGAAACACTGCGCACGGGTGCGACGACCGAGTGGATCTGCGACATCGAGGACATCGGCCGCGTCCGTTGCATGAGCTTCAGCGATCATCGAGGCCCCGGCGGCGTCTTCCGGCTGATGCCAGTGCGCTCGGTCTCGGTCGACCATCTCTCCCTCGGGCCGGAGATTCAGTCGCTGGCGATCGAGCCCGAGGGGCTCGTGGTCATCGCGGGATCGCGATCCAGCGGGAAGCGCACGCTCATCTCCGCTCTCGTGGACCTGATCAATCGCACCCGGCACGACCATGTCATCACGATCGAGCGCGAGGTCAATATCGTCCACGACCGGCGCAGTTCCTTCATCAGCCAGCGGGAAGTGCGCGGTGGCGACGACGAGGTGCTGGCGGCCGCCCGCGCGGCGCTGCGCGAAGATCCGGACGTCCTCGTTCTCGAACAGATCCGGACCGAACCGTTGATGAGCGTCGCCCTCGAGGCCGCAGCCCTCGGCCATCTGGTCATCGCCGGCTTCTCGGCGCACAACGTGACAAAAACCATCGATCGCGTCCTCGACTTCTACACCCCTGAGCATTCCCGACAGGTTCAGCTCGCCCTCGCCGACAATCTCCGGGGAGTGGTCGCGCAGGTCCTGCTGCCGAAAATTGGCGGGGGACGCGTGGTGGCGCGCGAAGTGCTCCTGAATACGCCCGCCGTGGCAGGTGTTATCGCGGAGGGGAAGACGTCGCAGTTGCCGATGGCGATCGAAGGAGGGCGGCGGCTGGGGATGGTCCCGCTGCACGACGCGCTCGAAAACTACGTGCAGAACGGTATTGTGGACATCCTCGATGCCTATCGTCACGTGAGCGACCGGCCCGCGTTCCTCGCGTTTCTCAAACGCCAGGGCATCGACACGTCCGCCCTCGAGCGCCCCGCCTGAAAAAGGGGTCGGGAGTCTTTTTTGCACGATCCGAAAAGACTGCCGACCCTTTTTCATCGTTCGACGAGCGGTTCGAGCGACTTCAACACGAACGACAACACATCTTCTTCGGTGAGCGTCGCCGGCGATCCGATCGGCCGCTCCGACTCGATGACGCGCCGCCCCCGGCTGCGGCTGGCGCGACCGGTCACCACGGGTTCGCCGGTCGTGTCGAGTTCCAGTTCCACGTAATCCTCCGCGGCGCGATCCGACATCAGGCGCACGCTGCCGCCCGGCGTGAACACCGTGAACGGGTAGCTTTCGGCGCGCAGGACGTTCGCCACCTGTTTGAAGACAGGGATGGCGATACGATCGAGAAATGCTTCGTACTCGCGGGCGGCTTCGTCGATGCGCGTCCGCCTTTCGCCCGACAGGCGTCTGGCGCGTTCGATCGTCTCGACGACCCTCCGCTTGACGTCAGAGATTTCCATAGGGGCCCCTCCCCGCACGCGATGTCTCGTTCCCGGGTTGCCGCGACGTCGCAAGGTAAGCGTGTTTTGGGCGCATAATCAATTCCGGCTATCGTAAGCGTGCAGAGTATCCCGTGATCGAGGCAACCCGACCATTTTGACGCTGCCCACACTTCCCGATCTCGCACGGATCCCCGCTGGAGCGTTCCTGATGGGCGCCGCCGATGCCGCCGCCGACGAGCGTCCCGTCCATCGTGTGCACGTCAGCGAGTTCTTCACGGGCCGCTTCGAGGTTACCAACGACGAGTACGCGCGCTTCGTCAGGGCGACCGGCCATCCGGCCCCGGCCGTGGGAGAGCTGCCCCTTGTCGCATCCGGCGGCCGGGACGCGCTCTTCAAGGAATTGTCGATGCCCTATGTCTGGGAGGGCCAGGAACCGCCCCATGGCCACGGCAACCATCCGGTCGTGCTGGTGCGCTTCGAGGATGCACAAGCGTACTGCCGCTGGCTCTCCGAGGCGATCGAGCGGGTGGTACCGGCTGCCAACCGAAGCGGAATGGGAGAAGGCGGCGCGTGGCGGCGTCGAAGGCAGACGGTATCCGTGGGGCGACGTGGTCGACGCGTCGCGCTGCAACTATCTCGACGATCCGCTGGCCAAGCATCAGCGCGGCACGCGGCCGACCGGCACGTATCCGCCCAACGCGTTCGGCCTGTGCGACGTCGTGGGAAACGTGTGGGAATGGGTGTCCGACTGGTACAACAGCGAGTACTACGGCAGCGGCGAGGTGAACGATCCGCTCGGACCCGACCATGGCAGCCTGCGCATTGTCCGGGGCGGGGCCTGGGTGAATGACGACGTGTCGATGCTCCGGTCCGCGTGTCGCCACACCGTGCCGCCCGATACTTACGCCTACAGCATCGGCTTCAGGGTCGTGTGCACGCCGTAGGCAGCGGCGGCAGAGCGGGCGACGCGCCGGCCCCGTTGACGCCGGAGGGCTACGCCAGGGCACGACGGCTGCTGATGCGCCGCGATCCGATTCTCGGCGCGGCCATCAAGCGCATCGGCGCCTGCCGGATGGCCGACCGCCAGCGCAGCGATCACCTGTCCGCTCTTGTCGGCGCCATCGTGAGCCAGCAGCTGTCCACGAAGGCGGCGGCCACGATCTTCGGGCGGTTCCTTGCACTGTTCCCCGAGCAGCGGATTCCGGCCGCCGCGGCCATCGAGGCCCTCGATGACGTGGCGCTGCGGGGCGTGGGCCTGAGCGGCCAGAAGGTCGGCTACATGCGCGACCTGTGCGCGCGCATCGCCGACGGGCGACTGCGACTTGACGAGCTCGAGGCCCTTCCCGACGAGATCGTGATCGAGCGCCTGACGTCGGTGAAGGGCTTCGGCCGGTGGACGGCGGAGATGTTCCTGATGTTCCGCCTGCATCGGCCCGATGTGTTGCCGGTCGGCGATCTCGGCATCGTGAATGCGGTGATGCGGATGTACGGACTGCGCAAACAGCCGGATTCGAAGCGCCTGCTGAAGATCGGCGAAGCCTGGCGGCCGTACCGCTCAGTCGCCTGCTGGTATCTGTGGCAATCACTCAAACCTCAAGTCTCAACTCTCAAAGCTCAAGTTCAGAATAAACGTGAGCCAACTTGAGACGTGAGCTTCAGACTTGAGCCTTGATCCAGAGAAGGACGTACCCACCGCAATCGCGATGAGAGTGCCGCGTTCGCTGTAGAACGTGTCGCGCCACGAGAAGACGTTCACCTCAGAGACGGCCGGGTCCGCAGAGAAATCGAGTGCTCTGCGGGAGATCGGGTTGGGGACCCAACGCGGCACCTGCGCCGCGTACAAGCGGTAACGATCGCCGAGGCGTTCCACGAGGAGCCGTTCCTCCCATCGCACGATCGCGTGGTACTCGAATGCAAGGATCGCAACGAACAGTGGAGCGAGCCAGAAGAGTCGCGCGCTCAACGCGAACCCCACCCAGAGCGCGACGTTGCCGACGTACAGCGGGTTGCGCATGAGTGCGAAGGGACCGGACGCGACGAGCGGCCCGAGCCGGTTGCTCCGCGTCCGGGAGATCGCGCCGATATGACGCACGCCCCACAGCCGCATGAGCTCGCCGGCGGCAACCAACACGACTCCAGCGGCCACGATGCCGACAGAGCTGCGCTCCACCGGCTCAGGCGCCAGCAGCACGGCCAGGACGAGGGGTATCGGGATCACCGTCCGGCGTCGGAACAGCCATCCGCCAAGCCTTGTAATCGTATCTGTATGTGATTGTTCTGATTGAAGTTGCTGGTATTCAGAAGCCGTCATTTCGGTCAGCGAGAGTATAGCCCGGTTTGACAGCCGTCCCTTGGTTGGTATAATCCGGACTACTTCGGTCGTATATAGTTCCGATGTCTTCAAGCTCATCCTCTGAATCGTCGGTCGATCACCGTTCCAGCTCGTCGGTCCTCGACATGATTGGCCGGACGCCGCTCGTGCGGCTGCATCGTTTCGAGCGCGAGGTTCCTGCCGGCATCGAGCTGTATGCGAAGGCCGAGTGGCAGAACCCCGGAGGTTCGGTAAAGGATCGCGCGGCCGCGCGGATGATCCTCGAAGGCGAAGCGTCCGGCAAGCTGACAGCCGGCCGCACCATTCTCGACGCAACGTCGGGCAACACGGGTATCGCATACGCGATGGTCGGCGCGGCGCGTGGCTATCGGGTGAAGCTGTGTGTGCCGGCCAATGCGAGCCCGGAACGAAAACTGATGCTCCGGGCGCTCGGCGCCGAGCTCGTGCTCACCGACCCGCTCGAAGGTGGTATCGATGGCGCCATCCGCGAGGCGCGGCGGCTGTACGCCGAGAGTCCGGAGATGTATTTCTATCCGGATCAGTACAGTAACGACGCGAACTGGCGCGCGCACTACGACACGACCGGGCCGGAGATTATCGAGCAGACGAGCGGCCGTCTGACTCACTTCGTCGCCGGCCTGGGCACGAGCGGCACGTTCGTCGGCACGGGGCGCCGGCTGCGGAAATTCAACCCGGCGATTCGGCTGATTTCGTTTCAGCCCGAAGGCCCGTTCCATGGGCTGGAAGGGCTCAAGCACATGGAGTCGGCCATCGTGCCGGCGATCTACGATCCGTCGCTCGCGGATCAAGACCTGCGCATCGCCACGGAACGCGCGCACGAGATGGTGAAGCGCCTCGCCCGCGAGGAAGGGCTGCTGGCGGGCATCTCGTCGGGCGCCGCGCTCGCCGCGATGCTCGACGTCGCGCGGGGCCTCGATCGCGGCGTGCTCGTCACGATATTTCCCGACGGGGCGGAGAAGTACCTGACCGATAGCTTCTGGACGGCCGATGACTGAGCATCGGATGGTGATCACGGCGGCCGTGGACGATGCGATCCGGCGGCATGGTGAGGAGACGTACCCGCACGAGTGCTGCGGCGCGCTCGTCGGCCAAAGCGGCAGCGTGACGGCGACCGTGCCGCTGCCGAATACGACGGAAGAAGGACCGCGGCGCCGTTTTCTCGTCCGTCCGTCGGACTACCGCACGGCTGAGGGCCGCGCGAGCGAGCTCGGCGGCGAGCTGCTCGGGTTCTATCATTCACATCCTGATCACCCCGCGCGTCCATCCCAGTACGATCTGGATCACGCGTGGCCCACGTTTGGGTACATCATCGTCGCGGTCGCCGCGGGGCGGTCGGGCGACATGACCGTGTGGTGGCTGAAAGACGATCGATCGAGCTTCGAAGAGGGCGAACTGCATCATGGCGACGAAAATTCTGATTCCGACACCGCTCAGACCTTACACCGATAAGAAGGACGCGGTGGACGCCGACGGCGCCACCGTGGGTGAACTGCTCGCGGATCTCACGCGCAAGCACGGCGGGCTGAAAGCCCACCTGTACAACGAGCAGGGCAAGCTCCGCAGCTTCGTCAACGTGTACGTCAACGACGAAGACATCCGGTATCTGCAGAAAGAGCAGACGCCGGTGACCGCGGCCGACACGGTCAGCATCATCCCCTCGGTGGCCGGCGGGGTACACGGGGGCGGGTTCCCTTCCACGGGGGCCGGTTGCTGAAAAGACTCCGGAACCCTTCCCCGATCAATTGCCGCAGCTGACAAATGACGAGGTCAAGCGCTACAGCCGTCATCTGATCATGCCGGAAGTCGGCATGGACGGGCAGCGCCGGATGAAGGCGGGCAGCGTGCTGTGCATCGGCGCCGGGGGCCTCGGATCCCCCGCCGCGCTATATCTGGCGGCCGCCGGTGTCGGTACCATCGGCATCGTCGATTTCGACGTCGTGGACTTCAGCAACCTTCAGCGGCAGATCATCCACGGCACGCCCGACGTGGGGCGTTCGAAGCTCGCGTCGGCCAAGGATCGGCTCAACGCGATTAACCCGCACGTCGATGTTCAGACATACGAGGTGGCGCTCTCCTCGGAGAACGCGCTGAAGCTGTTCGAGCCCTACGACGTCATCCTCGACGGGACGGACAATTTTCCGACCCGCTATCTGACAAACGACGCATGCGTGCTGATGGGCAAGCCGAATGCCTACGGCAGCATTTTCCGTTTCGAGGGGCAGGCGTCGGTGTTCGCCACCAAGGACGGTCCCTGCTACCGCTGCCTGTATCCGGAGCCGCCGCCGCCCGGCCTCGTGCCGAGCTGCGCCGAAGGCGGCGTGCTGGGAGTGCTGCCCGGCATCATCGGTGTGATTCAGGCGACCGAAGCCATCAAGTTGATTACCGGCATCGGTGAACCGCTCGTCGGCCGGTTCCTCATCTATGACGCGCTGCGGATGAAGTTCCGCGAGCTGAAGCTGAAGAAGGACCCCGACTGCCCGGTGTGCGGCACGCACCCGACGGTCACCAAGCTCATCGACTACGACCAGTTCTGCGGCATTCACCCTGCCGCACCGGAGCCTGTAGGAGGAAGCATCGTGAACAACGCGACGGACATCACGGCGGTCGAGCTGAAGCAGCGGCTCGACCGTGGAGACAAGGTGACGATTCTGGACGTCCGCGAGCCCAACGAGTACCAGATCAACCGCATTCCAGGCGCGACGCTGATCCCATTGGGCGACATCGCGCGGCGGTATGCCGAGCTCGACCCGGACGAGGATCTGGTCGTGCACTGCAAAATGGGCGGGCGAAGCGCGAAGGCGGTGGATTTCCTCCGATCCGTAGGGTTCAAGAAAGCGCTGAACCTCAAGGGCGGGATCCTCGACTGGATCGACAAGGTTGACCCGACGCAGCCGAAATACTAAAATACGACTCATAAGGTCGTAGATGCTAAGGCTTTCAAAAAAGGCGGATTACGCGCTCATTGCCATGAAACACCTGGCGGTGCGCGGGGATCGGGGCTCCCAGGATTCATCATCCGCCCGCGAGATTGCGGAGCAGTACGACGTCCCGATTGAGTTGATGGCGAAGGTGCTGCAGCGGCTGGTCCGGCGGGGCCTGCTCGTCTCCCACCAGGGGACGCGCGGGGGATATCAACTGGCCCGTCTGCCGGGGCTGATTTCGGTGGCCGACGTCATTCAGGCGATCGAGGGCCCGGTGACCGTAACAGCCTGCACGACGGACGAGGGGCAGTGCGAGCAGTTTTCGAAGTGCAATGTGCGCGATCCGCTGTTCAAGGTGCGCGACAGGATTCTGGCGGCGCTCGGCGAATGCACGATCGCCGAGCTGGCATCGGATCCACCCGTGCCGGTTCAGACACGCGCGGCGGTATTGCACACGCATTTGTGAAGGACGCGGTAGGGGCGGACCCTTTGGGTCCGCCGGGTGAAAAAAATATGGCTGTCAAGCTCCCGATCTACATGGACTATCACGCGACCACGCCGGTCGATCCGCGCGTCGTGGAGGTCATGGTCCCTTATTTCACGACTCATTTCGGCAACTCGGCGAGCCGCAACCATCCCTTCGGCTGGGAAGCCGAAGAAGCGGTGGACAGGGCGCGCAAGCAGGTGGCGGATCTCATCGGCGCGAACCCGAAGGAAATTGTCTTCACGAGCGGCGCGACCGAGTCCGACAACCTGGCGATCAAGGGTGTCGCCGAGATGTATCGGGAGAAGGGGAATCACATCATCACGGCGGTCACCGAACACAAGGCGGTGATCGACACGTGCAAGCGTCTCGAGAAGGACGGCTACCGGGTCACGTATCTGCCGGTGGCGAAGGACGGCCGGATCAGCCTCGACGATCTAAAGGCGGCCATCACCGACAAGACGATCCTCATCACGATCATGACCGCCAACAACGAGATCGGCGTCATTCAGCCGATCGCCGAGATCGGCGCGATCGCGAAGGAAAAGGGCGTCCTGTTCCATACCGACGCCGTCCAGGCGGTTGGCAAGGTGCCGTTCAACGTCAACGACCTGAAAGTCGATCTGGCGTCGATCAGTGCCCACAAGATGTATGGACCGAAGGGCGTCGGCGCGTTGTATGTCCGCCGCCGGAACCCGCGCGTCCTCCTGGCGCCGATCATCGACGGCGGCGGTCACGAGCGCGGCATGCGCTCGGGCACGCTCAACGTGCCGGGGATCGCCGGCTTCGGCAAGGCCGCGGAGCTGTGCCGGCTGGAAATGGCGGCCGATGCTGCGCGCCTCGGCGGGCTCCGCGACTATCTCAACGACAAGCTGCACAAGAGCCTCGACGAGATTTACGTCAACGGTTCGACCGAGCACCGGCTGCCGCACAACCTGAACATCAGCTTCGCGTACGTGGAAGGCGAGTCGCTGCTGATGGGCATCAACGACGTCGCGGTGTCATCGGGCTCGGCCTGCACGTCGGCCAGCCTCGAGCCGTCCTACGTCCTGAAGGCGCTCGGCGCGGGCGACGACCTGGCGCACTCCTCGATCCGCTTCGGCCTCGGCCGGTGGACGACGAAGGAAGAAGTCGATTACGTGGCGGACAAGCTGGCGACGGTCGTGACACGGCTTCGCGACATGTCCCCGCTCTACGAGCTGGCGAAGGAAGGGGTCGATCTGTCGACCATGCAGTGGCAAACAGACTGATGCGATCATGAATTTGGTCATCTGGTCATCTGGTTATTTGGTCATTGATTGATCAATTGACCGATCAATGACCAGATAACCAGATGACTAAATGACCAGATTGAGTTGAGGAGCAGAAATGGCTTATTCGGAAAAGGTAATCGAGCACTACGAACACCCGCGCAACGTCGGATCGCTGCCGAAAGAAGATCCGAACGTTGGCACAGGCCTGGTGGGTGCGCCCGAGTGCGGCGATGTCATGAAGCTTCAGGTCAAGGTGAACCCGGAAACCGGGCTCATCGACGACGCGAAGTTCAAGACCTTCGGATGCGGTTCGGCGATTGCGAGCTCGAGCCTCGCGACCGAATGGCTGAAGGGCAAGACCGTCGACCAGGCGCTGGCGATCAAGAACACCGACATCGTGGCCGAGCTCAGCCTGCCGCCGGTGAAGATTCATTGTTCGGTGCTCGCCGAGGACGCGATCAAGGCGGCGATCTCCGACTACAAGAAGAAGCAGCAGGGCGCGAAGACCACGCCGGCCGGGACGCACGCGCAGCCGACTGCGTAAGACCATGATCGAGATCAGCGAGAACGCCGCACGGAAGATCCGCACCTTGATGGCCAAGCAGGGCATCGCCGAGGGGGGACTGCGTGTCGGCGTCAAGGGCGGCGGATGCTCGGGCCTGAGCTACACCTTCTCGTGGGAGAAGCAGGCGCGAATGGGTGACGAGATCTTCGAGGGCGCCGATGGCGCCAAGATCTTCGTCGACAAGAAGAGCCTTCTCTATCTGAACGGGACGGTCCTCGAATACGACACCGACCTGCTCGGCAAAGGCTTCGTCTTCAACAATCCGAACGCGAAGACCACTTGCGGGTGCGGCAGCTCTTTCGGAGCCTAGGGAAATCTCAAGTCTCAAGTCTCAAGTCTCATTGAGACTTCAGACTTGACAGTTGAGACTTGTCATTTTCTATGTCTTCCCCAATCACGACCCGGACGCTTCAGGACTGCAGGAACTGCGGCGGTGGGGCGCCGGTGGACGTCCACTTCTGTCCGCAGTGCAGCCAGATCCTGACCCTCGGCCGTCACGGCGACTATTTCGCGTTCATGGGCGTGCCTCGCCGGCTCAATCTTGACGCCGCTGATCTCGAGCAGCGTTTTCGCACGCTGAGCCGGCAGTTCCATCCCGATTTCTTCTACAACGCGACGCCGGCCGAGCGCCGCGCGAGCCTCGAGCGGTCCTCGTACCTGAACGACGCGTATCGCACGCTTCGCAACCCGATCGCGCGCGCGGAATACCTGCTCGGGCTCGAAGGGTTTTCGCCACGGGCGCAGGACTCGGTGCCGGCGACGATGCTCGAAGAGGTCTTTTCCCTCAACGAAGAGCTCGACGAGGTGCGCGATCTCCGCAGCGGCGGCGCCGCCGCCGACGTGTGGCGGGCGAGGCTCGAACGCGCCCGCGCCCCGATTGAGGCCAAGCGGGCGGCGCACGAGGCAGAGTTGAAGGATCTGTCAGCGCGCTGGGACGCGTTCGGCGCCGCTTCCGGATCCCAGGGAGACGACCCCGAGCGCCAGGCGATCCTGAGCGCCCTCCGCGAGCGAGTGCTCGAGCGGAACTACATCAACAACCTGCTCGAGGGGATCGAGCGGGAGCTAACGGCATGAAGACTACCTACCACGGAGGAAGCGGAGGACGCGGAGGTCAAAACGTACGGGTTTGTTCCTCCGTGTCCCCCGTGGCCTCCGTGGTGGAGATTCTCTCAGCATGAGCAAAACAGTCGGCATCGATCTCGGCACCACCAACTCCCTCGTCGCCTACGTCAAGGACGGCGTGCCCGTCGTGATCCGCGATCGCAGCGGCGACGGCCTCGTCCCGTCGGTCGTCTCGGTTTCGGAGGACCACACCGTCTTCGTCGGCCGCGAGGCCGAACGTCGGCTGCTGACCGACCCGGGCCGGACCGTCTACTCGGTGAAGCGCTTCATGGGGAAAGGCGTGCACGATGTCGGCGACGAAGCGGGGTTGTTCCCGTTCCGCCTCGCCGGCGACCCGGGAGGAATCGTCAAGATCGGGCTGGGAGCGCGCGAGTTCACGGCGCCGGAGGTCTCGGCGTTCATCCTGCGAGAGCTCAAGCGCCGCGCCGAGGCGCACTTCGCCGAAGAGGGCGAGATCGATCCGGAGGTCGACCGGGCCGTCATCACCGTGCCCGCCTACTTCAACGACGCACAGCGGACCGCCACGCGCGACGCCGGGCGCATTGCCGGCCTCGACGTCCTCCGCATCATCAACGAGCCGACTGCGGCCTCGCTCGCGTACGGCCTCGACAAGCGCCACGCCGGCCTGATTGCCGTGTACGATTTCGGCGGCGGCACGTTCGACATTTCGATTCTGCGGGTCGAAGACGGCGTTTTCCAGGTGCTGTCGACCAACGGCGACACCCACCTCGGCGGCGACGACATCGACCTGATCCTGATGGAACAGATCCTGGGAGATGCGGGATCCGGCTTCAGCCGGATTGCGTCGACCGGCGGCGAGGTGCAGGCGATTCGTCAGGCCGTCATCCGGGCCAAGCTCGATCTGTCCGACAACGAAGAAACCGAGATCGCCCTTGGCGACTATCGCCGGCGGATCACCCGCACCGAGCTCGAGGCGGCGATCCGTCCGATCGTCGAGCGCACGCTCGAGCCGTGCCGTCAGGCGCTCGCCGATGCGGAGCTCGAGGCGTCGCAGATCGACGAAGTGGTCCTGGTCGGGGGTTCGACCCGCATTCCGCTGGTTCGTCGTCTGGTCGGCGAGCTGTTCGGCAAGACGCCGCACAGCGAGCTCAATCCCGACGAGGTCGTCGCGCTCGGCGCGGCCGTGCAGGCCGACATCCTGATGACCGGCAACCGCGAGATGCTGCTGCTAGACGTGACGCCGCTGTCGCTCGGGATCGAGACGATGGGCGGCGTGATGTCGAAGATCATCATGCGGAATTCCACCATCCCGGCGACCGGCAGCGAGATGTTCACGACCTTCGTCGACAACCAGACGTCCGTCGACATCCACGTGCTGCAGGGAGAGCGCGAGCTGGTCGACGACAACCGCTCGCTGGCGCGGTTCAAGCTCCGCGGGATTCCCGCGATGCCTGCCGGCATGCCCCGGGTCCAGGTGCAGTTCCAGATCGACGCCAACGGCATCCTGAGCGTCACCGCCCGCGAGCTGCGGACGGATGTCGAGCAGACGATCGAGGTCAAGCCGTCCTACGGGCTGACCGACGAGGAAGTCGAGCGCATGCTGCTCGATTCGTTCGAGAACGCGGAAGCCGATTTCGCGGCGCGCCTGCTGATCGAGGCGCGCAACGAAGCGGAGTCGGTGATGCGCGCGACGGAGAAGTCGCTCCGGTCTCCCGAATTCCCGGCGATCGCCGAGTCCGAGCTGGCCGCCGGCGAGCGTGAGCGCATCGAGGCGGAGCTGGCCGGGCTGAAATCGGTTCTGAACGGACCGGATCGCGAGCTCATTCAGAAAAAGACGCACGCGTTGAACGAAGCCACGCAGCACCTGGCGGAGGTGATGATGAACCGTTCGGTCCACGCCGCGCTGGCGGGAAAGTCTATCGATCGACTGTAAACCACGAAGACACGAAGCACACGAAAAGTACCAAGCGCTTCGTGATCTTCGCGACTTCGTGGTTTGCGTGCGTTGAAGGGGGACATGCCAAGAGTTACGTTCATCATCGACGGCGAGTCGCAGACCGTCGAATTCGAGCACGGCAAGCTGCCGTATTCACACCACGGGAAGCCCGAGTCGTTTCTCGACGTCGCGAAAAATCTGCACGTCCCGCTCGAACACGCGTGCGGCGGAAGTTGTGCCTGCACGACCTGCCACGTGATCATCCGTGAAGGCGAGCAGCACCTCAGCGAGATGCAGGACGACGAGGCCGATCGCCTGGACACCGCCTGGGGCCTGACCGCGCGGTCACGGCTCGGTTGCCAGGCCGTCATCACCGGCGACGTCGTCTGCGAGTTGCCGATGTACACGCGGAACTACGTGCAGGAAGGCGGCGGCATCCAGCTCGGGAAATCAGGAGGGTAGGCCGTGAAGTGGACAGACGCCGAAGATATCGCGATCGCGCTGGTCGAGAAGTTGCCCGATATTGATCCGTTGACTGTCCGGTTCACGGATTTGCGCGCCCACGTGCTCGCGCTCGATGGGTTCGACGACGATCCCAAGACCTCGAACGAGCCGAAGCTCGAAGCCATCCAGATGGCGTGGCACGAGGAATATACAGACAGCAAGTCGTAGCCGCAGGTGCGCCGTCGATACACGATCCCGCGAAACGGAACACACAAGACATAACCGGTTCGAGCGATGGAAGTTAGACGGTCTTCGTTTGTGCCAATACCGTTAGGCTGTGTGTTGTTTCCGGACGCGTCTCCTGCCCTCGGGCTTCACGTCTAATGCCCTAACCCCCCTCACTACAGTCACTTCACCTCGTGTCCTGATTGGGTACGCTTCATGATAGAAGAGTCCTGTCTAGTCCCTCAGAAGATTTCGGAGTCGTATATTGGCACTTGAGTTCAGGCTCCCTCCGCCCCGAGATCCAAAGAGTGCCGGCCCGGTGAAGCCGCCCCCGCCACAGCGCGCGGGCGCGGCGCTCGGCGAAGTCTTGCTCGAGCGGCAGCTCATCACGCGCGAGCAGCTGACGCTCGCCATCGAGCACCAACGCAATTCCGACCGGCGCCTCGGCCAGGTGCTGATCGATCTGGGATACACCACGCCTGACGCCGTCCTCGGCGCGTTGAGCCTGCAGCTGGGCGTGGCCGCCACGCGCCTCAACGGGTTCACGGTGAGTCCCGCGGCCGTCCAGGCGCTTCCCGAGAAAGTGGCCCGCAAGCACATGGCGGTCCCGCTGCAGAAACTCGGGACTATGCTGCAGGTCGCCATCGCATCCCCGACGGATCTGGCCGCGCTCGACGATCTTCGTTTCGCCTCGGGATGTCAGATCCAGACGCTCGTCGCGCTCGAAGACGAAATCGTGGCCGCGCTGGATCGCTTTTACGCGCAGGGCATGTTCGAGTCCGTAATCGACGGGAGCACGGAGGCGGTATCGATAGAATCGTTCGAATCGGACAGGCGCGAGGCGGTGAAAACCGATCGGCGGCAGGCCAAGGGCCGGCGCAAAGCCGACCAGGACGACGCAGAAGAGTACGACGAGGCGACGGAGCAGACGGCGATGCGGACGGTCGATCGCATCCTGGCTCGCGCCGCGAGCGCGGGCGCGAGCGATATTCACCTGGAGCGGATGCCCGACAACCTGCGCGTGCGCTTCCGCGTCGACGGCACCTTCAACGACATCGGCTACATTTCCACCGCCGTGGCGCCGGCGATCTGCGCGCGGCTCAAGGTCCTGGCCGGCATGGACATCGCCGAGCACCGGCTGCCGCAGGACGGGCGGCTGACTGTCACCATCGGCACCCGCCGGCTCGACTTCCGCGCGTCGACGTTTCCCACGATCCACGGCGAGAAGCTGGTGCTGCGGATGCTCGATCAGGCCTCGCTGCGCCTCGAGTTGACGGCCCTGGGCATGCGGGCGCCGCTCCTCGACAACTTTCGGGAGACCATCCGCCGTCCCGAGGGGCTCATTCTCATCACCGGTCCGACCGGCAGCGGCAAGACGTCCACGCTCTACGCCGCCCTCACCGAGCTGGTGGAGGGTGGCAAGAACATCACGACGATCGAGAATCCGGTCGAGTACGAAGTGGTCGGGATCAATCAGGGGCAGATCAACGAAAAGGCCGGCTTCACGTTCGCCAAAGGGCTGCGCGCCGTGCTCCGGCAGGATCCCGACGTCATCATGGTCGGTGAGATTCGCGACAGCGAGACGCTGACTACGGCGATCGAGGCGTCGCTGACGGGCCATCTCGTGTTTGCGACGCTGCACACCAACAGCTCCGCCGGCACCATCACGCGCCTGCTCGACATGGGTATCGAGCCCTACTTCCTCGCGTCGGGAATCCTGGCGATCGTCGCCCAGCGGCTGGTGCGGCGGATCTGCGTCCATTGTCCGACAGAGCTGCCGGTCCCGGCCGGCGTCAGACATCTGTTCGGCGACGAGGTTCCCGAGCTCCTGATGCGCGGCGCCGGTTGCGAGCACTGCCGGGGGACGGGCTTTACGGGCCGCATGGGCATCTACGAGATGATGCGGATGACCGAATCGATCCGCGAGCTTGTCCTTGCGCGTGCCTCCGAGCCGATGCTGGTGAAAGCGGCCCGAGAGAACGGCATGAGCACTCTTCGCGAGCAGTGCCTGGCGCGCGTCCGGGAAGGCACCACCACGCTCGAAGAAGTCGTCCGCGTCACTCAGTAAGCCCGCCGGCACCCGTACAGTACGGGGGACAGGTCCCCGTACCAGTAACGGGGCAGGCCCCGTACCAGTACAGGGGGACAGGCCCCCGTACCGGTACGGAGACCCGTCCCCCCGGTATAGTACACTCGCAAAAATGAGCGTTCGGGGGATGTTCCGTCCCGGCATGCGGGCGTACTTCATCCCGCTCGCGGCCGGTGTCGCCCTCGCCATCAGCGCCTTTCTCCCGTGGGTCGTCGTGAGCGGCGTGTCGCTGACCGGTTTTCCCGAGATGGCGGCCGTGTGGGTCCTCGGCCTCGGGGTGCTGGCCGTGGTGCTCGCCACGCTCAGCCTGATCACGCGCAAGAACTCGCGCCACCCGCTGCTGGTCGTGGGGTTGGCCGCGCTGGGTATCACGTATCTGGCCCTGCGGATCATGCCGCGCATGGCCGGGGAGCGCGCCCGCACGGTGGCGCAGGCGTACGCGATTGTGGAAGATCGGTCGCCCGGCGAGGCGCCGGAGGCGTTAGCCGGCACCGGGCTCTATCTCGGCGTCGGCGCCTCGGCGGTGCTCGTCGCCTTCGGGCTGACCATCGTCATCAAGCGGGCGTCGACGACGTACGTCCTGGCCGATCCGAACGACGACGTGCGGGATGACGTCTAATCAGAACGAATCTATCGCTGTGGCTGATCTGAAACAGGATTTGAACGCGTTGCGCATCGAGCGCCAGCCCGAACGTCCCGGCGCGGGGCGCTGGCTCGGGTGGATCCTCGCGCTCGTCCTGATCGCAGGCGCGGGTACTGGCGTCTGGATGTGGATGACGCGCGAGCGGCCAATCGCCGTCGAGGTCGCCGAGGTTACCGAGCGCGCGGCCGGGGCGCAGGCGGCGGTGTTGAACGCGTCGGGCTATGTCACGGCGCGGCGCCGGGCGACCGTGTCGTCGAAGATTACCGGCAAGGTCGTCGAGGTGAACGTGGAAGAGGGCATGGCTGTCACGGAGGGCCAGGTGCTCGCGCGGCTGGACGACTCGACCCCTCGTGCGGCGCTGGCGCTCGCCCAGGCGCAGGTCGAGTCTGCGCGCAGGGCCGTAACCGAAAACGAGGTCCAGCTGGCACAGTTTCGCTTGACGCTACGGCGCATGGCCGATCTCCGGAAAGAAGGCATCACGACCGAGGCCGAGCTCGAGCAGGCGCAGGCCCAGGTGGACGGCACCGAGGCGCGCATCAGCGCGCTCCGGCAGCAGGTGAATGTCGCCGAGCGCCAGGTTGCGGTGCAGCAGACCGACCTCGACAACACGGTGATCCGCGCCCCCTTTAGCGGGGTGGCGATTTCCAAGGACGCGCAGCCGGGCGAGATGGTCTCGCCGGTCTCTGCCGGCGGCGGCTTCACCCGCACCGGGATCGGCACCATCGTGGACATGCGCTCGCTCGAGATCGAGGTGGACGTGAACGAGAGTTACCTCAACCGTGTCCGTCCGGCGCAACACGTGTCGGCGGTGCTCGACGCCTATCCGGACTGGCAGATTCCCGGACATGTGATCACGCTCGTGCCGACGGCGGATCGGCAGAAGGCCACGGTGCTGGTGCGCATTGCGTTCGAGGCGCTCGATCCCCGGATCCTTCCCGACATGGGCGTGAAGGTGACATTTCTCCGCGAGGAAGACGAGACGGCCGCTCCCACGGCGCAGCCGGCCAAGCTCGTGCCGAAAGCGGCGATTGCGTCCGATACGGCCGGAAGTTTTGTCTTCGTGATTGCCGGCGCAACCAACGATATCGTCGAACGGCGGGCCGTCACCGTGGGCGGCACCGATGGTGATCGCGTGGAGGTCCTGGGCGCTCTACGCGCCCGCGACCGAGTGGTCGTCTCGCCACCGCCGGGGCTGGCCGCCGGCGCAAGGGTGGTGACACAGTGAACCCTCTCGTCAAAGTGACCGATGTCCACAAGCACTTCACGCGCGGCAGCGAGCGCATCGACGTGTTGAAGGGCGTGAACCTCGAGATCCCGCAGGGCGATTTTCTCGCGTTGATGGGGCCATCCGGTTCCGGAAAGACGACGCTGCTCAACCTGATTGGCGGACTCGATCTCCCGACCGGCGGCTCGGTGGACGTCGCCGGCGTACAGATCAACAGGCTCAGCGGCAGCAGCCTTTCCAGATGGCGCTCGCAGAACGTCGGCTTCGTGTTCCAGCTCTATAACCTGCTTCCGGTGCTTACCGCCGAGCGCAACGTGGAGCTTCCGCTCCTGTTGACGAGTCTTTCAAAGAGCGAGCGCCTGAAACGGGCCGGCATCGCACTCAAAGTGGTCGGGCTGGCGGACCGGGCGAAACACTATCCGCGCCAGCTCTCCGGCGGACAGGAGCAGCGCGTCGGCATCGCACGGGCCATCGTCACCGATCCGACGCTGCTGCTTTGCGACGAGCCGACGGGGGACCTCGATCGCAAGGCCGGCGACGAGGTGCTCGAGCTGCTCCAGGCGCTGAATGCCGACCACGGCAAGACCATCGTGATGGTGACGCACGATCCGCACGCCGCCGATCGCGCGCGCCGCACGCTGCATCTCGACAAAGGCGTGCTGGCCGGGGCGAATGTATGAAGTTCGTATCGCTCGTCTGGAAGAACGTCTGGCGCCGGAA
Source organism: uncultured Acidobacteriota bacterium (assembly GCA_963749565.1). Classification (GTDB taxonomy): domain Bacteria; phylum Acidobacteriota; class Vicinamibacteria; order Vicinamibacterales; family CAVVIG01; genus DATLLJ01. The sequence goes on along the minus strand of CAVVNL010000021.1, from coordinate 60,294 downwards.
GATGCGCACGACCTTCACGCTCCTGTCGATCTTCGTCGCCTTCCTGTTGTTCGGGATTCTGATGACGATCCGGATGGCGTTCAGCTTCGGCGTGGAGCTCGCCGGGCTGGACCGGCTTGTGCTGATCCACAAGGTCAGCCTGATCATGCCGCTGCCGGTGTCGTACCAGTCGCGCCTGCAGAGTGTTCCAGGGGTCCAGCGTGTGACGCACCAGACGTGGTTCGGCGGCGTCTATCAGGATCCGTCCAACTTCTTCGCGCAGATGGCGGTCGATCCCGAGACGTTCCTGGCCGTCTATCCCGAGTTCAAAGTGCCGCCGGACCAGCTCAAGGCGTGGCTCGCCGATCGGCAGGGTGCGCTCGTCGGCCGCGACCTCGCGGACAGGTTTGGCTGGAAGATCGGCGATCGAATTCCGATCCAGGCGACCATCTGGCAGCCGAAGCAGGGCCAGACGTGGGAATTCAACGTCGCCGGGATCTACGACGGCGACGACGGCATCGACAAGACGCAGTTTTTCTTCCGCTACGATTACCTCGACGAGAACCGTGCGGGTGGGGAAGGACTGGTCGGCTGGTACGTGGTGAAGGTCGCCGATCCGTCGCAGACGGTGGCGATGGGCCACACGTTCGACGGGATGTTCGCGAACTCGTCGGCCGAGACCAAGACCACGACCGAGAAAGGGTTCGTCGAGGGATTCGCGAAGCAGATTGGCGATATCGGCGCGATCATGATTGCCATCCTGACCGCGGTCCTGTTCAACATCCTGCTGATCGCGGCCAGCACGATGGCGCAGTCGGTGCGCGAGCGGACCAGCGAGCTCGCGGTGCTCAAGACGCTTGGATTTCCGGACGGATTGATCCTGATGCTGGTGCTCGCCGAGTCGATTTTCATTGCGGTCGCCGGCGGCGCGCTCGGGCTTGGCCTCGCCTGGCTGTTCGTCCAGAACGGGGATCCCACGGGAGGGATGCTTCCGATCTTCGTCCTGCCCGCCCGCGACGTTGCGATTGGCGCGGGCCTGATGCTCCTGATGGGAGTGCTGGCCGGCCTCATGCCGGCCGTGGCCGCGATGCGCTTGCGCATCACCGATGCCTTGAGGAGGACGTGAGATGCGCTGGTTGAGCCAGACGTTCGCCGTCATGGCCCTGAATCTCCGGACCATTCCCCAGCGCCTCGGCTCGTCGGCGGTGGCGATCGTCGGCATCGCCGGCGTCGTGGTGGTCTTCGTCTCCGTGCTCTCGATCGCCGCCGGTTTCTCGGCGGCGATGCGTCAGTCGGGATCGCCGCAGCGCGCGCTCGTGATGCGCAGCGGCGCCGACAGCGAGATGACGAGCGGCCTGAGCGCGTCCGAGGTGGACATCGTCAAACAGGCGCCAGGCCTGCGGCGCGACGGCCAGGCGCCGCTCGCCTCGGCGGAGCTGTACGTGATCATCGACCTGCCCAAGAAGGCCACTCCCGAAGCCCCGGCCAACGTTCCGATGCGCGGCATCGAGCCGGCCGGCATGCGCGTCCGCGAGGAAGTGTCGCTGATCGAGGGCCGCATGTTCGAGTTCGGCACCAACGAGGTGATCGCCGGCCGCGGCGCCAGCGGTCAGTTTGCGAATCTCGAAGTCGGAAACGAAATCGTCTCGGGCCAGAACCGGTGGCAGGTCGTCGGCGTGTTCGAAGCCGACGGCGGCGTAGCGGAGTCCGAGATCTGGTGCGATGCCCGATCGCTGCAGGGCGCCTACCGGCGGGGGAACACCTTCCAGTCGGTGCTCGCTCAACTGGAGTCCGCCGATTCACTGACCGCCTTCAGCGACTGGTTGACCTCCAATCCGGCGGTGAACCTGATGGTCCGCCGCGAGACGGACTATTACGCCGGCCAGTCGCAGGCGCTCACCAACCTGATCCGGACGATCGGCTTCGGCATTGCGGCGCTGATGGGCATCGGCGCCATCTTCGGCGCCATTCTCACGATGTCCACGGCCGTGTCCACGCGTGCGCGCGAGATCGCCACGCTCCGCGCCCTTGGCTTCAACACGATCTCCGTTCTCGTCTCCGTTCTCGGCGAATCGCTGGTCCTCGGCGCAATCGGCGGTACGATCGGCGGCCTCGCGGCGTACCTCGCGTTCAACGGCTATCAGACCTCGACGATGAACTTCCAGACGTTCAGCCAGGTCGCGTTCGCCTTTGCGGTGACGCCGTCGCTGCTGCTCCAGGGGCTGTCGTACGCACTCCTGATGGGACTGGCCGGCGGCCTGTTGCCAGCCATCCGCGCCGCGCGCCTCCCGATTTCGGCCGCACTCAGAGAACTGTAGAACTCTATGCCCTATTCCCTAACCCCTAACCTCTAACCTCTAATCCTTCGTCCCTAAGCCCCGTTATGAAGATTCGCATCGCCCACAGCCCTGACTCCGACGACGCCTTCATGTTCTACGGCCTTGCGAGCGGCAAGGTGCCGTCCGATGGGTTCGAGCTCGAGCACGTCCTCTCGGACATCGAGACGTTGAACCTCGCGGCCCTCGAAGGCCGATACGAGATCACCGCCGTGTCGTTCAACGCCTACGCGCACCTGACCGACCGGTACATTCTGCTGCCGCACGGCGCCAGCATGGGTGATCGGTACGGCCCTGTCGTCGTCGCAAGGAAAGATGGACCCACGTCGCTCGAAGGCGTGCGCGTCGGCGTACCCGGTGAGATGACGACGGCATTCCTCACCTTGCGGCTCTACGATCCCGGCGTGAAGTACGTCGTCATGCCGTTCGACGAGATCCAGGAAGCCGTGCATGCCGGCGAGATCGCCGCGGGCCTGCTGATTCACGAAGGCCAGGTGACGTACGAGGAAGAGGGTCTGCGGAAGATCGTCGATCTGGGCGAGTGGTGGGCCGATCGCACCGGTGGATTGCCGCTGCCGCTCGGCGGCAACGTGATCCGGCGCGACCTCGGGCCCGCGGCGATCGCGACGCTCTCGCGCCTCCTGCACGACAGCATCGCGTTCGGCCTCGAGCATCGGGACGAGGCGGTCGGCTATGCCATGCAGTTCGGCCGCGGTCTCGACAAGGCGCGCACCGATCGCTTCGTCGGCATGTATGTGAACGGCCTGACGCTCGATTACGGCGACCGCGGACGTGAGGCTGTGCACCGCCTGCTCGGCGATGCGCAGAAGGCCGGATTGCTGCCAAAACCGGTAATGGTGGAATTCGCAGGGTGAGCCGGCCGCGCCGACCATCTGTGATGGACGTCATACGACTCAATCGCCTCGGGGCCGCCATCTAGGTCTCGACGGCCAAGGAACGCCTGTGGACACTTCCGCCATCAGCTATCGTGTCGCCGATTTCCTCAAGAAGCATCCACCCTTTCAGGCCATGGAGGAAGGCGACCTCCTCGAGCTCGCGTCGCAGGGGCGCGTGCGGTTTCATGAAGCGAATGAATACATCTTGTGGCAGGGGGAACCCCACAAGCTTCACGTGAGTGTGATTCAGCAGGGGACGGTGTCTCTCTGGGACGAAGCGGGCGGGCAAGCGGCGCTGCGAGATGTGCGCGGCGCGGGAGACATGCTGGGGATCGAGTGCTTTACCGGCGCGCCCTGCTGCCTTTACTCGGCGAGGTCGGCGAGCGACGTGGTGATCTACTCCTTTCCGGCATCAGGCTTCGAGGATCTGGTGCTGAAATATCCGTACGCCCGCCAATTCGTGGAGGCCCACGATACGGTGAGCGCTGACTATCACTGGGGGACGGATACGCGCGATCCCCAGCGGGTGTTTCTGCACGACGTGGTCGGCGGAAAGGCGCTCGGGCGCTGTAGTGCGCAAATGAGCATTCGCGATGTGGCGCAGTCGATGCTGACCACCGGGTCCGAGGTGATCGCCGTCGTGGATGGGGACGATCGCGTCCAGGCGGTCGCGACGGTCAATGTCGTTCTCGCCTGGGTGGCCGGGGGCGCGGGCAACGCCGACCAGCCGATCAACGGCCTGTTGAGGGGCGCTCCGCCCGCGGTCGGGTCGGCCGCGTCGGTCATCGACGGCGTGCTGGCCCTCGCCGACGCCGATGCCGACGCGTTGGCCGTGACGTCGGACGGCTCCTCGAGCGGCCAGCTTCATGCGCTCGTAACGCCCAGAGACATCGCCCGCGTCTTTGGCGATCAGCCGATCTCGATTCTGCGGGAGATTCGGCTCGCCGCGAATGCCCGGGAGCTGCGCGAGCTCAATCACCGTGCGCGCGCATTGGCCTTTCAGTACCTCACCAGCGCAGCCTCGCTCGACTGGCTTGCGCGCTTCGTTTCCCTGACCGACGTGAACATCGTGAAACGGATCATGGCGCTTGCGGGCGGGGACCTGTCGTCCGCGTGCTGGTGCTTCTGCGGCGCGTCGGGGCGGGGAGAAACGCTCACCAGACATGCGCCGCAACTGGTACTCATCGTCGAAGACGAGAGTGGGCGTGCCGATATGTTGCAGAGGTACGAGCGTGTGTCCGACGCGCTCACCGACTGCGACTACCTTGTCAGAGGCGATATGGCGTTCGACCGCCCGTTCCATGTGGCGAGCAGGGCCGAGTGGCAGACGCGCTACGAGAATTGGCTGCGCGACCCTGTGCGCGCGAAGATGTATCTGGCTCGCCCGCTGTTCGATCTGCGCCCGGTTCACGGCCGTGAATCGCTGTGGCGCGACGTTGAGGCCACGGTTGCCGGTGCGCTGGACCGCGATCTCCTGTACGTACTGGCCAACGACTGCCTGGGGAGTCTGCCGCCGCTGACCTTTTTCCAGGATGCGGTGGTCGAGGAATCCGGCGAGCACACCGCCGTCTTTCGACTGGAGCACAGCGCGTTGCGGCCGCTCGTCGACGTTGGGCGCGTGTTCGGGATGGCGGCGAAAAAGGTGCTCGGCACGTCCACGCGCGAGCGTTTCGCGTTGGCCCGAACGCTGTTGCCCGAGCACGAATCGATCTTCCGCGACGCGTCCGAGACCCTGCGCATCCTGCTCTGGCAGCAGGCGCGGATCGGGATCGGCCAGGGCACCAGCGGATCAGAGTTGCCGCCGGCCCTGCTCAGCCGCCACGACCGCCACGTGTTGAAGAGCGGGTTCCGCTCCATACTGCAATTGCTCGAATTCACCGGCAACTCGCCCTGGCTCGCGACGATATGACGGAGCCATCGCTGTTCGAGCGCTACCGCAAGTGCTTCGAAACCACCTGGACCGATCAGACGCCGATTGATCAGGTGCGCTTCGTCGTGCTCGATTCGGAGACCACCGGTCTCGATCCGCGCACCGATCGCATCATTACGATCGGAGCCGTCGCGGTCTGCGCTGGCGAGATTGTGCTGGAGGACTCCTTCGAGGCGCTTCTGAAAGTGGCTGAGAACACGAGTGCGGTGACGGTACACGGCATCACGCGTGACGAGACTCGCGGGGGACTGGAGGAACAGGACGCGCTGGCGCGCTTTCTCGACTACCTGCGGGACGGCGTGATCGTTGGACACCATATCGGTCACGATATCGGCACGCTCGACGCCGGCTACGAGCGCGGCTGGGGCTTTCGCACGATCAATCGCAGCCTCGACACGATGGACCTCACGCTCCACCTCGAACGGGACGGCGCATTCGCCGGCCGTCCTCCGATTCGCCGTTTCACGCTGGACGCACTGTGCAACCTGTTCGATGTGATTCCGCACGACCGCCACACGGCAAGTGGCGACGCCTTCCTGACCGCGCAGGTCTTCCTTCGTCTGCTCAGGCTCGCTGCACGCCACGGCCGGACGACGCTCTCACGGATTGGCGAGCCGTTCGTCGAGGAGAGCGCACCCGGGGTTCATTTATCCTGAATGGCGTCCGTCCAGATCGCGATCTGCTCCTCGGTCATCGAGGCGACTTCGAGGCGGCCATCACGGTATTTCGTGCGCTCGATGTCGTGGAGGTATTGCTCGCGCGAGAGCAGCGTTCCATAGCAGACATCGCTGCTGAGATTCGTTCGGCTGACGCTCAGTCTACGCAGGAGTTCGTCGGTGACCCAGGCGGGCAGGTTGTGGCGTTTGTCCGGGTAGACGAACCCGAACAGAATCAGGTGGCTGAGCAGCACGCGCCAGTGGTCGCCGAACCGCATCAGCAGCCGCGGCCAGTCGAGCGACGGCCCCATCTCGCGCAGCAGGTGGAGGACGTCGGCGCCGTCGAAGCGCTCGCGCTCCTGGATGAAGGCCTTGGACCAGATCATCTCTTCAACGGGCGAAAGGCGGACGATCAGCCCGAGCACGTCGGCCTTCGGCGCGTGATCGAACCACAGGTCGTCGACGCGGGCGATGCCGTTTCCGGAATTGAAGATCACATCCATGAAGTGCTCGCCCCGCCTGATCTTGCCAAGCCAGTGCGGGAACGTCATCTCGGTGTCGTACCCGGCCTGGGCGAACGCCTCCAGAACACGCGGGCAATCGGCGGGACGAACGAACACGTCGACGTCCTTGGTATTGCGCGGCACCTTTGAATAGTGCGAGAAGGCAAACGCACCGCCGAGCAGAAACGGAATCCCGGTCTCTTGCAGCCTGCGCATCGCCTCGATATAGAAGGCGGCGGCAGGGTCGTGGATCGCACGCGCTGTGCAGGTTTCCATGGGCTCCTTTGCGGTACGGCTCAGCCGCGCCTTTCGGCGGAACGGCGCTCGCCGCGCACGGGTTGCGGCGTCGCGTCGCGCAGCGGCGTCGACGTGGGTCATGGTTGGGAATGTCGCCGGGAACTCGACCGTCGTCTCGCCGGCCGGCATTTCAAAAATGCGGAATGGCGGCCGGTCGGCGAACGAACGTGTCAGCAACGGCATGGAGACGTTGTAGACGGGGACGCCGCCGGTCGTGGCGCCCTGCAACTGCCCGCGATGCGCGTGTCCGTGCAGGACAAGCGAGACGGGGTAGCGATTGATTGGTTCCTCGAGCCGGCTCGAGCCCAGGAACGGGTAGATCTCGGGCGGCTCGCCGTCCACGGTCTGCTGAATCGGCGAATAGTGCAGCAGCGCGATGAGATGCTTCGTCCGCAGGCGTGCCAGCGCCGCCTCCAGCTTCAAGGCTTCGTCGACGGCTTCCCGCACGAACTGCTTGATGATCGTTTCTCCCCATGGACCTAGCGCGCGCTGCCCGAAGCCGCCGCCGAACCCCTTGATCCCGGCGATGCCGATGCCGTGCGTCTCGTACGCGTCCCCATCGAGCACGACGATGCCGGCGTCTGTGATGATCTGACGCACCTCGTCGCCTCTTGCCGATTCGAAATCGTGGTTGCCAAGAACGGCTACAACGGGCATCCGGAGCGTCGACAGCTCCCGGGCGACGATATGGGCTTCTTCGGGCAACCCGTAGTCTGTGAGGTCACCGGCAATCAGCAGGACATCGGCGGATTCGGCGATTTTCGCGAAGAGCGACTGGAAGGCGCCCTGCGACGTCTTCGAGCAGTGCAGGTCCCCAAGCGCCGCGACGCGGACAACCCCAGTCATCCGTAACGTTTCTACAAAACTTGAGCCAAGAAATGGAATGCCTGAGCTTTGCCCGAGGCGCCACGGCCGGGCTTGCCCAGACAGCCTGCCCCAGCGGCAGCGGAGATTTGCACCCTTGGGGTTCATCGGCCAGAATGGCCGCTCGGAGGTCGTGATGGCGCGAGTTCGACGTGTCCTGGGGGCGACGGCCGCCGTCGCGCTGCTGCTGGCGGTCTTCGCAGGGGGCTGGCTGGCCGGCAGGCTGGGGATCGGTTCAGTCGTCGACCCGGCGTCGCTGACGGAGTTGGAACGCCAGTTCACCGAGCGCATGCAGAACGTGACGCTGATTGGCTCCTTCACGGTCGCGGGCCGGGAAGACCGCGCACCTCGTCCGGACCGCTACGACATCGCCGGCGTCGAGAAGGTGGGCGACGACCGGTGGCGGTTCAACGCGAGCATGGACTGCTGCGGCGTCGACGGCGCGACGCTGCCGATTGTCGTGCCGATGCGATGGGTTGGCGATACGCCGGTGATCATGATGACCGATACCAGCCTGCCAGGAATCGGCACGTTCACCGCCCGGGTGTTCTTTTACGGGGATCGGTACTCCGGCACCTGGCAACATGGCGCCGTCGGCGGCCATATGTCGGGACGGATCGAGAAGCAAGCGGGGCTCAAAGAGTGACAAATATGTGTCTCTGCGCTCTCGGCGGTCTCTGCGGTGATTGTCGTGGCTCTGGCCGCTACCGCGTGGATTTCGCGAGGTAGTCGAGCCACTCGGTCACCAGCGGCTGCTTCGGGCCGTTGGCTCGCCTGTATGCCTCGGCGTACGTTTGCGCCAGAGCGACATCGGCGGCCCGATCGCGAATCGTCGCGCCGCTCAGATGGACTGTGTAGATCCATTGCACTCCGAGATACAGGGCCCCGGGATCGGAGCCGTTGGCAGCGAGGTACTGCTGCAGCCGCAGAATGGCCTCGTATCCCCGGCCCGTCGTGGCGTTGAGCACGGCCAGCGGACGCGCGAACCGCACGTCCGCTGGCCAGCGGCGCAACGCTTCCTCGAGCGTCGTTCGCGCGCGATCGAATTCCCGAATCCTGAGCAGCGCATCGCCAAGCCAGACGTAAATCTGCGGCAGGTTGCTGCCGCCGACGAGCGCGGTCTGCCACGCGTTGGCTGCCTCGGCGTCGTGCCCGGACGCCGCGAACGCCACGGCCAGATATGTCACGGCCGCCGTAAAGTCCAGGTTGGGACGAATCGCGAGCTTGAAGCTGGATTCGGCCGACGCGAATTCGCCGTTGCGCAGATGGCCGATACCCGCGTCGAAGCTGGCTTTTGCGGAAGCCGGGACCCGAGCGGCAAATGGATCGAGAACCTCCGCCCGCAGCGCATCGGCCGCCTGAAACGGATTTCTGAGATCACCCGGGTCGATTGGCAGGAAGAGCTCTGTTCCGCTCCGCAACACGACGTCCGTGCGGCGTGCGTCAGCGGCGGCCGCCGGGAAGGCGTCCCCCGCGATCTCGAAGGCGCGCGACAACGTTCCCACCGGTGCGCCGCCGACATCCACGATGGCGCGGAGTCGATACCGGCCAGGCGGAAGGGCGCTGACGGGCAGGATCCTGCTGAAAAGCGCGCGCGACTCGCTGATCGGCCGGGCCGCCACGACCGCGCTGACCAGGGCAGGCGATTGTTCGTCCCGCCCCACCTCGTAGGTGACGGTGGCGGTGCCCGCTGCCGCACCATACGCTTCGAGGTAGCCATGGACGGCGCCGAAGCGGACGGTATAGTCGACCGATGGCTGCAGCGGCGCCGTGGCCGCCTGCGGCCCGCCGACGGTGAGGTCGCTCAACTGGAGCGCGCCCCCCTCGATCAGCGACACGTGGATCGGATGCTCGACGCTTCCGACCCTGTTGCCCTCGGCGGCCGCCAGCTTCAACATGTACTCTCCCGGCGCCAGGGCCGTGCCGGCCGAGAACACCAGCGGCGATGGAACGGCAGTGCTCGCCGGAGGGAGCTTTTCGGTTGCGGACTGACCTTCGACGATGCGGCCGTCGCCGTCGGAGATCATGTACGCCACGGCCACGCTCTGAGGCGCGCTGTACGACTGGCCCACGTCAGCATGAATCAGCAGTTGTACTTTGGAAGGATCGGGGCCCTGGAAATTGAAGCTGATTACCCTCAGCGGAAGGTCGGACATCGTCACCGGAGTCGTCAACGCCGTCGCAGCCGCCACCTGGGTCGAGCGAGCGGACGCTGGCAGTTGCGAGGCCGGCGCCGCGAACTCGGCGCGGGCTCGAATCGTGACGCCGCGTCTCGCCACCTCCACACGCAGCGGAGACGACTGCCCGGCGACGAGGTCCGGAGGCGTTTCCACGCCCAGAAGGTAGGAGCCAGACAACTCGGATTCGATGCGGGCGAAGGCGGCTTCGCCGGTGGTGGCAACGGTGAAGAGCGCCCCGCGCGAGCCCGTCGTCAGCGCTTCGAGCCCCTCGATGCGGATCCGTGTGTCAGAACCCGGCGACACCTGACGGCCCGCCGACGTGACGTCTATCCGCTGATCGTCGAGCCTGAGCGCGTAGATGCTCGTGCGGGCGGCCGCTGCCAGCGAACCGAGCGAGTTCATCTGTGACCTGACTTCTTCCTCTCCGTCGAACATCGCGAGCCCTTCAGTCACCAGCACGAGCGATTTCGGCGCGTCGATCGACCTGAGGCTGGTCAGCGCGTCGGTCAGGCCGCGGATCGTGGCATCCCGCGGCTCGGTGGCGTTCTGTACTGCCTCGTGCGCCAGGCGAATGATCTCTGTCTCGCAGGCGTCGGGCCCCCGGCGCGAGGCCTGCGCCTCTGTGCAGCTCTCGACGAACATCGCGATCGTCGCGGCATTCCCGCGCGTAATCTCGATCGCCGCTTCGAGGGAGAGTGCGACGCCGAACCAGCGGCGTTGTCCCGGACGACCGCATCTCGCCGTTCATGCCCGCAACCGCCTCTTTGATCCGGTTGCGGTCGGCCGTAAAGGGAATCGACCGCGTGCCGCGGCCGAGTCCGACAAGGGCCACCCGATCGGCACTCAGACAGACGGTCGAGGAAGCCGTCGATTGCCTCTTTGATCACACGTCCGCCGCCGAACCGGATGTTCGGCTGGTCGATGGCCAGGACGATCAGCCGTCCGTTGCTTGCCTGCTGGTTCGAGCTGTATCCCTCGGCTGCGAGCGCATTCGGACGCGGCGGGCCCTCCACGAACGATGTCCAGTCGGCGGTCACCACGCGGCGCGAGACGCCGTTGATGAACACCTTGAAATCCGGCGCCAGGAGATCGGCAACGGGACGGCCCTGGTCGTCCACGACGGTGACGTCGATCGGGACGACGTCGACACCGGACCGGAACCGCGGTGGCTCCTGAGGAGGCGCCGCCTGGCCGGCGGCCGGCCTTGGAGCCAGCGCGACGCAGCCGAAGAACACCGCCAGAGCTGCCGTGAGGTGGCGTTTCATCGATCCGACGCCGCGGGCATCCGATACGCGGTTCGCGCACGGACGCCGGAATGCCCTTCGACTTCCACCTTGATGCGTCGCAGCGCGCCATCACGCTTCGTATTCGTGGGGGTGTAGCCGAGCAGGTACTGATTGGAGAGCTCCTCGAGCAACTCGGTGAACGCGTCGCCGAGCTGCTCGATCCTGTCGGTGAACAGCGCCCTGCCGCCCGTCGGCTCCGAGAGACCGCGCATCACTTTTTTCAACGGCTCGAGCGACGTGCCTCGTCCCTGGCCGATCATGTAGAGCGTGACGTCACTCGCGAGCAACCGCTGCTCGACTTCTTCGAGGGCCGCGCGACTGCCTTGATCTTCTCCGTCGGTGAACACGATCAGGGCTTTGCGGCCGCTTTCGTTCCCCAGAATATCCGCGGCGCTGATGATGACGTCGTACAACGCCGTTGCCCCCCAGGGAGCGAGCTGGTCGATGCCCTGGACCCGGTCCGCCACATCGGTAGAGCCGCGCGCGAGGGTGAAGACACTGTCGTTGAACCCGAGCACCGACACCCTGTCTCTCGTGGATACCGCCCCGACGAACTGCTTCGCGGCTTCCTTCAACTTCGGGAGAGCCGTGGTCATGCTGCTGCTGATATCGAGCGCCACCACGAGATCGAGCGGGATGTCTTCCGCTTGAAAGTGCGTGATCGTCTGTGGACGCTCATCCTCCCAGACGCGAAAGGCCGATCGCGGGAGGCCTCGCACGTAGCGTCCATTGTTTGTGACGGTCGCCGTGACCTGCACGACGTCCACGTTCTCGGCTTCCGCGTAGGCGAGGCCTCTCGTCCGCACGTTGTGGACGATTCGGGCGCTATTTGCGAATGTCGCCGCCACTCGGACCTGGTGCGCCTCGACCCGCGAGCCGGCATCCCACTGGCACTCGTATGGCGCGCGGGCCACGACGCACAGCTGGCGGCCGTCCACGAAGAAGACGACGCTTGGCGCGGGGGACGGCGGCTCCACGCGCGCGCGAATCATCGTCCGGCCCGCCACGTACTCGCCATCGGCGGGCGAGACAATCGTTACCCGCTCCGTGGCAACCTGGCCGAGTAGCCCCCCGCCCGTCACGATAAGGATGCCGAGAGCGGTGTGCAACGGCCTCGAGACCATCGTTACTGGCTCCTGCCCGGAAGTGGTTAGAGAGCCTTTATATCCCAGATCTGGCGGGCCGAATCTGGCTAAAGCCGGATTACGGGCTCTCTGGCAGGAGCGGGCCGTTGGCGGTGAGCGTGGCGACGTAGTCCTGAATCTTTTGAATCGACAGGGCCTGCGCCGAGCGAACCAGGGTCAGCCAGTCGTCGGGATACAGGGGCTTCACTCGATCGACGTAATCCTGCGTTGCCGCCGCCAGCACCCCTTTGGCGAGCGCCGCCGGCAGCTTCAGCTCGTTCAGCGCAACCGCAACGCGCAGATTGAGATCGGCCACGTGCGTGGCCACCGAGCCGCGCGGCCAGCGGCCGGCGTCGAGCATCCATTGCCCCGGCGGCGTCAGTGCTGTGCACATGCAAGCCGCCGCCATTCCCCACGCGTGGAGGCCGGCCATCGCGTTCGGCTCCCCGAGCTGGACGAGCTCGGCCAGCGAAAAGTAGCTCGGCACCCGCTGCGGGTCGTTCACGAGCGACCATTGGACGGCGCGGCGCCGCCATCCGTCCAGTGCGATGTCGTTCGCGATCGCGGCCAGAGCGTCCGGGCGGGCGGCAAGCCCGTCGACACGCTCGCGCCCTCGCGCGATGGCCGCGGCGATCGCGTCGCGTTCGGTGTCGCGCAGCCTGAATACACTGAGCAGCGCGACAGTCTTCGTGAAGATGTCCTTGTCCGCGGACCTGAGTGTCGGCGGTCCAGGCAGTGCGCCGAGCGACGTGCGGCGGAGCGCCAGCGACGAGAGCCCGAGGTCCAGCCCGAGCAGCGAGCCGCTCACGTGCCAGGGGACGCCCGGTTGGATCTTCTGAACCGGCTCGACCCACGCCGTTCGTACGCGCGAGTCCGGGCTGTTGTCGCCGAAGCCGAAGTCGTGCCGGCGAACGACGCTGGACGCGAGCGCTGTTCCCTGAGGCACGCCGGAGTGAAGGGCGTACGCGACCGACATCAACGTGCCCGCGAGCACATCGTCGACAAGCGCGTAGACGGAATCGGCAACCTTGGCGGCGTCTCGGAGATCCCTGGGTGCCGTCACCTCCGAGAGATCCCGAATCGCCCGCCGGACGATGTCCTGCCGATTTGGCCGCGCATCGAGTGCGCTCTGGAGAGCCTTCAGTCCAGCCGCGGCCTCCTGCACCTGCGCGAGGGTGAGGCTCGGGCTCGAAAGCTGTTCCGCGACTGCTTCCACAGCCAGCGCCAGGCTGACGGGATCGGCCTGCAGTATTTCGAGCACGCGCGTCAGGCGCCGGGCCTCCGATGTCGGCAGATCGAGCGCGTACGTCCTCTGCTCCCAGGACACGAGCGTCGGGGGAAGAGACGCGCCCGGGCGCCGGCCGGCGAGCGACGCGATGAGCTCCCTGTCGAAGTTGTCGACGTCGCCGGCCTCGATGCCCGCGAGCGGGGCGAGCGAGTCCCGGAGCCAGCGCGCGATGCCGCCGCCGTAGGCCCCATCTGTGAGCGGGACGGCCGACAACGACGTGACCAGCGATTCCGTCCGTGCGGCGTCGAGAACCTGCGCATCCGCCTGTCTCGCCAGGATCGCGAGCGCGCCCTGGAACTGGCCGAGCGCGACGAACCCGCGTTCGGCACCGAGATCCGATAGGCGGACGGCGTGCCGTGCGGCTGCCGCATAGACCGCCGGATTCGCAATGCCCATGCGTTCGAGCGTAAGCATCAGCATGCGGTAGCGTGGAAAGGCCCGGACGGCAACCAGCATGTCGGCCAGCATGCGATCGTCAGAAGCGGCGAAGGCGCGCAGGCCGAACGCGAGCTGGTCGAGTCGCTCGCCACGCGACGGCAGGTCGGCGGCCAGTACCAGATTCGGCAAGCCATCCCGCGTCGATGCGGCCGTCCTCCTGGACGTTCCTTACCCGGCGTTCTGGATCGTCCGGGATGTCGCTGCTCTCGAAGACCTGCGACCAGAAGGCACGCCAGGAGGGAGCTTTCGGCTCGCCGTTCGCCTCTGCCGGGACGCGGAGGAGCATCAGCACTGGATCGTCGGGTGGACGCCGGAAGGACCGCTCCGGCAACGTCCATCCGGGGAATGCGGCCACAGAATTGACCAGGGCCTCGAACCGTTCCACACGGCGAATCGGGCCCTCCATCCAGAGTCCCAGCGCGAACGCCCGGGTCGGAGTGTCGAACCTGGCGAATGCGTCGTATAGATACGCGACGCGACCCTCGGCCCGCGCGAACAGCTCTCGGATGAAGCGGTCCGGCCTGGCGACCGGTTCGCCGACCGCCGCCTCCCAAAGCGGTCTCGCGGCATCGCCGCCCGGCAGAACGAGTGCGTTGTTCCGGATGCGCAGGCTTCCAGCGAAGGCCGCGAACACCGCCGCGTCGCGTTCGTAAAATCCACGCAGCAGCGCCGGGCGATCGCCGAGGAAGGCGAGCGTCTCGTCGTCGAGCGCGGCGAGACCGTGGCTGAGGAGCGCCGCCTGCCGATCGCCGATGAGCGTCGCAAACAGATCTCCGATTCCCACCGGTTGCCGGAGGACCGCGCCGCTCCAGATCTTGAGGGTAAGCGGTACCGGAACGGTCTCGGTTCGGACTTCCACGCGGACACCTTCGCCGCCGTTCAACCGCGCCGCGAGCTGTTCTACTTCGATCCCGAGGCTGGCGAGCATGGCGACGCGCTCTTCCGCCTGCGTGGTGTCGAGCCGCTCGACGGTGAACGCCTTGTTCCGCTCGCGGAGACGGAGACCCACGGTCTGGAGAAAGGTCTCCAGCCGCCGGCGGTCGTTCCTGCTCCGCGCCATCGACAACGCGATCGACCCTCCGACTGGTTGCACGGCGGTGAGCGCCTTCTGCAGCTGATCGATCGCCTGCAGGTAGCTGGTTAGCCGGAGCGACAACGCATCAGTGTCCGCGCTCGTCCCTTCGGGCGTGTCGTAGACGACGCGCGTCAGCTCGGTCATGAACCGTGCGCGCTCGGGGGCCGGGTCGAGGCCGAGCACACGGGCCAACGCCGCCGTCCCGCCTGGAACAGGTACATCCTCCGAGAGTGCCCCGGCCCAAAGCGGGGAAGAGGAAAGTGCGAGCGACAACGCGCACAGGAGGGCCGTGCGGGCCATTCGGCGGGTGGGCGCGTGAAGGAAGAGGGGCATCATGCGCCGCGCTCGATCATCACAAGGACATTATGGACGTAAAGGATAACAGCTAAGGGGACAGGCCATGGAGCTGGCACAGAACATGATGAATCCGGCCAACGCCCTCCGTCAGGCTCGCAGGGCCCGGCTGCAGGATGTACGTCGATTTGACCTCGAAGATTCGGTTGTGAACCACCGCGCTGATGCGATCCCAGCCGTCTCGTTCGCGGATCCTCGCCGCCTGGACTTTCTTGCCGCACCACGAGGCGAACACCACCTCCGGGTTCCGCCGGACAACCTCTGAAACGGCCACGATACGGTTGCGTGCGAGGCGCGCCTCAGCCAGCTCGGGGAAAATCGCATCGCCGCCCGCAATCGCGACCAGCTCCTCGACCCATCGAATCCCCGAGATCAACGGGTCGTCCCACTCCTCGAAGAAGACTCGCAACCGGGTCGGAAAGCGCCCCGCCGACTCGCGGATCCGATCGAGATTCGCGGTCAGGCGATTTACCAGCTGTTCGGCTCGATCCTGGCAGCCGACCAGCCCGCCCACGATCTGGATCATCTGCAGAATCTCGGCGACGGTGCGCTGGTTGAACGTCATGACGGCGATGCCACGCTTCACGAGCTCGGCGGAAATGTCCGCCTGCAGGTCGGAGAACGCGAGCACGAGATCGGGACGGAGCGCCTCGATGCGGTCGAACTTCGCGCTGATGAATGCGGATACCTTCGGCTTGCTGCGCGCTTCAGGCGGCCTCACGGTGTATCCGGACACACCGACCACGCGGTCGCCTTCGCCAAGGAGGTACAGCGTCTCGGTGGTCTCCTCGGTGAGACACACAATCCGATTGCGGATATTTGGTCATCTGGTTATCTGGTTATCTGGTCATTGATTGGAAGATTGAGCCGTTCAATCCCCCAATCAATGACCAGATGACTAGATGACCAAATGACCAGATTGACTGGATTCTGTCGCCAACGTCAGGTCCGTGAAGACATACCCGTCCCGCTCGACGATGATGCCCGTTTCGACGGGGACGGGGTGGTGGAACATCGGGCCCGCGTAGGCGCAGGTGTGGAACTCGCCGCGCTCGCCGCACGGATCGACTGCCGGCGGGAGCTCCGCCAGAAGCGCGTGGTCGAACTCCCGGCCGGCAAACGATCGATCGATCACCTTGGGATCCAGGCAGGTGATGCGGGCACGAAGGCCACCGGCGATCATGTCGCGGGCAAGCGCTGCCGTGTCGGCGCCGAAGAGCGGGAACAGCGGCGTCAGCCCCGTGCCCGCGAGCCGTTCCTCCCGATAGCGCCGGACGTCCTCGAGGAACAGATCGCCGAACGCCATGTGGGTGAAGCCCTCGGCGACGGCACGGGCGACCGCCGCACCCATCGCGCGCTCGTAGACCTCGTTCGGGCACGGCGACGGAATGGGGATCTTCCACAGCGGCAGCCCCAGTGCGTCTGCCTGCGCCTCCAGGACGTCGACACGCACCGCATGCATCGCCACCCGTTCCGCGGCCTCGTTGATGGTCGTCAACAATCCAGCCAGCTGCACGTCACCACGCCGCCGCAGCACGTGCACCATCCACGCGCTGTCCTTGCCGCTCGACCAGGAAATCATACATTTGGTCATTTGGTCATCTGGTTATCTGGTCATTGATTGATGGATTGGTACGACTGGCATGTATGTGAATCGATCGCTATGAGCGCTCAGAGCGAGCAATTGAAAGCAACGGACGATCTCTTTTGCGCTCACGGTCTTACGGCTGATCGACAAGTTTCCTCATGCGCCTGCGGCCAGGTTATCGGCCGACAATTGGCAAAAAGTGCCACGTCAGTCGGCGCGAACTATCGCGCTGCGTGCAGCGCTCGCTCGCGAGCTCGAGTTCATCGCGAAGCTCAGATCGTCGTCGAAGAAACCGACGAATCGCGTCTACTGGCTCGATGTCATCGACCGAAGTCGCAGCTTCTCGCCGTCTCGACGTGCGATCCCGCGCGCGCCGAAGCGAGCGAGTTGCGCGCGATCTTCGCGAAGCTCGCTGCGCACTGCCCGCACCAACCTGCGCTCAACAATCGACCCAAATCCCCAATCAATGACCAAATAACCAGATGACCAGATGACCAGATTCGGGCGTCGGCCACGTCATCGCGCCTCCGGGTGCAGC
The DNA here is from genome assembly GCA_963749565.1 of uncultured Acidobacteriota bacterium. Taxonomy (GTDB): domain Bacteria; phylum Acidobacteriota; class Vicinamibacteria; order Vicinamibacterales; family CAVVIG01; genus DATLLJ01. The sequence continues at coordinate 42,962 of CAVVNL010000021.1, read as the reverse complement.
GTCCGCGCAAACCGTTCCGCCGCGATCACGATCCGCGGCCCCGGGACGACGAACTCGTCGCCGCCGAGCAGGTAGACGCGATTGGTTCTCACCGCCGGGACGGACGCGAGCGCGTTCCACACCAGCCGCTCCGGGCCCAGCCGCTCGGGCCTGAGCGAATCGCCGTAGTGCAGCTCGAGGATCACCTCGGGCGCCCGCGTCAGGACCATCTCCGTGCTCATGTCGACCGCCTGCTTCGTGCAGATCGGCGAGCACGTTGGCGCCGCCGGCGAGCTCGAGGACGTCGTGGAGGAATCCGTAGCCGCCGCTCGCGTTGATGTGGCGCAGCGTGCCCTGCTCCCGCCCGAAGACGAGCAGCGTTTTCGGCCTCGGCCGGCCTGCGACGCGGCGTCCCGATGGCGGCCAGCTGCTGTTCGATGCGGCTCGCCGCGGCGTCCGCGGCAGCCCTGGCGCCGATGCGCGCGCCGAGCGCCCGCATCGTCTCGGTGATGTCCCGCAGGTCGCGATGCCGGTAGCCGAAGATCGGAATGCGGGCGCGTTCGAGCTGCCGCTTCAGATCCGTCTGCGTGTCGTAGACGATGACGAGGTCCGGCTTCAGCGACAGCACCCGTTCGACGTCCGGATCGAGCAGTCCGCCGACGCGCGGAAGCCGCGCGACCTCCGGCGGAAAGCGGTCGTAGTTGCTGACGCCGGCGACCCGGTCGCCTGCGCCCATCGCGAACAGCATTTCGGTCGTCGCGGGCACGAGCGAGATGATGCGGCGGGGTCCCTCGGCGCTCTGGGCGCCGGCGCCCGCGGCCTCGAGAGACGCCGCGAGCCTGCAAGGACGACGAGCGCGATCGACGCGAACGAGCTTCATGCGCGGCGGAACAGCAGCCATAAGAAATACCGGGCCTCCGATGATGGCGGTGACGATGCCGACCGGCAGCTCGAGCGGCGCGATGATGGTGCGCGCGACGAGGTCGCAGCCGATGAGAAACGCGGCGCCGAAGAGCGCCGACGCCGGCAGCACGAGCCGATGATCCGCGCCGACGATCAGCCGCACGAGGTGCGGCACGATGATGCCGACAAACGAGACCGGGCCCGCCAGCGACACCGCGGCGCCGGTGGCCAGCGACGCGCTGACGAGCGCGACGCGCTCCGTCCGCTCGACGTTGACGCCGCGCGCGGCGGCCGATTCGCTGCCGACGCTGATGAGATCGAGCACCCGCGGCAGCGTGGCGAATCCGGCCCACGCGATCGCCATCGGCACGAGCGCCGCGACGATCGGCGAAAAGGAGGCGACGTCGAGCGATCCCATCAGCCAGCGCACGTTGCGGAACGTCTCGCGTGAAATCCGCCAGGTACTGCACGAACGCGATGACCGCCGACAGCAGCAGCGTGCAGCGTCACGCCGCCGAGCAGCAGCACGACGGCGGAGGTTCCGCGCCGTCTGGCCGCCGACAGGCCGTACACGATCGCCAGCGCGCCGATCGACCCGGAGAAGCTCGCCAGCGGCACGGCCGAGATGCCGAGCAGCGAGAAATCGAGGTCGAAGGTGATCGCCATCATCGCGCCGAGGGACGCGCCCGCGGAGACGCCGAGCGTGTCGGGCGACGCCAGCGGGTTCCGCAGCAGCGCCTGAAACACGACGCCGGAGAGCGCCAGCGCGCTGCCGACGAGCGCCGCGGCGAGCACGCGCGGCAGCCGCGCGACGAAGAAAATCTGCGCGTCGATGTTGTCGGCGTACGGGATCGACCGGTCGAACACCGCGGCCAGGCTGATGCGCGTGCTGCCGACGAGCGGCGCGAGCAGGCAGGCGCCGGCGGCGAGCGTGCCGAAACCCGCCAGCGTCCACATCAGCCGGCGTCGAATCGGCGTGCGCGGCCGGAATCCGGCGATCGCCTCAGCTCGTTCGGGCAATGGGCACCACCGTCAGGTGACCGGCGCGCGGATGAAACTGCACGTCCGCGTCGACGTCGTAGAGCAAGCGGATGTTTTCCGCCGTCAGCGTCTCCCGCGTCGGCCCCTGGGCGAGCACCCGCCCCTGCTTGAGCAGCACGATGCGCTCGCAGAGCGCCGCCGCCAGGTTCAGGTCGTGCGTCGACACGATCATCGTCGTGCCGCGCTCCACGTTCAGCCCCCGCAGCAGCGTCGCAATCTCGAACTGATAGCGAAGATCGAGTGCCGCCGTCGGCTCGTCGAGCAGCAGCATGTCCGACGCCTGCGCGAGCGCGCTCGCGATCACGACGCGCTGCTTCTCGCCGCCGCTCAAGGTGGCGAACGCCCGCGTGTCGAGCGCGGCCGTGCCCGTGGCGCGCAGCGCGTCCCGCGCGATCTCCTGGTCGGCGGCGCCCTCGAGCTCGAACGGGCCGAGGTGCGGGTACCGGCCCATCAGCACCATGTCGAGCACGCTGAAGTCGAAGGTCGAGTGCGTTTCCTGCGGCACGACCGCGACCCGGCGGGCGAGATCGCGCCGCGTCAGCTGCTCGATCGGCCGTCCGTCGAGCCACACGCGTCCGGCGAGCGGCTTCAGGACGCCCGAGATGATGCGCAGCAGCGTCGTCTTGCCGGAGCCGTTCGGACCGAGCAGGCCGACGATCGTGCCGCGCTTGACCTCGAGCGACACCCCTTTCAGGACGTACGCGTCCCGTGCGTAGTGTCCGGCTTCAGCCGGACCGTCAGCCTGCGGTACGTGGTGTCCGGCTTTAGCCGGATTTCGTCGGCCGGACGGCGCCCATACGAGAACGTGATGTCACTCGCCCGCAGCATCGGGGACCATGTCGAGCGCCCAGCAGTCGGCGCGCTGCACCGAGCCGTTCGCGCGCAGCTTCAGGGGCCGGCAGAACAACGGGCTGTTGGTGACGACCGTGTGGTATTCACCGCGCTCGCCGCAGGGGTCGACGCCGAGCTGCTCGAACAGCGGAAGCAGGTCGGCGCTCAGTCGCCGGCCCAGCCAGCGGTCGTCGAGCAGCGCGGCGCGCGTCGTGACGATCAGCGCGTCGGCGCCCGACGCCACCCATTCGTGAAACAACGTCGTCGTCGAAGAGCCCCAAAGCGGCTCGACGGCCGCAAGGCCGGCGTCCTCGCACATGCGTTCGGCCCATCGCCGGTGCTCGTCGAACAGGATGTCGCCGAAGATCACGTGCGTGACGGAGTCGGATGCAACTTCGCGAAGGGCCTGCGCGAAGCACGCGTCGTAGGTCGCCCAGGTGCACCGGCCGATGACCTGGCGGAGCCCGAGGCGATCGGCCTGCGCCGCGAGCACCTCGGGCCGCAGGCCGTGGGAGCGGCTGCGCGCGGCGTCCTCGTCGAACATCGTGATCATGGCCACGACGTCGAACGCGTCGCGCGCACGCTGCAGCGCCGCGCAGCTGTCTTTGCCGCCGCTCCATGAGATCGCGGCGCGCGGCTTGGGGGGGACAACGCTCATCCGGGCTCCTTCCGGCGTCTTGCGCGCCGGGAAAAGGACGCCCCCGATGGCCAGGTTTCCTGACTCGCGGATCGATGCGATCTACGTGCGCCTTCCCAAGCCAGCGGCTCAGTGGCGGGACCAAGGACCTGACCAAGCACGAAGGACCAGGAACCAGGGACCAGAGCGTAGCGTCGCTAGCCGCTTACAGTGGCGGGACCGTGTGGGCTTCGCACCCACTTCGCGTGGCCGCCGGGGCGAACGTCAAGGTATCGTAAGTGTCCGGTACGAGGCCCGGACTAGCCGGAGTATACCGGAAGGCGCGAGTTGCCTCAGGGTGCATCTTTTTGCGTAACATGTCCTGTTCGCACCTGGACACTCCATAACAGCCAAGAGGAACCCGCATGAGCAAGAGTTCGACCGTCACCGTTCGCGAGCGGCCCGTCGAAGAGGTGGCGACAGCGACGGTTGGCGGCCTTACGATTCATGGCGAGACGCTGGTCATCAGACCGATCAGCGGATCGAGCTGGTCGACCTCACCAATCAGGTGATGGAGTTCGTCGAAGCGCTTCAACATGCGCGAAGGGCTCGTCAGCCTCTGGTCGATGCACACGACCTGCTCCCTCTTCATCAACGAGTTCCAGACGGCGCTGCTCTCCGACATCAAGCGCTTCCTCGAGCAGATGGTCGCGCGCGACGCCGAGTGGCTGCACAACAATCCGGATCATTCCGACTGCGATCGGATGAACGCCGACTCGCATCTCCGCGCCCTGCTCCTCGGCCACAACCTGACGCTGCAGGTCAGCGGCGGGGAAGTCGTGCTCGGGCAATGGCAGCGCATCCTGATGGCGGAGCTCGACGGCCCGCGCGCGCGGTCGCTGCGAATCCAGATCTTCGGCATCTCCTGACGGCACGGCAATCTGGGTAATTGGATAATCGGGTAATCGGGTAATTGATTGTGGCAATTGAGCAATCCAATTACCCAATTACCCGATTACCCGATTACCCGATTGCAAGCTCGCCTCGCCTCCGCCGGCCTCCTCGACATCGCAGACAAGCTCGACGCCGGCGTGCGCCTCGACCTGGACGACGGCGTCCGCCTGTTCGAGGCGCCGGATCTCCTGGCCGTCGGCGCGCTGGCCAACCGGGAGCGCGAGAAGCGCCACGGCGATCGCACCTTCTACAACTACAACATCCGCCTCGAAGCGACCAACGTCTGCGTGGCGAGCTGCCTGTTCTGCTCGTTCGCGCGGCTCAAGCCGGGCGATCCGGGCGCGTACACGATGTCGCTCGAGGAGGCGTGGGACAAGCTGCGGAAGCGCGCCCACCAGCCGCTCACCGAGGTCCACGTCGTCAACGGCCTGCACCCCGATTTGCCGTTCGACTACTACACGGAGATGCTGCGGGGCTTCAAGCGGATCCGTCCCGGCATCCACCTGAAGTGCTTCACGGCGGTCGAGATCGCGTTCTTCGCCGACCTGTATGGCATGACCGACGAGCAGGTGCTGCGCGAGCTGATGGCGGCGGGGCTCGACTCGCTGCCGGGCGGCGGCGCCGAGATCTTCGCGGACCGCGTGCGCCGGAAGATCGCCCACGACAAGTGCGGCACCGAGCGCTACCTCGAGATCCATCGCACCGCTCACCGCCTCGGCATGCGCAGCAACGTGACGATGCTGTACGGGCACATCGAGACGGCGGAAGAGCGCGTCGATCACATGCTGCGGGCGCGGGCGCTGCAGGACGAAACCGGCGGCTTTCAGGCGTTCATCCCGCTGGCGTTCCACCCCGACAACAACCAGATGCGGAAGCTGCCGGCGCCGAGCGCGGCCGACAGCCTGCGCGTCCACGCGGTGTCGCGGCTGATGCTCGACAACATCCCGCACGTCAAGGCGTTCTGGATTGCGACCGGCGTCGAAGTGGCGCAGACGGCGCTGTGGTTCGGCGTGGACGATCTCGACGGGACCGTGCAGGAAGAGAAGATCTATCACATGGCCGGCGCGCGCACGCCCGAGGCGATGACGCCGCGCGAGATCGAGCGCCTCATCAGGGCCGCCGGCCGCGAGCCGGTCGAGCGCGACACGCTCTACAACGTCATCGAGCACGCAGCACGACGAACTGACATCTGGGCTCTAGGCTTATGGGCTCAGGCCGGCCTGAAGCCCATAGCCTGAAGCCCGAAGCCCTGAGCTCATGAAGCCCGAAGCCGGTGCTATACTGTTAGAGGGGCTTGCGAAAAGTTTCACAAGCCAGTAGGTTTCGCGAACGAAAATGCTGATTCCTCTCCTGACCGCCTACGAGAAAGAGCACATCGGCGAGCGCCAGCCGCTCCCCGAGCGTATCTCGGTCTGTCCGATGAGGAGATGGACGCGCGCATCGCCGCCGCCAGGGCGAAGCTCGGCCGCCGCCTCGTCATCCTCGGCCACCACTACCAGCGCGACGAAGTGATCAAGTTCGCCGACTACACCGGCGACTCGTTCAAGCTCGCGCGCCAGGTCAGCCAGCATCCCGACGCCGAGTTCATCGTCTTCTGCGGCGTGCACTTCATGGCCGAGAGCGCCGACGTGCTCAGCGCGCCGCATCAGCAGGTGATCCTGCCGGACCTCGCGGCCGGCTGCTCGATGGCCGACATGGCCGCGCCCGATCAGCTCGAGATGTGCTGGAACGATCTCGGGCAGATGGGCATCCTCCACGGAGGAGCCGCTCCGGGCGAGAACGATCCGGGCGTCGTCCCGGTCACCTACATCAATTCGGCCGCCTCCATCAAAGCGTTCTGCGGCGAGCACGGCGGCGTCGTCTGCACGTCGTCGAACGCGGCGGCCACGCTGAAGTGGGCGTGGGAGCGCGGCGAGCGCATCCTGTTCCTGCCCGATCAGCATCTCGGCCGCAACACCGCGTACAAGCTTGGCGTGCCGCTCGACCAGATGGTGGTCTGGGATCCCAACGAGATCTGGGGCGGGCTCGAGCCGGACGCGGTCAAGAAGGCGCGGATGATCCTCTGGAAGGGCCACTGCTCGGTTCACGCGCGGTTCACCGTGCGGCAGATCGAAATCATGCGCGCGCAGCATCCCGGCCTTCGCGTCATCGTCCATCCAGAGGTGCCGTGGGACGTGGTGCAGGCGGCCGACGATTCGGGCTCGACCGAATACATCATCAACCGCGTCAAGGAAAGCCCGGTCGGCTCGGTCTGGGCGGTCGGCACCGAGATCCACCTGGTCAATCGCCTCGCGCAGCAGGTCGCGCCCGGACCGCACCGTGCTGTCGCTCGATCAGTTCGGCTGCCTGTGCTCGACGATGTTCCGCGTCTCGCCGAATCACCTGCTGTGGGTGCTCGAAGGGCTGCTCGACGGCGAGGTCCACAACCGCATCGTCGTCCCCGACGAGCAGAAGCACTGGACGCGGGTCGCGCTCGACCGGATGTTGTCTATTCACGACTGAGCGAAGTGACCGATCGCTCCGGTCTATCGACCCGACAAGGAGGACGTCCGATGGCTCACTCGCTTCCCCCTCTCCCTTATCCATCCGATGCGCTCGAACCGCACATCGACAAGCAGACGATGGAGATCCATCACGGCAAGCACCACAACGCGTACGTCACCAATCTCAACGCGGCGCTGGAGAAGCACCCCGAGCTCCAGTCGAAGAGCATCGAGGATCTGCTCAAGGGCATCAACAGCGTCCCCGAAGACATCCGGACGGCGGTCCGCAACAACGGCGGCGGCCACGTGAACCACTCGATGTTCTGGCAGATCATGGGTCCGAACGCGGGCGGTGCAGCCGACCGGGGCCATCGCCGACGCGATCACCTCGTCGTTCGGCAGCTTCGACAAGTTCAAGGAAGAGGTCAAGAAAGCGGCGGTGGGCCGGTTCGGCAGCGGCTGGGCCTGGGTGATCGAGCAGCGGCAACAAGCTGACCATCGAGAGCACCCCGAACCAGGACAGCCCGGTGATGGAAGGCAAGAAGGTCGTCTTCGGCGTCGACGTCTGGGAGCACGCCTACTACCTCAAGTATCAGAACCGCCGGCCCGACTACATCGACGCCTGGTGGAACGTCGTCAACTGGGCCGAGATCAACAAGCGGCTGCGCGTAATCACGGGGCGGGATCGGCGGAACGGGCAGGAAGGCAGGAACGGGCCATGATGCCCGTTCAATTCCCGCCGATCCTGCCCTTCCTGCCCCTCCTGCCTGATGATCCTCTTCCTCTTCCTCAGCCACCTCGGCGTCGGCATCGCCCTCACGCTCGTGTTCGTGTCGCGCGAGGCGGGCGTGAAGTTCTTCCGCTTCAACGCCGGGCTCGCCGCGATCCTGATCGCGATCGCGCTGGCGTTCCGTACCAGGGAGCGGCAGGGCCTGGTGGGGCTATCGGGCCTGGCGGACCCGGCCGGACCGTCGGGCTCGAAGGGGTCGGTCTGGTCGCACTCGTCGTCGCCGAGGCCGCGCTTCGTCCTCTACTGGGCGACGGTCGGACGCACGCTCGCCCGGATCCGGCCGGCCATCCTGGCGATCGCCGTGGGCGGCGGCCTGCTCGCCGTCGTCCTCCAGGCGAGTCGCCCTGACCGCCGGCGACACCGTGCCGATGCAGCTCCTCACCGCCGTCAGCTTCCTCAGCTCGGCGGCGCTGCTCGGCGGCGCCTGCACGGCGATGATCCTCGGCCACTGGTACCTCGTCATCCCGTCGCTCCAGGTCAGGCACCTCCAGTCGATCGTCAAGCTCCACATCGCCTCGATGGTGTTCAGGATCGTGGTGGTCGGCGCCGCCGTGTTCGCGGGAATCGCGTTGTGGGAGGCCGGCCCGGCTCCGTCGGCATCAACGTCGGGAGCTTTCGCCGCTACATCATGTCGGTCGACGGCATCTTCTTCTGGCAGCGCGTGCTGTTCGGCCTCGCCGGCCCCGCGGTGCTGTCCTATCTGACGTGGGAGACCGCCAAGATTCGCTCGACGCAGTCGGCGACCGGCATTCTCTACGTCGATTTTTTCACCGTCGTCGTCGGCGAGGTGCTGGCGAAGTACCTGGTGCTCGCCACGCGCGTGCCGCTTTAGAAAACGTAGTACACTCGCGAAGCGTTGCGGATTGCACCGCGGTCCGGAACCTGTGCAATTTCAGCCTGCGAACCGCGTCAGGGCCGGAAGGCAGCAGCGCTAAGCAGATCCTGACATGTGCCGCAGGACCTCCGGGCCGCGGTTCAGTCTGCAACGCAGATTCAGTCAGCAATCAGAGAATCATGCAATCATGCAATCTGCAATCATCAATTCGGGATGTCCTACCAAGTCATCGCCCGCAAGTGGCGGCCGCAGAAGTTCGACGATGTCGTCGGCCAGCAGGCGGTCACGCGCACGCTCGCCAACGCGCTGAAGAGCGGCCGGCTCGCGCAGGCGTTTGTCTTCGCCGGGCCGCGCGGCGTCGGCAAGACGACGACGGCGCGGATCCTGGCGCGGGCGCTGAACTGCGTGAACGGGCCGACGGCCGATCCGTGCGGCGACTGCGACGCGTGCGTCGAGATTCGCCGAAGGGCGCGACATCGACGTGCTCGAGATCGACGCGGCGACGCATACGCAGGTCGACAACATCCGCGAAGTGATCATCTCCGGGCTGTCGATTGCCCCGGTGCGCAACCGCTACAAGATCTTCATCATCGACGAAGTCCATCAGCTGTCGAGCCACTCGTTCAACGCGCTGCTCAAGTCGATCGAGGAGCCGCCGCCGCACGTCGTCTTCATGATGGCGACGACCGAGCTCGACAAGATTCCGGAGACGGTGCTGTCGCGCTCGCAGGTCTACGAGTTCCGGACGATCAGCACGAAGGCGATCGCCGATCAGCTCCGCCGCATCGTCGACGCACGAGGAGATCGCCGTCGGCGACGAGTCGCTGCAGCTGATCGCGCGGGACGCCGAAGGCAGCATGCGCGACGCCCAGAGCAAGCTCGATCAGGTGATTGCGTTCACCGGCAGGACGATCACGGCGGAGGACGTCGCGACGGTGCTCGGGCTGGTCGGCCGCGACCTGCTGCTCGACGCCGTGCAGGCGGTGGCGGACGAGAACGCGGCCGCCGCCTTCGAGCTGGCCGGCCGCGCCGTCGAGATGGGCTACGACCTGCGGGCCGTCTGCCGCGAGCTGTCGCGCGTGGTGCGCGACCTGCTGGTGCTGACGGTGGATCCGTCGCGCATCAGCGATCCGGAGATCGCCGGCGAGGGAGAGCGCGATCGGCTGAAGGCGCTGGCCGCGCGGTTCTCGCGCGAGGACCTGCTGCGCGCGTTCGACCTGCTGACCCGCGCGGAGAGTGAGATCCGCGGAGCGGCCCAGCCGCGGTATCACCTCGAGATGGCGCTGCTGCGGTGGATCCACCTGCGGAAGCTGGCGCCGATCGAGGATCTGATCGCTCGGGTCGAATCCGGCTCGGGCGGCACGTCACAGCAGAAATCCGTGTCGCCACAACCGGAACCCACAACAGCAACGTTCCTCAAGACGTCGAGCTGTCCGGCTTAAGCCGGACCGTGACTGCGAAGCCGCAGAGCGCCGAAGGCGTGAGCCGCCCCGGCACTGCGACGCCGCGAGCCGACGTGGTACCGCCTTGACGCCGTCTTCAAGGACGCCCTGCTCGCCGAAATCAAGAAATCGAAATCTGTGTTCTACAACATGGTCGTCGCGCAGGCGCAGAAAATCGAGGTCAGTGGCGACCGCGTGACGTTCACGTTTTCGCCCGCGCAGCGGACGCTCGCGAGCAACCTCGATCAGCACCGTGCCTGGCTCGAGGGCGTTGCGCAGCAGATCGCCGGCCGCAGAGTGACCGTCGTCGGCGTCCAGGGCGAGGCGGGGCCTCCTGCGCCCCAGCAAACTTCGTCGGCAGCGGCTGCGCCGGCGACATTGCCGGGTCCGTCTGGCGCGGCGGCGGCCGCCGGCGCGCGCGGGTCGCTGTCCCCGGCGGCCCCGGCAGCGAATGGCGACAGCAACAAGAAGTCGGCCCTCCGCGAGCAGGCGCTCGCGGATGCCGGCGTGCAGGCGCTGCTCGAGGTGTTTCCCGCGGAGATCCGCGACGTGGAGGAGATGTGAGGGCCGCGGTGACAGCACCCGGCACGCTGGCACGCAGCACCAAGCACCCGGGAGAAACCCATGAACATTCAGCAGATGATGAGGCAGGCGCAGGAGATGCAGGAGCGCCTGCAGAAGCAGATGGCCGAGCTCAAGGTCGAAGGCAACGCCGGCGGCGGCATGGTGACGGTCGTCATCAACGGCGCCAAGCAGGTGCAGTCGCTGAAGATCGATCCCGAGGTCGTCCTGAAGGAAGACGTCGAGATGCTGCAGGATCTGATCGTCGCCGCGATCAACGACGCGCAGCGCAAGGCCGACGACGAGATGGCCCAGAAGATGGGGGGCATGCTGCCGCCCGGAATGAAGATTCCCGGGCTCTAACACCTCATGCCGCTTCCCGACTCCCTCCTCCGCCTCATCGAGGAGCTGCAGCGCCTGCCCGGCATCGGTCCCAAGGGCGCGCAGCGTCTGGCGTTCCACATCCTCAAGACACCGCGCGAGCAGGCCGATCGCCTGGCCGACGCCCTCCGCGACGTCAAGGAGCGCGTCACCTACTGCTCGGTGTGCAACAACATCACCGACGCCGACCCGTGCCTCGTACTGCAGCAACAGCGAGCGCAACCACAACATCATCTGCGTCGTCGAGGAGCCGCAGAACGTCAGCGCGGTCGAGCGGTCGCGCGAGTTCCGCGGCGTGTATCACGTGCTGATGGGCGCGCTGTCGCCGCTCCAGGGCATCGGCCCGGACGATCTGAAGATCAAGGGGTTGCTGTCGCGCGTGGGCAACGGCGTCACCGAGATCATCCTCGCCACCAATCCCAACGTCGAGGGCGAGGCGACGGCCATCTACCTCGCGCGTCTTCTCAAGCCGCTCGGCGTCAAGGTGACGCGCATCGCGATGGGCGTGCCGGTCGGCAGCGACCTGGAGTACGCCGACGAAGTGACGATGCACAAGGCGATGGAAGGGCGACGTGAGGTCTGACGCGCGGTGATGCTTCCGCAGGCGTACGAGCTGCCCGCCGCCATGGTGCTGGTGCTCGCCGGCGCGCTGGCGTGCTTTGCCGGCTACCGGCTGTTCCGATACGTCCTCGCGCTCTTCGGCTTCATTCTCGGCGCGATGATCGCCAGCTCGATGATGGGGATCAGCAACACCGCCGGGATGATCGTGGCGGCGCTCGTCGGCGGCCTCGTGGGCGCGGCGATCCTGATGTTTGCGTACTTCGTCGGCATCGCGCTCGTCGGCGCGGGCCTCGGCGCGCTCGTCGCGCACTTCGGGTGGGCGCCGTTCGGCAGCGGCGATCCGCCCGTGCTGCTCGTGATCGGGCTGGCGGTGGCGGGCGCGATCGCGGCGATGTTCGCTCCAGCGGCACGTGATCATCGTCACCACCGCATTCGTCGGCGCGTGGACCCTCATCGTCGGGATCCTTGCGGCCGCGGGCGGCCGCGGTGCGCTGGCGGCCAAGTCCGCGAGCAGCGTCTGGATTCTGTATCCGACGACGCCCCCTCCGGGACAGCGGTGGATTCCCTACGCGTGGGTCGTGCTCGGCCTGGCCGGTACCGCCGTCCAGTTGAGTTTCAAGGGGAAGAAGAAGAACCCTCAATCATCAATCACCAATCATCAATCAGCAATTCGAGGTGACAGCATGGCGACATTCGAGCGACACGTGGACGTGGACTGGAAGGGCTCGGTCACGGAGGGGCAGGGCGAGGCGAAAGCAGGGAGCGGCGCGTTCGCGCTGCCCGTGACGTTTCCGAACCGGATCGGCGAGCCGGCCGGAAAAACAAGCCCCGAGGAGCTGATGGCCGCGGCGCACGCCGCATGCTATGCGATGGCGCTGAACGGCACGCTCGGCCGCAAGCAGGCCTCTGCGGACCGGACCGTCGTGCGCGCGACGGTCACCGCCGACAAGACTGACGCGGGGATCAAGATCGTGTCGTCGAAGCTGACCGTGACGGCGTACGGCCTCAAGGGGCTCGAGGCGTCGCAGTTCGCGGCGGTTGCGCAGGAGGCCGAAGGACGCTGCCCGGTGTCCAACGCCTATCGCGGGACGATGCAGATCACGGTCGACGCGAAAGTCGGCTAGAGGTTGCGCGGGGTTTACTTCTTCCCGTAGTTCACCTTGGACGCGGCTTCCATGAGGGCCGCGGTGTCTGTCCCCGTGCAGCCCACCTCCATGATCTGATCAAAGGGTGCGAGCCGTAAGGTCTGCTTGGGAACAACCCATGGGCCCGTCAGTACCTTCGGGTCCTCGATTGTGGCTTCGACCTCGAGCGTGTTCGCATCCACGCGGCGATACCGTTCGACGATGTGCAGGGCGTCGGAGTGAAAGGACACGAGGCCTTCGGCGTGCATCCAGGTCGTATCGGTAAAGTTGGTCTGGTCGACGACCAGCGTGTCTCCTTCCCACCAGCCGATCGAGTCGCCCCGCAACGAAGGCGCCACATCGTCACGATGTTTGCGCCCGTCCGTGGGGACGAGGCGGAAGCCGTGGTACGTTTCCGTGAGCATCACCACGAACTTCGGCGTCTGTACGATCTGGCCGACGGCACCCATGGCGTACAAGCTGATGTTCAAGGTGCCGAAGGCCACCGTGATGCAATGCAGCGAGGGGTCGTCCTTGTCGCTGAGCGTCCTGGCTTTTTCGAGCGCCCACGGTTGATACAGGCTGGCAAAAGAGGGGCGTGGCGGTCGCGGGGCGGCGGCCGGCGTTGCTGGCGCCTGCGCGGGCGCAGGGGAATCCGCGAGAGGCCTCACGGTCAAATCGTTGCCAGGCCACCACACGCCGGAGAGGTCGGGATGGCCGTCTGCCGTCCGCGGGACCGGCCCGGCTGGAGTCGACGTTGTCGACGTGTCGACTCGTCGCGGACCCTCCACCGGCACCGGCCTGTCCAGTCTGCGCAGCGGCGACGGCGAAAGCCGTGGCGACGACGAAGACAATGGCGATCACGGCGCGCTTCATCGAACACCTCCTATGAACCACTCCTATCGTCCGCCCGGTCCGACGAGCGGACCGACGGCAAACGCCCGGCCGTCAGACATCACGATCTCGCGCGCCGCTCCGGCATTCTGAGAAACATCCCTCGCGTGATAGCCCTTGACGGTCACCTCGTCTCCCGCCTTGATGGTGCCAGGCTTCAGGCCGCTCCGAATGAGCGATGTCGGCGTGCTGCCCTCGAAGCTCCATTTCTCGACCTTGCCGTTCGCGTCCTTCACGTCGAGGAAGAACCACGAGTGCGGGTTCTCCAACCTGACCGAGGTGATTACACCGCGCACCGTGACCGGCTTGTTCGCGTCGAACACAGCCGCAAACGAGTGATGCGCATGCGCCGGCATGGCCGCGACGAGCACGGCGACGCACGACGCGAGGACACCGAGACTCTTGCGTTCCATATTCCACCTCACCCGAACTGATGCACTTACCCGGCGAATTATAAGTCTTCTGCGACCCCACGTTTGCTATCAAGTGCTGCGATCATCCGCTTGAGGGCGACGACCCGATAGCTCCGCTCGAGGAGATCTGAGATGGCGTGCCAGTCGAGCGGCACGTCGGCCCACACGCTGATCCACAGGCCACGGCCGTAGGGTGTTGCGAAGAACATCTTGCGACGCATCAGCCGGTCCACGTCCGGGCGGTCGAGCCTGAACGCGATAGAAGGCCGTCCCTTGACACGTTCGAACGCCGCGAACGTCTTCTTGCCGGCGCGAAAGTTCGGGTGACCCCATGACGATCGCTCGCTGGTCTCCGGAAGCGAGAGACACAATTGCCGAAGGCGCTGCAGCACTCCCACGGGCGGCGTCATCTCTCCTCCGGTCGTCTTGCCATTTTCATCATGTGAAAGACCGGATAACTGGCGGCGAGCAGGAGCGCCGCCTGGACGCTGTTGCGCGTATCGCCTGCGATGGCACCGGCCAGGAACGCAACCGACCCGAACAATGCCAGCGCCGTCGTCCAGGGGTAGCCCCACGCGCGGTACGGGCGCGGCCTTTCGGGTTCCCGCCGGCGCAGCAGAAAGAGGGAAATGAACGAGAGCGTGTAGTTGGCGATGAAGAAGAACGCCAGCACTGTGATGACCTTGCTCGAACGTCTGGCCGAGGACGATGAAGACGAGCGCGACCGCCGCGCTGAGCGCCAGCGCCACAGTCGGCGTCCCACCCTCGTTCACCGCGGCGGCCCGCCGCGACACGAGGCCGTCCCGGCTCATCGAGAAGAGCACGCGGCTCGCCATCAGGTGGTAGGCGTTGATGGCGCTCAGCATCGAGAGGATCGTGAGGATTCTGAATACCGGGTCGCCGTACTGGCCGAAGATCGCGCCGGCGACGGCGCCCGCTGCGAATTCCTCTCCGGCGATCTCCGAAATCGGCAGCGCATACAGGAACGACACGTTCAACAGCAGATAGATCGCGATGATCGAGAGCACCCCTCCGAAGAGCGCTCGAGGAATCGCCCGGCCGGGATCGTGAATCTCTTCGCCGAAATAGATCACGCCGGTCCAGCCGTCGTACGTGTAGATCACCGCCTGAAGCGACAGCACGAATGCGGTGGCGAGGGCCAGGCCTCCCGGTAGTGGAAGGACGGCCGCGTCAGCGGACGATCCCGCCGGCCCGCCAAGTGCGAATACGGCGGCAATCAACACCACGAACGCCGCGGCCTTCAGCAGGCTCGTGGCGTTCTGCACCAGGCTGCCCACGCGTATCCCACGCCATTGGATGATGGCGAACACGGCGGCGACAACCGCGGCCACCGCGGGGGCACGTCCGCTCAGGGCCGGCACCAGCGCACCCGCGAACTCGCCGACGACGATCGAGACGGCGGCGGTCGAGCCGCAGGTGGAAATCCAGTCGCTCCAACCCGCGACGAAGCCGGCATACTCACCGATCGCATGTCGTGCAAAAACGTACTGGCCGGCGGAACGGGGAATCATCGTCCCAAGCTCCGCGATCTGGATGGCGCCGAGCAGGGCGTAGAGGCCGCCGGCGGTCCAGGCGGCGAGGAAGAGCCAGGTGTCCGGCAATTGACGGGCCACTTCCCCGGGAGCGCGAAAGATCCCGGCGCCAATCGTGTTACCGATCGTCACGGCCAGACCGAAGCCGACACCGAGCACGCGCAGCAACCGCCCGCGTCGATCGGACATGAGCGTGCGACGCGCTAAAGTCCTGCTACATCACGGGCAGGACTAAAGTCCTGCGCTACATCAGCGGGCAGGACTAAAGTCCTGCGCTACTTCCTGCTTGGTCCGCGATAAGGCCGGCCTTGAGATCGTCGTACAGCAGCCGATGGAACAGGTGTTCCCCCGCTTCGCGGCGCACCGACAGCCGGCCCGCCGTGTATGCCCTGGAGCGCAACCCACGCTGGACCGACGTGCAGATCGCGACGTCTTCATCCTGGATCTGCTCGCTCACCTCGATGCTCGCGCGGTTGCGCGCGCGCGCCTGTTCCGAGACGTCCGAAAAATAGAAATCGAAGATCACGTCGGTCCTGTCGATCGCGCGGGGGATGACGAGATTCGTGTCCATTGCGCCGCCGTAGCAGTTGATCATGAAGTTCGGATAGATCCAGTAATAGAACGCCCGGTCGCCCGTTCGCACGGCGCCGGTTCGCGCCTCGGCCCCGTCGGTGACGATCGGGCTCGACTGCAGGCAGAAACGCTCGCCGTTCTCGATCGTGTAGGTGCTGTAGTCGAGGACGCTGTCGAGGCCCTTGTGCAGATGGGGCACGTGGTAGCCCCCGTCGAGATAGTTGTCGACGAACACCTTCCAGTTGCAGTCCAGCGTGTAGTGGCGCCGCTCCATCCAGCGCAGCGTCCCGAGCCCGAGACTCTCGATCCGGGTCGAAAGCTCGGAACCGGGGAATCGCTCCAGCGAGGGACCATCCCTGCTCGAGCCTGACGAAGATCCATTTCTCCCAGGCCGCCGTCTCGACCTGAACCAGACCATTCGCCGAGCGATCGAAGTCGCAGACGCCGGCGAAGTCCGGAGTGCCCTTCAGCTGACCGTCGAGCCCGTACGTCCATCCGTGGTACGGGCAGCGGAGGACGGATGCGGCGCCTTCGGGCTCGGTCACTACGGCCGCGGCGTGGTGACGGCACACGTTGAAGAAGCCGCGTACCTCGCCGGCATCGTCGCGGACGACGACCACCGGCTCGCCGGCGGCGAGCTCGCAGGTGACGTACCGGCCGGGCTGCGTGCAGTTGATCGACGCGAGCGGCGAGCTGCCACGAACGGGCAAACACCGTGCGGCGTTCCAGGTCCATCAGCCGGGGATCGGTGTACCAGGCGGCAGGAATGGTGGACGCGTGCCCGATCGGCGCGTCTCGCTTGTAGCTGTCGATCAGCTCCGAAAGGGCACGCATCTGTTACTTCTGCGACCTGAAGTGCCTTCCAGCTTACTGAGCGAAGCAATAGAACAATCCCGCGCCGCCGGTCGAGACGAGATTGGCCTGGCTGCAGCCACTCGACGCATGCGCCGAGTTCCAGGAGTTGGGGTTTTCGCCGCCTCCCTGTTTGTCGTGGTGGCCGACTCGAGCGCTTCCCGCGGCTCCACTCGTCCAGTTGTTGCAGGTCACATCGCCGGGAAGGGCCCGGCCGTCGAGGGTGGAACCGGTCAGGATGTCATGGGTGTTCGGGCTGTCTCCGCGGCCGTTCACCATCGCGCCTTTTTCCGTGAGCGAGCCTTCCTTGCCCAGCCTGTTCTTGTCGCTGTGGAGGTCGTCCACACTTTGTGCGACCACGACGCCCTTGGCGTTCTGCCAGGGACCCTTGCCGATCCGGTCGCGTGCGTTGACGGCGGCCTGGTTACCGGAGGCGCTCGTGCTGAGATAGGCGCGCCAGGTCCTGCCGCCGGCTCCCACCCCTGCGGCCAGCTTCTGGCAGATCGCGTCGGCGCCCGCCACGCCACCCAGATTGGCGCCGTTTCCGGAGCCGGCGCTCGTAATGAAGAAACCGAGGTTCGGCGTGTTCTGCGCGAGTCCCGGGCCGCTCCACACGAGCACGATCAGCAGGACGGCGGCGACAGTCGCGCCGGCAAGCAACGTCTTCTTCTGCATATCGATTCTTCTCCTTTCGAGGTGTTCGTCCGTGCTATTTTGACGCGCATGGAGACGAAAACGAGAATTCTTTCCGCAATCACTGCCGTTCTGGTTGCGTGCGTCCTGAGCATGTTGCGTCCGGCATGGCCGAGTACGTTCGCTCAGGCCCAGAAGTTCACGCCGAGGGCGCCAACCGCAGCAGATTGGTCCGCGCTGGCCAAGCTGCCGGATTTCACCGGCGTCTGGGAGGCCACGCGTTCGGCCGGCGCTGCAGGGGCCGCTCCGTCCAGGCCATCGCTGACGCCCGCTGCGGAAGCGAAGCGGAAGGCGTTTCTGGCTGCGCCGCCCGAGGACAGCGAGACGGCCAACTGTCTGCCGCCGGGCATGCCGGGGATCATGGGCCAGCCCTATCCGATGGAGTTCCTCTTCACCCCCGGCAAGGTGACCATCGTCATCGAGGCGTACACGCAGGTGCGTCACATCTACACCGACGGCCGCCCGCTGCCCGAGGATCCGGACCTGGAATTTCACGGCACATCGGTCGGCCGATGGGAAGGCGACACGCTGGTCGTGGAAACGGTCGGCTTCTCGCCGCTCACGCAAATCGAGCGCGGCGTTCCGCATGGCGGCAAGATGAAGATCGTCGAGCGCTTCCGGCTCACCGATCCCGACACGATGAGCATCCAGACCACGATCACCGACCCCGACGTCCTGACGGCTCCGTACACCTCGAGCAGGAATCTGGGGCGTCATCGCAACTGGACGATCGCCGAGTACATCTGTGAAGAGAACAATCGCAATTTCGTCGACGAGAGTGGCAAGGCGGGAATCAATCTCGCCAACCCGGGCGGCCTTCCGCCGAAGCAGAACTAGGGGTTGTTCATGAAGAAGATCCTCATGGCCGCGGGTCTGGCAGCTGCCGTCGCCCTGGGAACAGGGTCAGCGGCGTCAGCCCATCACTCTTTCGCCGCCTTCATCACAACGACCGAGAAGACGATCTCCGGCACGGTGAAGCAGGTCGACTGGACCAATCCCCACACCTGGATCTGGGTCGACGTGTCGAACGGCCAGGGAACCGTCGAGACGTTCGGGTTCGAAGGAATGAGTCCCAATTATCTGGCGCGCCGCGGCTGGAGCAAATCGACGCTGAAGCCCGGCGATGCAATCACCGTCACCTACCGTCCCATGAGAGATGGCTCGAACGGCGGGATGTTCATGAATGCGAAGCTGCCGACGGGCAAAGTCCTGACCATGACCGGCCAGGCGATCGATCAGTAGCCTGGCGCCATGAAACAGGCCTGCGGAGTTGCGGCAGCGTGGCTCGTCGCCGCCGCATCGGCGTTTGCGCAAGCACCTCCTGGCAGGCCCGGTGGCAATGGCAATGGCGGGAGTGAGCTCGACTACGAGGCGGTTCGCGCAACCAAGGTCGTCAGGGCCATTCGCATCAGCGAGAAGATCACCATCGACGGACACGTGGAAGAGCCCGCCTGGAAGCTGGCGGCTCCGGCCAAGGACTTTTACCAGTTCGCGCCGGATCCCGGCGAGTTATCGCCCGAGCCCACCGAGGTCCGCTTTCTCTACGACGACGACAATCTGTACGTCGCCTTCCACTCGTGGGATTCGGAGATGGCCCGCAGAACGGTCACCGAGATCAAGGAGGACTTCAGCCCGACGAGCTCGGACGTCGCGACCCTGGTGATCGACAGCCTTCACGATCGGCAGAACGGCTATCAATTCGCCACCAATGCCGCAGGCGCGAAGCGCGACTCGCAGATATCCAACGACGGTCAATATAACAACGACTGGGATGGAGTGTGGGACGTCAAGGTCACCGTGCAGGAGGACGGGTGGATCGCGGAGTTCGTCATCCCCTTCACGACCTTCCGGTTCTCGAACGAACCCACGCAGGAGTGGGGGCTCAACCTGGGTCGAAAGATACTTCGTCGAAACGAAGACAGCCAGTGGGCGCCGATCCCGATTCGCTACAGGGCGATCAGCAAGATATCGCTTGCCGGGACCCTGACCGGCCTGGAAAACATCCGCCCGGGTCGCAATCTCAAGATCAAGCCGTATGTGGCGGGTGGAAGCACCCAGGTTCGTACGGGGCTGGGGACACCGGCGTCAACCACGACGCTCGTACAGTCCCTCGGACGAATCAAGGATTACGACGGCGGAGTGGATATCAAGTACGGCGTCGGTCCGTCGCTGACGCTCGATGGCACCTATCATACGGATTTCGCGCAGGTGGAAGTGGACCAGCAGCAGGTCAACCTGACGCGGTTCAGCCTGTTCTTTCCCGAGAAGCGCGACTTCTTCATCGAGAACGCCGGCAACTTCGGCTTCGGCGGCGGCGGCGGCGGCACGGGCCGTACCACGGGCGGGGGAAGCTCCACCGGAGCCAGCGGCAACCTGTCGCCGTTCTACAGCCGCCAGATAGGCCTGAGCCCTGCCGGCACTCCGATTCCGATTATCGGAGGAGCGCGCCTCTCAGGGAAAGTGGGCGGCGCCTACGACGTGGGCTTTCTCACGATGAAGACCGACGGTCTCGAGACGCGCGACGCGTCAGGCAATGAGCTGTCGACCCCATCCAACAACTACGTGGTGGGGCGCGTGAGACGGAATCTGTTGACGAATTCTTTTGTTGGCGCACTTGTCACCAGCCGCGACTCGGCCGTTCCGGACGACCACAACCGCGTCTATGGGACGGATGCTTTCTTCGAATTGGACAAATGGCAGTTCAACGGCTATTTCCTCCGAAGCGAGACTCCTGGCAGGGCGGGCAAGGACCACGCAAGGAGGCTTGGCGTCGCCTGGCAGGACGACGAGCTGATCCTTGCCACGGAGTACAACGCCGTTGGGGCGAATTTCAATCCCGAGGTGGGATTCCTTCGACGCGGCAATTTTTCACAGTACACGGGTGAATTCGCGTGGAGACCGCAGTTGAGAAGGAGCCAGACGATTCGAAATCTCGACTTTGGCGCCAACCTCGACTACTACGAAGACGGGAATGGATCCATCGAGACCAGAATCGAGGAAGTGAACCTCGGAATCCAGTTCGAGAACAGCGGAGCCGTCAATTACAACATCAATCAAACGTTCGATCGGCTGGTAGAGGACACGCGAATCAATCGAGTGATCGTTCCCGCCGGAGACTACAGCTACCTCGCCCATACGGCGAGCTTCAGTACCAATCAAAGCCGAAAGCTATCGGGAAGCGGCAATGTCAGCTGGGGCGAGTTCTGGGATGGCAGCCGTCAATCGTTCGGCGGCGGTTTGGGTGTCACGCCGAACTATCACCTCGCCATCGACCTGAGCTACAGCCGCAATGACGTGACATTGCCGACCGGCGCGTTCACAACCGATCTGGTCGGCATGCGTCTGGTGTATGCCTTCACCGGCAGGGCCTCTCTGAATGCGTTCGTCCAGTACAACGCCGACACCCGCCAGGTCAGCTCGAACATCCGGTTCAATTTCATCCATCACCCGTTGAGCGACCTCTACGTTGTGTACAACGACCGCCGGGACACGTCGCTCGGTGAGCTCGTGGAGCGCTCGCTCATCGTCAAGCTGACAAACCTGTTCGATTTTTGATTAGCGTGCGAGCAGGTCCGTGCGTGGCGTGCGCTCATCAGGAGAGCACGTTGCTCCGATCCCTCCGCTAGAATAAACGGGTGACCAATCGTCGTGAACGATTCGGGCCGTGGGTGCTGGCCGCGGATATTGCTGTGCTCTGCCTGCTCGCCGTTGCTGCCTACGTATGGGTCGAGGGCGGTTTTATCGCTCGACCGCTGGGCCTAAGGCTCGCCATCCGGTCCACGCCGCGTATTCTCCTCTGGGCCTCGGTCATCCTGGCCGTCCGCCATCTCGTCGTGGCTCGCCCGGCCCTGCCCGAGTGGATCTTCAACTCGGTGCGCGATATGGCCCTGGCCGCCGGGCCGCTTCGCGACGATGATCTCGACCCGGACGCGCAAAGCACGCACGCCTGGATCCGTGGCACGCAACGACGGCATCGGCTGCTTACGGCCGCGGGGCTGGCGCTGCTCTTTGCGGGGCTGACGGTGTTCATGACCTACCCCCAGGTTCGGCATCTCGACACAGGCGTCAGCCCCGACATCGGCGACCCGCTGTTCTCGACCTGGCGCATCTCGTGGGTTGCGCACCAGATCACGCGCGATCCGCTCCATTTGTTCGACGGCAACATCTTCCATCCGGCGCGGTACACGCTGGCCTTCTCCGATGCGGCGCTGGTGCCGGCGCTCACCGTTGCGCCGCTGATCTGGCTGGGCGTGCCGCAGCTCGTCGTGTACAACCTGCTGCTTCTTTCCGGCTTCGCCCTGTCTGGAATCGGGATGTTCGTGCTGGTCCGATCCCTGACCGGGCAGATCGGCGCGGCGCTCGTGGCTGGCTTCGTCTTCGCGTTCCTGCCGTACCGTTACATGCACTACGCCCACCTCGAGCTGCAGATGGCGCAGTGGATGCCACTCTGCTTGTGGGCCTTTCACCGGACGCTGAAGAGTGGACGCCTTCGGGACGGGGTGCTGACCGGCCTCTTCTTCGCGCTGCAGACCCTGTCGTCCATCTACTACGGCATCTTCTTCGCGACGTTCATGGTGCCGTTCGCCGGGGTTCTGCTAATCGCGGCCGGGCGCGACCGCGCCATTGGCGCTATCAGGCCGCTGCTGGCTGGCGCGGCACTCGCGGGTGTCCTTGTCGCGCCGCTCGCGTTCCCCTATTCGGCCGCGAGGCAATCGGTAGGGGAGCGTCCCCTGACCGAGATCGCGTTCTATAGCGCCACGCCGCAGAACTATCTGGCGGCGCATCGCCGGAACGACGCCTTCGGCCTGCTCACCGAAGGACTGGGCCAGCAGGAACGGGAGCTGTTTCAAGGGTTTTTCGTGCCGCTGGTCGCGCTGGTGGGGCTCTGGCCGCCGATGTCGGCGGCAAGGATCGGCTACCTGCTGGCCACGCGTGCTGGCCTTCGACGTGTCGCTTGGCTTCAACGGCTTTTCATACGAGTGGCTGCACGCGTACGTTCCCCCCTACAGGGGACTCCGGGTGCCGGCTCGAATGGCCATTGCTCGTTGGCCTCTCGCTGTCGATTCTGGTGGGATATGGAGTCGCGCGCGTCGCGGCGCGGCGTACCCGGCGCGTGGCATCCGTCATGACGCTGGCCGTTGCGCTTCTGATCTTCGCCGAATACCGGTCAACGCTGATATTGGGCCATGTCCAGGCGTCGCCTCCACCTGTCTACCAGCGGCTGCGTCGACGAGCCGCCGAGCGTGCTGATGGAGCTGCCGCTCAAGTCGCCGGACATCTACCTGGAACCGGTCTACATGTACTTTTCGACATTTCACTGGCACACGCTGGTGAACGGGTACAGCGGGTTCAGTCCTCCCTCGGTACGCCCGCCTGCTCGGCCTCGTGCAGAAATTCCCTGACGAAGAATCCATCGCCGAGCTGCGGCGGCGGGACGTGGACTTCATCATCGTGCACGGCGCGCTGTACGAAAGGCAGGACGAATATCAGAGAACCGTGGCGGCCATGGACCGGCGTCGCGATTTCGAGCTGATTGGCGTCGACCCGTGGCAGGGGAAGGACACGCGACTCTACCGGCTGCTGCCGAGGGAGCGCGTCGCTCAGCCTTTGGGAAAAATCCGGTAGGCCGGTCTTGCCGGCGTGTCGAATTCGACGGATCCCCGAACGACTATCTGGCAGGAGGACGCGATGAAGTATCTGTGCCTGATATACGACGACGAGAAGACGATGGGGACCATGTCGAAGAGCGAATCGGATGCCTTCATGGGGGAATACTTCGCTTTTACGGAAGGGATCCGGAAGAGCGGCCAGTACCTGGGCGGGGAGGCTCTCCAGCCCGTTCACACAGCCACGACCGTGCGGATCCGCAACGGCAAGGTGTCGACGACGGACGGTCCATTCGCCGAGACCAAGGAGCAGCTGGGCGGGTTCTACTACATCGAAGCGAGGGACCTGAACGACGCCATCCAGGTGGCCTCGAAGATCCCGTCGGCTCGCACGGGCAGCGTCGAGGTGCGGCCCGTCATGACCTTCGATCAGCCATAGCGGCAGCCTTGCCATTCGTGAGCGAGGACGCAGCCCAACGAGCCCGCGAGGCGGTAGATGCTGTCTACCGTTCCGACTCGCGCCGCGTCCTCGCCACCTTGATTCGCCTGCTCGGCGATTTCGACCTCGCCGAGGAGGCGCTTCACGACGCGTTCGCGGCCGCGGTGGAACGCTGGCCGCAGGACGGCGTGCCTGACAACCCGCGGGCGTGGCTCGTTTCGACCGGCCGGTTCAAGGCGATCGACGCCCTCCGCCGCCGTGCCCGGTTCCAGGCGTCGCTCTCGGGGCTCGCCGAGCAGCTCGAGGCGAGGGCGGGCAGCGCTGCGGAGCTCGAACACCTCGAACACGACGGCGTCGAGGACGATCGGCTGCGCCTCATCTTCACCTGCTGCCATCCGGCCCTTCCGCCCGATGCGCAGATCGCGCTCACGCTCCGCGAGGTGTGCGGCCTCACCACCGAGGAAATCGCGCGGGCGTTTCTTACTATTCCTTCGACCGTCGCGCAGCGGATCGTCCGCGCCAAGGCGAAGATCCGTGACGCGCGCATTCCGTATCAGGTGCCGTCGCGCGCCGACCTGCCGGGCCGCCTGGATACGGTTCTCCACGTGATCTATCTGGTGTTCAACGAAGGGTACTCGGCTTCGTCTGGCGCCTCGCTGACGCGCCACGATCTTTCGGGCGAAGCGATCCGCCTGATGCGGCTGCTCGTCGAGCTGCTGCCCGAGCCCGAAGCGGAAGGGCTGCTGGCGCTGATGCTGCTCCACGAGGCGAGGCGCCCGGCGCGATCGTCGGCGGCCGGCGAGCTCGTGCTGCTCGACGAGCAGGACCGCTCGCTCTGGAGCCGCGACCACATCGCCGAGGGCTCTGCGCTGGTGGAGCGGGCGTTGTCGTCGCGACGCTTCGGCCCGTACACGCTTCAGGCGGCGATTGCCGCGGTCCACGCCGAGGCGCAGGATGCCGGGGCAACCGACTGGGCGCAGATCGTCGGGCTGTACGATGTGCTGGCGCGGGCGGACCCGTCGCCCGTCGTCCTGCTGAACCGCGCCGCGGCGGTTGCGATGCGCGACGGGCCGGCGGCAGGCCTGGCGCTGATCGACGCGATCCTGGCGCGGGGCGATCTCGACGACTACCGCCTGGCGCACTCGGCGCGCGCGGACCTGTGCAGGAGGTTGGGAAGGACCGCGGAGGCCAGGGCCTCGTACCAGCGAGCCCTCGCGCTGACTCTGCAGGAACCCGAGCGGCGCTTTCTCGAGCGGCGATTGCGCGAGCTGCCGGAATGAAATGAGCCACAATCGGTACGATGACTGCGGGGATGGAGAAAGCGGCTCCGTGGCTGATCTATCCGGGGGTGATGATCCTGGCGTTCGTGCAGTTCGCGTTGCTGCAGCGCCAGGGCGCATCGCTGATCGTCAGCACCTACGTTCCCGTCCTGGTCACCGCGGCCCTGGTGACGTGGCTCGAGGCGAAGTTCCCGCACCGATTGGACTGGCGGCCGGTCACGGGCGAGGTCAGGACCGACCTGACCTTCATGGTCGTGGTGCAGCTGGCATTTCCTCCTCTCATGGGCTTCCTGTTCACGTACGCGTTGATCGCGCCGGCGCGCGCACTCGATCTGCCGATCGCCGTCATCTGGCCGCACCGCTGGCCGATCTGGCTGCAGGCGGTACTCATGGTCCTGGCGGTGGACTTTCTGCGTTACTGGCTGCACCGTGCGTCGCACGAGAGCCCGACGCTCTGGCGGCTGCATTCCGTCCACCACTCTGTCGAGCAGCTGTATTGGTTGAACACCTCGCGCTTCCATCCGATCGAGAAAGCGTTGCAGATGTGTTTCGACAGCCTGCCGTTCCTGCTCATGCAGGTTGATGCACGCGTGCTCGCGCTGTACTACATCTCCTACGCGACCAACGGCTTTTTTCAGCACTGCAACATCCGGCTCCACTACGGCCTGCTCAACTACATCGTCGGCAGCGCCGAAACCCACCGCTGGCATCACTCCCGCGCGCCAAAGGAGTCGAACGCCAACTACGGCAACACGGTGATTGTGTGGGACGTGCTCTTCGGCACGTGGTACCTGCCCAGGGAACGCGAGGTCGAAGATCTTGGTCTGCAGGATCGCGAGTACCCACGGTCGTTTCTCAGCCTCATGCGGGCGCCGTTCATCCGGTAGGAACGCATAGATGGGCGGGCTCTTGCTGGGCGCGGCGATGCGCTGGTACGAGCACCGGTACTGGCGCCCTGTCGAACGGATGGCGCACCAGCCCGATGTCGCGCAGCTCGATGTGCTGCGCAGGTTGCTCGCCGCGAATCAGCGCACCCGGTTCGGCATCGACCATGGATTTGCCGACATTCGAACGGCCGCGCAGTTTCGCGAGCGGGTGCCCGTGCAGGACTACGAGATGCTGCGCCCCTACGTGGACGAACAGCGCCGTACCGGCGTGCAGGCGCTCACGATGGAAGCTCCGTTGTTCTACGCGCAAACGAGCGGCACCACCGGCGCGCCCAAACTCATTCCGATCACGCCGGACATGCTCGCCGCCCATCGAGCCGAGCAGGCCCTGTTTTCCTATCTGCAATGGCGCGCGTGTCCGGAGGCGTTCGCGGGAAAGGCCCTCGGCATCATGGGCGCGGCCGTCGAGGGCCGTCTCGATTCCGGCCACGTCGTCGGCTCCGTATCCGGACATCTCTATCAGGCTCTGCCCCGCGTCGTTCAATCGCGCCTGGTCATCCCTCCCGAGGTGTCGAGCCTGACGGACTACGATCTGAAGTACCTCGTCATCGTGAGCCTCGCCCTCGCCCAGCCCGGCATCACCTACATGGGTTCACCGAACCCGAGTACGTTTCTTCGCCTGCTGGACGTGCTGAACGCTCGACGCGATGTGCTCCTGCGGGCGCTCGAGACCGGCCGCCTCGATGCCCTCGAGAATGTCGACGCCCCGCTGCGCGATGTCGTCACGGGCCGGTTGAAGCCTCGCCCCGCGATCGCGGCGCGCCTGCGAGGCATGCCGGCGCTGACGTTTGCGAACGTCTGGCCCGGCATCCGGCTCGTCACGACCTGGACGGGTGGGAGCTGCGGCATCGCGCCTCGACAGGCTGCGCGAGAAGCTGCCTCCCGGCGCCGCGGTCATGGAGCTCGGTTATCAGGCGACCGAGTTCAGGGGCACGATCCCGCTCAGTGCCGAAACGCCGGGCGGCTTGCCTCCGCTGCACCATCATTTTTTCGAATTCGTGGAACAGGACCAGTGGGACGGCGGCAACCCGGAATCGCTCACGCTGGATCGCCTCGAAGCCGGCAGGCGTTACTACATCCTGATCACCACGATGTCAGGCTTGTACCGCTACTTCATGAACGACCTGATCGAGGTCACAGACATCTTTCATCGAACGCCGCTGTTGCGCTTCGTTCAGAAGGGCAAGGGTGTGACCAGCCTCACCGGCGAGAAGGTGTACGAGGCGCAAACCATCCAGGCGGTTCGTGACGTCGGATCGCGGTTCGGCATGGCGCCAGCGTTTTTCGTGCTGGTCGCCGACGACGAGCGGTCGGCGTATCGCCTGTATATCGAGTCGGAAGACCGAACGCCTCCCGATGCGCAGACGATCGCCGTGGCGGTCGACCGGCGCCTCGGCGAGCTCAATATCGAGTACGACAGCAAGCGGGCGAGCGGCCGGCTCGGGGCACTCAGCGTCGCGTGGCTCAGGCCGGGGGCGGCCGAAGCCTACAAGGCGGCGTGCGTTGGCCGGGGGCAGCGCGAAGGTCAGTTCAAGCCGGCGGTCGTCCAATACCGCAAGGACCTCGTGCTGTCGTTCGACGAGTACGTGATTTCCTGAAACACGCCATGCCGGGACGCACCGTGATTTGCCGTCTCCAGATCAAGTCTCTCGAGATTCCGTTCAAGGCTGGATTTCGTCACGCCTCCGCCGAGCGGACCGAGACGTCGAGTCTCTGGGTCGAGGCTGTCTCCGAAGCAGGCGCCACGGGTTACGGCGAAGCGTGTCCGAGGCCTTACGTCACCGGAGAGACGCTCGAGACGGCGGCTGCCTTTTTTTCGCGGCACGAAGCCGGATTGCGCGACCAGGTTGTGGACCTGGCGTCGCTCGAGGCCTGGATGACGTTCCATGCGGAGGATCTCGACCGAAACCCGGCGGCCTGGTGTGCGATCGAGCTGGCGATCCTCGACGTCTTCGCCAAGGACCGCCGACCAGACGATGGAGGCTTTACTTGTCTCTGCCAAGCCTGCGAGGCCGTCGATTCACGTACACGGCCGTGGCCGGCGACGCAGACGCCGATGTGTTCCGCGCCACCGCTGAGCGGTATCGCCAGTATGGGTTCACTGATTTCAAGCTGAAGCTGTCCGGCAACCTCGAACGCGATCGGGAGCACATCGAGGTGTTTCGCGGCTGGAACACGCAGGGCCTCAGGATCAGGGTTGACGCGAATAATCTCTGGAACAGCGCCGGGGAGGCGGCCGGGTTTCTCCGCGCGCTCGACTATCCGTTTTTCGCGATCGAGGAGCCGCTTCGTCCGAATCAGTACGATGAGCTGGCCCGCATCGGCGAAATGCTCGATTGCCAGATCGTCCTGGACGAAAGCCTTCTGCGCGCCGCCCAGATTGTCCAGATCGCCCTGCTGCGCGACAGGCCGGCCCGCTGGCTCATCAACCTCCGGGTTTCCAAGATGGGCGGGTTGCTCCGATCGCTGGCGGTTGTCCGCGCGTCACGCGCGGCTGGCATCGGCCTGATTGTCGGTGCGCAAGTCGGCGAGACCAGCCTGCTTACCCGCGCGGGGCTGACGGTCGCCGTCGCGGCCGGCGATCGGTTGATTGCCCAGGAAGGAGCATTCGGGACGTGGCTGCTGGCGCGCGACGTCTGCGATCCGCCGCTCATGTTCCAGGCCGGGGGCGTGCTCGACGTATCGAACTATCCGTCGCTCGAGGCTCCAGGCTTTGGCCTCGCAGTGTCATCGAGCTTGTAGCGCAGGTCTTTAGACCTGCCATGTTCTCAACCGCTAACGCGCCGCGTCCGCCTTTCCCGCGAACATACAGGCGATCGATTCGGAGCGCCACGACGCTCAGGCCGATCATGAACAGCCCGAACGCGACCAGTGCCAGCGGCCAGCCGACGGAATCGGTGAAGTGCTCGCTGGTGAACCACCCGGTGTAGGCCAGGATCGCCATCGTGCTGACGAAGAGCAGCATGCGGCTGTGCAGCACGATGCTGAGATAGACGAACCCCGAGGCCATCGCGATGAACACGATCTCGAGCGGCGTGCGTTCGACGAGATCGAAGACGCCGTACAGGAACGCCGCCCCGCCGAACAGGTACCACGCCGGCGTGAGATCGCGATGCGAAGTGCGATCGACGCCCACCGCGGTGAGCAGCAGGCTGGCACCGAGGACCAGGGCGATGACCTCGGAATCGGCGTCGAGGAGGTCGAGGGCGGTGCCGAAGGCGAACGTCCCGAACAGGACGGTCATGAAGAGCGGCGTCGCCCGGCGGATTGCGCCGAACGTGAGCCCGAACTGCAGCGCCACCGTGCCCGCCGTAATCAGCGTGGCCACGCGCGCGTCGCCGCCTGTTCCGTACTCCTGAAACGCGACCAGCATGCCTGTCGGCTCCAGCACCGCGGCGATGAGGAACAGCGGGGTGACCGCCTTGTCGAACCGCGCCTCGCGGGCGGCGACGGACGCGAGCACGAACGCGACGACCCCGGAGCCGAGCGTCACGACCACGCGCGCGGCCGAGTTCATGTCGCTCCACTGGAGGGCGATGAAGACGCCGAGGCCGGCGAAGACGAAGGTGCCGCCGAGGAATCCCAGCACGTGAACGAGTACCGCGGGCGCACGCGGTTCGCCGGCGGTTGCCGGGGTGCTGCCGATCGCGGCTGCGATCTCCGCAGGGGAGAGCGCGTGCTGGCGTGCGAGAGCGGCGATGGTTTCGAGGGCGCGAGCGCGGTCGACGTGATCGTCTGGGCCAGGCACGTCAGCGCTGTCCGTCGTTCTGCTCAGGCACGATCCAGCCGACCGGCTGCACCGAAGACAGGAACCGAAAACGCGCCGGCAGAGTGATGGTCACCACGCGCCCCCGGTTCACGATGGCGGGCCGGCGATCGTACCGGTTCATGCCGAACACGTCGCCGACGAGGCCCGGCCCTCCCTGGTTGCGCTCTTCCAGTTGGTAGCCATCCGGCGCTGTTGGCTGCGCGAGCACCTGCCGTCCGGCAAGCGCCTCGACGACGAACGTCTTCGGCGGGTCGTTTTCCGCCATGCTGGTCGGGAGGTCCACCGTGATCTCGCGGGCGGTCATCGTGGCATGGTCCACCAGAAACAGCGCCGGCGGTTGCAGCGACAGGTTGTCGGCGAGCGGCCGAATCGTGGCTTCGACCCTTCCGTCGCGCACGTGGTAGTCGACGAGCACCCGGGACGTGGGTTGCTCGTAGCTGCCGTCGACGCGCAGCAGCAGGTCGTGCGTGGGCGGCGGAACGAGCCAGCGCGGAACGATCGATGCGACCAGAAAGAAGGCGACGACCACGAGCGGAAGCGACACGGCGGCGACCAGGAAGAGGTTGTCGCGGAGAAAACGGCCGCGTCCTGGAGGCATGCGGCGATTGTAGCAGCGGGGTTCGAGGGGCCGGCGAATTGCAGATTGCAGACTTCAGATTGCTGATTGATTGTCAGATTTCCAGACTGAAGGGCGAACCGGCGCGCTGCGTGCGCCGAGGGGCGGGGCCGGCCGGATCCGTGCGAACTGGCCCCGTCGGCTCGGGCTCGGGTAGAATAGCCGTTCGCCCTGCGAATGCGCGATCTGCGCCTTGTTCCTCAGTAGCTCAACGGCAGAGCATCCGGCTGTTAACCGGAGGGTTGCTGGTTCGAATCCAGCCTGAGGAGCCAATTCCGTACACACTGCCCGCCTGCCCCTAAGTCTCCTCGATGAAGTGGCGGAAGAGCGTGGGGCTTGGCGCAAACGCCGTATGGTCAACGTAGCCGTCCAGGGACTGGTTCATGCCGAACACGAGCCTGGTCATACCACCTCCTTTCCTCACGCGTCACATCCGCCCGGTTGCGTTAGGGCGGCGGCCCATAGTGCAGCGCTGTCCTCGTCGTCGGCCGCGCGTCTCTCTGCCAGCGGACACGTGAAAGTCGGCTACTTGATCTTTTGCGAGAACGTCTCGTTTTCGGCGCAGATCTCGTCGATGAGCTCGGTGTCGGCGGCAAATTGCTGCCGGAAGGTGACCGAC
The DNA here is from genome assembly GCA_963749565.1 of uncultured Acidobacteriota bacterium. Classification (GTDB taxonomy): domain Bacteria; phylum Acidobacteriota; class Vicinamibacteria; order Vicinamibacterales; family CAVVIG01; genus DATLLJ01. The sequence goes on along the minus strand of CAVVNL010000021.1, from coordinate 12,207 downwards.
CACGGCCGGGTATACGCCTTCGGATCGTCGACGGCGATCTCGATCTCGAGCTGACCAAAATGGGTCCGCGTGATGCGCTCGCGAATCCTGCCGGCACCGGTCACCATGCTGCCGGCCCAGTCAAGCCAGAGGTCGTCGCGAAAGCCGGCGCTGTCGATGACCAGCGTGTCGCCCTCCCACGTGCCGATCGAATATCCCTGCCAGGACGGATTCGGGTCCGTGGGCAGCGGACGGCCGTCTGTGAACACCTGCCGGTAGGTGCCGTTGTACTCGTTGAGCATCAGCAGCAGATCCGGCGTGTGCGAAAACTTCACGAAGTGGGGCAGGCCGTAAGCCCGGACGAAGAAGTCGGGCAGACAGCGGATGTGCGGATCGTCGACAGACTGCTTGGCGGTGCGCTCATCGACGAGTGTGGCCAGCCATGGCTGATACGGCAGGCCGCCGGCCATGTCGATACCGATGTTGACGCTTTGACGCGAGAACGTGGCGGTGCTGGGCGGGCAGTTCAGCGATCGCGGATTCATCTTCAGGAGGTCGCTGACCGACGCGACCCCGCGGATGACACAGAGCGGATCGCCGGTCATCCACACGCCAGACAGATCCGGCTTGCCGTTGGCCAGTCGAGGGGTGGGCGCCCCCAGAGCAACCTTGCCATCCGCCGTTCTCGGCGCCCCCGGGCTCGGATAGGTGAACCACTGTGCCCCCAGCGAACCTGAAGCGGTGCCGATGAGGCCCGCGATCACGATCGTCATCACCCCTGTCCGGACGCGGGGCCGCGCAGAATGAACAGTGCCCATCAGTCGCTCCTCGGGAATCGAATGGTGAACAGCAACACTCGCACAATCCGGGCAGATTTGCCAGATGCCGATAACCGCTATTGGTCTCGCGATCACGCGCGGCCATCGCCAACTGACCCCACAACCGGGTAAGCTTGTCGCGCTCATCACGAAGGGAGTTCGCCATGTCAAAGCGGGTCGTCCTCTGGTCAGTGGCCGTGACGGTGTCGACGGTGCTTGCCATCCGCCTCGTGGGCCAGACCGCCTCGCCGGAACGGCAACTCGTGCTGCGCGCGGCGGAGGCGCTCGGTGGCCTCGACCGCGTCATGGCGTTGAAGACGCTGCAGATCATCGGCTACGGCGAGCTGGCGTACATGAACGGCGGCGGCAACATCACGGCTGATCCGGACGCGCCGCAGAAGTGGCAGAAGGTGCTCGACTACAGGCGCACGATCGATCTCGAGCACGGACGTACGCGCGTGGAGCAGCGGCTGAAGATGGACTTCGTCTTCGCGTCGGAAGTCGGGCAGCTCGGGCTGAACCGGACCAGCGAAACGCTGGACGGCGACGTCGCCTACAACATCGGCGCAGGATTCCTGGCCCCGCAGGGAGGAGCCCCACAACCGCAGGCGGCGGGGGCCGCGGCCGCGCGCCAGCGGCGCGTCGAGTTGCTCGCCCATCCAATCACGATCGTGCGCGCGGCGCTCGATGCGACCAGCAGGCTGTCGAATCTCCGCCGGCAGGGAAACCTGCAGCTCGTCGACGTCACGGTCCGCCAGGGCGACACGCTGAGGCTGGCGGTGGACGCCGCCGCGACCAATCGTCCCGCCTGGGTCAGCTACGTCGGGCCGAATGCCAACCTCGGCGACGTCACCTACAAGACAGCGTTCGCCGGCTACGTGCCGGTGCAGGGTGTGCAACTGCCGACCGGCTTCACGACCACCATCGATTTCCGGAATGTCGTGCAGCGCAAGCTCTACGTCGATCGCAATATCGTCGACGCCGCGATCGACGACCTGAGCGCACCGGCTTCAGTGCGCTCGCCGGCAGCGGCGGAGGGGGGAGCAGGACGTGGCGGCGCTGCTCCGCCGCCGGTCAAGGTGGCCGATCATGTGTGGTTCATGAACGGCAACACGTTCTTCGAGTTCGACGACCACATCACGATGGTCGAAGCGAACCGGACCGATGCCGCGCTCCAGGCGATCCTGCAGGTCGCCAATGCGCTGGTGCCCGGCAAGCGGGTGACCCAGGTCATCCAGTCGCACCACCATTTCGATCACAGCGCCGGCCTCCGCGCGGCGGTGGCGCAGGGGTTGACCATCATCTCGCGCCGGGGGAACGAGGGTATCTTCCGCGAGATGGTGGCGCGTCCGGCCGGGCTCTTTCCCGACGCGCTCGCCCGGAATCCCCGGCCCTTGACGTTCATTCCCGTTGACGATCACCTGAAGATGAAGGACTCGACCAACGAGATCGACATCTACCACGTCGTCGGCAACTACCACATGGCGGACGCCGTCATCGTGCATGTCCCCCGTTCGAACCTGCTCGTGGAAGCGGATTTGACGACGCAGGAGTGGGACTTCAACTGGTGGGGCGACAGCCTGATGAACAACATCGAGTACCGCAAGCTCCAGGTGAACACCAACCTCGCCGTGCACGCCGACAAGCCGTATGCCCTGGCCGACGTAGTGTCGGCCATCGAGCGGCAGGTCCGCAACGCGCAGGCCTTCTGCCGCCGTGCCGCGGAGGCTCAGTTTTTTCAGCCGGGCTGCCCGGTCCAATACGACCGGCAGCTGCCTCCGGCCTCGAATTGACCGCGGGCAGGGCTGCGTCGGAGGACCCGCCCATCGCACGACGCCAGAACGGCCCGTGTGAAATAGAGAACCCCGGCCCACGAGCCGGGGTTCCCCAAGGCGAGCCGAGTTCGGGCTTACGGGACGAAGGGGCTGCTGCGATCGACCTTCCCCATCGAGCCGACCATCAGCTCGTACGCCTGATTGCCATCCTGGCAGATGAATTCAAAGCTCTCGACGCCGGAGGTGAATCGCACGTTGAAGACGGTTTTCCAGGTCGAGGTATAGGCGCCCGGATCGTCGATGGTCAATTCGTACCGCATGTTGTTCACGTCCGTCCGGGTAAATCGTTCGATCGTGTGCAGCTGCCCGGAATGCGGCATCCCTCCCAGATTGGAGATCCACACTCGGCCCAGCGGCATTCCTACGCTGCCGCAGATGGTGATGGAAGCATCGAGATTCCGCAACCGTCCTCCTGGTCAACCAGCGGCGGGGAGGCGCTGGATAGCGCGTGAGAAATTCGTCTCGAAACCTTCGGGCGGGATCCGCGTTCAGCTTCAGTCAGAATTGGCGTCCAGAATGATCCGGAACGCGCAGTATTCGACGGCCGACGAGGCCCGCGCCTCCCAGGTAGCGCTAAAGCTCCAGGCGCTGCTTCTCCGGCTCTTGGCCCTCTGTAACGCCGAAATGTGTTCAAGCAATGGACCGGGACGTTCTGAACAATCTCTGAACAATTCTCCGCCGAACACCACGCAGCACCAGGTTCGCATCCGAGCCACCGGCACGAAGAACCCGCGAGCCCAACCACCTGCGTTACGCTGTTAACCGGAGGGTTGCTGGTTCGAATCCAGCCTGAGGAGCCAATTTTTTCAACAATTTGCGGACGACGAATCTTTCGCCGGATCTTCACGTTGCCCTTTTTCGAGCCCATTTCATGCGGATTTTTCTTCGGTGCCTAAAAGCACCCGGATGCTCGCGTACCAGCAACTACTTCCTGCGCTGATTTCCTCGCAACCTGTTCATGTTCAACATGATCCTGTAGGCGAAAGTGGCGACAGCGTTTTCATCCGCCGCTCCGCGGTAACGAGTCGGGATCAAAACTCTTGCCTTTCCAGAGACCAACCCATCCTTTGATACACATCGCCCAGGGTGACGGTGACCGGATCGTGCTCTCGGATGGTCTACGGGCGACGTCGATTCGGCGGTAGTTCGGACGTCGTGAACTCAACGACGAGGCTCGACGGCCATGACGGACGATTGTCGCGTCGCAACCAGGGCGTCGTCGCGGTTGGGACTCTTATCGCGACTAACGACAAAAGGCTGTTGAAGATGCGAGTCGGTCCGCAGATGCGTCGAATCAACGGCAAATCGATCGATGCGGACCGCTCAGGCGCTTTATGTCTCTTGGCTCATGTTCTTACACCTTGGCCGACCCGCGTCCTTGCATCTCCGCCTTCATGCCGGCGTGCGCGACCACGAGCTGGCCGCCGTCGAACACGTAGTGACTTACAAGGCCGTCGAGAAACTTCTGTACGTCGGCGCGGAACTCCGGAGTCTGCTCTTCGAGCTCCGTCAGCGTGCGGTCGAGCCCGTGCGAAACGGTGACGTCGCGTCCCTCAAGCCTGCGCTTCAGCTTGATATCGTGATTCCCGGGCACGCTGAGGGCGGTACCGGCCGCTGACATCGACATCACGGTCCTGAGGGTGTCGACGATGCGCGGCCTGCGGTCCACGAGGTCACCGACGAAGATCGCCTTACGACCTCCCGGATGTGTCCATGGTGCGCCGTCGTTCCTCTCGTACCCGAGCTGCTGCAGCAGTTGCTCGAGCTCGTCGCAGCAACCGTGGACGTCGCCGATGATGTCGAACGGACCGGTCTCGCGGTTGCGATTGTTCCAGAGCGGCTGCCGCTCCATGACTGCCGCATCGACTTCTTCCTGCGACTTGAGCACGTTCACGTGCCGAAAACCTTCGCGCCCGAGCCCGCGCAACGAACGATGCAGCTGGCTTCGCTGGTTCCGGATCACGTGCGGACCGAAGTCGCGGTCTGGCCGCGACCGATTGCGTTCGTGGCAGGCCGGTTCCTCAGTTTCGTGCTCAGTCGTCGTTCTTGATCACGCCCGTGCCCTTGATGTTCACGCCCGAGCTCTGGGGAATGTACGCGCCCGATGCGCTGGGCAGATTCACGTAGAAGACCTCCTGCGACTCTCGCGTCCGGTCTCCGTTGACGAGCACGGTGATCGTCTTGCTCGTCTGGCCCTGCGGCGAAGGTGAGCGTGCCGGACTGCGCGGCGTAGTCGCTCGGCGCGACGGCGGATCCGTTCGCCGTGGCGAAGTTCAACGATGACCGACGCTGTGGACGCGGCCGACAGGCTCGCCGTGAACACGAACTGCGTCGTGCCGGAGTTGCCTTCGTACTTCGTCACCGAGGTGATGCCGACGCGTGGCTCGTCGTCCACGATCGTGCCCATGCCCTGCGCGTCGCCGAGCACCGCGCTGCCCGACGCCATGCCGAGGTTGACGAAGAACGTCTCGTTCGGCTCGCCGACGCGGTCGCCGTTCACGAGCACGTTGATCGTCTTCGTCGCCTGGCCGGCGGCGAACGTCACCGTCCCCGACGCGGCCTGGTAGTCGCTGCCCGCCGTCGCGGTGCCGTTCGCCGTGCTGTAGGACAGCGTGAGCGCCTGGCTCGCTGCGCTCGAGAGCGTGACCGTGAAGGTGGCCGTCTGCGTGCCGGTATGCCCTTCGGTCACCGACGCGTTGCCGATGTTGACGACCGGCGTGCCCGGCGGCACCGGCGTCAGCAGCACCGCGTGGAGCGCCATCTGCGCGTCGTAGGCCACGCCCGCGATCTGGCCGGCGTTGTTGATCCCGTTGGCGTAGACGATGTCGAGGCCCGGAGCCGACGAGCAGGCTGTTCAGGTTCGTCGCGACGCCGTCGGCGTAGACGTAGGCGCGATAGTTGCCCACGCCGCCCGGCGCGCGCATCGTGCCGACCACGACGCCCGAGTCGTTGATGTCGGACGTGTAGCTCTCCGAGCTCGGCACCGGCAGCACCGTCATGACGCCGCCCTGATAGAGGAACGACCGCGACGTGGTCTCGTACGTGTCGGGATCGGTGAGGCTCGACCAGCCGACGATCTGCCCGAGGTTGTTGATGCCGGTGGCTCCGCTGTCCTCGTTGGCGGCGAGCGTGCCGAGATCGGTCATCACGCCGTTCTGCCAGAGGAACGCGTGTGTGAACGGCACCCCCTGCGGGCCCTGTTGTGCAATGTACGACGAGCCGACGATCTGCGCGCTGTTGTTGATGGCCGAGGGACTGGCGCCACCGGGCCCGAGCTGCCCCAGGCTGGTGAACACGCCGTTGCGCCAGAGGAAGGCTGACCACGTGCCGACGAACGTGCCGGCGATGTCGCCCGAATCGTTGATCCCCGAAGCCCCGGCGGACTGGCCCGGCGTGAGGTCGGTGATCGTGCCGTTGTCCCATCGAACCGCGTGCGATTGCCCGGCAGGCGCAGCGACGGTGGCGCTGCCGACGATCTGGCCGAAGGCGTTGATGGCGGAGGCTCCGGCCGACGTGCCGCCGAGCGTGCCGAGGTCGGTGAGCACGCCGTTCTGCCAGAGGAACGCGTGGCCGCCAGAGGCCCCGACGACTTGTCCGGCGTCGTTGACGTCGGCGGCCTGCGCGCTTTGAACCCCGAAGGTTCCGAGGTCGGTGACGACGTACGGGCCGGGGGGCGACGACGCCCGGAACCCATCCGCCATGAACGTGGGAAGAAAGACGATGGCGAGAGCGGTGACGACGGCGGTGGCGATTCGCATGGCGCGCGCGCACGCAAGCGGCGTACCTCCGCTGCCGTTCGAGGAGCTGCGGGAATCGCCGCATTCTCGCGCGAGTCCGCTCAGCCGCCTTACCGGTTTTCGTGCGTGCTTACGCGGCCGGTAATCTCGTGCAACCGGGCTCAAGTTAGCGTGTACCGGTACCTGCGGCGCAACGGCGTCCCCTACAGCGAGAACGCCGTTGTCACCGAGTACCTCGATCGCGTCACCGAGTTCGGCAACGACTACCTGATCGTGCACACCACGGTGGACGATCCGCGCTACCTCAATCAGCCGGTCATCACCTGCACGCACTTCAAGCGCGAGCCGGATGCGTCGCAGTTCGCGCCGTGCCGTGCGCGTAGAGGCGGACCTTTAGGTCCGCCTCTGTCAGGCCGGCGCCACCACCGGGGCGCCATTGGGGACCACCAGGAACGCGAGAAAGCGCGTCGGCACGCCGGGCACGGCGCCGCTGGTCGAGTGAAGGGCGCCAATGGGTTCGAAGAACGTGCCTCCCGCGGGGATGATCCGTTCCGGCTCGTTGTTGATGGCAAACCGCAGCTGCCCCTCGAGCACGTAGCCGACGACGAATCCCGAATGACGATGGCCGAGCCCCGGCGCGGGGGCCTCGCCCGGTTGGCCGCCCGGAGAGCCGCGTTCCACGAGCACGGCTTCGAACCCTTCGAGTGGTCCCGTCAGCGCGTGTCTCGCCAGTTCGGGCCGAGGGGCCGCGGTCGCTGGTCCGGGGGAGGACTGTCCGGCGGCCTGGGCATCGAGATTGAGCGGTAGCAGCGCCGCTGCCGCCGCCATTCCAAGGAACGTTCGACGATCTTCCATCATGGTTTCTCCCTCTCACGTGCGGTGAAGATTCTGGTCCCCGAGCGGAAATTGCGAGCAGGCGAACCAGAACCGGGGGACGAGAATCACTTGCTTGAGTTGCGTGCTCTTCAGAGGCCGGTCGAGCGCCAGCCCATACGCGTTCCACGTCGAGCGCGTTTCGCGATCGCTCACTGGACCTCGTCCGCCGTCACGAATTCCGGCTGGTCGATGGCCGTGTGTGGCATCCGTGTCAACGGGGCCGGGCGTCGCTGGCGGTACCTGCGCAACGACCGACGTGGCCGTGGCAGCTACGGGCACGAGCGTCAGGACACTTTTCATCTGGACCTCATCTGGGGACTGACGCCGGACTGCCGGTGGGTACGACCATGAACGCCACGGCGCGCGCCGGCGCTTCCTTGCTCGCAGAGCCGAATGCCGTGTGCATGGCACCGAGAGGTTCGAAGAACGTGCCGCCCGCCGCCACGATTTGGTCCGCCTCGTGGTTGATGGCGGTTCGCACCTGCCCGTCGACCACGTAGCCGAGGATGAAGCCCGGATGCCGATGCTCCGGGGCCGAGATGCCCGGCCGGAAGTTCAGCTCGACGAGCACCGCGTCGAATCCCTCGAGCGGACCCGTGAGCTTGTATCGCGCCCGCTCGCCGGATGTCCTCTGCTCTCCAGATGGCAAGGGGGCGGACGTCCCGGGCGCCGGTGCCGGTTCCGGCCGTCGGGAGGTCGCCCAGGTCGACGCGGTTCCGACCGCCACCAGCACGAGCGCGGCGAGCGCCGGTACCGGCACGCGAATCCTGCCGGTAATCAACCAGCCGAGCCACGAGTTCTGCCACGAACTCCGTGCGCGCGGGGCCCGCAGATGCGGCGGTGCATCCGGCGCCTTCCATTGGCGCAGTAGTCGATTCAGCTCTTCGTTGTCCATACGGTCCTCAGGTGGCAGTCGGTTGCTGGCTCCGCAGCGGTGCCAGCATGTGACGCAGGTTCTCGCGGGCGCGGTGCAGCCGCGACTTGACCGTGCCGACGTCCGCGTCGACGGCTCGCGCGATCTCGGCGAGCGTCAGGCCTTCGTACTCCGCGAGGATTACCACTTCGCGTTGCAGTGGCCTCAGCGCGCCTACCGCCAGGCCGACCATCTCGCCGATGTCGGCGCGCCCGAGGTCGAACGGCTCCGCAATCTCGTCATCGTCGAGCGGCTCGAACCGGTGTTCCGCCCGCCAGTGCTTGAGCACGAGGTTCCGCGCGATCCCAAGCAGGAAGGCGCGCAGCGTCGCGCGCGCCGGATCGAACCGATCGGGAGAGCGGAGCAGCGCCACGAAGACGTCCTGGGTGATGTCCTCCGCCGCCGCCGGCGAGCGGGCCATGCGCCAGACGAACCGGTACACGGCATCCTTGTGCTCGTCGAAGACGGCCTGGAATTGAGCGTCGGTCACGTGGCTCGTTGACTATTACCCTGGGCCCCCCCAAAAGATACGGGTAGGTTCAGTGTGCACTTGTGCGCAGCTGACTGGAGCGCCCATCGTGAACCTCCCTCTGTTGCGGTTCCATCAACCGGAGTTTGACCTTTTGACGTGGCCCCTCAGGCTTCAGGTTGGAGCCTTTGACTCTGCGATGACAACCCGTCGCAGCGTCCCGAACACGATTCGGGGCTTCCATTGCGACCCCGGGACGTTCTATCCGTTTCTATTTGTTTCTACTTGGGAGAAAGCGAAAGGGGGACGAGGGGGTCGTTTGCGGTAATTTGCTGGTGTTTAGTCAAGAATCCGGGTGAGGGGAACGCAACTGCCCTGTTCCCCCTGATCGTTCAAGCGTGCCGCAGTCAGAGCCGTTTCACGTCATTTGCTGGCTTCTGTCGTCGATCACAGTTGTACCGCTCAGGGATCGCGTTTCTATATCTTTCTACTTTGGAATCGGACGCTCATCGGGACTCTAGGTGCTTCGTAGACGGGCTGCATTTGTCCAAGACCCTAGACACGCTGGGACGAACTGCCGGCGCGCCCAGCGGGCGCCCAAGGGAATTACGGGGCCCAGCCGAGGCATCATGCCGCGACCATGTAAAGAGCGGTCGGTATTGACGGCATCCCGCCCCGCAACCAACATAACCGACCGCCGTCGTGCTCGACTGAGCGCGGCCCTGCTCGGCGGTGAACGGAAGCGCCTTATCGGGCCCCCCCGGACATGCGCCCCGCCGGACAGAAATCCGCATGCCCTCCGAACAGCCGGGGATGCCGATACCCGGGGCCGAGCGAGAATCCGCTGCCGCTCGTGACGTTGCCCAACTTCGGGTACAGACCTTCGGCGGGATTCAGCAGACGCTCGAAGAGGCGTCCGCTCTCGAGGGTCATCAGCCCGCGTTCGAGGGCATTGGACTCAGGCGGGGTGAGGTGCCTGGCCTTTTCCTCGCGTTGCGTCTGCAGGGTTTCCGCGCGCGTGGCCGGCTCTTGTGCGAGAACGTGACGACGGGGTGCTCAGTTTCGCTGCCGACAACAGCAGCATCGGGATCCGCATGCTCATGCCGCCGCCGGCTCGCTTTCCGCTGTCAATCGTCGATTCTCCTTTGCCAGACTCCAGGCCAGCGCCAGCCACACGACAACGATCGCGACATTCGCGATCGCGAACCCGCGAACCGACAGCGCCAGCCACTGAAGAAGCACGAAGATCGTGATGCCGGAAAGCATGTCGCCGGCGCGCCAGAAGAAGGTTTCTACCGCTTGGAGCGCCTTGTACTTCGCGTCCCGCGACGTCGGCAGGAAGAGCGCGCGCCGCACGGTGTTCTGCAGCGAATAGTCGGTGGCGTTCTCGGTGATCTTGGTCATGCGGATGATGGCCAGGAGGGGGACAAACGCGAACAGCCCGTAGCCGCCGATCGCGAGGACGGGCAGGACGAACAACGCGCCACCGACACCGAGGTACTTGAAGATTCGCGATACCAGGAAGAACTGAATCGACGCTGAGAGCACGTTCTGCCAGAAATCGACGTTGGCCATGAAGCCGCCGATGATCTGGCCTTCGGTCTGCGTGCTTCCCGCGGCGATCGTCGCCTGCGCCATGTTGGCCAGCGTCTCGTTCAGGATGTAATTGCCGTTCGTGTTGACAAGCTGGACCGCCCAGGTGAGCAGGCCGATGAGCAGGAGATACCGTTGACTGAGGACCAGTTTGAATCCGCCGCTGCCGCTGAGCGGCTGGTCGTGCTTGCTGGCGACAGCTTTCGGGCGCCGCTGTTCGCGCGCGTGAATCAGATTCGTCAAGGCGAGCGCGATCAGCAGCTGCACGCTTCCGAGCAGCATCATCGGCAGGATGCCCAGCCGGTCGATGAACGTCGACACAATGAGCGAGCCGCCGATCGCACCGACCGAACCGCCGACTCCAACGATGGCGAACAGGCGCTTGCCTTGTTCCGCGCTGTACAGGTCGTTCGCGAAAGACCAGAACTGGGCGATGATCATCAGGTTGAACACGCCCACCCATAAGAAGAACGTCACCGCCACGAGCGTTGGATACATTCCCATCCGGCCCACGAAGAAGAAGCCGATCAGCGTGACCACGAAGAACATCGTCACCCAGTTGATCAAGCGCATGCGATCGAGCCGGTTCGCGAACGAGCTGTAGAGCGGGACGATGACCAGGAAGACGGCGGCGAAGATCGCTCCCGTATAGGACTGGATTTCAGGACCGGCCATGACCCGGCCACCCGGCAGGGGAATCTCCACCGGAAGCAGCAGTGCGGAACGCAGCGGCCGTATCGTGTAGTAGGCCGACAACAGCAGGAAGACGTTGACGGCCAGGAGCACCGCGTTGGTGCCCTCGCCAGGACGCACGTCCGCGCCAAGCGACAGTGTGCGTTCGAGGAAACTCTTGTCTGAGAGTCCGGCAGTCGGCATCAGCAGATGCTACATCGTAGCGGCTGTGGCTGTATCACGCCGGGGCCCGCTGACCGTGAGGGGCCGGTGAGGTGCGGGAGGTGCGCGCGCCACCAGTCTTTGGCCTCGTCAGAGCTCCACTCGTCGCGGATAAGGCACTGGCGGGCGAGCTGATACAGCTCGCCGGCGTCCTGCGGCCGCAGCTTTGGACAAGGCTTGCTCGCCGCGGCGGGGACGCGTCGTCATGATCTCACCTGAACTTCGGATTCAGCAGTGCGATAGACCTGCAGCCGCGGTGAGCCAGACATAGACCCCTTCCAAACTCAGACGGCAGGTTCGCGAGCCCCTTGCCCTGAACCCTCGATGTTCTTCGAGGTTTTGAGCTGCACGCGGACGAACTAGCGACGAGTCGGCCGCGGTCCTGGCCGCCGGCCCACGTGGTCGTGAGCCGGCTAACCTAGTCCGTTGGCGTTGCCGAACGTGGCGCGTGTTAGAAGATTCTCCGTCCTTGGGCCGTCACGACGATCGGCGGCGGCGACATCACGACAATGCGGATCTCGTCGCCTTTGTCCAGGATGACAATGCGATTCTCGATCACGAATGGCAGGCCCTCCAGCCAGAGCGTCTTCGTGCCGGAGCAATCAGGATTAACCGTATAAGTGCCCCAGCCCGCTTGGTCGGTAGCCGCACTGCTAGGACCATGGGTGTTGTCCGTCTGGGTGAAATTGCCCTGACCGTCGTAGGTCTGCATCGAGAGGCCGACGAATTGCTCCAGCGCGCCCCCCGCGCCGGGGCGCAGGCCGGACAGCGTCACCCCGTAGTTTCCCTTCAGCGTGCGTTCGCTGCATCGATCCGCGTGCTGAAATCACGGCCCTCCACCGTGCTTTCTTGGCCGGCGGCCGCCACCGCCAACGTCGTGAGTCCCACCGTCAACACCGTCACACCGAGCAAAGTCAGTCGCTTCATCGTTCTACCTCCATCTCATGACGCGCAGACCGGCTGGAAAGTGCGTCAGGCGATGGTCGAGGCGCCGCGTTACCTTGACTTGGCCTTGCCAACGGCCCATAGTCTCAACGGACCCAACGAAATGACAGCCACCAACGCGGGAGCGGGGACGCTCTTGCTTCGCGCC
>CAVVNL010000020.1:0-206037 GCA_963749565.1 uncultured Acidobacteriota bacterium | reverse complement strand
GTTGACACCGCAGTTCAAGATTACTTTTCTGAGTCTGGTCGCACTCTCCGCGCTGGCAATGATTTTAGGTTGTGCGATGTTCTTTTCTCGGCCAGAAATAAAGCCGGGAACTCCAGAGTGTGGCATGATCGCAGCGCTTTCCTCCACCTGGAAGCTCGGTTTTGGAACCGTCGTAGGAATGATTGCGGGGAAGGCGATGTGAATCCGCGACGCACGACGCATACCGAGAGAGACGCTATGCGAACTTCGACTCTCCGATCTCTGGCGTCTCGTCAACTTTGGCGCCCTCGAGCGAGTTCAACAGACTCAACAAGCGATCATCTCGATCATCATCGAGTTCGGTGAAGGTGCGTTCGGCGGCGTTCCCGATGCAGAGCGCTTTGTCCAGGCGGGTTGCGGTTTACGCTGAAAGGTTCGTACACTTCCGCGATCCTGTTACAAGGCCAGGCGTTCTCGGACGAGACCCTGGCGAAGGATAGGCGGCCATATAGGTCCTCTTAACTTGCGTGGTGATCGTTACCGTGCGCAAGATGTGAATACTGTGGTGTTATACAGGAAAAAATCTCGCCCGCGGTGCCGCACGACTGGAGATCGTTATGTCTACGGGCACGCCCGAGCAGGTGCTCAAGTCGATCGTTGACGGCATCAATACGGGCAACCTCGATGCGCTGATGACCTTGTACGAGCCTGACGCCGGTTTTGCGGGTCAGCCTGGCAGCCTCGCGCACGGATTAGCGGGTGTTCGCCAAGGGCTGGCTGGGTTCATTGCGATGAAGGGCACGCTCGATCTCAAAGTGACGAGGGTCCTTCAGGCAAGTGATCTGGCCCTCGTTGTTGGGATGTGGTCATTCACGGGAACCGGTCCAGACGGTGAAGCGGTGAAGCTGACGGGACACAACGCGGATGTTCTGCGTCGTCAGGCAGACGGCTCCTGGCGCTTTGTCATCGACAACCCCTGGGGAACGGACTGAATGTCAATGATTTGACCTTTCATATTGACGGGCGCCGCCTGGGCCCCTATTTTCTAAAGTCCATATGACCTCCGCATTCATCCGTCGCCCGGGCCTATCCGGCCCCTTCGGAGCGCTGATGGATGAGTACGCCAGGGCCGCCGGGGATTTCTGCCGCGTGGTGGAAGGATTCGACTCTACGCGTTTTCTAACGACACGCGCATCGGACAATCCGAGCACCATCTCTCCGCAAGCGATTTGCGTGCATGTCTGCGGGGCAGCATATCGGTATGCCCACTACATCAGGAAGGCGCAGCGCATCGACTTCGTCGAGCGGTACGAGGTGCAATCATCTCAGCTCAGTGCGCCCCAAGACGTGCGCGCGCTGCTCACGGAGGCGATTATTTTTACAGAGGCAACAGTCGAACCGCTCCTACGCGCGACAGACGAAGAAATTCAGGCGCTCTCGTTCACGGTGCGCTGGGGTCCACGATACGACCCCGAGATGCTTCTTGAACATGCCGTCTGTCACCTACTGCGGCACCGGCGACAGCTCGAACGATGGTAGTCCTGTCACCCGCGGCTCGCACCGATCTAATCACAATCGACTGAGTCTCCAGGGCGCGGGCCAGCGGGTGTGTTTGGCGGTGAACTGAGATCGCTTTATTCAGCCCTCCGTCGCGTGGTGCGGTTCAAGGGGCTCTCGCTGCGGCCCTGTGGAACGACGGGCCGATAGATTCGTCTGCAGCGCTGTAATCAATTCCGGCTTGGTGAGAACCATGGCTTCTCTACTGGGGGTTGATGAGATCGGACGCTGTCACCGGCATGCTCGGCCAGTTCGCCATCACGCGCTTCAGCGCGGACACGAGTGCTGTCGTATCGCTGCCGAGCAGGGTATATAAGTCGTGCAGCATCGGATAGTGCGCCGTGTACGTACGATCGAAGGCGAGGCCGGCGTTGTTCATGGCGGCCGGACACTTGTTGAACGAGACGGGATCCGGCGCGATGGCCGAGCACGATTTCAGCAGCTCGTCGAACAGGTCGCGCTTCCGCTCGATCGTCTGTTCTGTCGTGAGCGCGCCCGACCGGTATTCGCGATACAACTGGTCAACCTTCCCATAGTACTGATTCACGATCAGCGATTTGCTGCAGAAACAGATCGGCGTCGCGCGCGAGCCCGCGCGCCGTCGGCGATTCGGCGCCAAACCGTTCCTGCGCATAGCCGCTTGCCGTCAGGAAGCCGACGAGCGTCGCTGCGGCTTCAGCGACTTCCGTCGGCGCCTTCCGCGCTTCACGTTGGTTGTGAAAATCTTCGTGAGGCACGACGACGAGTACCCGTTCGGGCGAAGCCTCGGCAAGCGACACGGTGACGACCTCTTCGCCGCTCGCGACCGCCTGCACGGAATAGAAGAAGACGTCGTGCTCGTTGCTGCGCGCCGCGCACCGCTCGCCGTCCTCGCGCACCATGCCCAGCGAGCTGTAGAACTCCGGCAGCTGCAGCTTTCCAGTGAAGTAACAGCGGTTATCCGAGATGATGCGATCCGAATGTCGAACGAAGTTGTCGGTCGCGTGACTGCCGAGCGACACGGCGAAGTCCTTCACTTCGGCAATCGCCTCGCTGACCGTGAAGGTCGTCGCCGCTGCTGCGGACGAAGAAGAGGGCGGCCCGGATGTTGCGACAGCCGGCCGCGGATTGCTGGAGCACGCCGCTGCCGACAGCAGGATGACGAGACAGGCGCCGGACCTGCGCAACATGGAGGCGTGATCCTAACGCAAGATCGATTGCCTTGCCGATACCAGGGCGTCCATATCCGGCGAGCGGTTCACCCTTGGATGCTGGCTGAGATCAGCACACACCTCATTCGCATTGGCCCAGGTTTACACAGAGAACTTGGTATTGTAAAGTGGAACGCCTAGATCCGATGAGGACAGGAGGAGCGGAGCGGATGAATGCCGGCCTGGTTTGCGGGCAGCAGGCTCAGGGACGCCCGTGGGGTGAGGCCCGATGATGGCGGTGGGTCAGGTACCGGAGGCCTCGGGCCGCGGTCCGCTGATCGCGGTCTCGTGGCTCGACTGGAAGCTGGGCGCGCGTCTCCTGCTGAAATATCCCGCGCTCACGATCATCGGGGGCCTCTCGCTGGCGGGTGCCATCGCGATTGGGGCGGTCGGCATCGAAGTCGCCGACGAACTGCTGTACAAACGGCTGCCGTTCGATGAAGGCAGCCGAGTCGTGCGCCTCGAGACGCAGGACACGGCGGCGTCACGCGTGGAGCCGAGGGTGCTCTACGATTTCGCGATCTGGCGGCGGTCTCTGAAGACGGTAGCGGAACTCGGCGCCGCCCGCGTGAGCGAGCGCAACGTGCTCACGGGCGAAGGCCGTGTCGAATCGCTGCGCGTGGCGGAGATCACGGCGTCTGCGTTTCCGCTCACCCGCGTGCCGCCGCTGCTCGGCAGGCCGCTGCAGCCGACGGACGACATGCAGGGTGCGGAGCCCGTCGTGGTTCTGGGTTACGACGTCTGGCAGAGACAGTTCCTCCACGACCCGGCGATCATCGGCCGTGTCGTAACGGTGGGCCGCACGGCCCGCACCGTGGTGGGCGTGATGCCGCCGCGTTTCGGCTTCCCGCACAATCAGCAGGTATGGGTGCCATTGCCGGTCCAGGACGCGCTGCCGCGCGAAGGGCCGGCCGTGCAAGTGTTCGGCCGCCTCGCCGACGGAGCGAGCTGGCAGGACGCCGCGGCGGAGCTCGACGTCGTCTCGGCACGCTTCGCCGCCGACCAGCCGACCACCCACGCGCAGCTGCGGACGCGCGTTCGCGCATTCGCCGGGCGCACGCCGGGTGATCCGCTGCGGCTGGAAGATCTGGCGGTCCACGCCATCGTCCTGCTGCTGCTGGGGGCGGTGTCGGCGAACGTCGCGACGCTGATCTTCGCGCGCACGGCGATGCGCGAATCGGAGATGGTCGTCCGTCACGCGCTGGGGGCGAGCCGTGCCCGCGTGATCGCGCAGATCGTCACCGAAGGGCTCGTGCTGGCCCTCGCCGCTGCCGTGCTCGGGCTCGTCGTGGCCCAGACGACGGTGCGCTATGCCTGGGCCCGGGCGAGTCAGATCATCGGGGACGGCCTGCCGTTCTGGGTGGATCTGAAGCTCGAGCCTGCCACCATTGCGTATGCGCTGCTGCTCGCGCTCGTCGCCGCGGCACTGATCGGCCTGCTGCCGGCACTGAAGGCCACGGGCGCGTCCGTCCAGCGGGGACTGCAGGGGATCACCAGCACCGGCGGAACGATGAAGTTCGGCGGCATCTGGTCGTTCATCGTCGGCGCGCAGGTGGCCTGCACGCTGCTGTTCGTGCCCGCCGCGGTGGGAATCTTCACCAACACCCTCAACGACCAGTCGAGGTGGGCGGCGTTTCCGACGGAGCGTTACCTGACCTTCCGTCTCGGCGTGGACAACGAAGCGCTCGCCGGCGAGCACGGTGTGCCTGACGATGGGCAGATCGGCGCGCGTCGCGCGCGGGCATACGAAGAGCTCGCGATCCGGTTGCGTGAGGAGCCTGGTGTGACTCACGTGGCGTTCGGCGATCGCCTGCCGACGACGTCCCCGGAGTGGGTGCCGGTGGAAATGGAGCAGGACGGTGCACCTCCGGCTCGCCTGCTCGGCAATTACGAGGGCGGATTCGCGATGGCGGCTGTCGGTGCCGGCTATCACGACGCGTTCGGCGCCCGGATCGTGGCCGGCCGCGCCTTGCATGCCGCTGACGCTGGGGCGCCGAACCGGCCCGTCGTGGTCAACGAGGCGTTCATGCGCGTGGTGGGCAGGAATCCCGTGGGCGCACGAATCCGAACGCTCCCGCGGGGCAGCGAGCGCGAGCCGGGACCCTGGCACGAGATCGTCGGCGTGGTCACCGATCTGTGGACGTTCCCCGCCGATTGGGGTCAGGCGGCGTACCTCTATCGCGCAGCCTCCGCAGCGGAGGTCGATCCTGTCGTGGTCGCTGTGCGCGTCTCGGGGGACGCAGCGCCGCTTGCGCCCCGCGTAGCCGCCCTTGCGCGGCAGGTCGATGCGGGCCTGCACCTCCGGGATATCGTCACCTTCGACGACATCGTCGCACAGGAGCAAATTCGGATGGTGGTCGGCAGCGTCGTCTTCGGCAGCGTTCTGCTCGTGGCGCTGGTCTTCTCCGCGGCTGGTCTGTACGCGCTCATGGCCGTCGCCGTGGCGCGCCGCACCCGCGAGATTGGGATCCGTATCGCACTCGGCGCCACCCCCCGGCACGTGCTCCGTAGCATTTTCGCCCGTGCCGGTCGTCAGCTCGGCGGTGGCATCATCGCCGGCAACAGCCTCATCCTGCTTCTCGCGTGGCGCGCCGACAGCCTGACCGCGAATCTCCTCGTCTCGTCGGTGATCACGTCCGTCATCATGGCGGCGGTGGGCGTGCTTGCCTGCGCCGCACCGGCGCGCCGAGCGCTGCGTGTTCAACCGACCGAGGCGCTGCGACAGGTGTGACGTGTTTCTGGGCGTCTCCTGCGCGTCGTTGGCCGGTTCGCGAGAAGTCCGTGGCACGAACCGGCTGTCGGACGGTGTAACCTAGCAACGTGCCGCTCGGATTCCTCCATGGCCTGCGGTCGAAAGGACTGACCGCCTGCCTGACGCTTCAAGCGTTACTGGCGGTCGCGACACCCGCGCGTGCGCAGTATGTCCAGATCGACTCGTTCGAGGTGACGCCGTTCGTCGGCGTCAGGTTTGGAGGAACCTTCGACGTGCGGGCGGAGCAGCCGTCGCAGATTCAGGCCACCTGGAAAGACGCTTTGAGCTATGGTCTGTCTACCGGTGTCCGTTTCGATGATTTCTCCCTGGTTGAGTTCCGATGGACGCGGTCGACATCGACGCTGCGGTTCGACGCGCCATTGGAACTTCTGGGCGGGTCGCTCGGAGACGTCACGTTGAACCAGTTTCACGCGGACTTCACGCGTGAGTTCGTCATCCCCGAAGTCAAAGGTCTCCGATCGTTTCTGACGGGCAGCGTCGGTGCCACGCGCGTTGCCGCTGCGCACGATGGCTTCACGCGTTTCTCGTTCGGCTTGGGCGCCGGATTGAAACAACTCCTGGGCTCCAGGTTCGCGATACGCGCCGAGGCAAAATGGCTGCCAATCCTGCTTGATCCAGAAGTTGGCGCATGGGCGTGTGGCACGGTCGGATTCGGCGGTTGTCTCGTGGTTGTGACTGGACCAATGATGCAACAGTTCGAACTCAGCGTCGGGCCGGTTGTGCGCTTCTGACGAACGGACTATACGATTCGGCAGGGCACGCGCCCGAAGCCGCGCGCCGTCTAATCGGCAGATGTTTCAGGGTCGCATTCCTCTACAATCTGTAGCCATGCTCCGACGAGTGTTCTTCGCCGCGCTGCTGCTTCCTGCGTTGCAGCAACCCGATCGCGAGCCTCTTGTCCGCATCGGGCTCGACCAGAACGCCACGGCCGTCACGATCCGCTCGACCGGAGGGTTTCGCGTTCAGGGGCAGTCGGCGCGAACCGCTCGTTTCACCACCATCCTCACCCTCGGTGAGACGGTCGCCGGTGCGATTGTGTCCAAGAGCGACGTGCGCTACCGGATGGCGGTGGAACTGGATGGCGACCGGTACCTGGTCGTGCCGATCGACACGCACCTCCGCATTCAGCCTCCTCCCGCGACGCGGCTGCAGGTAGAGGACCGATCCTACCGCGGCGTCGTCGAGGTCTTCGGCAATGCGCGCAACACCTTGACCGTCGTCAACGAGCTCCCGCTGGAAGAGTACCTGTTGGGCGTCGTGCCGAACGAGCTCAGTCCCACGACGTTTGGCGAGCTGGAGGCGCTGAAGGCGCAAGCGGTAGCGGCACGGACCTACATCCTGAAGCACATGGGTCAGTACCGCGCGGAGGACTACGACATCTGCGACACCGATGCGTGTCAGGTGTACTTTGGCGCCAACACGGAGGATCCGTTGGCCACGCGAGCCATCAACGAAACGCGCGGAGTCGTGGCTACCTACCACGGCGAGCTCATCAACGCACTCTACAGCTCCACCTGCGGCGGCCGGACGGAGTCGGCCGAGAACATCTTTGAAGAGAAGCAGCCGTACCTCGTATCCGTTTCGTGCGAATACAAGCATCCAGAACCTCGGACGTTCACGACTAGCCGCGTCATCCCGGACTTCCAGACGGCGGTGCTGACCGTAGCGGGCGTGTCAAACTACACCGACGCCCGGCGCTTTCTCGGTATTGGAGGCGTGGGCGAGCCGCCTTCGACCGCCACTCCCGAGCTGGCCCAGTACCTTCGCGAGACGTTTTATTCAGCCGTCAAGACGCGCTCGGACGTCGAGTTCCTCATCGAGCAGGGAATTCTCCCTGGAGCCGGCGGCGTCAACCGCGATGAAGTCCTCTACCGGTTGATCGATCGGAAGGGCGCCTTCGAGTGGCAGCAGGGCATACTCATTTCCTGGGACGGCCAGATCCTGACGCTTGCCCTCGGAGGGAAGCCGACTGAGTTTCGCCTCAGCCCGGACGCTCCAGTCTTTTTCCGTATGGGTGAGGAACTTACGGCGATGCAACAGGCCAACTGGATCGGTGGCGAGTTGGTGGATTTCCGCGCGGTGAAGGGCGTCATTCAAATGGCCGTGTACCGGCGCAACTACGTCAACCCTTCGGCGGATCGCTATTCCCGTCTGGCCCAGTGGCAGGTCCGCAAGACGAAGCAGGAGATTGACACCGCGTTCGCTTCATTGAATCTGGGAACCATTCAGGGCCTCCGCGTGACCCAGCGCGGCGCCTCGGAGCGGCCGGTCTCCACCGAGGTCACCGGATCCCGTGGTAAGGCGACACTGCGAGCGCTTCGCCTGAGATCCCTGCTCGGGCTGCGCGACAGCCTCGTCTACTTCGATGAAGCGCGAAATGCCGCCGGCGATCTTCTCGGCATCACGTTCTATGGAAGCGGCTGGGGACACGGCGTCGGCATGTGTCAGGTGGGCGCCTATGGCATGGCGATGGATGGCGCAGGCTACCAGGACATCCTGAAGGCGTACTACACAGGAATCGACCTCGAGACGATGTATCAGCGTTGATCATGAAAAAGGGGGTAGCCATGGCACTCGACCGTGCGGCTTGTGTCTGCGTAGGTATCGTGATTGCGTCGGCCACCGCGACCGCACAGCAGGGCGGTGGGGCTGCGACCAACCCCATCCCTCAATCGCCGGCCAGCCGTGTCGTTGAAATCACCTACTCGGGGGGAGCCTGGCGCCGTCGCGGCGAGTGCTCACGCGTAGCGTGTCCGGCGACCGGGAAACAGTCGTCGAAACGGTCGCAACACTCGGCATGGACGGCAGGCTTGAACCGTCGATGGAGATGGTGACCGAGACGACGCGGCCGGCGCTCGATCGCGTGCAGACGACGCGAGATCTGTTCGCGGTCGGGATTTTCAGTACAGGGGGCAAACGAAGGCTGGTGGAGAGGACGGACTCGACCGAGATCGTGTCGGGCGCCCAGACCACCACCACCGAGAACACGTGGGTTCCCGATCTCAGCGGTCGTCAGTCTTTAACGTCCCGGTACATCGAGAGGACGACGACCCTCGGACCTGATGCGCTCGAGGGAGAAGCGACGCTTCTGTTGCCGGCGCTCGACGGATCCCTCAGGGAAACCGAGCGCACACGCTTCTCCGATCGCCCGATCGCTCAGGCTCTGCGCCGGCAGGACAGCAGCCGGCTGGTTCGCGACGTGAACGGCCGATGGCAGCCCGCTGAAACGCGAAGCCGCGAATTGCGCGACCTCGGGCCGTCGGAACGGGTCGAGGAAGAGACGCTTCAGATGCCGGATCCGAGCGGGAACCTCGCGTTGAGCGAACGGAACATCACACGTCGCTCTGAGTAACGAGCGTGGTCGTCGAAATGTACGCCCGGGATGACGAAGGACGAGTTCGATCCGACAGCCGCTACGGCTTGAGCCGGCGCATCCGGGTTTCCTCGACGGTAACCGCCGACGGAGGCCGCAACACGATCGAGGAGGTAGAAGAACGCAATCCTGTCGCCCCTGGCGACCCCTTGCGGCTGGTCAGGCGCACCGTGACCACCGTCCGCCAGATCGGTCCCGATCGGTGGAGTACCCGAGCGGCAGATCTTCGAACGCGATCAGAACGGCCGGCTCGTGCCGATCGCCACAGAGACCGAGGAGACGGCCGGGACGTAATCGAACACAATAGAGACTGAAAAGGAGAAACCGATGAGTTCATCGAAGGTCTGGTTTGCGCTCACCTCAGTGGCATTGGCGTCAATCGGCATCGTGTTCGCGCAGGAGAAGCCGGCGCCAACTATGAGTTTCTTCATCACCAGCGCTGGTCCCGGCGAGGGTGGCAATCTTGGCGGCCTGAAGGGGGCCGACTCGCATTGCGGCCGGTTGGCCACCGCGGTCGGTGCCGGCAACAAGACCTGGCGCGCTTATCTGAGCGTTGCCGCCGAGAAGGGCAGCGCCGATGTGCACGCACGAGATCGGATCGGAACCGGGCCCTGGTACAACTATAAGGGCGTGCAAGTTGCGGCAAACGTAGCCGACCTGCATAGCGAGAACAACAAGCTGAGCAAAGAGAATTCCCTGACTGAAAAAGGCACGATCATCAACGGCGTCACCGATAAGCCCAACATGCATGACATCATCACGGGGTCCACTGCCGATGGGCGTCTGGCGCCAGCCGTCCGGACGGCGCCAGCGCGCAGCCAGCCTCCCAATTCGCCGGACCGCATGCCGGTCAACATGACGTGTAACAACTGGACCACGAGCACGACGGACTGGAACTCGTTTACCAAGGTCGGTCACCACGATCGCATGGGGGGCGGAGACGCCGCGACCTCGTGGAACTCGTCGCACGAGACGCACGGTTGTTCGCAGGAGCAATTCACACGGAGCGGCGGCGCCGGACTGATGTATTGCTTCGCCACCAATTGATGTTCACCCACCGACGGGTCCGCCTTCGGGCTGACCCGTTGTGGTCTTGAACTACCGGATACTCAGCATCGCATAGAGCCAAGTCTCGCAGAACGCGGCTGGCATCGGGCGATGAAATCCTCGCGCGATTCCTGTCAGTGCGCGGAGAAGAGCAATGAAACAGGTTCGCCGGATGATCAGCCGGTTGCGTAAATTCGGCCATGTCGAATCCATCAAGGAGAGTCTGCCGCGACCAGCGCACCTGCTGCCAGTGCTGGAAACCCTCTCCTCCGACCTGCGCTTTGCATTGCGGATGCTGGCAAAGAGCCCCGGCTTCACGGTCATCGCCGTATTGACGCTTGCTCTCGGGATCGCGGCGAACACCGCGATGTTCTCGGTCGTCAACACCGTCCTGTTGAAACCGTTCGCCTATTCCGATCCCGAGCGGATCGTGATGTTCCAGAACATGTTGCAGCAAGGAGGCTTGGGCGGCACGGGCTCGCCCACGGAATTCAATCATTGGCGTCAGCAGACCACGGCCTTCCAGGACGTTTCCGCCTACTCGTTGTTCGACGTCGTCAATCTCACCGGCGAAACCGTTCCGGAACAGATTCAGGTCATGCGCGTCAGCGCGGACTTCTTCCGGCTGTGCGGCACGAATGCGCTGCACGGCCGCACGTTCACGGCCGAGGACGATCGGCTGAACGGGCCAAAGACCGTGGTCCTCGCCTACGCGTTCTGGCAGCGGCACTTCGGCGGCGATTCCGGGGTGATCGGCAGGCGCATGACGCTCGACGGCGAACGCCATGAAATCATCGGCGTGGCGGACTCCAATCTCCAAAATGGCCAGGTTTCAGAAATGATGTTGGGAAACGGTGACATCACAATCGAGGAGCCGCCGGACGTCTATATTCCTTTCCAGCTCGACCCGAACAGCGAGGACCGCGGCCATTTCTTCAATGTCGCCGGGCGCTTGAAACCTGGAGTGACCCTGGCCGAAGCGAATGCGCAGTTACAAGCCAGCTATCTCGAGATACGGTCGCAAGTGGCCGGAAGATATGCGCGGGAGGACGGGGTTCCGTGTGCAGCCCTTACAGGACGCCATCGTGGGCGGCGTGCGCAATTCGCTGCTGATTCTGCTGGGCGCGGTCAGCTTCGTGCTTCTGATCGCTTGCGCGAATGTCGCCAACTTGCTGCTGGCGCGCGCGACGGGCCGCAAACGAGAGATTGCGATTCGTGCGGCCGTGGGAGCCGGACGTGGGCGGATTGTCCGGCAACTTCTGACGGAAAGCGTGGTGCTGTCGCTGGCGGGCGGCGTGTTGGGTGTGGCGGCTGGGTATGCCGGCATCCGCGCCCTTCTGAGCCTCAGCCCCGGCAACATCCCGCGCATCGGGCTGGGCGGCGCCAATGTCAGCCTCGACTGGCGAGTGTTAGGATTCACGCTCGCCTTATCGATTCTGACGGGCATTCTGTTTGGACTCGTTCCCGCTCTGCAATCGTCGCGTGCGGATTTGAGCAGCACGCTGAAAGAGAGCAGCAATCGCAGCGGCAGGGGCTTGCGGCACAACAAGACCCGGGCGCTGCTGGTGACCATCGAGATGGCGCTGGCTCTGGTCCTGTTGATCGGGGCGGCGCTGCTGATCCGAACCTTCATCGCGATTCGGCAGGTGAATCCTGGTTTCGATGCGCACAATGTTTTGACGATGCGCCTGTCGCTGACGGGTCCTGCAGTTCGAAAATCCAGCGAGCGTGACCCAGGCTATTGATGAGGGCGTTCGCCGCATTACCGCGCTTCCGGGCGTCGAGGTCGCGGCAACGACCTGTTGCCTGCCTCTGGAGCCACCCGGGTTCCTGCCATTCCAGATTGCTGGACGTCCCGACGGGCCGACTGCTGGAGGTACTGCGGTCTCCACGCTGGTTTCGGCAGGCTACTTCGAGACCTTCAAGATTCCGGTCCTGCGTGGCCGCACATTTACGGAACAGGACGACAGCGGGCCGCCGTCGGTCATTATCAATGAGGCGTTGGCGAAACAGTTCTGGCCGGATAGCGATCCCTTGAACGATCGGATGATTATCGGGCCGGGCGCCCCCGCATTCAAAGATGAACTGCCGCGCCGGATCATTGGCGATCGTAGGCGATGTGCGTGTCCGCGCCCTCAATCGCGATCCACTCCCTAACATGTACTTCACCAGAAGCGGAATGCGGCCCATCGGCCTGGGTAATCCGGACTCGGGTGGCGCCGATGTCGCTGAGTTCCGCGATTCAGACTGAGTTGCGCGAGGCGAGCGGAGGTCTGCCGGTGGCGCACGTTCGCACGATGGAGGAGATCTTGTCGCGATCGACGGCGGCCGAGAACTTCAATGCCCTGGTGCTGACGATCTTCGGGTGCTCGGCGCTGTTGCTGGCGGCGATCGGGATCTACGGATTGATGGCGTATCGCGGTGACGAACCGTGCCCAGGAAATCGGAATCCGGCTGGCTCTAGGAGCGGAATCGAGCCACATCCGAAATATGGTGGTATTTCAGGGTCTGCGACCGGCTCTGACCGGCGTGGTTTGCGGGCTTGCTGCGGCTTTCGGGTTGACACGCGTGATCGCCAGCTTTCTGTTTGGCGTCAAGCCGTGGGATCCCCTGGTCTTTTTTGTGGTCCCGGTCGTATTGATCGCCGTTGCGCTGGTTGCTGTGTGGTTGCCCGCCATGCGGGCGAGCCGGGTCGATCCCATCGACGCCTTGCGGTGCGAATAGATTCCGAAAAGCAGGTGACGCGTCTCAGTCCTTTCTGAGCGTCGCGATCGGATCGATGCGGGCGGCGCGTTCGACTGCGATGTTGCGCTAAAGGAGAGCAGGCGTGGGCAGGCGGCGACATCAGTGTTATCGTCGTTGGGACCGATGCCTTCGCCACGCCCTCGCACCGTCGTCGAACGAATGGCCGGCTACAGCCCGGGCGAACAGCCCAAGCCTGGCGAACGGGTCATCAAACTGAATACCAACGAGAACCCGTTTCCGCCGAGTCCTCACGTCATCGACGCCATCCGCCGCATCACACCGGATGCCCTGCGCCGCTATCCGTCATCGATGGCTGATGAATTCCGCGCGGTGGCCGCCCGGGTGCACGGCGTTTCCCCCGAAAACATCCTGGCAGGTAACGGCAGCGACGACATTTTGCAGATCGCACTCCGCAGCTACTGCGGCCCAGGCGACGTCCTCGTGTGCCCGGATCCGACCTACTCACTTTACCCCGTGCTCGCGGAGCTTGCGGACGTTCGGCTGATACCGGTGCCTTGGGAGCCCGGCTGGCAGCTGCCGACCGAGGCCTTGTTGCGTGAGCGTGCGCGGGCGATTTTTTTCGCGAACCCCAACTCGCCGTCAGGCACGTCAGTGGCTGTCGCAGATATCGAGGCGCTCGCGAGGGCGACCGAGGCGCTCGTGCTCGTCGACGAAGCGTACGCGGACTTTGCCGATGACAACTGCCTGAGTCTGCCGGGGCGACAACGGAACGTCCTCGTCACGCGCACGTTCAGCAAGGGCTACGGTCTGGCAGGCCTGCGGTTTGGCTATGCCATCGGCGATCCGGAAGTGATCGCGCAGATGGCTAAGGTCAAAGACAGCTATAACTGCGACGCGATTGCCATCGCGGCAGCGTGCGCCGCGCTCGACGATGTGGAGTACGCACGTGCGAACTGGCAGGCCATTCGAGCCGAACGCGAGAGGCTCTCTTCGGAACTCGAGCGACGCGGGCTCGCGGTCATCCAGAGCCAGGCGAATTTTCTGCTGGTGACCACGCCGGATGCGGCACATGCGGGATGGCTCTACGCCGCCCTCAGGGTGCGCGGGGTGCTGGTCCGGTTTTTTGACAAGCCGGCACTGGACAACAAGCTGCGGATCAGCGTCGGCGCCCCTGAGGAGAACGACGCGTTGCTTGCCGCACTTGATGCCGCCCTTGCTCAGGAGCCCTCGCCGACAGCACGGTCGACGCGGCTTGACCCCCGACCAGCGCCGTAGCGATACCACCCGCATGAAGTAGCCAGCCTCGTCGGGTAAACTCAGGCCCGTCGTTTCGCGAGGACGCGAATATGGATGTTCCGACAAGACGCAACGTATTAAGGGCTGGGGCCGCGGCAGCGGCAATGGCCGCGATGCCACGCGTATTGGCTCAGCAGGCGGGCAAGGGAGGAACTGGCAAGTTCTACGAAAAAGGCCCCGTTCGCATCCGCTATGAGGAGGCCGGGGCTGGTTTCCCTCTGATGCTGCTTCCAGGCGGGGGATTGAACGCGACAATCTCGTTCTTCACGGGCAACTCGCCCTTCAACGCGATCGAGGAGTTCAAGGGACAGTATCGCTGCATCACGGCGGACCTGCGCAACGCCACCACCGGCCAGTCGACCGGCCCTGTCGAGGTCGATCGGCCGTGGGAGTCCTACGCCGACGACCAACTCGGCCTGATGGATCATCTGGGCATCGACAAGTTCATGGTGATGGGGTTCTGCATCGGCGGCCCCTTCATCTGGAGTCTCCTGAAGCGCGCGCCCAGTCGTGTTGTCGCGGCTGTGCTGGCGCAACCGGTGGGGTGGCGGCCGGAGATGAGCGACCCGAAATACCCAGGCGTATTCTGGAAGACTTGGGGGCCGGCACTGATTGCCCAGCGGCCCGAGATCACGATGCCGACGGTCGACAAATTCGTGACCAGGATGTTCGAGACCGACCCCGACTTCGTCTTCACCGTGACACGGGATTTCGTGCGTGGTTGCCAAACCCCGATTCTGGTCCTGCCAGACGATTCCCCGGCCCACCCTTACGCCGTCGCCATGGAGAGCGCGATGCTCGCCCCGAAAGCCGAAGTGAGCATGTTCCCCTGGAAAGAGCCCAAAGAGCGGATTCCCCTGGCGGTGCGCCACGTCCATTCCTTCCTCAAGGCGCATCGGCCTGCCTAGTAGCCGGAGGCGATCACGGCTCAGTCCTTTCTGAGCGTCGCGATCGGATCGATGCGGGCGGCGCGCAGCGCGGGAACCGATGCGGCCAGCACGCACGATGTGACGATGACCAGCACGCTCGCGACGTACGCCACGGGATCGAAGACGCGAACAAGGTTTCCGATCTCCGAGGCGGCGGGCGTCGCCATCAGGACGATCGCCAGCGCCGCGGCCAGGCCGCCGCCGGCCACGAGACCGATGCCGACCGGGCGGAGCGATTGTGACAGCACCAACCCCACGACGTTTCTTGCGGTCGCGCCGAGCGCCATGCGCACGCCAATCTCCTTCGCCCGCTGCTCGACGACGTACGACAGGACGCTGAACACGCCCGACAACGTCAGCACGAGCGCCAGCCCTCCAAGGACAACCGTCACCCGGAAGGCGAGCCGCAGGATGTACGTCTGCATTCCGGCGATCGTTCTCATGGTGGTGATCGCGCCCAGGCCGGGGTCGACGCTCGTGAGGTGTTCGAGCAGCGCCTGCCGCGCCTGCTCGAGGTCGCCGCGGACGCGCAGCGTCAGCGACGTCCCGGTGCTTTCGGGACCGGTCGGCACGTACACGCCCCACGACGGCAACAAGTCGGGCACAAGGGGACCGTTCACATCGCGCACGACGCCGACGACCGTGAACGCGCGCGATGGCTCCACCTCCGCGCTGCGCGCTTCGGCGGACGAGAGCGACTGTGCGCCCGGCGATCCCGGCTGCGAAACCTGGAGGCGCACCACCTGCCCCACGGCGTCGCGATTCGGCCAGAGCCGGCGCGCGACGGTTTCGGACACGACCACGACGCCTGCCTCCGCGGTGCGTTCCGCCTGCGTGAAGCCGCGCCCTCTCACGACATCGATGTCGAGCACATCGAAGTATTCGGGCGACACGGCTATCTGGTCGACCGGCAGTCTGCTCGACATCTCCGACGTGTCTGCGACCGCACGCGTCCGCTGCGACGAGGCGGCTACGGCCGCCACCGACGGATGGGCCGTCACCGCCTGGAGCAGCGCGGCGCGCCGTGGCTCGTTGGCGATTGCGAACCTCACCGTGTCGCTCGTCCGCACGCCGGGATCCACGGTCGCGGCGGCAAAGGCACTTCGCAGAAATATGGCGGCGCAGATCAGGAGCAGGGCCGATGCGCCGACCTGGGCGGCGATCAGGGCATGCCGTGCGCGTGCCGGGGACGCGTCCCTCGTCACGTCGCCGCGCATGGTCCGCACCAGTTCGAGGCGCGTGGCCTGCAGCGCCGGCACGAGCCCGAAGAACACCGTCGAGATAACGGCGCCAACGATCAGGAACACCAGCACGCGCCAGTCCGCGGCGGGGGGCGCGTACCGGGTGAGGTCCACCTCGAGGAGCTCCGGCGGCACCGTCGTGGTCACCGCGTAGAGCGCACCCTCCAGAAACAGCCGCGAGACGGCCAGACCGCATGCCGCCGCCGCGAGCGCCAGGAGGAGACTTTCCGTGAGCAGCTGCCGGATGATGCGCCGGCGTGACGCGCCGAGCGACAGCCGGATGCCGATCTCCCGCTGGCGCGAGACACCACGCGCGAGCAGCAGGTTGGCGACGTTGGCGCAGCCAATCATCAGGATCAGCCCGAAGGCGAAGAAAATCGGCGAGAAGACCATCAGCCCTTCGACCACATCGGCCGAGAGCGCGCCCTGGCTCGGTATCAGCCTGATGGAGGCAGGACGCGCAGGGACTGTTTTTCGATCGGTTCGTCCCGACGCCCATACAGTGAGCCCGGCCGTTGCCGCCTCCGGCGACATCCCCGGCTTCAGCCGCCCGACGATCTCGATGGCGATTTCGTCCTCTCTCCCGGCATAGGCGTCGCGGAACTGCCCGGCGAGCGCAAGTGGCGCCCAGTAGTCGGGCGGGAGGATCCGAGCCCCCGAAAGTCCTCGGGCATGACGCCGACGATCTCGTACGGCAGGCCGTTGACGAGCAGGCTGCGGCCGATCACCGTCGGATCGCCCGCGAACAGCTTCTCCCACCCCCTGTGACTCAGCACGATCACCGGCCGGCCGGCAAACCGATCGTCGTCTCCCGGCGTCAACGTGCGCCCGAGCGCTGCCTGGACCCCCAGCACCTGGAAGAAGTTCCCGGTGACGAGGGCGGAAGTCACTTGACGACCCTCGATGCGTGTCCGGACGGGGCGCAGCATGGCGAAGGCATCGGTGAAGACGCTGGTCTCGCCGCGCATCGCGTCGTAGTCAGCCCGCGTGAACGGCAGCGACGCCTCCGCGCCGGGAGCTGTCGGCCGCTCCACGGCAAACAACTCGCCGGGGCTTCGCACGGCATCTGCACGAAGAAAGATGGTGTTGTAGACCGCGAACACCACGCTGACCATCCCGAGGCCGAGACCGACCGTTGCGACGATGGTGAGCGCGGCGAGCGGCGCGCGGCGGAACGTGCGGAACGCGTAGAGGATGTCGCGCGCCAGGTCATCGACGAAAGCGGTGCCGCGAGCGTCGCGACACTGGTCGGCGGCAAGCGCCACCGAGCCGAGGCGCGCCCGCGCCCGAATACGAGCGTCCGCGGGGCTCAGGCCGTTTGCGATATGCCTCTGCGTCTCACGTTCGAGATGGAAGGCGAGCTCTTCGTCGAGCTCCCGCTCCACCCGGCGCGGCGAGATCAGCGCCTGGACGCGCAGCTTCAGATCGTGGAGAGTCATGATGGCTATGCCAGCTTCATCACGCGGCCGATGGCCGTGGACATGCGTTCCCATTCGCTGGTTTCGACCGCCAGTTGCCGGCGGCCGGATGGCGTGAGCTGATAGTACTTGGCCCGCCGGCCCAGCTCCGAGACGCGCCACTCGGCTTCAATCCAGTTCTGATGCTCGAGACGATGGAGCGCCGGGTAGAGCGAGCCCTGGTTGACCTGCAGGACATCCTGGGAGATCTGCTGGATGCGCTCCGCGATCGCCCAGCCGTGCATCGGCTCGGTCTGCAGGGTCCGGAGAATGAGCAGGTCGAGCGTGCCGGGCAGGAGGTCGGGGATGGACTGCCGTGCCATGGTGTCGGATAACGACACTAAACCATCATGGTGTCGACTGTCAACACCAACGTTCGTGACGAACCCCGCGGTCTCAGACACCACCAGCAAAGGAACGCAACATGACCTCTTTGCTGTTCGGGCGTCGGGGCTACGGCGGAATTGTTGCTATTCGTCTCTCAGCACCACGTTGGGGTCGAGTCGCGACGCCCTCCACGCCGGCAGCCAGCATGCCGTCGCCGCCACCAGCGCCATCGTCGCCGCGACGGCGGCCAGCGTGGGCACGTCAGTTGGCTGCACGCCGAACAGCAGCGAACGAATGAGCCGGTTCATGCCAAGCGCGCCCGCGAGTCCGACGACGAGGCCGATGGCGGTGAGCAGAAGACCCTGCTTCATGAGGTGCAGCTGCACGAGGGAGCGATCCGCGCCGAGCGCCAGGCGAATGCCGATCTCGCGGCGACGCGCGGTCACCATATAGGAGAGGACGCCGTAGGTGCCGATGGTGGCGAGCAGCAGCGCCAGGCCCGCAAACGCGCCGACCAGCTGCGCCAGCAGGCGCGGCCGCTCGATCGATTCATCGAACACACTCTCCATTTCGCGAAGGCGGACGATGGGGACGGTGCGATCGACTTCACGGACGACCTGCTGGAGGGTCTGCGCCAACGCCGCCAGCGGCAGCGTGGTGCGCAGCACCACATTCATCGTGGCGGGCGCGTTCCTGAACGGTGGCGGATTGCTGATCGCCCGCTGGTCGATGAACTGGTAGAACTCGGTGCCGGCTTTCTGATCGACCCCGCCCTGCTTGACGTCCCTGGCCACCCCGATCACCGTGAACCACGGTACATCGTCGCTCGCAGAGCCCGCTCCGGGAAAGCAACATGGCCGCAGCCGATGCCCGATGGGGTTCTGTCCCTTCCAGAATGTGTTCGCCAGGGTTTCGTTGACCACGGCGACCATTCCTGTCGAAGCGGCATCGGCCGGTTGAAAGCTGCGCCCTTGTACGATCGGGATGCCCATCGCCTCGAAATAGTCGGACATGACGTTCTGGTAGTAGTCGACGGTCTCGAACTCTCCTTCCGGCCTGGCCCTGTAGCCCTCGACGTCCGTGCTCTGCGAGTTGACAGGACGATTGGGCGGCAAGCCGGTCATGGCGGTGGCCGCCTGCACACCCGGCACGGCGCGAAGCCGCTCGAGCAGCCGCTGAAACATCTGCGCGCGAGCGGATGGCAGGGGATAGCCGACCGGCGACAGCGTCATCGAGAACGTCACCAGACGCGACCGATCGAATCCCGCGTCGACCGTCGTCAGGTTGTATACGGTGCGCGCCAGCAGACCGGCGCCGGTCACGAGGATCACGGCCAGCGCGATTTCGGCCGCCACGAGACCGCCGCGGACGTGATGCCGCATCGCTCCACTCCTGCCGCCACCGTCCTTGAGCGCATTCGGCAGGCCCTTCACGCGCGTGTGCACGATCGGCGCGAGTCCGAAGAGCACGCCGGCCGTCATTGAGACGCCGAGGGTAAAGAGCAACACCAGTGAATCGAGCGCGACCTCGTTCGTACGCGGCAGCGTGGTGGGGTACGCGCGGATCAGCGCCTGCACGCCGGCGCGGGCAAGCCACAAGCCCAGGGCGCCCCCGGCGATCGACAGCAGCACCCCTTCGGTCACGAACTGCCGGAGCAACCGTCCGCGACTGGCGCCAAGGGCGGTGCGTACGGCCAACTCACGATGCCGTGTCTCGGCACGGGCGAGCAGCAGGTTCGCCAGATTCACGCAGGCGATCAACAGGACCAAACCGACAGCGGCCTGCAGGACCCAGATGGAGCGGCTCGCGGCGCCCACGATCTCCTCCTGCACCGGCTCCATCTGGAGGATGTGCCCCGTATTTGGTCCCAGGGGAGCGAACACATGGCCCGCCGCTCCGGTCGCCCCCGGTTTGATGCCGACACGCTCGCCCCAGTTCTCGATCAGCCCGTCCAGCTCCGTTTGTGCCGACTGCGCGGTGACGCCGTCTTTCAGACGCCCGATGAGAAAGAGGGAATGGTTCCCGCGAATCTCACGATTCGCCGGGTTCAGGCCGAGGGGCAGCCAGATCTCGGCGCGACTGTCCATCAAGTCTGCGCCGGGCGGCATGACGGCGAGGACCTCGCCGCGCCGCCGGCTGACTTCGATGGTCTGTCCGACGATCGGTTGCCCTCCAAACGCGGTCTGCCACAGCTCGTGCGAGAGAATCACGAGAGCTGGCGGCGGCCCGGCGCTGACGTTGGTTTCGCCCGCGACAAACAGGCGCCCCTGCGCCGGATGCACGCCCAGGGCGTTGAGCAGGTGCTCGTCCACGAAGGCCGCACGGACGCGTTGGGGTCGATCGCCGCCGGTGAGGTCGACTTCGCCGAGCCTGTAGGCCCCCACGGCTGAAAACGACCGGTTCAACTCCCGAAACTCGAAGTATTCGGGCGGCGATACCGCGAATTGCGCAGACCCTCCCGTAAACTGCGTGGTCAGGAACATCAACTGCTCGGGTTTGGGGTAACCAAGCGGCCGGAGGATCACGCCGTTCACGATCGAAAAAATGGCCGTGTTCGCGCCGATCCCGAGCGCCAGCGTCAACAGCGCGACCGCCGTAAAGCCGGGAGCGTGTCGCAGGGATCGCTGTGCGTAGCGCAGGTCCTGCGCCAGCGTGTCGAGCCAGCGCAACGGCCGCACGTCGCGGCTGCGCTCCTTCGCCTGCGCAAAGCCGCCGAGGTCCAGCCGCGCGCGCCGCTCGGCCTCGGCTTCGGTCAAGCCGTTCCGCACGTTGGCCTGCGTCTGCATCGCTACGTGAAACGACAGCTCATCGTGCAGGTCGTGTTCAGCGCGCCGCGGCCGGACGATGGCGCGAAATTGCGCTCGAAGGGCGTGGATCCAACGGCGCCACTCCATCACTCACCTCCTCTATTCGATGCGCAACGCCTCTGCCGGATCGACGCGCGCCGCCCGGAACGCGGGAACGCCACACGCAAGACAGGCCACGACGACAAACAGCGCCGCCACGCCTGCGTAAACGACCGGATCGATGGCCTGGACCTGAAAGAGTTGCGTGGACAACAGCCGCGAGAGTCCCGCCGCGAGCAACAACCCGATCACTGCTCCCACGGCCGTCAGCCGCAGACCGTCGGCCATCACCAGACGAAGCAGGTCCGCCGCCGTGGCGCCGAGCGCCGCCCGGAGACCGAGCTCGCCGCGGCGCTGGCTGACCGTGTACACCATCACGCCGTACAGACCCACGAGCGCAAGCGTTACCGCCAACGCGGCGAATCCGCCGAGCAGCAGCATGACGAAGCGGCGCTGCGCCATCGAATCCGAGAGCCGGCCTTCCATCGTGCGCACGTTCGCAAGCGCGAGGTTGCTGTCGAGCCGATTGATCGCCGACTGAATGGCTGCCGTGGCGGCAAGCGGGTCTGCTGCCGTGCGCGCCACCAGGAACGACGTGTCCAGATGGTCGCCGCCGTGCTGAGCGAGTGGCACGAAGACTTCCGGATTCGTCTCGCGCTCCAGCCCGTTCTGCCGAAGGTCGGCGATGACTCCGACGACAATCCGGCGCGGAAAGCGGGTAGAACCATCCGCCAGAGGAAACGTGTCCGGTGGGGCGAGCGATTCAGGCTGATTCATCAGGATTCGCTGCCCGATCGGATCTTCGTTTGGCCAGAAGCGGCGTGCGAGCGTCTCGTTGACGACGGCGACAAGCGGCTGGCCCGGTCCGTCCTGCTCGGTAAGCCACCGGCCGCCACGAAGCGTGGCGCCCATCGTCTGAAAATAACCTGGCGTGACCTGGCGATAGTAGACGCTGGGGACCTGCGCCAGCGAGGACGGCGCCGGCCGGCCATCGACGCCGAAGTATCTCGACCACTCGTTCCCGCCGAGCGGCAGCGCGGTCGTGGCCCCCGCGGCGCGAATGCCGGGCAGCGCAGCCACTTCATCGACGGCGTCCTGAAAGAATCGCGCGACACGTTCGGCGTCGCCATATCGAACGGCAGGCAGGGTCAGCGTCGCCGTGAACAGGCGGTCCTCATCGAAGCCGGAATCGACCTGCAGGACGCGCTGAAGGCTGACGATTAGCAGCATCGCGCCGACCAGCAGGACGAGCGACAGCGACACTTCGGCCGTGACGAGGCCGTGGCGCAGGCGAGCACGCAAGCGGCCGCCGGTGACCGTGCGTGCCGACTCGTTGAGACGACCGCCGCCAATGCGCCCCGCATGACGGGCCGGCCAGACGCCAAAGACCAACCCGGTCAGGAGCGCCAGCGCCGACGCGAACCCGACGACCCGGCCGTCCATCGTTGTCTCGGTCAAGCGGGGCACGCCGGTCGGCCCAAGCGCGGGGATGCCGCGAATCACTGCGTACACCAGCAGCACGCCGGCAACGGCGCCCAGACACGCGAGCGCAAGATGCTCGGTCAGGAGTTGCCGCACGAGCCGGCCGCGACCGGCGCCAATCGTCGCGCGGACGGTCAGCTCGTGCGCGCGCGTCGCGGCACGGGCAAGGAGCAGGTTCGCGACGTTGGCGCAGGCGATGAGCAGGACGAACGCCACGGCGCCGAGCAGGAACAGCAGCGTCGGCCGAATCCCGCCGACGATCAACTCCTGCCACTCTTCGAGCGTCACACCCTTGCCGACGTTCTGTGGAAATTCACGTCTCAGCCGTTCGGCGATCGTGGAGAGATCCGTTAGAGCCTCGTCCGGAGTGACGCCAGGTTT
This sequence comes from uncultured Acidobacteriota bacterium, assembly GCA_963749565.1. Taxonomy (GTDB): domain Bacteria; phylum Acidobacteriota; class Vicinamibacteria; order Vicinamibacterales; family CAVVIG01; genus DATLLJ01. The sequence continues at coordinate 183,453 of CAVVNL010000020.1, read as the reverse complement.
CAGGCGCCCCAACACCTCGACGAAATAATTGTTCCGCGAGTCCATGCTGCTGCCGGGCGGGAAGGCAATCGGCGACCACAGCTCGCTGAGCGGTCCGGGGAACACGAAGGACGCGGGCATCACGCCAATGACGGTGAAGGATTCACCATTGAGCTGCAGCGACGTACCGATCACCTGAGGGTCGCCGCCAAATCGCCGCTGCCACAACCCTTCGCTCAGCACCACGACCCGGTGCGAGCCCCACTGCTCGTCGGCGTCCGAAAACACCCGGCCGTGCAAAGGCTGATGCTGGAGAACGGGCCACAGGCTCGCGGTTATCCGAGTAGCGAGGAGGCGCTCCGGATGATCCGAGCCGGTGACGTTGTAGTTCACGAAGTGAAAGGCGCCCAGATCGTCGAACGTGCGATTCTCGCTGCGCCACACGCGATAGTCCGGCAGCGCCGAGCCGATGCGCGGGACCCCGTTCTCGGGCGGCTGCGTCGTCCAGACGCGAACGAGCCGATCGGCGTCCGGGTACGGCAGCGGACGGAGGAGGACGGCGGAGATGACGCTGAACAGGGCCGTGTTCGCGCCGATGCCGAGCGCCAGCGTGAAGACAGCCACGATCGTGAATCCAGGCGCACGCCGAAGCGACCGTTGGGCATACCGCAGGTCCTGAATGAAATCGTGCGCCCACCGCAACGGGCGCGCGTCACGACTATGCTCCTTCGCCTGCTCGACGCCGCCGAGGGCCACGCGCGCGCGTCGCTCCGCCTCGGGTCCGCTCATGCCGTTCTGCGCGTTGGCCTGCGCCTGCATCGCCACATGGAACGACAGCTCGTCGTGTAGATCGGTCTCAGCGCGCCGAGGCCGGACGAAGGCGCGTAGGCGCGCCCGAAGGGCATCGATCCAACGGCGCCACTCCATGGGTCAGACCTCCTTCAGTAGAAGGACTCGCGTAATCGCCGAGGACACGCGGCGCCAGTGTTCCGCTTCCTGGTCGAGCCAGCGGCGGCCGGCACGGGTCAGGGAGTAAAACTTCGCGCGCCGCCCGAGCTCGCTCGTTTTCCACTCCGACGTAATCCAGCCGGCCAGCTCCAGCTTGTGGAGCGCCGGGTAGAGCGACCCATCGCTGACCTGGAGCTCCTCGTCCGACATCTCCTTGAGCCGCTGGCCAATCGCCCATCCGTGCTGCGGTTCGAGCGCGATGATCTTCAACAGCAGCAGGTCGAGCGTCCCCTGCACGAGATCCGGTGGCTTGCTCATGGCGCGATAGTCTAGGTTACCGATATCAACATGTCAAGCGTCTCGCGCTAACTGACGCAGTTTATCTACATCGGTTACCGAGACAATGAAAGCAATGGGGGATTAGACGGAAAGTATCGTGAAAGGGTTAGGATGGTGCGCAAATCCGAAGAGGACGCCAGGAGCGTTGACATGCGGAAAGCCCGGTTTTTCCTGACGGTTGCGTTGATAGCGACACTGGTATCGTCCGCCGCGCCTGCTCAGAACCAGACCCGGCAGGCGAATCAGCGACCGCTCGTGATCCGGGGCGGCCTCCTGATCGACGGAACCGGAGCGGCTCCGGTGCCGAACTCCGTGATCACCATCGTGAACGGCAGAATTCAGAGCGTCGGGCCTGAGGGGTCGGGGACGATTCCGGCCGATGCCGTGGTGATCGACGCCGCCGGAAAAACCGTCATTCCGGGCCTGGTGGATTCCCACGTGCACCTCCGGAATTACCACATCCAGGACTACCTCTATTGGGGCGTCACCAGCGTCGGCGACCTCGGAAATTCCCCGGGCTGGTTGACGGCGTATCGAGATGCCGTCGAACAAGGACGAGCGACGGGTTCGTACATTCTGAACGGCGGCAACAGATTCAATGCGCCGCTCAAGCCGGAATTCGTCAACAACCTGGACGCGGAACTGACTGGCAACTCCGGCAATGCCGTGATTACCGATGCCGCATCGGCAGAGCGCGAGGTCGCCAAGGCCAGACAGGTCGGCCAGGACGCTGTCAAGGTGCGCGATCGGCTGACGCCCGCGCAAATCAAGATGGTCGTCGACATCGCTCATAAGCAGGGTTTGCCGGTATTCGGCCACTTCGATTCAGCGAATATCCGGCAGGGACAACCCCTGACGGGCACGGATGAAATCGTCGATACCGGACTCGACGTGATGGTGCATCTCTTCAGCCTGATCAAAGCCACTGCGCCGCCAGACGTTGTCGCGCGCATTCGGAAGGGCGGGCCGGCCGAGGGTTGGGATCAGCTGGACACCGACAAGTTCGCTGCCATCATCCAGAAGATGGTGGCGAACACAATTTACGTGAACCCGACCATCGCGAATCAGTTTGAAAAGGCCAGCAGGTACCTTCCCGAATTCGACAAGGTCAATACCAGCTATGTAAGCAGTCCGATGGGCCAGAGCGCGCCCGGGCCCGTTCGCGATCGATACGCTCTGTCGTTCAAACCGGGTCCGGCAGCGAATGCCGCGGCGTTGGCCGAGGGCTACAAGCGGGTCGGTCAATTCGTGAAGCAGTTCGTCGATGCGGGTGGAAAGATCGTTTCAGGAACCGACAGCGGCGCGGGAAGAATTGGCACGTCCGGCCTCACGCTGCACGAGGAGATGATGATGCTCACCGAGGTGGGCGTGCCTCCGATGAAAGTCATTCAATCCTCGACCGGCTGGGCGATGGAGGCATGGGGTAAGGGCAAAGAGGCCGGTACGCTGGAAGCCGGCAAGCGGGCTGACGTTCTGGTGTTGAACCGGAACCCCCTCGATGACATGCGCGCGACCATGGACATCTTCAGAATCGTGCAGGGCGGAGAGGTCATCGACCGCGAAGGGCTGGCCGGCAGGCGGCAGGAAGTGGTGCCTCGGCCCGGTCTCGTGGCGGACGGTTTCGCGAATCCCGCGCTCAAGGTGCCCTTCATCGATGAAATCTGGCCGGAGTTGATCTCGACCAAGGACAAGCCGTCCCCGGTCACAATCAAGGGAAGCAATTTCTCCAGCAGCAGTTTCGTGCTGTTCAACGACCAGATCGTTCGTGGCACCGTGCGGGGCGACAACGAGCTGCAAATCAATATCCCGCCAGGCCTGACCAAAGCCGCAGGTGTCTACCCACTCGTCGTCGTGCAGCCGGGCTCGGCGGGCGGTGTATCGAACACGTTCTATTTCATGGTGACGACGAAGTAGCGGGGTTCGACCTTTCGCTCTCTGCTTGCGGCCCTATCTGCAGAGTTGGGCGAATCGATCGGTCGCGGCAAGCGCCTCCGCTTTGCGAGCGGAAGTCGACGCAGTTACGACCGCGACGAGCGGATCGAGTGACGTATGGAGCTCGCCGCACCGGGCTCCTGGATCGAACTCCTGCAATACAAGGGGAAAGGCGCGCAAGTTGTCCATGACCCCATTGAGCCGCCGCGCGATATCAGCGCTGGATTCGTCGACGTGACGGCCGTGAGGATGCCACCGCAGATATTGGCCGTTGAGCTGATTCTCCCTGCGGATGTAACACGGCACGTCGCCTTCGCACTCGCCTGCCACGCCGTTCGTTACCAGGAACCAGGCGATGTCATCTGCGGCGGCGGTATCACGATGCTTTTCATGCGTCTGCATGACGTACGAGGCGTCGACCATCCACGATCCTCCTGGCTCGTTGTACCTTACCTCTTCTTCGTGAGCGCGGATCCATGATCGATACGGATCAGAGTCGGCGCGTCTGAACGGAACGCCGAGCGCAACGTCGTTCAGAGAACGCAGGCGGTATAACGCGAACCGCGCCTGCGCCTCGCCATCGTTCAACTTCGCCGCCGTGCGCTCGATGAGATCGAAGAGTTGGAGACGCGTGGAAAAACTCTCGCCGTCGCCCTTTACTGGTGAACGCCTCGAGAGGCGAGCGAGCACAATCGATTCGATCGTCTGATCGCGGCGCTCGAGATCAAGCGAGATGGTCAAGCTACCCTGCACCCACCCGTTGCGCCCCTCATCGGTCTGGACGCGGTACCATGGGTCTCCCGCAGTTGTACGTTCGAGAGCGATGAGTTCTGTGCCGAGCGGCAATTCGGCTGCGATTGACGCAGTCGTTACCGGGGCGCTTCGCAAACGCACGCTCGACGCGTTGGTGATCCGCCTCTCCTCACTCGCCGCCGGATGTGCCGCCGCGAGCGCCACCGTCAGAACGCAGATGAATGAGCGTGGCATCCCTAAGCCCTAAGCCCAAACTCTATTGAATGAACTCTATCGTGATCTCCGGATCGAGATTCAGTTTGATATTCGGGACGCTCTTCAGAATTGTTTTCATCTCCTCCGGCGTGGCTGCCGCCTGAAGCCGCTGCAGCAGCGTATCGTCCTTGAACAGCGCATCGGCGTTGACGTCGAGCAGCGTCACCCGCCGGTCCGTCACGAACGGGCTGCTGGTGCGAACGAGCGTCCCGGCCGGCTCGATCTCGATCGAAAGGCGCGCACCGGTCAGCATCGGCTTCAGCATCGCCACCTGTTCGGCGGAGGGCCCGCTCGACGCGGAGATCGCCGGCACCGCCGGCAGCGCAATCGTCAGAAGCGAATGCCCGTCGGCCTGGCGTGTCAGCTTGAACGTGACCCGCTCTCCCGGCCCACCGCCCTGCGGGGCTGCCATGCCGCCCGGCGGTGGCGGCGCCTGGTCGAGGCTGAGCTGGTTGATGTCCGCGAATGCGTAGCTGATATCGCGGCCCACGCCTTCGCTCGAATCGATGGGGACGGACGAGACGTAGGTCACGCCGGTACCCAGGCTCGCCGCCGCGTCGCGTGCCTGCCGCTCCGACAGCGGATCGAAATCCGCCGCACCGCCACTGAGCGCGGCGAACTGGCGGAGCTGGGCGACCGCCGACTGGCTGAACAGTAACCGCTGCTCGATGGTACCGCTGCCGTCGGCCTTCACGGTCAGGACGGTGGAGAACTGGAAGCACGCGCTGCACGTCGCGGCGGCAGCCAGCAGTAGAGCGCATCGCACGTATCGCATGCACACAACGATGTCACAGAAACCGGCCGCTCTCAATTCTCAATATATGATGGATTGATGGATACGCTCGCCCCCGCCGAAGCTCCAGCCGCACCACCGTTGCGCGATCGGCACGCGATCGCTGATCGCTTCAAGTGGAATCTCCACGACATCTTTCCGGACTGGGACGCGTGGCAGCGCGCGTACGACGAGCTCGACTTGAAGATCGCCGCCTACGGCGCCCTGCAGGGCACGCTCGCCAAGGGTCCCGATCAGCTGCTGGCGGCCTACAAGCTGTCGGACGAGATCGGCCAGCTGTCCTACAAGGTCTGGTATTTCGTCGCGTTGAAGTACGACGAGGACCAGCGCGACAACGAGATGAACGCCAGGCGCCAGCAGGTGCAGATTCTCTTCGCGAAGTTCGCGCAGGTGAGCGCCTGGTTCAGCCCGGAGCTGCTCACCATTCCGCTGCCCACCGTCCAGGAGTGGATGGCGCGGAACCCCGAGCTCGCGGTCTATCGCTTCGCCATCGAGGATCTCTACCGGCAGCAGGAGCACGTGCTCGACGAGAAGGGCGAGCACCTGCTGTCGCTGTCGAGCCGCTTTTCGTCCGCGCCCTACGACGCCTATGCCGCGCTCTCGACCGCCGACGTCAGGCATCCGACGCTGCGCCTGTCGAACGGCACCGAGGTCACGCTCACCTACGGACAGTACCGCGCCATCCTGGCGACCAACCGCAACCAGCGCGATCGCGCCGCGGCGTTCGTCGAGTACCACAAGCAGTTCGAAAGCAACGTCAACACCTACGCGTCGCTCTACAACGGCGTCCTGCAGCGCGACTGGTTCCACGCGCAGTCGCGCGGCTACCGGTCGACGCTCGATGCGGCGCTGCACGGGAACAACATTCCGACCACGGTCGTCGAGAACCTGATCGCGACGACCAAGGCGGGCACCGAGCCGCTTCGCCGGTATCACCGGCTGCGCAAGCGCGTGCTCGGCCTCGAGACGCTACCACACCTACGACACGACCATTCCGCTCGTGGAGGTCGAGGCGAAGTATCCGTACGAGGACGTGCTCGAGTGGCTGCCGAGTCGGTCGCGCCGCTCGGCGCCGAGTACCAGCGGCAGCTGCGCGAGGCGCTCAACAGCGGCTGGATCGACGTCTACGAGAACCCGGGCAAGCGGAGCGGCGCCTACTCGGCGCCGGTCTACGGCGTGCACCCGTACATGCTGCTGAACCACAACGACACGCTCGACGCGGTGTTCACGCTCGCCCACGAGGTGGGCCACTCGATGCACACGCTGCTGTCGCACGCGCATCAGCCGTTCGTCTACTCGGACTACACCATCTTCATCGCCGAAGTGCCGTCGACGCTGAGCGAGGCGCTGTTTCTCGAGTACATGCTGGCGCACGCCGAGCAGCGAGCGCGAGCGGATCGTGCTGCTGCAGCACGCCATCGACGGGATTGTCGGCACCTTCTACACGCAGGTGCTGTTTGCCGACTACGAGCTGCAGGCGCACCGGCTCGTCGAAGCCGGCCAGCCGGTGACGGCCGACCGGCTCAGCGAGATCTATTTCAACCTGTTCAAGACGTATCACGGCGACGCGCTCGACTACGACGACCAGTCGCGGGTGACGTGGGCGCGGATCCCGCATTTCTACAGCACGCCGTACTACGTCTATCAGTACGCCACCTGTTTCGCCTCGAGCGCCCAGCTCATGAAGCAGCTGACGGGCACGTCCGGAGCGGAGAAGGCGGCCGCCATCGACCGCTACCTCACCCTGCTGAAGTCCGGCGGCAGCGATCACCCGATGGCGCTGCTGCAGCGCGCCGGCGTCGACCTGAGCCGGCCCGAAACCGTCCGGGCCGTCGTCGATCAGCTCGACGCGCTCGTCACGAGGCTGGAGGGCGAAATCAATTCTCAAGGCACAAGTCTCAAGTCTCAGGTGTGATGAGACTTCAGGCCGATGCGACTTCACTTGACATTGACAGTTGAGAGTTGAGAGTTGCTTTCACTTATCCGCGATTACGGCGGTCGACGCCGCTCCGCCGCTCCGGCAGGCCGCGGCGTTCGACGCCCTGGAGCGTGCCGGCGCTCGCGCGCCGTCGATCGCGAGGGGCGCGGCGTTCGTTGCGGGCGCGGCGATCGCGCTCGCTCTGGACCGCGACGGCGGCCTTCGCCGCTATCGCTGACTCGCGCTGCAGCCGTGTGGCCCGCCGGGGCGGGTCGAGCACTTCGATCAGCCCTTCGTAGACCGCAATGGTTTTCGGGTCCGTGGCGCCCCCGGCAATCCGCTCGCGCATGTAGGCGGCCGCCGCCTGAATGTTGGCTTGCTGCCAGGTCATATCCTGTCACTGTAGCTCAACTTCCGCGGATCGTGCCCCGAGGGGCGGCGTGATTCACGTCCTGGCACTGCTCGGCGTCCTGAGCATCTCCTTCTCGGCGATTTTCATCCGGCTCGCGAATGTCTCGCCGGTGACCGCGACGTTCTACCGCGCGGTTTACGGCGTTCCGGTGCTCGCGCTCGTCTGGTTTGCCAGCCGCGACCGCGACGATCGTAACCGCCGCGAGCGCCTGCTCGCGTTCGGCAGCGGGCTCGCGCTCGCCGTCGATCTCAACCTGTGGCACGAGTCGATCGCTTTGGTCGGCGCCGGGCTCGGCACCGTAATTCCGAACACTCAGATCGTATTCGTCGCGCTGGCGACCTGGATGCGGCGTGGCGAACGGCCCCGTCTCCGCACGGTGGCCATGATCGGCGTCGTGCTTCTGGGTGTGGCTCTGACGTCCGGATTAGCCAGGAGCGACGCGTACGGGACGAGGCCGGTGGCCGGGGTGGCGCTCGGCGTCGCCGCGGGCTTCTGCTACGCCATCTTCCTGATTGTGTTTCGTGCGTCGAACCGTGGGCTGGTTCCGCCGGCGGGACCGTTGCTCGATGCCACCCTGGGCATGGCGGCTGGGGCGCTGTTGTGCGCGGCCTTCGACTCGGGGTTCGCGCTCGCGGTGAGCCGGGAGGCGCATCTGTGGCTGCTGGCGCTCGCCCTCGTCTCGCAGGTGGTGGGGTGGCTGCTCATCGCGACCGCGTTGCCGCGGCTGCCGGCGCTTGCCACCTCAGTGATGCTGCTCATCCAGCCGGTCTTCGCCATCTTCTGGGGTGTGCTCATCTTCGGCGAGCGCCAGTCGGTGCTCCAATGGATCGGGTCGGCGATCGTGCTGGCGGGTGTGGCCAGTCTTTCGTTCGAAGTCGCCACCGCGGCGATGGCCGACAAGCCCGCGGCGCGCGGCGATCAACGCCGATGACGACTATCAACGCAGAGACCGCAAAGCGCGCTGAGCAAATGCAACCACGAAAGCACGAAGACACGAAGAAAGACTTGAGGTTTGTCACCCCTGGCGATGCACGGCGGCGATTTCAGCCGCGGCGCGGCGCCCGCTTTCCACGGCGCCATTCATGTATCCCTGCCACTTGAGGCTGGTGTGCTCGCCGGCGAAGAAGAGATGGTCGCAGGGAAGCGCGAGCCAGGCGCGCAGCGACGGATCGAACGCCGGATCGAAATACGCATAGCCGCCGCGCGCGAGCGGGTCGTGCTCCCAGACGACCTGACGGAAGCGAGCATGCGTCGCGCGCTTCGATCCGAGCCAGTCGAGCGCGTCGGCGAACCCCTGCGCGCCGTCGCGCGCGATCGATCGCCTGCGACGCGTCGCTCGCACTTGCCCCGGCGAGCAGCGCGAGGATGCCGGCGCGGCCGCGCTGCTCCTCGGCTGCCGTCCCAGACCGCGCCGAAGGGGAGCGCGGAGCCGAACGCCCTCGGCCGTCCGGGGACCCGCCAGAACCGTTCGGAAAACTGGATGAGCGTCTTCGTGGCGCGCCCGTACTTCAACCGCGCGATCGCCTCGTGCTGCGGCGCCGGGCAGGGCCGGTGTGATGGGGACGCGTCGCAGCGTGGTCGCCGGCAGCGCCAGGACCAGATAGTCGCAGGAGACGGGCGAGACGGTGCGGCCGTGCTTCAGCGTGGCGCGCACCCCCTTGCCGCGGTGCGAGACGGCGACCAGCTCGGTATTCAGCCGCACGCGATTGCCGAGCGGTGGCGGCCAGCGCGGCAGACAGGCGATCGTTGCCGCCTTCGATCCGGTACATCTTGCGCGGCATCGGTCCGTCGGGGCTGCCAAGCTGGGCGAACTCATCGACGAGCGCGAGGAGCGACAGCTCCTCGGGGTCCGCCAGGAAGAATCCGCGCAGCCCGCTGCGTCGTCGCTCGCAGCTCGGCGTCGGCGCCGACATCGTCGAGCCACTGCGCGACCGAGCGGCGGGCGATGTCGCCCGCGATGGGTGAATCCCATCGGCCGTCGGCGAGCCGGTACGGCCGGGCGACGTCGCCAAGGCAGCCGGCCAGCCGGTCCCAGCCGCGCGACGCATCGCGGCTGACGATCCGCGGCTTGCCGGACGCGTCGGGTCGGACGTAGCCAAAGCCGCCGCGAAGGATCCGCGTCAGCTTGAGGCCGATCTCCTTGCACAGCTTGCGGATCTCGTCGTGGTCCTCGTCGATCATGTCGGCGCCGGCTTCGGCGTGCTGGCCCTCCGAGAAGCCGTCGCGAATGGTCCAGACGCGGCCGCCGATGCGGTCGCGCGCGTCAATGACCGTGACGTCCGCGCCGAGCATGGAAAGATCGCGTGCCGGCGGCCAGGCCCGCGAGCCCTGCGCCGGCGACGAGCACGGTGGCGCCCGCCAGAGGTTGTGTCACTCAGGAGCTCACAGCTGATCGACCTTGTAGCCCTTCGCCCTGAACATCGCCAGCAGGCCATCCGGCCCGACGAGATGGGCGGCGCCGACGACGACGAAGGTGCGACCGCTGCGGGCGAACAGCGCGTCGAGTTTGGGCAGCCAGTTGCGGTTGCGGCCGACGAGCAGGCGCTGGTACATGACGGGATCGTCTTTCAGGTCGTCGAGCACGATCCGCTCGACCGCCGGGGCATCGCCGGCCTTCCAGGCGTCCGTGAGCGTCGAAGATGTTGGCCCGTTCCTGATCGAGATCTTCGAGCGATTCGGCCAGCATGCGATCCTGCTCCTCCATCGTCATCCCGTCGAAGAGCGACACCTGGTACTCCACGGTCTCGAGGCCCTGTACCATCTTGCCCTCCGCTCTGGCGCGGTCGTAGAAATGGCGATCCAGGCCGAGGCTGGCGTCGAAGCCGGCTTTCTGCCACTCCATCTCGACGATCGTCATCGCCAGCATCCAGGGCTTGAAGCGCTTCAGGGGTTCGATTGGCAGGCCAAGGCCGTTGACACGCTTGACGACCAGCGCGTAGGTCGCCGGGGAAACCACCTTGTCGAGCGACTGTCCCGCCGGCAGCATCCCGCGCGTCAGCAGCGCGAACTGGGCAGCCGGCGTCTCCATCTCGCCCAGATCGGCTTCCTCGACGAGCAGGTCGGAATCCTTGAAGGCCGCATCGAGCGCCGGACTGAGGGGATAGTAGTCCTTCGTCAGCAGATGAATGGAGCCGACGAGATACACGGCGCCCGCGGCGTTGCTCACCTTCCAGAGAAAGTTGCGAGGCGACTGCGCATCGAGCGGCGCGCCCTGGAGGAGCGCGACGAGCAAGGCCGCGAGCGCCGCGGCGACCTTGATGGATTGCGAGCACCGCGTCATTGCAGTCCGCCGCATCAGCGCCTCGATGTCGTCGATGGTCTTGGGCAGGGCGGCGGAAAGGTTGCGGAGGCCCGACTCGTCGAGCAGGAACGAGTCCTCGATGCGCACGCCGATGTCCAGGTACTTGCGGACCGCCGGCTGGACCTTCTCGATGAACGCCGCGTTCTCGGGAGTCCGCGGCAGCGCGTCGAGCGCGACCTGCCGGATGTAGATTCCCGGTTCGATCGTGAACGCCATGCCGGGCTCGAGCGGCACGCTGGTCTCGCCGACGTCGTGCACGTCGATCCCGATGTAGTGCGACGCGCCGTGCGTGTACCAGATTCGATACTGTTCGCTGCCGGGATCGGTGATCAGTCCCAGCTTCATCAGGCCCGCCTTGATCACCTCGACCGTGCGGCGGTGAACGTCCTGCAGGGACGCGCCCGGCTTCGCGGCCTCAATCCCTTCCTGCTGCGCGCGCAGCACGATGTCGTAGATGTCCCTCTGCGCGGGCGAGAACGTGCCGCCCACCGGATAGGTGCGCGTGACGTCACCCGTCAGGTACTCGAGCGTGCACGCGGCGTCGACCAGGAGGAGATCGCCGGCCTGCATCTGTCGCGCGCCGTCGGGGTAATGCAGGATGGTCGCGTTCGGGCCGCTGCCGACAATCGAGGGATAGCCGGGGGCGGCGCCCCGGCCGTAGTGCACGGCCTCGATGGCCGCTTTCACCTCGTACTCGTGGGCGCCCGGCCGGGCCGTCCGCTTGCCCGCGAGGTGCGCGGCGTTGGAGATCTCGAAGCTTCTGGCGAGGATCTTCCGCTCGTATGGGGTCTTCAGGAGGCGCAGATCCGACAACACTTTCGTCACATCGGTCGATCGTGAAGCCGACGAACCGATCGCGGATCTGTCGCGCGAACTCCAGTGGCGGGGTGAGCGGATCGGTGACGCCGCGGTCCGGATCGAGAACCAGTCCGACCTTGGCGCGTCCCGCCGACAACGCGTCGAAGAAGCGCGCCGCCTGGGTGGCGCCGACGTTTCCGTGGCCGCGGCGGTTGAGCATCGCCGTCACGAACGGCTCGAACTGGCTGCTCGTCAGGACCGCGTCGATGCCGGTGCGCGCCCTGGCTTCGTCCGCGCTGAGCAGCCGGCCGTTCCAATGTTCCTGCACCGGATTGCGGTCCTTGATGAAGAGAATCTCCCGGCTACCGCGGTCGTTGCCCGGCATCAGGACCAGCATCGTGTCTGGCTGCGTGACTCCGGTCAGGTAGTAGAGGTTGCTGTCCTGGCGGTACGGGTAATCGACGTCGTTCGAATAACGGGCGGTCGGCGCACTCCAGAGGATGAGCATTGCCTCCGGTCCGAGGCGATCCATGACGCGCGCCCGGCGTGCGGCGAGGTCGTCGCTGAGCTCGCTAGCCCGGGCGGCCGGGGCGGCCGCGAGCAACGCGAGTACGACGATCAGCGCAGAAACCGCAGAGCACGCAGAGAAAAAAGATACGCTCTGCGATCTCTGCGGCTGAAATTCCAATCGGCAATTCAATTTGCAATCTGCAATCTGCAATTTGCAATTCCATGATCAGATATCCACCATCTTCCCGGGATTCATGCGATTGTCGGGATCGAGCGCGCGCTTGAGGGTACGCATCACGTCCAGCGAGGAGCCGTGCTCCGCCTCGAGGTACTTCATCTTCCCATAACCGACGCCGTGCTCGCCCGTGCAGGTGCCGTCCATCGCGAGCGCCCGCATCACCAGCCGCTCGTTCAGGCGCCGCGCCGCCTCCAGCTCGTCGGTCGATCGGCCGGGCGGTAGAGGAAGGGAAATTACCCAATCAATTACTCGATGACCCGATTACTCGATTACCCAATTCACGAATGTCCGTTGTATGCGGTGCAGGAATGCGGCCTCGAAATCGAGGCCCTCGCCCAGGTCGCGCAGCAGGTTGATGACCGCTGCGCTGCCCGCCTCGTCGAGCAGGCGGCGCGCCGCGAGCGCGCTCGCGGCGTACGCGAGCTGCGCCTGTGCGCCGTCCAGGCGGCCGAACCCCGACTGGAGCGCCCGCAGCGGAGGCAGGGCCGTCGCGCCCGCCGCGTGCTTCTCGGCCCAGTCCAGATCGCCGGTCTCCAGTGCGGCGGCGAGGCCTTCGTCCAGCCAGATCGGCACGTTGCGCGGAGCCAGCGACCGGACGAGCGCGTGCGCAAATTCGTGCGCGAGTACCCGATCGAGCTCGCCGCCGTTCTCGAGCGCGCCCGCGCATCGGCACCCGGATCGTCCCGTCGTAAGCAGCGGCCGCCCATGACGGCGACCGTGTGATGTCGCGAAACTGCTCGGAGGTATAGAGCACCACCGGCACGGCGTCGTTCGGAAAGACGCCAAGGACTGCACCGATGCGCCAGTACGCACGATCGAGCGAAGCGAGCGCGGCATTCGCCAGGGCTTCCTCCGCCGGCCCTTCGAACGCGACGGTGAAGTGCGTGCCGATCGCCTGCTGCATGCGATCGTGCAGGTCGAGCTCGCGCCGCCACTGTTCGAGCGTCGCCCGGGCACCGCGGTCGCCTGGCGCGGCCGCGACGACAGCCTCCAATGTGGCGATCGCAGCGGCGACCTCGCCGAGGCGGTATTGAACGCGACCGAGCAGCACGCGCGCCTCAGTCAGCGTCGAATCCAGCACGAGCGCTCGCCCGGCCGACGCCCGCGCATCGTCGTCTCGCCGCTCGAAGTAGGCCGCCAGAGCGGCGCCGAGGTGGAGGCGCGCGTTTCGGGGATCGCCCGCGAGCGCGGTCCGGAAGTGCCCGGCCGCTGTCTGCGCATCGCCTGCCGACAGTGCGTCCCATGCGGCCGTTTCGGCCAGGGCCGTCCGCGGATCGATCTGGGCGAAGGTCGTCGCGGGCTGTATGGCAACGCCCACGGCGAGCCAGACGACGACCGGCAGCAGGCGAAGCGGGCGTCGCAGCATTGCTGAAATTATACTGGTGTTCCATGCCCCAGCCGGCCTCCACCCAGATCGAAGCGACGGTGATGGAGGTGCTCAAGGAAATCAGCCGCCGCCCGATCGAGCCGGCGCTCGCACACGATCTCGTCGCCGATCTGGGATTCGATTCGCTGCAGATCCTCGAGCTGATTGGCGAGCTGGAGGATCGCTTCGGCATCTCGATCCCGGAGGACGAGGTGCCGGCGGTGCGAACGGTGGCGCAGGTCGTGGCCGAGATGACCCGCCTGACGAGTGTCCGGTCCAGCCGATGACGATCGGGATGCGAACCCTTCCCGAGGCGCTCCACGACGCGGCGCGTTCGGGCGAGGGTTACGTCTTCATCACAGACGGCGTCGAGACGCGACGGTCGTACGCCGAGATCCGGCAGACCTCCTTCATGGTGGCGCGTGCGCTCGGGAAAGCGGGCGTGAGGCGGGGCGATCTGGTCGCGCTCGTCATCGAGGACGCCGAGCCGTTCCTCACGACGCTTTTCGGCGCCTCGATTGCCGGCGCAATCCCGGCCCCGCTCGCGCCGCCGGTGGCGGACCTGCCGCGCTACTTCGAGCTGACCGGCCGCCTTTTGCGCGCCTCTCGCGCCCGAGCCGTCGTGGCAAGCGCAGCGTTCGTCGCCGGGTTCGCCGCCCTCAGCGCGCGTTGCCCCGATCTCGAGCGCGTGCTGTCGTACGAGGATCTCGAACCTCGTGCACCCCTTGACGCCCTTGACCCCCTTGAACCTCTTGACCCCCTTGAACCGTCCTTAGACACCCTCGCCCTCGTCCAGTTCACTTCCGGATCCACGTCCGCGCCGCGGGGCGTGGCGTTGTCGCACCGCAATCTGTCGGCGAACATCGACGCCATCAACGGTCCGTCCGGGCTGGGCACATCGTCGCGGGATTCGGCCGTGAGCTGGCTGCCGCTCTATCACGACATGGGCCTCGTCGGCATGGCGCTCGGTCCGTTGTATGCGGCGCGGCCGGGCGTGCTGCTGCCGCCGCGGTCGTTCGTGAGGCGGCCGGCGGAATGGCTGAAAGCAATCTCCCGGCATCGCGCAACCGTCAGCTTCGCGCCGAACTTCGCCTACGAGCTCGCCGTCCGCCGCGTGAAGGATCGCGATCTCGACGGCATGGACCTCTCGTGCTGGCGCATTGCCGGCTGCGGTGCGGAACCTGTTTCTGCGCCGACGCTGGCCGCTTTCGCAGAGCGGTTCGCCGCCGCGGGATTTCGCGCCGAGAGTTTCTATCCCTGTTACGGCCTGGCCGAACATGTCCTCGCGGCATCGTTGCCGCCGCGCGATCGGCCGCCGCGAGTGGTGCATGTTTCGGTTGAACAGCTTGCAACACGAAGACAGGCGGTCGTGACACACGCCGGTGAGTCGGCGGTGAGTCTCGTCGGCTGCGGCCGGGCGCTGCCCGGCCACGAGATTCGCATCGTCGGCGACGCCGGGCCGGTTGCGGGGGAGCGCGAGGTCGGCGAGATCGCGCTGGCCGGTCCGTCCGTCATGCTCGGGTACTACGGAGATGCGGAGGCGACAGAGCAGGCGATCCGGCACGGATGGCTGTACACAGGCGATCTCGGCTTCATGGCGGACGGCGAGCTTTTCGTGTGCGGCCGGGTCAAGGACGTCATCATCGTCAACGGGCGGAAATACCATCCGCAGGATCTGGAGTGGGCCGTGTCCGGCCTGGCTGGCATAGGCCGGGGTGGTGTCGTCGCGTTCGGAACCGCCGCTCCAGGCGCCGCCGATCGGGTCGTCATGGTCGTCGAGCGGAGTGGCGCCGCGGCGGCCGACGGACTGGTTGACGCGATTCGCCGCCGGATCGGCGACGCATTCGGGCTCTACGTCGATACTGTCGCGCTCGTCCCGAACGGCAGCATCGGCCGGACGACCAGCGGGAAGGTGCAACGGGCGGCGACGAAGGCGCAGTATGTGGGCGGTACGTTGGCGACCGGTAACGGCTGATGAGGCAGGTACCGAATTCGGGCGCATAAAGCGGTTGACACGAGCGAGGCGCGGCATTAGCGTGTGCTCGCTGCGGCTCCCCGTCCCAGTATCAACTTCCGGCGCGTGCACGGAAGCGCGCCTCACCACAGGAGTCTGCCGATGTCCATCGTCGCTAAGGATTGGCACGAGCTTCCCGGTCCGGCCGCGGCCGCGAAGCTGATCGAGTTTCGGAACGAGCTGCGCGAGAAGAACCTCCACGACACCGAGGAGCCGCCGCTCGAAACCTCCACCGAGCCGGCGGCGGCGGAAGGACGGAACGCCCGCACGAGCGATGGCACCTACAACGACCTCGCGTGTCCGCGCATGGGTAGTGCGGGCATGCGGTTCGGGCGCAACGTCCCGCTGAGCGAGACGTTTCCCGACACCGCCAATCTCATGACGCCGAACCCGCGCCGCGTCAGCCTGGAGCTGCTGACCCGCACGACCTTCCAGCCGGCCAAGATCCTCAACGTGATCGCCGCGGCGTGGATCCAGTTCATGGTCCACGACTGGTTCGTGCACAAGAAGGGCACCTGGGAACACACGCACGACATCCCGGTAGACGATGGCGACGCCTGGCACGAGCGGCCGATGCGCGTGCCGAAGACCCCGGCGGATCCGCCAAAGGTGGCAGGGTCGACGAGGCCGCCGGCCTACATCAACGAGAGCACCCACTGGTGGGACGGATCGCAGGTGTATGGCAGCACCCCCGCCAGTCAGATGTCCCTTCGCGCCGGACGCGACGGCAAGGTGCTCGTCAGCCCGAGCGGGCGCCTCGGGGTGGATCCGGTCACAGGGAAGGAAATAACCGGCTTCACCGAGAACGGCTGGGTCGGTCTGAGTCTGCTTCACGGGCTGTTCGCGCTCGAGCACAACGCCATCTGCGATCATCTCAAGCGGCACAACACGAAGTGGGATGACGAGCGCCTGTTTCAGCAGGCACGGCTGGTCGTCTCCGCGCTGCTTGCGAAAATCCACACGGCGGAGTGGTCGCCGGCCATCCTGCCGGCCGAGATCACCGCCGCCGGGGTGCGAAACAACTGGTTCGGGGCGCTCGGGAAGCTGCAGGAGGTGTTCACGAAACTCCAGGACAACGATCTGCTCGCCGGTATTCCCGGTTCGCCGACCGATCACCATGGCACGCCGTTTTCGCTGACCGAGGAGTTCGTCGCCGTCTACCGGATGCACACGCTGATGCCGGATGACTTCACGTTCCGATCGGCGGACAACGGCGCCGAGCTGGGCCAGTTCGAACTGCCGGAGCTCTCGGGACGACGCGGCGTCGAGCTCATGGCACGCTTCAATCCGGTCGATCTGTTCTACTCGTTCGGCGTGGCCTATCCCGGTGCTGTGCGGCTGCACAACTATCCTCGAACGCTGCAGAACCTGGTGCAGGACAACGGCGAGCGGTTCGACCTCGGTACGGTCGACATCCTGCGCGACCGCGAGCGCGGTGTGCCGCGCTACAACCAGTTTCGCCGGCTGCTGCACAAGCCGGCAGTCGAGAGCTTCGAGGAACTGACGGATAACCCCGAGTGGGCGGCCGAGATCCAGCGCGTCTACGACAACGATCTCGAGAAGGTGGACACGATGGTCGGGCTGATGGCGGAGCCGCTGCCGGAAGGCTTCGGCTTCAGCGACACCGCGTTTCGCATTTTCCTGCTGATGGCGTCGCGCCGGCTGAAAAGCGACCGGTTCCTGTCGAAAGACTATCGGCCCGAGGTCTACACGAAGCAGGGCATTGACTGGGTCGAGCAAAACACGATGATCGACGTGATCACCCGGCACTTCCCGTCCCTGGCGTTTGCGATGAAGGGTCTCGAAGACGCGTTCAAACCCTGGCACGCCAGGTAGCAGCGGACCGGGCGCGGCTGGACTGAGAAGTCCGGCCGCGCTTTCCGGCGGCCCCTCAATCGACTCAGTGCATCATCCCGTAAATCAGATAATTCACGCCGAGCTTGTAGGCTTCGTTCGTATCATCCACCGGCCGCAGGCCGCGGCCCGACCACTCCCAGAACTGCGACACGTCCGTGTTGTAGTTGACGATCATCACGAGGCGCTTGCCCGGGTCGTTGTCTTCGTACACGCCCCGGAAGACGGGGCGGCCGGCGTTGTAGGCCTGCGGGAAGTTGTCGAGGATGCGGGTGCTGATCTCGAAAAATGAATGGAATATCGGATGCGAGGTGTCCATCTCGAAGAAACGGACGCCGGGCAGCACCCGCTTCATATTGGACTCGAACGGCTCCCACCCGCCGGTGTTGTCGCCGCGCCATCCGAGCGGCTTGAAGTCGTCGATGATGACGAAGCCGCCCTTGCCGATGTACTCGCGAAGCGCCGCGGCCTCGCGGTCCGTCAGCGTCCACCAGCCGGGCTCGATCAGGTAGGCTACGGGATATCGGAAGAGATCGGGATCGTCCAGCGCCAGAACGTTGAAGTGCTCCGTCTGCGGGCCGAGATAGCTGATCTCGTTCATGATCTGCATCAGGCTTTCTTCCGCGACGGGGTAGCCGTGCACCCATGACGGCCGCCCGCCCGACCAGTAGCCTCCTGGCGCGGTGTCGTAGCTGATGCGGACGAACGTGAACCGGCCATCGTACGGGGCGTTGCGGATCGCCGGGACCCGGCCCGGGCGGAAGTTCTCGAGCCGCTGCGCCAGCGCCGCCGTCGCTGCGCACAGCACCAGCGCTCCGGCTACGCGAACGACACGAGACATCGGTACATCCCAGGTGTAGCGCAGGACTTTAGTCCTGCCCGACATGTGCGGTGCGGACATGCTCTCTCAGCAAATCGCGGCCGAAGTCGCCGTTGAAGTCCCGCCACACGGAGTGCACGTGGTTACCATCGTTCTGGCTGTTGTCGAACTCGATCAGGAACGTGGGTCCCTGCACCCGGTAGTAGTGTTTCTGTCCCCGCTCCAGTGGCCCGGCCCACGCGAACGTGAGATTGTCGACGCCGGCCGCGCGAATCTTCGCCAGCCGGTCGGCCGCGATGTCGGGCGCCATCATGCCGGCATAGGTGTCGATGATCCGCATCAGCTGCTCCCGCTGTGGAGCGGTCATCGCCGACGCCGGCAGCCCGGCAGGCGCAAGCGGGTCGATGGTGTTCCGGTTCGACGTCACGATCTCGTTCGGCGCGACGTTGCCGAGCACCGCCGTTCCGCGCTGCCCCGCGTCGAGCGCCGCAACCAGTGCCCGCCCGGCGTCTTCATGGGCGGCGAGAATCCGCTTTCCCTTCTCCGGTCCGTCCGGCACTTCCGCCGGGTTCGTGCCGGCGAAGGTCGGCGTGCTCGCGATAGCCGTGCCGTTGACGATGGTGAAGTGGAGCGACACATGGTGCCCTTCGACTCGCCACCCCCACGTGCCGCTCGCCCCGGGCGTGCCGAAGATCGAGAAGAAGTATCCGCCCGGATCGCGGGCGAACTTGCCCCCCTTCTCGAGCACTTTCAGAATGGTTTCGAGCTCGATGATGCTCGTGTACGTCAGGTATCCGCGCTGGCTCAGGCCGGTCTTCAGCAGATCGTGCGCCAGATCTCGCTGTGGCGCTGTCATGTCCTTGATGAGCAACCCCTTGCGCGGAAACGCCTCGCTCGGAATGAAGTTCCAGCGGAGCCTCTCCTCCGACTCGAACGCGAATGCGGCGCTTTGGCGTTGCTCTGGCGACAGGGCGGCGAGGAATGCGCCGGCCGCCGTGGCCATCGCGGCCGAGGACCGCTGGGCCGACACGATCGCGCCAGCGGCCAGCGCCCCCAGGAGGACCAGGCTCAGGATTGACCGGGGAGATACGAACCGCCGCATAAAAAGACCTCGCTCCTTGATGGCACACCGCGTCGTTTTCGGCCAACGACAAGTATGCTTAGGACTGATTCATTTGTGGGGTCCGCCTCAAGGCGGACCAATCCGCCTGAAGCCGGATCCCACAGGTTCGATGAGCAATTATGCGCTGGTCGCCCGCGTGGACGTTAGTGGTGGCAGCCCTTATTTCTGCATCTCCCGCCGCCGGGCAGCTGGGCGGGTCGAGCGACCTGACGGATCTGCTGGGCCGGATCGGCGCGCGGGTGGAAGCAGGTACTACGCCCGTGCCCGCACGATCGTCTGCATCGAAACCGTGGTGCTTCAGCCGCTGGCGCACGACCTGACGGCCGACGGCCGTGCCCGCCGGCTCGTTTATGAGTTGCGCGTCGAATGGGAACCCTCCTCTGCGGACGGGCAGGACGGCGGAAACAACGCCGGAAGCGCCGGGAGGGCGGGGAGGGTTGTCCGGCGGCTGCTCACCGTCGACGGCCGGCCGCCGCGCCCGCAGGACAAGCCCGGCTGCATGGACCCGCGGGACGTCTCCCCCGAGCCCCTGGCCATGCTGCTCCCGGGCCGGAGCGCGGAGTACGCCTTTGCGCGGACCGGGACGGCCGTCACCGGCGGACGTCCCAGCGTGAGACTCGATTACCGGCCGATCGGGAACACGCCGCCGGCGATTGAATGGCGCGAAGACTGCGTCAGCGTCGAGTTGAACGGCCGATCCCGCGGCCGGGTCTGGGTTGACGCCGCGACCGACGACGTGCTTCGAATCGACGAGTACCTGGTCGGGCCGGTCGATATCAGTGTTCCGGCGACGCCGGCGCGGCGTGATGCCCCGTTGACGATGACGATCGAGCGCGCCGACTCGACCATTCAGTACCGTCCCGTGACCTTTTCCAATCCGCATGAGACCTGGCTGGTGCCGGTGTCGATCGAGTCGGTGACGGTCGTCCGCAATGCCGGTGTGCCGCGGCAGCGCACCAGGCAGCTGTTTTCGGACTACCGGCGATTCACGACCGCAGGACGAATAGTCGAGTAGGCCCTGAGCCGATTGTCGTTCGCGCCACGCATGTCACCATGTGCCGCACATGCGCGTCTCGGAAGCGCTCGCCGTCGCCTACTTCATCTATCTCGCCGTCGCGGCGCTGGCCGTGCGGCTGCCGGCGTTGTCCCGCGGGCGCCGGCTGCGGGTCTGGCTGGCGGCCGGGCTCGTCGTCGCGATCGAGATCGGCGTGGCCAGCGTTCCCCCGACCCAGAGCCTTGAAGCATTTCGAGACTGGCTTCCGGCGTTCGTCATCCTGTTCGCCTATTTCGTCACCGGCCTCTTCTTCGTCGCGCCTTCGGCCCACGCCGAAGCCTGGCTGAAACGCTGGGACGATCGGCTGATCGGCCCGCGCCGTTTCGAAAGCGTCCCGCGAGTGCTTCGTGTGTACCTCGACGTCGTCTACGACGCATGCTTCCTCATCATCCCGGCCGGCTTCGCAGTGCTGGTGTGGGCCGGTCATTCGGAGCGCGCCGATCGCTTCTGGACCCTCGTGTCGGCCGCCGAGTTCCTTCCGTTCGGAACCTTGCCGTGGTTCCAGGCGCGGCCGCCGTGGGCGATCGAAGCGCGGCGGGCGATCGATCGAGCGGCGTTTCGCCGCTTCAGCCTGTCATGGGTCGACAAGACGACCATCCATGCGAACACGTTTCCGAGCGCGCATGCCTCGGCGTCGCTGGCGGTCGCACTGGCGGTGTGGCCCGCGGTGCCGTGGGCCGGCGCGTTGCTGGCCGTGCTCGCCGTCAGCATTGCCGCCGCCTCCGTGGTCGGCCGATTTCATTACGCCATCGATGCGGTCACTGGATTGGCGCTCGCGGTCGCACTCTGGGCCGCCATGACCGTGATCGGGCCGGCCTGAAGGCCGGCCCCTACTGAATCCAAGATCGAGTATCTTCACGTGAAAGGACTACGACGGGACCGTGATCTTCCAACAGTTCTACTTGAAGTGCCTCGCGCAGGCGTCCTATCTCATTGGGGACGAAGACACGCACACGGCGGCGATCGTCGATCCGCGTCGCGATGTTCAGATCTATGTCGACGAAGCCGAACGGCACGGCCTCCAGATCCGGCATGTGTTCCTGACGCACTTTCATGCTGATTTCGTCGCCGGCCATCTGGAACTGAGAGACCGGACTGGCGCGACGATTCATCTCGGCGCCGCGGCCCGCGCCGAGTACGCGTTCGTGCCGATGCAGGAGGGAGACGCGGTCGAGTTCGGCCGCATCCGCCTCCAGGTGCTCGAAACCCCCGGGCATACGCCGGAATCGATTTCCATCCTTGTTTACGATGCCGCTCAAAGCGGCGACGCGCCCTGTGCGGTCCTGAGCGGTGACACCCTGTTCATCGGCGACGTGGGACGTCCCGATTTGCGCGCGTCGCTCGGCTGGTCTGCAACCGACCTGGGCCGGCTGCTATATACGTCGCTGCATACGAAGCTTCTGCCGTTGCCCGACGCCACACTGCTCTACCCGGCACACGGAGCGGGATCGCTATGCGGGAAGAACCTCAGCTCCGAGACGGTTTCGACGATCGGTGCCGAGCGTCGTACCAACTACGCGCTGCAGCCGATGTCGCCAGAGGCATTCCTGGCCCTCGTGACCGCCGATCAGCCCGAGGCGCCCGCGTACTTCACTTATGACGCAGTTCTCAACGCGAGCGAACGGCCCACGCTGGAGACAGCGCTGAAGCGCGAGGTCACCCCACTGTCGGTCGATCGGGTGATGGAACTGGCCGAAGCAGGCGCCACTCTGCTCGATGTCCGCGATCCGGCGGAGTTCGCGCATCGTCACCTGAGAGGGAGCATCAACATCGGCCTCGCCGGGCAGTACGCGACGTGGGCAGGGACGCTGCTCGACCGCGACAAGCCGATTGTCATCATCGCGGAACCAGGCAGAGAGCTCGAGGCGGCGGTCCGGCTCGGCCGGATCGGGTTCGACCACGCCGCCGGGTATCTGGACGGCGGTCTTCAGGTCCTCGAGGACCGGCCCGATCTGCTCCGTCCGACGGAGCAGACGAGCGCCCCGGCGCTGGCGGCGGAACTGACGTCGACGTCGTCGTCGGGGCCGCTGCTGCTGGACGTTCGCGCGCCTGGCGAGCGACAGCGGAAATACATCGACGGCAGCATCAACGTGCCGCTGAACCAGCTTCCGGCGCGGATGACGGAGCTTCCGCGCGACCGGCGCCTGTTCGTTTACTGCGCGGGAGGCTATCGATCGTCGATCGCCGCCAGCCTGCTCCAGCGTGAGGGATTCGATCAGGTGATCGAGCTGGCAGGTGGCCTGGCAGCGTGGGAGACGCAGCAGCTTCCTCTGGTATGATGATCGTCACGGCAGCGTAGCGCTGCCGTTTCCGAAGTACCCGGCATGGCGTCCGGAGGGGGTGTCGGTGCACGTAGTCCTTTCTTCGTCGGCCGCGGTCCGCCTCGATGCCGCCCGCCGATTCGTCCTCGACGCTTCCCCCGATACCGAGTACCTGATCGTCGCCGCCTCGCGCGCGGCCGCCGACGACTTCGCGCGGACAATTGCCCGGGAGCGACGGGCGACGTTCGGCATGCACCGCCTCAGCCTGACGCAGCTCGCGGCTCGCCTCGCCGCGCCGCTGCTGGCGCGCGATCGCCTGGCGCCGACAACGCCGCTCGGCGTGCAGGCCGTGGCGGCGCGGGCGCTGTTCGATGCGATGAAGGACGGGCCAGCGGGGGCGCTGTCGTACTTTGCGCCGGTAGCCGATTCGCCGGGATTCCCGCGCGCGCTGGCGCGAACCCTCGAGGAGGTGTCGCTCGCGATGGTGCCGGTCGCGGCCGTTCGGCGGGCCGGCGACGGCGGCGGCGATCTCGCGACGCTGCTCGAACGATTCGACGAGCAGTTCCAGGCCGCGTCGGCTGTCGATCGGGCGCGGTTTCTCGCCGCCGCCACCCGTGCGGCGGCCGAACGCACGAACCCCTACGCGGGCTGCCGCTTGCTGCTGATCGACGTGCCGATTGTCAATGCAAGCGAGCGCGCGTTCGTGGACGCGCTGGTCGCGCGCGCGCGGCACGGCGCTCGCGACGACGCCGGAGGGCGACGATGTCTCCCGGGACGCGCTCGCGAGTATGGGGAGGCTCGAGGTCGTCGATGGTCTGAACGGTGGGGACGATCCGGATCTCCACCCTCTCGATCGCGTGCGCCGCTATCTGTTTTCACCGGCGGCTCCGCCACCGGCCGATCCCCTTCACGAGGTCGAGATGTTCTCGGCGCCCGGCGAGGGGCGCGAGTGCGTGGAGATCGCACGACGGGTGCTCCGCGAGGCTCGCCGCGGCGTCGCCTTCGATCGGATCGCGATCGCGCTGCGAGCGCCTCAACACTACGCGGGTCTGCTCGAGCACGCCCTCGCACGCGCGGGCGTTCCCGCGTACTTCGAGCGGGGCACCCGGCGGCCCGCACCCCGCGGGCCGGGCGTTTCTCGCGCTGCTGCGCTGCGCCGTCGACAATCTGTCCGCGCGCCGATTCGCCGAGTATCTGTCGCTCGGCCAGGTGCCGGACGGCCGGACCCCCGCCGCTGACACGTTCCCGATTTCGAGCGACGAAGTATTCGGCGCTGTCGGCGAGCGGGCCGGTCGCGAGGCACATGTTGAAGGCGGGCACGACGAAGACAACGCGAGTGACGAGCACGCGCGGCGCGATCCACCGGAGCGCCAGGCGGTCCGTGCGCCGTGGAAATGGGAACGGCTGCTTGCCGAATCGCGCGTGGTCGCCACCGAGCAGCGGTGGGAACGTCGTCTGTCCGGCCTCGCGAACGAGTGCGAGCTGCAGAAGCGCGAGCTGGCGCGCACCGAACCGGGATCGCCGCGCATCGATCACCTGACGCGAAAGGCCGACGACATCCGTCAGCTCGCGGCCTTCGCGCTTCCGATCATGCGGACGCTTGGCCGCTGGCCGGTGCGCGCCACCTGGGGCGAATGGCTCGATCGATTCGAAGCGCTCGCGTCGCAGGTGCTGAAGCGGCCCGATCGCGTCCTGCGGGTGCTCGCCGACCTCGGCCCGATGGGCGCCATCGGCCCGATTGCCCTCGACGAGGCCGCCGATGTGCTGGCGGATCGGCTGGCCAGCATCGAGGCCGAACCGCCGCCTCGGCGCTACGGTCGCGTGCTCGTGACGACCCCCGCGCAGCTTCGCGGCCGCAGCTTCGACGTTGTCTTCGTCCCCGCGCTCGCCGAGCGGCTGTTCCCCCAGAAGCCGCGCGAGGACCCGCTGCTGCTCGACGATGCGCGCGCGGAGATCAGCAGAAGGCGCCTGAAGGCCGGCCTATCTGATCCGGCGGCTCAGGTCCGCCTCGATGACGCAGGCCGGGCGCGCCGACGCCGAGAAGCTGCAGCTGCGCCTGGCGGTCGGCGCGGCGGAATCGCGTCTCTATGTCTCGTTTCCGACGGTCGAAGTGGGGGAAGGCCGCCCGCGCGTTCCGTCGCTGTATGCGCTGGAAATCTGGCGGGCGATGACCGGCCGCGTGCCGAGCGCGGACGAGCTGCAGCAGGCCGCCGCGCGCGCTTCGCAGGCGACGCTGGCGTGGCCGGCGCCGGCCGATCGCGACGAGGCGATCGATCGCGCTCGAACACGATCTGTCCACGCTGCGCGGTCTGGTGGGCGAACCGGATCACCGGGCGCGCGGCCGCGCGCAGTACATGCTGCAGTTGAACGACTGCCTGCAGCGATCCGTGCGCGAGCGCTACATGCGCGGCAAGAAGACCTGGTCGCACTGGGACGGCATCACGACGGCGACCGACCGGCTCAAGCCGGTCCTGGACACCTACCGTCTCGGGGCACGCACGTACTCGTTGTCGGCGCTGCAGAAATACGCCGCGTGCCCCTATCAGTTCTTTCTGAGCGCCATCTACCGGATGCGGCCCGCCGAGGATCTCGAGCCGCTGCAGCGCATGGATCCGCTGACGCGCGGCAGCCTGTTCCACGCCATGCAGACCGAGTTCTACCGGCGCCTGAAGCGCCTCGGCTGCCTGCCGATCGCGGCGACGGATCGCGAGCGGGCGTTGACGGTATTGGACGAAGCGCTCGCCGACATCGCTGCCCGCGAGTACGAGCAGCTGGCGCCCGGCGATCGATCGCATCTGGCAGGACGAGATCGCGGCCATCCGGCGGGACCTGCGGCTGTGGGTGGACGAGATCGCCGGCGTCGGGCTGGACGCCGACGTGGTTCGAGTGGGCTTCGGCTTGAACGGAGCGCCGGACGCGACGAAGCGAGCCGGCCCGAGCCGGTCGTCATCGACGGACGATTCAGCCTGCACGGGTCGATCGATCTCGTGGAGGAGCGCGCGAACGGGCGATCTGCGCGTGACCGATCACAAGACCGGGAAATACCGCGGCAAGGACCACATGATCGTCGACGGAGGCGCGGCGCTCCAGCCGGTGCTGTACTCGCTCGCGCTCGAAGCGGCGACCGGCCGGTCCGTCGTCGAAGGGCGGCTCTACTACGCGACGACCGACGGCGGATATCGCGACGTGCAGATTCCGCTGACGCCGCAGGCGCGCCGCACGGGCGTCGAAGTGCTGGAGATCATCGACCGCGGCGATCGAGACCGGCTTTCTCGCGCCGGCGCCACGGGAGAAGGCGTGTTCGTGGTGCGACTTCAGGCCCGTGTGCGGACCGACCGCCGAGCACCGGATCGGCCGATACAAGTCCCACGAGCCGCTGGCCGACCTCCTCGATCTGCGGAGGAAGCCATGACCGACCGACGCTCACCGGCTGCTCGTCCGCGACGGACTCGACGAGACCGTCATCGTGGAGGCGGCCGCGGGCACGGGGAAGACCACGGAGCTGGTCTGGCGCATTCTCAACGTCCTCGGGAGCGGCCGGGCGCGCATCGATCAGATCGTCGCCGTGACCTTCACCGAGAAGGCGGCCGGCGAGCTGAAGCTGCGCATCAGGCAGGAGCTGGAAACATCGCGCCAGCGGGCAACCGATGCCGGAGCCTACGCGCGCCTGACGGACGCGATCCAGCACCTCGAGGAAGCGCACGTCAGCACGATCCACGGCTTCTGCGCGGATCTCCTGCGCGAGCGGCCGGTGGAAGCGGGGGTCGATCCGCTGTTCGACGTGCTGACCGAGCCGCGCGCCGAGCGGCTGTTCGCCGATGCGTTCGGCAACTGGCTGCACGAGCGGCTCGAGGATCCGCCCGAGGGCGTCCGGCGTGCGCTGAGGCGCAGCGTCTGGTCGCGCGATGGCCGCGACAACGCCGACGGCCCGATCGATCGGTTGCGGCGCGCCGCGCGCGAGCTGGCCGAATGGCGCGACTTCGGCGGGGCGTGGCGGCGCGACCCCTTCGATCGCGACGAGGCGCTCGGCCGCGTGATGGCGCGTGTCCGCGAGCTGGCCACGCTGTCCGCGTCGCCCGCGTCCGGCGCGCGACCCGCTCTTTCTGGACACCCGGCCCGTCCGCGAGTTCGCTCACGACATCGAGACCGTGATGCGCTTCGGCTCGCCTGATTACGACGGCTGGGAGGCGCGCGCGATCGATCTCGCGCAGAACCGGAACCTCCGGCGGGCCCGGCGCGGTCGCGACCGCGCATACGGCGCCGGCGTCACCCGCGACGGGGTGTGGGCCGCATACGAATCGCTGATCAACGAGCTCGACGCGTTTCAAGGCGCGGCCGATGCCGATCTGGCCGCGCTGCTGCGCGAAGAGCTCCGCGGGTCGATCGGGCGATACGAGGAGCTCAAACGCCGCGCCGGCGCGCTCGATTTCGTCGACCTGCTGCTGCGCGCGCGCGATCTGCTGGTGGATCATGCGCCAGGTCCGCCTGGCGTTTCAGTCGCGCTTCACGCATCTCTTCGTCGACGAATTCCAGGACACGGATCCGCTGCAGGCCGAAATCCTGCTGCTTCTGGCAGCGGACGATCCTGCCGAACGCGACTGGCGCCGCATCACCCCGGTGCCCGGCAAGCTGTTTCTCGTCGGCGATCCCAAGCAGGCGATCTACCGCTTCCGCCGCGCCGACGTCGAGACGTATCACGAGGTCTGCGACCTGCTCGAATCGCGCGGGGCGAAGCGCGCCTTCCTGCGCACGAGCTTCCGCGCGACCCCCGCGATCCAGCACGTCGTGAACGCCGCGTTCGGGCCGCTGATGGACGGCGATCGCGCAACGCTGCAGGCGCAGTACGTCGCGCTGTCGCACACACCGTCCCGAATCGACAGGTCAACCGTCGGTCGTCGTCCTGCCGGTGCCCGAGCCGTACGGCCAGCGGCGCGTTGCCGGCTACGCCATCGAGAAGTCGCTGCCCGACGGCCGTCGGCGCGTTCGTGCACTGGCTGGTGACGGCGAGCGGGTGGACGGTCACCGAGCGGACGACGCGCGACGAGCTGCCGATCGCCGTCCCGATCCAGCCGCGCCACATCTGCATCCTGTTCCGGCGCTTCGTCCATTTCGGCCAGGACGTGACCCGGCGATACGTCGAGGCGCTCGAGGCGCGGGGCGTGCCGCACCTTCTCGTGGGCGGCAAGTCGTTCCACGACCGCGAAGAGGTCGAGACGATGCGCGCGGCGCTCGCGGCGGTCGAATGGCCGGACGACGAGCTGTCGGTGTTCGCGACGCTGCGGGGAGCGCTCTTCGCGATCGATGACGAATCGCTGTTCCTGTATCGCCATCGCCACAAGTCGCTTCCACCCGTTCCGCGTCGCGGAGGACCCGGAGTTTCCGCCGATCGTCGAGGCGCTGCCCCTGCTGCGCCGTCTGCACAACCGGCGCAACTATCGGCCGGTCGCCGACACGATCACCGAGCTGCTGAACGCGACACGCGCGCACGTCGGCTTCGTGCTGCGAAACGCCGGCGAGCAGGCGCTGGCCAACGTGCTGCACGTCGCCGAGCTCGCGCGGCAGTACGAGGCGAACGGCGGCATTTCATTCCGCGGGTTCGTGGAGGACGCTGCGCGAGCAGGCGGACGGCGGGCAGGCGGCCGAAGCGCCGATTCTCGAGGAGGGCACCGACGGCGTGCGCCTCATGACCACGCACAAGGCGAAAGGGCTCGAGTTCCCCGTCGTCGTTCTCGCCGACATGACCGCGAAGCTCAAGTCGGACCGCGCCGACCGGCTGGTCGATCGCATCGAAGAACGCGTGCTACCTGCGGCTGGGCCGATGGACGCCGATTGAGCTGGCGACGGCGGAGCCGGCCGAGATCGCCAGGGACGAGGCCGAAGGCGTCCGCGTGGCCTACGTGGCCGCGACGCGCGCGCGCGATCTGCTGGTCGTACCCGCGGTGGGCGATGCCGAGTGGGACGGCGGCTGGGTGTCGCCGCTGAACGCCGCGATCTATCCGTCGTCCGCGCCGCCGGCGTTCGCCGGAGGCCGCCACGGGATGCCCGACGTTCAAGAAGGATTCCGTCTGGCGGCGCCCGGACAACGATCCGTCAACCTCGGAGACGGTGTGCCCCGGGCAATACACATTCGACAGGATGGCCGTACTCGCGTGACCTGGTGGGATCCGCACGCGCTTGGCCTCGAGGTGGAGCCGGCGCCGGGCATCCGGCGGGAAGCGCTGATCGTGAAGGACGTGCCGGAATCCGTGCTCGTCGAAGGCCGCCAGGAATACGAGAAATGGCGCACGCGGCTCGAGACCACGATCGCATCCGGATCCACGCCCTCCGTCTCGGTCCTGACCGCGACCGAGTGGGCCTCGACCGCATCGTCGCACGAATCGGTGTCCCTGATAGGGCAGAGCCCACAGCCTCTCGAAGGACAGCGTCGAGGGCCCGCAGAGGGCTCGCTGCGGCTGACTCCGGTCGATCAGCCCGGTCTGTTCGACGATCCCCGACCGGAGGCGGCAGAGACGGTGCCGCCTGCAACCGCGATCGAGATCGTGGACGCCCACCGCGGCGATCGACCCGGCGGCGCGCGGTTCGGCGAGCTCGTGCACGCCGTGCTCGCGTCCACCTCTCTCGATGCCGACCGCATCGCGCGTCCAGGCGCTGGCCGAGGTCCAGGCCCGTATTCTTTCGGCGCCGGCCGACGAGGTGGGCGCTGCGACGGATCTCGTGACGCATGTGTTGTCGCACGAGCTGCTCGCGCGCGCCCGTGCCGCGGCCGCCCGCGGGATGTGCCGACGGGAGACGCCGCTGCACGCTTTCCCTCGCGGACGGCAGGCTGGTCGAAGGCGTTGTCGATCTGGCATTCGAGGAAGACGGCGCGTGGACCGTCATCGACTACAAGACCGACCGCGAGCTCGCCGCCGCGGGCGAAGATCGCTACCGCCGTCAGGTTGCGCTCTATGCATCGGCCGTCGCGCAGGCCACCGGGCAACCGGCTGCCGGCGTGTTGGTTCGAGTGTAGGGACTAGGGGACTGAGAGGACTAGAGGTTAGAGGTTAGAGGTTAGAGGTTAGAGGTTAGAGGTTAGGGAGTGAGCATAAGCGAGGTTAGTCGCCGGGCGGGTTGGGGGGCATCGATTGCTGCCGTCGTCGCCGTCGCTGGATGTGCGCACCGGCCGCCGATGATCCTCAAGCCGGTCCAGGCGTCATGTCACAGCGTGGTACCAGCGCCGGCGCCTGCTGTTACCTGGGTTGCGCCGGGTGAGGCCCGCGACCTCGAGCGTCTCTCCGAATGGTGTCGGACCGTCGGGCCGGTGCTCGTCGAATCACCGGAAGAAGGCTCGCCTCCCGCCGTTGTGGAGAGTCTGGCGATCCTCACCTGGAACGTCCACGTGGGCGGAGGGGATGTCGGGGAGGTCGTCGCGCGCTTGCGCGGAGGAGAATTTACGGAAGGCCGCCCCGTACCGCATTTCGCGCTGCTTTTCCAGGAAGCGTACCGGGAGGGGAGTGACGTCCCGGCCGATGTTCCCGTTGGTTATCCCGTCCCACGGGCGATCGTCGAGCATCCACCGACCGGCGTCCGGCGGGATATCCGGAGTTTCGCCACAAGCGAGCGGCTTCACGTTCTATACGTACCGTCCATGCGCAACGGCACGACCGCTGTAGCTGAAGATCGCGGCACGGCGATTCTTTCGACGATGCCGCTGGCCGATCTTCAGGCGATCGAGCTGCCGTTCGAACGGCAGCGCCGCGTGGCGCTGGCAGCGACGGTTGGCGGCGCGACGCCCTCCGGCGACGTCTGGCACCTGCGGCTGGTGGCCGTTCACATGGACACGTCGCTCGCGCTCACCCGCGGCGGTCCTGTCGTGGCGCGGCGCCGGCAGGCGGAGGCGCTCGTCGAGGCGCTCGGCATTGGACGTGCGGGGCCGGACCTTGTCGGGACCGGCGCAATGCCGATGGTGCTTGGCGGCGATTTCAACACGTGGCTCGGAAACAAAGAATCCGCGCTCGAGGTGTTGCGACGGGCATTTCCCGAGACGCCGCCCCCCGGGAATGCGTCTACCTGGCGGGGCCCGCTCGGCGTGCACGCATCGCTCGACCACGTGTTCGTCCGGGGGCAATTCCGGTCGGTGACGACACGGAGGCTGCCGGGCCGTTTCGGCTCGGACCACTATCCGCTGCTGACGGTCGTCGCCTTTTAATCCCGGAATCGGTTTCTCTTTTCGCTGTGCGCTGCGTGACGGGCGCCTTTAGGTCGGCGCACTCTGCGACCTTTCGTCTGCCGTCCAGCCGAGAAAAGTCTCCCGGGATTGGCCACATCGCTGTTTTGCCTGTTCTTATCTGAGTAAATCGTGAAGGCATTCCTCTTGCCTCCTCTAGATTGCCGGCGTTCCGCGGTCTGGAACGCGGCTGACGAACATCGAGGGCGAGTGCCATCGACGGGATTCATTGAGTCATCAATTCAGCGACAGGAGCCTTGTATGACATCTCACCTTGCTCGCGCCTTGCGCCTGACGGCCATCGCCGCCGTCTGCGCCCTCTCCCTGCCCGGCCAGCTGTTCGCGGGCCCGGTCGTCTCCTTTACCGGCACGACGGGGGAGACTCTGGCTAACCCGCCCTTTACCCTCGGTTTCGAGTTCACGGCGGACACGGATCTGCTGGTCAGCGCGTTGGGCGTGTTCGATGAGGATCTGAATGGGTTGGTCAACAACTTCAGCGTTGGCCTCTGGAACGCTGGCGGTGTCTTGCTCGCGTCAGCGAATGTGCCGAACGGAATCGCAGCGTCGTTGACCGACCAATTCCGTTACGTTGATATCGTGCCAGTCACGTTGGCCGGTGGTCAGAACTATCGCCTTGGCGCGCTCTATCTCAACGGCAGCGATGCACTGATTTGGAGCAGCACCGGAATCAGCGGCTTCGCAACGGACGCGAACGTCACTTTTGCCGGATCTCGCTTTGCCTTCGGCGGCGTGCTTGCGGATCCGACCTCCGACGGTGGAAGCGGTGCCCAGTGGTTTGGCCCCAATGCGATCGTCAACCCGGTTCCGGAGCCCGCTTCGCTGACGCTGCTCGGGACGGGGCTGCTCGCCGCATGGCGCGCCCGTCGGAAGATCGGCCGCTCGTAGTCGTCTCACCGCTCGCAACTTCAAGCGCGCGTGCCAGCAATGGTACGCGCGCTTCATTTTTTCCCAATGGTGCCTATACCGAGCGCCATTTCGGCACCTTTCCGCACACGCACCTGCGCCACTTCCAGCGCATCCGGCCGCAGACCCGGCAGCGAACCTTGAAGAGGAAGGCGATCCAGCTCTCACGTTCGCCGGTCAATGGGGCGTCACGATCACTCAAAAACTAAGTGAGCTGGCGGCCAACTAAGTGAGCTGGTGGCCGCGTTGGGACTTCCCGGCCCGACGGGCGTGCCTCCCGGAAGCCCCACGTCCGAGGACCTTCAGCAGTCATGGGGCCACCGGCAAAAATTGCCAACCGGTTGTGTGCATGTTCACACCTCCAGGCCAAAAGCCGCTCTCGGGTCAGGGCTGCGCGATTCTGACCGGGCTGTCGAAGGCCGAATAGCGCGTGACAACCGTACGGCCCCTCGAAACGGCGGTCCGCTGGATCACACGCCAGTCCTTGGGGGCGATCCAGATTCGCTGATACGTTCCGCTGGAGCTGTCGACGAACTGAATCACCAGGCACTCCTGGCCGCTCAGCGTTTCAGTGCCGAGGAGCACGACCTCCCGGGCTGCGTCGGCGAGCGCCGATGCCGGCCATCGGAACGGCTGGCTCGATTCCGGATGCCACATCGCACCATGATGAAGATAACGGGTGCTTCCGATGAGGATCTCCTCTTGTCCGTCCGACCGGCGATGCATGCGGTCGGGCGCCTGATACTCCGTACGCGACGTGACGATCGCCCCGGAAATCGTCTCGGTGCTCTCTTCGACCGCCGAATGCAGACGGTTCATGGCCGCGTCAGCCAAGGCGAGGATCTCCCCGGCTCCGCGCACGGGAAGGCGAACGCGGAATGTGGCTTCCGACTCGCCGATGCCTAGAACGTGCAGCGTCCATTGTCCTGCCGGAGCCAGATCCACCGTGGCCACATAGCCGTCGGCCGCCGCGGCCGGCGTCACCGTCCACGTGGACACGCCGGTGCCGGGTGGAGCCTCGATGCGGATGCGCGGAGCCTGCCCCGTGACAGCCTCGCCGTTTTCCCCAAGCACAGACAAATGAATACGGTTCGAGCCGACCTGCCCCGAGCTGACACCCATCCTCACGTAGGCCGAGCCGGCGTTTTCGACAAACGTGATCGCCGGTTGTTCTTCTACAGCGGGAGAGGGAGGCTGCCCCGGGGCGGCGAGGAGTTGTGCGGGCGGCAACGAGGTCAGCATCGCCGCGGCACCCAGAATGCCCACGGCGACCACCGCTTCGGACCGTATCAATCGTCCGAGGCGTCTTGACGACCTCTCTACCTGCGTGTCGTCGGTCGGCGCTGCAAGCTGGGGCCGGACGATGAAGAGATTGACCGCGGCTGGCACGAGCGCCAACGCGATCAGGGCCGCCTTCACCAGCAGGGCCTGGCCGTACGGCGTGGTCGACAGCGCCTCCGGACCCGACACGTGGGCCCATGTGTGGTAGAGCCCGGTGACGATCAGCACTTCGACGGCCACCAGGGACATGTTGGAGAAGCGGGAGACCAGGCGCGCCAGCATCTCCCGCCGCGGCTTCGGCTCCATCGACCGTGTCCACGGCAGGATGCAGACGCTCAGCGCCAGCAAGCCTCCAACCCAGGCGGCTGTCGCCGCCAGGTGGAGCCAGTCGACTGCCACCGAAAGGACGACCGGAGGCGTTGCGGCAGAATGACTATTCAGCGCTGTTGCGAGAATCAGGACCGCGAGCCCGGCGATTGCGACAGCCACGCCAGCCGACGACGATGGGGAGGGCGCGACCGATCGGCGGCGCGCCATCCAATGGGTCAACACGATCAGCG
Organism: uncultured Acidobacteriota bacterium; assembly: GCA_963749565.1. Classification (GTDB taxonomy): domain Bacteria; phylum Acidobacteriota; class Vicinamibacteria; order Vicinamibacterales; family CAVVIG01; genus DATLLJ01. Next base: position 149,814 of record CAVVNL010000020.1, on the reverse strand, counting down.
CGACGGCTATGAAAGTGCGAGTCGCCCATAGGCCTCCCCAGTGCGTCCGCAGCACGTCGATGACCGCGTCACGATGCATCGCCTCGGCAACCGAACCATTGATGCCGACGGTCTGGGCGAGAAGCATCACACCAGCGGCCGGAACGCTGACCAGCGCGCCAAGCCGCGACAACCGCCACAGACGCTGTGCGACCACGGCGTCGCCGGAATGGGCCAGCACCAGCAGCATCACGACGGGACCGCTCAGCATGACCAGTCCGAGCAGGTGGAGCCAGCGGCCAAATGGCTGCAGATAACGCGCGGAATTATCGTCGCTTCTCTCCGCTGACACCGCCACGAGTGGATCGACGTGCCCGACCGAAAAGATGAAGTTTCCGCTGATCGGATGCCCGTCGGCCGACACCACGCGCCAGTTCACCGTATAGGTTCCCGGCGCCGGAATCTGAACGACAGTCGTCAACAGCAATCGGTCGGCGGCGTCCACGGCTCCGTCACCGCGGTCGATACGCGTGCCGTCCGCACTCTTGACGGTGACCGGGTCCGAGACCGCCTCGACGGGGTCGCTGAACCAGAGTCTGATTTGCCTGGGTGCGGTTGGGAGGACCGCACCGCTCGCGGGATCCGTACGGAGCAGCTCCGCATGCGGGCTGGCCGTCCTGACCCCAAGGAGCACACACCCCGCGGTCAGGACGAACAGGAGGCACGCCCGTCGCGGAGCATGCCGGCGTTTCAAGATCGGGAACGGCTCGATGCTCGCCATGACGTGAACAGGGCGGCGAGAGAAATCATGAGCGACGCGACGCTGACAAGGAACGTCGTGCGGTTCCCGGCCGGCGCTGGTTGGCTGGCCCGCGAGCCGGTGGTCGCGGACGCCCCCGAGGAGGCGAATGGATCGGCGCCTGCGGTCGCGCCGCTCGCCCCGTTCGCAGTGTTCGTCACGTTCGGGGCGGCCACCACGGTGACCTGCGGCGCCGGCCGGGGCTCCGCCGGGTTCACCCAGCCGACGACGTCGTTTTCGCCGTACGTCTGATAGGCATCGAGCTTGACGGTTCCTGGCGCCTTCGCGCGCGCCATGAAGCTGAACACTTCATATTCCGCTCGCCCGACCCGTCCCCCGGACCACGTAATCCCCGTGATTCTGCCGGCGGCGTCGCGCTCGAATTCGTTCTTCCAGCCGCTGGTGGGGCGGACGCGCAAGACCTCGAAACCTTCGGGGAACACCATCCTGACCGACGTGGTTGGCTGGTCTTTCTCGGTGGGCACGCGGACCATGAATTCCTGGGAGCTCATCGCCGCCACTTCGCGCGGCTGCACGGTGACATGAGCGTCGAGTCTAGCCAGCCCGGCTACGACAACCGTCGCCACCAGAACGGCCCTCAGAGCGATTCTCATCTTTCCTCCTCGATTGCGGACGTTCACCACTTTACCCGGCCTCGGGACCGCTGATTCAATTCATGACGTGACCGGCATGTGGGTCTGTGGCCGGCTTCATCGGCTGGGCCATGCGCATGTTCCACATCCGTCCCATCGAGCTCGGCGGCGGGCGCAGGCGGAAGAACACCTGATACGAGACGGGTCGAAAGCCATGTGTCCCCGTGAGCGCGCTGGGGACCGTGTAGCCGGTCACCGACGCGCCGAGACCCCCTTGAAAGCCTCCCCACGTCAGGACGTCGCGCATGGCGCCCACCGTCAGCGCGCCAACCGGGTCTTTGCGTTCGTCGTCGTCTTCCGATGCAACCGTGTCTGCCAGCAGGAGACTCGTTTCCACATGGACGACCTCGGCCCGCATGAACAGGCTGGTGCCGCGGTTGAAACGCGTCGCTTCCACGAGCGCGGCATGACGGTTGCCGTGCTCCGTGAGATTCACTCCATAAGCCGCGGTCACCGCGGAAAAATCGCCGCCGGTGTTCCTGAACCAGGCGCCCGACGCCGTGGCCCTGGTGATGTCGCCGGGCTCCAGCGTTTCCGGATCCTTGAGGCGACCAGCCGAGGCCTGAAACTCCCAGGTCGCCCCGGGCCGAAACCACAGCCTCGCGGAGGCCGAGTCCAGGCGGCCGAAATCGAAATCCCATCGATGTTCATCCGGCTCCCGGCCGTTGAACGCCGACGCTTCGACAATCCAGCGCCCATGATCGACCGCCGCGGTCACGACACCAAAACCGATATGCGTCGAGTCGAAGGTGTGATGTGACAACGGCGCCAGGGGATTGTCCGCCGCCGAGGCGCGATGCATGAACGCGACCGGCCCCAGCGCCGGCTCCCCTGACGGCGCCCCGGCGAGGGTGAAGCCGGTGCGGGTACCCAGCGGTATCCGCCAGACGGCAGCGAGCTGCATGAAGAAGTCGTGGGGATGCTGATGGTCGATGAGCGGCTCCCCTTCGAACGACTCCCCGACCTGAAAGATTTCCCGATACCCCTGTTTGTCGAGCGTTGCCGGGTCCAGGCTGAACATCGTGTTGAACGTGATCTGAGAGGATCCAACTTGTCTGCTCAGCATCCCCATCCACCAGTTGGGCACCTTGAATTCAGAGCCGCCCCGCGGCCCGCCCTGATTGTTGTACATGCCGAACAGCACGGCATCCTGCATGAAGTGCCAGTTGGATGCCTCCACCGTGGCCGCCGGCACTGGCGTGTCGTTTTGCGCCATCACCCGAGGCGCCGCGACCGCGAACGTGATCAGGACCGTCAGCGTGATGCCGGCGTGTGTTCTAAACGCCATATCCCTCCCTCGATGTGACCATCGGCTGAACGGTCTCTAAAATCTCAGCCGCAACGCGAATTGAAAGCTCCGCGGATCGCCGACCGCCGTGATCTGACCGAACGTTTGACGAGGGATTCGTCGGATAGGCGCCGGGGCCGAAGTTCGTGTTTCGTGTCAGATCGTTGCGGCGATCGGTGAGGTTGAACGCCTCCATCAACCCTTCAATCTGCAAACTCTGGCGAATCCGGAACGCGCGGCTGAGCCGAAGGCTCACACTGAAAAAGTCGCTGCCGATTCCAGTGTTTCGCGGGATGAACTCCCCATCGACGATCGGCCGGCCGGCGGTGCCCTGAACGGTCGTCACGCCGGACGTGATATTGAATGGCAGCGATGAGTAGGCCTGCAGCATGCTGCTCAGCTGAAAGCCGTGACTCAGTCGCTCCCATGCCGTCGTCCCCGGTTCCATCGACGAATTGACGGAGCCATTGAAAGCAAGACGATGCCGCTGGTCATCGTCGGATCGTCCCCAGTCCTTCGAGATATCATAGGGGTCGATCGGCGAGCTGAAGTAGGCCTCGCCGACGTTGTTCATCGACTTCGAGTACGTATAGCTCACCCGGTAACTACCCCATTGCGCGGGCCGCTGCACGAACGAGAGGTGCAGGCCGTGGTAATTGGAATCCGCGACCGATGAATACTGGCTGTTGTTCGCGAAGTCCGGGTTCGGGCGGCACCCGTTGTTGGTGCCGGACGCCACGCACGTGGGCACGTTCTGATTGATCGCCATGATCAGTTTCAGCCCGCGCACATACTGGTATCCCACGCTGACCGTGCCGCGGCGCCCGAGCTGCTGCTCGACTTCGAGGCTGGCCTGCCTCGAATACGCATTCTGGATATCTCGATTCATCGTCGTCAGGTTGAACAGCGTCCCGGAAGGAACGATGCGCCGGCAGAATGTTGGGGAAGACCGGCGCATTCCTTCTGCGTGGGGGAAAGAGAGATGTTCATCTGACGGAGGTTGTCGAGGTCGGTGGTATTCCCAGCCGAGAGGAGGGCGTTCGCGACCGCCCGCAGGGGAATCCGGTCGAAAAACAATCCCGCGCTGCCGCGTACGATGGTTCGCCTCGCCTCGAACGGCGACCACGCAAAACCCAGCCGCGGCGAGAGGTTGTTGGTATCGGTGTTGATCGTTTCCAGGAACTGAAGGTCGTAGCGCAGGCCGGCGTTCAGGGTCAGTTCCGAGCTCGCCTTCCACTCATCCTGCATGTACACGCCGACGTTGGGGTTGGTTTGCGACACCACCATTTCGCCAAACGTCTGGCTGAAGCCGGCGTTGTTGTAGACACCCGACAGGAAATTCGGAAGCGACGAAAACGTGTAAGCGCCGCGCGCCGATCGGGGAAACGTAATCGTGTCGTCGTTGTAGATGAAATCGAAGCCCGCCCGCAGGGCGTGCGCTCCCGCCTGATGGGAAAGATTGTTGACGACCTGATAAAGCTTGTTGAGGCGTCCTTGCGGGCTGCTCGGGAACGTCCCGAACGACGCGACCCCTGCGATGCCGACGGCAGGCCCGATGGGATCGGTGGGCAGCGCTTTCAGATCGCCGTTGGAAAACTGAGCCCTGGTCTCGATTGACCGTTCGGCTCGACAGCGCCAGGGTGTTGCTGAACGCCAATGCCTGATCGATGTTGTCGAGGCCTGACGACGCGCTGGGCGCGTTCAACGCGCCGGCGCCGCGCGCGTTGCTGGACATCACGTCATAGAGACTGTAGCGAACGCCGATGTGATTCCTGGAGTTGATCTGGTGATCGACCTTGGAAAGAAAATTGGTGGTATGGATCGGATTCGGATAGATCCCGGTGGCGACCGGGAACCCGGGATATCCGGTAGCGGCCAACCGGGCGTTGATGATGGCGACGTTCGGATCGGAAATAATGACCAGACCGGTCTGATCCAGCTTTTTCTGCTCGAAGTTCGTGAAATGGAAGGTCCGGTTGCGGACGATTGGCCCGCCGAAGCTCATCCCATACTGCTTCTGGGACATCGGCAGCTTGGTCCCGGAGAGCGCGTTGTCGCCATTGAAGCGGTCATCGCGCCAGTAACCATACAGATCGCCGTGCACGACGTTCGTTCCACTCTTGGTGACGACGCTGATATAGCCGCCGAGGGCTCGCCCCAGCTCCGCCTGACCTCCCGAGGTCACGACCTGAAACTGATCCACGGCGTCGACACCATACGGAATGCCGCTCAAGCCAGCGGCGTCGTCGTTCGCGGACAGCCCATCGACGATGAAGTTGTTCGAAAAATTGCGCTGGCTGCCGATCGAAATGCCCTGGCCCTGTACGGCGGACGTCTCGGCAAAGAGCTGGGTGCTCCCGACGTTGGTCGGCGACACGCCCGGCACGAGGAGCGCCAGGTCCAGGAAGTTGCGTCCGTTGAGGGGCAAGTTCTGCACCTCCGTCTGCGAGACCGTTCCAGCGATCTGGCTGCGTGCAGCTTCGAGAACGGTCGCTTCCGCCAGTGACGGTGACGGCGGTATCCAGGTTGCCGACCGCGAGTGAGACGGGCAGCTCGAAGGCGGATCCGACCGTGAGCGCGAGCGAGCTCCTGGCATCTGCAAATCCGTCGAGGTGGACCGTGATCTCATAGGGACCGAGGCGCAAAGCTGGCAAACGGAAGCGTCCTTCGTCGTCGGTGACGACCTCCCGCGTCTGATTCGTCTCGGTCTGGCGCGCCACGACCTGCGCGCCCGGAACGACTGCGCCCTGGGGGTCCGTGACCCGGCCGCTGACGCTGGCGTAATTGACTGCTTCCTGGGCAAGTGCGACCTGCGCCGAACCGACCGCAACGAGCACGACAAACAACATCCTGACAACCGCGGGCACACACATGAGTCCGTCCTCCTTGCGTCCGCCGGCCAACCGTCGATATCTGGGCTTTGTCACGTCGACAAGCTCCAGCAACCGACGAGGCTCCGCGGACGCTCCGTGTTTCGTCGCTGGTAAATACGTGCGGAGAGGCGGCTAGACGCGGGGAGGAGGTGAAAGCGGGACGGCGGCGAGACGAAGTGGCAGAAGCGGTGCGGCCGGCGTGACGCCGCCGGCAAACATCAGCGCCGGGCGGGCAGTTGGTTCAGGGAGCACACCGATCGAACCAAGGAGCGGGAAGAATGTGACATCCGACATCGAGCAGCCGATGGTCGGACCATCGCAGTCTGAGGCCGGCTGTCCGCCGTGCGCATCATGACCATCGGCGCCACCGCCATGGTGTTTCATGGAACATGCGTCCATCGCCATTCCGGCATGCTCCATCGCCATCCCCTCGATGCAGCACACAGCAAGGACACCGGCCACCATCACCGCAATCTGCGCGGAGATGGTAAACAGCGCCGAGCGAACGCGTACGGATCCGAATCGATTTCATTGTGAGAGCGGCGATATTAGTCGACGCTGGGGATCCCCCACAAGCGACGTGATGCACCCGATGCGCGCAATGCACGCCAACGCTTGCAAAATAAAATAAAACGAAAGAAACGGGATGTCAAACCCCCTGCAACGCAAAAATCGTGATCCGCGCAGCGCCACCGTGGCTACCACCAAAACATTGGATCGGCTGCTCGCCCCGTCGCCTGGATTGCCGGTATGCTGCTGTGCGCGACGGCTGACGCGCAGCAGAGCGCGGAGGAACGCTGATGATCAAACGACGCGACATGCTGAAGCAGGCTACCGCTCTTGTTCGGCGTCGGCGCTCCCTTGGACAATTGGCGCAGGTGTACCATCCATTGGCCAAAATGCGCATGGCGCACAGGGATCGACGCGCATCCCGCCAGGCGGGGCTGCCAAGGACGACCTCGCGCTGATCAATGGCAAGTTCGTCGATGGCCGCGGCAACATGACGACGGCTCTTGCCGTCAGGAACGGACGCATCACGGGCGTGGGCCCGGAGAAGGAACCGGACGCCGACGTGGCGGTCGTGGACCTGGGAGGGCGGACGGTCGTCCCGGGACTGTTCGATTCACATGTCCACTACGCGCGGGCGGGCGTCAACCCCGGTTACGAGGCGCGCCGTATCGAACGAGCCTTCTCGATCCGGGATCTTCAGGAGGCCATCGCCCGCCGGGCGAAGACCGTTCCGGCCGGGGCGTTCATCACCTGCATCGGCGGCTGGAACCACCTTCAGTTCGCCGAAGCCCGGAGGCCGACGAAGGCCGAACTGGACGACGCCGCGCCGGGCCATGCGGTCTATCTTTCGGGAACCGGCGCGGACACCGGTGCCATCACGAACGGCCGCGGTGAGACGATCCTCGCATCCCGTGGAGTGAAGGTCGACGCCGTGACCGGGCGTGTGGGCTCGCCGGACGAAGCGCTGACCGCACTTCGAGGGGTTCAGACCGCCGACGACCGGCGCCGCGCCACCGCCGAGCTCAATGCCCACGCAAACGCCCTGGGGCTGACAGCGGTGAAGAACTCGGGCAACCTCGAAGATCTGGAGCTGACGCTGGAATTGTGGCGGCGCGGAACCCTCAGCGTTCGCATGCGTCCGACCTTTCCGGCGGGTTCGCCGGCGGAAGTGGAGGCCCGCATCGCCAACAACTTCAGCCAGGGAGGCCGCGCGGTTGGCGACGACATGTTCCGGGTGGTCGGCTTCGGTGAACGAGTCGGCGGAATGAACACCACCTCTGAGGGGTTCGAGCCCACCGCCCGCGTCGTGGCCAGGCATCGCTGGCTGCTGGAGCAACACTCGCTGACTCCGGCCGAGAATGCCTTTCACCTGGCGGCGTTCCAGTCAATCGCGAAGGACTATCCGCTCGGCGATCTCCGCTGGACCCTCATCCATGCGAACACCGTCACGGCGCCGGTGCTGAAGGCACTGATCGATCTCGGCGTCGGTGTTCTCCCCCATGGCTCCGCCCGTTACCTCGGCACGACACCAAACGCCGGGCCGCCTTTCCGCCGCATCGTCGACTCGGGAATCGTTGCGGGGGCCGGAACCGATGCCACGAACGTCGCGCCCCTGGACCCGTGGCTGGGCCTCTTCTACATGACGACAGGACGAAATCTCGCCGGCGAGCTTACCAACGACGGCCAGCAGGTGTCGCGCGTCGAGGCTCTTCGCATGTACACCACCGGCGCTGCGTACTACACGTTCGACGATCAGGACGTTGGATCTTTCGAAGTGGGCAAGTACGCCGATCTCGCCGTGCTGAGCGAGGACTATCTGACGGTCCCCGACGACAGAATTCGCAGGATTGAATCGGTGCTGACGCTCGTGGGCGGCCGCGTGGTCCATGCCGCATCGCCATTTGCCGGCCTGCTGGGATGAACCGTTCCCCGTTCGAGTAGAACGGCCCGGAATATAATCCCAGAGCGCTATGCCGATCTCACCCGGTTCACGCATTGGTCCGTATGACGTCACCTCGCAGCTCGGCGAGGGTGGCATGGGCGTGGTGTTTCGCGGCCGCGACTCCAGGCTGCAACGAGACGTCGCGCTCAAGCTGCTGCCGGACCATTTTGCGAGCGACCAGGACCGGCTGTCCCGCTTTCAACGCGAAGCACAGGCCCTGGCCTCCTTGAACCACGCCAACATCGCTCAGATTTACGGACTCGAGCAGGTGAACAGCTCGACCTGCATAGTCATGGAACTGGTGGAGGGCGAGACTCTCGAGGCCAGACTGAAGAAGGGGCCGCTTGCCTTCGATGAAGCAATCGACATCGCCAGGCAAATCGCCGAGGCCCTCGCGGTCGCGCACGAACGCGGCATCGTTCACCGCGATTTGAAACCTGCGAACATCAAGCTGACGCCGAATGGCACGGTCAAAGTACTCGACTTCGGCCTCGCGAAGGCACTCGGACCCAAGGCGTCGGACAGCCAATTGACCGCGCTGCCGACCGTTGCGACAGGATCGATCGCCGGCTCGGTGGTTGGAACCCCGGGGTATATGTCACCGGAACAGGCCCGAGGCAAGGAGGTGGACGCCCGCACCGACATCTGGGCGTTCGGCTGCGTCCTGTACGAAATGCTCACGGCTCGCCAGGCGTTTGGAGGCGAGACCATAACAGACATCCTGGCGAAGATCGTCACGAGCCCGCCGGATCTGGATCTGCTGCCGAAGAACACGCCGCCGTCGATACGCCTGCTTCTCACCTCGGTGTTGAACAAGAACGCCGCGCAGCGGCTTCAGCATATCGGAGACACCCGGCTGTTTCTGGATGGCACAATTGCTACTGCCGCTTCGACGGCCGATGCTTCGACTGCCCCTCGCGGAATCCGCGGAAAGCTGGCGATCGCGGGGCTCATGGTTGCGCTGACGATTGTTGCCGTTGCCGTACCGGCACTTCTTTATTTTCGCAACCCTCCGCAGGAAGCCCCGCAGATGCGTTTCGAGATCTCGCTGCCGGGCATGGTTGGACAGCCGGTCCTGTCTCCTGATGGCCGGATGATCGCATACGCCACACAGCCTGCGGACGGCAAGCGGGCGCTTTCGATTCGGCCGATCGGGTCAGAGACCGGCCAGCAGCTAGCCGGCACCGACAACGTCAACGGGGTTGTCTGGTCGCCGGACAGCCGGCGGCTGGCGATCGTGGCCGACGGAAAGTTGAGGATCGTCGCCCTGGCGGACGGTTCATCTCGCCTCCTCGGCGATGTTGGTGCGGTGAGAGGTGGAACGTGGAATCGCGACGGCGTCATCCTGATGGCGCGTGTCAGCGACAACATCATCGTGACGTTGTCCGATTCCGGTGGGGACATCACGCCGTTAACGAAGCTGGACGCGGGCCGCAAGGAGGTTCTCCACGCCCTGCCTGTATTTCTGCCCGACGGGAATCACTTCCTGTACGCCGCGGTAGGGGGAACTCCGGAAGACTCGGGTATTTTCCTGGCGTCGCTCGATACCAGCGAGGCGCCAACGCAAGTGGTCCAGCTGCAACCCAACCGGTTCAATGGAATGGTCCATGCCGCGCCATCTCACCTGATGTATCTGAACAACGGGACACTCACCGCCCACCGCCTCGACTCCAGTGGCCGCCCGCAAGGAGATTCGATCGTTGTCGCCGAGGATCTCGACGGCAGCATTAGCGCCTCCGACACCGGATTGTTGATGTACCACAAGGCAGCGCCAGCGACGGGAAAACAACTCCTGTGGTTCAGCCGCAACGGCATGCAAGTGGGGCAGGTTGGTGCGGTGGCCGACTACGGCAGCGTCGACATTTCTCCCAGGGGGGACCGCGCCGTCGTCGACATGATTGCGAACAACAACCGGGACATCTGGGTCGTCGATCTGGAACGCTCCGTCGCCCAGCCCATCACGTTCGATCCCGGCAGCGATTGGACCGCTTCGTGGTCGCCGGACGGAAGCCGGCTCGCCTTCGCTTCGAGCAGAATTGTCAACGCGGGTCTCACGACGAAGATCTATGAGAAGTCCTCAACGGGCACCGGCACGGAAACGGTGTTGCCGTCCGGAGACGTCTCTTCCATCCCCGTGCACTGGACGTCGGACGACAAATACATCGTCTTCTCGCGCCTGCGCACAGCAGGCAACACCTCGAGCTATGACACCTGGGCACTGCCCTTATTTGGGGAACGCAAACCCGCCCCGCTGCTCGAATCGGGATTCGACAAGTTTCAGGCCCGCGTCTCGCCCGACAGCCGGTTTATCGCTTACTCCACGAACGAATCGGGAACATATCAGATCGTCGTCCAGACATTTCCGGACACAACCGCCGGAAAATGGCAGATCACTGCGGACGGTGGAGTCGAACCCAAGTGGCGCCGCGACAGTCGCGAACTCTACTACCTGGCACTTGACGGAAAGCTGATGTCCGTAGCAATCAGCGGGCCCGGTTTCACGGCCGCACGTCCTGCAGTAATGTTCCAGACGCCACTGACAGTGAACCGCGTGCAGCCCACACGAGACCGCCGCTACGATGTGGCCCCAGACGGACGGTTTCTGATGGTGATTCCCGCCGCAACTGGAGCCGCTTTACCATATTCCGTCATCGTCAACTGGAACGCCACGCTGGAAAAATAGCGATCGTCAACGTCTCCGAGATCGCCGATCGCTAGGATGACGCTTTGCGCGATGTCACCCAGCCGCTTCAAGACCGTCGAGTCCATCGGCCGCACGTTGGCGGACGTGGAGGTGACGACCACATGGGGTCAGCCGGCACTGAAGGTGCGCGGGAAGATGTTCGTGTGCATCGCATCCCACAAGTCCGCCGAGCCGAACACACTGGTGGTGATGATGGATTTCGTAGACCGGGATGCGCTCGTTGAAGAGGATCCCGGCACCTACTACCTGAAAGATCACTACCTGAACTACCCGTGTGTTCTCGTCCGGCTGTCACGGGTCCGCGCCGACGCACTCCGCGATCTCGTCATCGGCGCGCACCGGTTCGTGTGCGCGAGGGTGCGGCGGAAGTCGTCCGCACGCTCTGAAACGCGAGGAGCTCGATGACTTCCATTGCGCGCGCCTGCTCAGTTCGCGGCAGGGACTGCGGCCGCTCGTCGGGTGGAATCGGGCGCCAACTGACGCAGCTTCTTGCCGACCGCGCGCCAGGCCAGGACGAGCGCCGTGACGCAGAGCGCCGTTCCCCCCAGCATGAAGGTGATCACGACGATGTCCCACAACGGGCGATGGTTGTTAGAGCCAGGGGAAGTTCAGCGAGTGGAGGCCGTTGTACAGCCATCGCCGCGCCCATTCGTGATGGCCGGGCGCGCACGCGGCGGATAGTCACAGAGCTAATCCGGCCCGTTGGCCGGATTAGCTCTCGTGGATCGAGACGACCGAAAGCGGCGGGCGGTCATCGAGCGGCTCGTCGCGACGTGAAACTAGACTCGGCCGGTCCGCTTGCGGCGGGCGCGCCAGGCCGCGAGCAGGCCCGTTCCGAGCAGCGTGAGCGACGCGGGCTCGGGGACTGCTTCTGCCGAGAACGAAGCCTCGAGCCACGCGTCGTTGCTCCCCACCCACCCCTGGGACCATGGTGTGGACGTCCACTGGCCCGGGTTGATGTTGTTGTTGAGGAACACGAATTGGCCTGGCGTCGAGTCAGCGCCGTACGGCATCCCAAACGTGCTCTGTGGCTGGGCGCCCAGATTCGCGATGCTCAGGAACGCCACGTACTGGGCTCCGCCAGTCAGCGTGAGGCCCGGGGCGAAACTGAACTGCTGGACGGTTGCCGCCGCGTTCATGGTCTCCGTGGCGCTCTCGAACAGGATGCTCGAAACTTCGGATCCGTTCCAGCCGCCGATGTATCCCCGCAGATCCAGCGTCCCGCTGCCGTTATATCGATTTCTGAGGAACATCGAGAAGCTGTCGAGCAGCGTGTCGACGAGGGGCGCCGTGAATGTCTGTCCGTAGGTGGCGGTATCCGCCGATCCGAACGCGAAGATGTTGCCGCTATCGCTGACCGTGGTGTCGATGATCGTGCTGGCGAACGCGGACGTGCTCAGTGTGCCGACGACGATGCCCGCAAGCAGGATTGATCGTACCGAGGTGGTTCATTGATTCTCCCTGAACTAACTGTCGAGTAACGAGAAGTGGACGGCATCCGGTTCTGCCAGCACCGTGCCCATCCGCACTGAAGCCAGTCAGGAAAGAGACGCAACGTATCTCTATGTAGCCAGGTCACGGGTTTCCTCCACTTATCCGGGGTGCGCCAGCGTCGGGCAAAGTGCTCGCTTGCCGGAAGCACCAGTACCCCGCCTAACCGGGTCCTTTAGTCTTCCTGGCAGGGGTGAAGGCTCTTCGGCGCATCCTGTAATCCCGGACATTGAGGACTTTATGCCCCCTCGTTGCGTCGTTTGTGATCGTACAATCGTACGTTTGATGGTAGACCCGCGCTCCGTCGAATGACGGACCCTTCATATCCTCCGGCCCGCGCCGTCGCCAGCCGTGTGCACGCGCACCTCGCGACACCAGACCCTCGTGGCGCGCGAGCGCGGCGAAGCAGACCTCGCGCCGGAAGCCGACGTCGACGCCGTCGAAGCGATCATCGACGCCGCGTTCTGGGCAAGCCTGCGCCGCGAGGAAGGCTACACGCCGACCATCTCGCTCGCGTTCCTTCCGCCGGACCGCGCATTCCGCCCGCTCGAACTTCGAGCCGCGACTGCCGCTCGCCGCCGACGCGCTGGCGCGGCTGGCGCCGGCCGTCAAGCGCCCGGGCATTCATCTCGGCGTCTGGCGCGAGGTCCCCGGGAAGGACGGTCTGCGCGTCTGGGGCACGACGCGCATGCTGCCGGCGCTCTGTTTCGTGCTCGAGGTGATCGCGCCCGGACTGCTCGTCGTGAAGTATCCCCACGGCACGTCCGGCAAGTTCGTGAACATCGTCGTCCTCGAAGGCGATCAGGTGAAGGTCGTCGACGAACGTGGCGCCAGCGTTCCGGACTGTCCCGGATCGAACGATCGTGACGGCGCTCCTCGGCTTCGATTCCACGGCGTCGTGGGCGGGGCCGATCAACGTGTTCGTGCGCCTCGCGGTGTCGATGCGAACGCACGGCCGCGGCGGTGCGCTGCTCGTCGTGCCGGCCGATTCGGACGAGTGGCGGCAATCGATCGTGCAGCCGCTTCGGTACTCGGTGCAGCCGCCGTTCACGGAGATCGCGGATCTGATGCGGGAGCGCCGAGGCCGAGCGCGCGCGCCGCGCAGTGGCAGGAGGCGTTGGACGCAGGCGATCGAGGCCGTCGCGGGGCTGACCGCGGTGGACGGCGCCACGATCATGAACGATCGGTACGAGGTGCTGGCGTTTGCCGCCAAGATTGCCCGCCGGCCGGCGAGCGACCGAGTGGAGCAGGTGATGGTCACCGAGCCGGTCGAAGGGATGCCGGCGTGGACGCTCCATCCCTCGCAGCTCGGAGGGACGCGTCACCTTTCAGCCGCGCAGTTCGTCTACGACCAGCGCGACGCGTCGGCCCTGGTCGCCTCACAGGACGGGCGCTTCACGATCTTCCAATGGTCGCCGTGCGAAAACATGGTGCACGCGCACCGCGTCGAAGCGCTGCTGCTATAACAGAATCGGGTAATTGGATAATCGATCGGATGATTGCTCCGTCATTACAAATTACCCGATTACCGACTCTCCCTTTGAAGACCCGTCCCTTGTCGAGGCCGAAGGCAGGCTTTTCCCGCTGTCCGGAGATCCTGATCGGGATCGCGCTGCCACCATTCTCACCGCTGAACAGCGGGTCGATTACTTTCAGCAGCAGGCTCTTGAACCCGGTCATCGTCTCCGAGATCTTCGCATCCATGAACAGCGTGCCTTTGAAGTCGATCGTTTCGGGCTTTATGGAGTACGTGCCCGCGAGGCGCACAACCGAGCCGGGGACGTCGAACGCAACCGAAGGGATGGTCAGGACGCCGTTGGCGAGCTTGAACGAGCCGGCAAAATCCGAGGTCACCGGCGCGGCCGGCTGCTTCGACACGATGCCGCGGCTGCGCTGGCTGAGACCTTCGATCTGCTTTTGAATGCCCGGGTCCGTGAACCGCGTCTTCTCGATCGTGAACTTGCCGTCGAGTTGCAGCTTCTCGACCACGTCAACGTCGCCGGGCGGCAGAATCATGATGGTCTGGAGCGTGAGCGCTCCCGTCATCGGCGGCTTGGGCGTCTTGACCGCCAGCCACAGCACGTCCTCCAGCCGCGCCTGATCCATCGTCACGTCCAGGGTGACCTGACGCCCCGGTGCACCAGGCAGATCCGAGACGTCGCCCTTGGCGACCAGCGAGGTGTTGAGGAACGAGCCGTCGATGCGCTCGAGGATGGTGTTGCCATTGGTGCCGTCGACGATGGCGTGATACTTCGCGAGAAGGGGGATGGCGTGGCCGACGCTCGTGATGGTGAACTCCGGCGTGTCGGTCTCGCCATGGACCTCGATCCGCTCGAGCCGTCCGCCGAACGTGCCCTTCGCTGACAGAATGCCCGAGATGCCCTTGAACACGCTCAGGTCGGCCTGGTCGAAGGTGAATGTGCCGTCGAGCGGCGTCTGTCCGGGTTCGTCGCTGGACCAGGGGCCGAACGACCCTCGGGTGACGATCTCGCCCGGCGGGACGCCGTTGGTCAATGTCGCCTCGAACGGCATCGCCCGATCGAAGGTCACCGACTCCATGTGCAAGTCGTGAATCGCCCACACCTTCGGCTTCTTCCCCTCCTTGCGCGGGATGATCACGAGCTTCGCGTCGGTGCTGATCAGGTCGTCGATCACAAACGGGGGCTTCGCACTGCCGCCGTTGGCTCCGTTGGACTTGTCGGCCTCGTTCGCCGGTTCGTTGTCGTTCGCGTTTCAACGCATCGGCGGCGCCGCCCGGCGGGATCTGAATGTCGAGGCCTTCGAGCGTGACGGTCGAGACATGCCTGCGGAGAACACTGAAGACACTTCCCTTCGACGGAGAACTTTTCGATCGAGATGAGCGGCGGCACGTCCTGGCGACCCTTGTGCCGGATTGCCAGTCCCCTGCCTTCGGCACGGAGCGACGGCAGCACCCGGAGATCCAGGCTGTCGAGCTGGACCTCGCTGTCGAGCTGGCTGGCGAGCACCGCGATCACCTTCATGCGCGCTGTCTCGGACCGGAACGGAACGACTGAGGCGAGCGCGATCAGCAGGAAGACGATGGCGACGGTGGCAATTATGAGAACCGTCTGCCACGGCTGGCGCATGCGGTGTGGTCGAATCGGACGCTGATCTTCAGTCACACAACCTCTGCGGCCGGCTGAAGCATGAGCTATGCCATATAATGGTGACCTTGCTCAAAGGATCTTTTGCCGTTTAGCCACTTCAAGCTCCATCCCGATCTCCTCAGGGGACTCAAAGATCTCGGCTTCGCACGCCCGACACCCATCCAGGCGGAAGCGATTCCTCCCGCGCTCGAGGGACGGGATCTGCTGGCCTGCGCGATGACGGGAAGCGGCAAGACCGCCGCGTTCCTGCTGCCGATTCTGCATCAGCTGATGGGACGTCCCCGCGGCACCACGCGCGCCCTGGTCCTGACGCCGACGCGCGAGCTCGCGGCGCAGATTGCCGAGGACCTGACCGATCTGGCGGTCCACACGCCGCTGACGACGGCGGCGATCTTCGGCGGCGTCGGGCATGGGACCCCAGGAGCACGCGTTCCGCAGCGGCGTCGACGTCATCGTCGGCACGCCGGGGCGGCTGCTCGATCACTTCCGCGCGCAATACGCCAAGCTCGCGGGTCTCGAGTTTCTCGTGCTCGACGAAGCGGACCGCATGCTGGACATGGGGTTTCTTCCCGACATCCGGCGCGTGCTGCGTCATCTTCCGAAACGGCGGCAGACGCTGTTCTTCAGCGCGACGATGCCGGCGCCGATCGCGGAGTTGTCGAAGGAGATGCTGCGCAACCCGGCGACCATCAGCCTCGAGCGCCGGCCGATGCCGGCCACGGGCATCACTCAAGCCGTGTATCCGGTGCCGCAGCATCTGAAGGCGGCCCTGCTCGTGGCGTTGTTGAAGAGCGGCGAGGTGCGCGACGCGCTGGTGTTCACGCGCACCAAGCACCGCGCCGACCGTCTCGCGCGGCAGCTCGACGAGCACCGGTTGAAGGTTCAGCGCATTCACGGCAATCGCTCGCAGGCCCAGCGCACCGAAGCGCTCGCCGGATTCAAGAGCGGCAAGTATCGGGTGCTGGTGGCCACCGACATCGCCGCGCGCGGCATCGACGTCACCGCGCTCGGCCACGTGATCAATTTCGACGTGCCGGGTCAGGCGGAAGACTACATTCACCGCGTCGGCCGGACGGCGCGCGCCGAGCTGACCGGCTCGGCGTTCACGCTCGTCTCTCCGGAGGAAGAGGGCGGCGTCCGCGACATCGAACGCGCGATCGGCAAGCGGCTGCCGCGCGTGACGATGCCCGACTTCGACTACCTAGCTCGGCCGCCGGCCAAGTGGCAGAGGCCGCCGAGGGCCGCGCGGTCCGCGACGGCCGCAGAGTCGCGCGCGAGAAAACCGTGGGGGCGAAGCCGGTAATCACATTTCTCCGGGCTGGAGCCGATAAAGGAAGGTATAGTGGTTCAGCTCGCCGCGGTTGCGTCATTCCCGGTCCCGAAAAAGTCGAGCCATTTCCCCAGGTCGTAGGTTTGCTATAGAGGCTACTTGACCGTTCATCTGATCAATCCCAGCGACTTTTCGTTCGGTGTCGGCGTCATCACGCCGCGGTGGTTGTACGTGCTCGCGGACGCGACGCCGGCGCGATTCGGCGATCCCCGCATCACCGATGAAACCCTCGACCCGCTCGACCCGTCACAGATCCGCGCGGGGGACGTTGTCGGCATCGGCATTCACAGCAGCAATGCCCTCCGCGGATACGCCATCGGCCGCGCGGCTCGCGAAGCCGGCGCGACGGTTGTGTTCGGCGGCATTCACGCCACGCTCTTCCCGGAGGAGGCGCACGAGCAGGGCGGCGCCCACGCCGTGGTCAAGGGCGACGGCGACGTCGCCTGGGAAATCGTGCTGGACGATCACGCGAGGGGCGCTCTGCTGCCGATCTACGACGGCGGACGCGTCGAGCCGGAGCTCCTCCGCCCGGCAAGATGGGACCTGATGCCGTCGAACAGCTACATGTGGGCGTCGGTGCAGACGGTGCGCGGCTGCCCGAAACACTGCTCGTTCTGCTCGGTGTGGAAGACCGACGGCCAGCGGCCGCGCCAGCGCGTGGGCGACGCGGTCGTGGCCGAGATCGTCGAGTTGCGGCGCCGCGGCTTCCGGTTCATCGCGCTGGCCGACGACAATTTCTATCCCGTGACGCTGACCGATCTGGCGATGGCGCAGCGGCGCGCCGACAAGACCCAGTACCAGACGCTGCGCACGCTGCGCGCCGAGCGCTTCGAGCTGATGGCGCGCCTCGCGCAGCTGCCGGACGACATGGTGTTTTTCACGCAGATCACCATGGAAGCGGCCGAAGATCCCGAGTTCCTGGACGCGATGAAACGCGCCCGCATCAAGGGGGCGCTGGTCGGCGTCGAAGCGGTCACGCCCGAAGGCTTGAAGGACGTCCACAAGAACTTCAACGACGCGGGCGAGGCGCTGGTCGACCGGCTGCGGGCGTTCCGGCACCACGGCGTCCACGTCCTCGGCTCGTTCATCTTCGGCCTGCCGAGCGATCGCGCCGCCACGTTCGACGCGACGGTCGCGGTGGCCGAGCGCGCAGACGTCACGTTCGCGCAGTTCGTGATGCTCACCCCGTTCCCGGGCACGACCGATTTTGCCGCGTGGGAACAGGCGATGGCGGCCGATTCGACGCGGATTGCGGGGCAGCCGTTGACGCGTCACTGGCTCATCCCGCAGGCGCTGAGGCCGAAGGTCTACACGCCGCATCCGGTGATGTCGTCGGACGACATCCGTCGCGGCACGCAGGGCGCGTGGGATCGTTTCTACAGCCTGTCGAACGTCTGGCAGCGCTCGCGCTGCGTCCGGTCGCTCAAGTCGCGTCTGGCGTTCGTGCTGATCTCGAAGCTGTACCGGCAGATGTACGCGAACACGGGGATTGCGACCGACAGCGCCCGCGTCGGCCGCTCCACTCAGTGGGCAAGGAGTGATTGCCAAACCGTGCCGCCGGCTGTTTGTCGCGCAGCCGATGCCGAATCTCCAGATGCCGACCTAGAAGCCTCTTCCGCCGGTGTGTAGCGCGGGACTTCAGTCCCGCCCCGGGCAGGTCTAAAGACCTGCGCCACTTCAGTCGAGCGGCGACATGACCGCGCGTTCGGCCTGGACAACCTTGCCGGTCGCCACCTCGATCTGCGCCGTGACAATCCGCTTGTGGCCGCTCTCGACTCTCGGTGTGCAGCCACGCATGAGCTGCGCTGCCCGAAGGCCGGACAGGACGACGAACTCGAAGGCGCTGAACTCGGTGGGACGATGAACCATAAGCCCTCCACGGCATGCTTTGGTGAGGGCTGAAGCCAGAGCGGCCGCAAGGCTCAGGAAAGCTGAGTACTGAGTATATGTCAACCGCATCGCCGGCGAGGGCCGGATACGCGTCACAAGCGCAATCATGTATACTCCAAGTCGGTTCAGAACCGAGCCCGCTTTGAAACGTCCCGCCCTGTCATCTCTTCACGGGGCCTCCGCAGCCCCCGGCCTTCTGATCTGCACACGACACTCGAAACGGGAGGGCTGATGTCAGCGCGAAATGGCGATCGAGCGAGGTTTCACAAGGATCGGAAACGCAAAATGCAGGCGGCGTCAGCGCATTCGCGCACTGACCACGGTCGGTCGACCGACAGCGAGGAGGCGATAGCCATGGCAACCATGAACGGAACCATCAAGCGGCTCGTCAGCGACAAAGGGTTCGGGTTCATCGCGGCGGGTGATGGGACGGAGTACTTCTTTCACCAGTCTGCATGCAACGAGGTATCGTTCTCCGAGTTGCGGGAAGGGCAGGCCGTCACGTTCGAACGCGGCCAGGGCCCGAAGGGACCGAGAGGCGAAAACGTCAGGCCGGCGTAAGCCGGAAGGGGACCCAGTGACTGCTATCTGGATTGTCGTCGGTGTGGTCGTCGCCGCCGTGTTGATCGCGCTGGTCGCGTCATTGCGGCGACGTGGCGAACCCGACCTCGGCGTCGTCAGCGGTCAGTGGATTGCGGAACAGCGGCTGTCACAAGGGCCTAACCGGCAGCGATAGGGAACGCACGGAACAGGACCACTACCAGCGCGGTTCAGAACCACGGCGGGAGGCGTCGCCGCCGCGGAAGCTGCCCGAGCTCTCCGGCTTCGGCGAGCCTCGTTGACGGTCAGCCCCCGCCGCCAAGCTGTACTCGTGGAAGTCCTGGATGGCTTTCTGGGCTTCCTCGTCCGTGCTCATCTCCACGAACGCGAACCCGCGCGCTCGGCCGGTCGCCATGTCGCGCATCACGCGCACGGACTCGACGTTTCCTGCCTGGCTGAACAATGTTTGAAGATCGGACTCGCCGGTGTCGTACGGAAGGTTGCCGACGTACAGTTGCGACTCATGAACCTTCGACTCCCGTCGTATGGGCCTGCGCCCCGTCGGGTCAGTCCTCTCGCCAGACCTTCCACGTCTCGCCGAGAAATATCGGATGAGTTGCCGCCCCCGCCTCGAGGCCGACCAGGGCGAGTGCCGTCATCGCCTCTGCGTCGACGCGCGACGCACGGCGCCGCTCGACGTCTACGATCACTCCATGGTTCAGCACCCGCTCGAACGTGTCCAGCGTGGGGTGCCGTTCTCCTTCAGATAGTGATCGCGACCGATCCATGCCTTCAGTGGAGCAACGACGGTGCCACCCAATAGGGACCAGCTACGCCAACGGGCTGCCGACGTAGTTTTCCGCGAGGCTCGTCATTGCCGCGCGGGAGCCTACGAGGTACTCGAGCTCGGCGAGCTGACGCCGGTGATCGAAGGCGTTATCGCTCTCGGTCCGGTGCAGGGCCGAGGTCATCCACCACGAGAATCGCTGGGCTCGCCAGGCGCGTCGCAAGCCATCGCCGGAATACGCGCCGAGCAGCGTCTCGCTTCCGGATTTGTAAAAGGCGTCGAGCGCGCGTGCGAGCCTCCAGACGTCGGCCATGGCCAGATTCAGGCCTTTTGCCCCGGTGGGCGGGACGATGTGGGCCGCGTCTCCGGCAAGGAACAGGCGGCCCTGGTTCATCGGCTCGACCACCACGCTGCGCATCCGCGTGATGCTCTTCTGGGTGACAGGTCCCCTGAGTGGCGTCCAACCATCGCGGGTGTGAAGCCGCATGGTCAGCTCCGACCAGATCCGATCGTCCGACCACTGGGCAATATCCTCGTCGGGCGCGCATTGGAGATACAGCCGCGTCACATAAGGCGACCGCATACTGAAGAGCGCAAACCCGCGCTCGTGCAGGCTATACACGAGCTCGTCGGAGCTCGGCGCCGCCTCGACGAGGACGCCGAGCCACGCAAATGGGTATGCGCGTTCATAGATCTGGACACGATCGGCGGGAAATGCTTGCCGGCAAATGCCATGCGATCCGTCGCAGCCCGCAATGAAATCACATGCGATTTCGTGCAGCTGCTCATCCTTCGAGCGGAACTGTATCGTCGGCGCAGAAGACCCGGCGTCGCGAACAACCGTCTCGTGGACCTCGAAGAGCAACGGCCGGCCCGCGGCAACGCGTGCGCCGATGAGGTCCTTCACGACTTCGTTCTGTCCGTAGATCGTGATCGCCCGGCCGCCCGTCAGCTCGGCCATGGGGATCCGATGACGTTCCCCGCCGAACGCCAGGTAGATCCCTTCGTGACGCATGCCGTGGACGGCGAGCCGCTGGCCGAGCCCGGCCTCGTGCATCAGATCGACGGTGCTCTGCTCGAGCACGCCCGCGCGCACGCGTTCGACGACGTGCTCCTCGCTGCGAATTTCGATGATGAAGGAGTCGATGCCGCGGAGGTGGAGCAGGTGGCCCAGCATCAGGCCCGCCGGTCCGGCGCCGACGATGCCAACCTGAGTTCGCAGCTGCACCATGTCGACGGATTGTACGATGCAGCAGGTTTTAGAGCGCTGTCTCGATCTACCGTACGTGGGTCCGCCTTCAGGCGGACCAGCAAGTCCGGCTAAAGCCGGACGCCACGTACTGCGGGATGCCGCCTCCTCAGCGGACGAGCACATCGAGAAGCTTCCCCATGAACGCCCGAACCTCCTGAATCTGGCTGGTCGTCGAGATGAACTCGAATGCCGTCGCGCTGACCGCACGCGTATGCCCCTCGAGGACCGCCGTCATCGCCGCTGGCACCACCGGACATTCGTCCAGCAATCCGAGCACGCTGACCCAGGCTGGCATATCGAGCATCGCGAGCACGTCGAGAGCGTGGCGCGCGCGCCACGGTGTGCCCGCGTCACGCTGCCTCACGAGCTCGCGCCGCAGGGCGTGGAGTCCGCTTTGGATCTCGGCATCGACAGACTGGAGAGCCGCCAGTGTCACGACGAGGTGCGCAGCCACGAACATGCTCACGTCCTCATGCAATACGGTCCAGCCCACTTCGAAGGCCATCACGAGGTCGTGATCGACAAGAAAAGCGTCGGCCATCGTCGCGCCGAGGTCGGCCGTCGAGGCCGCATCCTGCGTCTCAACGTCCGGCCAGCGCGCAGGCCAGTGCTCGAGACCCAGGTTGCAGATGCCGGCAGCCGCATCGGACGCTTCCTGGGCCGTAAAGGCCCTGGACTGAACAGAGCAACCGGCCATGAGCGTATTGGCGAGAAACGCCAGCTCCTGACTCCTCCTGATGTACGCAGCGTGGTCCGTGTCGCGGAGGTACGCCATGAGCGATCGTATCTGCGTGAGGCGGGACGGTTGGGGCGTTGTGCCTTCGAGCAGCGCTCGGGGTCGAGCCAATGGCAGGCCAGCCTCGGTCAGCAGATCGACGACGGCGTCGATCGACTCGGAGAGCATGGCACGCGTCGACGGTTCCAGGGCACGCTCCTGTGGTGGTGCACTCCGATCGGACGATGCCACCGCTTCGTCGGCCGCTCGAAAGTAGGCTGCGGCGAGGGGGTTGATCGAGCGAGCCGCGCCCGGCCGCTGGTGTCGCGGCTGCCTCGCCAACTGGAGGAACGCGCGCGCGTCGCCGGGGGTCGAGTATCCCTGCTGCGATCGCCGACGTTCTCGTTCGAGCGCGACATCGTGCAGTTGCTGTGCTGGCTCCATCAGCAGGTTGTCGAGCCCGTCGATTTCAGGCACGGAGTTGGAGAGTTGGCGACATCCCCGCATCACGGCATGGAAATAGTCCTGATGGTCGGCCTCGAGCGCGAGGAGCAGCGCCACGATCGCGTCCCACGCGTCTGCTCTCCTGGCGCGCAGGACATAGCCACCCACCTCACACTCGGAGCCGTCGAACGACGTCACGTCGACGTCCAACGACGCATCGTCGTCCGACGCCGAGGTCGCGAACGGTTGCGGAGTCGAAGACACGCACGTAACGGGAGAGTCCGGCAATTATCAGGTTCTCGTCGATACCGGCAATGGTCCGTGCGCCCACAGCTTCCCCGGTGCCCGCCAACAGTTCGAGCCATTCGCCAAAGCGGTCCTCATCGAACCGTTCGTCTCGACCCGGCTGCGTGTTGGGCCACAGATCGAGATCGAACACAGACGTCAGCTGCTCAGGTGTCGCCAAGGCGACGAGCTCTCCGCAGTCGTCGAGGCCGCGATATCGAATGAGCTGATGCAGGGTCTCGGGCGCAAGGTAGCGGCACGACTCGCGCGAGCAGCGGCGTGTCGAGCAGACGTGCGAGTCGATCCTGGACGGAACCGGTGTCGCGGGGCACCGGATCGGCCGAGCGCACAGAGGCGACCGTCCGGGTTGCTCCCGCTACAAGCTGTGTGTTGTGCGTTTTCCGGCCGCGACGCCTCGCGCGTTTCGACATCAGCCGGCGATGTTACCGGTCTCGCCGTCAAACAAACAGTCTTGAACGGCGGAGCCTTTGGCCGGATACTAATAGTGGGGTTGCCGGCTGCAGCCCCTTTTTCAACCTTCCAGACGCCTGGCGCGACATCGGATGAAATGTCGGCCTGCATCAGCTGAGTCGGGCTACATCAGTTAACTGGAGTCCTCGCATCAGGCGGCACAAAACAACCGCCGCCAAAGGCCACGAAGTCTCCAGCCGTGCAGTAGCCGGCACTCGGCCAATACTCGCCCATCGCGTCGCGCCACTGGTCGCGTGGAAGCCTGCCGACTGCCGTGAACGACTGGGTCCAGCCCGGGTTCGCCATCGTTTGACGATACAGCACGGCTCCCTGGTAGAACACCCCGTCCGCGTTGGTCATCGGCACATCGTTCTCATCGTAAACCGTGTCGCCCGGCGTCAGGGCTCCCCACGGGATCCATGTGGCGGCGTGCTGCGCGAGCACCTCGTTCGACGGGCGGTTGGACGGATCGGAAATGACCACCGTCGCATATCCATCGCGGAGCGGCGCCTGGTAATCGGCGGCGCACCGCACCACCCCGGTGGTCTGCGGCTCGTTGGAGCAGATCGACCAGAATCGAACCTGGCGCGTGGTCGTGCTCCAATACGGCGGCTCTCCCCCCTGCGTGTTCACGAACGTCGGCGCTTTGATCCGGACGACGACCATATCGTTGATATATGGCGGCGAGAGGAACTCGCGGCTCACCACGGCGAACATGTAGCTGTTGTCCTGACTTGGATAGTACCGGGTCGTCGGACCCGTGACGGACATGCCCCACACGGGAGAAATCGCGGCCGGCGCCTGGGAAGAAATCGGTGGGACGGAGCCGGAGAAGTCGGTGTTATCCAGCCGGCCCCATACCAATTGATCTTCCGGCACGATAATCGGCCGCACCGGGCACGTCGGCATCGGGACACCGCCTTGCGAGATCACTGGCAGAACCGGGGTAGTGGTTCCTCCCGTCAGGTCGTCACTATCGGTCGAATAATAAATACGGTACATCAGGATCACGCGCGCGACTCGTTCCGTGTAGATGGTGTTGGGGGGCGCCGTCCGGGCGGGCTTCCGGCCGAACACGACGTTGACCGAATAGGTCCCCTGCACGGTGCCTGTCCGGTAAGGATTGTTCTGCCCCGGCTCCGGATCGATCGTCGCATCGTTGATCGCGTCGATCACATTCCGGTTCTCATCATAGATTTGCAGAGCCATGTACCTCGCTCGCGGGTACTGCCCTCTCACTCGCAAGACGCTTCCCGCCGGCAGTTCGAACGCCGTGATCCAATAGGTCGCGTTCTGTTCCGGGTAGTTGGTATTTCTCGTGCCCACGGTGTCCGTCTTCACGCTTCCTTGTGTGTGCCACGCGTCGGTCGCGAGACATCCCGGGTCGGGCGTCGCGGCCTCGCCAAAGGCGAGACGCGAGAACAAGACAACCGCGGCGAACGCTGTGCCCACACGAGTGAAGACCATGGTCTCTCCCTATGTCTGTAGTACGTGGCGTCCGGCTTTAGGCGGGACTTTCTGGTCCGGATAGCAAGATGCTCGCCGGATTTCGCAGGCACCGTCTCCCTTGGTGTCGTTCGAAAAGCGTCCCGGAGATGACGGCGAATGTAGGATTTACATCAAGTGAGGGGACTACGCTCTCAGGGTGCCCGCGATTTCCTGCGCTCCGCATCGATGCCCGTCTTCGGTTCGAACCGCTGGGCGATCAGCCAGCACATCGAGGCCCAGACAAATCCGATGATCCAGCCGCCGATGACGTCCGTTGGGTAGTGCACGCCCAGTGACACGCGACTGATGCCGACCAGGAGCGTCAACAACATCGCCAACCCGAGACAATAAAGCTTCGTCGCGCGGCGGTCAGCCACACGCATCAGGACGGCGCCGATCGTCAGATAGACGATCGCGGATTGCATGGCGTGGCCGCTCGGAAAACTCGTAGACACGACGTCGCGCAGGTGAGGAACCACCGACGGGCGCGGCCGGTTGAAGGTGTCTTTCAGGACGGTGCTCACCAGCATCCCACTCAATGCCGTAATGCCGACAAATCCGGCGGTCTGGTAACGCTCCTGCAGGAGGAGGAATCCGACCACCGCCAGGATCACGACCCCCAACACGGTCGAACTGCCGAGGGCCGTCACATCGATCAACGAGCCTTCCAACCACTCAGGGCCAATCAGCTTCGATGGATCGGCTGGCGTTCGGAGGGCCCGTAGAATCGCGATGTCGAATTGGTGCGTTTCGCCTTCGGCCACCTCGGAAGCGAGGCTGAGAAAGACCCAGAGGAGGACGCACGCCCCCAGCCCGATAATGAGCCAGGCGAGCTCACTGCGGCGCAGCATGTGGAGCCTGAGCCCAAACCACGACCGGCGCGTTCCGTTTACCAGATTCTCACGCGCTCCTCCGGCGGCAGGTAGAGCTTGTCGCCTTCCTTGACGCCGAAGGCCGCGTACCACGCATCCATGTTGCGTACGACGCCGTTGGTGCGGAACTCCGGCATCGAGTGCGGATCGGTGACGAGACGCTGGCGCGTGTCGTCCTCGCGGCCCAGCGAGCGCCACACCTGCGCCCAGGCCAGGAAGAATCGCTGGTCGCCGGTGTACCGCACACCGTCCACCTCTATCACGGGAGCTTCCTGCCCGTTGAGCGAAAGCTTGTAGGCGGTGTAGGCCATGGTCAGGCCGCCGAGGTCGCCGATGTTCTCGCCCATCGTGAGGCGGCCATTGATGCAGCCGTCGGCAACCGGGCAGTACTTCGTCGTACTGCGCGGCGAGTTTGTCGGTTGCGGCCCTGAATTTGGTGTCGGTCTCGTCGGACCACCAGTTGCGCGTGCGCCCGAGCTCGTCGAAGGCGCGGCCCTCGTCGTCGAAGCCGTGGCCGATCTCGTGACCGATGACGCCGCCGATAGCGCCATAGTTGACGGCCGGGTCGGCGCTGGCGTCGAAGAAGGGCGGCTGCAGGATGGCGGCGGGAAAGGTGATCTGGTTCATCAGCGGGTTGTAGGACGCGTTCACGGTCTGCGCGTTCATGCCCCACTCGGCGCGGTCGACCGGCGACTTGAGACGCGCGACCTGACGGTTCCATTCGAACTTGCGCGAATTGACGATGTTCTCGAAGTGCTTGCCGTTCTCGACCTGCAGCGCCGAGTAGTCGCGCCATTTCGACGGATAGCCGATGCGCGGCTCGAAGGTGCCGAGCTTCTTCAGCGCCTCGGCACGGGTGGGATCGTCCATCCAGGGCAGCTCTTTCAGCCGGCCTTCGAGCGCCCGGCGCAGGTTGGCGACGAGCGCATCCATCGTCGCCTTGTGCTCCGGCGGGAAGTGCTTGGCGACGTAGACCGCGCCGACGCCTTCACCGATATTGCTGTCGAGCAGCGTCACGCCCCGCTTCCAGCGGTCGCGCTCCATCTCAACTCCGCGAAGGGTCTTCCCGAAGAATTCGAAGCTCGCGTCGGCAAACGCTTTGGGCAAGTGGGCCGCATTGTCGGACGCGATGTGGAAGGCGAGGTATTTCTTCCAGGCAGCGACTGGCTCGCTGCGGATCAGCCTCGCGCCGTCGCGAACGGCCGTGTCGCCATACGCGACGACCTTGTCGACCATGGCCGGCAGGCCGAGCCCGGCCATCACGCCATCCCACTGGAGCGAAGGCGCGAACGCCTTGAACTCGGCGTAGGTCATCGTGTTCAACGACTTCTGCACGTCGCGCAGCGATTCCTGCGACCAGTGCGCCTGCGCGATCTTCTTCTCGAGCGCGATCACCACGTCGGCGGACGCCGCCGGCGCCGCATCGCCCACAAGTTCGAAGATCTTCGTGACATAGGCCTTGTACGCGCCGCGGTACTTCTCGAATGCCGCACCATCCTTGAGGTAGTAGTCGCGGTCGGGCATCCCGATGCCGCCTTGGCCTGCCCAGACCGCATAGCGGGTCGGATCATCCGGATCGGCCTCGATGCCGATGCCGAGGGGCGCCGCGAAATCGGTGGTCGACATCAGCCTGATGACGCCGGCCGTGTCCGAGACGGCCGCAATCTGGTCCAAATATGGGCGCAGCGGCTCGATGCCGCGCGCCTCGATTGTGGGTTCGTCCATCCAGCTCGAATAGAGGGCGCCGACCTTGGCCGGCGTCGTCCCGGCGGCCGGCGATCCCGCTGCGAGCTCCTCCACGATGGCCTTCACATCGGTCTCGGCCTTGTCGGCGAGGGCGTCGAAGGAGCCATAGCGGGCCTTGTCGGCCGGTATCTGGAAGGTGGCGAGCCACTTGCCGTTGGCATAGCGGAAGAAGTCGTCACCGGCTTTCACGGTATCGTCGCGGTGCGCCAGGTCGATGCCGAAGGTTCCGAGCGCGGGCTTTGCCGTCTCTGTGACCGGTGCCGGCTTGGAACAGGCGGTGAAAAGCGCCGCCGCAGCGGCGACGATGAGCGGGGTTATTCGCATACGAGCACCTCTAGGGATGGTCTTGGCCTGCGCTTGAGATTAACTCCATTATCTGCTTTCGGCTTTCATGTAGGACGTAGTGTCCGGCTTTAGCCGGACTCTACGAGGTCCGCCTGAAGGCGGACACTACGTACGTTATCGCTCAACATCTGTAATATCAACGAGTTAGACACGTTCGTAACTTTGGGCTAGGCTTGATCGTCTAACGCTGATAGAATCATGAACACCGTTCACAAAACGAATCATGGGCATCAAAGAACGCCACGAACGCGACCGCGAAGCGGTCAAGCGCGCCATTCTCGACGCCGCCCGCGACCTCTTCGTCAGCGAGGGCTACGAGAACGTCTCCATGCGCAAGATCGCCGAGCGCATCGAATACAGTCCCGCGGCGATCTACAGCTACTTTCCGTCGAAGGACGAGATCTTCATCGCGCTCGCCGAAGAGGGCGTGCGTCTTTTCGCCGACTGCAACACCGGGTCGCTTGACGGCCTTCCCGCCATCGAGCGGCTTCGACGCATGGTCCTGCGACTCGACAGGTTCAGCACCGAGCACCCGCAGTACTTCGCACTGATGTTCGTGGACCGGACGGTCCCGCGGATCTGCCGCGAGTACGAACGCTTCACGTTCGCCCGCGAGATGCGGCAGGAAATGATCGCAGAACTGGAACATGCGGCCGATGAAGGCGTGTTCCCGAAGACCATTCCGGCGGCTACGGCTTTTCGGATTCTGACCATGGGCGTCTTTGGCGTCGCCGTCATGCGCCTCTCGGGCCGGCTCACCGCGGAAAACGGGGACGCCCTGGTGAACGATGTGTTGAATGTCACGTTGGCCGGGCTCAAGACGGGCGTCGCCCTGGAGTCCTTGGACTCGGAGTTGCGACCGCATGGGAACCCAGCTGAAAAGGCGACGGAATACCACGAGGGAGATCGGAAGCATGCGCGCCACTAACACCATCAAGATCAAGACCATCGCCACAATCGGCGCGCTCGTTTGCACGACGGCGTTCACGTCGGCCTGCGGGGGCGGCGATGTGCCGGCCAATGCGGCCGTGTCGACGTCGGCCGGCGAGGTCGCTGTCATTCCGGTCGCCGGCACCGCGGCGATCAAGCGGGAGGTGCCAACCGTCGTGCGCGCCACCGGCACGTTCACGGCGGACGAATCGTCTGACGTGGCGCCCCAGGTCCCGGGACAGGTCGTCAAGACCCTCGTCAACGTGGGCGACAGGATCAACGCCGATCAGCCGCTGGTGCAACTCGACGACCGCGATGCGCGCCTCAGGCTGGATCAGGCGCGCGCGTCGCTCGAACGGGCTGAGGCTGACGCGGTCAATGCGAAGGCCAACGCCAGCCGGAGCGGCGAGCTCTATGAGAAAGGCTTCACGCCGCGAAGCGACTTCGAACGACTGGCCACCCAGGATACGGGCGCTGTCGCCTCGGTGGCGCAGGCCCGCGCCCAGCTCGCGAGCGCCCAAAAGGCGGTGGACGACACGATCGTCCGCGCGCCGTTTGCCGGCCACGTGACGGCCCGGCCCGTTGCCGCCGGCGAGTACGTGACGCCCGCCTCGAAGATCGCCACCATCGTCCGCATTCAGCCCATCAAGCTCGAACTGCTGGTCAAGGAAGTCGATGCGGTGAAGGTGCGGCGCGGCCTGCCGGTGGAAGCCGAGGTCTCGGGATATCCGGGAGTCGTCTTCGTCGGCTCTGTGTCTGCGTTGAACGTGGCCATCGATCCGAACTCGCGCGCGATGACGGTCGAGGCCACGTTTGCGAATGCCGATGCACGGGTGACACCGGGGATGTTCGGCAGCGCGCAGATCCGATTGCCCGCGACCGAAGTGGCCGTGTTTGCGCCAGCTGAGGCGGTGCTGAAGATCGCCAACGCCGACGCGATGTACGTGATCGAAGGGGACACGGCCCATCTGCGCGTCGTACAGCTCGGCGCTGCGCAGCACGGCATGGTTCGCGTCGATGCCGGCCTTCAGGAAGGGGCCATGGTGGCCACGAACAACCTGGACAAGCTGGCCGATGGCGCCGCCGTGCGTCTGACAGATGCGCCGGGCAGAGTGGCGCCAACGTCGGGGTCGCGTTAGGAGTCCGGACCATGCACAAGCTCGCCGAACTCTGCGTCCGACGTCCGGTATTCGCCACGATGCTCGTCCTCTCGCTGACGGTCGTTGGCGCGTTCGCGTTCTTTGGGCTGGGCGTCGACCTGTTGCCCAACATCGACATCCCGACGGTGTCGGTCTCCGTGGTGAATCCGGGCTCGGCTCCCGAGCAGGTCGAAACGGAGATCACGAAGAAGCTCGAAGGAGCGCTCAACACGATCAGCGGCATCGACGAGCTGCGTTCGACGTCGGTCGAAGGCCGTTCGCAGGTGACGGTCACATTCCTCCTCGAAAAGGACGGCGACGTCGCGGCTCAGGAAGTCCGCGACAAGGTCAACCTGGTCATTCCGACGTTGCCCGAAACGGCGCTCGCGCCCGTCATCACGAAGTTCGATCCGGACGCCGCGCCCGTGTTGCAGCTGGTTGTGTCCAGCTCGCGCCCGCTCCAGGAGCTGACGCAGCTGGCCGACAAGTTGATCAAGCAGCCGCTCGAGAGCGTCAGCGGCGTCGGTCAGATCCAGATCGTCGGCGGCGCCCAGCGGCAAATCCAGATTCGCCTCGATCCCGACAAGATGCTCGCCCACGGCGTTACGGTGACCGAGGTGGCTGCCGCCCTGCGCCAGCAGAATCTGGAGCTGCCTGGCGGCCGGATGAACCAGGGCGCGCAGGAGGTCACGGTGCGCGTCATGGGCAAGATCGCCGACGCGCAGGCGTTCAATGCGATCCCCGTCGCCAATCGGGGCTCGTACGTCGTTCGCATCAGCGACATCGGCGAAGCGGTGGATGCCCCGGAAGAGCTCCGCAGCGCGTCGTTCCTGAACGGACGGGCGGCGGTGACGCTCGTGGTATCCAAACAGTCCGGCCAGAATACCGTCGCGGTGGCGCAGACGGTGAAAGAGCGCTTCGCCCAGATCGCGTCCGCGCTCCCGCCGGACATCAAGGCCAGCGTGCTCAACGACCAATCGGTCTTCATCGAGGCCGCCGTCCGCTCGCTCGAAGAGCATCTGATCGCCGGCAGCCTCCTCGCGGCGCTCGTCATTTTCTTCTTCCTCGCCAATATCCGCACGACCATCATCGCGGCCCTCGCGATTCCCATCTCGATTATCGCGACCTTCGCCCTGATGAGGGCCATGGACTACTCGCTCAACCAGATCACGATGCTGGCCCTGACGTTGATGGTCGGCGTCGTCATCGACGACGCCATCATCGTGCTGGAGAACATCTACCGCTTCATCGAAGAGAAGGGCATGACGCCGTTCGACGCGGCGATCGAGGGCACGCGTGAGATCGGCCTTGCGGTCATGGCGACGACCTTGTCGCTCATGGCGGTGTTCGTGCCGGTGGGGTTCATGGGCGGCATCGTCGGCCGGTTCATGTCCTCTTTCGGGTTGACGGCGGCATTCGCGGTGTTTATCTCCCTGATCATCTCGTTCACCTTGACGCCGATGCTCAGTTCCCGGTGGATCAAGATTCAGCCTGTCAAAAAAGGCGGGCACACGAGCTCCAAGGACTCGGCGGTGTTCCGTCCAATCGATCGCGCCTACATGGCCATGCTGCGCTGGTCGATGGCCCATCGAGGGGTCATCGTCACGGTGAGCGTGCTCGTCATTGCCAGCATCGTTCCGTTGTTCGCGGCGGTAGGGAAGAACTTCACTCCTTCCGACGACCGGTCCGAGTTTCAGGTCAGCGTGAAGACCGTTGAAGGAACGGGTCTGGCCGCCACGCTGACGGTGCTCGAGCGCGCGGCGGCTGATATTCGCCGGTACCCTGAAGTCAGCGACACGCTGGTCACCGTGGGGGGAGCGGGCGGCGGAGGGGGGTTCGGGGGAGGAGGAGCGGCGGGAGGCGTGAATACCGGCTCCATTTACGTCAAGCTCGTGCCGAAGGCCGCGCGAACGGCGTCCCAGGACGACGTGATCGTGCGGGCGCGGACGCTGTTGCGGCAGTATCCCGGAAACCTTCGAACCAGTGTCGGGGCGGCCGGTGGCGGCGGCGGCGGGGGCATCCAGTATTCCATTTCAGGTCCGGATCTTGGGAAGCTCGGCCAGTACTCGGCGGCGCTGTTGGGCACGATGAAGAGCCTTCCGGACCTTGCCGATGCCGACACCTCTCTCGTGATCGGCAAGCCGGAATTCCGCGTGGAGATCGATCGGCAGCGGGCGGCGGATCTCGGCGTGCGCGTGCAGGACGTCGCGCAGGCCTTGAACACGATGATCGGCGGGCAGAATGTGTCCACGTTCGACGTCGGCGAAGATCAGTACGACGTCACGTTGCGCGCGAGCGAACCGTTCCGCGCCAATCTCGACGGATTGAGGCGGCTCACCGTGTTTTCGACCCGGCGCGGGGCGGTCACGCTCGGCGAAATCGTCCGCGTCCTGCCGGCCACCGGGCCGTCGAGCATTCAGCGCCTGAACAGGCAACGGCAGGTCACATTGAGCGCGAATCTCGTGCCCGGCGCGTCCCAGGGCGCCGTGCTGTCGCAGCTCCAGCTGGCGGCCAACGACCTGCGGCTGCCGGCGGAGTACTCGGCGGGTGCCGCAGGCGGATCGAGGGAACTGGGACGGGCGGCCGGATACTTCGTCATCGCGATCTCGCTGTCCTTCATCTTCATGTACATCGTTCTAGCCGCGCAGTTCGAGTCGTTCATCCATCCGATCACGATTCTGCTGACCTTGCCGCTCGCCGTGCCGTTCGGCATCCTCTCGCTTCTCGTGACCGGGCAGTCGGTGAACATCTTCTCCGGTCTGGGCTTGCTGCTGCTCTTCGGGATCGTCAAGAAGAACGCGATCCTGCAGATCGATCACACGAACGGTCTTCGTGCCAGCGGCCTGTCGCGTGATGTGGCCATCCTGCAGGCGAATCGCGACCGCCTGCGGCCGATTCTGATGACGACCGTGGCACTCGTAGCCGGCATGCTGCCGCTCGTGATTTCGAGTGACGTCGGGGCAGCGACGAATCGCTCGATTGGCGTCCTCGTGGTCGGGGGGCAGTCGCTGTGTCTGCTGTTGACGCTGCTCACCGTTCCGGTGTTCTACTCCCTGTTTGACGACTTGCAGGCCGTCCGGCTCTGGAGCCGTTTCGGCATTCGCTGGAAGCCCGCGGGCGAATCGGCGATCCCAATCGCCGACTCTGATGCACGGACGTGAATGAGGATCGGCTCCAAACCTGCCACTAACCTTGGTGCTTCCGCGTAACTGGAGCATCGCCGTGGGTCGGTGAGGGTTCCCTTTGTCGAGGAGCTCGTGCCCAGCCGCGCGCCCGGTTCGGAAATTCTTGACGCAAAAACGCCGACAGGCGTATGTTCTCGGCGTCTTGGCCATTTCGCGCATCCGTGCCGTGCGCATGCATGCGCTCGCCTCCGGTTCACCAACCGTCCGTTTCCCGGGAATCCGAAGGGTTCTCCGAAGAGGGGCATGATGGGTCAGTTGAGATCCGGACTGGCGCTGACCGCGTTGGCCCTTGCCGTCATGGGCGACGCCGGTCCCGCCGCCCACGCGGCGGCCTCGACCGCCGACATCGTCCGCTTCCTGGAGCAGTCGACGTTCGGACCGACGCCGGAGCTGGTGGAGCACGTCCGGGAAATCGGATTCGCGAGTTTCCTCGACGAGCAGTTCGACGCGCCGGCGTCGAGCTATCCGACGCTGCCGCTCTATCCGACGACACGTGACACGGTCGCCTGCCCGAACGGTTCCACGTGTCAGCGCGACAACTACACACAATACCCGACGCAGACGCGCTTCTTCCAGAACGCGCTCTACGGGCCAGACCAGCTCCGCCAGCGGGTCGCGTTCGCGCTCCATCAGATCATCGTCGTGTCCGGAGTCGAGATCACTCAACCGAGCTGGATGGCGCCCTACCTCCAGACGCTGGATCGCCACGCCTTCGGCAACTATCGGCAGCTGCTCTACGAGATCACGCTCAACCCGGCGATGGGCAACTACCTCGACGTGAACGGCAACACGCGCACGCGGCCCAACGAGAACTACGCGCGCGAGGTGCTCCAGCTCTTTTCGATCGGAACGGCGCGGCTGAATCCGGACGGCACGCCGCAGCTGGACGAGGCTGGTCAGACCATCCCCACGTACACCCAGGCGACCGTGAATGACTTCGCGCGCGTCTTCACCGGCTGGCGGTTTGCGCCCGCGCCGCGCACCGGCGTGCCGAACTACATCGACTCGATGGTGCCCAACGAGGCCCAGCACGACGTCGCCGCCAAGACGCTGCTGAATGGTGCGGTTCTACCAGCCGGACAAAACACCAGAAGTGACCTCGACGACGCCATCGACAACATCTTCAACCATCCCAACGTCGGTCCCTTCATCTCGAAGCAGTTGATCCAGCACCTCGTGACCAGCAACCCGACGCCGGCGTACGTCGCCCGTGTGACGGCGGTCTTCGACGGCGAAGGCAGCGGCACGCGCGGCGATCTCAAGGAGGTCGTGCGCGCCATCCTTCTCGACCCGGAAGCCAGAGGGGACCGCAAGGCGGATCCGTCCTACGGCCGTCTTCGCCACCCGGTGCAGTTCGTGGCCGGCATCCTGCGCGCGTTTGGCGCGCGGTCGGCCGACGGCACCTCGGCCAGCGATGGGTACCTCAATCCCCAGACCACTGCCATGGGAATGGACGTGTTCCGCCCGCCGTCGGTGTTCAGCTACTTTGCGCCGTCAACGGGCGTACCCGGTAGCGGGGGTCTTCGCGGCCCCGAGTTCGGGATCCTGTCGACGTCAACCGCGCTCGCCCGGCTCAACTTCGTCAACACGATCGTCTTTTCGCGCATCAACGTCGGCACGAACGCGCCGAGCGGTACGTCCCTGGACTTCTCGCCCCTGCTGCCGCTGGCGGCCAAGCCAGCCAGCGTCGTCGACTGGCTCGACGAGCTGCTCCTTCACGGGACGATGTCGGATGCGATGCGCAGCAGCGTCGTGATGGCCGTCACAGCGGTTCCTGCCTCCAACGCGCTCAAGCGCGCGCGCACCGCCGCGTACCTGGTGCTCACATCCTCGCAGTATCAGGTGGAGAGATAGTCATGCAGATCACCCGTCGCGAGTTCCTGCTGCAGACCGGTCAGGCATGCCTCGGCTACTCCCTCGGGGCGGCAGCCTTTGTCGCTGGCGTCGAGCGGTTCGGATTGATCAACGCCTTTGCGCACGGCGCCGACTACCGGGCGCTGGTCTGCGTGTTTCTGGCCGGCGGCAACGACGGGAACAACATGGTGATCCCGACGACCGCCACCGAGTACAACGATTACGCAACCGTCCGAAGTGCATCCGGGCTGGCACTCCCGCTCGACACCCTGCTCGAAATCACACCGCCGGCCATCGGCAGCAGCTTCGGACTCCATCCGAGCCTGGCGCCGTTCAAGGCACTGTGGGACGAACAGAAGCTGTCGGTCGTGTGCAACGTCGGCCCCCTCGTGCAGCCACTGACCCGTGAGGACTATCAGGCCGGCGCGCCAAGGCCCTATCAGCTCTTCTCGCACTCGGACCAGATCGCGCAGTGGCAATCGGCCATCGCCGACCGCGTGTCCCCGACGGGCTGGGGCGGTCGCGCCGCCGATCGGTTCGCGGAACACGCATCGGGCTTCCCGATGATCACCGCACTCTCGGGCGGACTCTTCACACGCGGCCTGACCAGCAGCCCGCTCTCCATTGCCCCCGCGCCGACAGCGCTCAACCAGGTGCTCGTCCTGAACGGGTTTGGCACCGCGGCCGACGAAGTGGCGCGACGGCAGTCGATGGAACTGCTGCGCACGCTCGACACCGATCAGCTCCTCGTCGGGTCTGCCAGCCGCACCGTCGATCAGGCCCTCAGCATCGGCCAAACCTTCAGCAGCGACGTCAGCCTCGACACGGTCTTCCCCAACACCGCGCTCGGCAATCAGCTTCGGCAGGTCGCCAAGGTCATCAAGTTCAACTCCATCACCCCCGCGCTGGGCCTGAACCGGCAGATCTTCTTCTGTCAGCTCGGCGGGTTCGACACCCACCAGGGTCAGGTGACGACGCAAGCGAATCTGTTGACGCAAGTCAGTCAGGCGATCAAGGCCTTCTATGATGCGACGCTGGAGATTGGGCTCGACCATCAGGTGACCACGTTCACGCTGTCGGACTTCGGCCGCACGCTACAGCCCGCGGGATCCGGCAACGGGGTCGTCGGGACCGATCACGCGTGGGGGAGCCACCACTTCGTGGTCGGTGGCGCGGTGCGCGGCGGCGACTTCTTCGGCGGTGGCGGACCAAACGGCACGGTCTTTCCGGTGCTGCGATTGAGTGGACCGAGCGACACGGACAACCGTGGCCGCTGGATTCCGACGGCGTCGGTCGAGCAGTACGCTGCGACCCTCGCGTCGTGGTATGGGGTCGGGGCGGCCGACCTGCCGCTCGTGTTTCCGAACATCGGACGCTTTGCGACGTCCGACCTCGGCTTCCTGGGTTGAGCGGATCGTGCGGGCCCCGAAGGAGACCGCGCCCGCCTGCGTTCAACACGCGTTTCTTGTCGAGAACGGCCCGGGCGTCGGCACGAATTGAGGTGACGTAGCGCAGCACCGAACCGGGATAGAATACCCAGATGTCGCCGCGACACGTTTTCGCCTTCGCAGTCCTGATCGGATGGCTGCTGCCGGCCGTCGCGGTGGCGGCCGGCGTTCCGTTGGCCGATGCCGCGGAGCGGGGAGATCTCGCGGCCGTCCGATCCCTCATCGGGCAGGGGAGCGACGTCAACGCCACCCGTGTCGACGGGACCGCCGCTCTGCACGCCGCCGTGCATGCGGACCATCTGGAGATTGCGGATCTGCTGCTGCGGGCCGGTGCGAACGCTGGCGCCCGCGATCGCTACGGCGTGACGCCGCTCTTCCTCGCCTGTGTCAACGGCAATGCCGAGATGATCCGGCGGCTCCTCGACGCGGGCGTCGATCCCGATACCACTGATCCAGGCGGCGAAACGGCGTTGATGACCGCCGCGCGCACTGGCGCGGTGGCCGCCTTGCGCCTGCTCATCGAGCGTGGCGCCGCCGTGGACGCACGCGAGCCGGAATTCCAACAGACGGCGCTGATGATCGCGGTCCGTGAGGATCACGGAGCTGCCGTTGAACTGCTCGTCAAGGCCGGCGCCGCGGTGAACGGCCAGACGCGCAAGGGGCCGACGCCGGCGTTCGTGCCGCCGTGCAAGGGCACGGGCTGCGGATCGGAAGGGGTCGGCATCAATAAGGGCGGTCTGCCGGACCGCGGCCGGCGTGCCGAAGTGAAAGGCGGCATGACGCCGCTTCTGTATGCCGCTCGCGACGGGCGGCTGGAGGCGGCACGGATGCTCGTCGCCGCCGGAGCCGAGCTCGAACTGGGTGATGGCAACGGCATTCGTCCGCTGCTGATGGCCGCGCTCAATGGCCAGATCGACGTCGCCAGATTCCTCGCCGAGAGGGGCGCGAACGTGAACGCCGACGACTTCTGGGGCCGGTCGCCGCTCTGGGCGGCGGTCGAATACCGCAACCTGGACATGAACAACAACGACCAGGAGGTCCCCAAAGATAACGGCGTCGACCGCGCGCCCGTTCTGGACCTGATTCGCCTTCTGCTCGACAAGGGCGCCGACGTCAACGTACGCACCCGGGAGGTGCCGCCCCCACGGCGTTGGCTCTATGCGCTCAACGACATCTCGTGGGTGGACTTCACCGGGCAGACGCCGTTGCTGCGCGCGGCGCTCTCGGGCGATACGACGACGATGCGGCTGCTGGTGCAGCGCGGCGCCGATCCGAACCTTGCGACCCTGGCCGGAACCACGCCGCTCATGGCGGCGGCGGGCGTGGGTTGGGCGGTGGCGCAGACCTACACCGAGTCGCCTCAGGCCTCGCTCGACGCGGTGTTGCTCTGCCTGGAACTGGGCGCCGAGGTGAACGCCACCAACTCGATGGGGCTGACGGCGCTGCTTGGCGCCGTGAACCGCGGCTCGAACGACATCATCGAGCTGCTCGTCAAGCGCGGCGCGCGCCTCGATATCAAGGACAAGGAAGGACGGACGCCGCTCCGCTGGGCAGAGGGCGTCTTTCTCGCCGCAGTTGGTGCGGAGCGCAAGCCGGCGACGATCGCCCTGCTCGAAAAGCTGATCGCTGAGTCGTCCAAGCCATGAAGGCGCGCATGCTCGCCGCCGCGGCGCTGTTCGTGTTCGCACTCGCGAGCGTCGAGACCCAGACCGAGCGGCGCGTGCCACCAACCCGCCAACCCCTGGCCGCGGCTCAGGGCACGCAAGCGGGCCCTGGAGCCGCAGGCGGTTGTCGATCGCTACTGTGTCACCTGTCACAACGCGCGGATGCGTACAGGAGGCCTTGCGCTCGATGGACTCGATGTGGCGCAGGCGGGGCGCGAGGCGCCGACGTGGGAGAAGGTGGTGCGGAAGGTCCGCACCGGCATGATGCCGCCCGCCAACGCGCCGCGGCCGGACCGTGCCACGCTCGACGGGTTCGCTGCGGCAGTGGAGGCCACGATTGATCGCGCCGCCGCCACGGCTCCGAACCCGGGCGCGCCGGTGCTCCATCGGCTGAATCGCACGGAATACGCCAACGCCGTCCGCGATCTCATCGATCTGCCGATCGATGCCGCGGCGCTGCTTCCAGGAGACGACTCGAGCGAAGGATTCGACAACATGGCCAGCGTGCTTGGCGTCTCGCCGGCGCTGATGCAGGCCTACGTCTCCGCGGCGGCGAAGATCAGCCGTCTCGCGGTGGGCGATCCGACGCTCAGCGCCGACGTCACCACCTATCTGCCGCCACGTGGGTTGTCACAGGCCGGGCATCGCGAGGGGCTGCCGCTCGGCACGCGCGGCGGCCTGCTGGTGCAGCACGTCTTTCCGCTCGACGCCGAATACGAGTTCAGGGTCGGCCGGGCCGGCGTGGGGTTGTTCGGACTGCCACCCGTCGGCGTCGACGACGAGTTCGAGATCACGCTGAACGGGGAGCGGGTGCAGCTACTCGGACGGGACGCGCCGCGTGGCGGCATCCGGCTCAAGATTCCCGCCGGCCCGCAGACGATCGGCGTCGCCGTCGTCCGCCGCGCCAATGCGCGTGGCGTTGACGACCTGTTCTCCGAGCTCGCCAATACTGCGGGCGTGCAGAGCCTGGCGATCAACGGACCGCTGAACCCGACCGGGCCTGGCGATACGCCGAGCCGTCGCAGGATCTTCAGTTGTCGACCCGCGACGCCTTCTGAAGAAGTCCCGTGCGCGCGGCAAATCCTGTCCGCGCTCGCCACGCGCGCGCTGCGAAAGCCGGTGAACGGGAACGACCCGACGATCGAGACGTTCCTCGGGTTCTTCGAGTCGGGTCGCACGCTTCGTGGTTTCGAGGCCGGGATCCAGTACGCCCTCGCGCGCGTGCTCGTCGATCCGCAGTTCATCTACCGGTTCGAGCGGGCGCCAACGGGGCTGCGCGCCGGCGCGGTCTACCGGATCAGCGATCTCGAGCTGGCCTCGCGGTTGTCCTTCTTCCTGTGGAGCAGTATCCCGGACGAGGAGCTGCTGGGGCTGGCGGCAAAGGGCCGGCTCGCCGATCCCACGGTGCTCGAGCAGCAGACGCGCCGCATGCTGTCGGATGCCCGTGCCCGCGCCCTCATCGACAATCTGGCTGGACAGTGGCTCCAACTGCGGCAGCTCGACGACGTGGCGCCGGGAACGAAGGAGTTCGACGGCAGTCTTCGTTACGCCTTCCGGCGCGAGACGGAACTGCTGTTCGAGACCATCGTCCGCGACGATCGCAGCATCCTGGACCTGATCGACGCTGATTTCACGTACGTCGATGAGCGGCTCGCACGGCACTACGGGATCCCCAACATCCGCGGGAGCCGCTTCAGGCGCGTCGCGCTGGCCGACGGCGCCCGCCGTGGGCTGCTCGGTCACGGGAGTCTCTTGACCGTCACGTCGGCCGGCAACCGCACGTCGCCGGTCAAGCGCGGCAAGTGGATTCTGGAGAACCTCCTCGGCGCGCCGGTGCCGTCGCCGCCGCCCGGGGTCGAGACCAATCTCGAGGAGTCAGCCGCGCCCGGCGCCCAGGCGACGTCGATTCGCCAGCGCCTCGAGCGGCACCGCGCCAACCCGAGTTGCGCGTCATGCCATTCGGTCATGGATCCGATCGGCTTCTCCCTCGAGAACTACGACCTGATCGGCAAGTGGCGCGATGCCGACAGTGGAACGCCGGTCAATGCCGCAGGCCGGCTCGTGGACGGAACGATGCTGGACGGCCCGGCCAGCCTCCGGCAGGCGCTGCTCGACCGTCGCGGGGCGGTCGTCGCGACCGCGGCCGAGAAGCTGCTCACCTACGCGCTGGGCAGGCGTGTGGAGTATTTCGACATGCCGGCCGTGCGGGTCATCGTTCGCGACGCGGCTCGCAACGACAACCGGTTCTCCTCGCTCATCGCCGGCGTCGTGAAGAGCCTACCGTTCCAAATGAAACGATACGAGGGAGACACCGAGCCATGACGTTCATCACGAAAAAGCACCTGTCGCGGCGGACGTTTCTGCGCGGAAGCGGCGTGACGCTGGCGCTGCCGCTGCTCGAATCGATGGTGCCGGCAGGGACGTTGCTGGCGCAGACGGCGGCGGCGCCCAGGAGCCGTCTCGGATGCATCTACATCCCGCACGGCGCGACGATGGACAAGTGGACGCCGGTGGGTGAGGGGACGGCCTTCCAGTTCTCCGAGACCCTGCAGCCGCTCGAAGCGTTCCGCGATCGCGTCTGCGTGGTCAGCGATCTGGCCCACGCTCCCGTCGCCCCGGCGACCGGAGAGGACACCGGCGGCGCCGAGAACCACGTGCGCGCGGCGGCGGTGTTCCTGAGCGGCGCGCATCCGGTCAAGAAGAACGAAGCTTTCGTCGGCGCGACCATCGACCAGATCGCAGCCCAGCACATGGGGCAGGACACGCCGCTCCCGTCGATCGAGCTCTCGATGGAGCCGTTGAACCTGAACTGCGGCGACGCCGGCTTCACCTGCGCCTACCGCAATACGCTGTCGTGGAAGTCGGCCACGCTGCCGTTGCCGATGGAGAACAACCCGAAGATCGTCTTCGAGCGGCTGTTCGGCGACGGGAGCACCGACGCCCAGCGGCAGGAGCGTCGCAACCAGGCGCGGAGCCTCCTGGATTCGATCAGAGATCAGGTGCCGTCGCTCGAAAAGGATCTGCCCGCGGGAGACCGCCGCCGGCTGCGCGAATACCTGGAGGAAGTGCGCGAGATCGAGCGGCGCGTCAAGCAGGTGGATGCGACGCTCTCACGCAATCTGGATCTGCCGGACGCGCCCGTTGGCATCCCGGCCGACTTCGAAGCGCACCTGAAGCTGATGTTCGACCTGCAGGTGCTCGCCTTCAAATCAGAGATCACGCGCATCTCGACGCTGATGTTCGCGCGTGAGAACAGCAACAGCGTCTACGCGGCGACCGGCGTGCGCGAGGGGTTCCACAATGCCTCGCACCACTCGAACGAGCGCAAGAACATGGACCAGTTTGCCGTCA
Source organism: uncultured Acidobacteriota bacterium (assembly GCA_963749565.1). Taxonomy (GTDB): domain Bacteria; phylum Acidobacteriota; class Vicinamibacteria; order Vicinamibacterales; family CAVVIG01; genus DATLLJ01. The sequence continues at coordinate 108,711 of CAVVNL010000020.1, read as the reverse complement.
TCAATCGTTATCACGTGAAGATGCTCGGCTACTTCCTCGAACGGCTGCAGGCGACGCCCGACGGCGACGGGACGCTCCTCGACCACTCGATGATTCTCTATGGCAGCAGCCTGAGCGACGGCAACGAGCACAACTTCGATCCGCTGCCGATTGTCCTGGCGGGCGGCGCGTCAGGCCAACTGAAGGGTGGGCGTCACGTGCGCAACCCGCCGCACACGCCGATGTCGAACCTGCTGCTCACCATGCTCCACAAGGTGGGCGCGCGCGTCGATTCGATCGGGGACAGCACCGGTGCGCTCGCACTATGAGCAGGTGTAGCGCAGGTCTTTAGACCTGCAGCGCGGCGTTTGCCGTTCGGGCAGGCAGGACTGAAGTCCTGCGCTACGACTTCAGCATGACGCTCTACTCAGACGGGGCGGGCAGCACGATCTCGAACACCGCGCCCGGTGGGCCCGGAGGGTCTGGCGCATTGAACGCGACGATCGTGCCGCCGTGTCGCTCGACGATCGCTTTGACGATCGACAGGCCGAGCCCGCTGCCGCCGGAAGCCTTGCGCGCGGTGTCGACCTTGTAGAAGCGATCGAAGATGAGCGGAAGATGCTCCGCGGGGATCCCGGGGCCGGTGTTGTGCACCCGCAACCGGATCGCGGCGCTCTGCGGGATCGGGCTCGAGTCGGTGGGGGCTGCCGACGCCGACAGCGTGATGACGCCGCCCTCCTCGGTGTGCCGCAGGGCATTGGCGGCGAGATTCTGAAGCGCCTGTTCGAGGCGGTCGGGATCGCCGACGACCTGTGCCGCGCCGCCCGAAACGTCCTGGACGAGCGTGACGCGGCGTTCGCGCAGCTCGCGCTCGTGCCGCGCGGCCACCCGCTCGAACAGCCACCGGACGTCGACCGGCTCGCTGCGCATCGTGCCGCCGCCTCCTTCGAGACGCGCGAGATCGAGCAGGTCGCCGATGATCCGCTCGAGCCGATGCGTTTCTTCGGTGACAATCGCCAGGTAGCGACGGCCGGTCTCGTCGTTGATCTGCAGTTCCGGCATCGCCAGCGTTTCGACGTACCCGCGCATCGCCGTCAGCGGCGTCATCAGCTCGTGCGACACGTCGGCGAGCAGCTGTCGTCTGGCCCTGTCCGACGCGTCGAGCGCCGACGCGCGAGCGGTCAGCTCTTCGGCCATCCGATTGAACGAGCGCGCGACGGCCGCCACTTCGTCCCCGCCGCCGGACGGCGCGCGCGCCGTGAGGTCGCCGCCGCCCAGCCGCTCGGCGGCGTCCTGGACGTGCTTCAGCCGCTTCCGCGCCGGGCCGAAAATCACGAACGCAATCAGCGCCATGCCGACGCCGAGCACGCCGCCGCCGACCAGCCCCATGGTCGGTCCGAGCTCACGGAGCACGAGCGAGAAAGGCGGGCCTCCAGGCACGACGGCCACCCGGCCCGCCGGCACGCCCTCCACGATGATCGGGGCGAACTCTCCGCCTCGCCGCGGACCGGGCGGTCCGGCGCCCGGACCGCCCGGTCCCGCTCCCCGGCTCGCCGAACCGCTGGCCTGCCCGCCGCCCGCGGCCAGGAAACTCACGGCGTGCCGCGTCGGCGACCATCGCCCGCAGGATCTCGTCCGGCACGTCGTCGTGATTGGACGCGACCCGGCCGTCCTGCATGATCACGAGAAAGGTCTGGAACACGTGGCCGTATTGATCGCGGACGTATTCATCGAGGTTCAGGGATGGCTCGTCCGACAGCGCCGCACCGACGTCCGAAGCCACCAGGACCGCCAGGCGGCGCGGGATCGCGGGCGGGCATCGACCCGGCGATGCGGTCCGTCATCCAGAGGAACAGCGCGCCCTGGGCCGCGAGCATCAGCGCGAGGAACGCGAAGAGGCCCAGCGCGATCCGCCAGTAGAGGCTGCGGTACCAGCGCGGTTCAGACATCGGCGGCCTTGTAGCCCGCGCCCCAGACAGTGAGGATGACCGACGGCTCCGCGGGGTCCTCTTCGATCTTCTTCCTGACGCGTTTGACCAGCGTATCCACGCTGCGAACGGTGACGAACGTATCGTCCTTCCAGACCTTGCGGAGCAGCGCCTCGCGGCTGAACACGATGCCGGGGTTCGCGAGCAGCACGTAGAGCAGCTGGAATTCGTTGGTCGTGAGCTCGACGCCGCGGGCGTTCGGCCCGGTGAGCTTGACGGCGCGGCGCGACGGATCGATCTCGATGTGCTTGTAGGTGAGTGGCCGGCCGCCGTCGCCGTTCTGTTGTCCAGCGCCGCGCCGAAGCAGCGCACGGACCCGGGCCATCAGTTCGCGCACGCCGAACGGTTTGGTCAGGTAGTCGTCCGCGCCGCTGTCGAGGCCGACGACCTTGTCGGACTCCTCGCGCCTCGCGGTCAGCATCAGGATGGGCGTCGCCGCGTTCACCGAGTCGCGGCGAATGGCGCGGCACACGGTCACACCGTCGAGGCCCGGCAGCATCAGATCGAGCAGGATGAGATCGAACTTTCTGGCCCGCGCGAGCTCGAGCCCGGCTTTCCCATCGGCCGCCTGCTCGTACGCCACCTCCTCCAGCCCCAGGTGCAGGCACACCAGTTCCCGGATGTTCGTTTCGTCTTCCACGACGAGCACGGTCGGATGGGCGGCGGGAGCTGGTTGCACGGACCCGGAACCATCAGGGTAACTCCAGGTGCGAAGTCTCGAACATGGGTCGATCTTCGCTGTAACCTGGTGGTGCCCCGGTGACAGGGGTGTGAAGAAACGATGACAGCCGTTGCTCTATCACGAAGACACGGAACTCACGTCCGTGGCTTCGTGATGAAGAGCTGGTGCCGCTAGTTCGCCGCCGCGGACGCTGCCGCCGGCTCGATGCGCAGGATGCCTCCGGGATTGGCGTCCGTCAGCAGATAGAGCAATCCATCCGGGCCCTGCCGGACGTCGCGGATCCGCTGCCTGAGCTCGGGAATCAGCAGCTCACGGCCGATTGGTCCACGCGGTGTGAACACCACGCGCTGAAGCATCTGCCCCGCAAGGCCGCCGACGAAGAGGCTCCCCTTCCACACGGGAAAACGATCGCCTGTGTAGAACGTCATGCCCGAAAGCGCGATCGACGGGACCCAGACCGTGACCGGCTGCTCCATGCCCTCACGCCACGGCTGGTTGGTAATAGCCTCGCCGGTGTACTCACGCCCGAGGGTGACAATCGGCCAGCCGTAATTCCGCCCCGGCTGGATCAGGTTCAGCTCGTCGCCGCCTTGCGGGCCATGCTCGGTTTCCCACACGACGCCCGTCTCCGGATGGACGGTCAGTCCCTGCAGATTCCGATGGCCGTAGGAATAAATCTCCGGCTTGAAGCCGCTGCGTCCGACAAACGGATTGTCCGGTGGGACAGTCCCGTCGTCGCGCAGCCGCAGACCTTGCCGCCGTGAATGTTCGTGTCCTGCGCGCGGTTGCGGTCGTTGCGCTCGCCAACCGTCATGTAGAGCATGCCGTCGCGGCCGAACGCGAGCCTCGAGCCGAAGTGGGCAGTCCCCTTGCTCCAGTTGTCGGCGATGAAGATGTCCTGAACGTCGGTCAACGCCTTGCCGTCGAAGCGCGCGCGCGCCAGCGCGGTGGTGTTCCCCTGGTCGCCGGCCTTGGAGTACGTCAGGTAGAGCGTGCGATTTTCGGCGAAGCGTGGATGGAGGGCGACTTCGAGCAGCCCGCCCTGGCCCATCGCCACGACCTGCGGCACGCCGCTGATCGGTTGCTCGTCGAGGACGCCGTTGCGGACGATGCGAAGGCGCCCGGGCTTTTCGGTGACCAGCATGTCGCCGTTTGGAAGAAAGGCGAGGCTCCACGGATTAACCAGCCCCTTGACGATCGGCACCACGCGAATGGTGCCCGCGAGCGTCGGATGTTCGCTGGCTGCTTCGGGGTACGGCAACGGAGGCAGGCGCGAGAGGCGATCACCATCCTGCGGTGGCCCGGCCGGACTGGCCGGCGCCCGGGCCCTGCTGAGCGAAGGCAGCAGCGGTGCCTGCGAGGATGGCTGCTCCCAGCAGGAAGCCGAACAAGCTGGACCGATTGGGAGACGAACTGGTCGAGGAAATCAGGCGCATGCGGAACAGCCTCCATCGCTGATGAAAAAAGGATGGCAGATTGGTCACCACCAATGCCTGCGATCGGGTAATCGGATAATTCGAGTAATCGGGTAATTGGATTGGCCCATATGAGCCAATCCATTACCCGATTATCCAAATTACCCGATTACCCGATTCCGCCTTATTCCACGACCGTGATGTTGATGGTCGTGCACAGGCCCTCGATCGCGCGGTGGAGATCGTTGCCAAGCTGCAGCGACAGCTTGTGCGGCCCGGGCGGCAACTGCATGTCGATCGTGGTGTTGGCCTTGCCGAAGTGCACCCAGGGGCTGGCCATCGGAATTTCCGCGCCGGCCGGCAGGCAGTCGGCGTCGACACCCACGTGGTGATGGCCCATGCCTGGTCGCGGCTCCTTCGCATCCGGCGGTACGGCCGCGAGCTCGTAGTTGGCGAGGCCGAACTCGAGCATCACCGGGCTCTTCACCATCGCGCCATCCTGCGGCTGCACGAAAAAGACGCGGGGTCCGGACGGGGCCGCCGCCGGCGCCGCGGCCGGCGCGCCTGCGGGTTCCGCCGGAGGCGTTTCGGCCCCTCCGCACGCCGTGGCCGCGAGGCACGAAATCAGAAGCGCGGCCCTGGCGGTTTTCACGGTCGCGCGGACAAACGTCATCGGGTCGGCGGTAGCATGCATGCCCGGGATGTTAGCATCTCCTGCTGACGACTGAACACACTGACTCCTTATGTTCCCCTACCACGACGACAACGAGACGCAGCGGCCCCCGTACATCACCATCGCGCTGATTGGCATCAACGTGATGGTGTGGCTGTTCGTCCAGGGTGGCGGGGCCGGACAGGCGCTCGCCGCCTCGGTGTGCAACTTCGGACTCATCCCCGGCGAATTGACGGGGTCCGTGCCGCCCGGCGCGGCCTTTCCGATGGGCGACGGACTCGCGTGCCTCACCGATCCGGGGCCGGCGGTGTCGCACGTGATCACCTCCATGTTCCTCCACGGCTCGTGGATGCATCTGCTCGGGAACATGTGGTTCCTCTGGTTGTTCGGGAACAACATCGAGGACTCGATGACCCACGGACGGTTTATCGCGTTCTATCTCCTGTCCGGGATTGCGGCCGCGTTGTTTCAGGTGGGGGCGGACCGCGCCTCGATCGTCCCGATGGTCGGCGCCTCCGGCGCGATCAGCGGCGTCATGGGTGCGTACCTGGTGCTGTATCCGCGCGTCCGGGTGTTCACCCTCGTACCGCTCGGTTTCATCATCACCAGGATGGCATTGCCGGCCTGGGCGATGCTGCTCTATTGGGCCTTCCTCCAGGTAGCCAGCGGTGTGACGACGATTGGCGCGGAGTCGGGGACGGGTGGCGTCGCCTTCTGGGCGCACATCGGCGGGTTTGTCGCGGGCGTCGTTCTCGTCAAACTGTTTCAACGCCCGGACCACGTCGCCGAGCATCGATCGCATCACTGGCGTCCCGGCCGGGCGGGCTTCTAACGGTTCACCTCCGTCCTCTCTCGACGAAACATTTTTTTGTCACAGATCTGGCGCGTCCCTGCCATTGGGAGAGGGTCTAATCGTTCAAGAGGCTGAAAGGGTTCAAGGGTTGCACCCTTGAACCTTGAACCTTGAACTCTCTTTACAGGAGGCAGTCCATGACTCGTTTTCGTTCTCTCACAATCACGGCGGTGCTCACCGCTCTGCTGGCGGGCGGCGCCGCGTATGCGCAAGGCCCGGGGTCTGGTGGCCGGGGTGGCCCGGGCGGTCCCGGCGGACCAGGCGGCCCTGGCTTACGGGGTGGCCGGGGCGGAGGGTTGCCCCTACGCGAGCTGAACCTCAGCGAGGCGCAGCAGCAGCAAGTCCGGGACGTCATGCAGCGGTACCGCGAACAGAACCGCAGCGCCGCGGAGCAGCTTCGCACCGCCATGGAGGCGCAGCGGAAGGCGATGGAAAGCATGCCCGTGAACGAAGGGCTGATCCGTGCGAACACCCAGGCGCTGGTCGAGGCGCAGACGGAACTTGCGATCCAGCAGGCCCGGATGCAGAGCGAGATTTTTGCGCTCCTGACCCCGGCTCAACAGGAGCAGGCAAAGACACTGCAGGCCGAAAGGGGACAAAAGCGGTGAATAGGGTCACTCAAAGAAGAATCGGGTAATTGGGTAATCGGGTAATCTGGTAATTGATGGGGGATTGAGTAACGGAGTAATCATCGGGTTGATTGATTGGCAATTGGCCAATCAATTACCCGATTACCCGATTACTCGATTACCCAATTTCGGGAGGCAGTTGTGGAGAAGCCGGGGCGGCGTGAGGTCATCTTTCTGCTGGGGTCGGCGGCCGCGACCACGCTGGTCGGCCGTGCCGGCGAGGCAGCGACGTCGATGGAATCGCCTCCGGGATCCTCTCCCGGCCAGGCAGCCCCGGGATGTGTCGTCACCCCCGAACAGACCGAAGGGCCCTACTTCGTCGAAGAGGGGCTGAACCGCCGCGATATTCGCGTCGATCCATCAACGGGGGTGGTCAGGGCGGGCGTGCCGCTCGCCTTGACGCTCCGTCTTCAGCAGGTGTCGGGTGGCGCGTGCACGCCGCTCGGGGGGACGCTGGTGGATGTGTGGCACTGCGATGCCGGCGGGTTGTACTCCGACGTCCGCGATCGGCGGTTCAACACTGCTCGGACAGAAATTCCTGCGCGGCCATCAGGTGAGCGACGCCTCGGGCCTGGTCACGTTTCAGACGATCTATCCCGGTTGGTACACCGGACGAGCGGTCCACGTGCATTTCAAGGTGCGGACCAATCCTGCCGGCTCCCGCGGGCTCGAGTTCACGTCACAGTTGTATTTCGACGAGGCGATTACCGATGCCGTGCACGCCCGGCCGCCTTACAACAGCAAGGGACGCCGCGACGTCCTCAACTCCGCCGACGGCATGTATCGAGGCGGCGGCCGATTGTTGACGCTGCCGCTTGTCGCGCAAGGCGGCGGCTACGCCGCGACCTTCGACATCGGGGTCCAGGCTGGACGCACCGCTCTCTGAATTGGGTAATCGGGTAATCTGGTAATCGGGTAATTGATGGCTCCGATTGGCTGGTACTCTGGATTGGCCAATCAATTACCCGATTACCCGATTATCCAATTACCCAATTCCCGCATTGAGGCACGCTCCTTGCTCGCGGAGCGGATGAGGGCAGGTTCATGCAAGTAAACCTCATGCGAAAGCTTGCCGCAGCGCTCATGGCCTCGGCCGTTCTCGTTTCCTCTGCCAGCGCCGTTGATTGGACCGTCTTCGAAGGGACGGCGCGCGGGTTCCCTGTGCTTCGGGATCCGTCTGGAAAGAAACTCGCCGATGGCGATTTCGCGCAGTGGATCGACGGCTCGCAGCTCCACGTCCGCATTCGATGGGAGTTCGGCGGCGGCCGGAGCGCCGAAGAGACCGCCGTGTTCCGTCAGGCGCCGCAATTGATCCAGGACAAGTACTCGTTGCGCGAGCTCAGGGAGGGAAAGCTCGTCCGGCGTTTCGAAGTGGATTTCACGTCCGCGACGGCGACTGCGGAGAAACAGGGAGAAAAAGGCCTCGAGCGGTGGTCGGAGAAAGTCGACGTGGAGCCCGGCCGCACGTTTTCCGGCTTTGGTTTCGCGATGGCCATCAAGGGTCTCCGCAGCCGGCTGGTCGCCGGCGAGCAGGTCGAACTGAAGGCCGTCGGCTTCACGCCGAAACCGCGCGTCGTCTCTGTCGCGATCTCGCACGGCGGCGTCGATCGAATCCGCATGGCGCAGCGCAACCTGACGGCCGACCGGTTCATCCTCCACGCGAAGGTTCCGTGGATCGCCCAGTTCTTCATCGACGTGCCTGATACCCGCATCTGGCTGACCAGCCCGCCACCGGCGGGCTTCCTGCGCTGGGAAGGCCCATTTGCCGAGCCCGGCGATCCGGTCGTTCGCGTCGATCTGCTCCCCGGAACCGAAAGCGGACCTGCGGAGCCCACGAAAGCTAATAGCATCGAGTAATCGGGTAATTGGGTAATCGGGTAATTGATTGGCATATCGGCCTTGCCAAATCGACCTTGCCAAATCCCTCAATCTGATCAATCAATTACCCGATTACCCGATTATCCAATTACCCGATTCCACTGTCCCATGCGGATTCTGCTCCTCTCCATGCCTGACTCGTTCGAGCACACGCCTGCGCTCGCCGTTCGCATGCCGAACGGTGCGCTCGCCTCGCTCGCGGGCAACGTCGATGCCCACCACTCAGTGGCGATCGCAGACCTTATCCTCGTGCAGCCCGCGGTTCGGCGGACGGTCGAGCGGCTGATCCGCGATCTCCAGCCCGACGTCGTGGGGCTGTCGGTGATGACTTTTCAGCGTGGCACCGCGCGCCGGATCATCTCGCTCATCCGGTCGATCAAGCCGGACGTGCAGGTTGTGGTGGGTGGTTACGATCCAAGCCTGGCGCCCGACACCTGGACGCACCCCGACATCGGCGTGGACTTCATCGTGCGCGGCGAAGGCGAAATCACGTTCCGTCAACTGCTGCGCGCGCTCGAGGGCGCCGGTTCCGTTTCGGAGGTCCCCGGGCTCTGGTTCCGCCAGGGCGCCGCCTTCCGTCGCAATGCTCAGCGACCTGTCGCACCAATCGAAGAGGGCGGCATCCGCCCGCCGAACCGGGCCGCCCGCGTGCTCTCCGGCTATACGATGCTCGGCCGTCCCGTGGATGTCGTCGAAACGTCACGGGGCTGCACCTTTGACTGCAGCTTCTGTTCGATCATCGAGATGCGCGGCCGCAACTTTCACCGGTTCCCGCTCGAGCGTGTCATCGACGACATCGCCGATGCGCGCCGGCGCGGCGCGAGGTCCATCTTCCTCGTTGACGACAACATCACGCTCGACGTGGGGCGGTTCGAGGCACTGTGCCGCGCGATCGTCGCGGCCGGACTCAACGACGCGGATTACGTCGTGCAAGCGATGACGGCCCCGATCGCCGCGCACGGCGCCGTGCTGGCGCCGCTCATGCGCAAGGCGGGATTCCGGCAGGTGTTCCTCGGAATCGAGAACGTCGTCCAGGAGGACCTGGCGTTTCTGAACGCAGCCGCGAAGAACACCCGGCGCGAGAAGGGGCGCCGGACCGGCAACGCAACGCTCGAGGCGGTGGACGTGCTGCGCCGCAACGGCCTCCTCGTGGTCGGCGGGCTCATCGTCGGCAACCCGGACGACACCGCGGAGGCGATTGCGGCAAACCTGGCGTTTGCCAGGAAGCACGTCGACTGGCCGTACATCCAGCATCCCACCCCGTATCCGGGGACGCCGATGGCGCGCGAATTCCGCGAGCGCAATCTCATTGTCAATCCGCGCGTCGAGGAATACGACGGCACGACCGCCGTGACACGGAGCGCTCACCTCGAAGCGGAAGACATCGAGTTCATGCGGTGGCAGGCGGAGCGTTGGATGAAAGTCCGGCACATGCCGGCGGCGTTCCGTCACGATCCGCTGTTCGTGCTGCGGAATGGCCGGCGGATGCTGGCGCATACCTTCCGGGGCACGAACTGGAAATCGATGCTGGGACTCGAACCGGCGCGGGCGGCGTTCCGCCGGTATCGCGCCATTCGCGCGCGCGAGCGAGAATACGTCGACTGGCCGGATCCGCTTTCGCCCGGCAGCGAGCCCGCTGCGCCCGCGGTTGGCCTCCTGGCTGCGCAGCAGGCGCTAATATCGGTAGGGGCGGGCCTTCAGGCCCGCCCGCGCAGGCCGGTCTGAAGACCGCCCTACGTGTGACGGAAGAACTCAACTTGGGAAGGGAGATTGTAGATGGCGAGACCCCGGACGTCGTCGCTCACCGCGGACAAGCTGCGTGAGCTCGCACGAACAGGCGCCGAAGTTGCCTTGAAGCGGCTTCGCGCCGAAATGGTCGCAATCGAGAGAACGTTTCCGGAGCTGGCGCTTCCGGGGCGCCGCCGGGCACTCAGGAAGTCGGTGCGCGAGGTCACCACTCGGACGCGCCGGACTTCGGCGGCCGCGCGGAAGGCCGTGTCTGAGCGGATGAAGAAATATTGGGCCGAACGCAGAAAGGCACAAGCCAAGGTCAAGTGACGGGTACTCCCCCGGGATCCGGTAGGGCCGGTCTGAAGACCGGCCCCTACCGGTCCCAGGCCATCAGAAAGTCCAACCGCGCTCCGCCGGCATATTCCACCGGGGTCTCTCCACGCCGGAACAGGCGCGCGCCGGTCGATCCCTGTAACGACACGGTCCGGTTCTCGACGAGCAGCCACGCGCCTTCTCTGAGCCCGACGACGGGGGGATCGTTCTCCTCGTGGAACTCAGCGATCCGCTGCTCTCGGGTCTCTCCCATGTGCGTCGATTCCGGGATGGGATCCTGGTAGTGCGGGTTGATGTTGAACGGGACGAGATCGAGGGCTTCGAACCTGGGCGGCTCGACGATCGGCAGGTCGTTCGTCGTTTTGATCGTGGGGCACGCGACGTTCGAGCCGGCGCTCGATCCCACGTAAGGCATCCCGCTGCCGGCGCGAACGCGAATGGGCTCGATCAGCTTCTCCCGCCAGAGCGCGTTCAGCAATCGGAAGCTGTTCCCGCCGCCGATGAACAACGCGTCGGCTTTTTCAACGGCGCGGACCGGCCCTTCGGGCGCATCGTGAACCGAATCGAGCTCGAGGCCCATCTGTTCGAACCGCCTGCGCGCCTTGGCGGCGTAGGCGTCGCGATCGAAGAGCGCGTAGGGGACAAACAGCACTCGCGCCACCGACGGCCTGAGGAGCGAGACGATGGCCTCGGCGCAATGATCGAGATAGCCGCTGCCGTGGACCGTCGAGTTGCTGACGAGAAGGAGCCGCATGCCCTACAACGGCTGGCCGGCCAGCCATTCGCGGCCGCGCGCATACAGCGCCTCGACTTCCGCGCCGGTGAGGCCGGGCATGTCGACCTTGACCGGGTAGCCGATGCCGGCCTGCAGATAGGCAAGGTGCCGGTAGCCTTCGGGGAAGCGGCTCAGAAGCTGTGGATCGAGCCGAAGTGTCGCCGCTGGATCCACCGGATCCATGCGGTCCTTCTCGTAAATCGGCTGACGCAGCACCAGGCCCCATCGGCCGTCGCGCTTCTCGAGGAAATCGTAGAAGCGGCCCGTGCACACGACATCACACAGCACGTCGTGCACCGTCGCTCGCTGCGAGATGGTCATTTTCGTCTGGGCAATCGCGCGGGGGGCCGCGAGATCCATCGCCAGATCGATCGACGTTCCGCCGAGGAAGTGGAGGATCCTCACGCCGCGATCCCACCCCTCGCGGCTCGCCTGGATGAATTCCTCGGCCGTCCCCTGCCTCCACGTTGCCATCATCCGGCCGTCGTCGTGCCAAACCGTCCTGAACCGATCCCAATCGCCCGCATCGCGCCAGAGGATCCAGTTCTCGAGCAGTTCCCGAATCGCCAGCTTTTCGACAACGTCCTGCGTCATGTTCTCCCCGGTTGAGGTGGCGCCCGTGCAGCTCGGCGTTGGCACCGACGATGCACCGGCAAAACGGCAGAGGTGCAGACCTATGGGGACTCGGCCGACTCCGCCTACCGGCGCGTCAGTTCGGAGCGCGATGTTAGCAGCGTGGGTGGCGATTGCGGTAACGACGAGCCCGATTGCGATCGTCGCCCAGCGCCCGGCAGCCCCGGCGCCGGCAAAACGTGATCCGGCGATTGCCGGCTTCCTCGACCGCGTCAACGCGTACGTCGCCCTGCATCAACGGCTCGAGAGCAAGATGCCGAAGCTGCCGGACAACGCGACGCCGAAGCAAATCGACGATAAACAGCGAGCGCTCGCGGCCGCCATCCAGGCGGCCAGGCCTCAGGCGAAGCGCGGTGACCTGTTCACGCCCGAAATGACCGTCTTCGCGAAGACCCTGCTCAACCGGGTGTTCGCGGGCGCCGATGGCAAGCAGTTGCTCAGCTCGATCATGGACGAGAACCCGGCCGACATTCAGTTGAGCGTGAATCAGCGCTACCCCGACGAGGTGCCGTTCGCCTCGATGCCGCCTGAAGTGCTGAAGGCGCTACCAGAGCTTCCGGAGGAACTGGAGTTCGCTTCGTCGGCGACGACCTGATCCTCCTGGACCCGCACGCCCACATCATCCTGGATTTCATCGAGAATGCCCTGCCGGGGAGGTAACGACATGCGATGGCGTCTCTTTCTCGCGTCTGGATTGGTCGCGCTCGGCCTTGCCGCCGGCTGGCGACCGGCGACGCCGCGACGTCCGGTCGCGGCTCCGTGCTTGCCGCGCAGGCGAAGGTCGATCCGCCGGTTCAACTGCCCAATCGCGACGGCTCGTTGAAATTCGCGGCGTTCGGCGATTTCGGCACCGGCGACGATGCGGCAGTACGAGCTGGGGTCTCAGATGGAAAAGCTCCGCCAACGATTCCCGTTCGAGCTCGTGCTCCTCGCCGGCGACAATCTCTACGGCTCCGAGCGGCCGCAGGACTTCGTCAAGAAGTTCGAGACCCCGTACAAGCCGCTGCTCGATGCGAAGGTGAAGTTCTACGCGTCGCTCGGCAATCACGACGACCGCAACCAGCGCTTCTACAAACTGTTCAACATGGACGGCCGCCTGTACTACTCCTTCAAGGCGCCGAAGCAGGACGTCAGGTTCTTCGCCCTCGAGACCACCTATCCCGGGCCGGAGCAGATCCAGTGGCTCGAGCAGGAGCTCAAGCAATCAAGCGAAGCCTGGAAGATCATGTTCTTCCATCACCCGCTGTATTCGTCGGGAGGAAGGCACGGGTCCGACCTGCGATTGCGAGAGGTGCTCGAGCCGCTGTTCGTGCAGTACAACGTCAGCGTGGTGTTCGCCGGCCACGATCACTTCTACGAACGTGTCAAGCCGCAGAAGGGCATCACGCACTTCGTTCTCGGCTCGGCGGGGAAGCTCGCTCCGGGGGACCTCGACGATCGGTCCGCCATCACCGCGAAAGGAATGGATTCCGACAATACATTCCTTGCCGCCGAAGTGATCGACAGCCAGCTGACCTTCAATACCATCTCCCGGACCGGCCAGATCGTGGATTCCGGAATCATCCTGCGCCGGCAGACGGTTGGCGCGGCCGCCGGCGCGCGCTGATCTATTTCGCCGCCACCGGTTTCTTCGGGCTCGCCTTGGTCACGTTCGGATGGTCGAAGTTGGTCGAGGACGTATAGACGTCACCCGTCGCCGGGTCGACCGCAAGGCCGTGCGGACGGCCCTCAACCTTGATCACGTCGGCGATCTGATCGTTCTTGATGACGGTGACGGCACCCGCATTCACGTCGCTCACGTAAATCGTGTCGTCGGGCGTGACCACCAGACCGCCGCGGCTCGGAGCCGCCAGGTTCTTGACGAACCGCCCGTCCTTGTCGAATATCGCCAGTCGCTTGTTGTCGCTGTCGGCGACGATGATGCGGCCTTGCCGATCGATCGCCACCCCGTGCGGCACCTGGATCTCGCCGGGGCCGGCGCCCTTCTTGCCGCCGATGATCCTGACGAATTTGCCGTCACCCGTGAAGTGGACGATGCGTGAATTCGTGTAGCCATCGGACACGTAGACGTCGCCGTTGGGGGCGAAGCCGACGGCGTTGGGACGATTGAACGCGTCGTGGGACGTGTCGTCGCCGGTGACGCCCTTCTTGCCGAGCGTGAGCAGCCGTTTGCCGTCCGGCGAGAATTTGTGAATCACATGATCGTTCGGATCGCTGGCCCACACCGATCCGTCGGGAGCGAAGTGCACGCTGTGCGCCTGATTGAAGAGCCCTTCCTCGCCCCAGGTCTTCACCGGTTTTCCATCCGTTGAAAAGATCCGGAAATAGGGCACGGCACGGATCATTACGACGACCGCTCCTTTACCGTCCGCGGCAACCCAGGTGGTCGCGCCGCCCCATGCGGGGGCGCCTGCCGGTTGAGCGAAATCGGGCTTGACGTCGTACCGATCGAACAGGCTCGCCAGGTTCGACTGTGCCGCTACGCCGGCCACGCAGACGGCCGCGGCGAGGGCCGTGAGGAGGATCTTATGATTCTTCATGGGCACCAGCTTGCACCCAGCCGGGGACGGAGCGCAAGCGCGATGTCCTCAGGGCCATGTAAAGCATCCATCCGGCAGGTCCGAACAGGAACGTCAGTGCGAGACACGGCAGCACGAGCAGATGCGGGATCCGGCGCGCGCGCGCGTCACGAACTTCCCAGCCGCCGACGAGCAGATCGAACACCAGGTAATGCGTCCACCCGGCGAGCAGCAGCCACGGATTGCTGAAGAGGCTGGCGACGGCCGGCAACGATGAGAATCCGCCGGCGCTGTCCCCCCATTTCGTGACGATGAGGACGATGTAGGCCGCCGCGAGCAGCGCGGGGACGGCCATGCCTGCTACTACGTTCGCCCAGCGGCGCCCCGGCGCTACGGCCAGGAGCACCCAGGCGCCGATTGCGACCATGTTCACGATCGAGAAGAGCTGATTGGGTGTCATGACGTCACCTCAAAACGCCAGCGCGTTCGGCTGGACCCGCTCGCTGCGGGACAGGGCGATCCACGCAGCCGCAACCGTAACGGCCAGCCACATCACGAGCGTCGCGATCGTCAGCCCGTCCGGCTGCACGAGCGGTTGCCCGCGGAGCGCCTGCCACAGCAAGAGCGCGAACAGGGCGCCGTAGCTGGCGGCGGCGGTGAGCGTCAGTCCGAACCTGCGTCGTCTCGGGCCAGCGCCGGCGCGCGAGCGCGAGCGCGAGAAGCGGCAGGAACTGCATGGCGTGGAGGCCCAGGAAGTGCGGCACCCGCAGGTCGCCGTGCTCGCGGCTCCAGCCCGTCCCCGGCAGCCCGGGCCCGCCGTCCGGCGCACCGACGGTGTGGGCCCCGAAAACAGTCACGCGACTGCGTCTCCCGTGCCTCCGCGAGTTGAACGTCCGTCGGCCTGGTCATCAGTCCACCTGTCGCGGCGCCGACGATAGAGATCGAGAGTCCCAGCCGCAGGGCCCACCCCATGGCCCGCGCGGTGAACGCGTGGCGCCAGAGCGCGACCGCCACCGCGGCGGCCATCGCTGTCTGCGCCAGGATGGTCAGGCCCATCACCGCAAAAACGGCGACGTCGAACGGCGTTCCAACGTTGAAGTGACTGGTCGTGCCTCGCCACGCCTGCAGGTCGATGAGCGCGACCTCGAGGACAAGAGCGGCGGCCGTGGCCTGCCCGGCCACCCGGCGCGTTCTGGTCCAGCCAGGGAGGTGCGTGAATATCCACGCGAGCGTGAAGCAGTAGATCGCCGTCGAGATGGCAAACTTGGCCGGCTTCAACCAGGCCGGCGCGCCGGTAATCGTGCGCGGATCGACCCACAGGCCAACCAGCGAGACGGCGAGTGCGCCGAGCAGCAGCAGGCCGGCGCCGGTCAGGGCGGCGTCGGTCCGCCACAGCAGGGCGAGCAGGGCCTTCGACCTTGTTCCTGCCAGGCCCAAGCCGGCGCGGGGGCGTGCGGGCGAAGGCGGGCGGTTCATCGGGCGTTCCATCGCGTTGTCTCCTTGATGTTGTCGCTGTCAACATCAATATACCCATTGATGTTGACACTGTCAACACCGGTGCTACCATAGCGCCATGCCGCACGCCCGCGCCCCCCGGCCGGCCCGCAAGCGCCCCAACCGCTATCACCACGGCGACCTCCAGCGGGCGCTGGTGCAGGAGGCGTTGCGCACGATCCAGGCGCAGGGCGTGGAGGGGTTGACGCTGCGCGCGGTGGGCACGGCCCTGGGCGTCTCGCGCACGGCGCTCTACCGTCATTTCGCCGATAAATCGGCGCTGCTGTCGGCGGTCGCGCGAGAAGGGTTCCGCACGCTGCGGCTCGAGCTGCTGGCCGCGTGGGACCAGGGCGGCGGTGGTCGACCGGGATTCGAGGCCATGGGGGTGGCGTACGTCCGCTTCGCCTCGGCCCATCCGGCGCACTACCGCGTGATGTTCGGCGGTTTCCTCTCGACACATGCGTCCGACCCGGAGCTGATGGCCGAGGCGTCGGGCGCGTTCAACGCCCTCGTCGACGCGCTGGTCGCGCTGCAGCGGGGCGGGTTGGTGCGTCGCGACGACCCGCTGCAGCTTGCGCGCTTCATCTGGGCGATCGTGCACGGCATAGCCCGGCTGGCGATCGATGGCCAGCTGCGTGGTTCCCAGGCCGAAACCGAGGCGCTGACCCGCTTCGCCGTCGATCGTGCCTGCACCGGCATCGGCTTCCGGCCGAGTTGATCTCTTTCTCTTTTTATTTGCCAATCCACCGCACTGAGGCTAATCTCGCGAGGATCTCTTGCTGTTTGCGTCCCCGGAATTTCCCTGATGTCGAACCGCCGCGAGTTTCTCAGGTTTCTAGCCGGAAGTCCGCTGCTGGGAGCGCTGCCCGGCGGGTTTCCCACACTCGCACAGGCCCTGGCGCAAACGGGGGACTTTACCCTCACCAGTGCAGCTCAGGCGCTGAACGTGTTCGAGTTCGAGGCGGCTGCGCGAAAGGTGCTTCCACCGGCGCACTGGGGCTACATCGCGTCGGGCGTCGACAACGACGAGTCGCTGCAGGCCAACCTGCAGGGGTTCTCGCACTACCAGGTCCGCGCCCGGCGGCTCGTGGATGTCAGCCGCATCGATCTGTCCACCGAGATATTCGGCACGACGTGGGAAACCCCGATCGTCCTGTGCCCGATTGGCAGCACGAAGATCGCCAACCACGAGGGCGAGCTTGCCGTGGGGAAGGCGGCGCAGGCCAAGAAGACCCTCCAGATCATTTCGACACAGGCGTCGTACCCGGTCGAGCAGATTACTGCCGCGCGCGGCGGACCGGTCTGGTTTCAGCTCTACACCACCAATAATTTCGACGCCACGCGGACGATGCTGAAGAGGGCGGAAGCGGCCGGCTGTCCGGTCGTTGCGGTGACGGTCGATACGCCGGCGGGGAGAAACACCGAGACGCAGGCGCGGCTCAGGCGGCTCGACACACGAGACTGCGCGAGTTGCCACACCGGCAATAACGGCGGCTCTCCACCCAAACCAATGTTCGACGGCATCAACATGGAGGGTGTCGGCCTGACGTCGCCGTCGCTGACGTGGGACTTCGTCAAGCGGATGAAAGATGCCACGACGATGAAGGTCGTGCTGAAGGGCATCGAGACGCGCGAGGATGCGCAGTTGTGCGTGGAGCACGGCGTAGACGGAATCATCGTCTCGAATCACGGCGGCCGTGCCCACTCGAGCGGGCGCGCGACCATCGATTGCCTGCCGGAGGTCGTCCAGGGCGTCAACGGCCGGATGCCGGTGATTGTCGATGGCGGATTCCGGCGCGGCACTGATATCTTTAAGGCGCTCGCTCTCGGGGCCACCGCGGTTGGCGTCGGCCGGCCGTACATGTGGGGGCTGGCGACGTTCGGCCAGCCGGGAGTCGAGCGGGTCCTCGACATTCTGCGCCGCGAGCTGACCTTGATCATGGGGCAGTGCGGCACACGTTCTCTGAAGGAAATCGGTCAATCGTCAATTGTTCGCGTGTAAGGGAGGAGCCAGTGCGAGTCCTACGCAATATTTTAGCCATCGTCGTTGGTATCGGATTCGTGTCGTTTCCCACCAATGCAGTACAGGGTCAGGCTGCAAACAGCGGCTTCATCAGCGGAGTGGTGCAAGGCCCGCAAGGCCCGGAGGCCGGCGTGTGGGTGATCGCGGAGACGAACGAGCTGCAAACGAAACTGATCAAGATCGTCGTCACCGACGATCAGGGGCGCTTTGTTCTGCCGGAGCTGCCGACCGCCAGCTACAGCGTGTGGGTTCGCGGCTACGGCCTGGTGGACTCGAAGCCGGTCACGCTGAAGCCGGACGCGACGGATGTGAAGCTCAGTGCGACGGCCGCGCGGACGCCGCAGGAAGCGGCCAAGGTGTATCCGGGCAATTACTGGCTCTCTCTGATGGAGCCGCCCGCTGCAAGCATGTTCCCTGGCACGGGCAACGCCGGCAACGGTTTCGGGCCGACGATGCTCACGCAGAACCACTGGATGAACACGCTCAAATCGGGCTGCAATTTCTGCCATCAGCTCGGAAATGAGCTGTCACGCACGCTGGACCATGTATACAAGGCGGACCCCGCCGTCAAGACGCCGATGGAGGCGTGGGACCGGCGGCTGAAGGGCGGGGTGCGCGGGAACGCCATGTACGGGACGCTGGGCACGATGGGGAGCCCGGGGACGCTCAAAGTACTGACGGACTGGACCGATCGCATCGCGAAGGGCGAAGTGCCCGCGGCGCCCCCGCGGCCGAGGGGGGTCGAGCGCAACGTCGTCGTGACGTTGTGGGATGTCGGCGACGATCATTCCTTCATGCACGACGAGATTTCGACCTCGAAGCATCAACCGACCGTGAACGGGGGCGGCAACGTTTACGCGGTCAACGCCGGTCACGGGCAACTCGTCGTGCTGAACCCAAAAGAGAACAGCACATTCGCCATGGACATCCCGACGCGCGCGCCGCGGGCGGATATCGCCTCGCGCTTCCCGGCACCGGCCTTTCCCTCATTGCATTGGGGCAACCAGCATCTGTGGTCCAACCCGCCCAATAACCCGGCGGACCCGCACAACCCGATGATGGACAACAAGGGCCGCGTGTGGACCACGTCGAAGATCCGGGGCACCCAGCAGCCAGCCTGGTGCAACGACCCGAAGCTTGGGAATAAGTCCGCCGAGTGGTTCCCGCTCGCGCGCAGCGGTCGCCAGGCCTCGTACTACGATCCCCAGACGGCGAAGTGGCAGCTGATTGAAACCTGCTACAGCACCCACCACCTGCAGTTCGACAACGACGCCAACGAGACGGTCTATTTCAACGAGCTGAGCGGCCCGATTTTCGGCTGGGTGGACACGAAGGTGTACGACGCAACCCTCGCCCAGACGAAGGACGAGATCAAAGCGGAGCAGGCCGCGGTGGGCTGGTGCGGCCAGGTGGTCGATACCAACGGCGACGGACGAGATCACGAAGCCGTGGAATGTGCAGGTCGGTCGCGGCGCGTCGATCGAACTGGTGCTGTACCAGGAAGGCACCGGTCCCGCGGGGCGAGGCGCCGCACCGGGAGCCGCATCTCCCGCCGTCGATCGAACACTGGATACGATGGTCACCTACAGCATGTACTCCGTGATTCCGAGTCCTGTCGACGACTCGGTCTGGGGCATCAGCGAGACGTATCCGGGCATCCTCGTCCGACTGCAGCGCGGCAACAATCCTCCATCCACTTGCAAGGCGCAAATCTTCAGGGTACCGGCGCCCGGCTTCGATCCACGAGGCGTGGACATCGACACGAACGGCGTCGTCTGGACCGCACTGGCCGCGAGCAGCCACCTGGCGAGCTTCGACGTGCGCAAGTGCAAGGACCTCGCTGGACCTCAGAAGACGGACGGCAGCCAGTGCCAGGAAGGCTGGACGCTGTATCAGACCGACGGTCCCAAGATGAAGGGGACCGACGTGCCGGCCGACTTCCACTATTACAACTGGGTGGACCAGCACAACACCTCGGGGCTCGGCGCCAACACGCCGATCGCGACCGGGTCGAACTCCGACGCGCTGCTCGCCCTCAATCCGCAAACGAGGCAGTGGGTGACCTTGCGCGTGCCGTATCCGCTCGGCTTCTATTCGCGCGGGCTGGACGGCCGCATCGACAACCCGAACACCGGCTGGAAGGGCCGCGGCCTCTGGGCGAACTATGGCACGCACTTCGTGTGGCACATAGAAGGCGGCAAGGGCACGAAAGGCAAGATGGTGCACTTCCAGGTTCGGCCGGATCCGCTCGCGAGATAACTAGCAGGCTTCAGACTTTGGGCTTCGGGCTCTGGGCACGTTCAGAGCCCGGAGTCCGGAGCCCGGACACGACCCGCTCGACGGCATCAGAGGTCATCACATGATCCGTATCTACCTGCTCGTGGCAGTCACGATGCTGATCGCTGCCGCGGCAGGCGCCCAGGATCATGGTTACACGCCCGCCGACATCGAGAACGGAGGGCGGCTGTACCAAGCGAGCTGCGGCGGTTGTCACGCGCAGGACGGCGCCGGCGTGTCCGGCATCGAGTTGGCGCGCGGGCAGTTTCGTCGTGGCACATCCGACACCGACCTCATCAAGATCATCCAGACGGGCATTCCCGGCACGGCCATGCCGCCGCACAACTTCACGGATGCGCAGGCGGCCACAGTGGTCGCCTACCTCCGAAACATGGCCACGGTCCGCAGCGGCGCGGCGCCCACGGTGCTTCGCGGCATTGGAGACGCGGCGCGCGGCCGGGCGCTCTTCGAGGGCAAAGGGCAGTGCACGACCTGCCATCGCGTCAACGGAAAAGGGCCGCGGCTGGCGCCGGACCTGAGCGAGGTCGGCGCGACGCGGCCACTGCCCGAGCTGCATCAGGCGCTGCTCGATCCGAACGCCACGATGCGTGCCGGCAATCGTTTCTTCCAGGTCGTGACCAGGGACGGCCAGACGATCACCGGACGTTTGATGAACCAGGACACCTTTTCGATTCAGATGCTGGACGCGAAGGAGCGCCTGGTTTCCCTGCCGAAATCGAGTCTTCGCGAGTACGGGTTCGTCCGGACATCCCCGATGACCGCGGTTCAGGGCAAACTGAGCCTGCAGGAAGTGGACGATCTGGTCGGCTACCTCGTTACGCTGAAAGGCCTCAATCCATGATGCGTCAGGTCCTCATGTCTCCGCGCCGTTCGCCCGGATGGGCGGTGCTGCTCGCCGCGGTCGTCGCCGCGGGATCCGGCACACTCCTGCGGGCGCAGGCGCCGGTAACCTTCGACCGCCTCCTCCGCGCCGATCAGGAGCCGCAGAACTGGCTGACGTACTCGGGCAACCTGTCGGGCCACCGCCACAGCCAGCTGACGCAGATCACACCCGCCAATGTAAGAAATCTGGAAATGCAGTGGGTGTTCCAGACCCGCGGGCCGGCCGAGGCCACCGAGAAGTTCGAGGCGACGCCGCTCGTCGTGGACGGCGTCATGTATACCGTGCTCGCGCCGAATCATGTCGTCGCCCTCGACGCGACCACCGGGCGCATGTTCTGGATCTATTCTCCGAGGATCTCGCCGCTGGCGCGCGTCTGCTGCGGCCGGGTCAATCGGGGACTGGCCATTCTCGGCGACACGTTGTTCATGGCGACGATCGACGGGCACCTGATTGCCATCGATGCCAAGACCGGCAAGCCGATCTGGGACAAGGCTGTCGTCAATCCCGCAGCCGGCTATTCGTTCACCGTGGCGCCGCTCATCGTCAAGAACAAGGTGATTCTCGGGCCTTCAGGTGGCGAATACGGCATCCGCGGCTTCGTGGCGGCATTCGATGCCGCGACCGGCAACGAAGTCTGGCGCTTCAACACGATTCCGGGACCGGGCGAGCCCGGGCACGAAACCTGGGAGGATCCTGCGAAGACGGCCTGGAAGACCGGCGGCGGGCCGGCATGGGTGACCGGCACGTACGATCCGGAGCTCAACCTGACGTACTGGGGAACCGGCAATCCCGGTCCGGATTGGAACGGCGATCCACGGCCCGGCGACAACCTCTATACGGATTCGGTCATCGCGCTCGACGCGGACGCCGGCACGCTGAAGTGGCACTACCAGTTCACACCTCACGACGAGTTCGACTACGACGCCACCCAGGTTCCCGTGCTGGCCGACATCACGTTCCAGGGCAGCCCGCGCAAGGTGATGCTGTGGGCGAACCGGAACGGCTTGTGGTACGTGCTCGATCGAACCAGCGGTCAGTTCCTGTCAGGGAAACCATTCACGAAAGTGAATTGGATGGATGGCTTCGACGCGAAGGGACGGCCCAACCGGGTTCTGAATTCGACGGCCGAGGGCACGCTCATCTACCCCAACAATCAGGGCGCGACGAATTGGTACTCCCCGTCGTTCAGCCCGCGCACCGGGCTCTTCTACGTCCCCGCGTGGATGGACACCTTCTCGACGTACTTCAAAGCGGCGGTCGAATACAAAGAGGGCAACCAGTACGTCGGACGGTTCCCGACGATGGCGTTCCCGGCGCTGAGAACGGGTCCAGGCTCGATCAATCAGCGGCTGCCCGAGGATGGCTACGGCGCCATTCTGGCGCTGGACCCGAAGACCGGTGAACGCAAGTGGGAATACAAGATGACGGATGTGACCGACACCGGCGTGCTGACGACCGCGTCGGATCTGGTGTTCGCCGGCGGACGGGAGGGCTATTTCTTCGCCCTCGACGCCCGCACGGGCGAAGAGCTGTGGAGAGGCAGCGTGGGAGGCCAGGTCTCCGCAGGACCGATGTCATACTCGGTCGGCGGCAGGCAGTACGTCGCGATCGCGGCAGGCAGCACGTTGTTCGTGTACGCTTTACGGCAGTAACCGTCGTAGCGTCCGGCTTTAGCCGGACCGTGAGGTAGCGGATCAGTCGTAGTGTCCGGCTTCAGCCGGACGCGTTGAGGTGCGGCGTGAAAACATCTCGTGACCGCGATCGTGTTGTTGTGGGGCCGTGCCGTCGTTCGCGCAGGAGGCGCCAAGGGCGCCCACCCAGCCACTGGCCATCCCTCCGCCGGCCACGGCGAAGCCGGCGCCGCCGCCTCCCGGCCCTACGCCCCGCCGGCCTGACGGCAGCGTGATTCTCGGATCGCTTCCGAGCGACAACGGCATCTGGGTCGGCGACGGCCGATTGGCGGTCAACCCGAAAAGCTACGAGCCGAAGTCGACCGCGAACGCGCCGATTCACATCGACGCCATTCCGCTCCAGGACTGGGCCAGGGCGCTGGTCGACGCACGCCATGGCGAGTCGCTGCGGACCGAGCCGCATCCCCGCTGCAAGCCGTCGGGCGGGCCGCGGCAATTCATCACGCCGTACGGGTTCGAGATCCTCGAGCTGCCGGAGATCAAGCGCGTCTACGTCTGGGACATCGGTGGCCCGCATTCCTTCCGCGTCATCTACACCGATGGCCGGCCCCATCCCAAGGACCTCGAGCCGACCTACTACGGCCACTCCGTCGGGCGCTGGGAGGGTGACACGCTGGTGGTGGACGCCGTCGGCTTCAGCGAAAAGTTCTGGTTCAGCAGGGACGGCCTGCCTCATACCGATCAGCTGCACCTGACCGAACGCATCACGCGGACGAACATGAATACGTTGCGGTACGAAGTGACCGTGGACGATCCCGGTGCCTACACGGCGCCGTGGACGAGCAGCTTCAACGTGCGGTGGACGCCCGGCACGGAAGTGTGGGAATTCATGTGTCAGGGCAACAACTTCTTCCCGGAAGCCGTCTTCTATGGCCCCGGCCAGATGGATCCGGGCCGCATCGTGACGCCCTAGGCTAAATGTTTAGTCCGGGCATCTGACTCTAGAATCGGAGACTAACCGAGATGCCGGGCCGCACCCGGACCCGCGCTGTCGACTCGGCGTTCCTTCTGTAAACGGTGTTCCCTCCGGACAAGGCGTCGATGCCAAGACCGATCAACGCCCCCAGCCCCGCGTTGACCGCTATCGCCGGCAGCAGTTGCCCGCGCTGGTCGAGACCCTGGCCGCAGACTACGGCACACCAGGTCCCCAGGATAGCGCCGCCAATCAGTGCGCCGTTCCAGACTGGGTCGCGGCGCTTCACCCTCCGGATTTCCTTCCACGGGATGACGCGCTCTTCGGGGGTGCTGAGCACCAGCGAGTCTCCCACGACAGCGAAGAACGTCCCCTTTATCGTTCGATCGCTGCTGTCGGTCACAAGCACGGTCTGGCCTTGCTTCAAGACGCGCTCGAGCTCCCCGATCGAACTGACGTCCGTTTGTGCCCAGCCAGAGACCGGGACGATCATGAAGGCGGACGCCAACGCCAATCTGCACGCCGTCATCGTATTCCGCGCTTTCATCAGCAGATCCTCCTTGCTGCCAATGCGCCAACGGATCTGAAATCAGGTCATGCTCATCGTTTTGGGTGGCCTGGCGGGAGTTGGAAAAACGACGATTGCCCGCGAGCTGGCTCGCCAGATCGGAGCGGTGCATGTGCGGATCGATTCAATCGAGGAGGCGCTTCGTGCATCCGGCACGGCGCGCGGACCGATGGACGATTCGGGATATCGGGTCGCTTACGCCATCGCCGAGGACAACCTTCGCGTCGGTCGAACGGTGATTGCCGATTCCGTGAATCCGCTGCCCATCACGCGTGACGCCTGGGTCGGCGTCGCGACAAGAACGCTGTCGACCGCCGTCGAGTTCGAGATCATCTGCTCCGATCCCGAGGAACACCAGCGGCGGGTGGAAACGCGCCCGGCCGACATTCCCGGTTCGACATCGCTGACCTGGCAGGAAGTCGTCGCCCGCGATTACCGTCCGTGGGATCGAGAACGCGTTGTGATCGACACCGCGCACCGGAGCCTGGACGATAGCGTGAAGACGCTAATCGGATATCTTCGATCTACGATCTGACGAATGTCTCGACCTATCTGCTGATCAACTGATACATCGTCAAATCGCCAAGTCACCAAGTCTACATCAGTGGTTCGCTCAATCCTCGGCTCGGACATGAGCGCCAGCGTGTTCCCCTCGGTGTCCTCGAAGTCGGCCAGCCACACCTCGCGGTCCGCCAGCGTGGCGATCTTGTGCGGTTCCGTCCGGAAGGCGACCCCGCGTGAGCGCAGGGTTTCGTGCGCCTGGCGGATGTCTTCCACGGCGAAGTAGAGCACCGAGCCTGGATGGTCGAACCCCGGCTCCGGCGTGGACAGCATCAGGCGCACCCCGTCGCAGTTGAAGAACGCCAGCCCCGGCGGGGCGGTGAACAGGAAGGGCAGACGGAGCGTGTCGCGATAGAAGCGCACGGCGCGCTCGATGTCGTGCGCCCTCATCGAGATCTGCTGGATGCGCGAGAGTCCGGCCTCGGTCATGATGGCCCTCCATGGGACTAGTTAGTTAGCCTTGGCTAACTAAGTTATACTGCTCGAATGGGGCCCCGCGCAACGGGAAATAACAGGACGGCGGTCGCCGATGCGCTGCACTCGGCCGCCATCCATCTCCTCCGCGGCGTGCGGAAGGAGGACGTGCAGACGGGCATCGGCCCGGCGCGGCTGTCGGCGCTCTCGGTGCTCGTGTTCGCGGGACCCATGCGGCTGACCGATCTGGCCCGCATCGAGCAGGTGAAGCCGCCGACAATGACCAAGGTGGTCGCCGGTCTGGAAGTCGCCGGGCTGGTGAGGCGCCGTCTCGACGCCGACGATGGCCGCGCGGTGAAGCTCGAAGCGACGGCACGGGGGACGAAACTGCTGCAGAACGGCCGCCGGCGCAGGGTCGCGCGCCTGGCAGCGGCGCTCGAGACGCTGGAGCGGCACGAGGTCGACGTGCTCGACCGCGCCGCCGGAATCATCGAACGCGTGTCGGTGACGATCTGACGATGCAGGAGAGATGGCGACTTTAGAATGCGGATTTCAAATTGACTCGAATCTGCAATCTGAACTCTGCAATTGAAAGGCGGCTTCGCCGACTCACGGCATCGTCACCTGATGACAGCTCTCACAGACCTCCCCGATCTGGCCGTTCACCGTGATCAACGCGTCGAGGTCCTTGCGGCGCGCCGCCGCGAGCGCGGCCAGCCCCGCCTCGCTCATCTGTTGCGAGTACTTGGCCCAGTCGGGCCGCCGGGCCCACGCGGCATCCGCCCGGCCCGTACCGCCAAGCGCGGTCAACGTGCCGGATGCGGCCAACTGTATCGCGTGGTGCTCGAGCTTCAGCCAGTCCTCGTCTGTCTTCGGAGCCCGTCCTTCCTGTTCGACGCCCCATAACTCGTCGGCGGCATGACCCACCACGCCCACCATCAAGTCCTGCACGCTGACGACGTGAGTCACGGCCGGCATCATGACGACCGCCGGAGGGTGTGCCGGTTGAACCGTTGTCGCCTGTTTGCCGCTGGTGGTGAATCCGTAGAAAACCGCGGCGCTGATTCCGGCCAATACTCCGAAGGTGCGGGGCCTCCGCCTGCCGAGGCGCGTCTCTTTCATCTTGAACTCCCTCCGCCACCTTCGATTGCAGGTGCACGGCATGACCCGTTCTTTCTGTGTGATTCGTCGAGCGAGTTGGAGCAATCGGAGTGCCACCGGGCTCGGAGTCGATGTCGTTGGCAAGCCACGCCATCTATCCGAATCCTCGTCGTCGACACACAGGGGCAACCAGCTTTAGAGCCGGGGATTTTCGGCGACACCTGCGGGAATTTCCCCACAGGTAGGTCGCCGCTGACGAGTCGCGAGTCGAGATGTCGTTGATGCGGCGGCAGATATCCAGATGGCTCACGTCCTGCTGCTGGGCACTCGATAGGCAAATCATGAAGCTACGGACAGTGGTCACCATGTCGGTTATTTGCGCAGCGCTACTCGTGCCGAACGGGTCGCTCTGGGCGCATCACTCCCTGCTCGCGGAATTCAACACCCACCAGCCGATGACGGAGAGAGGTACGCTCACGAAGTTGGAGTGGAAGAATCCGCACGGGTGGATTCACGTCGATGTGACATTGCCGGACGGTCGAGTGGAGAGTTGGGCGTTCGAAACCGGCTCCCCGCCCCGCATGGTGAAGCAAGGATTGAAAAGGGCTGATCTTCAGATCGGCAGTGAGGTGATCCTCAGCGGCTTCGCCGCCAGGGACGGCTCGCGAAGCGCCGCGGGCACGACCATTACATTTCCCGATCGAGAAGGTTCCTTCGCCAATCCTGAGGCGACGTTCGCACTCGGGCGATAATCCTGACCTCGTTACCTAACTGGGCCCGGGCTTCCTTGCCGCGCCCGGTGGGCAGGCGCCCCGCGCGGCCGGACGAGTACCGACTAAGGACCAAGGACCAGGCACGACCAAGGACCCAGGACGGACCAGGGACCCAGGACGGACCAGGGACCCTGCACAACAGGACCAGGGACCTGCGAAAGGCTGGATCTTAGCAGGACGCCGCGACGCGCCGCAGCGAGCGCGCCTGCATCTCGCGATCAACGCGCGTGCCCGAGACGCTGACGCGCCGCCCGACGTGATTCGGCAAATCCAGCCGGTTCGCCGCGTCGACCACCTCAATCGAAGCCGATCCCTTCTTCAGGAACCCTGACTTCCAGCTTCTCGACTTCGGGACATCCGTGCCGGCGGTGTCTTTCAACCGGAAGGTTTCATCGTCGCGCTCGAGGCATCCGGTGATCGTCACGGCGGAGGACTCCTGCACGGTGGCCTCCGTTTCCGCCGCGGGCGCTGACACCGCCGAAGGCGTTGACGCCGACGCTGTCGAGGGCGCCGACACCGCCGCGGGCGCTGACGCTGCTGTGATCCTGGCTCGAGCCTGGACGACCGGCGCTGGTGTTGCTGCGCGGGCCTGGACCGGTTCGCTATCCGTGGACTGCGATGGCTGCCTTGCCGCGAGCAATGCCGCCGCGGCGAGGACACACACCGCGAGGCCCAGCGTCCACGAGCCCATGGCCCTCGTATCACCGGTCTTCACGGAGCGCACCGATTTCTTCGAGCGCATAAGTACCCTTTTGGGTTGATGGCGTGGCATACCGTCATGCCAGAGCAAATGGGGTGCCCGGCCGGGTCGCCGTGCCCGGCGGCCGTAACCAGCGGCAGGCGCGTTGGTTCGAGATCCGTCGCCGGTGCCGGCACGAGCGCGTTCAGAAATGAGACACCGGTTTGGTGATCAGACGACCAAGGCCGAGTGTTGTGGTCGTGACGTCGTTACCGGGCCGACCCGAACACGAACCCGACCGATCGCTCGATCGGGTTGAAGGCCGTTCCATAAGACGGCGACGTGGTGTTCGTCTGGATGTCGCGATCGGCGGTGGCGCCGAAGATGTTATAGACCTTGATTCCTGCGCGGAAGCGGTACCGTTTGAAACGCCACGGACGCGCGAGCGAGAAGTCGAGGGTGCGCACTGCGGGCAGGCGTCCGGCGCGGTTGCGTGGGCCGACAAAGTCCTGAAACTCGTCGACCGCCGACCACGGAAATCCCGATCGCAGCTCCAGCACGGGGGCGAAATCCCACTGGCCGGGAAGGCCGACGGTCCCGCGCAGAAGCACGCGATGACGCACGTCGGTGGGCGTCAGGTTGTGCTCATTGGCGCGCACGATGGGATTGCGCAGGTTGCCGTAGAACTGATCGTAGTTGTTCAGATCAGCGGTCCCTTTTGCCCAGACGTACGACAGCGTCAGATCTCGCCGTGGGCCGCCCAGGTACCGGGCCGTTGCCTCCACCTCCTTGTATCTGGACGTGCCGGTGCTCGACAGGTGCAGTGCGCCGGCCGCCGGATCGGGCAACAGGATGTACTCGTGGGCGCCCTTCCGTCCAAGAAACGCAAGCTTGAGAAGAACCCGGCGGCCGAATCGTTGATCCCATTCGACGCTGCCGACCTCAGCCTCAGGGGTCCGGAGATCGCCGTCGATGCGGTTTGCGAGCATTACGGGGCTGCCAAGGGCCAGCCCGTCGGCGGCGAATCGCGAGACGGTGCGCGATTCGAAGGACGGGAAGGCGCCGACGTTCAGCGGTGTGCGCTGCACGAACTTGCCGAAACCGCCCCGAAAGATGCCGCGTCCTTCCGGCAGCAGGCTGATCGCCACACCGGCGCGCGGCGACCAGTTGACGCGCTCCACCACCGCGTCGCGATCGAGCCGCAGGCCGAATTCGAAGGACACCCGGGTATTCAGACGCCACCGGTCCTGCGCAAACACCGCGAACTCCGTGCCGCTGACCCGCTGTTCCGACGGTCCGCCGAACTCGATGCGCTCCGCGAGCGTCCCATCAAGACGACGGATCTCCACAGGCCTGGTGACGTTCGCGCCGTCGAAATGGGACTGCTGAAGGTCGGTGCCGAACTTGAACACGTGCTGACCGTGCCACCAATCCCGGGACAAGCTCAGCGCCTCGACCCATTGGAGGCTGATGACGTCGCGTTCCTGGTCGTTGAAGAAGCCACCGCTCTGCGTTTCCGGCGCGTACACCATGGGGACCTGGTTGGTGGTGTTCACGTCGATCTCGAACTGGCGGGCCGACAGCGTGCTCTCGACGACCAGATCCGGCCAAATCGCAAACCGGTCGACGGCGCCGGCTGCCCAGCCCTCCTGACTGAAATCGGGGGTCACTTCGATCGGACGGAACGTGTTCATCGTGGCGTGCCTGACCTCGCGGGGAAACAGGATCAGGCCTCCACCGAGGGTGTGACGCGAGGACAGGATGCTGTCGACGCGCGTGAACGAATCGAAGCTCCGCAACTCGACCTCGGGCTCGCCGGCAAGGCTCTTGATCGGGTTCGCCACGTAGCGAAACTGTATGTCCTGAGCGAAGAAGACGCGGTCCCTCCTGATCGGACCACGCACCGACAGCCGGGGCTCGAACGCGCGAATGCCCCTCAGGAGCCCGCGGAATCGCGGCACCAGGTTTCCGGGGGACACTTCCCACTCATTCGTGCCGCGTCTGGTCCGAACCTCCGTCACGCTCGTGGTGAAGCGGCCATATTCGGCCGCGAACGGGTTCGCCAGCACCTCGACCGACTGGACGCTTTGCGACGGCAGGTCGAGGTCGAAGTCGCCCGACGAGGGGTCGATGAGGCTGGCACTGCTGATCTGCAGCGCACTTTGCGTCGGCTGACCGCCGCGGATGCTCAGGCGTCCGTTGCCATCCCGTACGACACCCGGAAGCAGCGGCAGGAGGCTTTGAAAGTCGTCGCCCTCGAGCGGAGCGCTTTCGAGGATCGATCCCGACAGCATGTCGCTCATCGAGACCGGTTGCACGCTGTCGGTTGGTGACGGCCGGTCAGGCAGGTTGGGCAGGTCGGCCTGCACCTGCACTTCCGGCGGCACGAACGTCAGCAGCGTGTCGAGGAGCACTTGAGCCGTTTCGTTCGCGGTGACCGTGAACACCGTGGACTCGCGCGTCACGAACCCGGCGCGCGCGGCCGTGATGACGTAGCGGCCGGGGGGCACATCCGGGAACGCGACCTGGCCGGCCCCGTCGGTCGTGCTCCTGGCGATGACCAGTCCCCCGTCCGGTGCGCGGAGCTCCACCTCCACCCCGGGCACGTGAACGGCGCCCTCGAGGGTCGTGATGGTCACGAGGACGCGTCCGTTCGTGGCCGGCTGGCCGGACTGCAGTCGTACGGCGGCGTGAACCGCCGCCGGATCGAGAAACGAGCAGAGGAGGAGAGCGAGGACGATCCAGGTCGGTCGTTGGCAATCGGCGAGCGACGTGCGCATTGGTTTCGGCAGAAATATACTCCGGGAGGTGGTCGTCGGCACAGCTTGCGAAACAGGTCGCTTCAGGATTCAATGAGGCGCACGGGTCGAGTCGAGCGATGCCTGGAGGTGAGCGATGTGGGCGAGGACGATTGCGGCGACCATCTTCATGCTCGGCGCTGGAGGGCCCGCTTTGGCGCAGGCGCAGCGGGCACCGGAACCGGCCGCCGCGGTTGAGAGCGGGCGTGCCTTGTTCACGACCCACTGTGCAAGTTGCCATGGGAAAGCCGCGCGCGGGGACGGCCCCGTGGCGGATGCGTTGCGGGTGCGGCCTGCCGATCTCACGCAGCTTGCGAAACGAAACGGCGGTGTCTTCCCGTCCGCCGAAACCCATCGCATCGTCGACGGCCGCGGCGTCGGCGCCCACGGCAATCCGGACATGCCAGTGTGGGGCAACGTGTTCAAGAGCGCGGCGAACGCCACAGACAAGGACGTCGCCGCGCGAATCGACGCGATTGTGAAGTACCTGGAGTCGATTCAGGAACGGGCGGGGTAGCTGCTAGGTCAGCGCCGCGTCAGACAGGAGCTTCGCAATCACCGCCCCGGCGCCATAGGCCGCCGCCGCGACCAGGATGCCGAGGGACAACATCTCCAGTCCGGCCATCCACCAGCGGCCAAGCGTAACCGTCGTGCGGAGGGCGCCGACCGCAAACAGGGTCGCCAGGGTCAGGCCCACGGACCAGGGAAACGCCTCGGCCCGCAAACCGGGCCACAGGTAGGGGGCGAGCGGCACTGCACCCGCTCCGACAAACGCGATAAAGGTGGCGGCCGCGTGCCTCTGCGGCTGCGACTCCTGCTCGGGCAGATTGTCGGCCGCACGCGCGCTTTCCTGCGCGCGAATCGCCAGGAAGTTTCCGGCCGCCATCGACAGGCCGTCGGCGATCAGGTTGGCGGCGCCGATGATCAACACCGCGTTGTGCGGCAGCGCCCCGCCGGCCACGCCGGCGACGACGGCAAACGTCGTGATGATGCCGTCGTTCGCGCCGTACACCAGATCCCCGATATAGTGCCGCGCCATCGCGATCAGATCGCGGGGTTCTACGTGAATCGACGGCCGCGCCATCCGGTGGAAACCTACCGGCTCTGAAGCGATTCGATGTAGGCGACGATGTTCTGGATCCGCACGTTCACTCGTGGATCATCCAGCAAACCGCGACCACGAGTCTCATTGGAAGTTCCCCTTTGCGACATCCGGCAGCGCCAGTACCGGGGTGACCGCGTGACGCAGGATCTGGGAGGCAATCGAGCCGGCTCGCGATCCGAAAAATCCCGGCCCTTTGCGCAGGTGCATCACGACGAGGCCGATGCGCTTTTCGGCGGCGACGGCGGCAATTTCATCGGGCGGGCTGCCCGTGAGCACGCGGGACTCGGCCTTGACGCCCGGGCCGACCGCCTTGGCCAGCGATTCGAGGTGAAGTTGCGCCTTCGCGACTCGAAGGCGCCAGTGCGCTGACAGGTCGGCACGGTACCACGGCGGCGGCTGGAATTGGGGAACGACGTGAACCAGAACCAGTCTCGCGCCGAACGCCCTTGCGACCTTCTCGGCGTCGCGTACATCCCGCTGTGATTCGTCCCGGAGGTCGACGGGCGCCATGATCGCCGGCCCGGGCCACGAGCGGGGTGGGGCCGACTCCTTACCGGCACCGGGTCCGGACGGTGGAACAGCGAGCACCGGCACCGATGTCCGCCGCAGCATGCGCTCCGTCGTCGATCCGATCAGCAGTTTGTCGACGCCGCTCAGGCCGTGCGTGCCCATGGCGACGAGGTCGCATTTCAGCCGCAGCGCGGTCGAAGCGATGAGCTTTGCGGGATCGCCGGTCTCGACCATGCAATCGATCTCGCCTCCTGTGACGCGGGCGGGAACAGCTGAGGAGACGAACGTTCGCAGTTCGCGCAGCGACACCGTGGCGATATCGCGGTCGTTCAGGGCAATCGCCGCGGCCGATACCAGCAACGGGTCATTCACGTAGAGCGCGTGAAGCCGTGCGTCCGAGCGCTTCGCAATGGCTGCGGCGTATCGCAGCGCGGTTGCCGAGTGCTCGGAAAAGTCGATCGGGCACAGGATCGAGCGAAATAATCGGGGGGAGCTGAACACTCTTGTCTTTGGCATACGGAACCGGCTTCCCCGGGCCTGTTAGCGGCCGAATCGTACCGCGGCCGGCGGGCGTTGGCAAACCGTCGAGCTCTACCGGCAAGCCTGGGGGGTTTTTCACACTGCCCTGAGAACTAATTCCCACCGGTGTCGCCTTGCCGCCGGGAAACGCCGCAATTTGCAGGCATCGTGACGAACCGGTCAGGCACAGGAGTTGCTTTTTTGGTAGGGGAAAATCAGGCATAGGGAGAACACGGTGATCAACAGGGCTATTCTCATCCTCTCCGGCGTCTTCGTTGCCGTTGCCACGACAACGGTACTGACGCAGACGCATGCCCCGAACGCGGCGCCCCCTTCGGACGTGCTGACGCGTCTGGCCGGGCAGCTCGAGCGCGGTGAGGCGACGCTGGAATATCGCGACGGAGTGGGCTACCTTCCGAGCCTGCTCGAGCATCTGGACTTGAACATCGATTCGCAGGTGCTGGTCTTCTCGAAGACGAGCTTCCAGCAGGCAATCATCAACCCGAAGAATCCACGCGCGCTCTATTTCAACGATCAGGTGTCGGTCGGTACAGTTCCCGGCGGCGACGTCTACGAACTGCTGGCGCTCGAGCCGAGCCACGGGATGGTGTTCTACAGCCTGAATGCACATAAGACCGACCGTCCCCTGCTTCGTCGGCGCGGCACCGAATGCTTCTTCTGTCATGCGATGGGGAACAAGGGCGCGCCGTCGCTCGTCGTGGCGTCGGTGATCCCCGATGCGGACGGCGTACCGGCCTATGTGAGCACCTTCATCAACACGATCGATCATCGCGAGCCGTTCGAGCGGCGGTGGGGCGGCTGGTACGTGACCGGCACGCACGGGACGCAGAGGCATAACGGGAACGCCGTCGCAGCCGATCCGTTCCACCCGTTGGACCTCGAGCAGGAAGGCACCCAGAACCTCACCACGCTCGCCGGCAAGGTCGACACGTCCAAGTACCTCGCTGGAACGAGCGATATCGTGGCGCTGATCACGCTGGAGCATCAGGTCGGAGCGGCGAACCGGATGAATGCCGTCGCGTTCCAGTACAACCGTTACGCCGCGATGGGATGAGCGACGCCGACTGGGCGGCGATCGATGCGGAGATCGACGATCTGGCCGGTTACCTGTTGTTCGTGGACGAAGCCCCGCTCCTCGAGCCCGTGAAAGGGACGTCGACGTTCACCAGGACATTCGCGCAGCGCGGTCCGCGGGACACTCGAGGACGTTCGCTCCGGGACTTCGATCTCCAGACGCGCCTCTTTCGCTACCCGTTGTCCTACATGATCTACAGCGACCTGTTCGAGGGCCTTCCGACGCCGATCCGCGACCGGATATACCAGCGCCTCTTCGATGTGCTCTCCGGAACGGAAGCCGGCCCCAAGTACGCCGCACTCACGCCTGCCGATCGACGCGCGGTCATCGAGATCCTCATCGATACGAAGCCAGCTCTGCCGAGCTACTGGACCGGGATCGCGCCAACTTAGGCTAAGTTGCCGCGCAGGCGCGATAGCCGGGCGGCAGTCACGTCCTCGCGGAGCGGCCGACCCTGATCCGTGCGTCCACGATTCGGCATCCCTGCCCGGGGCCGAGCGCGATCACCGGGTTCAGGTCGACCTCCGAGATCTCGGGTACTTCCTCGGCCAGGCGCGACATCCGCAGCAGGACGTCTCGGATCGCTTCCAGATCGGCCGCCGCCCGCCCGCGGTGCCCCATGAGCAGCGGCAGGCCCCGAATCTCGTGCAGCAGATCGTCGGCGTCGCGATCGGTGAGCGGGGCGATCTTGAATCGCACGTCGCCGAACACCTCGACGTTGACTCCGCCAATCCCGAACGCCACCAGCGGTCCAAACACGGGATCGTGCGCGATGCCGACGATGGTTTCGACGCCGCCGCCGATCATCGGCTGAATCACGACCCCGTCGATCGTGTCGATCGCCGCGAGCGTGCCGGGGCCAACGGCCGCTGTTCGCCTGGCGACGATGTCTGCAAATGCCTCTCGAACGTCCTGCGGCGTCATCAGATTCAACCGCACGGCGCCGAGCTCCGTCTTGTGCTGTACCGTCGGGGACGCCAGCTTGGCGGCAACGGGGAAGCCAATGACCGACGCGAACGCGGCCGCCTCGTCCGCGGTCCTGGCGAGGCTGCTCACTGCCGCCGGCATGGCGAACGCATGGAGCACGTCCCACGTCTCTCTTTCGGTCAGCCAGGTGTCGCCTCGCTCGGCCAACGCTTTGCGGCAGATCGCCCGCGCGTCGTCCAGGTGGATGTCGTCGAACCCCCAGAACAGACCGGCCGGCTGCGCTCGCCAGGCCGCATAGGCCGCCACCTTGCCGAGCGCACGAACGGCATTTTCCGGGAAGGCATACGTGGGAATCCGTTCGGTGCCGGATCGCAGCGACATGTGCGCGTCGGCCAGGACACACGCGAGGATTGGCTTGTTCGTCGCGCCCGGCCTCGCGTGCCCTCGCGATGCCGTCCTGAATCGCCTCGCGGATCGCATCCGAGCACGACGGATCGACTGGCGTAAAAAGGACGAGCAGCGCGTCGACATCGGGCGAGGTCAAGACGGTTTCGATCGCGGCCCGGTATTCGGCCGGGCCGGCCGAGGCGACCATGTCCACCGGGTTGGCGACGCTCGCCGTTGCGGGCAGGAACGCGTGGAGCCGCGCCTGCGTGCCGGCGGAGAACTCGGCCACGGTGAGGCCGGCTGCTTCGCATGCGTCGACCGCGAGGATGCCCGGGCCGCCGGCGTTGGTGACGACCGCGATGCGGGATCCCGCCGGGAGCGGCTGCGCGTCGAGCAGGACCGCGATGTCGAACATCTCGTCGATCGTCGCGGCGCGGATGACGCCGGATTGATGGAATAGTGCGTCGACGGCAGCGTCGCTGGCTGCCAGGGCCGCGGTGTGGCTGCCGGCGGCCCGCGAGCCGGCACGCGTCCGTCCGGCTTTCAGCGCGACGATCGGCTTGGTCCGGGCGACGCGACGGGCGATTCGGGTGAAGCGGCGCGGGTTGCCGAAGGATTCGAGGTAGAGAAGGATGACCCGGGTCTCCGGATCTTCCTCCCAGTACTCGAGCAGATCGTTACCCGACACGTCCGCCTTGTTGCCCACGCTGACGAAGCCGGAAAGGCCCATCTGCCGCTCGGCGGCGAGCCGAAGGATGGCGATGCCGAGCGCGCCGCTCTGCGATGACAGCGCGACGTGGCCCGCCGGCGGAAATACCGGCGAGAACGATGCGTTCAACCGCACGCCCGGCGTCATGTTCAGCAGGCCCATGCAGTTGGGACCGACCATGCGCATCCCGTGCCCGCGGACTTTCTCGACGAGCGCGTCCTGCAGCGCCCGCCCCCCGGCGCCGATCTCCGCGAAACCGGCGGTGATGACGACGAGCGATTTGACGCCCGCCGCGGCGCAGTCGTCCACGACGGCGGGCACGCAGTCAGGCGGGACGGCGAGGACGGCGAGGTCGACGCCTGCCGGCAGCTCACGCGCAGACCGGAACGCCGGCAGCCCCCCGATCTCCGCCGCGTGCGGATGGACGGGATACACCGGGCCGGTGAACCCCCCTGAAGTCAGGGACTGCAGGATCCGGCTGCCGATCTTGCCGGGCTCACGCGAGGCGCCAATGACGGCCACGGCGCGCGGCGAGAGCATCGGACGAAGAGACATGGCCGTCGCCTGCCGCCGGCGCCGTTCCGCCGAGGCCACGCCTTCGGCGGAGGGCGTCAGGGCGAGCTGAACTTCCACCGTGCCTTCCGCCGATCGGGATCGGATCTCGAACCCCGAGTCGCGAAAGAGCTCGCGCATTGCGGCGTTGTCTTCGAGCGTGGTCGCATGGAACCGTTCGAAGCCGTGAGCGGCCGCGCTGGCGGCCAGGCGCTCCAGAAGAAGCGTGCTGATACCCTTGCCTTGAAAACGATCGTTCACCGCGAATGCGACTTCGGCCGCAGTGTCCGTCATCCCGATGTACGACGCGACGGCGATGATGCGGACCTGCCCTTCGACGTGACGGCAGGCGACGAGGGTCAGGTCGCGGCCGTCCTCGGGCGATCTGACGAACCGGTCGATGACCGCCGGTGGCGGCTCGCCGGTCGCAAAGAATCGACTATGTCGCGCGTCGGGCGAGAGATCGTGGAAGAAGCGGCGCAACGCGTCCCGGTCCTTCGGCCCGGTGGTCCGGACGGTCGTGGTCGTCCCGTCACGAAGCACGAGGCGCGACGCATCCAGATCGTCGGTCGCAGGCGATGACGCCGGAATCGCGCGCATGCTCAGCGCCTGGCAACGGCGACGAGGGCGTCGGGAGCGACGAATTCGCGCTCGGGATGCCTGACCGTCAGGACCGGACACGGTGCCGTGCGGACGACTCGCTCAGCGACACTTCCCATCAGCATGTGGGAGAGCGCCCGCCGTCCGTGCGTCCCCATGACGATCAGATCGATCCGGTGATCCGTTGCGTACTGGACGATCGCTTCGTCGGTACCGGGCGACGTGATCACGACGGCTCTGGCCCCGATTGTCGCCCGGTCTTCGTCGGTGACGAGCGCGTCGATGCGGCGGCGCGCCTCTTCTTCGATCTGGGTCTGCAGTTCAGGGAGATAGGCGATTGGCGCTTCGATCGAGAATCGGATGAGGAGGCTCTCTGTGACGTGAAGCACGTGCAGTTTCGCGCCGTAGCTTCGAGCCAGATCGCGGCCATACGTGAGCGCTGCCTCCGACGGTTCGCTGAAGTCTGTCGCCACAAGAATGTTCTTGAGAACGATCATGGAGCACCTCGCTTTCATAAGAAGTGCAGACGCCGTGCCACTTGAAGCGCCCGCGATCAGTCGGAAGATGGCCGACATTCCGCCTGCCCGGGCGGGAGACTGCCGGATTTCCGGCACCGGCGCCGCGCGACGGGGCGGCATCCCCTTGCCTTCAGCCTTCAGAAAAGATGGGCCGTGAAGACCATGATAGCGGTTGTGCTCAAGGCAAAGGGACAGATCGCAGGCGAAGCCCGGCTTCACGGCCGCTTCACGTACGTGTTGTACCGGGCATGATGGTCACGCCAGGAACACGGCGAACGCGGCGGCGACGATCATCAAGGCGAGTGCCCCCCCGGCGATTGTCCTGAACGGCCGGCTCCCGAAGACCAGCGCGGCCGCGAGCTTCAGCACCGTGTTGGACAGCACGCCGACCGCGATCGCGAGTGCCGCCGCATCGAGGGAGACGGTGTAAGCCACGCCCCTCGCCATCGAGACCGTGAGCGCATCGACGTCGGTCAGGCCAAGCACGGCCGCCGAGATCAACACACCTGTCTGCCCCCATATGCGACCGGCAAGTGGAACCAGCATCATGACCGCCTGAAACAGGAGCGCCATCTGCAGCGCGGCTGCCAGTTGCAGCGGATTGGCCATGCCTGACCCGGACAGTCCCTCACGGGAGGTTCGGCGAAAACCGATGGCCGCGGCAGAGGCTGCTACCAGACCCGGCAGTATCAAATAGGGAAAGACCACTGGGAGCAGTGCCACGTTGAGCACTGCCGTCGCAACCAGCACACGAGGATAGAGCATGGCGTTTGCCGCCACGGCTCCAAAGGCCAGTGCGCGAGCGCTCGCCGGCTCGATGCGGCTGGTGCGTGCAAAGGTGAACGTGACATTCGTCGAAGAGACCAGTCCGCCAAGCAGACCCGTGACGAAATATCCGGGGCCCGGGCCGACCATCTTGCGCGTAAGGTACCCGACAAAGCTCAGGCCGGAAAAGAACAGGACCAGCGCCCACAGCTCGCGCGGCCGCACGCCCCCAAGCGGCCCATATGGCCCCGGAGGAAGCAGCGGCAACACGACGAGGGCCATGACGGCAAACCGGACACCGGCACGAAGCCCCACGTCGTCGATCCGGGCCGCCAGGGTGTGGAGGCGCGACTTCTCGACCAGCAGCAGCGTGGTGAGCGCGATGATGCCGCTCGCCAGGCGATACGCGCCGATGCCAGCCATGACTCCGGCGGCCATCACCACGAGCGCCGCGATCTCCGTCGTGCCGTCGACGTCGTGGCGGCTCGCGGCGATATACGCACCGGCGGTGATGGCCGCTGCGGCACCGAGGA
Source organism: uncultured Acidobacteriota bacterium (assembly GCA_963749565.1). GTDB lineage: Bacteria > Acidobacteriota > Vicinamibacteria > Vicinamibacterales > CAVVIG01 > DATLLJ01. The sequence continues at coordinate 70,206 of CAVVNL010000020.1, read as the reverse complement.
GCACGACGGCCGGTGCTGTCAGCCCCAGCGTCCACAGCGATCCGCTGAGTCCTGCCAATCCGCCGAGCATCGTGAAGGTCCGAATACCCGCGAAGCGGGCTCCCGGCCCTTCCGCGTGCCCCGACCGCTGACGCTCGAGCCCGACCGCCGCTCCCCCGAGCGCGGCGATCAGCAAGCCAATCAGATCGATATCGGCAGTCACAGTGCGAGCCTCGATACCCTATGCGCGGAGGACGCGGCCGGTCGCCTCAGACGGGGAGCAGGCGCAAGTAACTACGGGCGAGCCAGCCGGCTGCCAAAGCAATCATCGCAAAAATCAAGGAGAGCGGTAACGGATCGGGGGTGAAGTGCACCGCGGCAATGACCTCCGAGATGACGAGAGACCCCATCATTGTCGCGCTCAGTATCAGCAGCGGACCCGCCAGGACGTAGCTCCATGTCCGGTGCCGCCAGAGACCCACCGCGGCGACGATCATTGCCGGAAACACGAACGCCAGATCGAGAACATGAACCGTGGTGAACAGGGAAGGCGTGCCCTCACGGATTGCCGCGATCATCATCGCGATCCACACCGGCGCGAGTGAGACGACGATGGTCACAAAGAGCGCGATGGTCCATCGTGCCGCAAGCCGGCCACGCAGGTGGTGGTCGAAGACGTCGATGTCGAGCGAGATGGCCACCATCACCAGCGCGAACGCAGACAGCCCCACGATTGCCACGTACAAAGGGTAGAGCGCGGTGTATTGAGGCCCAAATGCATATAACGCGTAGGCATACAGGTAATACGCGAGCAGGCCGATCCAGACGATCAATCCGCGCATCGAATGGCGCCTGGCGGATCGGGTCGCCCAGACCAGTACGGGAACCGCCGCGAGTGACATCCAATCCTGGCCGTAGGTGCCCGGCAGGAGTACGGGATTCACGGGGCCATAGAAGTCCGGGACGACCAGGCCTGCCGCTGCGCAGATCAGCACGACTAGGGCCGCGTCCTGGCTGAGGGCCGCACCGTGGCTCAACTGGCCCGTGGATATGGCTCGCGACTTGAACTCGGAGTCGGTTGTGAGCATGGTAATGGCAATTTCGCAGGCAATTGGCGGGCCACCCCGTTTGGCGCAGCAGGCGGAGACAGGGAATTCTTCCCTATTTCCGAAGAAGTCCCCACGCGCCCGAATCCTCGTAGCCGACGATGAGCCGCTCATCCGCTGGTGGATGGCCGAAACCCTCGTCGGGCACGGCTATGAGGTCGGCGAGGCGAAGGACGCTGCATCGGCGATGCGGGCATGCCTGCAAGGGCCGGGCGCCGTGGACGTAGTCTTTCTGGACCTGCGCCTGCCTGATTGCGAGGACCTTCGCGTCCTGTCGGCGATTCGCCGGTTGCGGCCCGATACGCCAGTGATCCTGATGACGGCCCACGGCAGCCCGGAGATCTTCATGGAAGCGCACCGGCTGGGGGCCTTCGCCATCGTCGACAAGCCGTTCGACATCGACACGCTCGCCCCCCTCGTTGAACGCGCGCTTGCTGCGCGTCTCCGATAGCTCTCGCTGCCAGGCGGACATCACGTCCTGCGCCACATCGACGCATTGAACTGCGGCGGAGAGGCCTTGTGCGCTACGATATCGGGCAAATATGCCCGCACCGACGATCCTCGTCGTTGACGACGAGCAGCTTATCCGCTGGTCGCTGACCGAACGACTCAAGGCCGAAGGCTACGACGTCGTCGAGGCGGCAACCGCCGCCGACGCGCTCGTCAAGAGCGCGGACGGCGTGGACCTGGTACTGCTCGACTACCGGCTTCCCGATGGTGACGGTCTGTCGGTACTGAAGAAGATCAAGGAGCGCACGCCGGACACGCTCGTCATCATGCTGACCGCCTATTCGAACATCGACACGGCCGTCGAGGCGATGAAACAGGGGGCGTATCACTACGCGAACAAACCGTTCAACCTCGACGAAATCGCGCTGCTCGTCGAGAAGGCGCTCGAGACGACGCATCTGCTGCGGGAAGTTCGCACCCTCCGGGCAAGGCAGGCGCAACCGTACAGCTTCGACCACATCGTCGGTGAGAGCCCGGCGATTCTCGCCGCGAAGGCGCTGCTCCGGAAGGTCGCGTCGAGTCCGGCATCGACCGTCCTGTTGACTGGAGCGAGCGGCACCGGCAAGGACCTTGCCGCCAAGGTGATTCACTACAACAGCAGCCGGGCGTCCAAGCCGTTCATGAACATCACCTGCTCGGCGCTCCCCGAGTCGCTGCTCGAGAGCGAGCTGTTCGGCCACGAGCGTGGCGCCTTCACGGGTGCCGATCGCCAGAAGCGCGGCCTGTTCGAGATGGCCGACGGCGGGACGGTTTTTCTCGACGAGATCGGCGAGATGGTGCCCCTGCTTCAGGCGAAGCTGCTGCGGGTCCTCGAGGAACGGGCGTTCAAGCGGGTCGGGGGAGCGACGGACATCCACGTCGACGTCCGGGTGATCAGCGCGACCAATCGTAATCTGCAGGAGGAAGTGCGCCAGGGTAAATTCCGGGACGACCTGTTCTACCGGCTCAACGTGCTGCCGATCGCGCTTCCTCCCCTCCGCGACCGCGTCGACGATATTGCGCGGCTGGTCACGTTCTATGTCGACGCCTACAACACCGAGTTCAAGAAGCACATCCGGGGCGTGACGCCCGACGCGATGCAGCAGCTGCAGCGGTACCCGTGGCCCGGCAACGTCCGCGAGCTTCGCAATGCGATTGAGCGCGCGATGCTGCTGGCCGAAGGCGACACGCTGACGGCGGGCGACTTCGGCGGAACGACGGCCGGCCCCGTACGGCTCAGCGATCGGGTCGAGCTGCCGGCCGCCGGTATCGATCTCGAGCAGCTCGAACGCTCGCTGCTCGTTCAGGCGCTCGAGCGAACCGACTGGAACCAGACCCGCGCCGCCACGCTACTGGGGTTGAATCGCGATCAGATTCGCTACCGGATCGAAAAATTCAAGCTCGAACGGTCGGTGCGCGCGTAAGAAAACCGCGGGTTTATCCCCCAGCCGCTGCGGAATAATTCCCGCCCCGGCCCGCAGTCCCCGACGTCGGCTGTCGCAAATCCGCCAGAAATCACGGAATCCCGTCATGCCCGCGCTGGCATCCCGGTTGCCCCCTTTTCTGTATCCGGACCGAAGCACGCCGGTGACCGACATTCTCAGGGAGCGACCCATGATTGCGAAGGAACGTGTTCAGGCCGTGCTCGATCGCGTGCGGCCGTACCTGAATGCCGACGGGGGCGATATCGAGCTCGTCGCGGTAGTGGGGAATTCCGCGGCCGTCCGGCTGACGGGCGCGTGCGCCGGGTGCCCGAGCGCGCTCATGACGCTGCATGTCGGCATCGAGACGGCACTGCGCCAGGAAATCCCCGATTTCGACACGCTCCGCGTCGCCTGACGCGTTCTGGAGACGGCCGCCATGACATCCGACCCCTCGATCACCGTGGACTCCGTCGTCGTCGGGCACAGCGCCCGGATGCGGGCTGTCTTCGAGTTCCTGCGCATCATCGGTAAGAGCGACAGCACCGTTCTGGTCACCGGCGAAAGCGGCACCGGCAAAGAGGTGACCGCCACGTTGATCCATCAAAACAGCCGGCGCTGGCATCGACCGTTCGTCGCCGTCAGCTGCGCGCTGTTTTCCGAGACGCTCATCGAATCGGAGCTGTTCGGCCACGAACGCGGCGCGTTCACAGGCGCCGTCAAGGACAGGCCCGGCCGCTTCGAGCTCGCAGAAGGCGGAACGATCTTTCTCGACGACATCGACGATGTGCCGCTGTCGATGCAGGTGAAGCTGCTGCGCGTCCTGCAGAACAGGACCGTCGAACGGCTGGGAGGGACGAGGGCGGTGCCCGTCAACGTCCGCGTGATTGCAGGAACCAAGCGCAGCTTGAGGCAGCTGGTGGCGGACGGCAAGTTCCGGGAGGATCTCTTCTACCGGCTCAACGTGCTGCCCGTCATCCTGCCTCCGTTGCGCGAGCGGCCGGAGGACATCCCGGTGCTGATGGAGCATTTTCTCCAGCGGTACTTCAGCCGGCGGGGCGAGGATGTTCCGCCCGTCTCGGACGCGGTGAAGCAGGGCTTCATGCGGTACTCCTGGCCCGGCAACGTCCGCGAGCTGGAGAACGCGTGCGAGCGGATTGCGCAGACGTGTTCGTGCGGAACCGTGCGCGTCGGCTGCATGCCGGCGAGCGTGCTGTTCCACGCCGGGACCGAAGCGATGCCTGCGCTGCCGGCGTTCTCCGGAGCGAATGGCGAGCCGGTGGCGGCCTCCCCGGTGCCAGCGGCCGAGCCGCAGGCCGCGGCGCCCACCGCGGCTGAGGCTCCCGTGTTCTCACCCACCCTGGCGAGTCCGAGGATCGGCGCGGGTACCGTGGCCGGCGAGATCGCCATTTCGCTCGACGACCGGCTCATGGAGGTCGAAGCGAGCCTCATTACCTGGGCGCTGAAGGCGAGCGGAGGGAACAAGTCGAAGGCCGCGGGCTTGCTGCGCATCAAGCGATCGACGCTTGGCGATCGAATCAACCGCTGCGGCCTTGGCCGTGGCACGACCGAAGTCGCGGTGTGACCCCTTTCGCCGCCCCTGGAACCGTGGCGCTCGTGAAGGAGACAATGATGTTGGCGGCAGGTGTTGCGCTGGGAAGTATTCCCTCAATCGCGAAAGATTCCCCGAGGCTTCGGGTGCTGGTGGTCGATGACGAGCCGCTCATCCGGTGGTCACTCAGCGAAACGCTGGAGCAGTCGGGCCACGCGGTCGTGGAGGTCGGCGACGCCCTCAACGCCGTTCGATCGGTGTCGGCGGGCGAGCCATTCGATGTCGTGCTGCTCGACTACCGCCTTCCGGATTCGAACGACCTCGAACTGCTCGCGACCATCAGGGCGCTCGCGCCGGCGGCAGCCGTGATCATGATGACGGCGTTCGGCACGCCCGAAGTCCTGGCGGGCGCACTCGAGCTCGGCGCCTACCGGGTGCTACAGAAGCCATTCGAAGTCCACGACGTGGCCGCGCTCGTCCTCGAGGCGCACGCGGCGCCGCACTGACGTAATCGTCGCATTGCCGCTTCAGCCTTCATCGGCCCGCTGGCCAGCCAAGAGTTCGGATTGTGCTCCACTGGATCGCGCATTGCAGCGCTGTTTACCTGAATCATTATTCCGGAGCTTCGGGCGACCGTGGGATCAGGAAGGCAGGAGAAATGAAAGGCTCTATTCGGCTCGTTCTGGTTCTTCTCCTGGTGGCCGCGTCGGGCCAGGCGGGATACGGTCAGACGCCGGCGACGCGGCGTGTCATGCGGGAGAAGCTGGGACACTCCCAGAAGATTCTCGAAGCGATCCTGACGAGCAACTTCACGCTGCTCGAACAGGAGAGCACTGCCCTCAGCAAGGCGACTCAGTCTCCTGCGTGGAGCGTGCTCCAGGGTCCCGAGTACCTGCGGCAGAGCGAAGCGTTCCTGACGGCCCTCCGCGAGCTGGGCGTGGCCGCCAAGGATCGCGATCTGGACGCCGCCGTCAGCCGGTACACCGCGCTGACCACGTCCTGCTTCGCCTGTCACCGCTACATGAAGGACCGGCGTCTGGCGAAACGCGAGCTCGGCTACCAGTGAGGAGTCGAGATGTCCCGACTGACTGGTGCAGGAGTCGTGTTCGTTTTCGTGGTATGCGCCGCCGGCCGAGCCGCGTCGCTTCAGTACCATATCGACGTTCCGCTCTGGGTTGATGCGGCGGGCCGTCCGACGCCTGATGCCCGCGAGGCCCTGGCGCTGCTCCGCAATGCAGCGGACGAGGGTCTCGATCCGGCCGATTACGATCTGACGACCCTCGAGAGCCTGGCAGGAACGCTCGAACCCCCGCGGCGGGCGTCCCGCCACGATGCGGCTCGATTCGATGCGGCGCTGAGCGATACGATGGTCCGCTATCTCAGGCACCTGCACGGGGGCCGCGTGGATCCGCGTGCCGCAGGGTTCCGGATGACGGCTCCCGCTGACGATCACGATTTCGCGGCCATCCTGCACGCAGCGATCGCCGGCGATCGCTTTATCGAGACGGTGGCGGCGTTCACGCCGCCTCTCGCGCTCTATCGCGGCCTGCGCGGCATGCTGGCGCGCTACCGGCGCCTCGCCGCCGATCCCTCCCTGGAGAGCCTCCCCACGTTCGTGGCGATCGTGCGGCCCGGAGACCTGCACGCCGGCCTTCCCGTACTGCACAGGCGCCTTGTGGCGTTTGGCGATCTGCCGGCCAACGTGCCTGTACCCGCCGAACCGTTTGTATACGACGGGGCGCTTGTGGACGGCGTGAAGCGCTTTCAGACCCGTCACGGACTGGAACCCGACGGCGTTCTCGGCAAGAGCACCCAGGCGGCGTTGCGCGTCCCCCTCGCGATGCGCGTACGGCAGATCGAGCTCGCGCTCGAGCGGTTGCGCTGGGTGCCCCACCTCGGTGACAAGCGGTTCGTTGCGGTCAACATTCCGATGTTCCGCCTGTGGGCCTGGGACGGGATTTCCCAGGACGGCGACCCGTCCTTCGACATGGGCGTCATTGTCGGACGGGCCCTGAATACCCAGACGCCCGTGTTCGTCGAGGAGATGCGCTCCGTCGTCTTCAGGCCGTACTGGAACATTCCGTCGTCGATCGCCCGAGGTGAAACTCTTCCGGCTGCTGAGCGCGATCCGGATTACCTCCGGCGGCAGAACATGGAAATCGTGTCGGGTATGGGCGACGACGCCCGGCCCGTGCCGGCGACGGCCGAGAACCTCGCGCGGGTTCGCCAGGGCCAACTGCGCGTGCGGCAGCGTCCCGGGACGAACAACGCTTTAGGCCTCGTCAAGTTCGTGTTCCCGAACGACGAGAACGTCTACATGCACGGGACACCGGCGGTGCAGCTCTTCAGCCGGTTCCGCCGCGACTTGAGCCACGGCTGCGTGCGTCTCGAGGACCCCGTGGCGCTGGCGGCGTGGGTGCTCGAGGATCGACCGGAATGGCCGCGGGAGCGGATCCTTGACGCGATGAACGGACAAGCGACGGTTACGGTCAACCTGCGGCGGCCGATTCAGGTGATTCTCTTCTACATTACAGCCGTCGTGATGCCGGACGATGGCACGGTCCGATTCGCGGAAGACATTTACGCTCATGACGCGAGACTCGAGAAGGCGCTTGCGGCCAGTCTCTCGGCAGCGAGGTGACTGGTCGACCGATAAGTTGGCGAGGGGCATATGCCTGTTCTGACGCTCGCCGGCCCGCACGTGTCACGCGGCCGGACGATCCAGTATCGAGAGAACAGAATTCTCGCGGCGCTCCCCAAGGCGGAGTTCGAGCGGCTGGCGCCGCACCTGACCCGCAGTGCCCTGACTTACAAACGAAGCCTGTCCAGGGGCGGCGAGATCATCAACGACGTGTGTTTTCCGGACAGCGGCGTCTGCTCGGTGATGTCCGTGATGCGCACCGGCGCGACCGCGGAGGTCGGGACCATCGGCAACGAAGGGGTCACAGGCGTGGCCCTCTTCTTTGGCGACGCGAGCGATCCCAGCGATTCGCTCATCCAGGTCCCTGGCTGCGGCCGGATGCTTCCAGCAAGCGAATTTCGAAAAGAGTTGGCCCGTGGCGACGCGCTCTTTCGATTGGTGGGTCACTATGCGCACGCTCTGATGATCCAGGTCATGCAATCCGCGGCGTGCAACGCGCTTCATTCGGTCGAGCAGCGCGCCTGCAAGTGGTTGCTGATGACACACGATCGCGTCTTCACGAATGAGTTCAAGCTGACACACGAATTTCTCGGCCTGATGCTTGGAGTCAGTCGGCCGACGGTCAGCGTGGTTGCGGAGCAGCTGCGGCAGGCACATCTCATCGCCTATCACCGCGGCCACGTGACGGTCCTCGACCGCGCGGGGCTCGAGGCCGGTACATGCGAATGCTATGCGACCGTGAAAACGGCGTTCGACGCGTTCTTGCAGAAGCTGAACACAGCCTGACAACCCCGGGCCGAGATCGTCTGCCGCGAATCCGGCAGCGGCCCCCGGCACTTGTTTTGCCTCGAGTGCCGGTATGAGCGCGAAATCCATTTTCCGAACGTCGTGTCGTTGGCTCGCCGTTGGCGCGGGTGTCGCCGCGGCGTCGTACGCAGCCGTTGTTGGTTATGCGTGGCTGTGCTACGGCGACGTCAGGCCGGCGGCCCGTCCAGAAGAACAGGATGCGCTCCTCGATCGGTTCATGCCGACGTACGAGGTCGCGGAGCGCCATCACATCCAGGTCGACGCCCCGGCGGACATCACCTTTGACGCCGCCACCAGGATGGACCTTCAGCAATCCTCGATCGTCAGGGCCATCTTCAAGGCACGCGAATCGATCATGCGCAGTCACCCAGCGAGGCAGGTGGAACGGGCCTCGTTTATCGTCCAGATGCAGGACATCGGCTGGGGCGTGCTGGCCGAAGTCCCCGATCGAGAGATCGTCATGGGCGCCGTGACCCAGCCGTGGATGGCCGACGTGGTGTTCCGCGCGTTGCCGCCGGCGGAGTTCACGGCGTTTCACGAGCCCGACTACGTGAAGATCGCCTGGACCCTTCGTGCCGATCCACGTGGTCCCGACGAGTCGGTCTTCCGCACCGAGACGCGGGTGGTGGCCACCGATCCGGTGGCGCGCGCAAAGTTTCGCCGGTACTGGGCGTTCGTGTCGCCGGGGATTATCATGATTCGCTGGCTGTCGCTCGGACCGGTGAAGGCAGACGCCGAGCGGCGTGCGGAAGCCCGGCGTGCCTGAACGAGCGCCCGGTGCTGTGGCGCGCAGGCGTCAGACAGGTTTTCGAGAAGAGGGGGCGTTTATGGCAGAAAACAAATACTGGGAGTCGTTCAAGGCCGAGGGCGAGACCTTTGCCGACAAGATCAAGAGCGTGATCCACGAAGGCAACATCCGCCGTGTGGTCGTGCAGCATCAGGGCCGCACCATTGCGGAGTTCCCGCTGACTGCCGGTGTCGTCGGAACCGTGCTGGCCCCTGTCCTCGCGGCGGTCGGGGCGCTGGTGGCGCTGCTCAAGGATTGCACGATTCAGATCGAGCGGGCAGCCGACGAGCCCGAGAAGGAAACGGAAACCCGGACCGCAGCGAGATAGTCCTGATTACTGGCGGGGCGGGGGCGCATCCGCCCCGCGGCGCCATCGCTCGATTGAATCGACGACGCGGCCGACAAGCCATCGGGCGCGCGCGGCTTGTTCCTTCGCCGTGGTCGTCACGGCCTTGATGTCGTCGAGGATGGCGTTGACGCGGCTGGCGGCCGGTGCAACTCGCCGCTCCGCGATCCCGCGGATGACCCGCCGGACACGCCTATAGAGCAGGAAGCCACCGAGAACGAGACCGACGACGGCGAGCGCTTCGAGCACGGCGACGGCCGCCATGATGCCGAGCAGCACATTTGTGGTCCCGAGAGTAGTTTCCATGTTTGCGCTGGCGATTGTCGCAATGGTGGTGCCAGGTAGTCGAGAGGGTATCCACTGTCGTCGTGGCCCATTGACAATGGCGCTTGATCGGTCAGACTAGGCACCGTTCAAGCCGCACGTCGTGCCCACCTCATCCATCGTTCTCCTCTCCCTCGTTGCCGCGTTGCTCGCGTGTCTGGTCTGGGTCCTTGCGCGAAACGCTCACCGCGATCGCCGGGCAGCCGATAGCCTCCGCCGCGCGAAGGAGGAGTTCTGGGCCAGCGTTCAGGCGGGCGAGGCCGAGCTTCGCGATTCGACCGCGCGGCTGCAATCGATCATCGATTCGGCCGTTGACGGCATCGTCGTGATCGATGCCAGCGGACGGATAGAGTCGTTCAACCAGGGAGCCGAGCGGTTGTTCGGCTATCCGGGCGCCGAAGCCATCGGGCGAAACGTCAGCATGCTGATGCCCTCTCCCGATCACGAGCAGCACGCCGGCTACCTCGAGCGATATCTGACCACGGGGGATGCGAAGATCATCGGGATTGGCCGGCAGGTCACCGGACGCCGGCGCGACGGAACCACCTTCCCGCTGCAGTTGTCGGTCGGTGAAATGTCGATCGGCGGGGAGCGGAAGTTCACGGGGATGCTGCACGATCTGAGCGCCCGGGTGCAGCTCGAGGACCGGCTCCGGGCAAGCGAGGCGCGGTGGCGCGCAATCGTCGACTCCGCTGTGGACGGCATCGTCGTCATCGACGCGCACGGCCGTATTGAAGGCTTCAACCCTGCTGCCGAGCGATTGTTCGGCTACGCCGAACAGGACGTCCTCGGCCGGAATGTGAACATCCTGATGCCGTCGCCCTACCACGAGGAGCACGACACCTATCTGGCGCGCTATCTTGCGACGGGCGTGCAGAAAGTCATCGGCGTCGGACGAGAGGTGACAGGACTCCGCAAGGACGGCACGACGTTTCCAGTGCACCTCGCCGTCGGCGAAATGATGGTGAACGGCGACCGGCGATTCACCGGTATCCTGCACGACCTGAGCGCCCGCGTCCGGATCGAGGAACAACTGCGCGAGCAGACGACACTGGCCAGGCTCGGCGAAATGGCCGCCGTGATCGCCCATGAAGTGAAGAACCCGCTGGCGGGCATCCGGGGGGCGATTCAGGTCATCGGTGGCCGGCTTCCGGAGGGCAGCCGGGACGCGGCCATGACGAAGGAAATCGTCGCACGGATCGACACGCTCAACGAGCTGATGAAGGATCTGCTCCTGTTTGCCAGACCGCCGCAGCCGCGTCCGACGGCGGTCGAGGTCGCGCGCCTGGTGGGCACGACGGCCGATCTGATGCGGGCGGATCCGGCGCTCAAGGACATGCGTGTGGAAGTGGCCGGATCGGCGCCGCCGATTGAGGCGGATCCGGATCTCCTCAAGATCGTGTTCCAGAACCTGCTGTTGAACAGCGCGCACGCGATGCAGGGCCAGGGAACGATCCGGATTTCCGTCGCGGCGGTCGATTCTTCGTGCCAGGTCGTCTTCAGCGATGCCGGCCCGGGGATTCCGCGGGACATTCGCGAAAAGATCTTCGTCCCGTTCTTCACGACGAAGGCGCGCGGAACGGGGCTGGGGCTTCCGACCGCCAAACGCCTGATCGAGGCGCACCACGGCACGATCAGCATCGACTGCCCGCCGGGTGGCGGCACGACGGTCAGCATCCTCCTTCCCGCGCAGGCTCCGGAGGATCGCCAGCCAAGTCACTAAGGGAGCCGGTGTGAAGGTGGCCAGCAGCGCGAGGAACCAGCGCAATGACGACCGACGAGCAGCGCGACGTCATCTCGTTTCTCTCCACGCCGGAAGCCTACGGGCTTTCAGCGTCCCCGGTCGAACGGATCGACACCCACATCAGCATCGTCTGGCTGGCCGGCGATCGGGCCTACAAACTCAAGCGGGCCGTGCGCTTCGACTACGTGGATTTTTCGACGGTCGAGCTCAGGCGCATCGCCTGCGAGGCCGAGGTGCGTGTGAACCGCCGGACGGCATCCGCTCTCTATCTCGGCGTGCGGCCGGTCACGCGCGACGCCGGAGGCGCGCTCGCGCTGGGAGGGCAGGGCGAGCCGATCGACTGGGTCGTCGAGATGGTGCGATTCGACCAGGACACCCTCTTCGACCGTCTCGCCGAGCGCCATCGGCTGGATGCCGGGCTCATGGAGGGCCTTGCCGACGCGATCGCCCGCCTGCACGCCAGCGCGGCGCCGCGGTCTGATCGAGGCGGCCGCGACGGCATGGCGTGGGTCATCGATGGCAACGCGCGGGGCTTTGCCGAGCAGGGTGCGGGTATTCTCGATGTCACCGCCTGCGAGCGCCTGACGGCCGAGTCCCGTGCGACGCTCGATCGGCACGCCGGGCGCCTCGACGCCAGGCGGGACGTCGGACGGGTCCGCGAGTGCCACGGCGACCTGCACCTGCGAAACATCTGTCTCGTCGACGGCGTTCCCACCTTGTTCGACGCCGTGGAGTTCAACGAGGACATCTCGTGCATCGATGTGCTCTACGACCTCGCGTTTCTGCTGATGGATTTGTGGCGGCGCGATCTCCGGTCCCACGCCAGCCTGGTCTTCAACGAGTACCTCGCGCGAAGCGTCGACCTGGATGGCCTCCCGTTGCTGCCGCTGTTTCTTTCGTGTCGCGCCGCTGTGCGAGCGAAAACCAGCGCGAGTGCGGCACAGGTTCAACCCGACGAGGGGCAGCGACGCGGCCTCCACGCGGCGTCACGCGAGTACGTCGCGTTGGCACAGGAGCTGCTGCGCCCGCAGGTGCCCTGCCTCATCGCCATCGGCGGATTGTCGGGCTCCGGGAAGTCCACTCTGGCCCGGGGCCTGGCGCCGTTTGTCGGCGTACCGCCTGGTGCCCTCGTCGTCCGCAGCGATGTGATTCGCAAGACGTTGCTCGGCGTCTCGCCATTGACCCGCCTCGGGCCCGAAGGCTACACGGCAGACGTGAACGGGCGGGTATACGAGACGATCGCGATGCGGACGGCCGCCGCTCTCCGGGGCGGCCACTCGGTGATTGCGGACGCCGTATTCGCGAGGCCGGACGATCGTTCTGGCATCGCTTCGGTAGCGCAGGCGGCTAACGTTCCGTTCATCGGTTTATGGATTGACGGACCGCAGGAGATTCTGGCGGCGCGGCTCCGCGAGCGCGTCGCCGATCCTTCCGACGCGACGGCCGACGTGCTCGATCGCCAGGCGCGCTCAGAAATTGGCGCGGTCGATTGGCATCGCGTGGATGGATCGGGCGACGCCGAGAGCGTCCGGCAGTCAGCCCAGACGGCGCTGCGATTGTCGAGCGTACCGTCATTCAGCTTTCCGGGATGACGCCTTCAGTCACAACTGCCAATTTGTACGCGAGTCCGGCGGAACCGGATCGCCGGGAAAACCCGCACGGGGCGGGAAATTTCGCGTCTGCGGCGACGGATTTCCGGCGGCCTCACCTCCCAAGTCGTCAATCGGCGTGATTTCGAGGCCATTCGCCGGTGGCATATGTGTTGCCGTGCGACCAAGCCGACAGGGAGGTGTGATGATGATCCCCGTGAAACGCATTCTCGTGCCGACCGATTTCAGCGAAACGTCCGACGCAGCATTGAAGTACGGGGTCGGATTGGCGCAGGCATTCAGCGCACAGCTTTATCTGCTGCACGTCCCGAAGACCGGCGTGAACTTCGAAGCTGACTTTCCGATGGTTCAATTCGAGACGGCGCCGCAGGAGCAGCTCGAAACGCTCGTGAGCGAGCAGGAAGCCAGGCAGCTTCGGCCTGAATACGCCCTGCGCATCGGCGTGCCATCCGACGAGATCGTGCGGTATGCCGGCCATCGGGACATCGATCTCATCGTCATGGGCACGCACGGCCGAAGTGGCATGCCCCACATGCTGATGGGCAGTGTCGCCGAAAAAGTCGTTCGCGCGGCCCCGTGCCCGGTTCTGACGGTCCGTCCGACGCGACGCGCGTCGGTCACGGCGGAGGGAGAGGCGGCGACCGCGCCGGCACCGCCCGAGCGACAGGAAGCCCCGGCGGCTGGTGGATCTCGCGTGCTGCACAGAGTCAGCCGCCTCCGCGGGACCGATGTCGAGGGCATCGACGGCTACATCGGCCGCGTCGAGGGGTTTTACTTCGACGATGCGGAGTGGACGATTCGATACATCGTCGTCAATGCCGGCTCGTGGCTGACCCGGCATCCGGTGCTGATCTCGCCCGAAGCGGTCAAGCCTGGTTGGGGACTCGCGGGATTCAACGTCACGCTGACGCGGGAGCAGGTGCGGAACAGCCCGGAGATCGATCCCCAGCGGGTCCTCCTTCGGCAGGACGAGGAACGGGTCCTCGGGCATTTCGGGCATTCTCTGTACTGGAAAGCCAATGGCCGGAGCGGCTCGACGCCCAATTTGTGCAGCACGAAAGAGGTCGCCGGCGATCACATTCAGGCCAGCGACGGCGAGATCGGACACGTCGACGATTTCCTGATCGACGAAGCGAGCTGGCGGGTCGACTATCTGGTCGTCGACACGAGCAACTGGATCGGCGGCAAGTGGGTGGTAATCGCGCCGACGATCCTCGAAGGCATCGATTGGCCGAATTCGAAACTGCTGGTCGGACTTACCCGTGACGCCGTAAAGCACGGCCCGTCGATCGACGCGGTGACCATCGCCCCTGGCGAAGACGGCCCCCCCTTCATGATTATGTAGTCAACCCATGGAGCAAGTGATGCCGAAGAGCCTTTTCGACTTCCTTTTCGTGCTCAGAGGAGAAAGGAGCTGGCCATGAGCCTCGTATTCCGCAAGATTCTCGTGCCCACCGACTTCAGCGAAACGGCTGAAACGGCGCTGTATTACGCAAAGGAGCTGGCGCGCCAGTTCGGCGCCGAGCTGCATCTGCTGCACGTGGCCGAAGACCCGATGCTGCTGGCCGGGTGGACGCCGATGGCTGCCAATCCGGCCCCAGAAGTGGGCGCGGAAGCGGCTGCGCTGCGCGAGGAGTTGAAGGACCTGTTCTCTCCCGAGGAGCGGGCGCAGTTGAAGACCGGCGTACACGTCATTGCCGGGGAACTGACCGGCATGGCGATTTCGCGCTATGCGGTCGAGGGAGAGTTCGAACTGATCGTCATGGGTACCCACGGCCGCGGCGCGGTTGCGCACGCACTCCTCGGGAGCGTGGCGGAGAAGGTCGTGAGATCGGCGCCCTGTCCGGTGCTTACGGTTCGGCATTCGGCGCATCGGAAGGTGGCGGTGGACCGGCTCCGGGAGATTCCGGCGACGGCGGGCACCGCAAGGGAGCCCGATTTCGCGAAAATGACGACTTGTTAGACAATCTCCCGGCGTTCGATGAACCCGCATACCGCGGCGTCTTTTGTAGACATCCTCCGGTGGCGGGCCGAACACCAGCCGGATCGCAAGGCGTTTCTGTTTCTCCAGGACGGAGAAGTCGAGGGCGCGTCGGTGACGTATGCCGAACTGGACCAGCAGGCGCGGGCAGTTGCCGCCCGATTGGGGAGCTCGGAGGCGATCGTTCGGCAGGCGCTGCTGCTGTACCCGCCCGGCCTGGAGTTCATCGCGGCGTTTTGCGGCTGCCTCTACGCCGGAGTGGCGGCCGTCCCATTGCAGCTGCCGAGGCCGAAGCAGTCGCCGGCACGGCTTCAGGCGGTCGCCGTCGACTCGGCGGCGACGGTCGTGCTCTCGACATCAAGTCAACTGCCGGGGCTCCTGCAGCAGGCCGGGCAGGACGCCGTGCTCGCACGACTTCAATGGGTCGGCACGGATACGCTGCCGATCGAATTGGCGACCGAATGGAGACCGCCTTCGACCGGACGCGACGCACTGGCGTTTCTACAATACACATCGGGATCGACCGGGACACCGAAGGGCGTCATGGTCAGCCATGGCAACCTCATTCAGAACTCCGAGTACCTGCGCAACTGCTTCGAGTTGAGCCCGGAGAGCGTTTCGGTGTGCTGGCTGCCAAGCTTCCATGACATGGGCCTGGTCGATGGAGTCCTTCAACCGCTGTACACCGGTTTTCTGGGCGTCATTATGCCGCCCGTTTCATTCCTCCAGACGCCGGCGCGATGGCTCGACGCCATCACGCGCTATCGAGGAACCCATTGCGGCGGGCCGAATTTCGCCTACGATCTCTGTGTCCGGAAAATCACTCCGCAGAAACGCGCCCGCCTGGACTTGAGCAGCTGGGTGACCGCATACAACGGTGCGGAGCCCGTGAGCCGCCACACGCTCGAACGTTTCAACGAGCACTTCAGGCCCTGTGGCTTTCAACCGCGGTACTTCTACCCCTGTTATGGAATGGCCGAGGCGACGCTGATCGTCTCGGGCGGGCACGTAGCCGAGGAGCCGAAATGCGTGCGCGTCGATGGAGAGGCCCTGGAACGGGGCCGTGTCGTCGAGGCCCATCCGGATTCGACGCGGATCAGAGATCTCGTCAGCTGCGGACGCCCGTGGCTCGACACGGAAATCGTCATTGCCGATCCGCACTCGATGCAGCGTTGCCCCGCGGGCAGCATTGGCGAGATATGGGTCGCAGGCGCCAGCGTCGCTCGCGGTTACCGGAATCGTCCCGAGTTGTCGGCGGAAACCTTCAGTGCGCATCTGACCGATACGGGTGAAGGTCCATACCTTCGGACCGGAGATCTCGGCTTCATCAGCAACGGCGAGCTGTTCGTCAACGGCCGCATCAAGGACGTCATCATCATCCGCGGTCAGAACTACTACCCGCAGGACATCGAGCAGACCGTGCAGGACAGCTATCCTGGCTTCCGTCCGGCCTGCGGCGCGGCATTCTCAGTCGACGTGAACGACGAGGAGCGGCTGATCGTGGTGCAGGAAGTCGAGCGGACCCACCTGCGCCACCTGGATGCGCGGGCCGCTCTCAAGGCGATTCGCGAAGCGGTGGCCAACGAACATGGGATTCAGGTCTACCTGGTCGTCTTGATTAACCCGGCGACCATTCCGAAGACCTCGAGCGGCAAGATCCAGCGGCACGCGTGCCGTGCGCAGTACCTGGCGGGCGCACTCGTGCCAGTAGGAGGGGCCCCGGCTATGCCAACCGGCAGCGTTGCCGTTGGAACGGATAGGTAGGCAGCTGAATGCGGCGCCCTGGGACGTCGCGATAGTATCCGGACCAGTCGATCGCGGATCCCTGAACATACGACCCCGCCATCTGCTCCAGCGTGGCGTCCTCGACGCGAACCTGTACGTTCGAAAAGGACCTGGCGGCTTTCCCCGTCACCAGGCCAGGTGCTCCTCCCGTCGCCAGGAACGACTCCAGCCTGTCGCGCAGTTCTGCCGTGCCTGCGGCGAGCACGGCCAGCCGGTAATCGAAATGCGATCGCCCGGTATTGGCCGTGAAGCAGACGTCCCCGAGGTCCAGGTCCGGGTTCTTCAGCGTGAGGGCCACGTACCGCGAGACCAGATCGCGCAGCGCCCGTTCAGTCTTTGCAGCAAGGGTGAGAAGGTGCAACGCGCGCGCGCGCGTCTCGACGACAGCGTCCGGGGCCTCCTCCAGGATCATATGGGCGTTGGTGCCTCCAAATCCGAACGCGCTCACGGCCGCAAGCCGTCGATCCGTACCCGAGAGCCAGGGCTGATTGACGACCGGGATGAAGAACGGCGTGTCGGCGAGTCCCATGTTCGGGTTCACCTGCGCGCAATGCACATGCGGCGGGATTTGCCGGTGCTGAAGAGACAAGACGACCTTGATCAGGCTGGCCGCTCCGGACGCGGCCTCGAGGTGCCCGATATTGGGTTTGACCGACCCAAGCCAGCATGCCTGGCTCGCAGAGCGAGCGGCGAGATAGACCGTCTTGAGCGTCGCGACTTCGATCTGGTCGCCGAGCGCGGTTGCCGTCCCCATGACCTCCACGTAGCTGACGTCCCGGGGATCGACGCCGGCAACCCGCAGGGCACGGCGGAGCACTTCTTCCTGGGCGGCTCCGTTCGGGGCGGTGATGCCATTGCTCAGGCCGTTGTGGTTGACGGCTGACCCGCGGATGACTGCCAGCACGGAGTCGCCGGACCGGATGGCGTCCGCGAGACGTTTGAGGACGAGCATCCCGCAACCCTCGCCCCGTACGTAGCCATCGGCCGCCGCATCGAAGGTTCGCGATCGGTTGTCCGACGACAGCACGCCCAGAAACGAAAGCGCGACGAATTCTTCCGGCGTCAGGTTCAGGTTCACTCCTCCGGCCAGCGCGAGATCGCTCTCGCCGCTGATCAGGCTCTGGCAGGCCAGGTGAACCGCAACCACCGACGAGGAGCACGCCGTGTCGATGGCCATGCTGGGCCCTCGCACATTCAGGAAGTAGGACAGGCGGTTGGCGGCGAAACAGTGGTAGGTGTTCGGTCCGTTGTAGCCGTCGATGCGCGCGTGGTCGCTATAAAGCAGACGGTCGTGATCGCTGTGGCTCACGCCGATGAAGACCCCGGTCTGGCTGTAAGCAAGGCCCGCGGGATCCACACCCGCCGACTCGAGCGCTTCCCACGCGACTTCGAGCACCAGGCGATGCTGCGGATCGATGCGTCCGGCTTCGCGGGGCATGATCTTGAAGAAGGTGGGATCGAAGCCGTCCACATCCTCCAGAAAACCGCCCCAGCGAGTGGACATTTTCCCGGGCGTTCGCGGAACCGGACTGTAAAGCGCATCCGCGTCCCATCGCTCTGGAGGAATCTCGGTAATCGCGTCCGCGCCGCGCTCGAGCAGGTCCCAGAATGCATCGGGTGAAGACGCCTTCGGAAAACGGCATCCCATGCCGACTATGGCGACGGCTTCACCTCGCATCCGTCAGGCGATCCGGCGGGCCGATCTCATCTCCGGCGTAGGCGGGCCGTTCACGTTCCAAATCAGGCCAACGGCCGAAAAGATCCGGACAAACCATCCGCCTACATCAACCTGCCACCACTCCAGGCCCAGATAGGCCGACGAAGGAAACATGTGATGGTTGTTCTGCCATGAGGCCCCGAAGGTGGGAAGGGCGCACCAGAGGTTGTTCGCGCTGAGGTCGCCCGTGGCGAAGGGTCGCGTGCCGTAGACATGACTGAACGAGGCATTGCTCCAGGTCGAATGGTGGACGAGGAACATGCGCACCAACCCGCCCCACAGGAATCCATTGAGAGCGCCCATCCAGGTCCCGGTCACCACGCCTCCCACGAGCGCCGGGACCGCCAGACCTGAGAGGATCAACGGCACATACCACGTGTGAATCCGGTTCAGCAGTGGATCGCGCAGGATGTCCTTGCCGAACAGGGTGCAGTTGGTCACGTTGTCCGTCATCATCCAGCTGACATGGGAATGCCAGAGGCCGCGGATGACGCCCATCGGTTCATCGGCGGTGTTGAGCCGGCGAACATGTGGAGAGTGCGGATCGTCGCCCGTATCGCTGTGCGCGTGATGCCGCCGATGACCGGCCGCCCAGTACAACACGCTGCCCTCCGCGGCCATCGAGCCGAGCGCGGCCAGCACGACCTTCATCGCGCGCGTTGTTTCGAAGGCCCGGTGCGCGAAGCAGCGGTGGAACCCCAGTTCGACTCCAACGCTGGTCAGCACGTACATACCCGAGAGCAGGGCAATCTCGAGAACCCCGATTCCATAGATCGAGGCCAGGACCAGCGCCGCCATGGTCCCGGCAAACGGGATCAAAATTGTCGCCTGCGCCATTCGCCTTTGGGCAGCGCGGATCTCCGGCGTGCCGACAGTAATCGACGGTTTGCCAAGCTTGATGGATGGCTGCGCGATGCCGGATGCAGACATCATCGGCCTCCTTTCGCCGCGAGGTGCCGCGCCAGGCTCTCGATGGTCGGGTAACTGTAAAGCAGCTCCGCCTCCAACTTGATCTCGAGCCATTCGGCCAGATCGCCGACGATGCCGACCGACGCCGACGAATCCAGTCCGTAGGACGCCAGAGCATCGTTGGTTTTGATGTCGTCCGGGTCCATCTCCAGCAGGTTGGACAGGTAGGCGATCAGCCAGGCTTGGATGTCTATGTCGGAGGGATACGGTCCGGGACCGGTCGCTCGAGAATAGTCCGTCTCAACTCGTGTGGACTTCACCAGTCCTCCATTTGGATTCTGCGGTGCGCGCATTCTCCATCCAACCAGCTCGACTGTCAACCTACGCGCAAGCGGGGCCGGTTCGTCGCGGAGGGTCCTGCGCGTTAATCCCCGCTCTGAGTGAAAATCCCCACAAATACCGGCCTGGTACGGCGATATTGCCCGGAAATCGCCTCAGGAGATCGCCGACGTGCCGTGGCAAGGCTTTCGCACCATGCGGCGCAGAGGTTGCCATGCTGATGAATCTCTCGACCACTGCCATCATCGCGACGCTGCTCCTTCTTGGCTGTGCCGTGGTGGCATGGCAGCTCGCGCGAGGTGTTCGCATCTGGGGCCGGCTCGGGGGCGACAGGCTTGTAACCTGCACGGCAACCGGCTCCCCGGCGGTGGTGCGCATCGATGCGCGTGGTGCGGCAGTCGGCTCACTCATCTGCAGGACGCCGAAGGCCGATATCGCCGAGTGCTCGCTCTGGGCGACCGGTGGGTCGTGCGATCTTGGCTGCACGGTCGAAGCGCTCTCCCCGGAAAGCACGACCGGACGCATCGTCTCCCGATGGTTCGACACGAAGATCTGCGTGTACTGCGCGAAACCGATCGCCGCGCGGTCGGTCGGCCATCACGCGGCGCTCCTCGGTCCGGACGGTAGAACGCGCGAATGGCCCGATGTGCCCGCTGTCCGGCTGCTGGAATCGCTGCGGACGGATTTGCCGGTGTGCTGGGATTGCCACGTCGCGCAGACGTTCCGGCGCGAGCATCCGGAGTGGGTCACCGATCGCCCGTTGCCGGCGAACCAGCGAAGAGCTGGTTGAGGATGCCCGCCTTCAGGGCGGTGTGCAATTCGGAACACAGCACGGTCGGGCCGCGAGCCTATAGTCGAACAGCTTTTCGTTTCTTGCAGCCAGCACTGCCAAACTGGCGATGACGGAGGAGGGATAACAGGATGACAACGGTAACGGTTGCGACGACCTTCACGGTTCCAGTCGAGCGAGTGTTCGAAGTGTTCACCGACCTCGAACACGCGGCCGAGCGCGTCTCGAACATCCAGAAGATCGAGGTATTGACGACCGGAGGATTCCAGTTGGGCACGCGGTGGCTCGAAACGCGCGAGGTGCTGACCCAGTTGGACACGGCCGAGATGGAGGTGACGGCGTTCGTGCACAACCGCACCTACACCATCACCCATCACAAGGCGGGCGGGCGAATCGATACGGTCTTCACGTTCGCGCCGTTCGGAGACGGCACGCGGGTCCTGATCGAGTTCGGGCTCGGGAGCCACGGGCTTCCGCCCGGATTGCTGGCGCCGATCGGATGGGCCATCGCCGGCACGGTACGGGACGTGCTCACCAGCGACCTCGCAGACCTCAAGACGTCCCTCGAAGCCTGACGCGGGGAACTCGGCTCGACGGACGCGCGATGTTCTCATCGAGAGCGGGAGAAGACGGTCATGGATTGCACCCTTTATTGTCTCGTCGACGCCAGCGGGCACGTCTACGTGAAGGACGGTGCCGCTTCGCACTCGGAAGTGGCGGCGGAATTCGGCCTGGACTCTCACCGGTGCGACAGCTATCACTTCGATCTGTCCGCCCGCCGCCTGCTGGTGGATTCCGGGAGGCCGGCGAGCGATCGCGTGGCGACTGCGTATTGGGATCGGCACGTCGGCAGTCCTGAAAGGCTGATGACCTTTGCGGCAGAGGGCCGTCTGACGAAACAGGCGATGGGAAGCCTTCTGGAAGCCGCGCAGGCACGGGCCTACTTCGATGCATGCACGGTCATAGAGAAGCAGTACACAGCTGATTGCACCGCGAAGAACGATCCCTGCCTGGAGTCGGGATGTGCCCTCGAAGGGGAGATTTGCCTCGAACCTCTGCTGAGGGCCGGCCCGGAGTATCACAAAGCCTGCGCGAAGGCCTGGAGAACCCTCTTCGAGCATCCTCACCATCGAACCAGGCCCTGGGCGCACTGATCGCCTCCGCCGAAGAATTCGATCCTCGATCCCGCGTCGATCGGTCTGTGCTGCATTGCACAGCGTGGCTGGCAACAGTACGGCACGATCGGTCACGCCAGATGCGGAAGCCGATCGAATCCAGGTGGCAGGCTTTCCTGAACACCACGTTAGTACCTGCCGTCGCTCAGCTTCCCTCGACGGCCCGCCCTGAACGTCGTAACGTCGCTGCCCGTCACGCGCTCCTGTGCCGGGTCTACGGCGAATTCGAGGAGATGCAGGGACTGTCATTGACGCCGCGCCAGGCCGCCAGGCTGTTCGGTATCCCTCCCGACGTCGTCTCACGGATCCTCGAGCGGATGACCGCGGCACGCGTGCTGCGCAAGCGGGACGATCAGTTCGCCCGCGATGAGGAACGGTAATGCGGAAAATGATGACCGTGGACGGCAACGAAGCGGCGGCGTCTGTCGCGCATCGCGTGAGCGAAGTGATCGCGATCTATCCGATCACGCCCTCGTCGGCGATGGGCGAGCTCGCCGACGAATGGTCGAATCAGGGCCGACGGAACCTCTGGGGCAACATCCCGGACGTCGTCGAGATGCAGTCGGAGGCGGGCGCCGCCGGAGCGGTGCACGGCGCGCTGCAGGCCGGCGCCCTGTCGACGACCTTCACGGCGTCGCAGGGGCTGCTCCTGATGATCCCCAACATGTTCAAGATCGCGGGCGAGCTGACGCCCTTCACGATGCACGTCGCGGCGCGCACCATCGCCACCCACGCCTTGTCCATTTTCGGCGACCACTCCGACGTCATGGCGTGCCGGACCACCGGCTTCGCGATGCTCAGCGCCTCGTCGGTGCAGGAGGCGCACGACTTCGCGGCCATCGCGCACGCGGCGACGCTCGACTCGCGCGTGCCGTTCATGCACTTCTTCGACGGCTTCCGGACGTCGCACGAGGTGTCGAAGATTGAAGAGCTCACCGACGACGATTTGAGGGCGCTGCTGCCGGAAGACCAGGTGGCCGCCCACCGCCAGCGCGGGCTCACGCCCGACCATCCCGTGCTGCGCGGGACCGCGCAGAACCCCGATACGTTCTTCCAGGCGCGCGAAGCGGCGAACCTCTTCTATCGCGCCTGCCCGGACATCGTGGAGCAGTTGATGGCGCGGTTCGCCGCGCTCACGGGCCGGCGCTACGGCTTGTTCGAGTACGCCGGCCATCCCGAGGCCGAGCGGGTCGTCGTGATCATGGGGTCCGGCGCCGACACCGTGCACGAGACGGTCGACCATCTCGCGGCGCGGTGGCGAGAAGGTCGGGGTGCTGAAGGTGCACCTGTTCCGGCCGTTCTCGATCGCGGCGTTCCTGCGCGAGCTGCCCCGATCGGTTCGGGCGATCGCGGTGATGGACCGCACCAAGGAACCGGGCGCGCTCGGCGAGCCGCTGTATCAGGACGTGGTCACCGCCCTCGCCGAGGCGCGCGCCGAAGGCACGTCCGTCCTTCGCGGCCGAACCGGTCGTCGTGGGCGGCCGCTACGGCCTGTCGTCCAAGGAGTTCACGCCCGCCATGGTGAAGGCGATCTTCGACACCCTCGCCGACGCCCGCCCGAAGAATCACTTCACCGTCGGCATCATGGACGATGTGACCCACACGTCGCTCGCCTACGACGACACGTTCGACACCGAGCCGGCCGACGTCACGACGGCGCTGTTCTACGGCCTCGGCGCCGACGGCACCGTCGGCGCCAACAAGAACTCGATCAAGATCATCGGCGAAGAGACCGACCTGCACGTGCAGGGCTACTTCGTCTACGACTCCAAGAAGGCGGGCGCGACGACGGTCTCCCACCTGCGCACGAGCCCGCGCCCGATCCGGTCGGCCTATCTGATTTCGAAGGCCCGGTTCGTCGCGTGCCATCAGTTCGAGTTCCTCGAACGGGTCGACGTGCTCGAACACGCGGTGGAGGGGGCGGTCTTCCTGCTGAACGCGCCCTACGCGGCCGACGAGGTCTGGGAGCGGCTGCCGCGCGAGGTGCAGGAGCAGCTGATCGACAAGCGCATTCGCTTCTACACGATCGATGCGTCCGCGGTGGCGCGCGAGACGGGCATGGGCGGCCGGATCAACACGATCATGCAGACCTGCTTCTTCGCGATCTCCGGCGTCCTGCCACGCGAGGAGGCGATCGCGCAGATCAAGCACGCGATCGAAAAGACCTACAGCAAGCGCGGCGCGGAGGTCGTGAAGCGCAACTTCGAGGCGGTCGACGCGACGCTCGCCCACCTGCACGAAGTGCCGGTGCCGTCGGCCGTGACGGCGACCCACGCCCGTCCGCCGCTGGTGTCCGCGCTGGCGCCCGACTTCGTCCAGCGGATCACCGCCGTGCTCCTGGCCGGGAAGGGCGACCTGCTGCCGGTCAGCGCGTTTCCGGTGGACGGCACGTGGCCGGTCGGCACGGCGAAGTGGGAGAAGCGGAACCTCGCGCTCGAGATCCCGGTCTGGGACCAGGCGATCTGCATCCAGTGCAATCAATGCGTGCTGGTGTGTCCGCATGCGGCCATCCGGGCCAAGGTGTACGACGACGGCCCGCTCGCCGACGCGCCGCCGACGTTCAAGTCCGTGCCCTACAAAGGGCTCGAGTTCAAGGCGCGGGCGTACACGATTCAGGTGGCGCCCGAGGACTGCACCGGCTGCAACCTGTGCGTGAACGTCTGCCCGGCCAAGGATCGGACCAACCCGCGGCACAAGGCGATCGACATGCACCCGCAGGCGCCGCTCCGCGACGCCGAGCGGGACAACTACGCGTTCTTTCTCGACCTGCCCGATACCGCGCGCGTCGATCTGCCGAAGGTCGACCACAAGACGTCGCAGTTCCTCGAGCCGCTGTTCGAGTACTCGGGGGCGTGCGCCGGGTGCGGTGAAACGCCGTACATCAAGCTGCTCACGCAGCTCTTCGGCGACCGCGCCCTCGTGGCGAACGCCACCGGGCTGCTCGTCGATCTACGGCGGCAACCTGCCGACCACGCCGTTCACGACGAACCGCGACGGGCGCGGGCCGGCGTGGTCGAACTCGCTGTTCGAGGACAACGCGGAGTTCGGCCTCGGCATGCGCCTCGGCGTGGACAGCCATGCGCGCGCGGCGCGCGCGCTGGTGGAATACATGGCGGGGACGATCGGCGAGCGTCTCAGCGGGCGAACTGCTCGACGCCGACCAGTCGACGGAAGCGGGGATTCGGCGCGCAGCGCGAGCGGGTGCTGGCGCTGCGGCAGGTGCTGGCGCCGCTCGCCACGGCCGAAGCGCGCCGCCTCGAAGCGCTCGCCGATTACCTCGTGAAGAAGAGCATCTGGCTGGTGGGCGGCGATGGCTGGGCCTACGACATCGGGTACGGCGGCCTCGACCACGTCCTCGCCAGCCAGCGCGACGTGAACATCCTCGTGCTCGACACCGAGGTCTATTCGAATACCGGCGGCCAGCAGTCGAAGGCGACGCCGCTCGGCGCGGTGGCCAAGTTCGCGGCGGCCGGCAAGACGACCCAGAAGAAGGACCTCGGCCTGCTCGCCAACATGTACGGCCACGTCTACGTGGCGCGGGTGGCCTTCGGCGCGAAAATGAGCCAGACCGTCCAGGCCTTTCTCGAAGCCGAGGCGTACCCGGGGACGTCGCTCATCATCGCCTACAGCCACTGCATCGCGCACGGCTACGACATGGCGCACGGCGCGACCCAGCAGAAGCTGGCGGTCGACTCGGGCGTGTGGCCGCTCTACCGCTTCGACCCGCGGCGCATCGCCAAGGGAGAGCCGCCGATGCATCTCGACTATGGCCCGCCGAAACCGCTCGTCGCCGAGTACATGCGCAACGAGTCGCGGTTCCGCGTCGTCGAGCGCAGCGACCCCGCCCGCTTCAAGGGGTTCCTCAAGGACGCGCAGGAAGCGGCCCGTCAGCGCTACGCGATCTACCAGCAGCTCGCGGGCATCACCGTGCCGCAGCTCGAGGTGACGACCGGCGACGCAGCCGTCCCCGGCCGCACCGGAAGGGGAGGAATGAACGATGGACCTCAGCACGGAGTATCTCGGGATGAAGCTTCCCCATCCGCTGGTGGCGGGAGCGTCACCGCTGGCCGACGACCTCGACGGCGTCAAACGCCTCGAAGACGCCGGCGCCGCGGCCATCGTCCTGCGATCGCTTTTCGAAGAGCAGATCACGCGGGAGCAGATGTCGGAGTACATCAATCTCGACAGCCACGGAGAATCGTTCGCCGAGGCCGCCAGCTACTTTCCCAGCCCCGACGCCTTCGCGCTGGGCCCGTTCGAGTACCTGGAGCACCTGCGACGGGCGAAGGAAGCGGTCCGCATTCCCGTCATGGCGTCGCTGAACGGCGCGACGCCGGGCGGCTGGATCGAATACGCCCGTCTGATGGCGCAAGCCGGCGCGGACGCGCTGGAGCTGAACCTCTATCGCATCGCGACCGACCCGGAGACGACCAGCGCGGACATCGAGCGCCAGGCCATTGAAACGGTACGGGAGGTGAAAAAGGCCGTCGCGATCCCGGTGGCCGTCAAGCTGTCCCCGTTCTACAGCGCGTTCGCCCACCTCGCCCGGGAGCTCGACCGGGCCGGCGCCGATGGGCTGGTCCTCTTCAACCGCTTCTACCAACCCGACATCGACGCGGAGGAGCTGACGGCCACGCGCACGCTCCACCTCTCGGATTCCTCGGAACTGCGGCTTCGCCTGCACTGGATGGCGATCCTCTCCGGCCGCGTCCGGGCGTCGCTTGCGGTCACCGGCGGCGTGCACACCGCGCTCGACGTCGTCAAGGCCACGATGGCCGGCGCCCATGTCACGCAGATGGTCTCGGCGCTCCTGATGCACGGGCCCGCGCATCTCCGAACGGTGCTGGACGATCTCGCAGTGTGGATGCAGGAGCACGAGTGGGAGTCGCTCGGCGAGATGCGGGGCAACATGAGCCTCTACAAGGTTCCCGACCCCGACGCCTACGAACGGGCGAACTACATGCTCATGCTGCAGGGTTGGAAACCCTGACGCAACCTCACCGCATGATCGCGAGCAGGATTTGGCCGAGCAGCACCTTGACGATCATCGCGACCGGGTAGACCGTGGCGTACCCGAGGTTGGGCGAGTCGTCCTTCGCCTGTTCGAGCGCGAAGCCGAGCACGGCGGGCTGGGTCTGCAGTCCCGCGAGCGTTCCGGCGAGCGTGCCGAGCGGAAGATGGAGCAGCGTGGCACCGGCCCAGAGGGTCAGTGCGGCTGCGGAGAGGGTCATGCCCGCGCCGGCCGCGAAGACCAGCAGCCCGCCGCCGCTCGCGAAGTACTGCACGAAATCGTAGCCGGCACGCGTGCCGATGCCCGCGAGAAAGAGAATCAACCCCAATTGCCGCACGGTGAGGTTTGCGCTGTAGGGGAGCGTCCAGAGTATCGGTCCGGTTCTTCCGAGGTGACCGAGAACGAGCGCGACGATCAGCGGGCCGCCGGCCAGGCCGAGCCGCAGCTCGAGGCCGCCCGGCAGCGGGATTGGCACGAGCCCCAGGCCGAGACCGAGCGCGCAGCCGACGCTGAACGTGGGCACGTCGATCTCGCTGAGCGCGCGGTACGAGTCGCCCAGAAACCGCGTCACGTCGCCGATGATGTCGCGGGGCGCAAGGACGCGGAGGCGGTCCCCGAGCTCCACGACCGTGCCGTCATCGGGGACGAAGTCCACGTCGCCGCGCCGCACGCGCGTCACCACGGCGCCGAAGCGGCCCGGGAAGTCGAGGTCGCCGAGCGCGTGTCCCGCAACCTCGCGATTCGAGACGACGATGCGGCGCATGTCGAGCTCGCCGCGATCGCGATCGATGGGATCGACCGCGATGTCGCCGATCCAGGCGACGATGCGCTCGAGCTCGGACGGTGTGCCGACCACCGTGATCAGGTCGCCCAGGTGCAGCCGGACGTCGGGCGTGGCTACGTGGGCCTCGCCGTCGCGCTTGAGACGCCCGAACGACGCGGACCAGAGCTGCGCGCGGACCAGTTCGCCGAGGGGTTCGAGCGTAGCGTCCGGGTTTTTCACTCGCGCCACCACCATCGTGATCCTCGCGCGCTCCGCATCGTGCGGCGCGAGGGGCCGCATGCGCCACCGCGCGACCATCAGCGCGACGATCATGCCGAGCACGCCGAACGGATACGTCAGCGAGTAGCCGATGACGGGCTCTGGCGTTTCGGCGCCCGCATGCCGGAGGAACTCGAGCTCCGCGGCGAGCGTCGGCGTGTTCGTCAGGCTGCCCGCGAATATCCCGGCCGCCATCGGCGCGCTCAGCTGCAGCACGCGCTGCGCCACGACCGTGAGGCCGGCGAGGATGACGAGCACCATCACGACGAGCGCATTGACGCGGAGCCCGGATCCCCGTGCCAGCGCCGCGACGAAGCTCGCGCCGTTGGCGAGCCCGACGGTGTACACGAAGAGTACGAGCCCGAGCAGATACAGACTTTCCGGGAGCCTCAGGGAAGGATCGAGCGAGCCGATTGCGAGCCCCGCGAAGAGTACCGCTCCGACCCCGAGGTTTGCGCCGCCTACACGAATCTGGCCGAGCGGATAGCCGATCGCCGCGACCAGGAACAAGAGGAGGAGCGGATTGTCGGCGAGGAGCCGCACCATTGCAGATCGGTGATTGTAGATTGGACAGAACCCGAGTCGGGCAGCAAGAACAGGAATAACGCATGTTCAGAGTGATTGCGGGATTGATCGTATGTGTGGGACTGGCCTCAGCCGCGGCGGCGCAGGACGCGAAGGTCGCAAACGGCGAAAAGTTGTATGTCGATCAGAAGTGCGCCGTGTGCCACTCGATTGGAGGCAAGGGCAATAAGAAAGGACCGCTCGACAGCATCGCCAGCAAGCTCAAGGCCGAGGAGATCCGCAAGTGGATCGTCGACGCGAAGGGCATGACCACGAAGACCAAGGCGGCACGCAAGCCCGTGATGCGGGCGTACAAACTGCCAAAAGAGGACGTGGATGCGCTAGTCGCGTACATGATGACGCTCAAGAAGTAGCCGCCCGGATGAGCTTGAGGGAAGGAGCGGCTAGTTGGAGTCGAGCTTGTCCGCGTCCTTGAGCTCACGGAGGGTCCGCCGCATTTCCTCGACGACCTTCATCTGCTCGAGCGCGGCATGCTGCGAATCCGCGGTGGCGCGCATCGCATCCACCACTGCCTGGCGTGCAGCTTCGGCCGCGATCCGCGCCTCTTCGCTGGCGGCGCGCGCCACCTCAGCCGTGGTCCGGAGCTGCTCTTGCTCCTGTCTGATGGTCTCGAGCGCGTTTCGATGGTGGTCGCGGAGCTCGCGCGCCTCCTCCGCCAGACGCCTGAACTGTTCCGCTTCGTTCCTGGCAGTCTCGGCCAGAGCCGGGTCCTGCTCCGCCTCGCTTACGGCCGGCGTCGGCGGTCGCGGGCTCCGGCGCAGTCGGGCCGTTTGAGCCGGTGCTGACGGGCTTGTTTGTGGAGTCCACCGCCAGCAGCGTATCAACTGCGCCGGCGGAGCGATGTTCTGAAACGGACATCCGGACGCACGCGCGTCAGAGGGTGTCTCTGGTCGACGCTCGGCATGACGGGCGACGCTGCGCTGGTGGTGCGCAGCGCCGCCCGGCATGAGCCGCAAGGGAAGAAAAAGCCTAGAACATAAACTTCACCGCAAACTGCATGATGCGCGGAAATGTTCCCGCCGCCAGTGAAGTCACCTTCCCGAAGTCGGGGTTGTTCATCGCCGAGACCGGGTTGGCCGGGGTCATCCTATTGAAGACGTTGAAGACCTCCCACCGGAACTGCATCTGCTGCATGCCAAGCCGGAACGTCCGCGACACCCCCGTGTCGACGTTCAGCCGCCCGGGCCCCAGCATGGCGTCAAGCGGCATCGTCCCGTAGGTGCCGAGCGCCGGCAGCTGGAACGCAGCAGGATTCAGCCACTGCGAGAAGGTTCGATCCGGCATGAACGGGTCGTCGAGGATCTGGTTCGCGCGCTGGTTCGTCGCCAGGCCGGTCCGCGCCTGGTCGACACCGGTGGTCACGGTTATGTACGAGCCCGACCGGGCGCTCAGAATTCCCGATACCTGCCAGCCGCCGGTTACCGCGGCAACTTTGCCGCTACCAGCCGGCGGGATCTGGTAAACCACCGACGTGTTCAGACTGTGTTCCGGCGAATTCGCGCACTTGCCGCGGTCCGCCGCCATGTTGCCGGGAATCATGACCGGCACGCCGGCGACGCCTGGCTCGCTGTTCCACCGGTCGCTGATGCACCGCGAGATGGTGTAGTTCGCCTGTATCGACATGCCGTCGCCACGGCGCCGCTGCACAGACAGCAGCAGCCCGTTGTAGCTCGCCGTGCCGTCGTCAGTGACCTGCTGGACGCTGCCGAAGTACCTGGCCTTCCGCGGCGTTCTGCAGATTCAGCTCGCGGCGTGCTTGCGTGTTGGCCACGGTCGACGCGCCTGGAATGTAGACCGCCGGATTGATCTGGTCCGTCACCCAGAGGTTCTTCGTCAGGCTGCCGATGTAGTTCGCCGACACCATCCAGTCGGCTGCGACCTGCCGCTGGTAGCTGACGTTCCACTGATCGACGGCTGTCGCCTGCAAATCAAGTGGGTACGGCGTGTAAGTGCCCGGGAGCGGGAACACCGAGTTCGCGCTCGGCCCCTGGAGGAGCGTTGGAATCGGATCGCCCCCAGGCGTCGCGGCCCACGGTTCGTCCCAGCCCTTCGGAAAGCTATTCAGCGTAATCGCATTCCCCCAGGGCGACATCTGCGCAAGGCCCGTATACGTCTGCAGATGCGGCATATCGTAGAGCCGTCCGTAAGCCACCCGCAGCGTCTCGGTGCCCTCGCCCCGCGGATCCCAGACGGCCCCGACGCGCGGCGCGAAGTTCCAGAGATCGCGCCGGGCGACCGACTTGCCGGGCATCCCCTCGTCACCCGTGAAGATGAGTCCTGCCGGGGCATTGAGGAAGACCGCACTCTTGAGTCCGGCGTCGAATCGCGCCCGATCGAAATGCGTAATCTGGCCTGGTCCACTATAAGCCGGCAGGTACGGGTCCCACCTGAGGCCGACATTCACCGTCACGTTCGACGACACGCGCCAGTTGTCCTGAACGTACGTCCCGAAGTAGTTGGATCGCATCTTCGCACCCGTCGGCGTGCCGGCCGTGTGCGTCTGCGCCCGGCCCAGCATGTAATCGGCCAGGCCCAGGCCGGTCGCCGCACCGGTGAATGTGGTGTTGCCCGCGGCGGACGTGTACGACTGCGGATCGTATTGGGAGTAGATGTAATTTGCGCCGATGCCGAATTGATGATCCCCGCGAAGGATGCTCATGTCATCCGCGACCTGGTATACCCATGTCGGCGTGGCCGTCGGCAGACCGGGGACAGCGCGAAGCCGCCCGACACGCTCACGCGGAAGAAGTCGGGCAGGACGGACGTGGCCTTGATGCCGAGATCGGAGTATTCGAATGTCGGATTGTACGCTTTGGTGTGAGCGCCTCTATTCACCGTCACGCGGAACCCGTTGACCGTGTTGTTGCTCATCAGGAACGTGTGACCGAAGACGCCTGAGTACGCACGATCCGTCGAGGCGGCCGTAGTTTGTGACAAGAGCGACTTCCCGTCATCGTTGCTCGGGGCGAAGTAGGCCGATACGAGCAGCCGGCCGAAGATTGACTGGCTGTTGTTGATCGTGTAGTCGATCTTGGTCGTGAGGACGTCCTCGTCGCTGTTGTCGATGCGGTCGAAGAAGACCTTGCCGCAGGGATCGTCCGTCTTCGGAAGCATGCCTGCCAGCTTCACCGACGCCGGAGAAAAGAGCGCCGGGTTGATCTTGTTGTTCGCGAAACCACCACCGAGGTTGATTGCCCCGCTTGTGTTGCACGCCGCCGACGCGACGGCGGTGAAATCGCCGTTCAGCATCGCAGTCGTCGGCACGAATTGGAACGAGGACGTGGGGACCCGCCGGATCCTGGTGCGCTGGTAGGCCGCGAAGTAAAACATCTTGTCAGTGATGAGCGGGCCGCCAATCGCGCCGCCGAACTGGTTGCGATTCAGGCCGTCTTTGCGCCGCTTGCCGTCCGGGCCGATCGGTGCGAAGGGGTCGGTGGCGTTCAGCGCGTCGTCGCGGTAGAACTCGAAGAGAGTGCCACTGATGGTATTCGTCCCTGATTTGGTCACCGCGTTGACAGCGGCCGCCGAGTGATGCCCGTATTGGGCCGGCAGGGCGCTGGTCTCGACCTTGAATTCCTGCAGCGCTTCCGGAAACGGCAACGGCATCGACGAACCGTTGAACGGGTCGTTGTGCGTCGCGCCGTCCAGCGTGTACGCCGTCGCGTTCGGCAGGCCGCCGGCCACGGCGATGGTTCCCGGAGATGTGGAAGTGGCCCCTCCGCGCGCTCCGCCCAGTGTTCCACCCGAGACCGCCATGCCCGTCATGTACACGAGATCCAGCGTCTCACGTCCGTTGAGCGGCAACTCGAGGACGCGCTGATTGTCCACCACCATGCCGATTCCAACGCTTCGAGTCTCGATCAGCGGCGACTCTCCCTGTACCGTGACCGATTCCTCGACGGCGCCGATTTCGAGAGCCGCGTTGATGGTGGGACTCCCGTTGACCTGTAGCACCAAGCCGGTTTGCACGAAGGAGCGAAAGCCCGCCAGCATGAACTCCAGCCGATAGGGGCCGACCGGAAGATTGGAAATGATGTAGCGGCCTTCCGCGTCGGAGATGGCCGTCCGCTCGAGAGCGGTTTCGGTTTGCGTGGCCGTAACGGTGACCCCTGGCAGGACGCTGCCGCTCGAATCGCGCACCGTGCCCGCGATGGAGGCCGTCGAGGCACCCTGCGCGAACGCCATCGACGCGGCAAACAACGAGGCGAACAAGCTTCCGAGAAGACACCGACTGAACCGGCGGATATCAGACATGTCGGGCACCCTCCGCCCGCATTCTACGCATGTGGTGGGTATTTTCAGTGGGGAAATTGAGGGAAATTGCGCAGCCGCTGTCGGCTGTCGCCAGGGCTCGCCAGTCAGTCGGCGGTCGGCGAACCGGGGGTGCCCTGTCACGAAACCTGGATATTGCCCGGGAAACTTCACACTCTGCCGTGAATCGGCAGGATGATCACCTCATCCATTTGTTCGCGACGCGGACATGCGATCCAAGAACTCGCATCGAAATCCTCCCAGGGGCCTTCCTCCGCTCAATCTGGAGGCGTCACACGAAGCCGAGCTCGACGAGGAATGCGTCTACCCGCTGTCGAATGTCGTCCCGGATTTCGCGCACGCGCTCGAGCGGCTGCCCTTTCGGATCGGCGAGCGACCAATCGGCTCGATTGACACCGCTCACCACGGGACACGCGTCTCCGCAGCCCATCGTGATCAGCCACGTGGCGTCCTTCGTCAGCTCGGGCGTCAGCAGGCGCGGCACAACCGTCTGCAGGTCCAGCCCGACTTCGCGCATCGCGTCCACGACCACCTCGTGCACGCGCTCGCCCGGCTCGGTGCCGGCGGAGACCGCCCGCGCCTTGTGCGGGTCGGCCGACGCGTTGAAGAACGCCGCGGCCATTTGCGACCGCCCGGCGTTGTGCACGCAGGCGAACACAACCGTTTGCGGTTTTCCCGGCATCAGCGCACGCCTCCGCGCGTCGAGGGTCGCGCGAGCGCTGCGGCCGGCGCGAGCGACGGGTCGTGCACGAAATAGCGGCTCTGGAAATACCGCGACACGTTGACCAGCCCG
Organism: uncultured Acidobacteriota bacterium; assembly: GCA_963749565.1. Lineage (GTDB taxonomy): Bacteria > Acidobacteriota > Vicinamibacteria > Vicinamibacterales > CAVVIG01 > DATLLJ01. The sequence goes on along the minus strand of CAVVNL010000020.1, from coordinate 37,001 downwards.
ATGAGGACCGGCACCTCCACCAGCGGGCCGATGACCGCGGCGAATGCCGCGCCGGAGTCGATCCCGAACACCGCGACAGCCACGGCAATCGCCAGCTCGAAGTTGTTGGAGGCCGCCGTGAACGAGAGCGTTGCCGTCTTGCTGTAGTCGGCGCCCAGCTGCTGGCCCATGTAGAAGGACACGAGGAACATCACCACGAAGTAGATCGAGCAGCGGGATCGCGATCCGCACCACGTCGAGCGGGATCTGGACGATGGTCTCCCCCTGGAGGCTGAACATCACCACGATGGTGAACAGCAGCGCGACGAGCGTCAGCGGACTGATGCGCGGGATGAACGCCTCCTCGTACCACTCCCGCCCCTTCGCCCGAGCATCACGAAGCGTGTCAGCGCACCCGGCGATGAAGGGAATGCCCAGGTAGATGAAGACGCTGCTGGCGATCTCGCCCATCGTGATCGTTGACGAGGTCCACGTCGCCGAAGTCTGCACCGACCAGCGGCGGCAAGCACCTTCACGAAGAACCAGGCGTACACGGAGTAGAAGAGCACCTGGAAGACCGAGTTGAACGCCACGAGCCCGGCGGCGTACTCCGTGTCGCCTCTGGCCAGCTCGTTCCACACGATGACCATCGCGATGCAGCGGGCCAGGCCGATCATGATCAGCCCGATCATGTATTCCGGCTTGTCCGGCAGGAACGCGATCGCGAGCACGAACATCAGGACGGGGCCGATGATCCAGTTCTGGACGAGCGACAGGCCGAGAATCTTCGTGTTGCGGAAGACCTCTCCCAGCCCCTCGTATCGCACCTTCGCCAGAGGCGGGTACATCATGAGGATCAGGCCGATGGCGATTGGGATCGAGGTCGTGCCGACGGAGAACCCGGTGAGACCCCTCACAACCCCGGGCGCCAGGTTGCCAAGCGCGACGCCGAGGGCCATGGCGAGGAATATCCACAGCGTGAGATAGCGGTCCAGAAACGACAGACCGGAGCGCGGATGACACGTTGGGTTCGTCATACTGACCTCCGCCTGGGCCGTGGGGCCCAGGCGATGTGCTCGCGCAGGAATCCGCGGCTCGATCGAGTCGTCACGCGCAGCAGGCCGGGCCACAGCAGCTCTTCGCCTCGGGCTTCCGGGCGCGCACGAACGCGCTCGCGAAGCGGTCCTCGACCTGCGGCGCCAGACGTTCGACGTCCACGCCGCTCTCGGTCAGGAACGCGCGCGCGTCGTCGAGTTTGTACACGCGCCACGGCTCGACCTCGACCTCGCCGAAGCCGGCGGCGCGCAGCTTGGCCGCGTACTCGCTCTCCTCGAGCGCACCGGCGATGCAGCCGACCCACAGCTCCATGCTGCGGCGGATATCAGCCGGGACGTCGCCGCGAACCACCACGTCGGACACGGCGAAGCGGCCGCCAGGCTTGAGGACGCGGAACGCCTCGCGAAGCACGGCGTCCTTGTCGCTCGACAGGTTGATGACGCAGTTCGAGATGATCACGTCCACGGAGTTGTCCGGCAGCGGGATCGCTTCGATCGTCCCTTTCAGGAACTCGACGTTCGTCGCGCCCGCCTTCCGCTGATTCTCGCGCGCGAGGGCGAGCATCTCGTCGGTCATGTCCAGGCCGTACGCCTTGCCGGTCGGGACCGACGCGCTTGGCCGAGAGCAGCACGTCGATGCCGCCGCCGGATCCCAGATCGAGCACCGTCTGGCCCGGCTCGAGCGCGAGCAGGGCAGTCGGGTTGCCGCATCCGAGCGACGCCGTCACCGCGTCGGCGGGCAGCCCGCTGGTCTCCGCGTCGGAGTAGAGATTCGAGGTGATCGGGTCGCCGCAGCCGCAGGCGGTCGGGCCGCAGCAGCCGGTGTTGGACGATGCGTTCGTGACGGACGAGGCGATCGCGCCGTACTTCTCGCGAACCGCCTGTTGAATGTCTGACATGTGTGCCTCCTTGTATGCGTTGAAACGAATATATAGACTGTAGGCCGTCCATGCTATATTTGTCAAGGCGATATATATGGCGAAGCAGTTGAATCAGATGGAGGGCGTTGTTCAAGGCGCTGGCGGACGCCACCCGGCTGCGCATTCTCGGCCTGCTTGCTGACCGGCGAGATCTGCGTCTGTGACATCCACGAGACGCTTGAAGATCCCGCAGCCCAAGGCATCCCGGCACCTCGCGTACCTGCGGCGCTCAGGACTGGTCCAAACCCGCCGCGAGGGGCTGTGGGTCCACTATCGGCTGGGAAAGCTGGACGATCCCGTGCTGGCGGCGATCAGCGACGCAGTGCGCCATGCGCTGACCCACATCGATTCCGTCCATCGTGACGCCGCGCGGCTTCAGCGGAAGACCGGCTGCTGCGTGCCGACGCCGGGTGAGGTGGCCGGCCTCTCGTGCTGCACAGTAGCGAGCCCTAGTACGTAGTGTCCGGCTTTAGCCGGACCGCGGTCCGCCTGAAGGCGGACACTACGTACGCTGCTGCATACCGCGCTACGTCGATGCGGCTCCATGGGTCAGCGTGCGCGCCGCAAAGCCGGTACGCGGACGCCGACGTTCAAGTCGGCGCTAACCATCTGGAAGGGCGAAGCAGCGCCGTCAGTTCCCCTTAGAAAGCTTCCGTTGGGCGCGCCTTGGAGAAACTTCGCCCGGACGAGATCATCCAGTACGAGCGTGCAAGTGGGGATGTCGACGCCGGAGAGCCGATGCACTTGCGCCGCCGTCAGTCGCATGCCAGGCATCTCGAGATACTCGGCGCGGATCCGTGCGAATGCCTGCTGATAGCTGGATCTATCCATGCGTTCCCTCCAAGCGAGTCACGCAAGGGCGAAGCGTTAATGCTGCTCCGTGAGTGGCCATCGGCACGTTACCGTGATGAGTCCTCAAAGACTGTCGGCCCGCCGACACTTGCCTCGCCTTGTAATTTCGTATATTCGAAAGTTATACTCGTCCAGGTTGTTTTGAACAGGTCCTCGCTCCGTACCTTCAAGGCCCAAATCTTCCAGGCGCTTGCCAACCCAACCCGCATCGCCATTGTCGAGGCCTTGCGGGACGGCGAGCTCACCGCCGGCGCGCTTCTCACACACCTCCAGGTGGAGCAGGCGAACCTTTCGCAGCATCTTGCCGTGCTCCGCGCCAAACAGGTGGTCGTGAGCCGTAAATCCGGCAACCAGGTCTATTACGCTCTTCGCGACCCCGTCCTCCTCCAGGTGCTGGATCTCCTGAAGCAGTACTTCTCCGCCCACCTCAACGAGACGTTGGCCATGCTCGGCGAGATCGACGCCGAAGAAGGCCGCGGCGTGTGAGTGCCCTGATCGATCGCATTCCTTGGCGAACCTGGCAACCGAAGCTGTTTCAGGAGATTGCCACCTATGACGGCCGCGCGCTGTTCGCCGACGTCGTCGCCGGCCTGACGGTCGGCGTCGTCGCCCTGCCGCTCGCTATGGCGTTCGGGATCGCGTCGGGCGTGACCCCACAGGCGGGCATCTACACGGCGATCGTCGGCGGATTCGTCGTATCGCTCCTCGGGGGCTCACGCATCCAGATCGGCGGACCGACCGGTGCGTTCGTCGTGATCGTCGCCGGCATCGTTGCCGCGCACGGCCTGCCGGGCCTCCTCATGGTGACGATGATGGCGGGCGTGATGCTGTTGTTCCTGGCGGTCACAGGCCTCGGCCAGGCGATCAAGTTCATCCCGCGGCCGGTCGTCCTCGGCTTCACCAACGGCATCGCCCTGCTGATCGCCTCCACCCAAATCAAGAACTTCTTCGGTCTCGGCATCGGCGAGCCACCGAGCGAATTCTTCGCGCGCATGACGCTGTTCGTCGAGTCGATGAACACCTTCCATCCCGGCACGCTGGCGCTCGGAATCGGCTCGCTCGGCCTCGTGCTGCTGGTCCCGCGCTGGCTGCCGCGGATCCCCGGTTCGATCGTGGCGCTCGTCCTGGGCACGGCGGCCGTCGCGGCCTTTCAGTTGCCGGTGGACACGGTCGGGTCGAGGTTCGGGGCGATCCCCGGCGGGCTTCCGCCGATCCACATTCCTGCGTTCCGCGCCGACCTGATTCTGCCGCTGCTGCCGTCGGCGATGACCGTCGCTCTGCTCGCCGCGGTCGAGAGCCTCCTGTCGGCCGTCGTCGCGGACTCGATGACGGGCGATCGGCACAATTCGAACGCCGAGCTGATGGCGCAAGGGGTGGCCAACATCGTCACGCCGCTCTTCGGCGGGATTCCCGTGACCGGCGCGATTGCGCGCACGGCAACGAACTTCCGGGCGGGCGCCCGCTCCCCGATCGCGGGTCTGATCCACGCGGCAACGTTGCTGGCCGTCGTGCTTCTATTGGCGCCGCTCGCCGCCTACGTGCCGCTGGCGACGCTCGCGGCGGTGCTCTTCGTCGTGGCCTACAACATGGGGGAGTGGCGGGAGATTGGCGGCATCTGGCGCCTCGACTGGGCCGACAAGTCTGTCTGGATGATCACGTTCGCGCTCACGGTGATGGCCGACTTGACCATAGCCGTGGAGGTGGGCATGGCGCTGGCCGCGCTGCTCTATATTTACCGCGTCACGGACACGACGAGCATCGCAACCGTCACACCCGAATACATCGAAGACGGACGCGCCCACGTGCTTGCAGGACAAGCACGTCCCGTCATACGTCACCATCCTGCGTATTCACGGGCCGTTTCTGTTCGGGATGACGGACAAGCTCGCGGACGCGACCGCCGACCTCTCGAAGTTCTCGCCGATCGTCATTCTCCGGTTGCGGAACATGACGGCGATCGACGCCTCGGGCCTGCACGCGCTGGAGACGCTCAGCGATCGCCTGAAGAAATCCGGCCGCACGCTGATCCTCTGCGGCGCGCGCCAACAGCCAGCACGATTCCTCCACCAGGCCGAGCTCGTCCGGCACGTCGGCGCGCACAACATCGTGCCGCACGTGCAGGCGGCGCTCGCGCGGGCGCAGGAGATCCATTCGCGTTTCTCCCTTCTGGGCGAGGACGCCGCGCGCGATCTCGCCGCGGCTCCGCTCTAACCACGGCCTTGTTTGGGCCCGGCCCGCCGATCGTCGTCCCGGATTAGAGCGAGGTGTTTTGCGACGTGCTCGTAGACGCTTAGAGGATGCCGAGCGCCTTGATATAGCGATACGCCTCGGTGGCGGGGATGCGATAAACGCGTTTGCGGCCTCGGCCGACGACGACGGCGTGGAGGTAGCCGCCGTGGATCTCCTCCCGGATGAAGGTCGGACTCATCCCGATCATCCGCGCGAGCTCGCCAGTCGTGAGTGGGCGTGGACTGGTCAGGAGGTTGGCCGCCGCCGGCTCCGCCCCATCACCTGGGGGCTCCGGCGAGCCATTGGAACGACTGGCGTTTTCGGCCTCTTTCACCCTCGATATACGCATACAGCGTTCGAACCGGATTCGTCCCGGCGCGATCTCCTTTCATTCGCCCGTGGGACGGAAGAGCTCCACTTCACTTATGGCATGTGCCGCCAGGACGGTCTGTTAGGTTCCTTACAGTCGCTTGCTCCGTTCGGGCAATCGCCCGATCGCAGCCGCTACGCCCCATCTACCTCCAACGCCGGTTTGGCGACGGGTTGAATGGGCTCGGTCGAATAATGCAGCCCTTTCGCCGTCTCGTGAAGGGTGTTGGCAAGAATGGTCAGGTCATACGGCTTCAGGATGAACGCATCACAACCCGCTCGATCAGCCGCCTGGCGCTCGGGCGCAAATGCGTGGGCACTGACCGCGATGATGATGGAGTGGCTCGTCAGAGGGTCAGCTTTCAACTGCCGCGTGGCTTCCCACCCGTCGATACCTGGCATCGAGAGGTCCATCAAAATAATATCGGGCCGCACGCGACGCGCCGCTGAAATCGCTTCTTCCCCGTTTTCCGCCACGGAAATGTCGAAACCGCGGAACTGCAGATACTCCGCCAGCATCTCGCGTGAATCTTGGGAGTCGTCAACAACCAGGATCGAAGGGTTGTTCGGCATGTGGTGACTTGCAGCCGTCGCAATAAACTCCCCAGACTGCGGGTTAGGACCACGAGCAGAGAAGCTCAACCAGAAAGCTCGACTGTAGCATTGCACGTATTTTCCAGCAAGCACAATCTGATGCGCTGCGGACGAGCTGGCGCTGAGAACGCCGGGTTCATTTGGGCTGGGTGGGCCGTATCCACAACTCGACATCGTCGCGTTCGGCAATCTTCTGGAACTGGCCTTCTTCAAGGCGCGTTCTGAGCGCACCGTAGTGCATATCGCCAACCATGAGGAGGGCAGTCCCGCAACTGGACACACCCACCGCAGGGTCGAGCACTTCTTCCGGCCGGAGGTCATTTGGAATGAGCGCGGCGACGCCGATCGACGCGCATGCCGACACCGCGGCGCGCCCGTTTGAGGCGAACGTCGTGTGAGCGTCGCGCGCAAAGCGCCGCAATTCATCGAGATCCAGAATTGGTCTTTCAAACGACCACGGCACCACATACCAGAAATTGCCAGGCAGCCCGCCGCCGCCTGGACTGGAGCCGCCATCGCAACGGTGAACAAGAAAATCGCGATGGCTTCACCGAGCGACACGGCTTTCCGCCGCGACCGCTGCGAGACAAGCACCAACCAGATGACTGCGGGCAGCAACCACGGCAAGGCAAAATACAGCGTGAAACGACCATGCTCCTCGCGCACGGCAAGCAAATGAAGAAGGTAGAGCGGCGACAGCAGAACGAAGCCTGCCGCATATCGGACGTCCCAATAGGTCAGCACCAGACAGCCAAGGAGAACCGGCACGATGTTCGGATTGGTGACCGCGGCATACGCACGATCGGCCAGGAAACGGCCGGAGACATGACTCCACGACTGGCCGGAAAAGTTGAACGCAAGGGCGTCAAAACCCGGAAAGAACTGACTCTTGATCAACATCGACGCAGCAGTTGCGGCGAGTCCACCGACGATCACCACCAGTAGCGTCGAACGATGGGCTGGTCTTCGCCAGGCCGGATCAGTGACAGCCCACGATGCGAGGCCGACGAAGGCCGCGTAGAAGCCGCCATCCTCGCGAATGAGCGGTAGCCAGGCGACGCATGCGATAGACAGTCGCCTCCAACCGCGCGCCCAGGCAGCCAATGCCAGCGTCGTCACAGACAGCATCGCGATCTCGTAGTGCGGGTATCCGGCGGCCTGGAACAGGATGTTGCTGACCGCCCCGATTCCAGCAACGCTCAGGAATAGCAGCAACCGCACGCGCCAGCCGGCATCGACCCACGTCGTCCACAGCAGAGCGGCCGTGAAGAGTCCGAAGAACAGCGCGGCGTGCAGGGCCAGAATTTCGAACCCATTGAGGCGAAACAGGCGCACGATTGGCGCGCCAAACAGGAAGAGATGCGGAGAAAGATGATGTGCGTAGAAACTGAGGTCGTTGACCCCCGCCGGATTCCGGAGCCACGGGTCCGAGGATTCCAGTAGATATGCGAGCCAGCCGCTATCGAGGAGGTACCCGTCGGAGGAGAAGTGACCGAGCACCCATCGGAACTGCACCAAGGCGACGCCACCGCACAGCAAGACGCTCGCGAAAAGCCACGCGAGCGTGGCAGTCCGCGACGCACGATTGGTGTCCCGGGCCGCGACATCCACCGCTCGAATTGTATAGCTAGGGTTCGACTTCGAAGATGTGAGCGTCCCCTACCGGATCTTTGTAGGTGCCCCACAGCTTGAGTGCAGGAGTGGCGACGAGTTTCAGGGCGAGGTCGAGGTACTCGTCAGGCTCGTAGAATCCCTGATGTACCATCACGAAGCGGATGTTGAGCGCGCGCAGCGTCTCGATCGACTGCGCGTCCGGAAAATTCTCGAGATCCGTGACCGCCTTGGCATACGCCGCCGGAATGAAACCGCTGTAGCCGTTGAGAAGCGGACGCCAGTGCCAGACAGCCCAGCCTTGGTAGTAGGGATCGAAGTTGGGCACCCCGTTCAAAACTGGCAGGGGCATTTCGACCATCGCGCCTTCTTGCGCCTGACTGAGCGCCTTGTACGCGTCAGCAGGTGTCGACGCTAATGGCGTATGAAAGAGGGATGCTTCGATTTGAGTACTCGATGAACAGGATCGCTATCAGAAGCGAAACCAACCATCTCTGCCAGCGGCCCTGCGAGACGTGCAGCAACAAAGCCTGCGTGCCGAATGCGGCGAGGATGGCGACCGCGCAGCCAACGATCATGCCGAATCGGGCTACCGCGCGGAATGCCTGCAGAGGGGCAATGTGGGCGAGTAGCAGCCGGTACAACGAACCGTTCATCCCGAGCGACAGCTCGACGACCACTCCCAATACGACCGCGTAAAGTGCGACGTGGCGCCGGCGCGGATGGAAGACGCTGGCCGTCGCGAGGATCAGCGCCAACGCTCCAGGGAAGAGGCGCAATTCCATTGCGCCCCACCGATCGGCAGTCCAGCCCCAGAGTCGGTTCCATTCGCTGGTGGCCAGGTAGCTTGTCAGATGCGGCACTGTACTTGGCGATCTCAAGCTCTTGTCGCGTGCCGACCACGCGAGACGCCTCAAAGTAGGGCCACAAATAGGGCAGGCTCAGCAACGCTGCTGCCAGGCCACCGACGCTCAGCTTGGCGAGGAATACGCAGCCTCGGCGCATGGCCTCGAAACATGAGCATCAGCGGAACGAAGACGAGCAGCGTGAGCGAGAGAAAAACCCCATAGTAGATGGACGCCAGGAACTGCAGCCAGACGAACAGCCCCGCAAGCAGTGCGTGACGCCACTGCCCCGACTCTGCCGTGCGATGGACCGCCCAGAACGTCAGCGGAATGAAAAGCGCCCACTGGAGCTCGAGGTGCATGAGGTGTTCGACACGGTAGGGCAACATGACGAAAATCACGACCGCAACCAGTGAGGACGGCGTCGATCCCGTCAGGTGCCGGGCGAGGACGAACATTGCGGCACCGGAGAGGGTGAAGCCCGCATCGAGCAGCACGTTGTAGATCACCGTCGGCGATACACCAGCCCAAAAAAGCGGCGCCCCGAGCACTCCTTGGAGAAGCGTCGCGTCCGAATACGCGAGTGTGCCTTTCGCGGGATAAAAGATGTTGGCGTCGAACAAAGCGACCGGCCAACGCCTCAGCGCGTGGGCGATGTGTCCAAGCCGCCAGACGCTGAAGTACGGGTCGAAGTGATCGACCACCATCCCCGGAAAGCGCAGCTGCGGCCACGTCAGCACGGCGGTGGCAACGGACGCAAGCCCGATCGAGCCAAGCAGGCGAAACCAGCGGCGCGGGCGGCTATCGGCTGAACTGCGATCGTTCGCGTAGTCGCGGATCGACATTGCCGATCCTACCAAGGCCTGGCCGATCATGATAGCGGCCTGGCAGGAGATTTCGCCTGATGCTGGCATCGCCGCCGCAGGTATGAGGCTTTGTGCGTCCGGGGTGTTCAGGCCCCCATGTCCTGCGTTTGGCGCGAGTCTCGATGCAGCAAATCGGCACGCAGACGTTCGCCGTACTCACGAAGCACGTTGCCGGTTGCTCGTCGAGTAGCGAGCCGCGCCCTCGACAGCAGATCACCAGCGGAACCCAGCAGACGACGAACACGAGAGCCGACGCAAAGAACCAGGGAGCTTCCCAACCTGGAGGTCTCAACTCCGGCGCGAACGGGTCTTCCAGAAAAAAATAGGACAGCCGGTCGAGAACAAAGACGAAAGACGATGCCACGACGGGAAACCAGAAGAAGAAGTTGCGCGCAAACGACATCGACAATCTGTCAAGTTTGCGCTTGATGGCAGTCGGGTCATCGTGCACGAGGGCGTTCGGGTTGCGAAGTGAATCGATGCTGCGACCAGCGGTCGAATGTGACGAAGAGGTTGTTGGCGAAGACCGAATGGAAGATCAACCATCGCTGGCCGTTCGAGTAGAGCTGTCGCGGCTCGATATCCGGGAGCTGGCTGCCGCCGGCAAGAGACGACGAACTGTCGCCGCCTGGCGTGTCAGTGTCGCGTAAGAGGGAGCCGACCGTGTGATTCTCGCGTCGGGTGACCAACAGCAGCCAGAGAGAAACCACGAAGAGCGAAATCGTGCCCAGGACCGGCGCATCGTCCACCGACACGCGAATACCCAACAGGTCGATGGTTGCGATCCGCGATTCGGCCCAGTCCTGAAGCGCCTGAAGGACGAGCACGTCCGGAACCGAGTCTGCATTGTCCGAAGAATCGATCTTCCTGATCGTCACTTCACCTTTTTCGCCCAGCACTTTGGCGTGCGCGAGAATCCACCTGCTGTCATAAGACAAGTAGGCGTTATACGCGAGAATGACCATCATCATCGAGATGACAGCCAGAATCCCGAGCGTGAACCGCGTCTGCCGTTGAGCCTCGCGCGACGCTTCAAGCCGCGCAGCAATCGACTCCGTCGTTTCCGCGACCCAATCGTCAAGCTGGCGGGCCATGAGCGACTCTCCTCGCACGTCGTGCGAACGTTCTTCGTGCGAAACGTCCTTCGAGCGACGCGCTCGTACGCGCAGGGAGATTGTAGTCGATGCCGATCGAACCCGAGGTCTTCTACTTTGGTTTTTGGACGTCGCGAATCACGCCCCAGCTCGTGGCGAGCAGGTTGAACCCGGATTCGCCGCTCCCAGGAAGAGCAGTCAGCTGCGTCTGGCCCGTGCCGTCCGGGTGCATCACCCAGAGCTGGTTTGCCGGTGCGCGATAAAGACGATCGCCAGGCCGTCCGGCGACCAGTTGGGCGTCAAGTCATGTTGGTTATTCGTGGTGAGCCGAGTCGCTGGGGCATCGGCGACAGCGTCCATCACACAGATCTCGAAGGTCCCGAGACCCGCGGCGTCTGGCGGTCCTACTCGGCACGCGAAGAGAATGCGCGTGCCATCCGGAGACCACGCAGCCCCGCGTTTTTCGATCTTGTCCTTGGTCAGCTGCTCCTGGTTCGTACCGTCTGCGTCCATCACGAAAATCTGCGCCGGCGTCACGGTGGTCGTCGGATCGTTGAGATAGCTCGTGAAGAGGATCGTTCGACCGTCGGGCGACCAGTTCGGGTCATCATCGACGGTCTCGACGCGGTTGGCGGTGAGATTCTGAGGCGCTGTGCGGTTTCCGAGCAGATCGTCGACGTTCACCGTGAAGATGTCGCTGTCGGCCGTCGCGGACCCAGGGAACCTATTGATCGGCAATCCGACACCTGATCCCGACGCATGGAAGGCGATCATCTTCGAATTACCCTTCGGAGCGCCTGGAGACCAGGTCGGTGAGCCGCCCCGAGTCAGATACACCTGTTCGGAGCCGTCGTGGTTCATCAGGAACAAATCCGAGGTATTGATCGGCTCGCCCGCGGCTCGTAGCCGGTTGCTGTCGAACACGATCTTGCCCCTGCCGTCGGGCGACAGCGCCGGGAAGGTATCGGCATAGCAATTCGCCGCAGATTCCTCTGGCGTGGTCTCGGCCGCGCAGTTCTCGGTCACGCGCCGCGGAATCGAGAAACTGCCGTCGGCTAAGTGGTCCATCAGGTAGATCTCGCCACCGACAATCGGCGGGATGGCAGTCGGATTGTCGCGCGTACTGGTGAATGCAATCGTCGTCGAAACATCTTTCTGGGCGTGTGATGACCCGCCGGTGCAAACAACGGCGAGGACGACGGCGGCTGATAAACGTGAGTGCATCGTGAACTCCTTGTCGGCGATCTTCGTTTTTGGTATCGCGTGAGTTAAGGCGTGCGGACCAGCCACACCGTTGCGTTCTTCCCTGACTCCATCCCCACGACCAGGCGAGTGCCGTCAGGCCTGACGTCGCTCAGGCCGTTGGCGACTCCGGACTTGTTGCCGGGCAGCAGCTGGAGCCTGCCAATCGACGGCGACCAGAACAATGGCGTGCTGTTTGTACGCGACGTGATCACGCCAGCGACTTCACCGGCGGAGTTGATGTCGCGAAGCCAGCTCTTCTCTCCACCGAATGCCCCGAGCTCGAGCGAGTCGCCCGTTGCGTACCAAATCACGGCGCGTGGGCAGCCTTCCGCCAGCCCGCACGGAATCGTCACGTGACCAGCCAGGTCACCGTCGGCGTTCGCTCCGCGGACGGCGCCGGGACGGGTGTCCAGTTGATGGATCTGCCGCCCTCCCGGAAGACCGATCCACCGCACCGGCATATTGGTGGTCTGAGAAAAGAAAGCGGCGGTACCCCCGATGATGCTGCCGTCTCCGTTGACGGCGTGGGCATATGCGTATCCGCCGGCCTCGAGCGGCGGAAGCCCTTCCGTGCACAGCTGCGGCGTCCGCCATTCTATCGCTCGACCGTCGCCCTGACCGACGATGGCCTGGCCGTTTGCGCTGATCGCACGCGCCTCCGCGACATCGCTGTTGCAGCCGAGGAGGGTGTAGCCGCCGGTGGCGGGCCAGAGGATCGGCCGCCGCGGGGAGGTCCCTCCATACCCCACCACATTTCCCATATTGTCGATGCCCGCCGCGGCGGCGGCGCTGCCCGGATATGGCAACGTGCCGATCACCCACGCTCCGTTCTGCTGCGTCCACCTGACGGCGTCAAAAAAGCCCGCTCGATCGAAGCTGTGCCCGACGACGACGGTCCCGGCCTCGTTGACCGCATGCGCCTCGGCATAGCCACCGAGGGAGGGCAGCTTGCTGGCCACAGCGGTCGCGCTGCCGCTAACCGGCTTTGCCTCCGAGCCGACTCCGTACCAGCCAGGTGCGTTCGCCGGTCCGTCCTGTCCACGCACCACCCCTGAGGATTGGGCTACCGCGAACAGAGTGAAGATCAGATTACGGCGAGCGGTGAGTGACGGTACATGTGTGCCTCCAGGCTGTCGCGTTTGGCGATGTGCAGCATTGATAGGTAAGTGGTCGGCGATCGGGAAACGTGACGCGAAAACCGCGCAAGCATGAATGGATGGGTTTGCGCTCGCGGCAAGACTGACGCCGCACCAGGCGAACGCGCGTGTAGAATCAAGCGTCCTCCACTCCCTCAGGAGACCTGTGTTGACGCTTGCACTACGGCGGAGCAGCAGCCGGAGCGGCCCGCGGGCTCCTCACCCCCCAACAACAGAGCAGCCTCGCTGAGCGCGTCCGCACTCGAGAACCTTCTGCGGAGGAGGAGCTCGTCAGCCTGTTCAGCGATCGAATCAGGGTCCTGGTCCTCGCACGAACCCGCGACCCCGAGACGGCGCGCGATCTCACGCAGGAAGTGATGCTCGCGGTCGTGCTCGCCCTCCGGCATGAACAGTTGCGTGAGCCGGAACACCTTGCCGGATTCGTCTACGGCATTGCCCGCAATGTGATCAACAACTACCTGCGCACCCGCAGCCGATTGCCCAGAGAAGATTCGATCGAGGCGGCGCTCCATCTCGCCAGCCCGCCCGACCCGGCCGACGACAGCGAGCGCATTGCGCTGGTGCGACGCGCGCTCGGCGACCCTGAAGTCAACCGACCGCAAGATCCTGCTGCTGACGCTGGTGGAAGGCCTGAAGCCCGGAGAAATTGGCGTCCGGCTGGCGCTGACCGTCCGAAATGGTGCGGGCCCGAAAGTCGCGCGCCCTGAAGAAAATGATCGACCGTGTGAAAAGACTGTCACGAAGATGAGCGCGAAAACCACTAACTCTGTCGAAGGGCACGCATGGACTGTAGCAGGGTGGCCCGCGACGAGATTCTCGAGAGCTACCTGGTGGGCCGGTCTGAGCGACGGAGGACCGCGACGCGTTCGAAAAGCACTATTTCGGGTGCGCGCGCTGCTTCGGTGAGCTGCAGGCGCTCCAGGCCATTCAGCGCGAGTTGCCCCGGGCGGGCGCTCACTTCGACGCGAACCCCGACCGCGTCCGGTCTCCGGCTGGGCTCGCGCCGCCGGGCTGGCAGCCGCTGTCGTCCTCGCGGTCGGGGTGATCCTATGGATGCGGCCAGTCGCTCACGCCGGGTCTCTCCCGAAACGTCGATTGCCCAGCTGCCGTCACAGCCGGGCGCATCGCCGAGCCGCCGCCGCTTCGGCAATCGGAGCCGGCGATTGCGTCAGGGCCTTCGCTCGAACAGCTCGCGCGGTTGAACCACCCCGCTACGAGCCGCTGCGGTTGCGAGGCGTGCCCGACGAAGCAACCGCGCGCTTCCAGCGCGGCATGGAGCGCTATCGCAAGGCTGACTTCGCAGGAGCGGTCGATGATCTGCGCGTCGCTGCGACACTGGATCCCGATGCCGGCCCACATCCACTTCTTTCTCGGTGTGTCGGATCTCCTCTCTGGGACAGGACGACGGCCGCGATCGACCGGCTTCGGGCCACGATTGCGCTCGGAGACTCGCCGTATCTCGAAGAAGCGCACTTCTACCTGGCGAAGGCGCTTTCTGCGGCCGGAAAGACCTCGGTGCCGCCGAAATGCAGTTGAAGACGCTCATTGAGCTTCGTGGGTCCAGGAGGGCTGAGGCGCGTCAACTGCTCGCTGAGGTCCAGCGGCTGACGGACATCAAGTGAGCAGACCAGTCACAGGTTGAGGAGCACGAGATGATGTTCCTGGTTCGCATCGATGATCGCGTGGTTGATGCTGCTGATGCCTGTTGCCGTTCCGCCATTCTGCGCAGGAGACAACCGGGACGATCCTCGGCGCTCTCGTGGACCAGACGGGCGGCGTCCTTCCCGGCGTGAAGGTCGTCATCACGAGCGTCGATACCGGCCAGACGCGTGAGGTCCTGACCAATAACGTCGGCCAGTACAGCGCCAGCCTTCCGATCGGGAACTACGAAATCAGCTTCTTGCTGCCGAATTTCAGCCCTTTACGGCGCGCGGGTTCTCTCTTCATGTCAACGATCGACTGCAGGTCAATGGCAGGTTGCTCGTCGGAGCGGTGGAGACCATGACGGTGACGGCGGAACGGCTCGTTCAGCCGACCTCCGACGTCCAGAACCTGATTCCACCGGTCGGCCGTTCGGGAGCTGCCGCTTCTCACCCGCACGTTCGTCCAGCTCGTGACGCTCGTGCCGGGAGTGTCGAGTGATCTCCGCGAGGAGGCCTGCTTTTGCGACCAGGGCAACCTCGACATCTCGATCAACGGGGCACGCCGCAGCGCCGTCAACTGGCTGCTGGATGGCGCCTCCAATGTCAACGGCTGGAACAACTACACGCTGGTGACCACGCCTTCACTGGAAGCGATCCAGGAGATCAACGTGATCACGAGCACGCTATACGGCCGAATGGGCCCGGAACGGCGGGGGCGTCGTCAATGCGGTCACCAAGTCGGGCACGAACAGGTTCTCGGGAAGCGTGTATCACTTTCTGCGCAACGACGCGCTCAACGCCAACTCGTTCTTCCGCAACATGTACCCGAGACCCGACAGTCAACAGCGCTCCGGCGCGGCTCCGGTACAACAACTTCGGTACACGCTCGGCGGGCCGGCGCTCCCGAGCCGCAAGAAGTTGTTCTTCTTCTTCTCGCAGGAATGGCGTCGCAGCACGCGCGACAAAGACGGTGACGAGTGCCGGTTCCCGATCCCGCCTGGCTGACGGATCCCGCCAGTCCCGAACTTTGTCCCGCCAGAGGCGCGTGACCCGAATGCGGTGAAGCTGCTGACTCTCTGGCCGGCGCCGAACGTTCCCGGGACCAATCGACTATCGGACGACGATCGCGAACGAGTTCGATACTCGCCAGGAGTTCGTGCGAGCGGACTATAACGTCAGCACGAACTGGTCGTTGACCGGCCGCTATTTGCACGACCGGGTCGACTCGCGCGGTGAGTATCTCGACCGGACCGGACCTCACGCCCGGCCATCGCTACCAGGTCGGCCACCTCGCCGTGGTTGAGGCACGGCGCGGCAGGAGGTCGGCTCTTGCACGAATTCTCATACCAGTTGTCGAGCCATCAGTTTTCGCGCGAAGACTGGTGCGGCACGCAGGGGCGACCTCGGGATCTGCTGATTCCTGAGCTCTTTCCCGAGAACGCGGCGGACCTCATTCCCACGATCACGGTTACCGGCCTGAGCCCGGTCTGGTCGGTGCCGCAGCCCAAGCCGCGCGAGTATCTCAATCACACCTTCAGCTCCGCGCTCTCCTTGCAACACGGCACCCATACGCTGAAGGCGGGCGGACTATTCGCGCTCGAACACGTGAACTCCAATCTCGACCGGAAACGACCCAGGGGTCATTCGTCGTTTCAGGCCGGAGGCGGATTCACGGCATTTCAGAACTTCCTCCGCGGCAACTCGGGCGGCGCTTGCGGCGACCCGTGTAGCTATTCCGAAGCAGATATCGACGTCGTCAACCGCTTCCGGTCTCGCCGGTATGAGGCTGTTCGTGCAGGATACCTGGCGAATTCATCCGACGATCACCCTCGATCTCGGGCTCCGCTACGCGTTCTATCCGCCGCTGACGGATGATAACGACATGCTCTTCACGTTTTCGCCGGAGGCCTACGACCCGACCCAGGTCCCGACCTTCGCCGACCCTGATGGGATTTTCGTTGTGGTGGGGACGGGGAACCTCTTCAACGGGATTCGCGTGGCCGGTAAGGACTCGCCGTATGGCCGCGCCATCTATGCCGCCGACAAGAACAACCTGCAGCCCCGCATCGGCGGCGCCTGGGATCCGGGCGGAGCCGGCCACCTGGTCGTGCGCGCCGGCTATGGCATGTACTTCGACCAGACGCAGGTAGGAATGTTCGCTCAGAATGTGCAGGAATCTTTCTTACGACCCGTTTCGCACGGATCGTCTTCGTCAGCAACCCCCCGCTCTCGAATCCCGGCGCGAGGCGCGACTGATCGAGCCCTTTGCGGTCCTGTCAGCGCCTGTCGCGCTCGCCACGAGCGACCGGTTCGTGGCGCCCGCGATGGCAGCACTGGAACCTCGGCCTCCAGCAGCGCCTTTACTCCCGCGGGATGCTCGATCTGGGTTACTTCGGCTGGCAGGGTGATCACCTGCTTCGATATGTGAACATCAACCAGCCGCAGCCGGCGAACCTCGGGCGCATGGCGCGCCGCCGAACCTCGTGCGTCCGTTCCTTGGCTACGACGCGATCTTCATGCGAGAGACGACGGCCAGGAGCCGTTATCACGGTCTGCTGGCCAGCTTTCGCCACGACGCTGGCGCGTGCCGGGGTCGGCGACCGTGAATTACACGTTCAGTCGAAACAAGGCGGATGCGACCTACGATAACGCGGCGATCGATAATCCCCAGAATGCGCTCGATAAGGATGCCGAGTTTGCCGCAGCCGGCACCGATCGAGCCCATATCTTCACCGCATCCTATATCTACGAGCTCCCATTTGCTCGCGCAGCGACAGCAGGCTGGAGAAAGGGCTCTATTGCAGGGTGGCAGATAGCGGGGATCACCAGGATCGAATCAGGTCCGGCCGTTCGGCTTCAGGTCCTGAATTGTAATTTCGGCGGCTGGTGTTTCCCAGGAGTCGCTGCGGCCGGATCAGGTCGGCGACCCCGGCGGCTGGCGACCAGTCGGGTCTTCTCTGGTTCGATCCAGCAGCGTTCGTTCCGTCGCCGGCAGGCGAGTACGGCGACGCGCCCGTCGCGCCGTTCCGCCTCCCCGGCCGTCACCAGTGGGATTTCTCCGTGTCGAAAAGTTGAGTCTCGGTGGTACGACCCGTCTGCAATTCAGGGCAGACTTGATCAACGCTTTCAATCAGACCCAGTTTCTGGACGTGAATACGGTGTGTCTCGGGACGACGACGTGCGATCCCGGAGGCGGGTTCGGCCAGGTCACGAGCGCGCGCCCGCCGCGCGAGATCCAGCTTGGCATCAGGTTCGACTGGTGACCCGATCAGCCGAAACGGCCACCTGTCTCATTCTCGAAGCTCGCGCGCGACGTCTGATCATCGGGTTTGCGGTCGCTCTTGTCAGTGCCAGCCCTTCGGTCTTCACCTCGCAGACAGTCCGGCTGTCCAGAGCACCTCGCCGATCCCCGGGTTTGCCGACTCGTCTGAACGACCATCCGAGGGCTCTTCGATCGCGGGAGGGGTATCGAAGCCGAAAACATCGCGCGAGCGTTGCTGGTTCGAGTTGAAAGCGTCGCGGGCCGCGATGCCCTGGAAGTCGCCGACGTTCTCGACCTGCTGGGTCGGGCGGTCCGCCGTTCATCCAAAGTGAGGGAAGAGGAGAAGCATAGCGGTCGCCGAGCGCGCGGTCGCGATCAGAGAACGCCTGCTTGGTCCCGCTCACCCGGATCTGGCGACGAGCCTGCTCAATCTTGGCGTTCAGCGCACACTGGGAGGCGATCCTGCCGCAGCCAGACCGTTGCTCGAGCGGGCGCTGGCCATTCGAGAAGCCGCATTTGGTCCAGATCACGTGCTGGTCGCCGGGGCGCTCCAGAGCCTCGCAGGGTTGCTGTTGACGCTGCAGGATGATGCCGGAGCGAAGCTGCTGCTGGAGCGGGCGCAGGGGATTCGCGAGCGGGTCTACGGTCCCCGACGACCCAGGGACGATCCGGACGCTCGTCAATCTGGGGATCCTTCATCAAGAAACCGGCGACTTCGCCGCCGCGCGACAACGTTATGAGCGGGCGCTGGCCTCTTGCCGAAACAGATCACCGCGCCCGGCCGACCTCTTCACCCTCCACGTCCTGACCGGTGTCGCGGTCGTGCTGAGCGAACTGGGAGGTGATGCTGCGGGCTCCGCACGACTGAACGAACGACTGCTGGCGTTGACCGAACAGGCCTTCGGACGCGACCGACCGGCGCCTGACGACTCCGCTGGACAACCTGGCGATGGATCGACGTGATCTCGGCGATTACGCCGCCGCCAGGCCGCTGGCCGAACGCTCGGTCGCGATAGCGGAAGCCGCACTCGGGTCGAAACACCCCGAGGTCGCCAGGAGCCTGCACACGCTGGCCACGATCTTCGCGGGGCTTGGTGACTATTCCGAGGCGATGCGGTTGTTCGAGCGCGCGACCAGAATCAACGAGGAGGTGCTGCAGCCCGCGGATCCGGAGCGTGCCCGCACCTCGTGGCTCATCTCTGATCTCCTTCCCCTCTCGGGTACGGCCCGGACGACGTGGATCTGTTCGAGCGGGTACTCGAGGCTCGCGAGAAACGCCGCGGTCTCGCCGATCCCCGCACGGCGGAAAGCCTCAACAACCTGGCCGAACTGCTGTCCACCGCAGACGACTTCAGACGAACGAGGCCGCTATTTGAACGAGCCCTCGAATCTCAGGAGAGATTTCTGGGCCCGGAGCATCCAGAGGTTGGCAGCGGCCGCCGCCAATCTCGCGAATCTGCTCTCGCGGACCGGCGACACCGATCAAGCCGGGCGACTCTACGAGCGTGCGTTGGGCGTCTGGGAGAAGTCGCTGGGTGCAGATCACCCGAAGGTGGCGACCGCCCTGGTGAATCTCGCTCGCTTGTATTTGGAAATCGGCAATTACGCTGATGCCGGGCCCCTGCTCGACCGTGCACTGGCGATCCAGTTGAAAGGGCTGGGGCCCGAGCATCCGGATGTGGCTGTCACGTTGATGAGCCGCGCCGAGCTCGCGGCTCACACTGGAAGGGCAACGGAGGCGTTCGCAACCGCAGCGCGTGCCGAAGCGCTCAGTCGGGAGCACCTGCGGCTCACGGTTCGCACGCTTCCCGAACGTCAGGCGCTCGCGTATGCCTCGTCCCTCCCCTCGGCGCCCGACTTGATGTTGCAACTGGCCTCGTCGCATGCCGACGACAGTGATATGGCTACAGGCGGCATGGGACGCGGTCATTCGCGCCAGAGGGGTGGTCCTCGACGAGGTGGCCGCCCGCCAGCGTTCCGCGGGCGCAGGCGACGCACCGGAGATATCGGAGCTTGCGACAGTCCTGGCGTCGGCCCGCCAGCGCCTCGCCGCGCTGGCGGTGCGCGGCATACGGAACGATCCGCCGGAGCGTCACCGTCGCCTGCTGGAAGAGGCGCGAACCGACAAGGATCGTGCGGAGCGGGCTCTGGCAGAGCACAGTGCGAAGTTCCGAGACGTCCAGTCGAGAACCCGCGTCCTGCTTCCTGAAGTGCGGGCTGCGCTGCCGCCTGGAAGCGCGCTGGTGAGCTTTGTGAGGTATCAGGGCCATCGCCCCGGATGCCGCGATCGCAGGGCGATCCAGTGCCGTCCTACCTCGCCTTCGTGCTTGACCGGGGGTGAGAGTCGGCCCACCCTGGTTCCGCTTGGCAGCGCGGCGAGGATCGATGGTTTGATCCTGCAATGGCGCAGGCAGCTCGATCAGGAGGCCATGGCAGGGGGGAGGGGGGCGAGCCGTAGCGAAGCCGCGTACCGGCGCGTCGCTGGAGAATTGCGTCAGCAGATATGGGATCCGCTGCAACCCCATCTGGCGAAGGCAACGCGCGTGTTCGTCGTCCCCGATGGCGCGCTTCACCTCGTGAGCCTTGCTTCGTTGCCGACCGGCTCGTCCGCTATCTCGTCGAAACGGGGCCGATGATCCATTACCTGTCCACGGAACGGGATCTCGTGCCTTTTATGGCGGGCCCGGCGGCCGGCCGGGGCCTGCTCGCTCTGGGTGGCCCTGCGTTCGACGAGTCCAGTCCTTCTCGCGTGGCTTCTGCCGCCGCCTTCCGTGGCACCCGATCGGCGTGCGCAGATTTTCGGGCGTTGCGGTTTGATCCGCTTCCCGCGTCCCTCACCGAGGTGGACCAGGTTGTCATGCTCTGGAATCGGAGGTCAGGGCGCGCCTTCAGCCGTCCGGCTCACCGGGGCTGCAGCGGGCGAGTCGGCTTTCAAGGCGGAGGCCGCCGGACGCCGAGTCCTGCATGTCGCCACGCACGGGTTCTTTCTGGGTGAGCGGCTGCGCACCGGCATTCGACCCCTCGGCGGCATCGACGTCGGCGACGTCGGCAAGAATCACAAGGGAGAATCCACTGCTCTCGTCGGGTCTGATCCTTGCCGGCGCGAACCATCGGGACGTCGCGGCACCCGACCAGGAGGACGGAGTCCTCACATCGGAAGAGGTGTCAGCACTGGATCTGAACGGCGTCGAGTGGGCCGTGCTGTCGGGTTGCGACACCGGCGTGGGCGAGCTCAGGGCTGGCGAAGGTGTCTTCGGACTTCGACGAGCGTTCCAGGTGGCCGGCGCCAGGACCGTGATCATGAGCCTGTGGCAGGTCGAGGATCAGGCAACGCGCCAGTGGATGACTACACTTTACGAGTCCCGCTTCATCAAGAACCTGAGCACGGTGAACGCCGTACGTGAGGCAGGGCTCGCGGTGCTGAGAGGGCGGCGGGCGAAAGGCCTCAGTGCGCATCCTTTCTACTGGGCAGCCTTCGTCGCCTCCGGCGACTGGCGCTAGAGCTTATGTTCAGAGCAAGCCTCTTCTCGATGCGGGGGGTTAGCTTCGGTTCCGTGGCTTTCTGCTCGATCCTGAACGGCTCGAGGTCGCAATCATGACCTCCGTCGACTTGATGATGGCCAGGGCATCGTCACCACGGCGTAGCTTCAGGGCACGCACCGCATCAGCCGTGATGATCGCTGTCAGAGACTGATCGCCGACTCGCAACCGCACCTGGGCGAGGAGGCCGTCGACCCGCACTTCGTCGATGAACCCGTGCAGGCGGTTACGGGCGCTCAACCCATCCACAGACTCGTCGGGATCGGTCCTGGCCTTGCGGCCCTTCGCGTCCGGTTGCTGACGCGCCAACAAGCGTTCGATCTCCGCCTCGGATACGCGGTGATGACCGCCTTCCGTGCGCGTCGTTCGCACGTGGCCTGTGTGAACCCATCGTTTCAAGGTCGAGTACGCGACCCCGAGTTGATCGGCTGCCGCTCGTACGGTGAGGAGTGCCATCCGACTCCTTCCTGGTTGAAGTCGGTTCGAATCGTATCACCGTGAGTCGACTCCGATCGAGGGATCACAGGACGGACGAGACCGACACCGATCAGCCGACGGAACAGGTCCATGGACGACTCCTCAAAAGGGCTTGTCTGAGCAACGAGTTAAGTTCTACAGTAGTGACACAGAATAGATCAATATGAGTCGATTATTAAATCGGTTTGATGTGGTTAAGGCTGCGGTAGAATCCACGATAGGAGCCGCAGGCCGAGGTCATGTCACATCCCATCAAATGTCTGCTCTTCGGGGTCGCCGTGCTCTCGGTCCTGATCGGGCCGCGATCCGAATTGGAGGCTCAGCGCTCTCCGGTGATCGCTGCGGCAGCCAATCTCAATTTCGCGCTCACCGAGATCGCCGATCAGTTTGCGCGCGATCGTGGCACTCGCGTCGAGGTTGTGTTCGGCGCGTCTGGCACGTTGACGCGCCAGATCCAGGACGGCGCGCCGTTCGAGCTGTTCCTCGCGGCCGACGAAGAGTTTCCGAACCAGCTCACGGCCGCTGGCCTGACGCGTGATGCGGGCGTGGTCTACGCCGTCGGACGCCTGGTCATCTTTGCGCCCACCGGTTCTCCGCTGACGGTTGACGAACGGCTCGACGGTCTGGCGCGCCTCGTGAAGGCGGGCAGCGTGGGCCGGTTCGCGATTGCGAACCCCGAGGTCGCCCCCTACGGCAAGGCGGCTGAGGCCGTGCTGCGCAAGCGTGGACTGTGGGACACCATTCGACCGCAGCTGGTACTGGGCGATACCATCGCCCAGGCGGCGCAGTTCGCTACGACTGGCAACGCGGTAGGCGGTCTCGTCGCCTATTCGCTGGTGTTGGGTCCAGGGTTCGCCGATCGCGGCACGTATGCCGTGATTCCAGACGCCGATCATCCACCGCTGCGCCAACGCATGGTGCTCCTCAAACGTGCGGGCGCAACGGCGAGCGCAGTTCTACACCTACCTGCAAAGCGAGGCCGCGCGCGCCATTCTCCGGAAGCACGGGTACGGAGTGCCACAATAGCCCACGATGGACTGGACGGCTCTCCGTGTCTCGCTTTGGCTCGGCGTGGGCACGATCGCAATCCTGCTTGCCGTTCGGCGTCTGGTTCGGGCGCCTGTTGGCGGTCCGCGACTTCCGCGGCAAGGTGCTGGTCGAGGCGCTCGTCACCGTGCCGCTCGTGTTGCCGCCCACGGTTCTCGGGTTCTACCTTCTGGTCACGTTCGGTGCGCGTTCGCCGCTCGGCCAGGCCTTCCAAGCTCTGGTGGGTCAGTCCTTGCCGTTCTCCTTCGAGGGGTTGTTGCTCGCCTCCGCGATCGCCAACATCCCGTTCGTCGTCCAGCCGATTCAACGCGGCTTCGAGGCGATTCCGGCCGATGTCCGTGATGCGGCGGCGTGCTGTGGCCTGACACCCTGGCAGCGATTCGTGCGGATCGAAGTGCCACTCGCCTGGCCGGGCATCCTCACCGCGGCGATCCTCACGTTTGCCCACACGCTCGGAGAGTTCGGCGTCGTGTTGATGGTGGGCGGCAACCTTCCCGGCGAGACCCGCACGCTCAGCGTCGCCATCTACGATCGCATGCAGGCGTTTGACGACCGAAGCGCAGGCGTGATGGCGGCGACGCTGCTGGTCATCGCTGTGGCGACCCTGATGATGACGACAACGCTCTCGCGCCGCGTAGGCACCCGCCGTGGGTGACCGGCGCCTGTCGGTGAGCCTCCGGCAGCCGACTCCCATTCCGCTCGATCTCGAATTCACGTGCGATCCCGGTGATGTCCTGGCCATCTTCGGGCCGTCGGGGAGTGGCAAGACGACGATCCTGCGAAGCATCGCAGGGCTCTATCGGCCGGCTCAGACGTCTGTGCGATCAGGCGCCGAGATTTGGAGCGAGACGACGACGGGGACCTTCACTCCACCGCATCGCCGCGCCGTGGGATTCGTGTTTCAGGAGTACGCGCTCTTTCCGCACCTGACGGCCACGGGCAACGTGATCACCGCGCTCGGGCATCGGCCTCGGGGCGAGCGACGTCCGCGGGCGGAAGCGTTGCTCGCGCTCGTGCACCTGTCCGAGCATCTGGACCGCCGTCCGCACGAGCTCTCCGGCGGGGAGCGTCAACGCGTCGCGCTGGCGAGGGCCCTCGCCCGGGAGCCGGCGGTACTGCTCCTCGACGAACCGTTTGCCGCCGTGGATCGCGCGGTGCGGCGACGATTGCAGGATGAGATTGACGAGCTGCGCCGAACGCTCGACATTCCGCTGATTCTCGTCACGCACGATTTCGAGGACGTCGTGCGGCTTGCGACGCACCTGCTGATTCTCGAGCACGGTCGCGCGATCGCGTGCGGGCCGCTGTCGGATCTGATGAGTCGTCCTGACTTGCCATGGCTTCGGGAGGCCGTTGGACTGGGAAGCGTCTTCGAGGCGCGTGTGGGACGAAGACATCCGGAGCGCGGACTCGTCGAGCTGACCTTCGATGGCGGCGCGCTGCTGGCCTCCGATCGCGGACTCGGCCCAGGCACGACGGTACGGGTACGGATACCTGCGCGGGAAGTCATCCTCGCCACGCGCGAACCGGACGGGCTCAGTCTACACAACGCATTGTCCGGAACGGTCTCCGCGCTGAACGCCGACCCGGCGTTCGACCACGTCATCGTGCAAATCGCCATTGGACGCGTCTTCCTGCTCGCTGAGGTCACGCGGGACGCGATTGACAGGCTGGATATCGGAGTCGGCACCCGCCTCTACGCCCTCATCAAATCCGTGTCGATTGGCGTGATTGCTGCCGCTGCGGACAATCTGACGGCCACCCGATAAGTTCGTGACCGCCTGATCGTTACAGAGATGATTAAGTCGGATTGAGTCGAGTTGATGCTCGTGTCAATCCGATCTAAAGTCTCCTATGTTCAGGAGGGCGGATGAGGGCAGGTCACTGGTGGGTACGACTGTGCCTGGGGCTGGCGCTCGCGAGCGCCTGCTGCCTCGGCGCGTCGCCCGCATATGCTCAGACGGCTGCCGGCGAGATCACCGGCGTGGTGCACGATCAGGTCGGGGCTGCCGTTCCCGGCGCGACCATCACGGTCACGGAGACACGGACGAATCTGCAGCGAGTGGCGGTGTCCACGCGCGACGGTGTCTACACCGCCGCGAGCCTGGCGCCCGGCGAGTACCGGCTCGATGTCGAGCTCGCAGGTTTCAAACCCATGCGCCGCGAGGGCATTCGCCTCTCGACCGGTGAAAAAGCGCGGATCGATTTCGATCTCAGCGTCGGAGACATTCGAGAACAGGTGACGGTCGTAGCCCTGGACGCGCCGATCGTGCGAGCGGAGACCGCGAGCCTCGGGACCGTCGTCGAGAACGAGCAGGTGGTGCAGTTGCCGCTGAACGGCCGCCTGTTCATCATGCTCGCGGCCATTGCTCCGGGCGTCGCGCTGCCGCCGAATTCCGTCCTGCCGCGCATCAACGGCGGGAGGCCGCGAACCAACGAGTATCTCTTCGACGGCATCTCCGTGCTGCAGCCCGAGCCGGGGCAGCTCGCGTACTATCCGATCATCGACGCCATCCAGGAGTTCAAGATCGAGAGCAACAGCCCGGCGGCCGAGTTCGGGCGGTTCAATGGCGGCGTGGTCAATCTCACGACGAAATCGGGCACCAATGCCTTTCACGGCAACGTGTTCGAATTTTTTCGCAACGAGCAGCTGAACGCCAGGAACTACTTCCAGAAGAGCAATCCGGTGAAACCGGACTATCGGCGGAATCAGTACGGCGGCATGTTCGGCGGCCCCCTTGTCAAGGACCGGACGTTCTTCTTTGTCGATTATCAGGGGCAGCGACAGAGCATCGGCCGCACGGTGACGTCGAACGTACCGACGCTCGCCGAACGTTCCGGTGTCTTCCGCCAGAACATCTACGATCCGGCGACGACGGTGGGAAATACGCGTCAACAGTTTCCGAACAACACGATTCCGAGAAGCGCCATGGATCCGGTCGCGCTGTCGCTTCTCGAGCGCTACCCGCTCCCGACAAACACCGCCACCGCGAACAACTACAGCCGGACGGCCAACGAAATCGACAATCAGGATCAGGGCGATGTGCGCATCGATCACAAGTTTGCGACCGGCCGTGATCAGGCGTTCGGACGGTTGACGTACTTCCGTGGTCACGCCGAACCGGTGACCGCCTTTCCGGATGGGAGTGGGACCATCCTGGCCGGCAGCGTGGCCGTCGGTCCGCAGGATACGACGGCGTGGGCGTTTGCTTCGAACTACCAACACACCTTCTCGCCCAACCTGCTGAACGACCTGCGCATAGGAGATACACGGCGATCCGTCCAGCGGAGCGCCGTGGCGCTGTCTTCGCCTGCGGGAGCCGCGCTCAACATTCCCGGCATCCCGTCGAATGCGCAATTTCCCAACACGATGCCGACCTTCTCACCGAACGGTTACCAGCAGCTCGGATCCCCGAATAACACGGCCTCGGACTTCAGCACCAGCGTCACGCAGGTCGCCGATTCGCTCACCTGGCTGAAAGGCCGCCACACCATGAAGATGGGGCTCGACTGGCGATGGGAGCGGCTCAACGTGACCCAACCCCCCTGGCCGACGGGGTCTTTTGCCTTCAGCACCGTCGGCAGCGATCTACCCGGGGTCGCGAACACCGGCAACGCGTTTGCGAGCTTCCTGCTCGGACAGGTGCAGACCTTTGCCATCGACCTCCAGCAGACGGATATTCAGGAACGCGCGCACTTTCAGGAGTACTTCTTCCAGGACGACTGGAAGATGTCCGAGCGCCTCACGATCAACGCGGGGCTGCGATACACGCTCAATTTCCCGTCCACGGAGATCAACGGTCAAACCGCTGTATTCAATTTACAGACGCGGCAGCTCGACTATCCAGGTACGGAGCCGGTACGGCCGCTCAAGAAGGACAACTTTGGCCCGCGCATTGGCGCCGTCTACCGCCTGACGGACAAGACCATCGTCAGCTCGGGGTACGGGAAGGTCTGGATCGAGATGGCGGGGATCACGACGCCTTTCACGACGCCGAACTTTCCGTTTCTGCAGACCGTGTCGCTGCGCACGCTCGACAACATCGCGCCGGCATTTGTGCTGGCGAACGGACCGACCGTCACACCTGTCGGCTTGACGCCAGCCGCCGGCCTCGGACAAGGCGTCTTCACGGTTGATGGCACGCTGGGGTCGGGTTACGCGCAACAGTGGAACGTGTCGGTCCAGCGCGAGTTGACGGCGAACACGGTCATCGAAGTCTCCTACCTCGGATCGAAGATTACGAACATCGGGATCCCGGACAGCAACATCAATCAGTTGACGGAGGAACAACTGAAACTCGGGCCGACGCTCCTCGAGAGGGTCCCCAACCCGTTTTTCGGGATTGTTCCCCGCTCGTCCTCGATCGGCGACCCGACGATCACGAGGGCGCAGCTCCTGAAACCCTATCCGGAGTACACCGCGGTCAGCTTTTATCGGAACAATGTCGGCACGACGAACTACCAGGGTCTCGCGCTCAGCATTCGTCAGCGAATGTCACGCGGCCTGACCTACTCGGCCGCCTACACCCGTTCGAAGCTGACCGACATCGCCTCGTCGGTGTTCGACGCGTCCATTCTGACTGGACCGCTGACGAACGCCGCCGTCGCCGACAGTCACAATCTGGAGCGCGACCGCGACTACTCGACCGGAGACATTCCGCACTACTTCGCCGCCTCGGTCGTGTGGGATCTTCCGGTGGGCGAGGGCCGTGCCAGGCACCCCACCGGCGTGGTCGGCGCACTGGTGAACGATTGGAGCGTCGCGACTTTCATGACCATGCAGTCCGGGGTGCCGGTCGCGGTGACGCAGGCGAACTCGCTCGGGTACGCCGGCTTCACGACCCAGCGCCCGAATCTTGTCGGCGATCCGACACTGCCCGCTGACGAGCGGACACCTTCTCGCTGGTTCAACACGGCCGCGTTCGCATCGGCCAATCAGTTCACGATCGGATCCGCCTCTCGCAATCCGGTGCGAGGGCCGTCGTACCACGACGTCGATCTCGCGGTGATGCGTCGGGTGGGCGTCGGAGGTGGGCGCGCGATCGAGCTTCGTCTGGAGGTGTTCAACCTGCTGAACACGGCAAATTTCGGCGCACCGGCGGCGCAGTTCGGACCGGACAGCTTCGGGACGATCACGACGGCGCTCGATCCACGTGTCGTGCAACTCGCGGCGAAGTTCTGGTTCTGACGCGGGCGATGTGGGTCGAGTCACAGTTCTTGCGGCCCGCGGGAGTGCCCGTAGCTGCGCTTGACCCCACAACCGCAGGCAGTCATGCTGAAGGGCGCTGACGGCTACCGCCTTCTGCGTACACTCCCATGACCGACGATCCGCATAAGGCACTGCGCGACGATGTGCGCCTGCTCGGCAGACTGTTCGGCGAGACGCTCCGCAACCTTGAAGGCGACCGGCTGTTCGCGCTCGTCGAGGAGGTGCGCGCGCTCGCGAAGCGGGCGCATGCCAGCGATCCGAATGCCTTTGAACAGCTGGCCGATCGGCTGAGCGATTTGCCGATCGGTGCCGCCGTCCCAATTGCGCGGGCCTTCGCGCAGTTCCTCGCCCTGGCCAATATTGCCGAGCAACACCACCGGGTCCGCCGGCGGCGCGAGTACGTGCGCCAACCGGGGCGGCGCGCGCAGCCGGGTTCGTGTGCCGACGCATTCTCGCGCTGGCGTGACAACGGTTTGTCGACCGGCGCTCTCGCCGACGCATTGAAATCGTTGCGGATCGAGCTCGTGCTCACGGCGCATCCGACGGAGATGGTTCGCCGCACTCTGCTGCAGGCACATCGCCGGATTGCCGACGTCCTCACCATCCGCGACCGGTCGGATTTGACGCCGGACGAGTCCGATGCGGCGATGGACGCCTTGCGGCGGGAGATCGCCACGGCGTGGCAGACCGAGGAAGTGCGAGATCGCGCAGTCTCGCCGCTCGACGAGGTGCGCGGCGGGCTGGCGGTGTTCGAGCAAACGCTGTGGGAGGCACTACCGCGATACATGCGCCAGATCGATCGTGCGCTCGGCGAGGTGCTGGCGCTCGACGCCGCGCCGTTGCGCTTCGGCTCCTGGATCGGCGGCGATCGCGACGGCAATCCCAACGTGACGGCCGAGATCACGCGCAAGGCGACATGGATGGCGCGATGGACCGCCGCCGACCTGTACTCGCGCGAGATCGACGCGTTGCGCGGGGAACTGTCGCTCGGCTCGGCGAGCGACGAATTGCGTCACATCGTCGGCGACAGCCACGAACCGTATCGCGCGCTGCTGCGCGATCTCTCGATGCGGTTCCACGCGACACGCGCATATGCCGCGGCCAGGATCGAAGCTGAAGGAAGTGTCCCGGCCGGCAGCGACCGCCCCCTGCTCGACGTCTGCGACCTCGCGGCGCCGCTGCTGCTGTGCCATCGCTCGCTCGTGGGGACCGGCAATGGTCTGATCGCGGCCGGACGGCTCACCGACATCCTTCGACGGGTCGCGGCGTTTGGCCTCACGCTGGCGCCGCTCGACGTGCGTCAGGATTCGGCGCGCCATGGCGAGGCGATGGCATGGATAGCGGCCGCCTGGAATCTGGGACCATACGAAGACATCACTGAAGAGCAACGCATCGCCCTGCTGATCGGCGAGATCGAGAACGGTCCGCGGACGTTTGCGGATCTTCCCGATGCCGGCGCAGCGCCGGAGTCGGTCCGCGACGTGCTCGATACCTTCCGAATGGCTGCTGCGGTGCCAAGCGAGTCACTCGGCGCCTACGTCATCACGATGGCCAGCCGCGCGTCGGACATCCTCGCGGTCGAGCTGCTGCAGAAGCTCGCCGGCAACCGACATCCGCAGCGGGTCGTTCCGCTGTTTGAAACCACCGCCGACCTTCAGCGCGCCGGCCAGGTGCTGGACACTCTCCTGGCGCTCCCCTGGTACCGCACCCGCATTGCTGGACACCAGGAGGTCATGATCGGCTACTCCGATTCGGCGAAGGATGCCGGCCGTTTGGCCGCGGCGTGGTCCCTGTACCGCGCGCAGGAAGAGGTCGTCGCCGCGTGCGCTCGGCACAGCGTCCGACTCACTCTGTTTCACGGCCGCGGCGGCAGCGTCGGCCGTGGCGGAGGACCGACGCACCTCGCGATTCGATCGCAGCCGCCCGGTTCAATCGACGGCCGCCTCCGCGTCACCGAGCAGGGCGAAATGATTCAGGCGAAGTTCGGTCTGGTCGACATCGCCGTTCGAACGATGGAGGTGTACACGACAGCGACCCTCGAGGCGACCTTGGCGCCGCCGTCCCAGCCGGCGCCCGAATGGCGCGCGATGATGGACCGCCTGTCGGACCGCGCGCGCACGTCATATCGCGGCGTGGTCTACGAACACCCGCAGTTCCTCGACTACTTTCATGCCGCGACTCCCGAGCCGGAGCTGCGCGCCGTGCACCTCGGCAGCAGGCCGCCGCGCAGGAGCGGCGGAGAAGGCGTCTCAGGCCTGCGCGCCATTCCATGGCAGTTCGCCTGGACGCAGACGCGGCTGCTGCTGCCCTCGTGGCTCGGGGTGGAGGAAGCGCTCGCCGAAGCGAGAGCGCACGGCGACGCCGCGCTGCTGAAACGGATGTACGAGGAGTGGCCGTTCTTTCAGTCCACGCTCGATCTGATCGAGATGGTGATCGCGAAAGCCGACGCGCGAATCGCGGCCGAGTACGACCGCCGGCTCGTGCCTTCGTCGCTTCGGCCGCTGGGAGACGATTTGCGGTCGCGGCTGGCACGAGCGACGGCAGAAGTCCTCGCGGTGACCGGCCACCGCGAGCCTGT
The DNA here is from genome assembly GCA_963749565.1 of uncultured Acidobacteriota bacterium. Classification (GTDB taxonomy): domain Bacteria; phylum Acidobacteriota; class Vicinamibacteria; order Vicinamibacterales; family CAVVIG01; genus DATLLJ01. Next base: position 6,429 of record CAVVNL010000020.1, on the reverse strand, counting down.
CGAGAGCACGCCCGTGCTCCGGCGATCGATCGACGTGCGGAATCCATATGTGGATCCGATCAACCTGGTCCAGATCGAACTGCTGGCGCGCCTGCGCCAGCCGCACGCCGCGCCGGAACTGATGCGAGCGTTCGCGGTTACGGTCAACGGCATCGCGGCCGGGATGCGGAACACCGGATAACTATCTCGCGCCCGATGGCGGCAGGGCGTCATGGCCGTCGGCACGATCTGCCACGACAACCCGTTCGACCAACTAATACGCGATGTGAAGACGGGCGAACAGGCCGGCGCCGGGCGCATCTACGACGTGAGGAGAAAGGCCGCCTGATCTTCCTGGTCCGCGCCGCCGAGCTCAACCGCAAACTTTACACGGCTTGGAGGTGATTTGCGGCCGCCGCTCCGTTAAGATCAACTCCTACTCGAATCAGAGGAAGGTGCCCGTGACGCCAGACAAGATGGACGATGTGGCCAACGATCTCGACGACCTCGTGGGCGACGTGGAAGCCCTGAAGGACGAAGCCATCGACGTGGACCAGGTGGAAAAGGTCGAGCGGGCGTTGGAGAAAGCGCAAGAGGTCGTGGACGACATCCTCGACGACGAAGAGCCCACTCCGCAACCTCGTAGCTAATCGCACGAAGAGGGCATCCTGAACGGCGTCGATGAGCCCGCCGACATCGTGATCCCACCGTGCGTCACTCAACTCGACGGCATTCCGCCGACAGAGCGCGGAGATATCCAGAGGCACGCTCGATTCCGACGGCATCCGAGCACCTCCGACGAGAACAGGGATCGCGAGCATGCTTTCCTGCTGCAAGGCCTGCGCGAGCTCCGCTCAGACGAGATCACCCTCCTGCTCGAGCCGCGGGCGGCCGTCCTTGTCAAGGGCGCTCAACCAACGAGGCCCGACGTGGCCGTCCGCGGCTACCCCTCCACCAAGCATGATGCGGTCCTGTGTCGCCTGAGGAACTTTGAGCGGTCAGTCTAGCCTCAGTACACCGACACTTTCGATTTGATGAGCTTTGATCGGTCGCATCCCACACCAACCAGAGTGCGCTCGGGTCAGGATTGCCCCCTTTTAGATCTCGCATCGAAAAACCCGACCGGCGGCCCCGAATTGTGACGCGCAGGCACGACGCCTCCGAGAGCCGGCTCGGGAATGGGACAGAACGTTGCGGCGGTGGGGGTGCCTGGTCTGTAGCTGGATGTGGCGCGTGTCAGGCGCCCCTGGACGACGTGGCAAGAGGGGCCACAATCTTCTGGAAGGGACTACAGTAGAGTTAAGGCGCAGTCGGGGCACGAAGCGGCTATCGACCGCGTCGCACCCCTGGCCGTCGTCCTGGGTTACCAGATCGAGCGGCTCCCACCATTTTAGGGGAACCCTCCGACCGGAAAGGTTCCATGTCCACGCCGCCCGTCACGTCGGGCGCTCTCTGCTTCGGCATCCGCCGCAGGTCCACGAGCAGCGCGATCAGCGGGGTATGCCGGAACTTTGGTCTCGGAACGCTCGCGGTAGGCGACTGCGAGATTGAAAATCTCGTTGGTTAGGCGCGCATATGCGGAGAGATCGCGCCTCGCGTCGCGCAGTCGGGCAAAGAGGGTTCGCATTCGAACGAGCAGCTGTTCAGGCGAGTCGAGCACAGGCGCAGTTTGCATGATGTTGGGTGTATCGGACCGATTTAGGGCGGCCAATAGTCGCGATTGTCCGATGGTGAAGCAAAGGACTCGTGAGCGCACCACGCCCTGCTGCTGTGCGCGGGGTGCTTCTGCCTGGCCCTGTTCTTCGGGTGGCTGGAGAGTTTCCCGCGCGTCAGCGCCCCTCCAGGCAGTCTCTGGGCTCCAGGCTCTCGGCGAGTCTTGAACGCAGAGACCGCAGAGCACGCAGAGAAATTGAAACTCTGCGGACTCTGCGAGCTCTGCGTTCAACTAGAGGTAGTACGTGGTGTCCGGCTTTAGCCGGACCGTGCTGGTCCGCCTGAAGGCGGACCCCACGTTACCCACGACACATCGCGCACTCGGGGGACCCATCGATGAACGTGCTCAGACCGCCGCCACAGGTGCGATGTTCTGATTGACCCGGAACAGGTTATTCGGGTCGTACTTCATCTTTGCCGCGGCCAGCCGCGCATAATTGTCGCCGTACGCGGCCTGCAGCCTTCCGTCGGCTTCATCATCGAACATGAAGTTCACGTAACCGCCGCCCATGTTGTACGGATGTACAGCTTTCCAGTAGGCGCGACCCCACGATTTCAAGGCCTCGGCGTCTTGCGGGCTCGGAGAGATGCCTGCGATGACCATCGAGAATGATGCGTCGCGCGCGGCCCAAGGAGTCGCGTCGCGTGACACGCGGCGGACGGCGCCGTCGATGGGATAGAGGTGCATCAGGCACAGCTCGGTCGGCGCCTTCGCCGCTTCGGCGATGTGCGTCTCGATCGCCTCGTCGGGGAGCGACTTCACGAAATCGCCCTTCCAGTACCACTGGAGGCCCTTGGGGAAGAACGGGTCGAACAGCGCGTTGATGGACGGAAACGGCATCTCGCCCATCCAGTTGAAGATCGGAGGCGGGAGGGCGTCGAGCAGCGGGGCCATCGCGCGCTGCCCGTCTGCGGCGGACCCGGTGTAGCTGCCAATAATTGCGCACGCGCGCTTGCCCCATCCCTCCTTCGGGAACGGATCCATCGAGGGAACGGTCTTGAGCCCGACGAAGATCCCAAGGTCCTCAGCCGCAGTCGGCAGGAAATCGCGATAGGTGCGCATCACCTCTTTCGCGTGAACCGCATCCCAGAAGATCGGGCCTGCATAGACCATCTTTACCGGGTGCGCCTGGAAGAGGAAGCTCGTGACGACGCCGAAGTTGCCACCGCCGCCGCGGATCGCCCAGAAGAGATCCGCGTGCTGGCTCTGGCTGGCGGTCACCACGTTGCCATCGGCGAGGACGACGTCGGCCTCGAGCAGGTTGTCGATCGTCAGGCCGTGCTGGCGGGTCAGATAACCGGTGCCGCCACCAAGCGTCAGTCCAGCGACTCCCGTCGTCGAGACGATCCCGGAGGGAACGGCGAGGCCGAAGGCATGCGTCGCATGATCGACGTCGCCGGATGTGCAACCACCTTCGACGCGCACCGTCTTCGTCGTTTGATCCACGCGCACGCTCTTCATCATCGACAGATCGATCACCAGCCCGTCATTGCAGCTGCCGAGGCCGGGGCCGTTGTGACCGCCGCCACGAATCGCGAGCAGCAGGCCCTGATCGCGGGCGAAGCTGACGGCCGCGATGACATCGGCCACGTCGACGCAGCGCGCGATCAGACGCGGCCGCTTGTCGATCATGCCGTTGTACAGGGCGCGTGCAGCGTCGTAGTCGGCATCGCTCGGTTGAATCAAGCGGCCGCGAAGATTCTGCTGAAAATCAGCAATTATCTGATCAGTCATGGTGGCCTCCGGTTGGTGTCGGCGTTCGTCTCCCGAGATGTATCGAAGCCGCGATATCCTAGCTCGAACCCTTCATTCCGGTCACCCCTTGTCGCGTCGCGGCCGCGGCAAAGATCCGTCCGACGTTCTCCCTGGAGAAAAACTCGGCCGGTGACACCACACCTGAGATAACTCGGACGAAACCGTTCATCGCGTCCGGATTGCCGTGCACGGCCCCGAGCAGCTGCCGCATGTCGGGCGGTGGGGGCGCCAGCATCGCGAACTGGCACGTGAACTCGTAGATCGCCTGGACGTGCCTGTCACGCGCGGACTGGTACCCGCCCATCGCGATCTCGAACGCACGAGTCCCGGACAACCATTCGTCGAGCGCAGTGACCAGGAGCTCGGCATCCCGGAAAGCGTCGCTGATCCCCTGGGCCGTGATGAAGTCCTTGTTGTAGCCGGCGTCCCCGACGAGCGCCCAGCCTGCGCCGAACGGTTTGCGGAAGAAGTTGGGACGGCCGTGCCGACGAAGCGCTCTTCCCGCCTGGCGCCACGGATGCGATCCGCGAACGACGGCGCCCGTTCGAACGCCTCGAGGTAATGGCGCTCGATATCCCTCTTGTTCGATTCGAACTGAGCGAATGGCCATGAGACAACGACCAGCGTGAGGCCATCGTTGGTGGGCCAGCCCGCCCAGGCGCGATCGCCGCGATCGTACGCCTCGAACCGCCCCTCGAATCTCCAGCCCGCTCCAGTACGTGTAGTAGCCCGCTTGACACTCCGGTTTTTCGTTGTACTGCTCGGCCCCAACCATCCGCGAGACGAGCGAGTGGAGCCCGTCTGCCCCGACGACCACGCGGGCGTGTTCCGTCACCGGCTGGCCACCTGTGCCACGGCCGCGAATCCCGGTGACGTTCCCGTTTTCGATCAGGATGTCGTCGACGCTGAATCCCTCCCGAACCTCGGCTCCCGCTTCGGACGCGGCGTCCACGAGGAGTTTGTCGAGTACGGTGCGTCGCGGGCCGTAGGACACGGGGGAATCGCTGGACCCGGGTGTTCCCGAGATGACGAATGGGCCCATGTCGAACGCGTACGTGTGAATCGCCGGGCATCCGGTCGCCATCAGCCGCCCGAGTAGCCCCCACCGATTCAAGGCCGTCACCCCCGGCGGGTGGATGAGGTGCGTGGAGATGGTGTCGCTCGGAAAGGTCGCACGGTCGACGAGGAGGACGCGGTACCCCTTCCGCGCAAGCAGCATGGCCGTCGGAGATCCGGCGCATCGCGCGCCCACGACAATCGCATCGTATTTGTTCATCGCCTATTTGCCTCCTATGGGAATCGGCATCTGATGGGGCGCCTTACCAGTCGCCTGCCCGCCCGCGATCAGCGAGGCCGAAAGCGCCGCAGCTGCCCCGAGTCCGGCGAAGCCGAGCAGGGCGACGTACAATACGAATCGTGGTCCTGTTACGCATCGTGTTCTCCTTTCACGTGGGTAACTACGCAGCCGTCGTGCTTTCGGTTACAGAAAGGATGACGCCCACCCGCGCGGCGGCTCGATGTAACCAGTCGACCGCGGCCTCCGTAGTACCTTCAACGCCGGGTGCCGGCCGGTGACTGCCGAGCAGGAGCGCCAGTCCGCGGGCCTCATGCGCCTCGCCCAGGCCGGAGATCAGGTCGCCTACGCGTCGCTGCTCGTGTTGTTGACGTCGACGTCGCGACAGTTCGCGCGCACACGACTCGGCGCCGTGCCCTGGATCGACGACGTCGTGCAGGAGACGTTACTGGCCGTGCATCGCGCCCGACACACGTACGACCCAGGGCGACCGTTTGCGCCGTGGTTTTACGCCGTGGCTTCGAGCCGGCTGATCGACGTCGTGAGACGGGAACGCCGCGTCACGTCGCGCGAGATTCCTGGCGACGTGCTGCCAGACGCGCCGATCGTTGGAGGCACGACGACCCGCGACGAGATCGACGTCGAAGCGATTCACGCCGCAGTGGCCTCACTGCCGGCGCGGCAGCGAGAGGTGATTGAAGCGTTGAAGTTTCGGGATCAGTCGGTGCGTGAAGTGGCAGGTCGCCTGCGCATGACCGAGTCGGCCGTGAAAGTGACCGCGCATCGCGGCTATCGGGCATTGAAGCGCCTGCTGGGGAGGCACGAGCGTGAGGACTGACGAGCTCATCGTGCAACTGGCGCGCGCGGCCGGTCCTGTCCGGCCGCTTCCGGGACCGTCAGTGCGGCTGGCTGGATGGACGGCGGCGGCGGTGCCGGTGACAGCGCTTGGCGTCATCGTCATCGGCCCGCGCGGGGACGTCTGGACCGCGATCTACCAACCGACGTTCGTGGCGCTTGCAGTGGCGACGCTCGGCACGGCCCTGCTCTCGGCGGCTGGCGCGTTCGTGCTGAGCGTCCCGGGTGTCGAGCGCTCGCCGCTGCAGCGGGCCGTGCCGCTCGTGGCCGGCGGCGTGTGGGCGCTTGTACTCGTCGTCTTATTGACCACCGGTGGTGATCCCGTGCAACGGGTGCTGGCCCTGCCGTTTCATTGGGCTTGCCTCATCGAAATTGCGGGATTGAGCGTTGTGCCGGGCTGGGTGCTCTTCGCGATGCTACGCCGCGCCGCGCCGCTGCAACGAGTCTGGAGCTGCCGCGCTCGCGACGCTTGCTGCCGTCGCGCTGGCCGCTGCCGCCACACAGTTGATCTGCCCCGTTGACGACCCGGCCCATTTGCTCGTCGGCCACGTCCTGCCCGTGGCGTTTCTGTCGGTCTGGGGGGCGATCGCAGGACGCCGATGGTTGAACTGGCTGAGCCAGGGCTAGCCTCGTCGGCCATGAAGGCGCGCTGGCTGCGGCCGCCGGAGGGATGACTCTACCCGCACTGATTTGTCTCGACTGGCGCTCACTGGCGGAGACGAAGATGGGGGCGCTACTCAGTTTCGTCGCGGCGCCTCTGGCCGTCGTCGTCGCGCGCACCCTCGGAGGTTCACACCGTCACACGGCGACGGCCCTCACATAGAGTGACGCA
>CAVVNL010000019.1:0-606288 GCA_963749565.1 uncultured Acidobacteriota bacterium | reverse complement strand
GCTGCTCACCGGGTGGTGCTGTGACGCCGAGGCTGTGCTGCGGACTGCAAAAGTCCTAGCTCCCGCTAACGGGTACGCGACCCGTTCTGTTATTGTTCGGCTTGAACATTTCTCTTGTGTTTCACACTGTGACGCTGTGGTTACTTATCCTGTCCCTCACCGTGAGGAGGCAATGGTCGTGTCAGGTATTCATGTGAATGGACCTCGGATGACTGCCGTACGACTGGAGGGCGCCGAGCTCATCGCGCTCGCCGACTTCTGCGACACCTCCCCGCGCGGCATCGCCGGCGCATCGCGCGACTCATCACCTCGCGGCGACCTCGCGCCGGGCGACCGGCTGCCGACGGTGCGCGAGCTCGCGCGCGACCTCGGCGTCAGCCCGGCCACGGTCAGCCACGCCTGGCAGGCGCTCTCGCCACGCGGGCTCATCGAGTCGCGCGGCCGCGCCGGCAGTTTCGTGCGGCCGCTCCGCACGACTGGCTGCGCGCCGCGCATGCGCGGCATGGCCGCCGGCCGACGACCCCGTGCGCCTCGACCTCTCGCGCGGCACGCCCGACCCGCTGCTGCTGCCCGCGCTCGGCCCGGCCCTCGCCGCGCGTCTCGGCGCGCGCCGAGACCGTCGAGCTACCAGGCCGAGCCCGTGATCCCGGCGCTCGCACGGGTGCTCGCGCGACTCCTGGCCGTCGCGGGCCGAGTCGATCACGGTCGTCGACGGCGCGCTCGACGCGATCTCGCGCACGCCTCGACGCAGTCGTGCGCTTCGGCGACCGGGTCGTCGTCGAGAATCCCGGCTTCCCGCCGTTCCTCGACCTGCTCGAGCGCGCTCGGCGCCGAGGCGGTCCGCGTCGCGCTCGACGAGGACGGGCATGCGGCCCGACGCGCTCGCGCCGGCGCTCGCCAGCGCCCGTCGCGGTGCTGCTGCAGCCGCGGGCGCAGAACCCCACCGGCGCCTCGATGACGGCCGAGCGCGCCGAGACGCTGGCGCGGGTCATCCGCTCGGCCGCAGCGCATCCGGCCGACGTCGTCGTCATCGAGGACGACCACTCCGGGCCATCAGCTCGGCCGCGGCGACGTGACGCTCGGGCACCTGGCTGCCCGAGCGGGTGCGTGCACGTGCGCAGCTTCTCGAAGTCGCACGGGCCCGACCTGCGCATCGCCGCCCTCGGCGGGCCGCGCGACCTCGTCGACCGCATCGTCGCGCGGCGCATGCTCGGCCCCGGCTGGACGTCGCGGATGCTGCAGACGATCCTGCTCGACCTGCTCACCGACGGCACCTCGCTCGACGCCGTGACCGAGGCCGCGGCGGCAGTACTACACGCGGCAGCGCGACGCTCGGCGATGCGCTGCGCGCCGCGCGGCGTCGCCGGTCACGCCGGCCGACGGCATCAACCTCTGGATGCCGGTGCTGAGCGAGCGCGTCGGCGCTCGTGCAGCTGGCGGCGGCCGGCATCCGCGGTCGCCGCCGGCACCCCGTTCCTCGCGGCCTCCGGGCGACGGATGCCGCGACGGCAATGGGCCGAGCGCGGCCCGGCGGCGACTTCGTGCGGGTCACCGTCGGCATGGTGCGCGGACGACGCCGCCGAGGTCGCCGACGCGCTCGCGACTGCCGCGCAGCACCTCGTGGCGGGCGGCTACTGAGGCGCCGCCGCTCTGCCTGCCGAGCCGCCTACTCGGCGAGGATGCGGAGGATGTCTCGGAGCCGGCCGGTCTGCTCCGCGCCGAGCGCGCGTTCGATCTCGGCGTTGGCCTCGGCCGACGCAACGACGGCTGCTCGGCAGAACTCGGCGCCGCGTCGGTCGAGCCGCACGATGGTCCGGCGCGCGCTGGTCGGCCGGGTCGGTCTCGGTCGTGACGTAGCGGGCCGCCACCAGGGCGCGGACGAGGGCGCTCATCGCCTGCCGGCTATCCCGGCTGCGCGGCGAGGGTGGAGACCCGGGTTCCGTCTGGGTCGAGCGCGGAGAAGACCGCCACATGCGCCTGGTGCACGCTGCCCGTACCCCCGTTCGGCCAAGTCGCTCGAAGATCGCTGCCGTCAGCGCTCGCGAGACCGCACCGATGGTGTGGGTGAGGTCGTGCCGACTGGCCTCTTCGAACTCCCGCAACGCGTCACCGTGCATTAGGCAACCTCCTTGACAACTTAGGCAACGCGATTGACTATTAACGCAACCCGGTTTCCTACCGGCCATCCTCCCAGATTCGAGGTCATCGATGTCAGGCACCATCACCGTCCCCGCGCTCGGCGACACCCTTCCGAACATCCCGCTGGTCGACGAGGCCGGCACGGCTTCGCGTGTGATGGACGACGTCGGCGAACACGGCGCGGTCGTCTTCTTCATGCGGACCAGCACCTGTCCCGTGTGCCATGCGCACGTGCGCGAGCTGCAGCGGATGTCGGATGCGGGCCAGTTGCGCGGCGCACGTGCCGTCGTCGTCACTCCGGGCGGCGCGGCCGAAGCCGCCGCAGTCGCCCGGCGCACGACCCTCAGCCGTGTTCGCATCGGGAGAGCGTCACCGCGATGTCGGACTCGGCCGGTTCCTCACCATGCAGCACAGCGGCACCTTCGTCGTCGACGCGGCCGGCCGGGTGCTGCACGCCGGGCCAGCGCCCTGCCGACCGGGAGCTTCTCCAAGCGCGAGATCCTCAGCGCGCTGGGGTGATGCAGAAGCCGGTCAGCCCTTCGCGCCGCCCGGCACCCTGACGTACCGGTCGGGCGCCATCGTCAGCTCGGCTCGCCGCCGGTGAGCGAGCGCAGGTCGAGCACGTAGCGGCCGAGTTCGGCCTCGGGCACGTTCGCGACGATCCGCGCGTGGCCGTCGTCGGTGGTCTCCTGGCGTTGACGCGCCCGCGGCGGCCGGAGAGATCGGTCAGCACCGTGCCCTGCAGTTCGCTCGGCACGGTGACGGTCACGAGCGATACGGGTTCGAGCACGCACGGTACCGGCCTCGGCGAGCGCCGCCTTCACCCCGATCGACGCCGCCGTGCGGAACGCCATCTCGGAGGAGTCCACCGAGTGCGACTTGCCGTCGACCAGCTCGACGCGCACGTCGACGACCGGATGCCCCTGCGGCCCGCCGGCCGCGAACGCTCATGCGCCCCCTCTCGACGGCCGGGATGTAGGTGCGCGGCACGGCCCCGCCCACGACCGAGTCGACGAACTCGAATCCGCCGCCGGGCGGCATCGGCGAGACCCGCAGCTGCACGACGGCGAACTGGCCGTGCCCGCCCGACTGCTTCTTGAGCTTGCCCTCGGCCTCGGCCGGCCGGCGATCGTCTCGCGGTACGCGATCGGCACCGGCGAGGTCGTGACGTGCACGCCGAACACGCGGGCGAGCCGCTCGACGGCGACGGCGACGTGGGTGTCGCCGAGGCCGCGCATGATCGTCGCGCCGCCCGTGCGGTCGACACGAGCGTGGGGTCCTCGGCGACGAGCGGCCCAGCGAGGTCATGAGCTTCTCGTCGTCGGACTGCGTCACCGGCTCGAGCGCTCCGCGTACACCGGCTCGCGCCGCGGCAGCGGCGCCGGCTGGGCACTGCCGTTCGCCCGGCCCACAGCAGGGTTCCCGACGGGGATCCCGTGAGCTTCGCGACCGCGCCGACCTCACCGGCGCGCAGCACGTCGGCCGGCAGGTGCTCGGCCCCCCGCAGCCGGAAGAGCCCGGCGATGCGCTCCTCGGCGCCGGTGGTGGCGTTGTGCAGCCGGTCGCCGGCCGGACGACGCCCGACAGCACCTTGAACATGGACGACCTGCCCGACGAACGGGTACCACAACCGCTGCCGGGGGATGTTCGCCCGGTTCAAGCACGCCAACGACCGACGCCGACGCGATGTCGACGTTGTTCCTCGAGATCCTGCAGGAGCTCGAGGTCCACATGGCCATCGAGGAGGAGATCTTCTACCCAATGGTCCGCGAGACCACCGACGACATCAGCGAGACGGTCGACGAGGGAGTCCAGGAGCACCACGTGGCCAAGCTCCTGCTCGCCGAGATCAAGCAGCTGCCAGACGGCAGCGACGAGTTCATCGCCAAGATCACGGTGCTCATCGAGAACGTCGAGCACCACGTCGAGGAGGAGGAGTCCGACCTGTTCCCGCCGTTGCGCAACCGAATCGACAAGGACAGGTGGGAACAGATGGCCGAGCGGCTCGAGGCGCGCAAGGCGAGCTCGGCGCACCCATGCTCGCCGACAAGATCGACCTCACCAAGGAAGAGCTGCTCGACCTCGCCCGCGACCAGCAGATCCCCGGTCGCTCGAACATGTCGCAGGAAGAGCTCGCCGCCTCGGTCGCCCCGCGCTAGTCACTTGGTCCGCTCGCTCGACACGGAGGGTGCCCGCCGTCAGCAGGCGGCAGGTGCCCAGCTCCTCGAGGTCCTCCCCGCCGAGAGCTTCCGCAAGGAGCACCTACCGGGCGCGGTGAACATCCCGATGCCCGAGCTCACCGAGGAGCGGGCCCACGCCGAGCTCCACGCCGACCGGGCCGTGGTCGTGTACTGCTACGACACCCAGTGCGACCTGAGCGCGCGGGCAGCCGCCCGGCTCGAGCAGGCTGGGTTCACGGAGGTCTACGACTACACCGGCTCGAAGGCGGCGTGGCTCGCGATGGACCTCCCGTACGAGGGCAGCGTGGCGGTCGAGACCCGCGCGGGCCACCTCGCCCGCCGGGCCGTCACCTGCACGGCCGACACCAAGCTGGGCGACCTCCCGGAAGCCGGCCCGGGGGGTGTGGTGCTGGTGGTCGACGACGACGGCCGCGTGCTCGGCTCCATCCGGCCCGATCCCACCGACGGCGACGGCCTCGCGATCGATGTCGCCCACCCGGCGCCCTCGTCGGTGCGACCCAGCATCTAGGCCGACGAGCTGGGGCGAGCATGCGCGAGGCCGGCGAGTCGTACGTGGTCGTATCCAGGCTCGACGGCGTGGTCCTCGGCATCGTGGAGCGTGGGGACCTCAGTGTCGACCGCTGAGGTCGGTCCCGCTCGATCGAGGTCGGCTACTGGCTCTCCAGCGAGGAGCACGGCCCGCGGGCACTCGTGGAGCACGCTCGCCTGGCGGAGGACCACGGCTTCGAGCACGCCATGATCTCCGACCACCTCCACCCGTGGGTGCCCCCGCAAGGCCACGCACCCTTCGTGTGGGGCGTCCTCGGCGCCATCGCCGAGGCCACCGACGACCTCCACCTGGCGACGGGCGTCACCGCTGCCCCCGTGCGCATGCATCCCGTCATCGTCGCCCACGCCGCCGCCACGGCCGCAGTCCACCTCCACGGACCGCTTCGCGCTCGGGCTCGGCACGGGCGAGCTGCTCAACGAGCACGTCACCGGCGCCTCGTGGCCACGCCCCGGTGTCCGCCGGCGCATGCTGCGCGAGGCGATCGACCTCATCCGCCAGCTCTTCGAGGGCGAGCGAGGTGAGCTGCGAGGGCGACCACTTCACGGTCCAGCACGCCCAGCTCTACACCCGCCCCGCCTCCCGCCGCCGATCTGGGTGGCCGCCTCCGGTGCCCGCACGGCGAGGTTTGCCGGCGAGGTGGCCGACGGACTGATCGGCCTGGCGCCCGACCCGTCCCTGGTGGCTGCCTTCGAGACGGCCGGCGGCCAGGGCAAGCCACGCGTCGCCCAGCTGCACGTGTGCTGGGCGACCGACGACGGCGACGCCCCGCGAGCACCGCCCTTCGGATGTGGCCGAACGGCGCCCTCCCCCGTCGATCCTCACGGACCTGGCCCGACCCACGCCAGTTCGAAGACGCCGCCGCACTCGTCGACGAGGACGACGTCGCTCAGGCGGTGCTCTGCGGACCCGACCCTGAGCCGATGGTGCGGGCGGTGCAGCGCTTCGCGGCCGCCGGCTTCACACGTGTGTACGTCCACCAGGTGGGATCGGATCAGAAGGGCTTTTTCGCCTTCTGGACGTTCGCGAGGTGCGGCCCCAGCTCTGAGCCCATGCGGCAGCTGACGGACGAACCGAGCCACCTGCCAGGCACGGGCGCCGGCAGGGCGCCAGCGAGCCCGCAGGTCGGCCACCCGCAGGAAGTAGAGCGCTCGGGCGGCCTCGGCGTGCGACCAGACGAGCGGCATGTTTCCCAGCCCACCGTCGCCGTCCGGGTCGACCATCTCGCGGTTGCAGCCCGGGGATCGCCGCGCAGAGGCGGTCGGCCAGCGTGTGGGCCTCGGTGCGACGGCCGAGCTGGGCGAGGGCGCTCACTGCCCACCACGACACGGGCACGAACGCCGACTCCACGCCGTCGAAGCCGGCATCCACGCACGCCGGGTAGCGCCGCAGTGCCACGACCGGCTCGCCGATGCCGAGCTCGCCGATGGTGGCGTCCACCAGCGCGGTGCTCCGCGGGTCGGAAGGCGGCAGCAGGCCCAGCACGACCAGGAGCAGCGCCGCGCCATCCGGTTCGGTGCCTCCGTGGACCAGGGAGCGCGCCAGACGGCAGCCGGCTGGCGTCCAACCGAGCTCGGGCCGCGTCCGAGCGCTCCCTGCCACCGGCGGCGCCGGCGCCAAGCCCACGGTGCGTGCACCACCCGCAGCTTGAGGGCGCGGTCGAAGAGCAGCCAGCGACCGATGTCGGCGCTCGTGACCAACCCCGGTCGCCGCTGCTCCCAGATCCCGGCGGTAGGCCCGGGCTCCAGGGTTGCCACGTGGTCGGCCAGATCCGCGACCACCTCGTAGCCGGCACGGTGGGGACCACCCCCGGTGGCCACGAGGATCCAGACGGCCTCCGCGATGAACCCCGCGCCGTCGATCTGCACCTGGTCGGTGCCGCGTTTCCGACCCGAACCGGGCGGGACCCGGCCAGGCCGGCCACATGCCGAAGCTCCCGCTCCTCAGGGACCGGCTCGCCGGCGACGTCGGCGGCCGGCACGGGGACGCCGTCGCACGCCAGGCACCGCTGCACCAGCCAGTCCACGTGGCGGCGTGTCGCATCGTGCTGTCCGACGAGCGCGGCCACGGACGCAGCCAGGGACGCGTCACGGACCCATGCATAGCGGTAGTCGAAGTTGCGGTCCGCCCCCAGCACCTCGGGGAGCGACGTCGTGGGAGACGCCACGACCGCTCCTGTGGTCGGCTCCGCGCACGCGTCGAGGACGAGCAGGGAGGCCTCCACCCGGTCCCTGTGGCTCGACACCACGCCCCCCGAGCGGGCGCGCTTGGCCGCTTCCTCGTCGGCGGCGCGCAGCCGCCCCCGCAGTGTGGCGAGATCGGTGGGGGGCGCGGGAACCGTGCTGCGCTGGAGCACCAGCGCCGACCAACGGTCGGAGGTAGCGGTGAGCGAGGTGTGCACCACGCCCGGGCCGGCGGCGCGCTGCTCACCATCGGACGTGTGCACGCGCAGGAGGTGCTCGCCCGTGGTCGCATCGGGGTCGAACCGCGGAGGGTGAGCTCATGCGTGAGCTCCACCGGCGTGCCCACGGCCCGTACCAGGCGGATGAGGGCCGGCTCGCCATCGACGCGCACCAAACCGTCCCAGCAGGCCACCGGCAAGCCGTCCACGTCCACGATCGACCGGGCGCACGGCCCTGCCGGTCGACCGACGGTGCGCACGGGCTTGGCCCCTCGCCACACCGCCGCTCCGCCGCTGTCGTCGAGGAGCCGCCACAGCACTGGTGGCGAGTCGAGTCGAGGTGTGCACCACCACTCGATGGCTGCGTCGGGACCGATCAGTGCGGCCATGCCGTCACCGCCGAGGAGCCGGTGTCGCCGGAGTACCGGCTGGCCCGCCCCTCTATGCTCGGCTCTGGACGAAATCCGCGGGAGTCTGGCGGTTTCGAGACTCCACCTTTACCGCGTCCCTGAGGGATCCGCAGTTTGTGTTCCCGACAGATGGCAGCGTTGCTGTCGACGCGACGCAGCTATTTCGCTGGACGCCCCCCCACAACTCAGATGCACAGGAACTGCGTGTAGGCACATCGGCGGGAGCGAACGACCTGTTCGATAGCGGAGAGATCGTCACGACCAGCACTTCGGTGAGCGGATTGCCCACCACAGGCCCCCTGTACGCACGCATCCTCTCCAGGGTAAATGGAGAGTGGCGCCATAAGGACATTGGGTTCACGCTGGCAGCCGCAAGTCCTATCTCCTCGATCGTAGTTCCACGTGATGGACAAACGTCGTTCGACACCGTTCAACCGTTCGAATGGTCGCCGGTGCCGCTGGCACGGGGCTATCACTTGACGATCGGGTACTACGCCTGGCGGGAGCGATCTGCACGATAGCGGCGAGATCCAGGTGACGCGGCGGTTTGTGCCAAGTCTTCCCACCGGCACCCTATTTGGTCGAGTGCGGAGCAAGATAAACGAGCAGTGGTATTCGAGCGACTTCACGTTTTCTGTGACGGCCAACACAGTGTCTGGAGAGGCACAGATCACCAGTGCCATGTGGGCGACCGATGTCGTTCGACAGATGGCCTTGACTGACAACCGGCCGTTCAGCTGGACATTATTAGCTCAGACGGCCTCGCGATTGACCGCCCACTGTACCGATTTTGCCTCGGCGCTTCTAGCCGTGCTGGCAGAGATGAACCTCCAACTCCCCGCGAAATTTTTGGGTATCGCATTGAACCCGAACAGCTACGACGCCCACACATTGGTCGAGATGTTCGACCCTGCGCGGCAGAACTGGTTGCTGCTCGATCCGACTTTCGATCTCACAGTGCGGCGAACAAGCGATGGAAACTTTGCCACGGCTGAAGACATGTCTGCAGCTACCCGTGCCCTGTTATGGAGCGATGTGTCCTACGAATTCCTGGGAGCGCGCGGCGATGAGTACGCGCGCGGCTACTATTTGGACTACCCGCTGCTATTCGTCAACATCTACCATGCCGGACAGGTTGCGACGAATGGTCAAGGCGGGACTGTTCTGCCCTACATGGTCAGCTTGCCGGCGCCTGTCCTATCGGCACCTGGACTGTACGCGACCGGTTGCGCTGGGGGTCTGCGAACGAACCTGTCAGTCGATGGCGTCAATACATCAATCGATTGTAGCGGTGTTGATGGCTTCTCGTACGTCTTTGCTGCCACATCGATCGAGCCGACAGCGGAGACCTCCCCTTTGACGATGATTTACCGGCCGATGCGCTTCGTGTTCTGATCGAACGGGGCGCCCGCGAAACAACGAGTCTAGGCCCAGTCTCTCCTCGCTGAAACCACCCGCAAACTCACAAATAGTAGATAGCGATGCGCGGGCCCTTGTAGTTTCGCGCGTCTCTAACCACGCTCATTCGAGGTAAGCATTGATCGACCAGGCAAAGAGGGAGATTCAAAAACAGTGGGATGCCGATCCGTGTGGTGCATCGACCGTCCGGACGCCGCACCGGGAAGCCTGTCGTTCTACCGGAAGGTGCGCGATCACCGGTACAACATCTACGCTCCGTGGCTGGGTCAGATTCTGGAATCGGAGGCGGTAAACCACCACCGGATCCTGGAGATTGGGGTTGGGCTCGGTAGCGATCACTATCGCTTCGCGGCCGCCGGGAATTCCATGGTCGCAATCGACCTGAGCCGCGAACATCTTCGGCAAACCACTCGTCATCTGGAACTGGAGGGACTCTGCACGCGGCCGGTGTATGGAGACGCAGAAAAGATAGCGTTTTTGGATGCCACGTTCGACATGGTCTACGCCTTTGGGGCTATTCACCACACGCCGTCCCCGGAATCGGCCGTCGAAGAAATACACCGTGTTTTGAAACCAGGTGGGGTCGCACTCGTGTCGCTGTATCACGTGCATTCGCTCAATTTTCTAGGGTTCCTCATCCGTCACGGCTTGTTGCGACAACGACTGCTCAAAAAGGGGTGGTCAGACTTTCTGTCGGAAATCGAATACCGGAGGGATGTAAATTCCGCAGCGCCGCTCGTTAAGCTCTTCAGCCGGCATCAAGCCCGAAAGTTGTTTGGTGCCTTCTTCAACGTCGAGGTATCGACACATCACGCCGAATTTCCGAGTCTCCATAAGAAGTGGCCGAAGAGTAGAGCAGCGCTGGAGCGTGTTGCAGGCGCATTCGGATGGTACGTCGTCGTGCGAGCCCAGAAGCAACCCGTCGCAGTTGCCTAAGACGGACTGATCGACATACTGCCAATGAATGGCGTCACGAGGATCGGCCGAATCCTGCGAAAACCACCGCGCGTAATTGCTCGGAGATTGTTCACAGAATTGAACGCACAAACCGACAGAGTCCGCGCTCCTCGACGTGCGCGTGGCTTCGACGTCGACGCGCTGCTCGAATCGACGACGGCTTCAAGCCTTCAGCAACTCTGGGATCGCCTTTCGGATCGCTCGTTCGCCACCCCTACACAACTGATTGCCCAAGAAGACTATGAAGTCGCGTGCCCCGCGGATAGTGCGCGCATTCTCAGCAGAGCCGCTGTCGCGCTTGCCCACCGCGTCGACTTGCTTGGCTCTGGACCGTTCGACCTCGGCTTCCCGATCGATTGGCACGCCGACTTCAAGACCGGATACTCGTGGCCGCCGGCTTTCGTTCGTGACATCGACTACACGAATCTCGACCGTCCGAGCGACGTCAAAATTCCTTGGGAGCTCTCGCGTCTTCAGTGGCTGATGCCTGCCGGTCAGGCGTACCTTCTTGTCGGGTGACGAGCGATACGCGTTGGCGGTCGAAGAGGTCCTCGAAGACTGGATGGCGAGCAACCCGTACGCGCATAGCGTCAACTGGGCCTGCACGATGGAAGTCGCCATGCGCATCCTGTCGTGGACGTGGTTCTTTCATGTGTTCTGCGGCAGCGCCGCGTGGGCCGACGAGCCGTTCCGGGCGCGCTTCCTGCGGACTCTGTTCCTGCACGGAGAGTTTACAGAGCGCTATCTCGAGCAATCGGACATCAATGGCAACCATTTCACCGCCGACGCCGCCGCGCTGGTGTTCGCAGGGTTGTTCTTCGGGCAGGGTGCGGCACCGCGCCGCTGGTCGGAAGCGGGTTGGCGGCATCTCTGCCGAGAGTTGCCGCGTCAGGTTCTCGCCGACGGCGTCGACTTCGAAGCCTCCGTTCGCATACCACCGGCTTGTTCTCGAGCTGTTCTTCCTCGCCGGCACGGTATCGCGAGGTATGCGGCCTGGCAGTTCCCGACGCGTATCGCGAACGCGTGATTGCGATGGCCCGCTTCACACAGGCCTACTCGCGGCCCGACGGCAGCAGCCCGCTGGTGGGCGACGCCGACGATGCCCGCGCGTTGCCGTTCGGCGGTCAGGCGATCGACAGACCATCGATACGTGGCCGGCCTGGTCGGCGTCCACTGGAGTGTGCCGGAACTCATGCGAGCCTTCAGCGGGCCCGCGAGCGGAGATCTTCTGGGCGCTGGGCCCCGGCGCGGCGGCCTCGCTCGCCGAGGCCGGGCGCCGACCATCGGCATCGCCTCCGCCGCGTTTCCGGAGGGCGGCTTTTACGTGATGCGCAACGCTCGCGACCACGTGTTCATCGACTGCGGTCCGGTCGGTCAGGCGGGCCGCGGCGGGCACGGGCACAACGACTGTCTGTCATTCGAGGCCGTGCTCGACGGCGTGCGCCTCGTCAGCGACTGCGGCGCCTATGTGTACACAGCAAGCGCGCAGGAGCGCAACAGCTTCCGATCGACTGCGTACCACAACACGCCGCAGATCGACGGTCAGGAGATCAATCGGTTCGTCAGCTGGGATCATCTCTGGACGCTGCACAACGATGCGCATCCTCGAGTCACGCGCTGGGAAGCCGGACCAGAGCGAGACGTATTCATGGGGACCCATTCCGGATACCACCGGCTGCCAGCCCGGTCAGCCCGGTGCGCACTCTTGTGCTGAACCACGAGCAGCACTCGCTCACGATCACTGACCACTTCACTGGCGCCGGTGTGCACATCGTGACCATTCCTCTGCACCTCGCACCGGGAGTGGAGGCCCGCGAGCGACACGCGGGCGAGCTGGTGCTCAGCTGCGAACGGACAAGGAATTTCTCGCTTCTGTGGTCGTCCTCCGATGAGTGGGAACTGACCATCGGCCAGGGCAGGGTCTCGCCAAGCTACGGTGTCGTAGTCCCCGTGGTGCGGCTCCTCTGGCGTTGCGTACCGCGCCTTGCCCGCCACATTGAACGTATCGCTTTCGCCTCGTGAGATTCGACGCCCGATGGCGGCGGGAGCCGTCTGCGATCGACGTCGGCCCTGGCGACGGATGTCTAATTACGCTGCTACCGGACGCTGGACGAGTAGTCGGTCCGCAGGATCTGGATCGGCCGGTTCGCCGCTTCGATCGATCGTGACGTGCTATCGATGATCGCCGTTCGTATCGCTGTTGCCTTTGGAGGAGTCCTCGCAAGCGTGCTGACGGCCAGGTACCTCAGCCCCTCGCGGCGAGGTGAGTACTTTTTGGTGTATACGCTCGCGCAGACGCTCGCCCAATTCGGCAATCTTGGTCTGCAATCGAGCAACACCTATCTCGTCGCGCGGCGACCGGTCGCTTGTGGGTCCGTTGCTGGCCAATAGCGTCTGGACCGCGCTGATCGCGGGCGGCGTCGGATCGGTGATCGTGATTCTGATCCTGGAGGTGTCACAGCGATCAATTTGCGGTCAGCGGATTGTGGTTTGCCGCAGTGCTGGCGCCGGCGACCCTCTTCTACCTGCTCGGCGTGAATCTTCTTGTTGGCCTGAAGCGGATCGCGACATTCAACACGTTTCAGCTTGCGAGCAACTATGTCGTCTTGCTGTGCCTGATCGGCGCCGCAATTGCCGGGGCGGGTCCCAGCGGGTTTCTGGCGGCGAGTGCGCTTGGGTGGACCGTCGTGTCGTGCAGCCTTCTGCTGGCGCTTCGTCGTGGCGCGACCACGAGCCTGAGGTTCAGGCCCGACGTATTTCGGGAAGGCCTTCGGTTCGCGCTCAAAGCATACGCGGCGACACTGTGCGGATTTCTCGTCGTGCGCGGCAACGTCTTTCTGTTGAACGCGCTGCAGTCTTCGGAACAGGTCGGCTACTATTCGGTGGCCAGCCAGATCGCCGACGTCATGGGGATCCTGCCGCAGTCAATGGCGCTCGTGTTGTTTCCCGCGCTCATCGTCGGCGAGCGAGGGGACAGTTTCGGACGACTCTGAAGAACATGGCGGTCGTGGGTGTCCTGCTCGCGGTCGGTTGCGCGACCGTCGGGCTGTTTGCGGAACCATTCGTGCGAACTGGTGTTTGGAGCGAAGTTCCTGCCGACCGTTCCGGTGTTGCGTCTGGATGTTGCCTGGTGTCTTCTTCCTCGGCTTGACCGCGATGCCGTCGCAGTATCTCGCCGCCTCCGGGTTTCCGGTCGCCGTCGTCGTCGTGTGGGTCGGCGGCAGTCTGGTCGCCTTATCGCTGGGCTGGCTGTTGATTCCTGTCAGGCGCCGGGATTGGAGCCGCGATGGCGCTTTCGGTGACGCATTTCGGCATTTTCATCGCGATCTTTGCGCTCAGCGTCAGGCACGCACGCGCGGAGGTCGTGTTGGCGCGTAAAGTGGTGCCGGTCGTCGTCGCGGAAGAAGTCCTTCCGTGAACTACGCGCTCACCGCGTATCCGATGTCGAACGGCCTTCGCAGCCGTCTCAATGAAATCCTGCGAGAGTGATCTTGTCTGCTTGAGTCTTGCTGAACTGCGCAGACTGCCCGATCGCGCAAGCCATTGCTCGCCTGCGGAGGCTTCGACGGCGCGCGTCTTGTCATCCAGCTGGAAGACGAGAACAGCCGCCGCATCCTTCCGATGTTGAAGGCTGTTGCGGCGCTTTCGAACGCTAAACGTCGTCGAAATCCGCGATGAGAATCTCCGCGGCGAGCGCATCAGCCGATGGCGGCTCCGCCTGGGGCTGCTCTCCTTCGGGATCGCATCGGGGCTTGGCAGCTCGCGACGCTCTCCTGTGCAACCGCGACCTCGCACGACTCTCTGACGGCGCAGCCGTATCGAAGCGTCGCTCCCGGACACAGGCGAATACGCTGTACTTGAATGCCAATCTCTGGTTCGGCGTGAAGGCCGGAGGCTCCCTTGGTCACGTCGCGGGTGTGGTCAACGCGCTGAACGACAAGGCGCTCCACGTTGTGTACGCGTCGGCAGGCGGTCGAACTCATGATTCGGCCTGGAGTTCAACTGATGGAGCTTGCCGCCGCCGCAGGAGTTCGGCCTTCCGTATGAATTGAATTACTACGCGTTTCATCGAATGGTGGTTCGACAGCTCGCCGGGCTGGCGCCGCCCGCGTTTTATCTATCAACGCATGTCGATTGCCAACTTCACAGGCGTGAAGCTCTCTCGCCATGGAAAGTACCGCTGATTCTCGAGTACAACGGGTCTGAAGTCTGGGTCGCGAAGCACTGGGGCCTGCCCTCTGCGCTACTCCGGGCTTGGCGGCGCGAGCGGAAGAAGCGTGCCTGCGCCATGCTCACGTCGTAGTCACAATTTCAGAGGTCCTGCGCGACGAGCTCATCGAGAAGGGCGTTTCACCCGAACGCATCGTCTGCTATCCCAACTGCATCGATCCGAAGGTTTTCGATCCCGCGCGCTTCACGGCCGCCGACAGCTTGGCCCTGCGGCGGAAGCTGGGCATTCGCAGCGGACGCTGTGGTGGCGACTTTCATCGGCACATTCGGTCAGTGGCATGGCGCCGACGTGCTGGCGCGGGCGATCCGGCGGCTCGTCGACGAAGCATCGTGGTTGGCTCACTCAGTGCGAGGGTCCACTTTCTGCTCGTCGGCGACGGCGTGAAGATGCCTGTTATCCGCGAAATTCTCGGCGGTGACGAGTGCGGCCCATTCGTTACGCTGACGGGCCTTGTTCCTCAGGCGGAAGCTCCCTCGTATCTGGCAGCGTCGGATGTCGTGCTGTCGCCGCACGTCCGCAACGCGGACGGTATCTCGATTCTTTGGCTCTCCTACGAAGCTTTTCGAGTACATGGCGATGGGGAAGGCGATTGTCGCCTCGGACCTGGATCAGATCGGACAGGTGTTGACGTAACAGCGTGCGTGCAGGCGACTTGCCGACCGGGGCACCTGCAGCGGGCGAGACTCGCCTTGCGGTCTTGTTCCTCCCGGCGATGTGACCGCACTGATCGATTCGATTCGGTTCGCCGTCGACCACCCAGACTGGCGGAGCGCGCTGGCGGCAAACGCCCGTGCGAGGCGTTGGCGAAGTACACCTGGGCGCATCATGTCGACGCCATTCTCGGGGCCGTCCGCTCACTGGGTGTCAGCCTGGATCGACCGTCAATCAGTAGAGAACACTTTCAAGGAACGAAGTCCGATGTTTGTTATGAATCCCGTAGCATTTTCAGTCGTGACCGTGGGGGTCTCGTTGATCCTTGCGGCGGTGTGGACGAGTTGCCAAACACCGCACGCCAACCTGCGATGGTGTACGTCGGAAGCTACCTGCTCACCTACTGTATCGGCGGTATTTGGATCGGATTGTCCGATGGGCAGGTCCTGGCAAACTACTTCAAAGACCAACGAATGTACGTTCCCAGCGTGCCGATGCTCGGTACTGCGTATTGGCTATCTGCTGTTAGCACCTCTGGTCGTCCCGGTTTGCGTGGCGGCGCTGCTCACCCGAAAGGGGAGAGGGTCTGACGGCGTCGCAACATACAGTTTTCCAACGCGTTTGCAGTTTGTGGTGGTGTTCATCGCTCTGGCGGGTTATGCCATCGTCCGCATTTTCAATGGCAGCTCCGGCGTCGTCGCGGCACTGTCAAGTATTGGCACCCTCCAGGGTGATACGGCGACGCTTCTCGAAGGCCGAATTGAGCTGTTCGGGACAGGGACCACGGCGGCGTTTGGCATTGTCTACAGCGCTCTTCCCGCGCTCTCGCACGTGGCACTCTTCAAGGCGAGGCACTATGGTAAATCATGGCGGGTAATCGCACTTACGACAGTCATCACCACTGTCGCGCTGTCGATCGCCACATTTCAGATAGCGCCTGCCGCCGTGTTCCTCGCTACTTTGATTGTCAGTGCAAGTCACCTCCGTTGGATGCGGATGACATTGATGAAGGCGGGCGTCTATGGGATTGCGTTTCTCTCCCTTCTGCACGCGCTCAACGCCTGGAAATTCGGAGAGTGGACGATCGTCGAGAACGTGCTGCATATCGTTCTTCGAATGCCGGCTGCGTATCCCTACTACCTTAACTACTTCCCTGATACGGTGCCGTTCCTCGGAGCCGACTGGGTTGACGCATTGACGGGACGTGGAACGGACCCCGGCGCACCGTTCGTAGTGGCTCGATTCATGTATCCGGGTTCGATCCTCGACGGCGCGATGGCGGCACCCGCTCACGTTCAAGGGTATGCGGAGGGTGATGTCTTGAACTCGATGTTTTGCATTGCCATGGTCGGCGTGCTGATCGCGGGAGTCGCACTGCTGCAACAGAAATCGAGAAATGGCGCCATCTGGCACGCTCTCTACATCCAAGGTCTGGTAATGCTGTACTACACGACGCAGGCATCTTTTCGCGGCGTGGTGTGGCACAGCTACGGCTTCGTCTGGTCACTTCTGCCATTGGTATTTCTTGGCGCGATGTCGCTAAGAGTTATCGCCGTGCGAGGGACCAGGCGGCGGATGCGAGTTGCGCTGTGGAACGATAGTTGGGAGACGCAGGCGGCGCAAAGATAGAGCTGGCGAAGAAATCGATATCTCACCGCCTGGGAATCGCCCACCACGTGATACGTGCAAGTCTGAACAACATACACAATCCAAGATCCTCTGATGCTTCTACTGTGAACGTTCACGTTGCGCGCGGTTGGCTGCCCACAGTTGGCACCCTTCGCGAGCGCTTTTACCCAGATGTCGTTGAGCGCGATCCAGTCGCGATGTTCGTTCGGCGCTTGGAGGTCATCGTCAACAGAACCGATGACGTGCTCGATCTCGGTGCGGGCGCCGGCCAGCTCAACACTCACGCTTTCAAAGGACGTGTGCGTCGCCTCGTCGGTGTTGATGTCGATCCGAGGGTCGGCGCCAATCCGCTGCTCGACGCCGGCATCAGAGGCGACATCGGGAAACTGCCGTTTCGAGGCGGGTCGTTCGACGTCGTGTTCTCAATTTATGTCCTGGAGCATGTCGATAAGCCGGGTGAGCTCATGGCGGAAATCGCGCGCGTCCTGCGGCCGGGTGGCGTGTGCCTGACGTTGACCCCGAATATCCTTCACTACGTCACGCTGTTCTCGCGGTTGACGCCG
Organism: uncultured Acidobacteriota bacterium; assembly: GCA_963749565.1. Taxonomy (GTDB): domain Bacteria; phylum Acidobacteriota; class Vicinamibacteria; order Vicinamibacterales; family CAVVIG01; genus DATLLJ01. Next base: position 589,140 of record CAVVNL010000019.1, on the reverse strand, counting down.
ACACGTTTTCACAAATGGATCAACCGGAGGCGAGGGCGTCCGGTGGAAGACACGTTCCCCACCGCGTATCGGTTGAATTCGCGTCGCGCTCTGGACGGACATTTCAATGGCGCCGGACTCGAGCGGGTATCGATCGATCTGATCGAAGTGCAGCCGAACTATCTCACTTTCAGCTCTCTCAGCTATGCCCTTGGTGTGGGATACGAACGGCTGGTCAACGCGACGGAGATGCTGTCGCCTTTCAGAGTCAACTTGATAGCCGTTTTCAGAAAACCCAAAACCGCAAGTAAGCCGTAAAGCCGAGACCGCATAACAGCGACGATGAGGATTGCCAATACCATCAGGTATGACGAGGTCGAACGGAATGCTCCGACAAGCGAGGTTCTACGCATCCGTTCAAGCGTAGGCACCCGCCTGCTGTACCTCGCCCGGGTCCTGCGCGTCTACGCCCACCGCCGATCCGGGCCGCTGTCTTTCTGGTACGAGAAGCCGGAGGTGAACGAGCGCGCGTTCGGCGGGGACGAGTACTTCATGACGTTCGCCGGCAAGGCCCGCTACAAGGGACCCTTCGACGCCGCCGGCATTCCGCTGCTCGACTACCAGGGAGACATCGGCAGGCAGCACAACCCGATCGCGATCGCGCAGTACGGCCTCGCCCGGTTCAACCGCTGGTGCGGCGACGCGGACGCCGGGGACGATCGCGCGGCGTGGACCGGCGTGGCGGATTGGCTGGCGCGCGAGCTGCGCCCGAACGGCCACGGCGTGCCGGTCTGGATGCACGACTTCGACTGGCCGTACCGGCAGCTGCTGCGAGTCCCCCTGGTATTCGGGCCTGGCACAGGGCAACGGCGTGTCGCTGCTCGTTCGCGCCGCGAAGGCGACGGGCGAGGCCGCGTTACGCGGACGCGGCGCACGCGGCTTTCGAGTCGCTTCTTCGCCCTGTCTCGGACGGTGGCGTGCTGGTGACCGACGCCGCGCGGCGACGTCTGGATCGAGGAATACCTGGTCGATCCGCCGAGCCACATCCTCAACGGCTTCATCTGGGCGCTCTGGGGCGTCCACGACTACGCGCAGTGGAGCGGCTCGTCCCGAGGCGTCGCGGTTGTGGACCACATGCGTCGGCACGCTTCAGAGGCGGCTCGACGAGTTCGACACCGGATGGTGGTCTCTCTACGAGGCCCGCGACGGCGGCAGGGAAATGCTCGCCAGCCGCTACTACCACACGCTGCACATCACGCAGCTGCAGGTCATGCATCGCCTGACCGGCATCGAGCCTCTTCGCCGACACGCGCCGCACGCTTCCAGTCGTATCTCGACCGTCCGTCGAACCGCGCGCGGGCCTTCGCGCGGAAGGCCATTTTCAAGCTGCGGCACATACTAAGCTGACACGTCCGGCTCAAGCCGGACACTACCGACTGCGCATCCTCTTCTTCACGCACTACTTCCCGCCGGAAGTGAACGCGCCGGCGAACCGGACGCACGAGCACTGCCGCGAGTGGGTGGCGGCCGGCCACGAAGTCCACGTCGTCACCTGCATTCCCAGCCACCCGTTCGGAACCCCTTTCCCGGGGTTCCGCCGCCGCTGGTACCAGTCACGACCAGCTCGACGGCATCCATGTGCACCGCGTCTGGACCTACCTGGCGCCGAACCGCGGCGTGCTCTGCCGCACGCTGAACTACCTGTCGTTCATTCCGACGGCGGCGCTCCGCGGCTTGCGGCTCGGGCCGGTTCGACGTGGCGATCGGCACGTCGCCGCAGTTCTTCTGCGCCGTGGCCACCTGGGTCGTACACGCGACTGCGGCGAGCGCCCTGGGTGTTCGAGCTGCGCGACCTGTGGCCGGAGTCGATACCCGCGGTGGGCGCGATGCGCCGATCGTTCGCGCTGCGTCTGCTCGAACGGCTCGAGATGCGCATGTATCGCGACGCCACTGCCGTCGTCTGCGTCACCGAGAGCTTCGTCAGTTCGCTCAAGGCCAGGGGCATCGAAGCGGCGAAGCTCCATTTCGTGCCGAACGGGATCGTGCCGGCGTTCTGGCACGCGAGCGCGGCGCGTGGACGAGCGCAGGGAGCTCGGCCTCGAGGAGACCGACGTGCTGGCCAGCTACGTCGGGACGATCGGCATGGCCCACGGCCTCTCGACGGTGCTGGCCGCCGCGGCGCGGCTTCGGACGGCGGCGCCGGCCGTGAAGCTGCTGATCGTCGGGGACGGCGCGGAGCTCGAGGCGCTGCGCGCGGCCGCGGCCCACGACGGCCTGCCCAACGTGCGGTTCACCGGCCTGGTTGCCCGCGACGAAGGTGCCCGGGATCCTGGCCGCCACCGACATCGCGCTCGTGACGCTGAAGCCGGGCGACGTGTTCAAGACCGTGCTGCCGTCGAAGATGTTCGAGGCGATGGCGGCGCGATGCGCGATCGTCCTCGGCGTCGACGGCGAGGCGCGCGCGACGCTGGAGCGGGCCGGCGCCGGCATCGCGGTGCCGCCGGGCGACGCCGAGGTGCTGGCGCGCGCCATCGCGGACCTCGCGGGCGATCCCGGCGGCCGCGCGCGGATGGCGCTCGCGGGAGGCGACTTCGTCGATCGCGAGTTCAGCCGCGAAGATCTGGGCGGCCGCGTACATCGGCGTGCTTGCCGGATCTGGGCGCACGCGGCGGCGTCGCCGAACCGGCACCGCTCGCCGCAGTGAGATAGCGAAGAGACCAATGGCCTACATTTTCTGGTACACGCTGCCGGCGCTCGTCGCCGCCGTGCTGGCGTTTGCGCTGACGCCGCTCGTCGCGCGCCTCGCCGTGAGGATCGGCGCCATCGACATGCCGGGCGAGCGGAAGGTCCACACCGCTCCGATCCCCAGGCTGGGCGGGCTTGCGGTCGTCGCGTCGATCGCGCTCGTGCTGCTCGGAGCGGCCTGGCTGTCGGGCGGCAGGTGGCGGCTGGCGTCGCACCTGGCGCCCGGCCTCGGGCTTCGGCGTCCTGCCGGTGCTCCTCGTCTCGTTGCTGGACGACATCAGGTCGGTAGGGGCGCGGCAAGAAGTTTCTCGCCCATACGCTCGGCGCAATCATCGCCGTCGGCTTCGGCGTGTCGCTGGCTCCGGTCGTGCACCTGTTCGGCACGCCGATCCACCTCGGCGTTTCTGCGGCGCCGCTCTCGGTTCTCTGGATCGTCGGCGTCACCAACGCGTTCAACATCATCGACGGCCTCGACGGCCTGTCGGCCGGCCTGGCGCTGATCGCCGCGACGAGCATGGCGGCGGTGTTCGCGCTGGTCGGCCAGGCGGAGATGGCCGCGGTCGCCCTGGTCCTCGCCGGCGCGCTGGCCGGATTCCTGCCCTACAACACGCATCCCGCCCGCCTGTTTCTCGGCGACACCGGATCGACGGCCATCGGCTTCTGCCTGGCCGCGTTCGCCCTCAAGGGCGGATCGACGCTTTCGAGCGGCTTCGCGGCGCTGCTGCCGGTGTTCATGCTGGGGCTGCCGATCGCCGACACGCTGATCGCCATCATGCGGCGCACGTTGGGCCGGCTCGAGAACCACACCGGCGGCATGTTCGTCCCCGACAGCAACCACATTCACCACCGCCTGCTGGCCCTCGGCATCGACCACGGCAGGGCGGTGCTGATCCTGTACGGGTCGGGTCTGGTGCTCGCGGGCGCGGCGTTCCTTTCGATGTTCCTGACCGCCCGCGACGCCGCGCTCTTCGTCGTCGCGCTGCTGCTCGCCGGCTTCATCGGCGTGCACCGGCTCGGGTACAACGAGTTCGCCTTCCTCAGGCGCGGGACGATCCTCAAGGTCTACACGATGCCGGTCGTCAAGCGCGGCATGTTCGTCGTCTACGTGGATACCATCCTCGCGGTCGCCGCCGCCTATCTGGTCGTCGGGCTGAAAACGGACAGTCTGGAGCTTCTCCTTCGTCCGCGCATCCGTGCTCGACCTGGCCACGACGTTCGCGCCGGTGACGGTGCTGGTGTTCTGGTGGTCCGGCATGTACCGGGGAAGCTGGCGCGTCTCGGGGCTCGACGATCTCACCCGCGCCTGCAGGGCCGTCGCGATCGTCACCGTCGTCGGCGCCGCGCTCGTCCTGCTGCTGTCGGACACGCGAGTACTCGCTGTCCGATGTTCGGCATCTACGGCCTCATCAGCCTGATGCTCACGGCCTCGCTCCGCGCTTCCTACGTCGTTCTGGAAAGCACCAGGCTCCGGTCGAGTCACCAAGGTATCCCGGTGCTGATCTACGGCGCGGACGTCCGCGGCGTCGCCGCCGTTCGCGAGCTGTTTCAGAACTCCGCCGCCGGATTGAAGCCGATCGGGTTCATCGACGACGACCCGCAAGGCGCGCGGCAAGCTGGTGAGCGGCCTTCCTGTGTTCGGGACCGGACGCGAGCTGGAAGGCATCATCCGCACGCACGGGGCACAGGGGCTGCTCGTCGCCACGGAGACGATCCCGCCGGAACGCCTCGAGCGCGCCGCGGAGATCTGCAAGCAGGCCGGCGCCAGAATGTTCCGGCTGAACGTCAGGGTGGAGCGATTCGGCGAGGCTGCCGCGTTCGAGGAGCACGCCCAGGCGGTCCAACCGGTGCCGGTCGCGGCGCCGGAGACGCGGCTCCGAGCTGGCGTGCTGGCCGCGATGCACGCGCTCGGTTCCGACCCGTGCCCTTCGTGCGGCAGCCGTGAAGTGTACCGCTCGAAAGCGAGGACGCTCTACGAGAGGCTCAGGAAAGCCCACACACTGAAGCGGATGTTCCGGTGCCATCACTGCGGCTGGCGAGGATGGCTGCTGCCGCTCGAATGCGCGGCGATGACCGAGTCGACATGGTCTCCGGACCTGACGGCCATCGATGCGTTCATCGGGGCCGACCAACTGCGCGACGCCAGCTGACCCCTATGAGCAAGGTCTTCCTCGTGGCCGGCGCGCGGCCCAACTTCATGAAGATCGCGCCGCTGTACAAGCGTCTCTGCGCTGTGCCGGATATCGAGGCGCAAATCGTCCATACGGGCCAGCACTACGACGAGGCGATGTCGGACGTGTTCTTCCGGCAGCTCGGACCTTCCCCCGCCGCACATCTCGCTCACCGTCGGCTCGGCGCCGCACGGCGCCCAGACCGGCCGCGTGCTGGAGCGGTTCGAGTCCGCCCTGATGGAGCATCGGCCCGCGGCTGTCGTCGTGGTCGGCGACGTCAACTCCACGCTGGCCTGCGCCCTGGCCACGGCCAAGCTGCAGTACGCGGACGGATCCAGGCCGCTGCTGGCGCACGTCGAGGCGGGACTGCGGAGCGGCGACCGGTCGATGCCTGAAGAGGTGAATCGCGTGCTGACCGATGCGATCTCCGACGTGCTGTTCACGACGGAAGAGAGCGCCGCCGCGAACCTGCTTCGGGAGAACGTGTCGGCGGCGCGCATCCATTTCGTCGGGAACGTGATGATCGACTGCCTCCTCAACGCGTGGCCGCACATCGAGAGCCGGCGCGCCTGGGAAGACCTTGGCCTGGCGCCGCACACCTACGGGCTGGTCACGCTGCATCGGCCTTCGAACGTGGACGATCCTGATGCGCTTTTGGGAATCGTCTCGACCCTCACCGACATCGCCCGCCGGCTGCCGTTGGTGTTTCCCGTTCACCCGCGAACGCGCGAGCGCCTGAACGGCGCCGGGCTGATTGACAGCCCGGCCATCCGGCTGATCGATCCACTTGGATATCTCGAGTTCATCAGCCTCGTGTCGGCGGCCCGGATTGTCATCACCGACTCAGGGGGCGTACAGGAGGAATCGACGTTCCTCCACGTGCCGTGTCTCACGCTGCGGGACAACACCGAGCGCCCCGTCACGATCTCGCACGGGACGAATAGGCTGATCGGCAGCCGGCCGGTCGATCTCGCCCGCACGACGTTCGAAACGCTTGCGCGTCACGACCCGCCAAAGCCGGCGCCACCGTTATGGGACGGCCACGCGTCGGACAGAATCGCGGAGGTCCTCTGCGCGGCGATTGGCGAGGCGCAGCCGAAGCCTCAGAGCCGTGAGTGCGCCCAGAGCTCCAGCGCCTGGAACCCAGAAGTCGCCTTGAGCCTTGAGCTTGAGCCTTCCGAGAATCTTGCTGATCGCGGCGCTAGCCTGGGGAGCGTTTGCCTTCGGGGCGGTGTACCCCTGGGCGTACTGGCCGCTCGTCGCCGCCGCTTCAACGGTCGGCATCGCCGGGCTCGCGATCGGCCCGCGCGGCTCGGCGCCGCGGCTCGGCCTGGCCGGGCTGACGATCGGCTTCTGCGCGTTTCTCGTCGCCGGCCTCGCCCAGCTCGTGCCGGCGCCGCTGACCGTTGCTGGCGTCGGTCTCGCCCGAGGCGACTCGCGTCATTCGACAATTGGACCTGGCGGTGGCGGCTGGCAGCGCGAGCCGGCATCCGTTCTCGATTGCGCCGGCCCTCACCGGGACTGGCCTCGTCCTGTTCACGGCGTATGCGCTGCTCGTGCTGGGCTGCGCACGGCTCTTCTCCATCCGCGGCGCGCAGCCGGGTTGCCGGGGCGATCGCGATCGTTGGCGTGGCGCTTGCGCTTCGCCGGCATCATCCAGAAGCCGCTCTACGCCGGAAAAATCTACGGCTTCTGGACGCCGATCGAGGGCGGCAGCCCGTTCGGCCCGTTCGTGAACAAGAACCACTTCGCCGGGTGGATGCTGATGGCCCTGCCGCTGACGTTCGGCCTGCTCTGCGGCGGCATCGCGCGCGCCATGCGCGGCGTGAAGCCGACTGGCGCGATCGCCTGCTGTGGTTCTCGTCGCCCGAGGCGAACCGGCTGCTTCTCCTGGCCGCCGGCGCCGGCCGTCATGGCGCTTGTCGCTGGTGATTGACGATGTCGAGGTCGGGAATCGGCGGCGCTGGCGCTGGCCATCGTGATCACGGGCGCGTTCGTGATGCGCCGCCAGCGACGACCACGCGCCGGGCCGTCGCGATCGGCTATCTGCGTGCTGCTCGTGATCGTCGTCGTCGGCTGGGTGGGCGTCGATGCGATCGCGCTCGCATTCGCGCAGCGCCGACTGGAGCGAGCTCAACGGCCGTCGCGGCCCGTGGGCCGATGCGATCGACATCGCGTCCAGGTTTCCGGTGGTCGGCACCGGCCTGAACACCTACGGCGTCGCGACGTTGTTCTATCAACGGCACGATCTGGCGAAGCACTACTCAGCAGGCCCACAACGACTACCTGCAGCTCGCCGCCGAAGGCGGCCTGCTGCTGACGATCCCTGCCGCGCTCTCGGTGTCGGCGCCTTCATCGTCGCCGTGCGCCGGCGGTTCGTCGAGGAAACCAGCGTCCGCACGTACTGGCTGCGCGTCGGCGCCGTGACCGGGCTGACGGCCATCGCGCTGCAGGAGACCGTCGAGTTCAGCCTGCAGATGCCCGGCAACGCCGCCCTCTTCGCCGTCGTGTGCGCGATCGCCCTGCATCGAACGCCAGACCGCCCGCATGTGTAGCGCAGGACTTCAGTCCTGCAGGTCTAAAGACCTGCGCTACGTAAGCCTTGATCCTGGTCCCTAGTCCCTACAGTCCCTAATCGCCCTAGTCCCTGTTCCTAGTGACCACGTGCCCCCTCTGCAATCTGGAGACGGTCCGCCGCTCGCGCTCGCGCGGATGGCGCGAGAGGTGGCGGAAGGCCCTGACGAACACGCGGCCGTTCCGGTGTACAGCCTGCGCCTGGCGCGGCTGGGCCGTCGATCGGGGTGAGGCGACGGGGCTGAGGATCGATGCCCCGCCGCCCGAGCCGTCCGGTCTGGCCGATACTGGCCTCGCACGCGACGATCGCCGGAAGGACATCGACTTCGCCGCGATCGATGCGTTCGAAGCTCGTGTCGACGAGAAGACGTAACGCCGTTGCACGGCCTGAAGGCCGCGCCTTACCGCTGACATATCGCTGACTCAGTCCCGCCTCGCCGCGTCCGCGGCACTTGACTCCTCCCAGATCGTCTTTCCGATTCCTGATGGCACGAGCCCCATTTCACTTCACCCTGGGCTTGCTTGCCCGGGCGTCCCCCTGCTTAGGCTATTGCGCTCGCCGGCGCGCGGCCCTTCTGGCGGCGTCGGCGCGCTGCCATGGCGGCCAATCCCGAGAGAACCAATGTGGTCGTGGCCGGCTCGGGCACCGCGGTGAGGCCGCCGTCAAATGTCACCTCGCTCACGAACACCCACCGGTTGCCGTTGTTGAAAACCACGTCGAACGCAGACCCGGTCAGCCCGAGACCGGCGAATGTAAAGGATGCCGGCGAAGATCCCGTGGGGTCCGCCAGGATAAAGTTCGTGTAGACGCCGCCTTCGAGCCCGATATCCATGGAAGAGGGCACGCTCACACCGCCAAAGCCGTCGGAGTCAGCGACATAGATGGTGAGTGCGGTGAGGTTCACGGAATCTGCGAATCGGAACGTGACCTTTGGATTGGGCGCCAATGTTGACTGGCCCAGCTGGTTACGCCACCCGACGTAGGGGCCGGTGCCCGCCACGTTCTCAACAAAATTCCAGTTGGCGGATGCAATGATGCCGTCGGTCAAATCGCCCAGGCCTCCCGACAGAAACGCGTTGTCGGTGGTGGTGTTTCCGCTACCGTTGTAGCTCAGATCCCAGTAATTGAAGGTCCCGACGGACGCCGTGCCGTTACCATTCAGCATGTCGTAGCTCGAGGGAGATATTGGCGCGGCCTGCGCTGGGGCGAGCCCAAACGCCAGGAATGCCCCGGTCAACACCATCTTTCGGATCATCACGTTACCCCTTGCATTGGTCGACAATGCGTCGACGCCTGGTGCAGGGCAATGCCCGCTCCATCGCATTTCGAGGGTTTTCAAAGGAGTTCTGGTGAGGCGGCACTTTAAAGTCTGCACCGGCGCCGACTACTGTCGCCAGAAGGGCCCTGTCGGGGCCTGGTCAACCCTCTCTCGCCACCCGCCTTCCGGAGGGCGGTACCGGCACTCAGGGCCCCGCGCCGGTCATTGCCGGTCGGCCTTCTATTTAGGGATTGGCTGCCGGGCGCGTACGAACGGACTGAAATGGCGGTCGGGATCATTGATCTCTGGAAGGAACACGACACGATTATCTTCGACGGGGAAGGGGTCGTGATCGCCAGCGAGCCGATCTGGGACGCGGGCCAGGTTGAGTTCCTGCGGCGCCGCGGCATCGCCTACGACCGGGAGAAGCTGAAGCCGCTGCTGACGGGACGAAGCCTGCGGGAGGGCGCGCAGATCATGCAGGAAGAGTTCGGGTTTCCGGGCGACCCTTCCGCGCTGGCCGCGGAGCGTGTGGCGATCGTCCGCGACGCCTTCCGGCGCGACGCCGATTTCGTCCCCGGGTTTCGGGAGTTCTTCGAGACGATCGGCCCCCGCTTCAAGACCTGCGTCGCGACGATGATGACGAAAGAGCTGCTGGATCCCGTCGTCGAGAAGCTCCAGCTCGCGGCGCTCTTCGGCGAGCACATCTACTCGCCCGGCGCGCACGATCTGCCGGGCAAGCCGGCGCCGGACCTGTTCCTCTTCGCGGCCAGGCGCCTGGGTTCCACGCCCGGGCGCTCGGTCGTCATCGAGGATTCGCCGATCGGCATCGAGGCGGCGAAACGGGCGCACATGTTCGCGATCGGGATCGCGACGACGTTCACGCGGGCGAAGCTGGCCGCCGCGGACCTCGTCGTCGACTCGTTCGCCGAAATTCCGCTGCCGGACGCCGGACGGCGGCTGCTAGACCACCTTGCCCAGCGCGAAATCGTACTTCGCCTTCGTCTCGGTGCCGAGCGAGCCGTCCGGCTTCTGCTCCTTGTAACTCATCTCGAGCCGCGCGAAGTTGAGGCTCACCTGTTCCGTCGGCACGACGTCGCTGTACGAGCTGCCGCCGGTGCTGTACGAGGTGATGAGCACATCTTCCAGGGTGATCTTCAGGTACTCGTGCTGGGTTCCCCCCGGCTTGCGGGCGGTCAGAATCGCGCTCTTGAAATGCTGGCCGGTTGCGCAGCCAATCATCAGCACCGGCGAGCTCTTGTCCATTTTCTTGGCGAAGGTGAACATCTGCGGCTGAACCTTGCCGGCGGCCGCGCCGCCCCCGCCACCGCCGGTGACGACGGAGACAGTCTCGCCCCAGCCGAACCCCTCGACCACGATCTCGCCTTTGTGCTGCACGTCGGCCGATTCGCCGTCGACCCCGGCAATCTTGAGAAAGTAGTCCTGTGCCATGCGCGCCTCCTTTGATAGAGCAGGGCCGATAGTCTAGCAGCCCGTCGTGGAAGTCTGGTGTCGCACCGTCGAATGCAGCCAGACTTTCACCACGGCTGCTGGCGCGGCTTGCATTTCGTGCACCAGTTTGAGTTATTTTTCCGTTGTGACCCGCGCCGCTGCCGCCCACGACCCAACGATTGCCCGCACGATTCGATTTCCCTCCGCACTGCGTGACAGACTGGCCGCAGACGCTGATCCGATGCGGGCGGAGCTTCGAGGGGCAAGTTATCGCGCTGCTGCGTCGGCATTACGGCGGGGACGTTGACATTGCTCCTGGTCCAGCTGACATTCTCACGTTGGCATCGGCTAGCCTTGCCGATGTCGCCTCCGATCTTCGCCTGCTGACCCGAAAGCTCCGGGAGACGGATGCTGACCGTGGCGTAGCCGGTAGTGCTCGATACCGATACGCTATCCGAGCTGAGTCGGGGAAACCGCATCGTCAAGGCGCATGCACTGGACTACCTGGCCGACTTCGGGCGACTGACAATAACCGCCATCACCGTGTTCGAACGCCTCCGAGGTTATCGGGCAGCCCTTCGCGCCGGCAAGCCGTTCGATCGTCAACTCCAGGCCTTTGAGGTGCTCGTCGCCAACAGCGTGGTGCTTCTCCTTCCGACCAGGACGCCGCCGCCGTAGCGGCCGACATCTGGTCCGCTGCAACGCGGAGCGGGCGCCGGCAGATTGGTGACATTCTGATTGCGGCGGTGGCTGTGTCGCGTCAAATCCCGCTGGTGACGAGAAACAGGCGGGACTTCCAGCAGCTTACGAAAGCCTCTGGCGTTACCCTTCACCTCGTCGACTGGACGTGGTGACCGCCCGGGATCGGCCAGCACGCGCATCGACGATGCGTAACCCGTCGATGCGCTTCGTTTCGAACAGGCCGACGCAAGATGGTCGATCCATTGCACCACAGCTAGAGCCATGTCCTTGCTGAATCGGTACCCGTATCAAGTTTTCCCCGTGCCCCTGCTTCATGGGTTTCTTCGTGTCTTCGTGTCTTCGTGGTTGCATTTCCTCTGCGTGCTCAGCGGTGATCGTCTAGACTAGCCCACTGCTTCGCTTCACGGAGACGCACATGCCCCCATCACCATCTGTTCCAAGCCAGTCCCTGTTGGTCCTCGACGGCCAGGCCGCGTCCATGAAGAGCGTGGACGGCGGCGCGATCAAGGGCGAGGTCGTCATCGTCAATTCGGGGAGTGAGAAGTTCGCGCAGAAGCAGATCGCCGGCGTCAGGTTCGAGCCGTTTACCTTCGAAGTCGGGTTGGGGATGGGCAAGTCGCTCGTCCAGTGGATCGCCGGGTCGCTCGACCTGTCCCGCACGCGCAGGAGCGGCTCCGTCGTCACGACGAACTTCGATCACAAGGCGCAGGAGTACCGCCATTTCCGCGACGCGCTGATCACGGAGGTCACGGTCCCGAAATTGGATGGAAGCAGCAAGGACGCGGGGTACTTCACGATCAAGTTCGACCCGGAAGAGATCACCTACGCGAAGGGCGACGGCGCGGCCATCCAGGACGGCGTGAGCACCAAGCAGAAAGCATGGCTCTGCTCCAACTTCCGCCTGCGCGTCGGCAAGCTGCCGTGCGCGCGCGTGGCCAGCATCGACGCGTTCACGATCAAGCAGGGCACCGGGATCGAGTTCCCGAACCTCAAATCAGTTCTCGGCGGCCGATGCCGCCGCGTGGCAGGACTGGTTCAACGAGTTCGTCGTCCAGGGCCGGAACGGCCAGGACAAGGAGCTCGAAGGGGCGATCGAGTTCCTCGATCCGGCGATGAAGGAGGTTCTCGGATCGATCGAGCTCTCCCAGATCGGCATCTTCTCGCTCGCGCCCGAGAAACAGGAGGCGGGCTCAGAGGCGGTCGCGCGCTTCTCCGTCGAGCTCTACGTGGAGCAGATGACCCTCAACATCAAGGCCGTCTGAGTGCCCGCGGTTTTCATCTGCGTAGTGTCCGCCTTCAGGCGGACCGTCCGGCTAAACTAGCTAGCGCAATTTTCGTTAGCGTGTAGCGAGTATGGTCGCCGTGGGGCGGCTGAACGGCGCCGCGATGAGAACATTCACCGCGCAGTTCGTGCACGGGAGTCCGGCCGGCCTCGACGGCAGCCGAGCTTCCCGGCGCGCGACCCGGCCGCAGCCGGCCGGTACGACCACTGCGTCATCGGCGCCACCGTGTTGCTACGGACAATCAAAATTGCTGTAAAGCCGGACACTACGTTACCGACCGTCCGGCTAAAGCCGGACACTACGTACTACTTGCGCGTCGCGCGCGCCCGACGACGTCGTCCACGAACCGCAGCTTGGCGACCGCCGGGGCCGAGAGGACGAACGGGTAGGCGTCGCGCGAGCCCGAGCCCGCGATTCAGGTTGTTCAACACGTAGGTCAGCGGAAACCAGCTGTCGATCAGGCGCTCGAACGGGACCGGCTGCGGCGACACCGGGTCCGGCGCCTTCGGCAGCGCCGGCTCGTCGCGGCGCCGCGGCTTCAGCGAAAGGCCGCACGCGGCGGCCGTCTCGAGCGTGTCGACCATGTGCAGGTAGTGCGCCCACGTTTCGGCCCAGTCCTCCCACGGATGCGAGCTCGCGTATGCGCTGACGAACCGTTCCTGCCAGTCGGCCGGGGCGCCGCGCTCGTAGTAGCCGGCGAGCGACGCGGCGTAGTCGGCGCGTTCGTCTCCGAAGAGCTGACCGGAACTCGTCGAGCTCCGGCGTCCCCGCGATGAGGCGATCCCAGTAGTAATGTCCGCTCTCGTGCCGCATGTGCCCGAGCAGCGTCCGATACGGCTCGTGCATCGCCGTCCGCCGCTTCTCGCGCTCCGCATCGTCGGCCTCGGCGATGTTGATGGTGATGACGCCGTCGGCGTGCCCGGTCAGCACCGGCGCGCCGCCCGGGTCGGCATCCGCGAGAAACTCGAACGCCAGCCCGCGCTCCGGATCGTCGGTCCGGTTGCGCACCGGCAGGCCGAGCTCGATGAGCGTGAACAGCAGGCGCCGCTTGGCGACCTCGAGGCGGTACCACGCGGGGCGGTGGGCCGGGTCGGCGAGATTGGGGATCACCCGCGTGATCCGGCACGACACGCAGAACGGGCTGTCGTCGTCGGCCGGCACCGCCCAGTTGCACATCCCTTCAATTTTGTCAGTTTTGGCAGAGCCGGTAGCCGCCGTCGGCCGCCTGCGGCAGGGGAGAGCGCCAGCGATCGTCGGTCCGCCATCGGGATCCAACGAGGCGACCAGCTGCAGGTCCGGCAGGTAGGCGACGCGGTGGCCGCAGCTGACACATTCGGTGTTTTCGAAGAAAAGCAGCTGTCCGCAATGGTCGCAGTGGAAGATCTTCATAGCGTGAAGTGATATAACTGGAAAATCCCTTGAGCATCCACGTCGCTCTTCGCCACGTGACGCAGTACCGGTACGACCGGGCGGTCGCATTGTCGCCGCAGCTCGTCCGCCTGCGGCCGGCGCCGCACTGCCGCACGCCGATCCTGTCCTACTCGCAGCGCATCACGCCATCCGGACCACTTCCTGAACTGGCAGCAGGATCCGCAAAGCAACTACGTCGCGCGGCTCGACGTTCCCCGAAAAGGTCGACGAGTTCCGGGTCGAGGTGGATCTGGTGGCCGAGATGGCCGTCTACAATCCGTTCGACTTCTTCCTCGAGCCGTCCGCCGAACATTTTCCGTTCTGCCTACGAGGACGTGGCAGCTCCGCGAGCTGCAGCCGTTCCTGCACGCCGATCCGCTGACGCCGCGCCTGGCCGCGCTATCTCGACACGATCGATCGCCGGCCGCCGGCGGACCGTCGACTTGCTGGTGGACGTCAACCGCAACCTGCAGCAGCACATCTCGTACGTCATCCGGCTCGACCCCGGCGTGCAGGACGTCGAGCGCACGCTCGAGCTGGCCGTCGGGCTCCTGCCGCGACACCACGTGGCTGCTCGTGCAACTTTTCCGCCACCTCGGGCTCGCCGCGCGCTTCGTGTCCGGCTATCTGATCCAGCTGACCGCCGGACGTCAAGGCGCTGGACGGGCCCGCCGGTGCCGACCGCGACTTCACGGATCTCCACGCCTGGTGCGAGGTCTACCTGCCCGGCGCCGGCTGGATCGGCCTCGATCCGACCTCGGGGCTGCTGGCGGGCGAAGGGCACATCCCGCTGGCGTGCACGCCGGACCCGACGAGCGCCGCGCCGGTCTCCGGCGGCGTGGAACCGTGCGAGGTCGATTTCCTCCACGAGATGTCGGTGCAGCGGATCGTCGAATCGCCGCGCGTCACCAAGCCTTACACCGACGCGCAGTGGGAGACGATCCTCGCGTGCGGACAGCGCGGTCGACGCCGACCTCGCCGCCGGCGACGTGCGCCTGACGATGGGCGGGGAGCCGACGTTCGTGTCGGTGACCGACCGCGACGCCGACGAGTGGAACACCGCCGCGCTCGGTCCGACCAAGCGCGCGCGCGCCGCCGATCTGCTGCGCCGGCTGAAACAGCGCTACGGCGCGAATGGCTTCGTGCACCTGGCCAGGGCAAGTGGTATCCGGGCGAACAGCTGCCACGCTGGGCGCTCGGGTGCTACTGGCGCGCGGACGGCGAGCCCGCGTGGACGGACGCGAGCCTCTTCGCCGACGAGCAGCATCCCGACGGACACGGCGCGCGCCGACGCCGAGCGCTTCATCACCGCGCTCGCCGCGCAGCTCGGCGTGACCGCCGGCCACGTGCAGGCGGGGTACGAAGACGTCTGGTATTACCTCTGGCGCGAGCGGAAGCTGCCGGTGAACGTGGATCCGTTCGACGCGCGCCTCGACG
Organism: uncultured Acidobacteriota bacterium; assembly: GCA_963749565.1. GTDB lineage: Bacteria > Acidobacteriota > Vicinamibacteria > Vicinamibacterales > CAVVIG01 > DATLLJ01. The sequence goes on along the minus strand of CAVVNL010000019.1, from coordinate 574,131 downwards.
ACGAGCTGGAGCGCGACCGCCTGCGCCGCGTCTTCACGCAGGGCCTGGACGCCGTCGTCGGCTACGCGCTGCCGATTCGGCGGGTGGGCGGACGGGACGGATCGCTGGGCGACGGGGCCGTGGTTCCTGCGCGGCGAGCGGCTCTATCTGCATCCCCGGCGACTCGCCGATGGGACTCCGGCTGCCGCTCGACTCGCTGCCGTGGGCTGCTGCCGGACGATCGCCTCACGATCGACGAGCTCGATCCGTTCGCGCCGCGCGGCGCTCTCTCGAAGAGCCAGGGTCCGCCTGAAGGCGGACCCTACGTACTCGAGAAGGTCCGCCTGAAGGCGGACCCCACGTCCGGATGAGCGCAACGTCCTGGATGAGCACAGCGGTCCGCCTGTAGGCGTTGTCGGCGGACTCCACGTCCTGCTCTCCGCGCCGGATCCGGAGCAGCAATCGCGCGACGCCGTGCGTCCCCCGACGCGCGGTGACTCGGCCGCCGGCGTCGTCCGCTCGGCGTTGTGCGTCGAGCCGCGCGGCGGCGTCCTGTACGTCTTCATGCCGCCGGTCAAGGCGCTCGAGGACTACCTCGATCTGGTCGCGCCGTCGAAGCGACGTCGCGCGCCCTCGGCATGCGCGTGCTGCTCGAAGGCTATCCGCCGCCGGACGATCCGCGGCTGCCGCATTTCCTCGTCACCCCGGATCCGGGCGTGATCGAGGTGAACGTGCAGCCGGCCGGCAACTGGGATCAGCTCGTCGAGCAGACGACGGCGCTCTATGAGGACGCGAGGCACGTCGGGCCTCGCGCCCGAGAAGTTCATGCTCGACGGACGCCACACCGGGACCGGCGGCGGCAATCACTTCGTGCTGGGCGGCTCGTCGCCGGCCGACAGCCCGTTCCTGCGGCGTCCCGACCTGCTGCGCAGCCTGATCACCTACTGGCACAACCACCCGTCGCTGTCGTACCTCTTCTCCGGGCTGTTTCTCGGCCCGACGAGCCAGGCGCCGCGGATCGACGAAGGCGCGGCACGACAGCCTGTACGAGATCGAGATCGCGTTCTCGCGCTTCGCGCCGCCGGACAGCCCGACGCCGCCCTGGTTCGTCGATCGCGCGCTGCGCCACCTGCTGGTCGACGTCACCGGCAACACGCACCGCGCGGAGTTCTGCATCGACAAGCTCTACTCGCCGGACCTCTCGTCGGGCCGGCGCGGCCTGCTCGAGCTGCGGGCCTTCGAGATGCCGCCCGACGCCCGCATGAGCGTCGCGCAGCAGCTGCTGCTCCGCGCCCTGATCGCGCGCTTCTGGCGCGAGCCGTACGCCGCCGGCCTGACGCGCTGGGGCACGGAGCTGCACGATCGGTTCATGCTCCCGTATTTCGTCGCGCTCGACTTCGACGACGTGATCGAGGAGCTGCGGCGGGCCGGCTACCACGCTGTCGTCCGAGTGGTTCGCGCCGCATCTCGAGTTCAGGTTTCCGCTGGCCGGCGAGCTGTCGGCGCGCGCGATTCACCTCACGCTGCGGCAGGCGCTCGAGCCGTGGCACGTGCTGGGAGAAGAAGGCGCCGGCGGGCGGCACGGCGCGGTTCGTCGATTCATCGCTCGAGCGGCTGCAGCTGCTCGTCACGGGGCTGACGGGCGATCGCTTCGTCATCACCTGCAACGGCCGGCCGCTCCCGTTGCAGCCGACCGGGCGCAACGGCGAGTTCGTCGCCGGCGTCCGCTACCGCGCCTGGCAGCCGCCGTCGGCGCTTCACCCGACGATTCCGGTGCACGCGCCGCTCACCTTCGACATCGTCGACACCTGGATGGAGCAGTCGGTCGCCGGCTGCCAGTATCACGTGATGCACCCCGGCGGACGCAACTACGATCAGTTCCCGGTGAACAGCTACGAGGCCGAGAGCCGGCGGCTCGCGCGATTCACGCGCCTCGCCCACACGCCGGGCCGCGTTCGCGCCGGCCGTCCGGAGCGCAGCCTGGAGTTTCCCTACACGCTGGACCTGCGAACCCTGCCGTGACGGTGCTTCCGCTGTCGTTGCCGGACTACGTCGTCCCCGACGGGCACTTCGACGAGGTGCGGACCGGCGACGGCGCGCTGCGCGCAGCCGTGGGCGGAATTCGCCGCGTCGCACCGAGCTGACGCCGAGTACCTGTCCGCAGGCGCAGAAGCGCGTCGCCCGTCAAATCGACGAGAACGGCGTCACCTACAACGTCTATGCGACCGCCGACGGTTCGCAGCGCCCGTGGAGCCTCGACGTCCTGCCGCTGATCGTGACGGCGCAGGAGTGGGAGCCGCTCGCGCGCGGCCTGCGGCAGCGCGCGCGGCTGCTGAACGCCGTCGCCACCGACATCTACGGCCCGCAGACGCTGCTGCGCGACGGGTTGCTGCCGCCGGCGCTGGTCTTCCGGCATCCGGGCTTCCTGCGCGCCTGCCACGGCGTTCGTCCCGCCGGACGGCGTCTTCCTGCACCTCGTCGCGTTCGACCTCGCGCGCGGCGCCGACGGGGCATGGCGGGTCGTCGGCACCCGCACGCAGGCGCCGTCCGGCGTCGGCTACGCGCTGGAGAACCGCGCGATCATGTCGCGCCTGCTGCCCGACGCGTTTCACGCGCTGCGCGTCCACGCGCTGTCGTCCTTCTTCCGCGAGCTGCGGCAGATGCTGCTCGCCGGCGCCCCGTCGGACGGCGGCGCGCCGCACGTCGTGGTGCTCACGCCCGGACCGTACAACGAGACCTACTTCGAGCACGCCTATCTCGCCCGGCAGCTCGGCTTTCCGCTCGTCGAGGGCGGCGACCTGACGGTGCGCGACGATCGCGTGTATCCTCAAGACCGTCTCCGGCCTCCGGCCCGTCCACGCGATCCTCCGCCGCCTCGACGACGACTACTGCGATCCGCTCGAGCTGCGGTCCGATTCGACGCTCGGCATCCCGGGCCTCGTGCAGGCGTGGCGCGCGGGGCACGTGCTCGTCGCCAACGCGTTCGGCATGAGCGTCCTCGAGTCGCCGGCGCTGCTCGCGTTCCTGCCGCCGCATCTGCGAGCGGCTGTTCGGCGAGACGCTCGAGACGCCGGCCATCGCCACCTGGTGGTGCGGCGAAGCCGCCGCGCTCGCCGACGCCCGCCGCCGCCTTGCGCGAAGGCGTGATCAAGCCGGCGTTCGCCGACGCGTCGATGGAGCCGGTGTTCCTCTCGGACCTCGACGCCGACGCGCGCCGCGAATGGGCGGAGCGGCTCGGCACCACCCGCGACGCCTACGTCGTGGAGGAGTTCCTGCCGCTGTCGCACGCGCCGGTCTGGCACGACGGCGCGCCTCGAGAGCCGCGCGCTGATGCTGCGCGTCTTCCTGCTCGCCGACGGCCGCGGCGACTACCGCGTGATGCCGGGCGGGCTGTCGCGAATCGCCGGCGAGGATCGCCACGTCGTGTCGGGGCAGCGCGGCGGCAGCAGCAAGGACACCTGGGTGCTCTCCGACGTGCCGGTGGCGCCGGCCGCGCCGGTCGAGCGCCGCGCGCGGACGCGCGAGGCGCACGGCGAGCACCAGACGTCGAGCCGTGCGGCGGAGCACCTGTTCTGGCTGGGGCGATACGCGGAGCGGAGCGAGAACAGCGCGAGGCTGCTCCGCTCGGTGCTCGGCCGGCTGACCGACGCCGGCGGCGTACCGGCCGGGCTCCATCCGGCGTTCCTGCGCGCGTGCGCCCGTCATGGCCTGCTCGACAAGCCGTCGCCCGACCGCACCGCGTCCGCGATCGTGCACGACCTGATTGCCGGGCTGGTCGATCGCCAGGGCCGCCGCAGCCTGGGCTTCAACGTCGAGCAGACGGTCCGCGTCGCCGGCGCGGTGCGCGACCGCCTGTCGACCGACAACTGGCGCGTCCTCAACCGCCTGCTGCAGCTGTTCGCGCGCGACTCGCGCGCGCTCGATCTGGACGACGCGCTCGAGCTCGATCGACGACGCGCTGGTCTCGCTGGTGGCGGTCGGCGGGCTCGAGATGGCGCACATGACCCGCGACGACGGCTGGCGGTTTCTCAGCCTTGGCCGTCACCTCGAGCGGCTGCACTTCGTCTCGAGCACGCTCGGCGACGTCGCGCCGGAGCAGCGCGTCGGCCGGATCGGGGCTGCTCGAATGGCTGCTCGAGCTGTCGGACAGCCTGCTGACCTACCGCGTGCGCCACATGCAGCAGCCGGAATGGGAATCGGTCGTCGACCTGATGCTCGTCGACGAGCGCAACCCGCGATCGGCCGGGTTCCAGCTGGCGAAGCTCGCCAAGCACGTGCGCCTGCTGCCGGATGCGGCCGCGCTGATCGAGGTGCTGGCGGAGGTGGAGCGGCTGCTGCACGACTGCCGCGCCGACGTCGATGGCCACCAGGGCGAGTTGTTCGGCGGCGACGAGCGGCGGCTCGAGGCGCTGCTGACGGGCTGCCAGCGCGTCTCGATCCGCCTCGGCTCCGCGCTCTCGCTTCGCTACTTCAGCCACGTGGACGACGTGCCGCGGGCGACGGTGGGCGTGTGACGGCGGCGCGGTATCGCATCGAGCACGAGACGCGCTACGTCCACTCGGGCGGCGTGTCGACGTCGCAGCACGTGGCGTACCTGACGCCGCGGACGCTGCCGCATCAGGCCGTGCGGCAGCACGACCTCGTGATCGAGCCGGCGCCGGCCAGCCGCGTGCAGCGGATCGACTACTTCGGCAACGCCGTCGAACAGTTCACGATCCTGACGCCGTACGACGAGATGTGCGTGATGGGGCGCAGCGTCGTGGAGGTGACCGCGGTGGCGCCGATCGATCCCGGCGCGAGCGCGCCGTGGGAAGCGGTCCGCGACGAGCTGCTCTACCAGCGCGGCGCGCCGTACGAGGAGGCCGCGGAGTTCAGCTATCCGTCGCCCTACGTCGTGACGGCGCCGGAGCTGGCCGCGTTCGCGCGCGAGCTCGTTCCCGCCGCAGCGGCCGCTCGTCGCGGCCGCGGTCGACCTGATGCACCGGATCCACGACGAGTTCATCTTCGATCCCGGATCGACGACGATCGCCACGCCGGTGACGCGGGTGCTCGCCGATCGCCACGGCGTCTGCCAGGACTTCGCGCACCTGCAGATCGGCTGCCTGAGGTCGCTCGGGCTCGCCGCGCGGTACGTGAGCGGGTATCTGCTGACCGACCCGCCGCCGGGACAGCCGCGGCTCGTCGGCGCCGACGCGTCGCACGCCTGGCTGTCGGTCTGGTGTCCACGGCTGGGCTGGGTCGATCTCGATCCCACCAACGACGTGCTGCCGGCCCAGCGTCACGTGACGCTCGCCTGGGGGCGCGACTACGGCGACGTCAGTCCGCTGCGCGGCGTCGTGCTCGGCGGCCGCGATCACACGCTGCATGTCGGCGTCAGCGTCACGCCGGTGGCGGACGGCGACTAAGCTGGGCCTTGGTCCCTGGTTCAGGGGTCCTTGGTCCGGACCTGGTCCCTGGTCGTGCTTGGTCCTTGGTCCTTAGTCCACTCAGTACGTAGTGTCCGCCTTCAGGCGGACCAGTCACGGTCCGGCTAAGGCCGGACACTACGTATCTCGCCCGGAGCCTAGAGCCTGAAGCCACGTTCTACAGACCGCGGCCAAGGACCAAGCCGCGGCACATCCCTTGCTGTCTTTCCCAGTCTGAACCCTATGCAAATCCGTGTTGGTTACGATCTGATCTACGACTGTCCCCAGCCGACGCCGATGGCGCTGATGCTGAACATCCATCACACGCGCGCCGGCGACATCGTCGTGCCCGACCGTATGACTGCGGACCCGTTTGTCCCAATCACGTCATACCGGGATGGGTTTGGCAACTGGTGCACTCGCATCGTCGCGCCGGCGGGACGGGTGCGGCTGTCGGCGAATGCCGTGCTGAACGATACAGGCGAGCCCGATCCGATCGCGCAGTCGGAGTACCAGCATGCCGTGGAAGATCTCCCGGAGGAGTCGCTCGTCTTCCTGCTCGGCAGCCGTTACTGCGAGACCGATCGGCTGACCGGGATCGCCTGGGACCTGTTCGGCAACTCGCCTCCCGGCGCCCGGCGCATCCAGGCGATCTGCGACTGGGTCCATCGCCACATCGCGTTCGGCTACCAGGATGCGCGATCGACGAGAACGGCCTGGGAGGCGCTCCAGGAGGGCAAAGGCGTGTGCCGCGACTACGCCCACCTGGCGATCGCCTTCTGCCGCTGCATGAACATTCCGGCCCGCTACTGCACCGGCTATCTCGGCGATATCGGCGTCTCGCCCGCCCCGGACCCGATGGATTTCGCCGCCTGGTTCGAGGCCTATATCGGAGGGCGCTGGCACACCTTCGACGCGCGGAACAACAAGCCGCGTATCGGCCGCGTCCTGATCGCCCGCGGACGGGATGCGACGGACGTGGCGATCAGCAACACGTTCGGTCCCAACACCCTCGCCGGCTTCACGGTGTGGGCGGGCGAGGCGAAAGCACTGGGACCGCATGCGCCTTCTGACCGTCCGGCACGTCACCACCTACCGCTATTCGGAACCCGTCAGATTCGGCGAACATCGCATGATGTTCCGGCCGCGCGAGAGCCACGACCTCCGGCTCGTCAGCACGAAGCTGGACATCGTGCCGCGCCCCTCGGAGCTCCGCTGGCTTCACGATCCGTTCGACAACTCGGTGGCGATCGCCACCTTCGACGAAGCGGCGTCCGAGCTTCGCTTCGACAGCACGGTCACGCTCGAGCACAAGGAGACGGCGCTGCCCGACTACGCGCTCGAAGCCGAAGCGCGCACGTATCCCTTTCACTATTCGGACGACGAGCGGCCGGATCTCGTCAGGGCGATGAAGCGCCACTATCCGTCCGACGACCTCGTGCCGTGGACGGCGCGTTTTCTGGCGCTGCCGGAATCGACGACCACGATGGGCCTGCTCCAGTCGATGACGCGCGGCATCAAGGAAGAGTTCGTGTACGTGCGGCGGGGCGAGAAGGGCGTCCAGAGCCCCGCCGAGACGATCCGCCTCCGCAGCGGCAGCTGCCGCGACTTCGCGGTGCTGATGATGGAAGCCGCCCGGTCGCTCGGCTTCGCCGCCCGCTTCGTCAGCGGCTACATCTTCGTGCCGCAGGTCAACGGCGCCGCCGCCGCCGCCGGTGGTGGCGCCACGCACGCGTGGATGCAGGCGTACCTGCCCGGCGCCGGATGGGTGGACTTCGACCCGACCAACAGCATCGTGGGCAATCGCAACCTCATTCGCGTGGCCGTGGCATGGGACCAGCGGAACGCCCTGCCGCTGTGGGGCACGTTCATCGGCCCGGCTACGTCCTTCCGCGGCATGGACGTCGATGTCAGCGTCGTCGAAGAAGCTGACGTGAATACGAACTACCTTCCGTAGATGGCGCTGTTTTTCAGTCTGTGTCAGCAGCGAGGCCGCACTCGCAGGGTGGCCGCGTCGGTCACGGTCACCAGCCCGGAAAAACAACGCGTCGGCGACGTCGGTTCCTGCATTGACGCGGTCGGCCAGGATTGGCCGCCCGCGGAGGTGGCCGCCACGTTGTTTTTCAAGCGATCGCGATCGGGCTGGGACCTATCGACCGTCGCTGCCACCCTGCGAGCGCGGCCCCGGCGCCAGCGGCGTGACGGAGCGCCAAAATGTGACGGCATGCGCCGACGCAGCTCATTCGAGCGCCATGAATTTCGAAACCACCGCGCGCCATGGCGGCTGGATGGTATCGGACGCGGCCAACCGTTCGAGGGCGGCCGGTCGGTAACGGGAACTTTGCGCGCAGGTTCTCCCCGCGGCGATTTCTTACCCCGTGATCCGTGTCGTTCGGAGAACCCGTATCAGCGCTTGCCAGGGACGGACTCTGCTGAAGCCAGCCGATAATCGCCGCGGCGGCGAGCGGTTACGAACCGGAGCGCAAAGTTCCGGCGCCCGAGCCGGCGGGGTCCCCGGCGCGGCAGCCGCGCTGGGGTGCCCCGGTTGGCCGCGGCCGATACCATCCAGACGCCATGCACCAAAGGTGGCGGTGCCACTGATTAAGTTAGCGCGACGGAAAACTACACGCCTGAAAATTGCGCCGTAATGCGCTAAGACACCGGTGCAGCGGATCGGCCGCGTGCTTTCTTGCGGACCGGCGGCGTTCCCCGCGCGGCGAAGAACGTCTCGCCCACCCCGCTCCCCACCTGGTTCATCTTCGTCTGCAGGCGATCGAGGTACTCGTGCAGCCCCGCGGCGATGATGGTCTCGATGCGGGCGTACGCGAGCTCGGAGCACAGCTCCCCGAGCAGGCGCTCGACCGGGTGCCGGAACACCCCGCCCGGCGTGCCCGAGATGGCGTGCACCGACAGGCGGGACCTCACGAGGCAGGTACTGGATGGCGCGCGGGAACTCCTTCTCGAACAGCAGGAACTCGGCGACGCGATCGGGCGTGATCCGGCCGTGCGCCTTGCGGTACATCTCGAACGCGCTGGCCGAGCGCAGCACGGCGGCCCACTGGATGTCGTCGGAGGTCGTCCCGACGTCGGCCGCGGTGGGCAACAGGAGAAAGTACTTCACGTCGAGGATGCGCGACGTCTTGTCGGCGCGCTCCAGCATGCGGCCGAGCCGGCAGAAGTTCCAGCCCTCGTTGTGGGTCATGGTCGCGTCGGTGACGCCGCCGAAGAGATGCCCCGCCATCCTGACGGACGCAAACAGCTCCTGGGGATCGGTCCGGCTCGCGGCGTCGGCCGCATTCACCATCAGGTAGAACTGGTTGACCTGCTCCCACATCTCCGACGAGATGATCTCGCGCACCGAGCGGGCGTTCTCGCGGGCCGCCCGCAGGCAGGCGCGGATCGAGTTGCCGTTCTCCAGATCGAAGGTGAGGAACTGGATGACGTTCTGCTGCGTGGCTTCGCCGTACCGTTTCTTGAACTCCGCGGCGTCGCCGGTGGTCTCGACGAGCGGCTTCCACTGCTGCGCCGAGCCGAGTGGCAGGTCGAGCATCAGGTTGAGGTTCACCTCGATGAACCGCGCCACGTTCTCGGCGCGCTCGATATAGCGGGACATCCAGTAAATGGATTCGGCCACCCGCGCGAGCATCAGGATTGTCCCTGCGCGGCGGCGAGTGCGGGTGTGTCGGCCGGGGCCGCGGCGTCGCCCCCAACAGGTTGGTGGGCGAGCACCCACGTGTCCTTGCTGCCGCCGCCCTGCGAGGAGTTGACGACCAGCGATCCTTCCTTCAACGCGACGCGCGTCAGGCCGCCCGGCAGCACGAAGATGTCGGTGCCATAAAGGATGTACGGCCGCAGGTCCACGTGCCGTCCCTTGAACGCGCCGTCCACGATCGTCGGCACCCGCGACAGCGACAGCGTCGGCTGCGCGATGTAGTTGCGTGGATTGGCTTCGATCCGGCCGGCGAATTCCTCCTGCTGTTCTCTCGTCGAGCTCCGGCCCATGAGCATCCCGTACCCGCCGGATTCGTTGGCCGCCTTCACCACCAGCTCGGGCAGGCGCGCCAGCACCACTTTCCGATCCTTCTCCTCGGCGCAGACGAACGTCGGTACGTTGGGGATGATGATCTCCTCGCCCAGATAATATTTCACGATTCTGGGCACGTACGCGTACACGACCTTGTCGTCGGCGATGCCGGTGCCAGGGGCGTTGACGAGCGCCACTTTTCCGGCGCGGTACACGTCCATCAGGCCGGGCACGCCGATGAGCGAATCGGGCCGGAAGGTCTTCGGGTCGAGGAAGTCGTCGTCGATCCGCCGGTAGATCACGTCCACCCGCTCGAAGCCTTTCGTGGTGCGCATCCAGACGAAGCCGTCCGACACGACGAGGTCGCGCCCCTCGACGAGCTCCACACCCATCTGCTGGGCCAGGAACGAGTGCTCGAAGTAGGCGGAGTTGTGAATGCCCGGGGTCAGCACGACCACGCGCGGCGACTCGACGCTGGCTGGAGACAGCGACTCCAGCAGGTCGCGCAGCCGGCCGGGATAGTCGTCCACCGGACGAATCCGCGACGATTCGAAGACCTGCGGAAACGTCCGCTTCATCACGACGCGGTTCTGCAGGACGTACGACACGCCCGAGGGGCAGCGCAGGTTGTCCTCGAGCACGTAGATCTGTCCGTCGTGGTCGCGGACGAGATCCGTTCCCGTGATGTGGCACCACACGCCGCCGGGCGGATTCAGGCCGACGCACTGCTTCCGGAAGCTGCTGGCGGTGCCGATGATCGAGGCCGGGATGACGCCGTCCTTGACGATCTTCTGCTCGTGGTAGATGTCGTCGATGAACAGGTTCAGCGCGCGGATCCGCTGCCTGAGGCCCCTGTCGATCCACTCCCACTCGGCGGCCGCCACGATCCGCGGGACCAGATCGAAGGGAAAGATCCGCTCGGTGCCGGCGCTGTCGCCGTACACGTTGAAGGTAATCCCCATGTGCAGGAGCGCGCGCTCGGCCGACTGCTGCCGGCGCGGCAGCTCGCCGTCCGTCATCGTCTCGATCAGCTGGACCAGCGACCGGGCGGCCGCCCGGGGCTCGCCGCAGGCCTCGAACATCTCGTCGAAGAAGCCGCCGGTTTGATACTGCTCGAATCTCATGGCGCGCCGGTCCGTCAGTCCTGCGGATCGCGCTCGTCCGGTTCGAGATACCGGATGCGCTTGTGGACGTCCGTGTTGATCGAATGATACGGCTGCGCGAGGTTGCCCGGGTCGAACAACGTCTGGCGCATGTGCTCCGCATCGTCGCTGCCGATGGCGTCGGTGAAAATCGGCATCAGGTACTCGTGGCCGATCCGGGAAGGCTTCATCAGCAGCGGATCGTATAACGCCCGGTGCATCTGGCGCGCATGGATCAGGCCCCAGCGGTCGCGAAACCGGTTGGCGTCGTAGCCCTCCACGTGAAAGCCCTTCCGGGAGTGGTACTGGAGGACGGACACCGCATTGTTGCGCCCTTCCACCAGGAGGTCCACCGCCTTCGAGCCGAGAAGCGCCGCGTAGAACCGGTCGAACAGGATGGGCCGCCCGCCGCGCTGCGTGTGACCGACCTTCCTGGTGAAGATGGCTTCGCTCGCCGAGCTGCCGCGGCGGTACCGCTGAAAGTAGCGGTCGCCGAGCAGCTGCATCAGCTGCGTCCGCAACGCTTCCGCCGCGCCGCTGAGCGCCACGTTCCCTGCCGGATCCGTGGACGTCGATTCCGCGCCGAGCTCGACGCCCTGCTCGTCCACGATGCCCTCGCCGCAGACGATGACCACGTTCTTCTGAAGGTCGTAGAGGTGCTTGACCCGATCGACGAGCAGCTCGATGTCGACCGGGGACTCGGGGACGAGGATGATGTCCGGCTGCCCGTAGGCGGTGCCGAGCGCGATGTAGCCGGAGTGCCGCCCCATGACTTCGATGATGGCGATGCGCCGGTGGCTTTCGGCGGTGGTCCGGATGCGCTCGACGCCCTGCGCGGTCACCAGGACCGCGGTGGCATAACCCGGCGTGGCGTAGTTGACGATGTGATCGAGATCGAAGACCGCGCTCGACGGCGTCCGCTTGTAGCGGTAGCCGCTCTTGCTGCGGGGGTCCTCGGCGCGAATCCATTCGTCGGGCTCGCTCGGGTAGTTGAGGCCCAGATCGTTGTCGATCGTCTTGGGCGCGAGAACGGTCGGCAGCCGTTCGGCCAGCGGCTGCAGGCCGTTGAGCGTGCCGTCGCCGCCGATGGCAATCAGTCCCTCGATGCCCAGCCGTCGTCAGACGCAGCGTGATGAGGTCGAGCTCCGTCCTTCCTGTCCGGGTCGAGGTAGTCGCGCGACGAGCCGATGAGCGTGCCGCCCTTGGTCGGATCGAGCTCGGGGATCTCCTGGAACAGCGGATTCAGGTGCAGGTGCGGCACGCGCGGGTTGAAGAGGCAGTTGAAGCCCTTGATGAGCCCGTAGATTTCAATCCGGAGCTGGTTGGCGCGCACGACGGCGCCGTGTATGGCCGCGTTGAGCGCAGGCGTGTCCCCCCCGGCCGTCAGAATGCCGATGCGTTTCATGGTTGGTTGGTGTCGTGCTGTTGTCGCGCGTAGTGTCCGGCTTTAGCCGGACCGTGCTGGTCCGCCTGAAGGCGGACACCACGTACGCCGACGTCCTTCGTGCAAGGTCCACGCCGTCCCGGCGGCGTCGCGGCGTGCAGAATCTCGCAACTGGCGGGCGATTGTTGGAGACGCGAGCACGAGCGCTGTCGACAAGTTTGAAGCATCGATGCAAAAGAGCGACATGAATGTACGAATGGCTCAGGCGGAAGATGTGAATATCAGCCCGGAAACGGGGGCACGAGCCCCGCCGGGCTGGTGCGCGGTTTGCTGTGCCCGGCACGATGCTCCTGTCGCCGATTCTGACGCTCGATCCGCAGAAAGTCGATCGCGATCTGGCGTTCGTGATGGATTGCCTGTCCGAGGTGCTCGAGGAAAGCCGCGAGCACGCGCTGGCGAGGCAGCTCCCGTGGTCGCGTGACGCGCGGCGGGTCCAGCCGCCGGTCCAGCGGCGGGTCCAAAGGACCCGCCCTACGAACCCCACTGCCGCGCCGGATACGATTTCGCCCGAACAGCTGTCCCAGGCGTACTCGATCGCCTTCCACCTGCTCAGCATGGTCGAGCAGAATGCGGCCATCCAGCAGCAGCGGTCCGACTGAAGCCGCGCACGGCCTGACCGCGATGCAGGCGCTATGGGGGCAGTGTCTGCAGCAGGTTGCCGATCGCGGGCTCACCGGGCAGCAGATCGCATCGGCGCTGCCGCGGATGCAGCTCGACCTGGTGCTCACGGCGCATCCGACGGAAGCCAAGCGCACCATCGTCCTCGAGCATCACCGCAGCCTGTATCTCCTGCTCGTCAAGCGGGAGAACCAGGATGTGGACACCCTACGAGCAGCAGCGCGATCCGCGACGAGATCAAGACGCTGCTGTCGTTGCTGTGGCGAACCGGGGAGATCTTCCTGCACAAGCCCGATGTTGCCGCGGAGCGCCGGAACATCGATGCACTACCTGTATGCAGTGTTTCCGGACGTCTTGACGGCGCTTGACGGCCGATTGCGCCAGGCGTGGGACGCACCTCGGGTTCGAACCCGCGCTGCTCCAGGCGCCGGACAGTCTCCCGCGTTTCCGCCTGAGCACCTGGGTGGGCGGCGACCGGGATGGACATCCGCTCGTCACGGCCGACGTGACTCGTCAGACGCTGGACGATCTGCGCCTGCACGGATTGCTGCTGCTGCAGCGTCAGCTCGTCGCGCTCGCCCGGCAGTGCGAGTCTTTCGGATCGCCTCGCAGCCGCCGCCGGCCGCGTTGCGCGATCGCGTCCGTCATCTGGTCGAGCGACGTTGGTGGACAGGAGGCGCTTCACGACGAGCCCGGAGGAAACCTGGCGGCAACTCGTCGGCCTGATGCTTGCCCGGCTCCCGCTGGAGAGCGTCTATCCCGAAGGAGGACGCCTGCGGCACGGCCCCGGACGATATCGGCGCGCCGGCGAACTGCTTGCGGATCTCCGCGTGCTGTATGACGCCCTGGTCGCGTCCGGCGCGTGGCGCGTGGCCGACGACGGCTGTCGCGCCCGTGATTCGGAGCGTGCATGCGTTCGGCTTTCACCTTGCGTCGCTGGACGTCCGCCAGAACAGCGCCTTCCACGATCTGGCGATCGCTCAGCTGCAGGAGGCGGCAGGATTCGAGCCGGCCGATTTCCCGCACTGGACCGAGGAGCGCCGGCTGGCGTTTCTCGATCGCGAGCTCGCGTCGCCGCGCCCGTTCCTGCGCGCCGATACGTCGGCGGGCCCTGAAGCAGACGCGGTGCTGGGGACGTTCCGCGTGCTGGCCGAGCAGCTCCGCGATTTACGGTCTCGACGGCCTGGGCGCGCTCATCGTCAGCATGACCCGTCAAACATTCCGACCTGCTCGCCGTCTACCTGCTTGCTCGCGAAGTCGGCCTGACGGCCGGCGGCGACTTCGGCGACGGGGGCCTGGCGTGCCGGCTGCCGGTGGTTCCGCTGTTCGAGACCATCGACGATCTGGAACGCAGCCCCGGAGATCCTGCGCGCCTTCCTGCAGCATCCGGTCACGCAGCGCAGCCTGCGAACAGCATCGCGTCGACAGCGGCGGCGATCACCTGGTGCAGCAGGTCATGGTCGGCTACAGCGACAGCAACAAGGACGGCGGCATCCTCGCCAGTCTCTGGTCGCTGTACCGCGCCGAAGCGGCGCTGGTCCGCGTCGGGCAGGAAGCAGGCGTGCGCATCCGTTTCCTCCACGGGCGCGGCGGCACGATGAGCCGCGGAGGCGGACCCGAGCACCGCTTCGTCAAGGCGATTCACCCGTCGGCCCTGAACGGCGACCTGCGCGTCACCGAGCAGGGGGAAGCGATCGAGCAGAAGTATGCCAATCGGCTGACCGCCGTCTACAACCTCGAGCTGCTGTTCGCCGGCGTCACGCGCGCGACGCTGCTCGATTGGCACTGTCCCGAGCCGCCGCACGTGCTGGAGCCGACGCATGGACTGGCTCGCCGAGCGAAGCCGCGCAGACCTACGTCGGTCTGCTGCAGACCGAAGGGTTCCTCGCATTCTTCCGCCAGGCCACGCCGATCGACGTCATCGAGGAGAGCCGCATCGGCTCGCGTCCCTCGCGCCGGACGGGGCAGCCCGCGCTCGACGATCTGCGCGCCATCCCGTGGGTGTTCAGCTGGAGCCAGGCCCGCTTCTTCCTGCCGGGATGGTACGGAGTGGGCGCGGCCCTCGAGGCGCTGCAGAGAGAACGCCCGCAGGAATTCGCGCAGTTGCCGGCTCATCTATTCACGTGGGCGCCGCTGCACTACGCGCTGAGCAACGCCGCCACCTGCATTGCGGCGGCCGATCTCGAGGTGATGAGCGCGTACGCCGCGCTCGTCGAGGACGAATCGGGTGGCATCCGCATCCTCGGGGCTGATCACCGAGGAGTTCGATCGCACCTCGCGGATGCTGGAGAGGGTCTATCGAGGGACGCTGGCCGAACGCCGGCCCAACATCCATGGCGCCGTGCTGATGCGCCGTGAACCGCTTCGGGTTCTGCACGACCAGCAGATCGCATTGCTCCGCGAGTGGCGAGCCGCCCGCCGCCGCGGCGAGAACGACGCGGCGGCAGCGCTGCTTCCTGCACTGCTGCTGACCGTCAACGCGATTGCCAGCGGCCTGGGGGCGACGGGTTAGTCAGAGCGGTTTTGATATGTCTGTAGTACGTGGTGTCCGGCTTTAGCCGGACCGTGCTGGTCCGCCTGAAGGCGGACCCCACGTCCCCGCACCAGGCACCCGAATCTGACGAGAATGGCCGTCTCTGCGCGCTCTGCGATCTCTGCGGTGATCGTCTTATAGACCCTCAACCACCCGTCGAGATGCGGGTGATCGTCTCCAGCAGGACCTGTTTGGCCGGCTCCGGGGCCACACGATCGATGTACCTCGCGGTGCCCATGTACGACCAGGTGTTCGAGAAGTCCTCCGGGATCGTGCCGAGGTAGCTGTTCAGATCCGCCAGCGCCTGGTCGGCCCGCGGGCGGTCGCCCTTCAGCGTCAGCGCCGCAAACAGCATGTACTTCATGTTGAGCACGGTGGAGCGGTCGGCCGACGGCTGGGCCACCAGGTCCTCGGCGATGGCGATCGCATCGTCGTAACGGCCGACTGTCAGGTTCGATTCCGCCAGGTTGGCCCGCACCGATTCGCGGAGCGCCTGCTCCTGCGTCATCGCCAGAGGCTCGATCCTCGACAGGACGTCGTTGACGATGTTGTACCCGTCTGCGTGGAATTCGTGAAACTGGTACGCCACCTGGAGGCCCAGGCCGAGGACCTCGCCCGGAGCGGTGTAGGCGAGCCCCGCGTCGAGCGCGGCGAACAGGTCGTCCCGGGCGGTCTCGGCGTCGGTCGCGACGGCCAGCGCCCCGCGGCTCGCGTAGGCCCTGCCGACGAGCGTCCTCGCCCGTTCGCGCCTCGTAGCGTCGATCGGCACCTGCTCCAAGACGCGGTTGCCGGCCGCGATGGCGGCGGTGTAGTTCTGCTCGATGAGGAAATACTCCGCGCGCGACAACGGATCGAGCTGCCCGGTGATGTCGCGCACCTCGCTCAGCACCGCGCTGGCAACAGGACTGTCCGGACCGGACTGGCTCGCGGGCCGCCTTGCTCCGAGCGCGGTCAGCAACCGCACCGTTTCCTCTCCGCATTCCTGGACGCTTGTCAGAGCTTTGAGGGCGCTGCGTGCGGCGGCGATCGCTTCCTCGCCGGGCGCGCCCGCGACGGTCGCTCCGAGGACGAACTCGATCCGGTCCCTCGCGAACTCGGCGAGCTTGAGCGCGGCGTATGGCGAGCCGATCCGGCCTAGCGCGTCGATGGCCTGCGTCTGCGTGCCGCTCTGGCCGAGCAGCCTGACGACGCTGTCCACCAGCTCGCGCTGGTTCTCGGCGGCCGGCGCCACCTCGACGATCGCCTCCAGGATGTCGCTCGCCAGCGGCCCGGGCAGGTTGTCCGACGCCAGCGCGCCGCCGAGCCCGGTCGCGGCCGTCATCGCGAGCTGGCGATCCTGTTGCTGCTGCGCGATCAGTCGAAGCCGCGAAACCGCTTCGCGGCGTCTCTCGACGGGTTCGGCCGCGTCTTCGACGACGGCGAGGAGGCGGTCCGGTTGCGACATGAACATCGCAAACAGCCCGGCGGAGATCGCAATCTGGGCGTAGAGGACGAGCGCAATGGCGACGAGCAGCGGCCGCGGGAACATGGAAAAGCGGAAAGCGAGCGATGCCCAGAAGGCGCGCACGCGCGCGCCCCATCCGACCGACGGGGCCACCGCGCGCAGGAACTGCACGGCGGCGGCGTCGCGGCGTCCGGCCAGGAAGGCGAAGATGCGCCGCTTGGTCGCGAGGTCGGCCTTCGGCCAGTGCTGGCGCAGCGGCTCCTGCAGCCATTCGCCGAACCGGTTGGCGAGCTCCCCGCCCCACCGCGCCTCGTCCCGGGACTGGGCCGCGAGGCTCCGGAACACCATCGACAGGACGGCCGCGCTTTGCAGCAGGTGCGAGCAGACGTCGTCGATGCGCTGGAGCGCCGCACGCCGGTCGCGGAGGACGAACGCTT
Organism: uncultured Acidobacteriota bacterium; assembly: GCA_963749565.1. GTDB lineage: Bacteria > Acidobacteriota > Vicinamibacteria > Vicinamibacterales > CAVVIG01 > DATLLJ01. The sequence goes on along the minus strand of CAVVNL010000019.1, from coordinate 557,105 downwards.
CGAGCAGGACGCCGCCGACGCCCATCACGTACGTGACGCCCATCACCAGCGGACCGATGATCGCGAACGACCCGAACAGCAAGCGTGGCGCCGTCCCGATCATGGTGGCGGCGAACTCGTCCTCGAAATACAGCGCGCTCATCACGAAGATCACGCCGAGGATCTCGAAGCCCAACAGCACCAGCCCGCGGCGCACGCGCCGCGCCAGCATTGGCGGCAGCCCGTGCAGGTACAGGAAGAACGTCACCGAGCAGAAGGCGAACAACACGGCGGACAGGCATCGCGCAAACGGCGACTGCGGTTTGAAATCGAGACGCTCGTGCAGCAGAATCCGCATCGCGAGCAGCGTCCCGATCGCCAACGACGTCAGCCACACCACGAGGCCGGCGGCCGGCGCCGCGAAGAGCAGCCCCACCCCGGCGGCTTCAAGGGCGAACATTGCCACCGCGAGGCGCCGCCGCCCGATCGACGCGAGCAGCAGCCCGTGAACGAAGACGTTCAGGACGACCGCCACGGCGGCGCCGATTGCGAGGGCCGCCGTGCGGGCCGCCGAGCGCGTGGAAAAGGACGGCCGAAGCCGGGCGGCGTGGCTGCGCATGCGGCGCAGCTTCTCGAGCACTCGGGCGAGCAGCGCCTCGTCGGTGATCGAGCCGAGCGCGCTCGACGCGCACGCGCGATCGTCCGCGTCCTGGTCCGCGAGCGCGATGTCGAGCAGCGCGTCGGCGGCCGGCGCCGTGTTCTGGGTGCCCAGCACCTCGATCGCTTTGAGGCGGGCGTCCGCGTCCTGTCCCGGCGCGTTTCTGTGGACGATCTTCACGAGCGCGCTCGTTGCGTCGGCGTCCGTGAACATCCGAAGCGCTTCGATCGCCTGCAGCCGGTAGGGGCTGTTCGGCTCGTCGATCTCCTGGAGCAGCGACCGCCTGAGATTCTGGTCCTTGATGGCGTCGAGCGCGGCCACGGCGTCGGCCCGCACCACCTGCGTCGGATCGCGGAGAGCCAGCAGGTACAGCTGGTTCCGGATCTCCGGCTGGTTGACGCCGACCAGGCGCTTCACGGCCCGGTGCCGGATGTTGGCGTCGGCGTCGAACAGCGCGTCGAACAGGACCTCGATGCGCGCCGGCTCGTGGGCCACCCGCTGCAGCCAGTAGTCGATCGCGCCGGGAAGCTGCGCGTCCTCGTAGGCGAGCGCGCAGCGCAGCATCAACATCGCTTGCTCGTCGTTGACTTTGATGGCGCTCCGCTGCCCGTGTATCCGCTTGAAGCCCTGCAGCGAAAGCAGCGCTTCCGACGCCACGAAGGTGCGGACGCCCTGCTGCAGCGCCCCGTGAATGTGCTCGGACGCGGCCGCCTCCCGCCGGATCCTGGCTGCGACCGCCGTCACGAGCTGCGGCGGCATCAGGTCGTAGCCGCCGGCGGGACGGCGGGGCCGGAGCGCGCGCCGCTCCTCCTCGAGCCACCGGACGACCCGCCACGGCGCGTCCTTCGGGACCCCCAATCGGCGCGCCACGTTGTCCAGATCGACCGCGGTCCCCCACGCGGTCGTCACGATTTCCTGGACCACGGCCCATCCGATTTGCGCGTCGATGCCGTCGGGCGATCGTTCGAACATGAAATCGAGGTGCGCTTCGAGGATGCCGTTCAGGCCGCCGGCGGCGGCGTAGTCCTCCTCTTCGAGCTCCCGGTTCGGGGCGATGGTTCGACGGAGCTCGAAGACGACGATGGCAATCAGCTCGACGCCGATGCTGTTGGTTGCGAGCAGCGCTTTCAGATCGGCCGTGAGCGCGCGACGGAAGGACTCGCCCATGCCGATCCCGTGCCGGCCCGACAGCCGATGGAGCGTCTGCACCACTCGATCGCAGGCGAGCGGCGGAATCTGCAGCACCTCGCCGCGAAGCTGTGGAACGGCGCCGCTCAACTCGAACAGACGGCTGAGGCATCCGTCGTTCGCGCACAACACGACCTTGCGCCGCTCGGCCACCAGGCGGGCGAGCTCCGCGACAACACCGCCAGGACCGCCGGGGCTGCCGTCGGCGATCCGTTCGTCGGTGAGGCAGTCCTCGAACGAATCCCAGATCGCGATGTCGGCGCGGCGATCGTCGTCGCTGCCTTCCGGCGATGTGCAGGACTCCCGATACGAAACCGTGAACGTCCGGGACAGCATGGGAACGACCCAGCGGCGCAGGAGCTCGGTTTTCCCGGCGCGCGGAGGCCCCAGCAGCACGACGATGGACGAGGGGCTCTCGGCGATGCTCCGGGCGAGCGCCTCGCCCTCCGCCGCGCGCTCGATCCAGAGCTCTTGCGACCCGAGCAGCTCGGTCAGGAACGCGAAGTCGGTGGCTGCCGCGTCGGCACCAGGTGGCGTCATGCGATCGGCTCGGGATACCGCTCCTCGGTGATTTCGGGAAAGTGCTGCCGCATCAGGCTGATGACTTTCGCCGTGTTGCTGGTCGGATCGCACAAGACTTTCAGGAAGCTCCGGATCAGGCGGCGTTCGGCGCCGGGCAGATCGTCGAGGAGATCGATCAGGCTGGTCTCTTCCTTGATCGAGTCGAGTGCCGCGAGCAGCCCTCCCTGTGGCAAATCCTGGTAGCCCCGGTACGCGGGCTGAAGCCCGCGCGCGAGGTAGTAGCAAATCGTCTGAACGTGCTGGAGCGTGAACAGCTGTCGATCGCCCGGACGCTCCAGGCTTTCCTGGTACTCCGCGCTCAGCTTGGTCACGATGCCGGGGTCGAGCGTCAGCCCGCCCTTTCGTGCCGCGTGGCGGATGATGCTGCCCACCCTTGCCGGCGGCAGCGGGACAATCTTGATTTCCTGATCGTCGAATCGCGGGGCCTGGTAGGCGAGCTTCCAGAAGGCGAGCTCGTCGGCCGGGGCGATGAAGACGGCCGTCAGCCGGCCGTTCGAGCGGGCGGCGATGGCGCCGATCAGATCGACGAGCGCCCTGGTCTTGTCCGGCGCTTCCACCGCGGCCCTGCAGGGACGCTCGAACTGATCGAAGAACAACACGACGCGCTTGTCGGCGAGCGCGGCGATCTGCGTGAACACCGTGTGCCAGTCGAGATCGGCCAGCGGCAGCGAGAATCGCTCCGAGAGGACGGCCCGGAGCTGCGTGTCCAGATCCTTCCGGCAGCGAAGGTAAATGCACTCGTACCGGTTCGCGTCCAGATACGGAATCACGCCGGCGCGGATGAGCGACGTCTTGCCGACCTTCGGCTTTCCGGTGAAGTACAACACGGGCGGCGGACCGGTTTCGAATCGCTTGACGATCCGCCGCGTCAGGCTTTTCCTGCCGAGAAACCAGGCCTTCTGATCTTCCTGATAGTGGTCGAGAAACTTGAACAGGTTGCGGCGGGGCAGCGGCGGGGCGGTCTTTGCCTCGGTCGTCAGCTCCTGGTGCAGCGCCGCGAAGAACTGATCGAACCGCCCGAACCCGTCGCCCTCGACCACTTTGTCCTGCGAGCGGCGGGCGATCAGGAAGCCTTTGATGCCGGGAACGGCGCCGGACGGGTTGATGTAATAAATCGCCCCGCTGTCCTTCGAGGGATTGAACGCGCGGATGACGGCGTTGTCGCTGAATGCGTACCCGCAGATGATGATGTCGCGGCTGGTGAGATCGTCCACCAGGCGTTCGAGGTCCGGCGGATAGTTCAGCATCTCCTCGCGCGCGAACAGGAAGAGATCCGCCGACTGCACGCTCCCGTGCATCTTCAGGATCTTGACGCGCGGTTTCTTCGCTTCGAGGATCTTCGCGATCGCCTCGGGCTCGGTTTCGCCGCGAATCAGCGTCCGGTAGTCGCGAAACCCGGCATCGTCGAGCGCCTGCTCGAGGAGACGGTCGAAATTGAAGGTGATGACGACGTCGAAGAAGTCGAGCTGGACCAGCTCGGCCAGCTTGCCGTAGCCGGGCGACGGACGCTGGTCGAGGTAGGGCTCGAGCATCAGCCCGCGGTGCTTGTCGGTCGATCCACGCCAGAGCTGGTTGAAGCGATCGTCGAGGCTGCCCTGCGTGCCCTTCGCATTCTTCTCGACCAGCTCCTCCATGAGCGTCTCGGTCGGCTTGACGCCGGATGAGATCGACGCGCCCGCGCCGAGCATCAGCACGAGCTTCTCGCCCGCGGCCTTCTTGTCTTTCATGAACTGCGCGAGGTTGCGGATGCGATCGAGCATATGGCGAAAGGACGGACGAGTCTTACCGCACGAGTGCGGGGAAGTCAACGATTGGATGGCAACCAAGTTGCTATGGGTCGGCGCAGATCGGTGTTCCAGAAAAGTACAGCGGGCAGACGATATGCCGGTGTGTCCAGTGTGTCGAGAAGGGATGGGCTTTTTGTCACGCCTTCGTACAACTTGAGAGGTTCTTCTGCGTCCCAGCCTTCAAAGGGCGCAAGTGTCATCGACGTTCTCGACCATGTGCTCGACAAGGGCATTGTCATCGACGCCTGGGTCAGGGTGTCGCTGGCCGGCATCGATCTGCTGACGGTCGAGGCACGGGTCATCGTGGCGTCGATCGAAACCTACCTGCAGCACGCGCAGGCGGTCGCCCATTTCGAAAGCCTCGCGACCCGCCATCGCGCTGCTCTCAACTCGCGCTCGAGAAGACTGCCGAAGGTGCCGCCTCTGCCACCCGTGCCCGGCCGAGGTGGCTCGTCGACGAAGCGGCGCCGATCCTGAGTTCGACTACGGACGACGTTCAACGCGGAACTGACAGTAGCATCGCGGAGATCGCGGAGACTTCGACCTTACGGGAGCCGCAGGATCCGCGGGGAAGTACGTGGGGTCCGGCGGGGAGTACGTGGGGTCCGGCGGGGAGTACGTGGGGTCCGGCGGGGAGTACGTGGGGTCCGGCTTTAGCCGGACCGGCACCTTGGTGCACGTAGTGTCCGGCTTTAGCCGGACCGGCACCTTGGCGCACGTAGTGTCCGGCTTCAGCCGGACCGTCTCGAGAGTTATAGTGTCGATAGTGCGTGCGGCCCTTTTGTCAATCGTGGTCGTCGGGATCGTGTCGCAGCTTGCCGCGCAGGGTCTCCCGTTTCCGCCACCAAAAACACCGCCGGTCAAGTCGGTCGTCCGGGACAGCCAGCATCCGGTGGTCGTCGAAGGCTGTCTCAGTGGGAGCCGTCTGAAGATCGATCGCACCAAGGCGAATGTCGTCGCCGATTCGCTGGGGGCTTCAGAGTACGTGCTCGAAGGGCGCAAAGAGCTTCTCGAGCAGATCCGCCGGGAACACGATGGCCACCAGGACGAGATTGCCGGCATCGCGATCCTGCCAGCCTCGCAAGCAGAGCGCGACACGGAAACCACGCAGCTCGGACCGAAGACGCGAGTCACCGTCGGCGTCCGCTCGGGAAGTGACGTGCGTGCGGATGGATTCAGCCCGGTCAGGCTCAAAGTGGAGTCGTTGAAGCACATTGCCGACACGTGCTCCATTCCCGGTTAAGGATTGAGATCCTTAGATCCTCAACTCCTTAGATCCTCAAGTCCTCATTTTCCTCAGCCTCGGATCACACAATCGTCATCGAGTGTCTTGCCTGCGAACCCCTGCGGCCTCCCCGGTGAACGTTCGTGAGGCTCGACTTTTGTCGCGGGTGGCGGCGACTTCCCGCAGGTGCGTCGCGAATCTGGCCCAATCACACGCGCTCCGGTCTGGTATGCACGTTGCTGAGACGGCAGGCAGCCAGATATGGTGGGAGAACCGGGCATCGGCGCCTCGAACGTCGCCATCCCGCGTGCCCCGCTGTCGCACCCCACCCGCACGCCTCTCCCACCGGCACGATGGACTCCCGGGACCCTCGCCGGCTACGCGCGTTTCGCCGCCCGTCGCCCGAACGAATCGGGTAGCGCGTGCGATCGCGTGCTGCGACATTCTCATGTCCGCACGCGGCGACGTGTCGGGAGCGAAGCTCGCGGCCGAAGCGCTCGCGGCCTATCGATCCCTTGCCGCGCCGGAGATCGGCGCGTTCTTCGATCGGCTCGCCGCCGGCTGTTCCTCCGATCCGGCCGACCTCCGCCGATCGGCGGACGAGTACTGCGCGGATCCGTCACCGGCAACTCTCCTGCGCCTGCAGCGCGCCGGCGGCACGCCGCGCCTCGAATTGTTCGGCCGGCTCAATCTGGCGCCCGGCGGCACTGCCGCGCTCGTCGAGATGCGCGGCCACATTCTGCGCGGCCTCGACGAGCATCCCGCCTGGGCGGCCATCGAGGCGGAGCTCGATCAATTGCTGCGATCGTGGTTCAACCACGGCTTCCTGGTGTGCCGCCGGATCGACGCGCAAACGCCGCCGGAGATCCTGGAGAAGCTGGTCCAGTACGAAGCGGTGCACAAGATTCGGGATCGGCGGGATCTCCTGCGGCGCCTGGAATCGGACCGCCGGTGCTACGGGTTGTTTCATCCGGCGCTGCCGGACGATCCGGTCATCTTCACGGAGCTGTCGCTGACGCGCGCGATGGGCGCGAAGGTCCAACCGCTGCTCGATGCGGACGCTCCGGTGGTCGACGCCGCGTCCTGCACCGTTGCGCTGTTCTATTCGATCTCGAACTGCCATGAAGGGCTGCGCGGCTTCTCGTTCGGCAATTCCCTGATCAGGCTGGTCGTCGAGGAGCTGCGCCGCGAGCTGCCGCGGCTGAAGAGCTTCGCGACGCTGTCGCCGATTCCCGGGTTCCGGAGCTGGCTCGCCCGCATCGCCGATTCCGGCGACGGCGACTCGCACGCACTCCGCGCTCGGCGATCTGCTGACCGCGCTCGACGTTCCCGATTGGCGCGGGGACCGCGCGCAAAGGGCCCATCTCGAGCGCGAGCTCGTCCCGCTCTGCGCCCACTACCTGCTGCGCGCGAAGCAGGGAGCCGAACCGGCCGATCCCGTGGCGCGGTTTCACCTCGCCAACGGCGCGCGGCTCGAACGGATCAACTGGCTGGGCGACATCTCCGCGGCCGGCCTGCGCCGCTCCGCCGGGATGACCGTGAACTACGTCTACGACCTCGCCGATCTCGAGCGAAACCACGAGGCCTACACGACGCAGGGGACGGGTCAGCGCGGCCGCTGCGGATCGAAGTCGGCTGCTAACGGGTAGCGGAATCGGGTAATCGGGTAGGCCTGGAGAATCGAGTAATCGGGTAATTTGGTAATCGGGTAATTGATTGGCCGAATTGAGGCGTAGCCAATCCCCAATCAATTACCCGATTACCCGATTATCCAATTACCCGATTCGCCTGTCGCTTGTCCTTGACCACCAAGCGAAACATCCCTGCCGCCGCCACGCCACACCCGAACACGGCCAGCCAGAGCGCTCGCGAGCCGAATCGATCCATGACGAGGGTTCCGGTCCACGGCCCGACGATCATGGCGAGCGACAACGCGATGTAATACGCGCCCATGTACTCGCCCTGGCGCTCGGCCGGGGCGAGCTCGGATACGTAAGTGGCCGCGACGGGGAACACGATCATCTCTCCGAACGTCAACACGACGACCGCCAGCGCGATGGTTCCGCGGCTTTCGGCGAAGGCAAGTGCCGCGAACGCGGCCGCCAGCAACAGCGTGCCGAGCGGCAGTGTCAAACGGTGCGGCCAGTGCGTCGTGCTCAGGTTGATCGGAACCTCGAGACCGATAATCAGGACCGTGTTCAGCGTGAACAACAGCCCGAAAAATACCTGCGACAGCCCCAGATCGCGAACCACGTAGAGCGGGAACGCGCCGTCGAGCTGAAAGAAGATCACGCCGACGATGAACCATGCCGCCATGAAGGCGAGCATCCGGCGATCGCGCAGCGCTCCAGTGGACGTGCGTGCAGGGGACGGGCTCGAGCCCGCTCGTTCTGTAGGGGACGGGCTTGAGCCCGTGCCACTACCGGCGTGCCGAATGGCGTCAGCGGCGGCAGCTGTCGTTTTTCTCCAGAGGAGGCCGGTCAGAAGCGCGGCCGCCGCCATCGACGTCGCGCCATCGATTGCGAACAGCCAGAAGAAGGACACCGTCGCGAGGAACCCGCCAACCGCCGGGCCTACGCTCATTCCCAGGTTGATGGCGAGGCGGTTGAGCGCCATCGCCGCCTTTCGCTGTGCCGGCGGGGTGGCGCCGGCCAGGGCGGCCAGGCTCGCGGGGCGGACCGCCTCGGAAATCAGCGCCCACAGGAAGATCAGGCTGAACACCGCCGTCCGCGAACGGGCGAGGGGGAGGACGACGAGCAGTGCGCCGGACACAAGCAGCGAGAGCTGCATGATGCGCAAGGCGCCCACGCGGTCCGAGAGCCGGCCGGCGAGGGGAGCGCTGATCAACCCGCCAAAGCCGTAGGCCGTCAACGCGAATCCCGCCTGGTCGGCGGGATGCCCGAGATCCTGCGTGAGATACAGCACGAGGAAGGGGAGCACCATGGTCCCGGCGCGGTTGACCAGCGTGGTCGCAAAGATGATCCACGCCTCGGCCGGCAGGTCCTGGAGACCGCGCCACGGATTGAGCGACATGCGCGATTATTGACCTACCAACAGATCCAATGTCCCGGACGTCTATCAACCTGATGATGGCGCAGACCGTGGCGCTCTCGACCTCGGTGGAAACGCGTCAAACGGACCCCGCGGTTCGGCTGGAGGCGCTCTTCGACGAGCATCATCAGCGGCTGTACCGGCTGGCGCGCCGATTGTCGGCAAGTGGGGACGATGCCAGGGACCTCGTGCAGGAGACGTTTCTTCGCGTGGCGCGGGCACCCTCGTCTGTGCCCTCCGGCAGGCCGGGCGAGGAGGCCTGGCTCGTCCGCATCCTGGTCAACATCGCGCGCGATCGTTGGCGGCAGGCGGCCACCCGCAGGCGCTACGACGATGTCAGCGCGTCGGCGACGTCGATTGCCAGCGCCTCCGATCCGGAAGCGGCGCTCGTGGCGCGATCGGTTGTCTGGCATGCGCTCGCGACCCTGCCGCCGAGACGCCGGGCCGTGGTCGTGATGCACGAGCTCGAGGGGCTCGCGGTCCGGGCCATTGCCGGACAGCTCGGGGTTTCGGCCGTCACCGTCCGGTGGCACCTGTCCATGGGGCGGCGCGAGCTGGCGCGCGTCATCAGGAGCAGCGAGGGAGAAGGGTCATGAAGGATATCCGCTCGTGGTTGAAGGAAGGCGATCCGCTGACGATCGACCCGGCGCTCGCGCCCGACGATGTGCGGGCGATCCGCCGTGCCGTCATCGCCGAAGTGGGCGCCCGGCGCCAGGTGTCCCTTTGGTGGCCAGGACCGCTCGCAACCGCGACCATGCTGGCGGCTGCGATCGTCGCCGGCCTCAACATCGGCCGCGCGCTTCCAGCCGCGCGCGTCGCCGGCTCCGGCACTACCATCGCGGCCGATGAGCGGCCGCAGGAAATCGAGCGGCGGCAGGTTCAGTTCACCACCCCGGGCGGCACGCACATCGTCTGGGTCTTCAATTCGGATTTCGGCCTCTGAAAAAGGAGCTCACCATGAAATGGCTTCCCGTCGCGAGCCTCGCGTGCGCGTGTGGTCTCGCGGCGACGGTTGTTCAGGCGCAGGACGGGATTCCGCCGGGCAGCTCGTCCATCAACGAAATCAACGAAGCCATCGCGGCGGCCGGGAAGCGCAATCTCGCCCAGGCCGCGCCGCGCCTCCAGGGCTTCAGCGTGGCGCTTCTCCTGGGCGCGGCGCAGGGGAGCACGGCGCCGGACGGGCTGTCGGCGCCGGCCCGCAAGGCGCTCGCCGACATCAGCGACTTCCTGCCGTACAAGACGTACCGGGTGCTGGACACGCAATGGATCGCGGGCACCGAGCGCGGCGGGGTCATGAATTTTCGGCTGCGCGGCGTTGGCACCCAGGACTACGAGTTCATCATGTCAGGGATGCGGGTAGACGCCGGCGCTCGACTCACTGCGACGGTCGCGCTGCGCACGCCGCCGATTAACGACGCGACGCGGCTGCAGAACATGGCGCGTATACAACAGCTCGAGGAGACGATGCGGTCCCCAGGGACGCGGCGGGCCGAGGCGGAGCGCGAAGTCGCGGAGTTGAAGCTGACGCTTGCCGGAGGGCAGAGCCTGATCAACACGACACTGGGCATCGGGATGGGCGAAACCGTCGTCGTCGGGACCTCGCGGGTCCAGGGCGACACGGCGCTGATCGTTCTCCTGACGGCGGTCGCGCGTTAGCAACCACCCGTTGTGTCGACAGTCTTTGAAATCGACCGCCTGAAATCGTGTATCTTCCGTTATTGGACCTTCGTCACCCGATCCGGTGCAGAGGCCAACACCGGAGGCCGTCATGTTCAAGTTACGACTGACCGCGCTGATGCTCGCGATCTTTCTGGCGGTGCCAGCCGTTCCGTCGTTCGCTCAGCTGGGAGCGCCGAATGCCAGCGGCGTCTCGATCGGACACGTCCATCTGACCGTGCGCGATCCGGACGCCCACAACAAGCTCTGGGCCTTGCTCGGGGCCGAAGTGACGCGCGCCGGCTCGCTGGAGCTGCTCAAGTTCCCCGGCATCTTTGTCATCCTCACCAAGGGGGAACCGACGGACGGATCCGAGGGTTCCACGGTGAACCACTTTGGCCTGATGGTGAAGAACGTCGATGATGTCCGTGCCAAACTTGCCGCCAACGGCTTGCCGACGGTCCAGGAGTTGACCAATCCCAAGCGGTGGGTGACGATGTTTCCGGACAATGTGAAAGTGGAATTCGCCGAGGAGCCGACGCTGAAGGTTCAGGTCGCGGGCCATCACCTTCATCTGTCGACCAACGAGATGGAGCCGCTCCGCGCCTGGTATGTGAAGACGTTCGGCGGACTCTCCGAGACGCGGCGCGGCTTTCCGAGCGCGGTGTTCGACGGCGGAGAGGTGAATATCATCGCGGCGCCCGCACCGCAGGCGCCCACGAAGGGCCGCTCGCTCGATCACATCGGCTTCGAAGTGAAGGGGCTCGAGGCGTTCTGCAAAAAGCTCGAGGCTGAGGGCGTCAAGTTCGAGATTCCCTACCGCGAAGTGCCCTCGCTCGGATTGAAGCTGGCTTTCATGACGGATCCGGTCGGGACACGCATCGAGCTCACCGAAGGGCTCGCTGCGCACTGACTGTCAGCGGGAGCAGAGAAGACACGTGTCGGGCGCCTCTGGTTGAACGCAGAGCTCGCAGAGTCCGCAGAGATTTCAATTTTTCTGCGTGCTCTGCGGTCTCTGTATTCAAGAAAGACTCGCCGAGAGCCTGGAGCCCAGAGCCTGCGGCGGCCGGGACAGGTCTAAAGACCTGCGCTATATCGCACGTTCCGTGTCCGCGCTCCCCGTGCCACGGACGGCGAACCACGCAAAACCCGGAGACGGGCTTCATCGAGTTCCACCACCTCGTCCCGATGCCGCCGGAGGCGCAGCCACGATCGCGAATCTCGCATTGCGGTGTCGCGCGTACAACGGTACGAGGCGGAGCGGTCCTACGGCCCCCGGCTGGCGCCCCTTCCGGCTGACGGGCGCGAGAAGTCCAGTGCGGGCTTTTCCTATCGGGCGCCTCTGGTTGAACGCAGAGCTCGCAGGGTCCGCAGAGATTTCAATTTCTCTGCGTGCTCTGCGGTCTCTGCGTTCAAGAAGGACTCGCCAAGAGCCTGGAGCCGAGAAGAAGTAGGGGACGGCCTTCAGGCCGTCCCGACCAGGCGCTCGCTGCTGCCAGAGAACGCCGAGTGGCCCGACGGTCCGCGAGTGGATTTTGCACGGATTCAAGGTTCTTGTTCGCTTCCAGGTCAAAAACACTTGACACGTTTTTCGAGGCCGGCCCGTGCAGGGCGCTGTACCCGCGTAAACCAGTCGTTGAACAGACGACGACGGCCTACAGCAGCACGCTCCGGTGGGGAGCAGCAGAAATCCTGTCGCGCTGGAGGTTCGAGCGATGGCGGACCATTTCGAGTGCCGGCAATGACGATGGTATATGTGTCGGATGATGATCGACATCTCGTCCATCGGCCAACTGTCCGATCGCGATTTGCTGGCACAGGTTCACGGCGCGGCGGCGCGCGAACGCGACCGTCGAGCTCATCGCGCTCTTGATGGAGGTCGACGCACGGCGCCTCTATCTCGCGGAAGGCTGCGCGTCGCTCTTCACTTATTGCCGGCAGGTGCTCCACCTGTCGGAGCACGCGGCGTATCACCGCATCGAAGCGGCGCGCGCGGCAGGCAGGTTCCCGGTGATTCTCGAGCGGCTCGCGGAGGGCGCGGTCAACCTCACGGCGATTGGCCTGCTGGCGCCTGTGCTGACGACGCGGAATCACCTGGAGGTCCTTGACGCGGCGCGTCACAAGAGCAAGCGAGACAAGGCCTGCGAGCGAGCTCGTAGCGCAGAAGCGCCCACGGCCGGACGCGCCAGCGAGCCATCCGAAAGACCGACCGGTGAAGCCGCTCGCGCCCGCCCGCTACAAGATTCAGTTCACGGTGGATCGTGAGACGCACGACAAGCTGCGTCGCGCGCAGGACCTCCTGCGGCACGCGATTCCAGACGGCGACCCGGCGACCATCTTCGAGAAGGCGCTCACGCTGTTGCTCGAGGAGCTCTCCAGGGCGAAGCACGCGGCAACCGACCGGCCGCGACCCGCCCGTCCGCCGGCCGCACCGTCGGAAATCACACGGCACATTCCTGCCGCGGTGCGACGGGCCGTCTGGCAACGCGATGGCGGGCAGTGCGCGTTTGTCGGCGGCATGGGCCGGTGCACCGAGACGGGCTTCATCGAGTTCCACCACCTCGTCCCGTATGCCGCCGGAGGCGCAGGCACGATCGCGAATCTCGCATTGCGGTGTCGCGCGCACAACGCGCACGAGGCGGAGCAGTACTACGGCCCCCGGCTGGCGCCCCTTCCGGCTGACGGGCGCGAGAAGTCCAGTGCGGGATTGCCAACTCGGTCCGGACCGAGTTCCATATGACGAACAGGTGCTGGTGTTTCCTGCGAAACGCTCGGCAGAAAAAGCGGGGTCACGGTTTGGGAGTTGGTTTCCCATGTTCTCCGTTCGGCCCGTGTCCGTGGTCGATGCTTTTCCTATCGGGCGTTCAAGAAAGACTCGCCGAGAGCCCGGAGCCCGGAGCCTGCCTAGGGTCCGCGCGCCTGGGCAGGTCTAAAGACTTGCGCCACACCAGACGTCCCGTGTTCTCCGTTTCCGCCGCGTCCTCCGTTTCGTGCTTTTCTTGTCGGGCGCCTCTAGCTGAACGCAGAGCTCGCAGGGTCCGCAGAGTTTCAATTTCTCTGCGTGCTCTGCGGTCTCTGCGTTCAAAAAAAGACTCGCCGAGAGCCTGGAGCCTAGACCCTGCTTAGAGTGCTTTCTTGTCGGGTTCGGTTCTCTGCGTGCTCAGCGAGTTCGGCGTTGATTGTCGTGGGCGTTACTGCATCTTCGTATGCGGGTCACGTCGTAGCGAGGCCACCTTCAGCGACGCGACGGACACGACCGCGAACACTGCGACCGGCAGCCATGCGGCCGCAAATGCCGGCAGGGTGTCCTGCAGCGCCGCGGCGCGCGCGGTCCATATGAGCCAGTAATAACTGAAACAGGTGCCGAGTGCGGCAAGAGCGGCCGTCCATCTGGCCGCGAGACGTCGGGTCACCGAGAGCGCGAACAGGGCGAGCACGAGCGTCGCGCACGAGAGGGCCCAGCGCTGGTGATACGAGAAGAGCAAATTGCCTTCCCACAATCCGGCACGCCGGCGCGAGTCGATCCGCTGACTCAGCTCGCCGAGCGTCAGCTCGTTCTCGCTTTTCCACAGGAGCGAGCTGTCTTGCCCAAAGACCAACTGTCGAAATTCCTGGTTGGCCATCGGAACAAGCCACAACAGCATCAGCAGACACGCGAACGAGCAGAGGATCGCGCAGGTGAGAACCCCGCCGGCCGATCGATGTGAAACGCGCCCGCCACGCAATCCCAGGAAGATACCGAATGTGAGTCCTACAGGCACAGCGAGCACGAGAGCCTGCGGAAGAAGATAGACGAGCAGTCTCGGATCGGCCGGCGTTCGGAAGACCGAACCAAATGCCCTGACCAACAGCGGGACCGTAAGCAGGATTGTCCCAGCCGCTGTCGCCGCGAGCGAAACCGCGAGCGTGCGGCTCATCGCCGAGCGATCGTCGACGGTCCAGTCACGCCGTGCCGCCTCTGCTCCGCACACGGCGATCGTTTTCAGAAAGACGACGTACCCGGCGAGCCGGATCCAACGGCTCTTCCACACCCGGCCGCGCCGAATCGCCTCCGCATGCTCTTTCTGGAGATCGGCCAGCAACGGATCGACGACCCGCTCCATCGTCTTGTGGTCGAAGATCCGTGCGGCCATGCCGCGAAGCCTCCAGCCGGGCCGTGTCATACAGTGAACTCCGGGATGAGGGTTCGGGCGGCAGTGGTCCACGCCGTCAGCACGCGGCGGCCGAGCGCCGTCGGCTGATACAACCGGCGCGGCAGGCCTCCGGCGTCCGGCGGCGCGTCCTCCAGCCGCGACGTGAGGTATCCCTTCTCTTCCATGCGCCCGAGCGTGACGTAGACCGTCCCGCGTTTCAGCCGGCGCTTCGACGCGGCGACCATCTGCAAGCCGTACAACTCGTGCTCGCGGACGAGCAACTCGAGGATGAGCGACTCCTTGGCGGACAGCGTCAGGAGCCGAGGGCGGCGGGCGCTGGGGGTGCTGGGGGCGCTGGGGGTCACGTCGCGCAGTCTTACATACTTGTAAGACTGATGTCAACGGCGCAGCACGCAGTAGCCCGCCCTACAACGGAGCTCTCCGAGCGTTCGTCACGCCGAACGCGGCCAGTCCGGCGCAACCGCTATCCGGCGGAGCTCGCCCGGATCCAGCCAGTTCACCAGGCAGGGTTCGCAGGTGTCGATGACCACGTTGCCAGGCCCGGCGTAGAGGTGACCGACCATTGGCTGCCCGCAGGCGGGACAGTCGAGGAACCGTTCACCAGGATTCTGGTGGCGCGGCAGGGCAGTCCGGGAACCGCCTTCGTGCGCGCGCACGGCTTCGATGACCGCGGCAAAGCGATTCATCCCGATGAGCATGCCGAAACAGCGTGGGCAGCAGAGCAGCGGATGGCCCTCGAGCCGGCTGTTCGACAGGGGTGTGGAACAGGTCGGGCACGAGCTCGACCCCTCGCTCAGCAGCTCCAGGTATTCAAGAGCAGCCGGCAGGTCCTGCTGACTTCCGCAGTGGCCGCACATGAGAAACCGCCGGCCGCCACCGGCGACTCGCATCGGTGCGCCGCAGTTGTCGCAGTTCGCCACAGCGGGATTATCGGTCACCTTGTCGCGCGGTGAGCTCCAGGAATCGGTTGGCAATCGCGGCTGGTTCCGGGAGATACTGACGATCCCGATCCCTGAGTTGATAGACCTGAGGACACCCACATGATTGCCCTGACCGTGAACGGCCAGCGACACGACGTCGACGTCAGCGCGGACATGCCCCTGCTGTGGGTCATTCGCGACGTCGTCGGGCTCACCGGGACCAAATTCGGCTGCGGCCTGGCGCAGTGCGGGGCATGCACCGTCCACCTGAACGGCGAGCCCACCAGATCCTGCGTCACCCCTGCTTCGTCTGCCGTCGGCAAGACGGTGACGACGATTGAAGGGCTGTCGCCCACATCGAGCCATGCGCTGCAGCTCGCCTGGATCGCCGAGCAGGTGCCGCAATGCGGCTACTGCCAGTCCGGTCAGCTGATGTCCGCGTCCGCGCTGCTGACGAAGCATCCCGACCCGACCGACGCCGAAATCGACGCCGCCATGACCGGCAACATCTGCCGTTGCGGCACCTATCAACGCATCCGCCGCGCGATCCACCGCGCGGCGCGGGCCTGAGGTCGATCATGACAGACCAGCGCGACGACGTTGAACCGCCGAGACCGCTGAGAACGCAGAGAGTAGGGCGGGTCCTTTGGACCCGCCGCTTCAGCCGGGTCCGAAAGGACCCGGCCTACGGCACGATAATTTCGCTTGTCCGCGAGCCGGGCAGGTCTAAAGACCTGCGCTACATCAGTCCGGGCAGGTCTAAAGACCTGCGCTACATCAGTGACCAGCGAAGCGGAGACATGAAATGACAACCGCACAGACAGTCGGCCGGCGAACCTTCCTGAAAGTCGGCGCAACCGCGGGCGGTGGCCTGATGCTGGGCGGATATCTCCAGTCGCTGCTCGATCCGGAGCGGACCGCCGCAGCAGCCGCGGGCATCTTCGAGCCCGGCGTCTGGTTGAGAATCACTGCGGACGATACCGTCACGATCGTGCTTTCGCAGGTCGAGATGGGCCAGGGCGTCATGACCTCGATGCCGATGCTCGTCGCCGAGGAGCTCGACGCGGACTGGACGAAGATCAAGACCGAGTGGGCGCCCGCCGATCCCAAGTACGGCAACCCGGACTTCGGCGGCGTGCAGCTCACCGCCGGCAGCAACAGCGTGCGCGGCATGTGGAAGATCCTGCGGACCGCCGGCGGGACGGCGCGCGCGATGCTGGTGACGGCGGCGGCCTCGACGTGGGGCGTTCCCGAAAGCACGTGCTCGACGGAAAAAGGCGAGGTCGTTCACACGGCCACCGGACGCAGGCTGCGCTACGGCGCGCTCGTGGACCAGGCCGCGGCGCTGCCGGTGCCGGCGAGCGTCGCGCTCAAGGATCCAAAGGACTTTCGCATTCTCGGGCGATCGCTGCCGCGTCTCGATGTTCCCGAGAAGGTGAACGGGTCGGCCGGTTACGGCCTCGACGTGAAGCGCCCCGGCCTGCTGGTCGCGCGCGTCGTGCGGTGTCCGGTATTCGGCGGGAAGGTCGCAAGCTTCGACGCCGGCAAGGCGAAGGCCGTCGCGGGCGTGCGGCACGTCGTCGAGATCAGCAGCGGCGTCGCCGTCGTTGCCGACAATTACTGGGCGGCGACCAAAGGCGTCCAGGCGCTCACCGTCAGGTGGAACGAAGGGGCGCTCGCGAATCTGAACAGTGCCGACATCAGCAAGAAGTACGCGGCGCTCGCGGAGCAGCCCGGGAAGGTCGCCCGCAACGACGGCGACGTGGCGGCCGCGCTGAAGGGTGCGTCGAACACTGCAGGGCGCACGTTCGAACGCGTCTTCGAGGTGCCGTTCCTGGCGCACGCGACGATGGAGCCGATGAACTGTACGGCGGAGGTCCGTGCGGACGGATGCGACGTGTGGGTGCCGACACAGGGACAGACGGCTTCGCACCAGGCGGCGATCGCGGCCAGCGGCCTTCCGGCCGACAAGGTCAAGATCCACACCACGTATCTCGGCGGCGGGTTCGGCCGGCGCGGCGAAGCCGACTTCGTCACCGACGCAGTGGAAACGTCGAAGGCCGTCGGGGCGCCGGTGAAAGTCGTGTGGTCCCGCGAAGACGACATGCAGCACGACTTCTACCGTCCGGTGACGTACGTCCGCATGTGGGGGGCGCTCGACCAGGCCGGCAAGCCTGTCGCGTTCATGCAGCGGATCGTGCAGCAGTCGCTGATGAAACGGATCGGGGCGCTGCCGCCGAACGGCGTGGACTTCATCTCCGTCGACGGATCCGCACAGCTGCCGTACACAATCCCGAACGTCAGGGTCGAATATATCGAGACCGATCCCGGCATCCCGTTCGGGTTCTGGCGGTCGGTTGGCGCCTCCGTCCAGGGCTATGTCGTCGAGGCGTTCGTCGACGAGATGGCGACCATGGCGGGGAAGGATCCGTATCAGTTCCGTCGCGACCTGCTCGGCAAGGCGCCGCGCCATCTTGCGGTGCTCGACCTGGTCGCCGAAAAGGCAGGCTGGGCCACGCCGCCGCCGGCGGGACGTGCGCGCGGCATCGCCGTGATGGAGTGCTTCGGCACCATCGTCGGACAGGTCGCGGAAGTGTCGGTGACCAAGGGCGAAGTACGCGTTCACAAGATCTGGTGCGCGGTCGATACCGGCTGGGTGATCGATCCGGACACGATCAAGGCGCAGATGGAAGGCGGCACGATCTACGGGCTGACGGCGGCGCTGAAAGGCGAGATCACGATCCAGAACGGCCGCGTCGTGCAGCGTCACTTCGGCGACTATCCGATGATGCGGCTGAACGAGATGCCCGAGATCGAGACCTACATCGTCCCGAGCGCCGAAGCGCCTGGCGGCATCGGCGAGCCGAGCACGGCGCTCGCGGCCGGTGCGCTGCTCAACGCCGTGGCGGCGGCGACCGGCAAGCGGCTGTACCGGCTGCCGATTCGCGCGGATCAATTCGAGCGTGAAAATCGCTAGCACGGAGGGCATCGAGGAATAACAGAGGGCACGGTTATACAAGACAACTTCCGTGCTCTCCGTTCGACCTCAGAGTCCTCTGTGCTAGCGCTTTTGCCAGGGATGGAGCCTTCGATGAGATTCGCATCGCTTGGACTGCTCGGCGCCCTGATGCTGACGTCTCCGGGCCGGCTCGCCGGCCAGGGCGGCCAGCCCTCGGCCGGAATACCGAATTGCGGGCCGGCAGCAGCAAACGTCCGGTTCGTGTGCGGACAGAACGCGCCGGAGGATCTGGTCGTCCTGCCCGGGTCCGAATGGGTAGTGGCTTCCGGTTTTGCGGGGACCGGCGGCATTCGCCTGATCAATGCCCGGGACAAGACGACCACCCTCGCGTATCCGACCGCTGCATCCAAGGATCGGCTGGACGCGAAGACATACGATTCGTGTCCAGGCGCACCGGACGCGGCGCAGAAAGCGAGCTTCAGGACCCACGGTCTCGCGATTCGCCCCGGCCAGGGCGCCGTCCACACGCTCTACGCCGTCCATCACGGCCAGCGGGAATCGATCGAAGTCTTCGAAGTCGATGCCGGCGCCAGGCCGCCGGCGCTGGCCTGGATTGGCTGCGCGGTCGCGCCGGATCCCATCGGCCTGAACGAAGTGGTCGCGTTGCCCGAGGGCGGTTTCATCGCGACCGATTTTCTTGCGCGCAACATCGATGCGCCGGCACGGGGCCGGATGCTCGCGGGCGAGAACAACGGCGCGCTGTGGGAATGGCATACGGGCGCGGGATGGAAGATGGTCCCGGGCAGCGAAGCGTCCGGGGCCAACGGGCTGGAGATATCGAAGGACGGCAGGCTGCTCTATGTCGCCGCCTGGGGAAGCCAGAATTTCTTCCGCCTGTCGCGCGGGCAGACGCCGGTCAGGCGCGACGTCGTTCCGCTGGGCTTCCGCGTGGACAACGTCCGGTGGGCGCCCGACGGCTCGCTGCTGGCGGCGGGCCAGGGCGGCGCCGCTCCGGCGCAGACGACCAATGTCGTGAGGATCGATCCCGCGTCGCTGAAGGTGCAGGAGATCATCCGCCACCCGAACAGCCCGGAGTTCGGCGCGGGCACCGTCGCCGTTCAGATCGGCAAGGAAATCTGGGTGGGATCGTTCCGCGGCGACCGGATCGCGATCTTCCCGGCCGGGCAGTAGACGGCCGTCGGCAATCACAAGTAATCTCTCACGCGGAGCATCCCATGAGAAACACGACCGAGCAGAACATCACGAACCTGGCGACCGAACGCTACGGCAAGGTTCCCGACCCGCGGCTGCGGCAAGTCGTCACCTCGCTCGTCAAGCACCTGCACGGGTTCATCCGCGAGGTCGAGCCGACCGAAGGCGAATGGTTCGCCGGCATCGAGTTCCTCACGGCCACCGGCAAGATGTGCGACGACAAGCGCCAGGAATTCATTCTGATGTCGGACGTGATGGGCGTCTCGATCCTCGTCGACGCGATCAACCACCGTATGCCCGATGCGGCGACGCCGTCGACCGTGATGGGGCCGTTCCACATCCACGACTCGCCGGATTTCGAGAGCGGCGCCAACATGGCCATCGGCGCCCCAGGCGTTCCGCTCGTGATGACCGGGACCGTACGGTCGCTCGACGGCCAGCCGATTCCGAACGCTGTCGTCGACGTGTGGCAGCCCGACGGAGAAGGCGTGTACGAGGCCCAGAAACCTGGACTCGATGGCTCGTACCTGCGCGGCGTCTATCGCACGGACAAGGACGGCCGGTACGTGATTCGAACGGTTGCGCCGATCGGCTACACCATCCCGCTCGATGGTCCGGTCGGCGACCTGGTCACACGGATGGCGATCAGCCCGTTCCGGCCCGCGCACGTGCACTTCGACGTGTCGGCCGACGGCTTCGCGTCCGTCATCACGCATATCTTTCGCAACGGCGACAAGTATCTGGACACCGATGTGGTGTTCGCCGTGAAGGATCGCCTGATCGTCGACTTCGTCGAGCAGAAGGCGGGCAGGGCCCCGAACGGCGAGCAGATGACGACGCCGTACCTGACGGCCACGTTCGATTTCGTCCTGGCGCCGGCACGGGTTCCCGCGATGTCCGCATGAAGACGGACCGCCGAAAATGCCATGTCATATCCGACACATCTGATTCCGACGACCGTGGTCGGCAGTTACCCGCAGCCTGAATGGCTCGTGGACCGGGCCGCCCTCCGGCTTCGCAAGGTGCCGCGCGTCCACGCGCCGGAGCTCTGGCGGGTTCCCGCCGATCTCCTCGAGCAGGCGCAGGACGATGCGACGGTGCTGGCCATTCGGGACATGGAGCACGCCGGCATCGACATCGTCACCGACGGCGAGATCCGGCGCGAGAGCTACTCCAACCGGTTCGCGCTGTCGCTCGAGGGGATCGACGCGGAGCGGCCCGCCTCCGTGCCCGGACGCACCGGCCCCACGCTGGTCCCGCGGGTCGTCGGCAAAATCCGGCGGCGCGGGGCGGTAGAGGTGCGCGACGCGTCGTTCCTGCGGCGCTCCACCGATCGAGCCACCAAGATCACGCTTCCCGGGCCGTTCACGCTGGCGCAGCAGGCCTCCGACGAGTTCTACCACGATGAAGAAGCGATGGCGATGGACTATGCCGACGCGGTCAACGAGGAGCTGCGGGACATCATCGCCACCGGGGTAGATGTCGTTCAGCTCGACGAGCCCTGGATGCAGGCGCGGCCCGATCGCGCGGCGCGGTACGCCGTGCGGGCGCTGAACCGCGCGCTCGCCGGCATCACGACGCCGACGACCGTGCACCTGTGCTTCGGCTACGCCGAGATGGTCCCGGACAAACCGGCCGCGTACTCGTTCCTGTCCGAGCTGGCCGATTCCACCGCCCAGCAGATTTCGATCGAAACGGCACAGCCCAATCTCGACCTCGGTGTTCTCGCCGACTTGTCCAACAAGCAGATCATGCTCGGCGTGCTCGACCTGTCCACTCCGGTCCCGGACACGGCGGAGCAGGTCGCCAGGCGCATCCGCAAGGGGCTGAAGTACGTCGACGCCGAGCGGCTCGTCGCCGCGCCCGATTGCGGCATGAAGTATCTGTCGCGCGACCTGGCGTTCGCCAAGCTCGCGGCGCTCGTCGCCGGTGCAGCCATCGTGCGCAAGGAACTGGCTGGGTAAAGCTAGGCTCTAGGCTCAAGGCTCAAGGCCCGGCCTACTTTCAGTCCGTAGCGCCTTCAGGACATAGGGCGGACCTTATCAGGTCCGCCTTCGAGCGCGAACACCGGGAATATAATGTAGCGTCGGCAGGAAGGGGTTTCCGCCTGTCAGTCCGATTTTTCAACTTCGATCGATTCCAGGTCGATGTCGTCAAGCGGCTGTTGCTGCGCGACGGCGTCCACGTCCCCCTCACCCCCAAGGCCTTCGACATCCTCGTCCTGCTGCTGCAGCGCAGGGACATCGTCGTCGAAAAGGACGACATCCTCCGCGACGTCTGGCACGGCACGGTGGTCGAGGAGAACAATCTCGCCCGCAATATCTCGACGCTCCGCAAGGTGCTCGACGACACGCCGGGCGAGAACCGGTTCATCGTCACGATCCCCGGTCGCGGCTATCAATTCGTCGGTGACGTCGAGGAATCCTCCGCTCTCCAGCCGACTGTTCCGGCGGCGCCGCCACATGCCGTCGTAGCGAGCGAGCCAGCCCCTGCAACGGAATCGCCCCAGCCGCACGAGCTGCAGCCGCTCCACCCGCCGGCCGGACCCGGCGCATGGACGCGCTTCCGCGTGCCCGCGGTCGCGGCGCTCCTGATTACGCTCGCAGCCCTGGGTTACGCGATTCGCGCGAGCTGGAGGCCCCCGGCCGACTCGTCGAGCCCGCCTCACCAGATCTGGCAGCTGACGTTCGCCTCGGGACTGCAGGGTGAACCGAGCTGGTCGCCCGATGGCCGCATGGTCGCGTTCAGCTCGGACCGCAGCAGCAATCTCGATATCTGGATCCAGGCGGTCGATGGTGGGAATCCGGTTCAGGTGACCTCGTCGCCGGCGCACGACTGGCAGCCGGATTGGTCCGCGGATGGCCGCAGCCTGGTCTTTCGCTCCGAGCGTGGCGAAGGCGGCCTGTATGTGGTGCCGATCCTGGGCGGTGCGGAGCAGCAGATCGCCAGCTTCGGCTATCACCCCCGGTGGTCACCCGACGGCACACGCATCCTTTTTCAACGCTCCAATTTCCCGGGGCGCGTCCTCGGGGCGAGAGAGATCTACACGGTTACGCTGGACGGACGGCCGCCGCAGAAAATGCTGTCGGCGTTCCTGAACGAATTCGGCTCGTTCAACACCGCCTGGTACCCGGACTCGAGGCGCATCTCGGTGTGGGGCAATCATCTCAAGGAGGGTTTGACCTTCTGGACGGTGCCGCTCGACGCGTCGGGCCCGCCGGTGAAATCGGAGCTGGCGACGCCTGTCCGCGAACGCTTCTCGAAGGCCTCGCTCCGCTTCACCAACGCGGACGATCTGCCATTGTCATTCCTGTGGTCGCCATCCGGCGACGCCCTTTACTTCGAGGGCATTTCGCGGGGGGTGCGCAACATCTGGAAGGTGGAAGTCGAGCCCGCCACCCTGCAGTGGCGCCAGGGTCCGCAACGGCTGACCACCGGCGCCGACGCGAACGACAGCATCTCGCTCAGCCGGGACGGCATGAAGCTGGCCTTCGCCGTTCGCCACGACCGGATTCGCCTCTGGTCGTTCCGCATCGATGCGAAGTCGGGGCGCGTCGATCGATGCGGGGGAGCCGATCACGCCGGCAGCGTTCGATGCGCTGTCGCCCGTCCTCTCGCGGGACGGCATGCAGCTGATCTTCGGGGTGGAGCGCGGCGGAATGCAGGAGCTGTGGCGGAAGTCGATCGCCGACGGGCGCGACACGCTCGTCGTGCCGGGAGACCGCTATCAGCGGATCAGCCCGGTGTGGTCGTTCGACAACGGCCGGATCATGTACCTGCGTATCAGCCGTGGCGCCGAGGATAGCGCTTCAGAGAGGGAAACCGTCACGGTGCCTGTATCCGGTGGCCAGGAGCAGGTGCTGGACACGGCGGCGCAACTGGAGCGGCTGTTCGACTGGTCGGCGGACGGCGCCTGGATTCTGGCGGCGCCGCGCCGCACGGCCGCCCCGTACGAGCTGATCCTGCTGCCAGCCAACGCAACGAGTGGCCTGGAACGCCGCGTGCTCGCCACCGACGCCGAGAGCAATTTGTGGAAGGCCCGCCTCTCCGCCGATCAGCGGTGGGTGGTGTTCGCGGCCCCGACGGGGCCGGGTGTTTCCGCGCTCTACGCGGTGCCGATCGCCGGCGGCGACCGGGTCAAAATCACGACCGGTGAATTCTTCGAGGACCGTCCCCGATGGTCGCCGGACGGCCGGATCGTGTACTTCCTGTCGAACCGCAGCGGTTTCTTCAACGTGTGGGCGCGGCGATTCGACCCGGAACGGGGCGTCGCGCTCGGGGAGCCGTTCGCCGTCACCGAGCTCAACGATCCGGCCCAGATGATTCCACCGCGGACCGTGCAGCTCGGGATGGCGGTCTCACACGATCGGCTGATCGTGCCCGTCGCCGACGCATCCGGCAATATCTGGGTGCTCGACGGCGTGAATCGCTAACGCAGTTTGATATGTCCGTAGTACGTGGTGTCCGGCTTTAGCCGGACCTTGCTGGTCCGCCTGAAGGCGGACCCCACGTACGTAGTTTCCTGAAGACCTGCGCTACTTCTTCTCCTTGACCTCCAGGCCTCCAGTGATGCCGTCCACCTGGTGTCCGACCTGGACCGATCTCATCCTTGCGATCTCGGCCGGCGTCGCGACCTTGGGATCGACGTTGGCCTGGGCGCACGTAAATCCTCTCAACGTGCATTCTGACGTGGTGTGCTTGATGCCCTTCTCCTTCATCATCCGAAACATCAGGTTGGTCGCTTCCTCGTGAAAGATCGTCGCGTTGTTCGGCACGAACGTCCCGACGCCAATCGCATAATCGACGGGCATCAGAGGCTCGACGCTCGAACCGAACGCGCCGTCGTTCTTCTTACCCAGGTCATACGCGCCCAGGTCGGCGCCGCGGTCAACCATGAACTGGATGATGGAAAGCTCTCCCATGTTCGCGGCCGCCATCAGCGGCGTAATGCCGTAGTCGTCGGCCCAGTTGACGTCCATGCCGAGGTCCACGAGCAGCTTGATGACCTCCAGCCGTTCGGCGACGGGTCGTTCCTTCTGATAGCCCTGGATAAATCCGAGTGCCGCGGCTGCCCCGAGCACGGTCTCGCCGTCCTTCGACATGATCGTCGGATCCGCGCCCTTGTCGAGCAGGAGCTTGACCAGTTCGAGATCGCCGGAAAATGCCGCGCGCATCAATGCCGTCGCGAACACGATCCGCGGCGACCCCGCCCGCATGCGGGCCCGTGGGGTGTTATTGACCAGGGCGTTCGGATTCGCTCCGGCGTCCAGGAGTTTCTTGATCAGCGGAAGCGGATCCGCGGTGACCATCCAGGGGAAGTTCGGGGCCGTTTCCATATTCCGGCGATCGACCGCCCAGAACAGCGGCGTAAACCCTTGCGTGTCGGCCTGGTTCACATTCGCCTTGCTGTCGACGAGAAACGAGGCGACCTCGTAATTGCCATTGAAGATCGCCAGCCCCAACGCGTCCTTCCCGTCGCCTCCCGTCGAATTCACTTCCGCGCCGACCTCGACCAGGAGCCGGGCCGATGCGACGTCGCCTTCCCGCGCCGCAAACATCAACGGCGTCAGGTAACCGCTGGCAAACTCCTCCGCGGCCTGGCCAGGCTGCGGCGCCTTCGGCGTCCGTCCTTCGAAGCCGCGGCCGTTGGCGGCGGCGACGAAATGGGAACGGGCATTGACGTCGGCGCCGTTGTAGAGCAGCATCCTGACAGCCTCGGAGTGGCGCTCGGCAACGGCCCACATCAAGGCGGTCGTGCCGCCCCAGGTTTCCTTCGTGTTGACCTGCGCGCCGTTGTCCAGCAGCACCTTGATGGCATCGGTCTTCCCGGTGCGGGACGCCATCATCAGCGCCGTGTCGCCGTTTTGGTTCAACGGGGCGTTCGGGTCTGCTCCCGCCTTGATGAGCCTTTCGAGCATCGCCGCATTGCCGTTCATGGCGGCCAGCTGCATCGGCCTCGCCCCGGCGCGGTTCGGGGCCGACACACGTGCTCCGGCGCGGATCAGCATGTCCGCCGATTCGAGGTCGTCCAGACGCACCGCCCAATGGAGCGCCGTGGTGCCATCAATCTGCGGGGCATTGACGTCCGCCTTCCGCTGCAACAACGAACGCACAGCCTCCCTGTTTCGCTTCATGACGGCGTCGGCGACCTCACTGCCGGCCGCACCGACATTGACGACCGCCAGCAGCACGACTACACAACACCCGAGTGCGCTTCGAACAAACATGTGGTGCCTCCGTGGGCTCATAATCGGTCGCTGCTAACGCTTGACGTTCCGGAGGATCGCTGGCGTTGCGGCGTAATTGTCCAGAGCGACTGTCCTGGCCCCGTTGTCGCTGTTGTCGCCGTTGTCGACGATCACCTTGGTCGTGAGAGACGCTTTCCCTTCGCCCAATCCTTTGGGGTCCAGCCGCATTTCGATCACCGTGAACTCGTAGTCCGTGACAGCCGCCTTCGCCAAGGCTTCGGCGCCCAAGGGCTGCCACGCCGTGGTATGGGCCCCCAGACGGCGATCCGTCGCGAGGATGATGCGTTCGCCCCCGTCCGGCAAGGCGGCGCGGTAGGCGTACTTAATCGAATATCCGGTCACGTCGTTCGTCCAAATGTATCCGAGGAGGGGAGCCTTGCCGATGGCGGCCGTCAAGGCCGCGATGGGATCGGGCGGCTCTACGGGGGCATCGCCGCGGCCTCCCCGCGCTGCACCGCCGCGTCCTCCTCCCGCTGCACCGGCACCCGCTGCACCGGCACCGCCG
Organism: uncultured Acidobacteriota bacterium; assembly: GCA_963749565.1. Classification (GTDB taxonomy): domain Bacteria; phylum Acidobacteriota; class Vicinamibacteria; order Vicinamibacterales; family CAVVIG01; genus DATLLJ01. Next base: position 530,981 of record CAVVNL010000019.1, on the reverse strand, counting down.
CGACCTGCGCCGCCGCGACCTGCGCCCCGCTGCGCCGGCGGCCGCCCGCTCCCGGCCGGAGCCGGCGGGGGAGGACTCAGTGCGGCGACAAACGCGTTGCGTTCCTCATCAGTGGACCACCGGAGAATACGCATTTTGACCGGGCTGCCGGACTCGTTGACGTTCGCGGACGCCGCCGTGAGGTTGACCTCGCCTGTTTGCTGAGCGTGCGTCGGCGCTGGCCAGAACGCAACTGACAGTCCGAACGCGACCAGGAACCGTGTAATCAGCATGCTTTTATTCACTGGCGGCGGGGCCGCAGGCGCTATTGATTCGGGTTGATCCCCTTGACCCTGCTCAACCACTCGACCAGACGTTCCAGTTCCTCGTCCGTCAGGACAGCCCCTCGTTCCCTCATGTCGACCGTGACGACTCGCCACCGGTCGGCGCTGAACCTCGCGTCATTCACCTGGTCCACGGCATGACATGACGTGCACGCCCTGGTGAGAAGGGCCTCGGCCTCGGAGTCGGTGAAGAACGTCGTGATCTCCGGGGGGACGTACGCTCGCGGGAATTTCGTCGAATCCGGGCCGAATTTCGCCACGACCCAGTCGAGGACCACACCCCGGTCGGCGTCCGAAATCGGAACGGTCAGGCCTTTGTGCTTGGCCTCGATGAGTGCGTTCCATCCCGCCCGGTCAAAGGCATAGTACGCAAACTCGTCGATACCGTGGCATGGGGCGCAGCTCTTGAGGATGACCTGCCTCACCGGACCCTTCGGCGTGTCCACTTGCGGTCGCGTTGGTTTTCCACCAAATTGCGCCGCAACCGGCGCGACAGCGATAACCGCGACGGTTGCCACAACCGCAACGCCTGCGACAACCGACGACAGTGCAAGTCCTCCCAGTCTCCATTTCAAACGCTCCACCACGGAGGACACTGAGGACGCGGAGGAAAAACTGTTCTCATGAACAGGTTTGATCCTCTGTGTCCCCCGTGTCCTCTGTGGTGGTGAGCTGACGGTCTTGCTTGTGTAGCGCATGTCTAGACCATTTCGAGCGGAGCGAGCGGCCCGGTGCTCGAACCGATCTTGTCCTGCTCGATGCCGTACAGGTGCAGGATGCTCAACAGCATGTTGGACGTCCGCTGCTGGTTGTCCGGGAACACGATGTGACGATTCCCCTCGAACGTGCCGTCGATTCCACCGACCAGAATCACCGGCACCTTCTCGTGCGCGTGCCGATGGGAATTGCCCATGTTGCTGCCCTTGTAGATCAGGACGTGATCCAGAACGGTGCCGTCGCCATCGGGAGTGTTCTTCAGCTTGTCGCAGAAGTACGCCAGGTTCTGCACGTGATACCGGTTGATCTTGGCATAGTTGGCGACGTTCTCGGGCTTGTCGCCGTGATGCGACGTCCCATGCCATCCGCCGTTGAAGCCGGACTCGGGGAAGGTGATACCGGTGAGGTCGCGGCCCAGCATGAAGGTCGCGGAGCGTGTGATATCTCCCTCGAACGCCAGCGCCATCAAGTCGTACATCAGCCTGTAATGCACGTGCTTGCTTTCCGGCAGGCCGAACGGGACATCTTCGCCAGGCTCCGACGCTGAATTGTCCATCGCAATCCGGATCCGCCGTTCGAGCTCGCTGATGTTCTCCACATAGGTGTCGAGGCGGGCCCGATCGCCCGCGCCGAGGTCCTTCTTGAAATGAACCAGCTCTCGCGTGACCGAATCGAGAATGCTGGCGTTCTGCTTTCGCCCGGCCAGCCGCTCCGCGGCGCTCGTGCCATCGCCGAACAGGCGCTCGAAGGCCACCCGCGGATTCACCTGCGTCGGAAGCGGCTGCGTGGGCGACGTCCAGGAAATGGAGTTCGAGTACGCGCAGCTGTAACCCCAGTTGCAGTTGCCGAAGTTCCCCGTATCCTCGACCCCGAGTTGGATCGAGGACAGAATCGTGTCCTGGCCATACTTCTGCGCGATCATCTGGTCGATCGTCACACCCAGATACGGACTGACGGCGTTCCGTCGCGGACGGGCGCCGGACAGCAACGATGCGCCGCGCGCATGGTCGCCGCCGGGCTCCTCGTCGGTCGCCATCGTCTCCGGCATGTCAAGGCCGGTGATGAGCACCGTCCGATCGCGGAACGGCTCCAGCGGTTTCGTGATGAACGAAAACTCGAAGTCCTTGCCTTCCTTCAGCGGACTCCAGTACCCCGGCGCCGCGCCGTGCGGGTGCCAGATGCCGACAAAGCGCTTGACGGGCGCGGCGGCCGTCACGCGCAGCGGCGTCAGTGCCGGGCACCATCGACTCGAGCAACGGCAAGGCCAGTGTCACGCCTGCGCCGCGCAGGAACGTCCGGCGCGGAATGTGCTTCTTTGTAACAAACATCGTCCGATCCTCCTAATTGCGCAATCGCTGCGCCTGTTGCATGCAACGGCTAATTGGCACTGCTCCCCGCACTCTCGTCCGTTTTCACTCGCATCTGAAACGGAGCGCTCTTGACGATCCCCATCACGATGGCCGAGAACCGGCTGTTGTCCTTGGCCACATCCCTCACGATCGACCGGAGCACGGGCATGTCGTGAGTATTCGACGCCCCGGCCCAGCGCGTACGTCATCATTTTCTCGGTAAACATCCGGACAAACTGCGGCGAATACCGCAGAAGCGCCTGCCTCAGCCCGGCGGGCCCCTCGACGTGCTGGCCGTCAAACAGGTCGACGGCTGCATCGATCGGCGTGCCGCCGTCGCCGCCCTGCTTGGTTCGCCACTTCCCGTCCGCGTCAAAGTTGTCGAGCGCGAAGCCGATCGGGTCCATGATCTTGTGGCAACTTGCGCAGGTCGGATTGGCCCGGTGCAGCGTCATCTGCTCGCGCAGCGTCAGAACCTTCGTCGACCCGGCAGACGAATCCTCCAGCGCCGGAACGTTCGGGGGTGGCTCCGGGGGCGGCGTGCCGAGGATGTTTTCGAGGATCCACACGCCTCGCTTGACGGGTGACGTTCTGAAATTCTGCGTCCACGTGATCGACAGGAAGCTTCCCTTCCCCAGCAGGCCGCGACGGTAGTCCAGTTCCGGCCCGAGAGTGACGCGCCGGAAATGGGATCCGTAGATATTGGGGATGCCGTAGTGCCTGGCGAGCCGCTCGTTGACGAACGTATAGTCCGCCGTCAGCAGATCAACAATGTTGCGATCCTCACGCATGATGCTTTCGAAGAACAGCTCCGTCTCGCGCCGGAAGCCATCCCGCAGCTCGTTGTCCCAGTCGGGATAGAACACGCCATCCGGGGAGGTCGCCGAGAGATTCCGCAAGTACAGCAACTGCTGGGCGAAGTTTCCCACCAGCGCGTCAGATCGCGGATCGGCGAGCATGCGCCGCACCTGTTGCTCGAGCACCCTGGCGTTGCTGAGCCTTCCCTGACTGGCCACGTTGATCAGTTCGTCGTCGGGAATGCTGCTCCACAGGAAAAACGACAAACGGGAAGCCAGTTCCAGGTCGCTGATGCGATAGGCCTGCCCGGCTGCCAGATTGGCCGGTTCTTTCTCGGCGCGGACGAGGAACTGAGGGCTGGCCAGGAGCCGCCGAAGTCGCCAGCTCGATCCCGTCGTCGAACGTGCCGGCGCTGCGGCCTTCCTCGATAGAACGCCATCAACGCCTCCAGGTCCCGCGCAGCCGGAGGACGCCGATAGGCGCGCCGCGCCAGCGTCGAGAGGATGGCTTTCGCACAGGCCTCCTCCTGGCTGACGTTGGCGGGCCGGCAGGTAAAGACCTTGCGGATGCTGCGCGAGTCTTCGGGACGCTGGGCCTCGAACGGTCCTTGCACGCGTAAGAACCCTATGACCGGGTAATACTGCATCTGAGGGATGGTGTTGTTCTCGAGCGACTTTCGTTCGTATTGCCTGACGGCATCCAGGCTCGGCCGGTAGTTGGTCGCGAGGAACGTCGCGCCGACCATCCGTGAGCCTGCCTTGACCGGAACGCTGACTTCCAGGGATCCATCGCCGTCCGCTTGCATGCCCGAACTCGTGCCCACGCCTTGGTATTTGAAGAGGTGCGCTCTCTCGCCGTCGATGATGAGCTCGAGTTGCTCGCCGGGAATGAAGCTGCCGATCCCGAAGTTCTGGATCGAGAACCTGTACTCGCCGTCGGCCGGGAAGTCGTGGCGCACCAGCATGCCGCCGCGGGTGCCAAACGGCAGCCCCTCGATGTGCTGATTCTGCGACGTGTCGCCCGGCGCCAGATAGGTGGATTCGGTCGGCGACTTCCAATAGCCAACCGCCATGCGGGCGACCCTTGCCGCCGCAGTCGTATAGGCCTCGAGCAGTGTCGGAGAAATCGTGAGCGAGCCCGCGATGTTGTCGAAGCCTCTGGCCGAATCGTCCGGCGGCAGAAGCGCCCTGACATCGATCTCGAGATCCAGCAGGTCGCGGACGGCATTGGCGTATTCGGTCCGGTTCAGGCGATGGAGGACGACCGACCCCGGATTGACACGAGTGGCCGCTTTGCGATCGATTTCCGTTTCCAGCCAGTCCCTGAGCCCCTCGTACTCGGCCAGGGACGGCCGCGGCACATCCGGCGGAGGCATCACGCCCGCGCGGAGCTTGCGCACGACTTTTTCCCACAGCTCCGCGTGATCGCCCACCGTGGCGAGATCCAGCCCTTGAAGCGAAAAATTCGCTGTTTTCGTGCGATCGTTATGGCAGGTTACGCAATACTTATCGAGAAGCGCGCGCTGCTCGGCGCCCCGACTGGCGGCTGCAGTACCCTGGCCCTTCGACGCGCTTTGAGTTACCTGAGTTGCGGGCGCCGCCGCAGCCGGGGCCGGAGCCGGCGCTTGCGGTGCAGCCGCCTCCCCATAGGCGAGAACCCCAGCCGTTATGGCGAGACACCCGACAATAAACGCTCTATATTTCATCGAATGATACTCACCGGGGTGTTTGATCGACCAGCGGACATAGTCCAATGTTCTTCCTCGGCAACTATAGTGTTATGGCGTTGACAAGTCATTGTAAGCGTCTGAAAGATTCTGAATAGCGTGGTGGCTCGATGGGTTCCGCCGCTGAAAATGCCGTGAAATCAAGCTGATATCGGCCAAAATCATCTTTAGTCATATTTTTTCACACGCCTGCGCAATCATTTCACCGCCAGCAGAGCTATTTTCCGCCATTTGCATAGACGTTTGCATTATTTAGGGGGAGTATCCGGGAGGCTCGTCGGCGATACGATGCCCAGGGCTCGTGGGCCCTCCAGCTCGACTATAGGAGGACTGACATGCGGAGGTTGGCTTCGGCATTACAGGCGATGCGTTTCCTTCGGATTCTCCAAGCGTTCGCATTGGTGATCCTCATCCCGGCGATCGCGTCCGCGCAGGCGCAGATCACGGGCACCGTCAGAGACACATCAGGCGCCGTGATGCCTGGCGTGACTGTTGAAGCCGCGAGCCCGGCCCTGATCGAACAGGTCCGCGCCGTCGTCACCGACCCGTCCGGCCAGTATCGCCTCGTCGACCTGCGTCCCGGCGTCTACAGCGTCACGTTCCAGCTGACGGGGTTCAACACCTTCAAGCGGGACGGCATCGAGCTGCCGGACGCGTTCATCGCCACCATCAATGCCGAGCTGAGGATTGGGTCGCTCGAAGAAACGATCACCGTGACCGGCGAGACGCCGATTGTGGACGTCCAGAGCATCCGCCGTCAAAACGTCGTGCCGGGCCAGACGGTCAGGGACCTGCCGATCGCACGCACGTACGGTTCGCTGCTCCAAATGGACGCGTCGGTCACGGCCACCGAGAACAAGGACGTCCAGGTGACGCCCGGGCGGCAGTTTTTCGGCGGGGCCGGTGGCCGCTCCAACGAAGGCCGCATCGAGGTCGACGGGCTGAGCGTCGGCCCGCCGACAGCCGGCGGCGGCTCCAGCAGCTACAACGCCGACGTGGGCAACGCGCAGGAAGTGACCACCACGAGCACGGGCGGCCTGGGCGAAAGCGCGGTGGGCGGGCCGACCGTGAGCATCGTGCCGCGTTCGGGCGGCAACTCGATCCAGGGAACCGGCTTCATCGCCAACGTTGAAGAGTGGATGGTCGGTAACAACCTGACGCAGGACCTGATTGACCGTGGCCTGGCCCAGCCGGGCGACGTCGAGAAGCTGTGGGACTACACCCTCGGGTTGGGGGGACCGATCGTGAAGAATCGTCTGTGGTTCTTCACGAATCTCCGCGATCAGGGCGCCTACCGGAAGATCCCCGGCATGTTCGCCAACAAGAACGTCGGCGATCCCACGAAGCGGACGTACGAGGCGGACACTGAGCCGCCCGGCGAGGAGCGCGGGAAGCTGGTCGGTGGCGAGCGTGCGGCTGACCGGGCAGCTCACGCCGCGGAATCGCCTCGGCATCTTCTGGGACGAGCAGAAGCCGTGCCATGGGGGAAGCTTCGCTCCCGGCATCGAGGCCTGCCGCGAGCCCAAGAGCGACTACGTGCTCGGCGGCTCCGTGGGTTCGTCGTCTCCCGTGGCCAGTGCCATCAATGCGCCGGAAGTCGCGTCGTACTCGGGCGGCAACTATCTGCGCGTGCAGCAGGCCACCTGGTCGTCCACGGTTTCGGGCCATCTCCTGCTCGAGGCGGGATTCGGCACCTATTTGAACCATTGGGGAGGCGTGGAAATTCCGGGCAACCCGACGCGGGACATCGTGCGTGTGGTGGAGCTGTGCAGCGCCGGCTGCGCGGCCAATGGCGGCATCGCGGGGCTGACGTATCGGTCGCAGAACTGGGCGATCAATATTCAGAAGGCGTTCAACTGGAAAGCGTCGGCGTCCTATGTCACCGGCCGGCACAACCTGAAGGTCGGTTACCAGGCGTCCTTCAATTACACATCCGGGCATCCCTGGACCAACTCACACAACCTGCAGTATCGCGTCAACAACGGGATTCCGAACCAGCTCACGCAGAACATGGCCGGGTTTTACACGACGAAAAACCGGGTCCCGACGTTCGGTGTGTTACGCCCAGGAGCAATGGACCGCTGGCCGGGTCACCTTCCAGGGCGCGCTGCGATACGACCACGCCAGCAGCTTCTTCCCGGAGCAGAAGCTCGACGCAGAACCGGTTCCTGCGACCACGACGTCCTGCTTCCCCGGACGGTAGGCGTGACGGGCTACGACGACCTCACGCCTCGCGGCGGCGTGGCGTGGGATCTGTTCGGCGACGGCAAGACGGCGGTCAAGATCAACGGGGGCCGGTACCTGCAGAACGCCGTCGCCTTCGAGCTGTATACGGCCACCAATCCGCTGACGGACATCCCGCTCAGCGTCACCCGCACGTGGACGGACGCCAACAACAATTTCTCGCCCGACTGCAACCTGAACAACCTGAACAAGCAGGATCTTCGCAGCAGCGGCGGCGACTTCTGCGGCGTGGTCAGCGATCTCAATTTCGGCACGTCGAACCCGAGTGCGCGCTACGACCCGGACCTGCTCGGCGGCTGGGGCCGGCGTCCCGGGGACTGGCTATTCGCCGCCTCCATCCAGCAGGAGGTGCTGCCGCGGGTTTCCGTGGAGGCCGGCTATACCCGCCGCTGGCTGGTGAACTTCTCGGCCACGGACAACCTGGCGGTCACGCCCGCCGACTTCGGCACCTTCAGCGTGGTTGTCGCCAACGATCCTCGTCTGCCGAACGCCGGCGAGACGATCTCCGGCCTCTACAACGTGAACAGCAACAAGGTCGGGCTGGTGAACAACTACGTCACGCGCGCGAACAACTTCGGTGGCCAGACGCAGATGTACAACGGCTTCCTGCTCAACGCCTCCGCGCGTCCGACGCAAGCCCTCCGGCTGCAGTTCGGCCTCAACCTGGGGAACACGCACTTCGACACCTGCGCGGTCCGGGCGGCCTTGCCGGAATCGGCCCCGCTGAATCCCCACTGCGATTACCGCACGGGTCTCCAGACGCGAGTCACCGGGCTGGCGGCCTACCTCGTGCCCAAGGTGGACATCTCGGTGTCGTCGACGTTCCGCAGCGACCAGGGCGAGGATCTGGCCGCGAACCGCACGTATACGAGCGCGGAAGTCGCGCCGTCGCTGGGCCGGCCGCTGGCAGGAATCACCACGGCGACGGTGAACCTGCTCGAGCCGGGCACGATGTACGGCGACCGGCTCAACGTCTTCGACATGCGGTTCGCCAAGGTTCTGCGTTTCGGCCGCACGCGCACGAACGTGGGGTTCGATGTCTACAATATCTTCAACAACAACCCGGTCATCACCAACAACTTCAGCTTCGTGCCGGGCGGCACGTGGCTGAGGCCGAACACGATTCTGGCGGCGCGCTTCGCCAGGTTCAGCGCGACGATCGACTTCTAGAAGGCTCAAGGCTCAAGGCTCAGGGGTGGCCCGCATCGCGTGCGGGCTGCCCCATTCACGACATGACCCCACTCTCTCGTTGCTCCCGGCGAGAATTCGTCGCGGCGGGCCTCGGGGCGGCTGCATGGTCGACGATGCCGGCCTTTGGTCAATCGCCGGATCTCGCCACTCTGACCGTCAAACAGGCTTCCGATCTTCTTCGACGGCGGGGTGTATCGCCGGTCGATCTCACTCAGGCGTGCCTCGAGCGAATCGATCTGCTCAACCCCGTGATCAACGCGTTCATCACGATCACGCGAGAGCAGGCGCTCGCGACGGCACGCGAAATGGAAGCCGAACAAAAGAGCGGCAAGTGGCGCGGGCCGCTCCACGGCATTCCCGTCGCCCTGAAGGACAACATCGATACGGCCGGCGTCCGGACGACCGCGGCGAGCGGCGTCTTCAAAGACCGGGTTCCTGCCGAAGATGCGGAAGTTGTCGTCCGTCTGAAAAAAGCCGGCGCGATTCTTCTCGGCAAACTGAATCTCCATGAATTCGCCCTGGGTGGAACGTCCGCGGTCACCTACTTCGGACCGGTGCACAATCCCTGGTCGCTGGATCACGTGCCGGGAGGATCATCGGGTGGTTCGGCCGCGGCCATCGCCGCCGATCTCTGTCTTGGCACGCTGGGAACAGATACGGGTGGATCGATCCGCATCCCGGCGTCCTACTGCGGCATCGTTGGATTCAAACCGACCTATGGCCGTGTCAGCAATCGCGGCGTGATACCCATGGCCTGGACGTTGGACCACGTGGGCCCGATGTGCAAGACCGTCGAGGATGCGGCATTGATGCTGGGCGCCATCGCCGGCTACGACGAATTCGATCCCACTTCGGCGGATGCCCCGATTGCGGACTACAGCCGTGCCATCCGGACGCCGACGTCGAAACTGCGTTTGGGAGTGCCGCGGGCGCGGTTTTTCGACAACCTCGATCCTGAAGTCGCAACAGCCGTGAGTGCCGCCCTGGATGTTCTTCGCAAGCTGACTGCCAGTATCAAAGACGTGGAGATCCCCGCGGCCGGCAACATCGCGGACGTGTGGAACCCCGAAATCTACGCGTATCACACGCCCTGGATCACCAAGACACCAGAGCTATATCAGGAAGCCACTCGCAATCTGATTCAAAGAGCCGGGGAAGGGAGGTCGGCTGCGTACGCCCAGGCCCGTCATCAGGTGGATATTGCCAGACGCGATATCAAGAGGGTATTCGTGGACGTGGATCTCCTGATAACACCCACGCGGCAAGGCACGGCTCCGCTGATCGTCCCGCGCCCGACCGCCGCGAACGCGGGGGGTGGTGCCGGAGCAGCGGCAGGGGAGGCGGCGGCATCTACAATACCGGGGCGTTCGACATCTTCGGGTTGCCGACGATTTCCATTCCCTGCGGTTTCAGCGCTTCCGGCCTGCCAATCGGCCTTCAGATCAGCGGCGCCCATTTCGCCGAGTCCACCGTCATCGCGCTCGCACACGCCTACGAACAGGCAACCGAGTGGCACAAGAAACGTCCACGGCTGGGCGCCTGATCCGGACGCCTCAGCCTCCGTTCCCACCGTGGCCTCTGTGGTTAGCTTTTCTTAGCGTGTCAGGAAGGCCTTCCGCACTTTGGCGACAACCGTGAACCTGGGATCGACCACGTTGGCGATCTGGTACTCGACCGCCTGACCCATGAACGCGGCGGCGCCGCGCTCGTTGAATCCGTAGTCGGCGATCAGCAACTTCTGCATTTCGGTGGTCGCGTGCTGGAATGCCTCGAGGAGCGGCCGCTCGCTGGCGAGCACCATGATGTAGTCGTTGTTCTCGAGACGCGGCCAGGCAATCGCCTTCTTCTTCACGAGCTCGACGGTGAACTCGACGTCCATCGACGTTTCCATGCCGAGGCCGACCACCTCGCCATCACCTTGACGCGCGTGGCCGTCGCCCATGAACAGGAGAGCGCCGGGCTCGTTGACCGGCAGCATGACTTTCACGCCGGAGGTGAGCCCGTTGTAGTCCATGTTGCCGCCCCACGGTCCCGGTGTGGTCGAGAGGATCGCTTCCTTGCGCGCAGGCGCCACGCCCACGCAACCGAGCATCGGACGGAGCGGCAGCTCCATAGACGCGGGCAGCAGGTCCGGATTCTCCAGCCGCGCGACGCCCTTCTCCTTGTCGATCGTCCAGTTGACGCGGGGCGCCGGTCCCGGCTGGCGCTGCAGAAGCGCCTGCGGGTCGCCTGCGTAGGGCGCGAGGGCGCTGCCGGAGAAGGCTGTCGTCCGGTTCGTCTCGATCTTTTCGAACGTGACGACCAGCATATCCCCGGGCTCCGCTCCTTCGACGTAGAACGGACCGATCTCCGGATTCGCTCCGATCGAGGCGACCTGTTTGCCGTTCTCGTCGCTGCCGCCGGCGTCGATGGTCCTGGTGATCACGCGGTCGCCGGGCTTGATCCGCAGCGCCGGCGGATGCGCGAACGAGTAGGTGGGGTAGTAGACCGTGGGTGTGAACCGGTGAGTCTCCGCGACCATCAAGACGGGAGAGCCGATGATCGCGGCCACGCACACCATCAAGCGACACACTGGCTTCATAGGGGCCTCGCCTTCTTTGGCCATCGCCTAATTCGTTCTCACGGTGGGATAACTGATCCCAAGCTGCTCCAGGTACGTCGAGTACTTGCTCGGGTCGTAGTAATAGACATACAGGTCTGCCGTAACGGCGAGTGCCATTGCCGTCAGTGTCAGAGACAGACGTCCGTCGATTCTGATCATGTTGGTGCTCCTCCCGGATCGTTCGACTTATATACCGCTCGGCGCTGCCGACATAGATTAAACGCGAGCGAGCCTGAAGCCCAAAGCCTAGAGCCTCGAGAGCCGAGAGCCTGAAGCCCTGCTCAGGCAAACAGCTGCCGATAGCGCTCCCACTGACGCCGGACGTGCGCGAGAATTTCCTGGTCCTCCGGATCGGCGCGCAGCCGGTCGTAGTTGATGTCGCGGGCGAACCAGGGGTAATTGTGGTTCCCGATCTCCACGGCGCGACGTAGCCACGCGAGCGCCGACTCTTTCTCGCCAAGCAAGGCGTACACACCACCAATCCAGTAGGCCTGATCGCCGTCGCCCACATCGGCCGGCTGCTGCGCGAGGACCACCGGGTTGATCTTGTGCCGTTCGCCCCGCGACGCGGGCAGGAAGGCCGCCAACAGCGGCGCCGCGAGGTCGTCGCTCGTCAGCGGATGGTTCGCGAGCGCTCGTGAGAAGACGCGCTCCGCTTCGTCGAGCTTCCCGTCGTAGTACAGAAACTTTCCCAGGTGGGCGAGGGCCCTGGAGTGGCTGCTCGACAACGCCCAGCGCATCCCCTCGATGGCTTCGCCCGTCCGCCCCAGATAGAGGAGCATGCGCCCGTGCATCCAGGTGAGGCGCCGCGCCGTGGGGTCCAGCGCCCGGCACCGCCGGTAGGCCTCTTCCGCCAGCTCGTTGAGCCCTACATAGTGATAGGCGTATCCGACGCTGTCTAACGCGAGCTCGTGGTTCGGCGCCAGCTCCAATGCGTGACGCAGGGTGCGAAGCGCATCCTCGTTGCGGCCTCCTTGAGAGTAAGCCAGGCCGAGCGCGATCCATGCGTCAGCCAGCCGCGGGTCGAGGCGGCAGGCCTGCTGTGCGGCCTGCTCCGCGCGAAGCAGGTGCTCGGCGGCGTTCTCGCTGAAGTTCGCGGTCTCGAGGACGAGCAGGTAGCCGAGCAGCGCGTAGGCATGTGCGAACGCCGGATCCAGCGCGATCGCGCGCTCGGCCAGCTTCTGGCCCTGCTGCAGGCTGCTGCGCATCGAGCGCATGGAGTATTCGGTCCAATGGAATCGACCGTGCACGTACAAGTCGTACGCTTCGGCTGACCGCGTAAGTGGCGCCGCCAGCGATTCCTTCTCGGCGACCGAGACGCGCACGCTCAACCCGTCGACAACCCGCTGCGCCACTTCGTCATGAAAGCGCAGTATGTCGTCGGCCTGCAGATCGTAGCGGCTGGCCCATCGCGTGACGGGATCGCGGCCGCCGACGAGCTGCACCGAAACCCGTATGACGCCGCCAATCTTGTGAAACGTGCCGTCGAGCACCGAATCGACGTCGAGCTCGCGGGCCACCTGCGCCGGTTCGGCCGGCGCCTTCGCGTACTTGATCACCGAGCTGGTGGGGCGGACGGCCAGGTTCCGGAGCGAGGCCAGGCGTCCGATGATGGCATCGGCCATACCCACGCTCCACACGCCGCTGTCGGGGTCGGCGGCCAGGTCCCGGAATGGAAGCACGGCAATGCTGGTGACGGAGGGAGCGGCCGCAGGCGCGGCCTGAGACGAATCGGCGTTGCGGCGCAGCCGCAGCAGGTCCGCGCGCATGTCGGCCGCGCTCTGGTAGCGGAGAAGACGATCCCGCTCGAGCGCCTTCGCGACGATGCGATCGAGCTCCGCCGGAAGGTTGGGGTTGAGACGAGTGGGGGAGACGGGCGTCCGGCCGAGGATCGCGGCAAATACTACCGGCGCGGTCGCACCCGGGAACGCGACCTGCCCCGTCGCCATCTCGTGGAGCACGGCGCCGAAGCTGAAGAGATCGCTGCGCGCGTCGAGCGGCTCGGCCCGGGCCTGCTCCGGTGACATGTATCCGACGGTGCCGAGCGTCGTCCCCTCGCCCGTCAGCGGCGCTTCGCGCGTCGGTGCGCCCGGGTCCGCCATGTCGGCAGCCGGCCAGCGCGCAACCGCGGTCCTCGCCAGCCCGAAATCGAGGATCTTCGCCTGATTCCGCCGCGTGACGAAGATGTTGGCGGGCTTGATGTCCCGGTGCACGATGCCATGCGAATGGGCGACGTCCAGCGCGTCGGTCAGCTGAATGGCGAGCTCGAGCAGCAGGTCGTTCCCGAGCGGCTGCCCCTTGATCAGGTCGCTCAACGGCGCGCCCTCGAGCAGTTCCATGACGATGAACGGCTGGCTCCCGTGGGCCCCGCGAGCCCCGTGAGCGCCGTCAACAACGTTATCGTCGATGTCGTAAATTGTGCAGATGTTCGGGTGATTGAGCGCGGAGGCAGTCCGCGCCTCGCGATGGAATCGCTCCAGGGCGTGCGGCTCGGCGCCGAACCCCTCGGGCAGGAACTTCAGGGCAACCATGCGCGCGAGCCGCGTATCCTCGGCCTTGTACACGATGCCCATGCCCCCGCGGCCCAGAGTCTCGAGAATACGGTAATGCGAGACGGTCTGCCCGATCACGGCTCAAATGATACGGTCTTTGGGGGCGCCCGTGCAGGGCGTGCGTAGGCTCTGGGCTCTAGGCCGCCGGTATCGGTTGCGTGTCTCTGCGTGCTCAGCGAGTTCTGCGTTGATCGTCGTCGAAGCTAAAACAGTTCGCCGAAGAAGCTCCAGAACGTCTCGCGGGCCTTGTCGACGATTGGGCGCTTCCGCCACGTGTCCAGATCGAGCCGCTGCGCTCTCGTCAGGTCCCGCTCGAAATCCTCGAGGAACCGCGAGGCGAGGCCTCGATCCGCGACGGCGACGTTCAATTCGTCGTTCAGCTCGAACGAACGATTGTCGAAGTTGGCCGATCCAAACGTGCTCCAGACGCCGTCCACGACCAGCACCTTTGCGTGCATCATGGTCGGCTGGTACTGGTACACCTCGATCCCGCGCGAGAGCAACTCCTCGTAGGCGTGCCGCGACGCGTACTTCACCGACATCGCGTCGGTGATCGGCCCTTCGGTCAGGATCCGGATCCTGACGCCGCGTGACACCGCGTCCTGGAAGGCCCACAGCGTCGATTCGTCGAGCACGAAGTACGGCGATGCGACGTCGATCGTGCGGCGGGCGCTCGCGATCAGCAGGAGATAGAGGCGCTTGAGATCGCTGCTGCCGCCGTTGGCCGAACTGTCCACGACAATCGACGCCGCCTCGTCCCCGGGCGTGGGAACATCATCGTCGAGCTCGGGCGTGCTGGGGGCTCCAGCCGACTCGATGTAGTTCTTGAAGAAGGCGCCCTCCATCGTTCGCGCGACCGGTCCCTGGATGCGGATGTTGGTGTCGCGCCAGTGATCCGGGCCCTGCGCGTTGCCGAGCCATTGGTCGCCGAGGCCCGCTCCGCCGGTGAAGGCGATCTCGCCGTCGACCACCAGGATTTTCCGGTGGGTACGGTAGTTCACTTCCTCCAGCTCGTACGGGGACGTCTTGTTGAAGCTGACGACATGCACGCCGGCCTGCTTGAGGTGCTCGACGTCCCCGTCCTTCAGCGCGGCTGCGCCGACCCAGTCGATGACGATGTAGACCTTCACCCCCCGCTGCGCCGCTCGTTCGAAGGCGGCGGTGAACTGGTCGCCGACCTCGCCTGTCTCGTAGACGAAGGTTTCGAAGCTGATCCGCCGCTTGGCGTTATCGATCGCGTCGAGCATCGGGGCGAAAATCTGGTCGCCGTTGGTCAGCACGTCGTAGCGGTTGCCGCGCGAGAGATCGGAGCCGACAAGCGCCGCAATATACGCGGGCGACCGGGGATCCTCCGCGGCGACGGCGCTCCGCACCTGCAAGGTCTCCTGGTCCTGGGCGATCATGAGGAGAAGCCCCACCACGACCGCGACAACGGCAGAACGATGACCGGCCGGCGCCACCGGGGTCTGGACATGTTCCCGGGCTCTGCAATTTCGCGGCCGAGGAAAGGGGTCGGGAGTCGACCCCTTTTCCTAGGCCGACTGACGCTGAGGTTGCCGATCGCGTGCTCGCGGCAGCGTGCGATACATCGTGAAGGCGCCGAGACCGCAGCCGGCGATGACGGCCGCAAATGGCACCGCCGTGCCGTTGCCAAAAATGCCGACGAGCGCTCCTGCCGTCGCGCCAAGCACGAACTGGAGCGTGCCGAGCAGCGCCGACGCGCTGCCGGCAAACGCGCCGTGCGGCGCCATCGCCAGCGCCGTGGCATTCGGCATGACGAAGCCGTGGCAGGCGATGAAGCAGAACAGCGGGACGAGAATCCCCGCCAGCCCGCCAAATCCGGTGTAGGCGCTGAACAGCACGCCGAAACCGGCGGCCATCGCGATGGGCAGGACGATGCGGACGATGCGCCTCGGGTCCATTCGGCCCGCCAGCCAACGATTGACCTGCGACGCGGCAATGATCCCGACCGCGTTGATGCCGAAGAAGATGCCGAATCGTTCCGGCGGGACGCCGAAGATCTCGATCAAGACGAACGGCGAGCCGGAGATATAGGCCAGCAGGCCGGCGAAAATGAAACCGCCCGGTGAACACGTATCCCAGGTAGGTGCGATCGCGGAGCAGCCGGCCGTAGATCGCCAGAATCGCGCGCAACGGCTGCTGCCTCCGCAACCGGGGCGCCAGGCTCTCGGGAAGAAACAGCGCCGCGACGACACACCAGGTCGCGCCGTACGCCGTCAGTACCCAGAACACGGACCGCCAGCCGAAGTTCACGAGCAGCTGGCCGCCGACGAGCGGGCCGAGTATCGGCGCCACGCCCATCACCAGGATCAGCATCGACAACATCCGGACCGACTCGCGTTCGTCGAACAGGTCGCGGACGACGGCCCTGGGAATGACGAGCGGGGCGCAGCCGCCAAGTGCCTGAAGGAAGCGGAAGCCGACCAGCGACTCGACGTTCCATGCGAGCGCACAGCCGACCGACGCCGCGATGAACAGGAGCAGGCCGAAGGACAGGGCCGGCTTGCGCCCGAAGCGATCGGAGAGTGGTCCGTAGAACAGCTGGCCGATGGCAATGCCGACGAAATACGCCGCCAGGCTCACCTGAACCGCCGCGGCGCTGGCCCCCAGGTCGCGTGCAATCGTCGGCAGCGCCGGCAGGTACACGTCGATGGCGAGCGGCCCCATGGCCGTCAGCGCGCCGAGGATGATGGATCGATAGTGGGAAGCGCGATGCGTCATCCTCAAGCATACGTTAACCGCAGAGACGCTGAGCACGCAGAGAAACCAACTCTGCGCCTCTGTGCGCTCTGCGGTGACGTTTAGCTATCTCCTCTGGTATTATCAGCGCGTCCATGCCATCCTGCTTGCTGGCGCTCCTCGCGGTCGTGCTGGCGGGTTGCAGGCGCCTTCCGCTCAGTCGCCCGCACAGGATCCCTGCACCTGGTCGCGCGACCTGAGGCTCGTCAACGGCCGCATCCACACGATGGATCGGCGGAACGCGATCGTCGACGAGGTGACGATTCAGCAGGGACGCTTCGCCGCCGTAGGCCGGGACCGCAACCTCAGGCTGAATCCGTGCACGCAGACGATCGATCTTCGCGGGCGCACGGTGGTGCCCGGGCTCATCGACAACCACAACCACATCGTGCTGCTGGGCATGAGGCCGGGCCACGACGTCCGTCTCGATTGGTCGTTCTCCATCGGCGATCTGCAGGAGGCGTTTCGCGCTCGCGCCCAGAAGGCGCCGGCCGGCGAGTTCATCACCGCGATGGGAGGCTGGAACCCGTCGCAGTTCGCCGAAAAGCGCTGGCCGACGATCGCGGAGCTCGACGCCGCGACGCCGAACCACCCGGCGATCGTTTACCAGGGCTTCAATGGTCCGGCCGTCACCAATGCGCGCGGAAAGGCGTTCTTCGAAAGCAAGGGCGTGACGGTCAATGCGGCGGGCGAGATCGCCGCCAACGCCGCGTCGATCGCGGCATTGAATGCGCTCCGCTCGATCCAGACGTTCGCCGATCAGAAGCGCGGCACGCTGGACGCGATGGCGTACGTCGCCGGCATGGGGCTGACGACCAACGTGGACATGGGATTCAACATCATCCCCGGGACGCCGGACCTGAAAGGCTCGCAGGTCGCCGACGGACTGGCGAGCCTGAATCCCTGGACGGCCTACGATGCGTTCATCGCGCTGCACCGCGAGAACCGGCTCACGACGCGCCTCCGCCTCTTTCTCTACACGCAGGACACGACGCCCGATACGCCGATTCTGAAGGAGCGCCTCCTCAATCAGTTCGCCAACTTCGGCGACGACATGCTGCGCGTGTCGGGAATCGGCGAGCAGGCGGTCGGCTGGGACGGCGCGAAGACACCGCCCGCGGTGTTCGAAGCGGCGCTCCACCTGATCGCGAAGCACCGCTGGGCCTTCCAGCAGCACAGCCTGTCGCTCGACGAAGACCAGTTCCTTGCCAGCACGCTCGAGAAGGTCAACGAGACGTCGCCGATTGCCGGCCTGCGCTGGTCGGCCGCTCACGTGCCGCGCATCGACCAGGCGACGGTCAACCGGCTGAAGGCGCTCGGCGTGGGAATCGCCGCGCATCCCGGCTCGCGATATCTCGGCACGCCGGGAGGCGGCCCGCCCTTCCGCATGATTCTCGACAGCGGCGTGCGCATGGGCGTCGGGTCGGACGCCGGGCAGGTGACCGCGATGAACCCGTGGGCGATGATCTCCTACATGGTGACGGGCAGGAACGCCGGCGGCGAGCTGGTCAACCAGGGACAGCAGATCACGCGCGAAGAGGCGCTGCGGCTGTACACGGTGGAGAACGGCTGGTTCTTCAACGAAGAGGACAAGCTGGGATCCATCGAGGCCGGCAAGCTCGGCGACCTCGTGGTGCTGAGCGACGACTACTTCGACGCCCAGCGAGTCCCCGACGATCGCATCAGGCTGGTGAGATCGGTCCTCACGGTCGTAGACGGGAAGATCGTTCACAACGCAATTCAGAACTAGTACCTGAGAACGACGATCAACGCAGAAACCGCAGAGACCGCAGAGCACGTACGCGTTATCACCGGAAAACGCACACTGGAGTCTTTTTGACGCGATGATCCGAAAGCCGGTTGCAGCTCTCGCCGTCGCGGTCGCGACGTTGATCTCGAGCACGACTTCCGCGCAGACCAACCCGTGCTCGTGGTCTCGCGATATCCGGCTGGTGAACGCCGTCGTCCATACGATGGATCCGCGCAACTCGATCGTCACCGAAGTGACGATCCAGGATGGGCGCATCGCCTACCTCGGGCCACTGGGGAACCGGCGGGTGACGCCGTGCACCCGGACGATCAACCTCGGCGGCCGCACCGTCGTTCCCGGCCTGATCGACAACCACAATCACATCGTGGCGCTCGGCCTGAGGCCGGGCCACGACACCCGGCTCGAGAACGCCTTCTCGATCGCCGCCGTGCAGGCCGCGCTTCGCGCGCGCGCGAAGAGTGTTCCGGCCGGCGCCTTCATCACCAGCCTGGGCGGCTGGAACCCGAGGCAATTCGCGGAGAAGCGGCCGCCGACGCTGGCCGAGCTCGACGCGGCGGCGCCGAACCATCCCGTTCTGATCTATCCGAGCGGCGGCAGCCCCGCGCCGATCGGTCCTGCCGCGGGCTACGTCAACAGCCGCGCCCGGACGATCTTCGCGGGCAGGGGCGTCCCGGTCACGCCGGAAGGCGTCGTCGCGAACGGCGAGCCGTTCGCCGGGGCGATCGCCGTGTTGCGGGCGACGGCGACCTTCGAGGACGAGAAGCGCGGGACGCTCGACGCGATGGCGTACACCGCCAGCCTGGGATTGACCACGCAGGTCGATCAGGGGTTCACGATCCCGCGCGGCACGCCGGACATGAAGTCGTCGCAGGTCGTCGAGCCCGGGCTCTCGACGTTCAGTCCGTGGACGGCCTACAACGCGTTTCTCGCGCTGCATCGCGAGAACAAGATGCTGAACCGGCTGCGCATCTTCTGGTACACGCGGGACACCGAGCTCGGTGTGCCGTTAATCAAGGATCGGCTGCTCAACAACTTCCCGGGGCTGGGCGACGACATGCTGAAGCCAGCCGGCGTCGGCGAATCGGTTGTCGCTGGAGGCCTCACGCAGACTCTGCCGGCCAACTACGAGGCCGCGCTGCAGGTCATCGCCAAACAGGGATGGGCGTTCTCGCAGCACAGCACGACGCTCGTCGAGGACAAGTTCACGACGGCGACGTTCGAGAAGGTCAACGAGACGACTCCGATTGCCGATCTGCGCTGGTCGATCAGCCACGTGCCGCGGATCGACGTCGAGACCCTCAATCGGCTGAAGGCCATTGGCGCCGGTGTCGAGGTGCATGCGTGGACGTACCTGAATGGCGCGCCCGGGTCAGGTCCGCCCTATCGCATGATTCTCGACAGCGGCATTCGCGCGGGCGGCGGCTCGGACGCCGCCAATGTGACGTCGATCAATCCATGGCTGATGATCTATCACATGGTCACGGGAAAGAACTCCGCCGGCGAGCTCGTCAACGACGGCCAGCAGATCACCCGCGAGGAGGCGCTGCGCCTCTACACCGCGAACAACGGCTGGTTCCTGCACGAGGAAGAAAAATTGGGATCGATCGAGCTCGGCAAGCTCGGCGATCTCGTCGTCCTCAGCAGCGATTACTTCGATCCGAGGCGGGTGTCGGACGAAGCTATCCGGAGCGTGAAATCGGTCCTCACGGTTGTGGATGGGAAGATCGTGCACAACACAATGCAAAACTAGACTGACGACTTGTAAATCATATGATGGCGCATGCCATTCGACATCGCCGTTGTGCTGACCGACGGACCAACGCATCGACCTCGAAGCGCGCGTGCGATCGGGGCGCGGGCGTGCGGATGCGGCGCGACGGGCGCGGGTCATTCTGCTGCTCGCCGACGGCTGCAGCTACGCCACGATCGCGACGATGACCGGCTGCAGTTCGCGGACGATCGCGTTGTGGAAGCACCGCTTCGCGACGGACGGCCTGGCCGGATTGGCCGCCCGCCATCGCGGCTCGAAGCCGACCGTGCTGACGCCGGCCCTGGAAGCGCGCATCATGGCGTGGACGCGTCGGCCGCCGCCGCACGGCGCGACGCACTGGTCCACGCGGTCGCTCGGCCGCAAGCTGGGCGTGCAGCACACGATTGTCGCGCGCGCCTGGCGGCATGCCGGCCTGCAGCCGCATCGGCTCGAGCGGTACATGCGGTCGACCGATCCCGAGTTCGAGACGAAGGCCGCGGATGTGATCGGCCTGTACCTCGATCCGCCGCAGCACGCCGTGGTGTTCTGCATCGACGAGAAGACGGCGATTCAAGCCCTCGATCGGCTCGACCCGGTCCTGCCGTTGTCGCCAGGACGCGCCGAACGGCACGGCTTCGAGTACTACCGACACGGGACGCTGTCGCTCTATGCGGCGCTCAACACGCGGACGGGCGAAGTGGTGGGCCACACCGCGGCTCGTCACACCAGCGCGGAATTCGTCGGCTTCCTGCAGACCGTCGTCGAGACGCAGCCCCGACGGCGCGAGATGCACATCATCGTGGACAATCTCTCGGCCCACAAAACGCAGCAGGTCCGGACCTTCTTGGTGGCGCATCCGTCCGTCCATCTCCACTACACGCCGACCTATTCGTCCTGGCTCAATCAAGTCGAACTCTGGTTCTCCAAGATCGAGCGCGATGTCACGGCGCGGGGCATCTTCACCTCGGTCACCGACCTGCGCCGCAAGCTGATGCGCTATATCAAGCATTACAACAAGACCGCGACGCCCATCCGCTGGTCCTATGCGGACCCGTCGCGGAGAATCGCATGACCGCTGTACAACTCGTTAGTACGGTCCACTAGGAACGGCGGACACGTAACCGCAGAGACCGCAGAGCACGCAGAGAAAGTTCGTAGAGCAATACACAGTGACCCGCACCAAGGGAATCGTCGTATCCGTGCTGCTCGCCGCGTCGGTGGTGATGCTGTCCGCGCAGCCTGCAGCAAACCCGGCGGACGCGCTTCTCGATGTGCTCGTCTGGGGTATTCACATGAGCATCGATCCGGCGGCATACCCGCCGGCCCTGAGAACAGAAGTCGAATCCCATTTCGCCGGGCGAAGGCGTACGTTTCCAAGCGGGCAGTCCCTCCTTTCCCGGAAGGCGGAATGATCCAGGCCGCGCAGGTCAATTACGAACGTCGACTGGTTGCGATCTGGGACGACCCTCGTGCGCAGGAGCTTGCAGTGGCGTACGTCGACGGCGTGCGTCCGTGCTATGAGTGGGAGGGTTTTCACCATTGTCCGGAACGTGAGGCAGAATTTGCCGACCAATACCAGGCGGCCAACCCGGACGGACCGTTCAGCGCGTACCTGCCTCTGCTCGCGGCACATCGCTGGCTGTGCACCGCGGAAGCGTACGACTACGAGCAAGCGCCTGAGGATGCGGAACGCAGCCGGCGCGAGTACAAGCAGAGACTTTCGACCGCTCAGAAATCGAGCGTCCTGCTGATTCGGCCGCGGCGGAGCGGCTAGGGGTGCGTGGACGATGCCGTTCGGGCGGTTGAGCACTTTCGACCGCGGAAGGCGTCCGGTCAGAGGATTTCGAACTTTCTGTTTCGCGCCCACTTGTAGACGCTGAAGTCGCGATCGAACGTGAGGATTCGTGCTCCTGGTGAACTTCGGCGCATCGAATTAGACAGGCGTCGGCGAATAGATCGGCGAGTACTTCCTTAAATCACCAGGGATCCCGGCGGGATCATTCGGCGAAGCCCTCGAGGTGCTCTTGGTAGAAGATCTTGTTGAGGGCGTGGCCGCCGGCCTTCTGGCAACCAGCTGCAGGCCACGCCGGAAGACGGTCCGCCCGGTCGATGTTTCAGTTCTTCATGCCTCTGCGAGCTCTGCGTTGATCGTCGTGATCGTTCACTTCAGCAGCGGAATGCTGTCGATCGGCGGCGGTTGGGGAATCGCCATCAGGAACGCGTAGATGTCCGCGAGCTCCTGGTCCGATACCACCTTGACGGTGTACGGCGGCATGTCAGCGGCAGGCTGCCTGACGTACTTCGAAAACGCCGCAAACGCGATCGGACGCGGCGCCAGCCGCGGCCCCGCGGCTCCACCCTGCGCCGCCAGATTGTGGCACTGGTAGCAGCCGTAGCTCTGCGAACAGTTTCTTGCCCTTCGCTTCGTCGCCTTTGGGAGCTGGCGCCGCTGCCGATGGCGGCGGCGCGGGCGCGGTCGTCTGCGCACCGAGCACCGATGCCGCCGCGATCGTCATCACGAACATCAATGTGCGCATGGCCCTCGGCTCCTATCGGGGTTGCGTCACGACGTCGACGAGCGCCGTCTCGCCGCGTTCCACGCGTGCCACGGCGCGCCTGAGCGCCGGGCCGAGATCCTTCGGATCCGTAATCGGCCCCTCGCCGTACAAACCCATGCTGCGCGCGAGCGTCGCGTAGTCGATGTTCGGATCTTCAATCTTCGTCCCGATGCCCGCGTTGGTGATGCCGCGCTGGCGCCGGTTCGCCATTCGCTGAATGTGCATGACCTCCTGGTGGTAGGCGCGGTTGTTGTGCATCACGAGCAGCATCGGAATCCGGTGGTGGGCGGCCGTCCACAGCGCGCCCGGCGCGTACATCAGGTCGCCGTCGGTCTGCAGGCCGATGCACAACCGGCCGGATTTCTTGTGCGCCAGCGCCGCCCCGACCGCCGTCGGCAGCCCGGAGCCCAGTGCCGCCGCCCCGCCGCCGCCGATTGTCTGATGGAACTTGTCGATGTTCCACAGCCGCGAGCCGCCGCCGCTAACGAGCGCCCAGTCCTTGTTCTTGACCACGTCCCACATCTCGGCCCAGACCCGCGACGTGCTGACCGGGCTGGCGTCCCACGCGAAGCTCGCCTCGATGCGGGCGCGCTCCAGGCTCTGTGCGTTCGCCGCCGCGATCCGTCTTGCCCCGCTCGTCCATTGCGCGACGCCGATCGGCGGTGATCAGCCGCTTGCAGGCCTCGATCAGCGACGGCAGCGTGGCCTGGGCGTCCGCCGCGATCGCGATGTCCACCTCCGCGAAGCGCTGGAAGTCCTGATAGTTGCTCTTCGTGTAGAGGTCGCCTGAGGAGATGCTGAGGACCTTCGCGCCAGGCCTGGTGATCGACCGGTAAGACCGCTCCTGCTGATCGCGGAAGTTGTTGAGCGTCCCCCAGAGATCATCGACCTGCAGGGCGAGAATCACGTCGGCATTCGCGACCGCACCGCCTCCATTCAGGGGATGCCGGCTGGGCATGTTGCGCGCCCCACCCTGCACCGGCGCCTGCAGCGTCTCGGCGAGCTCGACCATCAGCTTCATGCCTTCGGCGGTGCGCGCCGTCGCGGCCGGCGACGATCATCGGGTTTTCGGCGGCAACGAGGAGCTTCGCGACTTCGGCCACCGCGCCGGAATCGCCGGCGGGGGGCTTGGTCAGCGTGAGCTTCGGGATGCGCAGCTTCGATCGATCGGCGATCGGCGTTTCCTGCAGATCGCCGTCGGCCACGAGCACGACCGGGCCCATCGGCACGGTCATCGCGATCTTGTAGGCCCGCACGGCCGACTCGGCAAAGTGCGTCAGTGAAATCGGCGTGTCGTCCCACTTGATGTAGTCGCGAACCATCGCGGTCGCGTCCTGGACGCTGTGGTTCCACTCCACGCCGGGCCGCCGCGTGACCGCGTCGAGCGCGTTTCCGAAAATAATGTAGACCGGAATGCGCGCCACGAACGCGTTGTAGATCGTCATCGCCGCATGCTGCAGCCCGACCGTGCCGTGCGCCATGACGGCCATCGGCTTGCCTTCAACCCTGAAATAACCATCGGCCATCGCGACCGAGGATTCTTCATGGCAACACGTCAGCCACTCGGGACTCTTGTTCCCGCCGTAATTGACGAACGACTCGTGCAGCGATCGAAAGCTCGAACCGGGATTGGAGGCGACGTATTCGAAGCCCATCGACTTGATGACGTCCACCATGAAATCGGAGCCGGGGTCGTCGGCCGTCAGGACGTCGGCCTCGAGAGAGACCGGCTCGGTTTCGGCCGCGAGCGCCCTCGCCGACGGAGGCGGCGCCGTCCCACGCTGCGGCGGCGCCCCGGCCTGGGGCGCCGCGGCGCCAGCAGCCGGAATCGGGGCGATTAACGCTGCGCTCCCGGCCGCGGCTCCCACCGCGGCGCCCTTCAGAAACCGCCTGCGATTGAGGTTGGCTTTCATGCAGGCACGATAGAGCCGCCGTTTTCGGGAGTCAAACAAAAATTCGCCGCCGCGCCGGTGCCCCTACCGGAGTGGTCGCGCGCGAGTCAGGGATGACGGACGACGTTGAACGCAGAGGCCGCAGAGATCGCGGAGAACACAAGTAGCCAGCTGTAGGGCACGGTCTTCAGGCCGTGCCTAGAGCAGTCTTGATATGTCTGTAGTACGTGGTGTCCGGCTTTAGCCGGACCGTGCTGGTCCGCCTGAAGGCGGACCCCACGTACGTAGCGGATGGCCTGCCTATTTTCGCGCGGCCCGAATCGCCGCGGCGTGCGCCAGGATGCGCTCGTCGCGCGTGCCGGTCCGCAGCGCCCGCTCCGAGGCGGCGAAGGCATCGTCGAGCCGGCCCGTCTTGTAATACGCCCACGCCAGCGCGTCGTCCGTGAAGATGTCGTGCCGGGCCGCCGCCACGGCTTCGGCAATCTTCACCGCCTCCGGCAGTTTGCGATCGTGTTCGGCCAGGAAGAGCGCCAGCGCCGCTTCGGTTTGCGCGATCGCCGGCCCGGCGAGCTCTTCGGCCAGCTGATAGTAGCGCTCGGCCTCCCCGGCCTTGCCGCCTTCAGCGTAGAGGTCGCCGATCCGGGCGGCGAGATCGAGCGTCGGCGTGCGCGCGAACTGGTCCAGGAAGATCGCAAGCGCTCCTTCACGGTCGCCACGCACCGCCGTCGCCTTGCCCTGGCCGATCATCGCGAACGGGTGATTGGAAAACACGAAGGCGGCGCGGTGATACTCGCGTTCCGCCTCAGTCAGCTGTCCCATCCGGAGATGGAGGTCGCCGGCCTGCGCCCCGTACCACGCCTGCGCCTCCGGGTCGTTCGCCGCCGTCGCCTGTCTCGCCATCTGCATGGCTTGCAGCGCACCGGTGAGATTTCCCTGGAGCTCGCGCGCGTACGCCACGCGCGCGTACGCGGCCGCGCCCGGCCGCAGCGCCACCATCTTGTCGAACGCCTCGAACGCGTCCCCGTACTCGCCGAGCTCCAGCGAGGCATCCCCGATGACCCCGTAGTTCCAGGCGTCGTCCGGGCGGAGGTCGCGCGCGCGCCGGCCCATCTCGAGCGCGTCATGGAACCGGTGCTGCGAGAGATATGTCGCGCCGAGCAATCGCAGCGCGTCGTAGTGGCCCGGCGTGTCCTTCAGCACGGACGTCAGCAGGCTGCCCGCCCGCGCGGGCAGCCTGCCATCACCGGTCACGCGCGATTGCCGCAGCAACGCATCCGCCAGCAGCACCGCCGCGCCGGTGTCCTGGGGCCGGTCCTGCAACCGATTCTCCATCTCGCCGATGCGCTGCCGCAGCCCGTCGGGTGACGTCGGCGGCGCGCCCGGCATGCCCACGGGCGGCGCGATGCTCGCCGGCTCCATCGCATTCGGAGCGTCGCCTCCGCTCAGGCGGGGAACCACCGCGGCAACCACCCCGATAATGGCTGCCGCGATGATCCATTCAATCCTCGTACGCATCGACGCGGGTGCTATCGATTTCATGACGGCCCTTTCCGCGTCTCAGTGGGTGTGCTCGTAGCCCTGGTGCGGGATGCCGAGATATGGAAATCCTCGGTGAACGGGCGATCGTTGGCGTCCACCCCGTCGCCGAGCAGATTGTTGGGCGTGCGATTCGCATTGCCGCCGCAGAAGCCGAACGACTCGACGAGCGGGCCGGCCACGGGACCGTAGCCGCACGCGAAGGCGCGAAGGTCGATGTCCGCGACGTCGTCTTCGAGCCGCCTGCCGTTGGGGAAACCGGCGAAGTCGCCCGCCAGCACGCCGAGCCGGTCGCCCGACCCGACCGGGCCGCTCGGCGGAATGGCGGTGTTCAGACGAAGCAGGTCGGCTTTCCGATCGCCCGTGAAGTTCAGGCCCGGGATCCCCGTGAGAAGAACGGCGACGAGATCGTCGCGGGCCGTCTCCGGCGCGTTGTCGAGCACCGGGTAGAGGGCGTTCTCGAGCCGCGTCACTTCGGGCGCCGTATACCTGACCAGGAAGCGCTGGTCGGCGACCGGGCTGCCCATGTTCCAGCCGTCCTTCTGTCCGAGCGGGATCACGACCTCGTTGATCAACGGGTTGCCGAGCCGCGAGACCTGGACGAACCTGGTGCCCTCGCTATCGTTTGCCTCTTCCCTGATTCGCAGCGCCGGCCGGCTCGCGCTCGCGTAGATGCCGAGGATGCCGCTCGGGCTGTTCGGATCCGCGGGCCGCCGCCCGCTGCTGACGACCTGGGCGACCTGGTCGATCGGCACCTGGATGGCAATCGCGTGCGTGTTGAAGCCGGCGACGCCGTCCACGCCAGCCCCCGCCGGAAGCGGGAGGACGTGCGCCGGATTGAAAGGACGCAGGCCGGCCAAATCGAATACCGAACCGAGATCGACGAAGAACGGATCGTCCACCTGCCCCGCGAACACTTTGATTCCGTTCGGCAGTTCGTGGATCGGCGGCGGCGCGCAGGGCGCCGTAGTCCGGTATCGAGCGGGGCCCGACGTTGACCGGCGGTGTCGGCAGGTCCGTGCCGAGCGAGACCTTCGACGCCGAACGGACCTCGGTGACGTCATACGTCTGCGGCATGTTCCAGTCGGGATCCGAAAGGCTGTCGATCGGCCCGGTGTTATAGAGGAAGGTGTCCGGGTTGCGGATCTCGGTGCGGAAGCGGAACTGATAGGTGACGTCGGGTCTCGCATCGCCGCTGCCGTCGACATGGATTTCGTAGAGGACGTTGTCGTCGAAGCTGTGGAAATTCGGTCCGCCCGCCGGGTCCTCGAGCGGAATGTAGTTGGCGATGATCGTGACCGTGTCCGGCCGGTCGGGGCTCACGAACGCATAAACGTCCGTGTTGTCGGCTCGTGGATCGCCGCTGATGAGCGGCGCCTCGCGGTGGCTCGATGCGCCGGTCGGCAGCATCCAGAGCGCAGTGAACGACGTGACCAGCAGAAGCAGTGTTGCCTTTTTCACAAGAAACCTCCCGCCGCACCGCTGCGGCACCGAAACCGAGATGGTGGAACGCCTTCCGGTCTGCTCTACGCGGCTGGGAGGAAAACGGATTCAGCTCGGGCGCCCGGTTACAAACCTGCCGGTTCCTGTACGAGGTTTGAAATCGCTCCCGTCCCGGTCGCCTGGCCGGCTGCCGAATCCCGGTGTGAATTGGCCGGTTTCCGGGCGCACGTCTTGTGCTTGTGGGGGAGATGGTTACCTTTCTTGCCTTGCTGCTGGTCGTCGGCGTGGTCCTGTGCGCCATGGCCCCCGAGGCGCGCGAGCGGTTCCGCGACATTGCGCTCGAGTCGATCGAGCAGCTGAGGCGTGAAGCGGCCCGCAGCCGTCCCCGGTCCGACCAGTTCCGCGAGGCTCTCCGGGCGCGGACCAGGTGGGCGGTCGTCACGCCGGCCATCATCGCCCTGAACGTGACCATCCTGATCCTGATGATGTCGGGGGCCGGTGCGTCCGGCGATCCCGAGACGCTTGCCGGCTGGGGCGGCAACTTCTGGCTGCCCACGAGGAACGGCGAGTGGTGGCGTCTCGCCACGTCGATGTTCGTCCACTCGGGCGTGCTTCACCTTCTCGTGATGGTCGCCGGCCTCGCGCAGATCGGCCTCATCCTCGAGCGTCTCATCGGCCGACTGATCGTCGTCGCCGTGTTCCTGATCGCGGGCGTCCTTGCGAGTGTGGTGCACCTTGCCACGCATCCGATGGCCACGAGCGTCGGCGCGTCGGGCGCCGTGTTCGGGCTCTATGGCCTGCTGCTCGCGGCGTCGATCTGGAGCATGCGCCACCGTTCGGACGTGACGATTCCGCTGACGGTTGTGAAGAGGCTGGCGCCGGCTGCCGCGCTGTTCATCCTGTATAGCCTCGCGAACGACAGCGTCGGAGCGGCGGCCGAGCTCGCCGGATTTCTCGCGGGCCTGGTGTGCGGGGCGGTCCTCGCCAAGGGTGTCAGCGATCGCAAGCCAGCGCCACGGCGGGTCGCGCACCTGACGGTGGCCGCCGTCGTCTTCGCCGTGCTGATCGCTATCCCTCTCCGTGGCGTTGCCGACGTCAAGCCAGAGCTCGAACGAACGCTCGCGGACGAGGATCGGTTGGCCGGCGATGTACCAGGAGGCGGCCGATCGGTTCAGAAGCGACCGGATGACGGCGGAGGCGCTGGCGCTGCTGATCGATCGGACGATCATTCCCGAACTGCAGGTCACCGGCGCGCGCCTCGAAGCGCTTGAGGGAGTCCCCGAAGAACATCAACCGCTGATCGCGAACGCCGGGGAGTACGTGCGGCTGCGGTCCGAGAGCTGGCGCCTCCGGTCCGAGTGGCTGCGCAAGGCGGGCTTGGAGCCGCGGCGGGGAGCCGAAGCCGCGCAGTACAAGGCCAACAACCGCACGATCGCACGGGCCGCGGAAACGGAGCGGGCAGCGCTCGAGGCCCTCGAGAGGAGCCGCCCTGCCAGGCAACAGTAGCGCACGTCTCTCACGACGTTATTGAACGCAGAGACCGCGGAGACCGCAGAGAATAGCTGTAAGTACGAAGAGAGAACTCTGCGAGCTCTGCGCGCTCTGCGCTCAATGTCGCTCAGGACATGAACACGCCGCCGTTGGCGTGAATGCTCTGGCCGGTGATGTAGCGCGCCTCGGGACCGCACAGGAAGCGCACGAGCGCGGCGATTTCCTCGGGCCGTGCCGCGACGGCCGGCGAGCGGCCCGGACCCACCATGATGCGCGGGCTCCTTACCTACGCGCGTCGTGTCGATGCGGCCAGGCACCACGCAGTTGACCGTGATGCCATGCGGCGCGAGGTCGTGCGCGAGCGCGCGCGTCAGGCCGGCGAGGCCGGCCTTGGCGGCGATCACATGCGCGCGCGCGGCGGCGCCGGTAAAGGCAGACACGCCGCCGATGTTCACGACGGCGCCGCTGCCCGACGCGATGAGATGCGGCAGCGCCGAGTGACTGCACAGATAGGCGCCGTCGAGAATGATCGACGCGATTTCGCGCCACTCCCGGTAGTCGAGCTGTGCGAAATCGATTTCCCGCCGCACGGCGGCGTTGTTGACGAGGATGTCGAGCCGGCCGAACGATTCGACCGCAGCCGCGATGAGCGCGGCGGCCGCCTCCGGGTCGGCGACATCGGCGATTTTCACGGCCGCACGGCCGCCGGCCTTGCGGATCTCCTCTGCCACGGCTTCGGCCTCTGCGGCCGACGTTCGCGCGTTCACCATCACCGCCGCGCCGGCGCTCGCCAGTTCCAGGGCGATGGCGCGTCCGATGTTGCGCGAGCTTCCGGTGACGACGGCGACGCGTCCGGCGAGATCTTTCGGATCGCCGGGTCTGACAAGACCGGGCCTGCTTTCGGTCATACGCGGAACTCCGCGAGGGCATCGAGCCTCGGTAAAGAAAACAGGTCGCGCGTGAGTGCCAGGAACCGGTCCGCCAGCGCGGGGCTCCAGCCGCCATGTCGCGCGTTGTTCATGAACTTCGTCTCGAGCTCCGCCGCTGAAAGCGGCGCGTGCTCGCCCCCGCGCAAATAGGGCTGGCGGAATTCGCGCTCGCTGCCGTCCGTCAGCGTCGCGCGCAAATGGCCGGTGAAGTTGCGCGGGTATTCGTCGTCCGGATTGATCCGATATCGGATCCTGGCGGTCAAATCGAGCACGGCGGGATCGTGGATGCGCGACTCGCTGAACTGCGCGAGGCCGGCGTCGCCTTCGAGAAAGCCCGTCGCGATGCAGAAGGGCGTGCTGAACTTCGCCGCGTACGGCGTGGGCGGCCGGCGTTTCACCGCGAGCGGCTCCCACAGGCGATGCACCGTTCCCTCCGCGACCTCGCAGACAATATCCGTGATGTCGGCGGCCCGCACGTTGCCCTCGGCGAGCTTGATCGCGCAGTCGACGAAGGGCTGCGTCATGGTGCCGCAGGCGTAGGGCTTGAACGCAATCGCCTGCATCACCCAGCGGCTGCCGAGGTCGTTGAGAAGCGGCCCGAAATCGGGCGGGATCGACGGCGCGAACGCCCGGTAGACGCCGTGGACTCCCTCGAACACCGTGCGCGGCCCCAGGAATCCGGCGCGCGCCATCAGCGCGGCGCGCACGCCCGACTGCGCGGCCCAGCCCGCATGCATGCGCTTGGTCCATGTGCCTTCGGCCAGGTATTCGATGATTCCGGAGGCCATGCTTCCGGCGATGCCGAGCGCAGAGACGATTGCGGCGGGCGGCAGCCGCAACGCCGCGCCCGCCGCGCCGGCCGCCGCGAGGGCGCCGAATACCGCCGTCGGATGGAACCCTGCCTTGTGCGTCGCCGTCGGCGCCACCAGGCTCAGCCGGCACATCAACTCCGCGCCGGTGGCGATGCCGGCGAGCAGCCGGTCGCCGCCGAGCCGTTCCCTCTCGCAGACGGCGAGCACCGCCGGCACGACGACGGCGCCCGAGTGCACCGGACCACCCTCGAACGTATCGTCGAAGTCCTCGCCGTGGGCGGCGGTCCCGTTGACCAGTGCGGCGCCGAACGCGTCAAAACCACCAGGTCCCGCCTCTCCAGCCCCTCCCGCCCTTCCTGCCCCGTGTCCGATCGCCGTGCACGGCCCGCCTCGATCGATCGCTTCGAGGGTCGCGGCGATATACCGTTCGTGACGCGCCGCGATGCACAACCCGGCGACATCGAGGAACAGCTGCCGGGCCGCCGTCACGGCTGCGGCCGGCAGGCGCTGCGGCTCCACGGAGGCGAGCCAACCGGCAATCTGCTCGGCGACCGCCGGTTCGGATCGCGGTGTGTGCCCAGTCATGGCGCCGAGGGCTGCGGGTTGTGTGGACGCCGCTCTCGCGCATGGCGCACGACCGATCCGATCACGAAAATCGTGGCGAGGCCGAGAAGCACGCCCGAGATCGGATCGCGGACGAAAGTCAGGTGGTCGCCGCCCGACAGCGCCAGCGCGCGGCGATAATTCGACTCCACCATGAACCCGAGCACCACACCGAGCACCATCGGCAGGAACGGCACCTTGAAGTACCGCATCGCATATCCGAGCACGCCGAATCCGAGCGCCAGGCCGATATGGAACAGGCTGGTCTCGATCGAGTAGACACCGGAGACCACGAAGGCATAGATGAACGCCATCAGGTACGGCTTCGGGCGGTTCACCAGCCAGAGGCACGGCGTCATGATGAGGTAACCGAGAATCACCATCGCGAGGTTCGCCGCGAGCAGGCCGGCGTACAGGCCGTTGACGACCTCGGGATTTTTCACGAACAGCATCGGGCCCGGCATCAGCCCGTGCATCAGGAAGCCGCTCAGGAGGACCGCCGAGGAATTGGAGCTGGGAATACCGAGGCTCAACATCGGGACGAGCGCCGTGCAGGCGACCGTGTTGTTGGCCGCCTCTGGAGCGGCAATGCCTTCGGGCGAGCCGCTGGCCGAATTCCTCCTTGATGATGCGACCAGCGCCGCGCCTCGTTGTAGGCAAGAAACGCGGAGATGGTGCCGCCGCCGCCCGGCATGATCCCTTCGATCGTGCCCATCACCGATCCGATCGCCTGCGGCTTTGCAAGGCGCCGCCACATCGCCGGGCTGGGGAAACGGATTCGCGTGCTCGCGCTGTCGGCTTTCTGCCAACCGGGCTCGCCGCTTTGCGCCAGCAGCTCGCCGATCGCGAACAGGCCGACCATCACGAGGATCGGCGGGATTCCCGACAGCAGCTCCGGGCTGCCGAAGGTGAAGCGGTTGAGCCCGGTGACCGGATCCGTGCCGACCGTTGCGATCATCAGCCCCAGCAGTCCCGCCATCAGTCCCTTGATCAACGAGTCGCCCGACACCGACGCGATGACGCTGAGGCCCAGCACGCCGAGCGCGAAGTACGACGTCGGCGTGAACGCGAGGGCGAGGCGCGATAGCGGTCTGGTCAGCAGGACGAGCACGAGGAGCCCGAACAAGCCGCCGACGAAACCTGAATACAGCGAGATGCCGAGCGCCTCGCCGGCCTTTCCCTGTTCCTTCATCGCGTAGCCGTCGATGACGGTTGCCGCCGCCGCATTGGTCCCGGGCGTGCGGATGAGAATCGCCGGAATGGATCCGCCGTATTCCGCGCCGACATACGTGGACGCGAGCAGCACGATCGCCACTGTCGGATCCATGCCGTAGGTGAACGGCAGCAGGAGAGCCATGGTGATGGAGGGCGAAATGCCCGGCAGCGCGCCGCCCAGGATGCCCCAGGCGACGCCGGCGAACGCGGCCGGGCCGATCGCTGTGGTGAAAATGCTGGCGAGGGCGGTGATCACAGCAGGGATGGCCAGAACCCCGGCGGCTGCGCGATGCCCATCAGCAGGACGAACAGCACCCAGCAGAACACCGCCCCGGACAACGCGACGAGCGCCACCTGCCGGTTGACCGCGCCGCCCTGGTAATACGTGGTCGCGAAGATCAGCCCGGCCAGCGAGAGCAGATAGCCGAGCCACGGCACCACCACGATATAGATGATCCCGATCGCCAGCATGCCGGCGACGCGCGGGATCGGCGACCGCGAATCCGGCTGAAGCCGGATCCCACGTACAGACGAATCCGGCTTCAGCCGGATCCCACGTGCAGACGAGTCCGGCTTAAGCCGGATCCCACGTACGGATTCAGACGTAGTGTCCGGCTTCAGCCGGACCGTCAGTGATCTGAAGATCATCACGAGCGCCAGCGCCGCCAGCAGGAGTGCGTAGGTCCGTGGCAGGCCTTGCGGACCGATCGCGTCGGCGAGCTGGCTCTCGGGAATGCGGCCGGCCATCAGGTAGTAGCCGGCGCTGAGCGCAAGCGTCGCGGTGCCGAAGACGAGGTCCCGGTTGGCCCTGGCAGTCATCAGTCCATCACCTGATTACGCCCGACTCCCGGAGAAACGCTTCGGTCTCCCTGCCGAACTCGCTCATGAACCTGACGTACTCGGCATGCGCGATGAAGCCGGGCTGCAGGCTGTTCGACAGATAGAGCTGCTTGTATTCCGGATCCTCGAGGAGCCTGGGAATGGCGGCCTCCCACGCCGCGATGACGTCGGGAGGCGTGCCTCTCGGGGCCGGCGAGCCCGCGGAACTTCCGCACCGAAAGATCGATCCCTTGCTCCTTGACGGTCTCGAGATCGGGAAAGAGCGGCAAGCGGTCGTCACCGACCACCGCCAGCAGCCGAATCGTGCCGGCGTCGAGCTGGCCGCGGATCTCCTGCAGCTCGCCGATGCCCATGTCGAGAGTGTGATTCAACACGTTGACGAGCATGTCGCCGCCGCCTTCGAACGTGATGACGACGGGGGCGACCATCGCCTTCTGCTTCAACCGCTCGAGCGTCTGGCGCTCGAGCGACGCGGGATTGGCCGCGCCCCATTTGCCGCCACCTTTGCGCGCCTCGTCGAGGACGTCCTGGAACGTCGCGAACCTGGAGTCGGCGGCGGTATAGAGCACCTCGGGGTCGAAGAAGAGATTCACCAGCGGCTCGAGGTCCGTGTAGCGCGCGGACGGCTGGCTCAGGAGCGAGGTGTAGATGAACGTCGGCGTCGTGGCGTAGAACATGCCGCCATCCGGCTTCGCGCCGGCGATGGCCGCCATCGCCTTGGCGCCGCTGCCGCCCTGGAGGTTTTCGACGACGAACGTGGCGCCCATGATCTTCGACAGGTGAGGCGCGATCTCGCGGAGGAAGACGTCGCTGCCGCCGCCCGGGCTCGAATGGGTGATCAGCCTGACGACGTTCTTCGCCGGGCCGTTCGTCGTGCAGGCGGCCGCGGCGATTCCGAGCGCCAGGATCAGGCCCATTCTCGGCATGTTGTGCCGGGAATGTTACTTGATATCCGTGGTCATTCTGTGGCTCTCGCGATCTACAATGTGCGTCCTGCGTTAACACGTCGTACCCGAATGACTCGAACCTGATATGGTTTCAAAACCATGAGGACGCACATTCTTTCGGCGTGTTTCCTGCTCGCCGCCGCGGCCGCGCTGGCCCAGACGCCCGCCGGCCCTCAGCCGGGTGACAATCCAATCCCGCGAAACGCCCCGCCAGTCGTCGTCCGCAAGAGCGTTCAGACGACCGACGGACGGACGCTCGAAGGCCGCGTCCTCAACGAAGGCCTCTCCGATCTCCAGCTCCGCACCGACGACCAGCGCATACACCTGCTCCGCAAGGCGGCAGGCGACCGGTATCGCGTCGTCACCTCGCAGCGCGACTGGACGACGTACCACGGCGATCCAGGCGGCAACCGCTACACCACGGTGACCCAGATCGACAAGGGCAACGTCGCGCGGCTGGCGCCCCGCTGGGTGTTCCCGATGCCCAACGTCAACACGGTCGAGACCACGCCCATCGTGATCGACGGGATCATGTACATCTCGAGCGCCAACGAGGTGTACGCGCTCGACGCCGGCAGCGGCCGCCAGATCTGGCATTACCAGCAGCCGCGCACCAAGGGGATCGCCGGCAATGCCGCCGGCGGGTTCAATCGCGGCGTCGCGATTTCCGGCGATCGCCTGTTTCTGCTGACCGACCACGCGCACATGATCGCCATCAATCGCTCCACCGGCGAGCTGCTGTGGGACACCGAGATGGCGGACTGGCGGGAGAATTACAACGGCACGTCAGCGCCGCTCGTGGTCGGCAATCTGGTCATCTCCGGCACCGCCGGCGGCGACGAAGGGGTGCGCGGATTCATCGCCGCCTACGAGGTGGACACCGGCAGGGAAGCGTGGCGCTTCTGGACCGTGCCCAGACCCGGCGAGCCCGGCTCGGAAACATGGCAGGGCACGCTCACCGACCACCGCGGCGGCGCCGCCTGGATGACCGGCACCTACGATCCGCAGCTCGATCTCGTCTACTGGACGACCGGCAACCCCGGGCTGGACTTCAACGGCGACCAACGCCAGGGCGACAATCTCTACAGCGATTCCGTTGTCGCCCTCGAGGCCCGGACGGGCCGGCTTCGCTGGCACTTCCAGTTCACTCCACACGACATCCACGATTGGGACGCCCAGGAGACGCCCGTCGTGCTCGATGCCCCCTGGCAGGGCCAGCCGCGCCGGCTGCTGATTCAGGCGAACCGCAACGGGTTCTTCTACGTGCTGGATCGGACCAACGGCGAGCTGCTGCTCGCCAGACAATTCCTGAAGAATCTCAACTGGGCGAAGGGCATCGACGCGAAGGGGCGCCCCATCCTGAACGAGCTCAAGGAAAACGCCGACGGCGAAACCTACGTGTGCCCGGGCTTCCAGGGCGGCACGAACTGGTTTTCCACCTCGTTCAACCCCGGCACCGGCCTCTATTACTTTCAGGCGCTCGAACGCTGCAACCTGTTCACGAAGCGCGATCAGGAATGGCAGCCGGGCCGAAGCTTCATGGGCGGCGCCGCGCGTCCCGCTCCCGGCGAGACCTTCACGAAGTCGCTGCGCGCGTTGGACATTCGAACCGGCGAGGTCGCCTGGGATCTGGTGCAGGGAAGCGGGCCGGTCACCGCGTCGGCCGGCGTGATCTCGACGGCGTCCGGCCTGGTGTTCTTCGGCGAGAACAGCGGGTCGTTGATGGCCGCCGACGCCGCCAGCGGCAAGGTGCTCTGGGACTTCCCGACCAACCACGTCTGGAAGGCATCGCCGATGACCTACGTGTTCGACAACAGGCAGCACATCGCGATCGCGGTCGGGCAGAGTATCATGTCGTTCGCGCTGCCGGACTGACAGCCCGTGGTGAAATCTGGCTGCATTCGACGGGCGATGCATCCCCTCCGGCTGCGTTGCTCCTCGCTCGAATACTCCCGGTATTCTCGGTCGTCGCGCCTTGCCGGCGGGGCGCCTCGTCCGTCTCGGTGCGACGCCAGACTTTCACCACGGGCTGCTAAGGAGCACAGCATGGCAACCTCCACTGGTTTACGAACGTTCACCATCGACAAACAGCATTCCGAGGCGACCTTTCAGGTGCGTCATCTGATTACGAGGGTCAGCGGACGCTTCTCGAGCTTCGAAGGCACCCTGCAGTTCGACGAGGCGAACCCGGAACAGTCCTCGGTGTCCTTCACGATCCAGGCGACCAGCATCGACACGCGGCGAGCCGGATCGGGACAAGCACCTCCGCTCGGCGGACTTCTTCTCCGTCGACGAACATCCCACGATCACGTTCACCAGCACGCGGATTCGGCGCGTCAGCGGCAATCAATTCGAGGTGACCGGCCCTCTCACGATCCATGGAACGAGCAGGGAAGTCACGATTCCGGTGACGTATCTCGGCGGCGCGAAGGACCCATGGGGGAAGGAGCGCGCCGGGTTCGAGGCGGAGGTGAAGATCAACCGCAAGGATTTCGGGTTGAGCTGGAACGCTCCGATGGAGGCTGGCGGGTTCCTCGTCGGCGACGAGGTCAAGATCAACCTGTCGATCCAGGCGGTTGCGGCTTAGTCGAGTCCTTTTCGTTGTCATCGTCGCGACGGTGGTCCAGGCGATCTCGCTGGTCGCCAGAGGCAGCCGCGGCCTGAGTGATTTTGGCGTCTTCTACCGGACCTGCCGGCTGCTGGCGACAGGCATGGGGGGCGAGCTGTATCCCCGCCTCGACGTCGTCACTTCCTGGCCGATCAGCCTGTCGCCTACCGGACTCGCCATCTTCCAGCCGCTTTGCCTGCTGGGCCCGGGCGCCGCAGCTGCCCTCTGGGCGCTGTTCAACCTGACGCTGCTCGGGATTTCGCTCGTTGTCTTACGCAGTTGCTTGAGCGGCCGCGGCGATTGGGATCCGGAGGCGCTTTTTGCCTGGTCCGCGATCTTGTACCTGGTACTGTCGACGGCCAGCATCCAGGTGGGTCAATTCAGCGTGCTGTTCGTGGCCTGCTGGATCCTCTCCCTGGGCTTCCTTGCCAGGGGGCGCTTGCTGGGGGCCAGTGTCTTCCTGGCGATTCCATCCGCCATCAAGCTGTATCCGGTCCTGATGGTGGCTGTGCCACTCTCGCTGGTCAAAACCCCCAGGGTGGCCTTGCGGCAAGCGCTGCTCATCGCGGCCTGCCTCCTGACGATGTGTCTGTTGGTTCCGGTGTTGATCTACGGGAGCCGGGCATGGGCGCTCAACCTGTCCTTCTGGGAGCACGTCATCCTCAGCCCGGAGGGGCAGTTGGCGTACACGCTGACGCTTCGCTACTCGAACCAGAGCCTCGATGCCGTTCTGCTTCGTTACCTTTCGTACGATCCGGGATTCCACAGTGTATACGCCGACGTCCCGCATTTCTCGTTTGACAGGAGTCACGTCCTGGCGCTCGCGAATATGGGGCGTGCGTTCATCCTGCTCGCCACTGTGGGGATTGTGTGGCGGTGGCGCCGCCGCTCGTCGTCACGAACGTTCTCGACGTTCTCCCCTGGCGATGTCGTGACGATGGCGGCGCTGTGGTCGTCCACGCTCTACATGATGCTGCCGGAAACCAAGTCGCGTTACGCCGTCTATGCGTTTCTTGGATTCCTGCCGTTGCTGCAAGCCGCGCTCGATCGAAGCGCGCGCCAGGCACGCATCTGGCGCTGGACGGAAATCGCCGTCTGTACGGTTTTGATCCTCGTTCTCCTGCCGGGATCGGTCCAGGTGTACGGCGTCGGTTTCCTGGGCTCGCTCGTGCTGTGGCTCGAGAACATCAACTACACGGCACGCGACGCGAGTTGATTGCGACAATCCTCCCGGTAGGGGCCGGTCTTCAGACCGGCCCGGGAGCGACGGCACGGCCTGAAGGCCGTGCCCTACATCTATCTGTTCTACGCGCTCTGCGGTCTTTGCGATCTCTGCGGTGATCGTAATCGCCTAGAAATCGAACTTCGCGCTTATCTGCATCACCCGCGCCGGCTGCACCGCCGTTGGCGTCAGCCACGCCGACCCATACGTGTTGTTGGAGTTCAGGACGACGTTGGAATTGAACGCGTTGAAGATGTCAAGCCCCACGTTCAGCCGCTTCGCCCCCATCCTGACCAGCTTCGCGAAGCGGAGATCCACGAGGTTGATGCGCTCGCGGTACATATCGCCGGGACTGAGCAGGTTGATGGTGACGTTTTGCGCACCCCCCGGCAGCGGCCGACCCAGACTCGGCTGGACCTCGGCATTGGTGTACACGCGGTTGGCCGAGATTGCGCTTCCCGGCGAGCTGCGGAATACCCCGCTCAACTGAACCTCCACCTTCGGAAGGATGTATGAGACGAGGGAACTCAAAGTGGTCTGGAACGGGACATCCGGGTGGCAGTCCCGCACGGTCGCGGTGTCGTAGATCAACTCGCAGCTGTCCGTCACAGAGCGTCCCGTGGTGGTGCCCACTCGCAGCGTCACGCCGCGCACTTGCCCCCGGAGGTTGAAGTCCACAGCGTGAAAGTACCGGATGTTCGTCCCCAAGCTTTCGGAAGGCACTTCGTAGTTGTCGGTGGCGCCGAACTTGGCTTCGGTGACGGCCCAGAGGTCGTTGATCGGGTATCCGCCGCCGTTCGGCAGGTTGGGATCGGCCGGCGCCGTGACGGTGTACGCGTTGTAGTCGACCGGTCCGACCGCGAGGTTGTCAACGACGGTGTCGTTGCCCCACCACCGCCTGTTGTAGCTGACATCGACAGAGAGCCGCGGCCGCAGTTCGTGCTGGACGGACAGGCCCAACCCCCAGTCGTAGGGGCGACGGTACCACATGCCTTCATGTCCGGTAAGCTGGGGATCGACCGCGCTGGTGAGGAACTCGCCAAAGTTCTGAGTCCCCCAGGGTCCACACTCGCCGTTCTTCGCCTTGTTGTTCAGATTGCAGTCCGGCACGTAATCCTTATCGACGTCGGTCCACGAGCGCGTCGTCGTCGGGGCGGTTCTGGCGCCGCCTCCGCCAATCAGGGCCACCGGCGCCGTGGACGCATAGATCCCATCGGCATTCACGGCGGCCAGATACCGGCCCAGGCTCATCTTCACGGACGTTTTTCCATCGCCCAGCAGATCGTAGGCGGCGCCCATTCGCGGACTGAGGTCGTAGAAGCCCTTGACGACCACCGTCTCGGGGAACAGGATCGGTTCCGGGACGAACGCATTCGCATTCAGGTTCTGCTCGGGGGCATAGCTATTCGCATGATCGAGCCGCAGACCCCCGTGCAGCGTCAGCCGCCCGAAGGTGGCACTGTCCTGCGCGTAGTAGGCCTGCATCGGCACGTTCAGCTCATACCGCCAGTCGTTGTAGGTCATCGTGATCCGGTTCGCCGTGCCATTGTTGAACCGGAATTGAGACAGGCCGTCCTTCTGCGTGAAGAGCTGCCGGACCTGGTGAAACCGCTGGCCGTCGAAGCCGAATTTCAGAGTATGGGCGCCCGCCACGTACGAGGCCGATCCGACCCAACGGGTCAACCCGCCGCGATTCCGGCTGAACGTTTCAGCCCGGTAGGTCAAGCCGGGGATGAGACCGCCTTGTTCGTTCGCCTGCGTCAGGAAGAGGTCCTCCTCTTCCGGCAATTTGCCGTAGAGACTGTTCGGATACCCGAAGCCCACGTCGACGAGGAGCCTGTTCGTCAGCGGCGCCGTCCAGTTGAGTTGCTGCACGCGCCAGTACTGCCGCATGCCGGGAATGTACCCGGGCGACGATGCCTCGGGCGCGGTCGTCGAGCTATTCGAACTGATGTCGGAGCACCGCTCGCACTTGCGCTGCTCGTCCCAGAAGACGTTCAGCTTGTTGCGCTGCGAGATCTGCCACGTGAAGCGGACCGATCCGTTGCCATACCAGCTGTCGTTGGTGGCGCGGCGGTCGAAATCCGGGTCGTAGGTCCACTTGGTCGGGTCGCCGGCGTTCCTGTTCGCCCACATGTTCGTGACGTAGGACGACTCCGTCTGGTACCGCGCAGTGCCGAAGTACCACAGCCGGTCGCGCAGGATCGGACCACCCACTCCCAGATTCAGCTGTGACGTCTGGATCAATTCGTTGGGCGCCCGTATGACGCCGGCAGCCACGAGGTCCTCGGTATTGTCACTGGCGAACCCGCCGGTCGATCCGTCAAAGTAAAACGTTCCGCTGACAATGTTGCCGCCCACGCGCGGAATGATGTTGACGATGGGCGATCCGACTTCCGCCTCGCCGAGGTTGCCGAAGCTCGAGATCACCAGTTCGGTGGCCTGAATGGTGTCGGGCCGATATTGGGACGTGCCCGAGGTGCCCGAGCCGACGCCGACGCCGTCCACCTGGAGGCGTCCCGTCTCGGGTCCTGTTGTGCCCTGAGCCCCGTAGGCCGAGAGGCCGGAGTTCATCGCAGGCACCAGGGTCGACGCGATCGCCGTGGCGGTGCGCTCGAGCGGCATTTCCGAGAGAATTTCCTTGTTGAGCACCTGCGTCTGTCGCGGAGTCTGGACGTCGACGGTCGGGCTCTCGCCGAGGACCGTGACGGTTTCCTGCAGGTCCCCGACGCGCATCTGAGTATTCACTCTGGCCACGTTCGAACCCGCCAGCTCGAGACCTTCCTGTTTGACGGTCCCAAAGCCCGGCAGCGTGAACGTCACCGTGTAGACGCCAGGCTGGAGATCGAGGATGCGGTACTGTCCGTCTCCATCGGACACGCCGGTGCGCACCTTCTCGATCAACGCCGGGCTCGCCACCTCCACGGTCACGCCCGGCAGCACTGCGCCGGACGAGTCGGTGACCACTCCCGTCAGGGATGGCCGGATGGATTGTGCCGGCGCCCACGCCGGGGCAAGCGCAAGGCACATCACGAAAGCACAGAGCCTCGCGACGTTCCGCCTGTCAGCTAGGAATCGCATCCCTTACCTCCAAGAAAACGAACTACGGCTTTTTTGCTGCGTCTACGGCATTCGGCGCCAGGTATTCGGTTCCGAAGCGGTAGAGAGGGTTGGGAGGGGGATTGTGCTCGTCGAAGCAGCCACCCCCGGTCGGAAACGTTCCACATTTCTCGTGGAAGAGCGCCAACAGGTCCTTGATGTCGGCGTCGGTGAGTTGCTTGAATGCCGGCATTCTCCCGGCCCCGTTCTGGATGTAGGTGGTGATCTGCGCGTCGGTCAGGCGCTTCGTCACGTCGCGCAGCGTCGGCACTGGCGCCCAGTCGCCCGCGATGACGTACTCGCTGTGGCACATCCAGCAGTTCATGAAATACACTTCCCGGCCCCGTTGCCAGCCACTCTTGAATCCTGACCGTTCGTGCGCCCACAAGGTGGCGTTCCGGTCGTACTTGTCGACCGGCATCTCCTTGTAGGGAGCCGGCGCTGTCTGGGGCGCGCCGCCGCGACCTTGAGGTGCGGCGCCACGACCCTGAGCCGCGCCTCGACCCTCCTCCTCTTGCGCCAGAACCCGGCTATCTGGTCCCGCGAGGCAGAACAGCACGCCCACGCTCAGAATCGATCCGGCGAGAACCATCTTCATGACGTTCGACGTGTTCATGGCTCTCTCCTATTCGAGCGGCTGGACGCGAACGATGTAGCCGTGCTGATCGCCGTACCAGTACGTCGGCGGCGTGGTCGAGTTGTCGATGAACGACATGTAGTCGAAGCTCCACGGCGTCGGCAGCACGTACTCGATCCAGAGGCCGGTCTTCGGGTTGAACCGTCCGATCCGCCCGCCCTGCTGCTGGCCGGACCACAGGTCGCCGTTCTTGTCCATCCGCGCGGAGTAGGAGTGGTAGTACGGCGTCGGAGGCGTGTACTGGGTGACGGCGCCGGTCTTCGGATCGTACTTGGTCAGTTTTTGCGCGCCCGACCAGATGTTGCCCTCGGCGTCGAACGTGCCGCGTCCTCGCTGGCCGCCGATCGGCAGCGGAATCTCCCGCAATTCGTCCGTCTGCGTGTCGAGCCAGACGATATTGGCGCCGCCACCGCCGAAGTAGCGGCCATCGGCGCTGATGAAGTTGCCGTAGGTGTTGTTGACCGTCTTCAGCTTCCAGGTCTTGACCGGCATGCCGGTTTCGAAAACGCCCGGCAGGTCGTACTTCCTGATCTCGTTGGAGTCGGTTCTCCAGATGGACTTGCCGTCGGGATGGAGCGCCATGTTCCCGTTCTGGGTGAGATTGGTCACCACACCCTTCATCTCACCGCTCTTGGGGTCGATGCGGATGATGCTCCGATGCCAGGTGCCCGTGCTGTAGACGTATCCAGTGTTCTTGTCGATGAAGAGCCCGTGCATCCCCGGGTGGATACCCGGCGGGTCCGTGTAGTGGTCGACGGCGGCCTCGACGAGGCCCGCCGGTTTCACCGGTTCCGGCAGGCGGTAATTCGTCACCTTGCCGGTCTTGGGATCCAGCATTCCCGACGAACGGGCTTCTGTTGACGTTGAACCAGACATTGCCTTGCGCATCGCCTGCGACGTCGTGAATGTGGACGAGCGTGTAGGGCAGCTCGTACTCGGTCACAATCGCGCGGGTGGCCACACCCGTCGGCCGGGGGAACGGTTCGATCTCGGGGTATTCGGAGTCGAGATTCCGAACTCTCCCAAGCCAGTCCGCAATGACCTTGGCGTTGGCGTTCAGGTCCTTCCGGCCTGAAGCATTCGTCAGGATCCGGTGGGTGTAGTTGGTCATGCGGTCGACGACTTTGACCCAGTCGGCCGGACTGAATTTCTGCATGAAGGGACGATCGCCGCCGTGACAGCTGTTGGTGCACCCGTTGGTGAACAGCCGTTTCTCCTGGGCGGTGCCGGGCATGTTGGCGAGCCATTCCGCCCCGCTCAGCTGAGCCAGGATGTCCCTGGTCGGCGGCAGGAAGAGGCCGTTGGTGATCCGCTCCATGACGATGTCGGGCAACTTCGTCGCGCCGTCGATCCGGACCAAGTCCTTCTCGTACCGCCGGAACTCCATCGGCCTGGGAACCCGCAAGACGTAGTCGCCGCTTTCGAGCTTCGGAAACTCGAACTGACCACGTTCGTTGGTATAGACGGTGGTGCGGATGGAGGTCTTGTGCGAGATCAACTGCACCATCAGCCCGTCGACCGGGAGCTCGGTACCGCGCAACACGGTCTTCACGACGCCGTTCGGGCCACCGCGCAAATCGCTCGCGTTGCCGCCCCCGGCGGCGACCCCGGCGAACGCGGACTGGGCCTGCAGGTTGGCCGCCGACGAAGACTGAAACACCATCAGGGCCGCCGTGCCGGCCGCTGCAAGCGCTATCAAATAAAGACGCCGCATATATCCTCCCTCGCTCTTGATTCGTACGTAGTGGCTGGCGTTCATCAGTTCCCTATCGGGGTCGTAATTTGTGCCGGCTTGTTGGTCTTCCACTTCCCCCATTTGGCCTGCCACTTGGCTCTGATTCCCGCCCGATCGACTTCGGCGCCGCGCAGGTACACCTTGTTGATTCGTCGCGTGTTGGCGATGTTCTCCAGGGGATTGGCGTCGAGCACGATGAAATCGGCGCTCTTGCCCTTCGCCACCATGCCGGTATTGAGCTTCGCCACCTGGGCGCCGTCTCTCGTGACCATCACGATCGCCTCAGCGGGTGTAAAGCCCATCGACACCCAGTTTTCGAACCTCAATTGCTCGTACCAGCCGAAACCGCGGCCAGCCGCGCCGTTGTCGCTGCCATAAACGAGTTTCATCCCCGCCGCAATGAGCTTCTTCGAGTCGTCTCCGATCGCCTTGGAACTCGCCTGGGCGCGCGCCACCGACTCGGGCGTCATTCTCTTGATCGACGGGCCCATCTGATCCATCACCTGGTCGCGCTCGAGCATCTCCCAAAGCAGCGGATCGTCCCACGCCTCTGGACCCAGTGCGGTCGATGATCCGTGTTCCTGGAACCAGAGGGGCCGGTCGCTCTTGGCGACTCGATCTCTG
This sequence comes from uncultured Acidobacteriota bacterium, assembly GCA_963749565.1. Lineage (GTDB taxonomy): Bacteria > Acidobacteriota > Vicinamibacteria > Vicinamibacterales > CAVVIG01 > DATLLJ01. The sequence continues at coordinate 487,007 of CAVVNL010000019.1, read as the reverse complement.
ATAATCGCGAGGAATTCCTCGTCGGGGTGATCACCGCCGCGGACCGGAATGTGAACGGCGCCTACCATGCCTGCCTTGTAGAGCTCCTTCGCGTCGGCGAGCGTCACGGTGTGGGCCGCGACGTCGAACCCGAGCCGGCGCGCCTCTTCGATGACCGCTCGATAGAGCGGCGGCGTCAGCGTGCCCAACGGTAGCTTTCCGTTCCGGTCATCCACCCAGATCTTCACGAACTCGGGCTTCGTCTTGACGTAGTCCTGCACCGCCCGCCGCGCCTCTTCGGGTGTGCTGATCGGATACATGACGTCGTTTCTGGACGGGTGGCCGCCCGCTCCGCCACCCGGCGTGCCCATCCCCTGGCCCGCGGTGCGAAACAGTGCCGCGTTCGGAATGACTTCGGTCGCCATCTGCGACGGCAGGTGGCCCCACGGCATGCGGCCGGTCTTCGGCAGCAAAGGGTCCCGCGGCGATTGATAGACGTTGAGATGATCGCCGGGGAAGATTTCGCGCTCCTCGAGATCGGCGATGCTCACCACCGCGCTCCAGCCCATGTAGGCGAAACGCTCGAGGTGCTCGATGAGATTCTGACGATTGAAATTCGCCTTCGACGTCGTTCCCGCCACGACGTCCTCGTATCCGAGGTGGCCGTGCAGATCGACCTTCGCCGGCATCACCGTCTTGCCGGCCAGGCTGACGCGCGTCGCGCCGGCGGGAACCTGGAGCTCACCCTGCCGGCCGACGGCGGTGAACAGATTGTTCTGGACGATGAAGACGGCGTTCTCGATCGGCGTGCTGCCATCGCCCTGTGATGAGCCGCGCGCCCTCGAAGACCGTGACGCCGCTTCCCGCCGGAGTCTGGGTCAGGACCGAACACGCCGCCACGAAGACCGGGCAGGCGATGATGAGCAGGTAAGACGAAATCCGCTTCATGAATGACCTCCCGCCATTCGAGCCTCGCCGCTGACCTTTGTAGTACCCCGGCGCGCTCGCGATGCCTTTGTAGCTCCAGGGGCAGACGGTCGCAATACCGGAGAACAGGTAGATCGCCTCGCGACTACCTGAATACCGGTATGTGCCGCTCTCGGCAAGATTAGAGATAATGTCGCGCCAATGATTCCCCGGCCTTCAGCGTTTCTGCTGGCGGCGGTACTCTCGATTCGGGGCGGACGGGCGGCCCGCGCGCGCCGCCGAGCTCCGCGGGGTGTTCAGCGACTACAGCCTCACGACGTGGGGGCCGGCCGAAGGTCTGGCCTCGAGCGCCATCTGGGCGATCGTTCAAACCGAAGAAGGATATCTCTGGCTGGGAACCGACGCCGGCCCGATTCGATTCGATGGCGTCCGGTTCGTTTCCTGGGAGGCGCTCGGCTTGCCGCCGCTGCCGAGCGTCGCCGTTCGCGCGCTGTCCAGCTCCCGGGACGGGAGCCTCTGGTTCGGGTTCGGCGCGCCGGGCGGCGTGGTCCGCCTGCAGCAAGGGAGAGCTCCGCCACTACGGCCCCCAGGAGGGGTTGGAGGAAGGCGCCGTCACGATGCTCTTCGAGCATCCCGACGGCACGCTCTGGGCGGAAACCCACGCGGCCTGCACAGCCTGGTCGCAAATCGCTGGGAACGGTTCGACGATGGCGTGCCCGCAACGGCGGTGTATACCGCGTATGTGGACAGGAGCGGAAGCTTTCTGGTGGGCACGGCGCTCGGAACGTTCCGTCGGAGTCCGGGCGAGAACAGGTTCGAGCAGACCGGCGCCTTTTCCGAAACCGTGCAGGGCATCAGCGAGGACGGCTTCGGCACGGTCTGGGTGAGCGATCAGATTGTGGGTTTTCGCAGGCTCCACGAACGCCGGATGCCCGTCCATTTCAGCTGAGGAAGCGCGGGGCAGTCCGCTCGTGCACGATCGACGAGGCAATCTGTGGGTTGGCACGTTGGGAAGGGGCCTTTGGCGCGTGCGGCCCGGCCCGAACAGGCAACCGCCGGCAATCGAGAAAACGACCGCGCTGACCGGCTTCGCGGTGACCTCCCTGTTCGAGGACCGCGAGGGCAACGTGTGGGCAGGGACCGCCGACGGACTGAACCGGCTCACGCCGTACAAGGTGACGCCGCTCACCAACCTCGGCCTTGTCCGCGGAGTCGAGTCTGCGCCTGACGGAAGCGTCTGGGTCGGAACCTTCGATGCGCTTTTCAGATTTCGTGACGGCGACGTCAGCCTCCGCGACGGCCCGGAGGTTCTGTCCGCGCCGCTGTCGGCCATGCACGCCGACAACCGCGGCACGTTCTGGGTGGCCACGGAGCGGAGCCTCTTCAGGTTCGACGGCGGGCGCTTCTCGCCGGTGCCGCTTCCTGGAGAGGCGCCAGGCGCGGAAGATTCGCTCCATATCATCCGATTCCCAGGGCGGACTGTGGATTCACGATCTCGAACAGGGGGTGTCGCGGTTGAACGGCGGGCAGCTGGAGCCCCTGCTCCTGCCGCTCCACCTGCGGGGTGTTGGAATCACCGTCACCTATGCCGACCGAAACGGCCGGATCTGGCTTGCGTTTGCGAACGGCTGGATTGGCGTGGTCGGTCGCGGCGGCCAGGCCGAGTTCCACGGGCCGCGCGACGGCTCCGAGGCCGGTATTTACCGGGCGATCTATCAGGACAAGCTCGGCGTCATCTGGCTCGGAGGAGTCGAGGGACTGACGCGGTTTGCAGACGGACGGTTTGCGACCCTTCACCCGGAAAATGGCTTTCCCGCGGGATCGGTGACGGGAATCGTCGAGGACGACGCGGGATTCCTGTGGCTGGCGATCCAGGGTGTCGCGATTGTGCGGATTCGACGATCCGAGCTGGAGTCGGCGCTTGCCAGCGCGTCCTACCGGCCCCGCTTCAGTGTGTACGATGCGTTCGACGGCCTCGCGGGAACGCCGAGGTGGTTCGAGCATCGCAGCGCCGTGCGCGCAAAGAATGGCCGGCTGTGGTTCCTGGGCGGCCGGGGTGTGACGGTCATCGATCCGGATGCGTTAGCGATGCAAAGCGCCACGCCGGTTCGTGTCCGGATCGAGAGCGCCTATATCGACGATCGGCGGGTGCAGGCAGAGTCGCAGGCCCGGCTGCCACCTCGAACGACCAGGCTGGAAATTCAATATGCCGTCCTCAATCTCGCCTCGCTGCTGAAGACGCGGTTTCGTCACCGTCTCGCCGGCTTCGATGCGGACTGGATCGATGCGGGCACGCGCACCGAGGCGTTCTACACGAACCTGCCGCCACGCAACTACCAGTTCCAGGTCATCGCCAGCAACGACGACGGGACGTGGAGCGAGCCGGCAGCGACGTGGGACTTCTCGATCGCGCCGATGTTCTATCAGACGACCTGGTTCGCCGTCGTCTGCGTTGCCGCGGCGATCGGGGCGGTGGCGGGGATCTGGCACCTGCATCTTCGGCAGGTCCGGCAGCGATTCGCGCTCCTGCTCGGGGAGCGCGCGCGTCTGAGCCGTGAGATTCACGACACGCTGCTCCAGAGCCTGGTGGGCGTCGCGCTGCAACTCGACGTCGTCGCCAACGATCTCGAGTTGTCAGCGCCGCCAATCAAGGAGCAGTTCGTGCGGATGCGCAGGAACGTGGAGGAATATATCCGCGAAGCGCGTCAGTCGATCTGGAACCTGCGCTCGCTGAAGCTCGGGTGTACCGATCTGGCGGCGGCGCTTCGGGAAGCCGGCGAGCACGCGACCGCGGGATATCCAGTCGATTTCCGGCTGACGGTGAAAGGGACGACCCGCCGGTGCGCGGCCAGGGTGGAGGAACAGCTCCTGCGGATCGGCCAGGAGGCGATCCTGAATGCCGTCCGGCATGCGCACCCGACGGAGGTATGCGTCGAGCTGCAGTACAACGACGAATCGGTGGTCCTCCGCGTACTGGACGATGGCCGTGGCTTCAATCCGGAACACGTGGTGGCTGAAGCCGAGGGCCACTACGGCCTTGTGAGCATGAAGGAGCGCGCCGAGGAGATCGGCGGCAGCTTCAGGATCTCGAGCAGTCTCGGACGAGGCACGGAGGTCGAAGCCGTTGTGCCGGCCTCCGAGCCCGGCGTAACCCTTAAATGGACAGCACCGAAATCCGCGTCCTCTGCGTAGACGACCATCGAATCGTCCGGGAGGGCATCGCGCTCATCATCGCGCGTCAGCCCGACATGACGGTCGTCGGGTCGGCCGCTACCGGAGAAGAGGCGGTGGCGATCTTCGAGCGCCATCGGCCGGACATCACGCTGATGGACCTCCAGCTGGGATCGATGAGCGGCGTGGAAGCGATCCGCGCGATTCGACACCAGGACGCCGCCGCCCGGATCGTCGTGCTGACGATGTATCACGGCGACGAGGATATCCATCGGGCGCTCGAAGCGGGCGCCGCGGCCTATCTCCTGAAAGACACTCTCTCTGACGATCTCATTCGAGTGGTTCGCGAGGTGCACGAGGGCCGGGAGTCGCCGATCAGCTCGGACGTGCAGGCCCACCTCGCGGAGCGCGCGAACCGCCCGCAATTGACGCGCCGCGAGGTGCAGGTGATCGAGCTGATTTCCTATGGCATGCGGAACAAGGAAATCGCGGCGGCGCTCGGCATCAGCGAGGAAACGGCGCAGGTGCACGTGAAGAACATCCTGGCGAAGCTGAACGTGCAGGACAGAACCGCCGCGATGAACGTCGCGCTGCGCCGCGGCATCATCCACATCACGTAGTAGTCCGGCTTCAGCACGGACCAGGTCGTTGAGCCCGCGAGCTGATCTTCGTGGCGACTTCCGCGCTTCTGACGCCGGATTGGTCCGCCTTAAGGCGGTACCGCCACGAAGTCATGCGTCGACTACTCCGTCAGTCCAGCGGCTCGACCTTCATGATCCGCGCGTTGCGCGTGTTGACCATCCACAGCGTCGAGCGGCCCGTCGTCGGGTCGTGGGCGATCTTCTTCGAGTCGAAGTCGGTCGGGATCTGATAGTGGATCATCTCGCCCGTCCTCGGATCGAGGCGGATCAGGCGCTCGGCCGTGTTGCTCGTGGCATACACGTAGCCGTTCCGGTCGGGAGCCGACACGGCGTACGGCGTGGTGTACTTGGGCAGCGTCGGCCACTCCTGGAATTGTTCGGTGCGTGTGTCGAACATGCCGATCTTGTCGCCGGTGTACTCGGCGAACCAGAAGCGATCCTGCGCGTCCATGCGGCTGCGGCGCGGTGAGGAATTCGGAGTCGGCACGGGCCAGAACTTCACCTCCCTCGTCACGGCGTCGACGCGGATGAGGTGCGAGCCGCGAAAGTCCGGCGCCCACGGGTTCCCCTTGGAGTCGACGACGGTGAGATCGACGTACAGGCCGTGCGGTCCCGGGCGGCTGGTTCGGCGAGTCGTTCCAGGTATAAGTCGCGTCCACCTTCATCGTCTTCGGGTCGATCCGCTTGAACCCCGCCCAGATCTTTCCATCCGGCCCCATCGCCAGGAACTGGCCACCCGCGCCCTCGATGGTGCTCAGTTCTTCGGTCTTCGGATTGAACCTGGTCATCACGACGGCCGCGTTGGCGATCCGCCGTGGAAACCAGACGTTGTCTTCCTTATCCACCTGGATATCTCTGGCCCCGGGCAGGTCGCCGGGCGGCACCGCCGGCAAGGGGTACTCGGTGAACTTGCCGGTTTTCGGATCCATCTTCCCGAAGAACATCCGGCTTTCGTCCGTGTACCAGATCGTCCCCTTGGAATCGAGATCGAGGTCGTGCGACACCGTGTCCGGCCGCGGCATGTCGTACTGGGTGATGATGACGCGCGTCGCCTTGCCTGTCGGGCGCGGCAGCGTCTTGAGCTCGAACGGCCACGTCGTTCTGCCGCCGCTAAGGTTCAGCGTCGCGATGTAGTCCGCCAGATCTTGCTTTGAGGTGTTACCCCAATTCGCGTTCTTCGCGGCGGCGGCCACCCGGTCGGGCATGTTCTTCTGGCCGCGTCCCCGGCCGTCGTCGCTGACCGCCGTCCCGTCGGTGAAATAGGTCTGCATCCGCGTCATCACGGCGACGAGCTCCTCGCCGGTGTGCTTGGACTTCATGACGCGTTTCCAGGTGTGGCAGTAGGCGCAGCTGACGGTTTGGTACACCAGCTTGTCCTTCTGCTCGGTCGTCCCCGGGATGCTCATCGCCCATTCGAGGGAGCTCAGTTGAGAGGCGAGGTCGCGGCTTTTTTGAAGCTCGAGGTCGACGCTGGCCGTCTTGCCCGCGACGACGTCCGCCGGGCCGGGATCCTTCAAGTCGTAGCCCACGGCCCGCATCGTGATCACGTACTTGCCGGGTTCGAGGTGGGTGCGAGGGAAGCTGTATTTTCCCTGCGCATCGCTGACCACCGACACGGTGAAGTTGGCGCCATCCCGTCGTGCGTTGACCACGACGCCTTCCATCGGACCTTCCGCCTGTGAGCGCACGACGCCGCCGAGGGCCACGGGGCCCTGGGCCTGTGCTTTGAGATCGCGCGGAATCGAGCCGATGACGCCCACAGCCAGAGCGGCGGTCGCGAATAGCAGAAGTGTTCTCAGTCGCATGGTTATTGGCCTCGCCGCCCTGCAGCATATCAGTCGAAAACAATTGTGGGCGGGACTTTCTTGGCCAGGGTCGCCGGGTGCTGTAGGGCGGGTCTTGAGATTACAGGTCGGTCAGCTGGCTTTTCGACCGGCCGGGACCAGCTGATCGAGCTGCGCGCCGGTGATGGCCGCACCGGTGTTCTCGAGCGGCAGTTGCCGCATGCCTTCGAACGCCTGCTGATCGACGGGGAACCCCTGCTCGTAGATGGCGTGGACCTGCTCGTTCAGGATTTCGCGGCGCTGAAGAATCGTGTTTGTGTCCACGAGTCCATCCTGGATTTCGGTGAGCAACCCGCGGTAGCGTTCGCACGTCAGCCACAAACGGTGCGCGATCAAACGATGGTTGCTGACACGCGCCTCGATGCCGTACGCCACCGTCACCAGATGAACGGCGAACGCCACGCCCGCGATGACGGCAGCGGCGATTTGGAATTCGCGTGCAGGGCGGGAAAGGCTCAGCACGATCGAGCCGGTCGCCAGCGCGAACAACGCCAGGATCACCATCTTCGCCTTGAGCGCGGCGCGGGCCAGCCGTTCGGCCGCACGCGCGTGGACTGTGTAGTTTTGTACGACCAGGCCGAAGTTGAGGCGGAGGTGCTCGACGACGCTCAGGGAGAACATCGGAGAGGTGTCCTACGCAAAGCCCGAGCCATGCAGAAACCGGCCTATTCCCGGCCGCCTCGGGGTTTTCGTTCGTACAGATAAGGGGTACTGTTACACAGCCACCCGTACAGGAATACTCCAGCCAGCCCATCCGCGTCTGGCCGTAGAATGCGGGCATCAGGAGACACTCATGCGAAAAACTCCCAGCGGCATGTCGCGGCGGAGATTCCTCGGTACAGCGGCAGGGGCGGGTATGGCCGTCGGCCGCCGCCTGCCGGTCGGAGGCCGTGCTCGCCGCGCCTCAGGTCCAGCAGGCGAGCGGCCGCCGCGGGCGGGCCGCCGCAGGACCTGACGCTCGTCAACGGCCGCATCCACACGATGGACGCGCGCAACACCGTCGCGAGCACGGTGACCATCCGCAACGGCCGCTTCGCGTCGGTCGGCGCCGCGAACACGCCGCCGCGCAGGCCGGCACGCAGGTGATCGATCTGCGAGGGCGCACGGTCGTCCCGGGCATCATCGAGGGCCACATCCACAGCGTCAGCCTCGCCAACCGCCCCGGCTATCACACGATCCTCGAGAACACGACGTCGATCCGAGAGATCCAGGAAGCGCTCGCCGCGCGGCGGAAGAGCGTCCCCGAGGGCCAGTGGATCACGTCGATGGGCGGCTGGCATCCGAACCAGTGGGCCGAGCATCGTCATCCGACGCTGAAGGAGCTCGACGATGCGGTCCCCGACCGGCCGGTGTTGCTCTACGAGCGCTTCACCGGACCGTGCGTGACCAACAGCCTCGGCAAGAAGTTCTTCGACGCCGCCGATGCGGCGGCCCGCCGGTCCATCCCGACATCAAGCAGATCAACGTCTCCGACGCGGGCGTCATCGCGCCGGCCGGCGCGATGGGCGGTCCGTCGCCGAGCGCGCTGTTCCTCCTGCGCCGGCTGCAGACGTTCGAGGACAAGAAGCGCAGCACGCTCGACGCGATGGCCTATTCGGCCAGCGTCGGCCTGACCGCGCATCTGGATCAGGTGCTGTTCCCGACGCCGGGACCGCTGCACCCGAACCAGATCCTCTCGAACCTCGATCAGTACCGGATGTACGACTCCTGGCTCGCGCTCCACCGCGAGGGCCGGGCGCTCATCCGGCTGCAGATGAACTTCCTGCAGAACCAGAACGATCCCGAGCTGCCGGAGCTGAAGGAACGCCTCAGGAACCAGTTCCAGTTCTTCGGCGACGACATGATGATGACCGGCGCGATCGGCGAATGGGCCGCGCCGCTTGGGAGCGGCGCCGTCTGGCGCGAGGCGCAGCGGCTCGTCGCGCAGGCCGGCTGGCGCAACGAGAACAGCGCGGGGAATCTGGCGGCGCTGACGCAGATCGTCGAAGCGTACGAGGCGGTCAACAAGGAATTCGACATCACCGGCCTGCGCTGGATGGTCCACATCGTTCCCGAGGTGACGGCCGATCTCCTCACGCGGCTTCGCGCGCTCGGCTGTCGGCGTCCAGATGGGCGCGTTCCGCTGGGTCACCTCGACCGATCCCAAGGTGATCGTGGGTCCGCCGTTCCGGACGATCGTCGAGCACGGCGTTCAGACCGGCATCATGGGCGACGGCGTGCACATCGCGCCGCTCAACCCGTGGCAGCACATCTACTTCGCGACGACCGGCGTGAACTCGTTTGGCGCGCGCGTCAACGGCGACCAGCAGCTCACGCGCGAAGAGGCGCTGCGCCTGTTCACGCGCGGCAACAGCTGGTTCCTGCGGATGGAAGAGAAGATCGGCACGATCGAGCCGGGCAAGCTCGCGGATCTGGTCGTGCTGGACCGGGACTACTTCACCGTGCCTGATGTCCAGATCAAACAGATCCGCTCGGTGCTGACGGTCGTCGACGGCCGGATCGTCCACGACTCGCGACCCAGCAAGTAGCGGTCTGACATCGTGGGGTCCGCCTTCAGGCGGACCAATCCGGCTAGAGCAGTTTGCCCTTTGATGTCGCGCTCCAGAGCGCGACGGCCAAAGGGAAAATGCGCGACGTCTACCTGAAGCGCGCGACGTCCTTCTCGTTTTCGGCGCAGAAATACTCCAGCAGATCCTCATCGGGAACGAGCGTCTGCTTCTGGGTGTAGGTGATCGGTTTCGTGTAGGCCTTGGGATCGTCGATGGTGACTTCAACGTCCAGGTGCCCGATATCCCGGCGCCGGAAGCGCTCGATCACGCGCAGCCCTTCGCTGTGCGGATGGCCCATGCGATCGAGCCAGGTCCGATCGTTGAAGCCGACAGTGTCGACGACCAGCGTGTCGCCGGACCACACGCCAACCGAATAGCCCATAAATCTGGGCTCTGCATCCGGTGACGGCTTGCGGCCATCCAGGAAAATCTGACGGAACACCGTGTTCTCCTCGTAGAGAATGACAATCAACCGCGGCGTCTGGATGATCTTGTACGGAAGCGGGATGGTACCGAGAGCCGGCACACCGGTCGGCTGACAGTGCGCGACCGGGTCGTCTTTGCCCTGGTTTGCGAGCCGCTCTTTGAACAGGGCCGCCGCCCACGGCTGGAGCGGCACGTCTTCGGGCTTCATGCCTTCGGTGATGTTGACGAAATACTTCGGAAAAATGTCATTCTCGACCCCACGCGGCACTCCATCCGGATCCGGGTCGGGCAGCCAGATTCCAGACAGGTCCGGCTTGCCGTCAGGGGCCGTCGGCGCGGGCGCCGACAGGTTGGCCTTCCCGTCCTGCGTTCGCGGGAGCGACGGATCGGTATGCCGGAGCCACTGCGCCGAGAGCGGAGCCGTCAGGATCACGATGCTCGCGATGGCTGCTGACATCGACTTCATCACACACCTCAGATGCCATGGTGATATACAGATTGCATATTTCGACGAAGTGGAGGCCTCATGCGTCAAACGCTTTTGCCCGGTCGCAGGCGGCGTACGTCCTTCCTCGCATTCAGCCTCGTCGTTGCAGCGGCCACGAGTGGAGCCACCCAGGAGCCCCGGGCCCGGTTTCATCTCGAGGACGCGACGATCGCGCAGATCCAGCACGCGATTGTGTTCGGGGAGATTAGCACGGTGGGCCTCGTCGAGCTGTACCTGAGGCGGATCAAGGCCTACAACGGCGCCTGTGTGAGCGAGCCGCAGGGCATGCTCGGTCCGATCGCGACCATTCCGCGCGCCGGCCAGTTGAACGCACTGTCCACGCTCAATCTGCGCCCTGCTGCGCGCAAGACGTGGGGATTCGACGACCGCAAGGCGCGCAGCATGACCGATCGGGTCGACCTCGCGCGAGACATGCCGGACGCGCTCGAAGTGGCCGCGGCGCAGGACGCCTTGTTCAAGCAGACGGGCCGGCTCGCCGGTCCGCTGCACGGCGTCGTGATGGCGATCAAGGATCAGTACGACACCTTCGACCTGCGCACGACGTCGGGCGCCGACGCGCAGTACGCGAACGACCGGCCGCCCGACGACGCGACGTTCGTCAAGCGGCTGCGCGACGCCGGCGCGATCATCCTCGCCAAGGCCAACATGGCCGAGTACGCGACCGATGGGGCGCGCAGCTCGTTCGGCGGAACGTTCTGTAACCCATACGACACCGAACGCGCGCCCGGGATGTCGAGCGCGGGATCGGCCACCGCGGTGGCGGCCAATCTGGTGACCTGCGCGATCGGCGAGGAGACGGTCGTGTCGATCCGCTGGCCCGCGGCGGTCAACAACATCGTGGGACTGGCGCCCACCCAGGAACTGGTGAGCCGGGACGGCATGATGGGCGCCGGCCTCAACATGCGCACCGGTCCGCTCTGCCGCACGGTGCAGGACGCCGCCAGGGTATTCGATGCGATCGCCGGCTACGATCCCAAGGACGAGTTGACGGCGTTCAGCGTGGGCCGGATGCCGTCGCAGCCCTATTCAAGTTTTGCGGCGGGACAGCTCCAGGGATCGCAGGGCCTCGAGGGCGTGCGCATCGGCGTCATCCGCGAATATATGAACAAGAAGCTGTTCTCCAAAGCCGACGAAGAGAGCATCGACGTCGTCGAGCGGGCGGTCGGGGATCTCCGCAGGCTCGGGGCGACGGTTGTGGATCCCGGTCCCGAGGGAGCGCTGTTCCAGAGCTGTGTGGTCCGGTACGCGCCGCAGCTGCTCAACGCGCAGTTCGCGGCGCAGCGCCCGAACCTGTTTCCCGTCAAAACCACCGGGGCCACTGGGGCCGCCGGTGCCGCAGACGAACCGGCGACCGATTTCATCGCCACGCTCGTGGACATGGCCGCCGACCCGGCGCTCGTGCCCGGGGAGCTGTCGATCCGCAATCTCGGCGGGCTTGGCGCGCAGGGCGAGGGCAAGTACATGATGAACAAATACCTGCGCGAGCGCGGCGACGCGAACATCAGGAGCAATGCGGACCTCGTCAGCAAGGCGACGTTCTATCAGGATCCGAACTTCCCGGATCGCAAACAGATGCGCGAGAACACCGAGCGTCAGGTGGCGCTCGACACGGCGGTGCGCCTGCAGGGGCGGTTCGCCGTGCAAACGATCGTGCTGCAGTGCATGCAGGAGCAAAGGCTCGATGCGCTGGTCGCCCCGACTGCCTCGGTCCCTTCGCCGAAGTTGAACGGGCCGCGCGAGCCGAACGTGAATGGCCGGTCGCCGGTCGGCTGGTCGTTTCTGGGACAACAGGGCTTTCCCGTGATCTCGGTGCCGGCAGGCTTTACCACGGAGGTATGGGACCGCGTTCGCAAGGGCGCGGAGACGCCTCTCGTCGGACCGATCCGCGCGCGGCTGCCGGTCGGCGTGGACTTCGTCGCGCGTCCCTTCGACGAGCCGATGCTGTTCCGTGTCGCATCGGCGTACGAAGCGGCAACGCGTCACCGCACGCCGCCGGCCGATTTCGGACCGCTCGCAGGCGAGCCTTAGCGGCTCTGAAGCCGGGTCCCACACGAGCCGATAACCAATCGACATGTCCACAAACGCCCCCGATACCTCAGCAGCCCAGCTGGTGCCCGCGCCGGCAGGCGCCGTGGACCGCATCGACACGGCGGTGCTGATTGTGGCCATGCTCGAGTCGGGCCAGGGGATCAGCGACCTGATCTTTTCGCCGGGACGGCCCCCGCAGGTCGAGCAGCACGGAGAGCTGACCGCCGTCGTCGTTCCCGGACTTCCTCTTCTGGTGCCGGACGACACGGCGCGCATCGCGCGCGATCTGATTGGCAACAACGAGCAGGCGATGCGCATGCTCAAAGAGCAGGGCGCGTGCGATCTCTCTTACATGCTCACCGGAACCGGGCGCTTCCGGGTCAACGTCTTTCGCCAGAGGGGAACGTTCGCGATCGTCATGCGCGTGATCGCCATGAGGATCCCGACGGTTGCGGAGCTCAACCTTCCGGCGGCGGTGATGGGCGAGATCGCCGCGCTCAAGAACGGCATCGTGCTGGTGACCGGCCCGACGGGCTCGGGCAAGTCGACGACGCTCGCGGCGATCATCGACCTGATCAACGAGACGCGCGCCGAACACATCATCACCATCGAAGACCCGGTCGAGTTCCTGCACGTGCACAAGAAGGCCACGGTGCACCAGCGCGAGCTGCACAGCGATACGCCGACGTTCGCGCTGGCGCTCCGCGCCGCGCTGCGGCAGGCGCCCAAGGTGATCCTGGTCGGCGAGATGCGCGACCGCGAAACGATCGAGACCGCGCTGACTGCGGCCGAGACCGGCCACCTCGTCCTGTCCACTCTTCACACGATCGACGCGTCGAAGACGGTCGAGCGCATCATCGGCACGTTCGAGGCAGCCGATCAGCAGGGCGTGCGGAAGCGGCTGGCCGCGTCGTTCCGCTACTTCGTGTCGCAGCGGCTGATTCCCAAGAAGAACGGACAGCGCCTGGCGATCCTCGAGGTGCTGAAGTCCACGATGCGGACGCGCGATTACCTGGAACAGGGCGGGAGCGAAGGGCGGTCGCTGCTCGACGCCATGAAGGACGGCGAGCTCGACGGCATGCAGCACTTCGACGGCGAGATCGAGAAGCTCGTGCGCGAGGGAGTCATCTCGTACGCGACCGGCATGGCCTACGCCACCAACGCCGGCAACCTGCGCATTCTGCTGGCCGACGTGCCCTCCGAGGACGAAGGGTCGTTGATCACCCGGTAATCGAGCAGTCCGGCCGCCACTGACCCTATAATCCTCCCAGGTCGACACGCCAACTGAGGAGGTCACCATGCTCGGAAGCCTGACGTTCGCGCTCCTCGCAACCGCGGCCGCCGCGACGCCTTGCGAGAGCCTGCGCGCCCTCGCCACTCCCCAAGCCATGATTGCGACGGCCAACGAAGTCCCCGCCGGACCCTTCGTTCAACCCGGTGGACGTGGCGCCGCCCCGCAGGGAGGCGCTGCGGCGCCAGCCGCCCAGCCGATCCCGCGACATTGCCGCGTGACGCTGGTGCTCAAGCCGACGCCGGACTCCAACATCAACTCCGAGCTCTGGATGCCGGCCGACAACTGGAACGGAAAGTTCCTGGTCGTCGGAAACGGCGGCTTCGGCGGATCGATCCAGGGATACGGCGACATGCAGACCGCCCTGCGCCTTGGCTTTGCGACCGCCGCGACCGACACCGGCCACTCGGCGGCCGATGGGCCTGAAGGCATGTTCGCGCTCGGCCATCCGGAGAAGATCGTGGACTTCGCGTATCGAGCCGTCCACGAGACGACGGTGAAATCGAAGGAGCTGATCAAGGCGTTCTACGATCGATCGCCGCAGTATTCCTATTTCAAGGGCTGCTCGACCGGCGGCCGCCAGGCCGTGATGGCGGCCCAGCGGTATCCGGAGGACTACGACGGGATCATCGCCGGCGCTCTCGCGAACCGGCACATCCAGATGCACACGGCCGGCTCGGCGCGCAGGATCAACCTTGCCAGAAACCCCGACCAGGCGATCCCGGAAGCCAAGGCGAAGATGGTGACCGCCGCGGTGATGAACAAGTGCGACACGCTCAAGGAAGGGTTCCTGAACAACCCGCGCCAGTGCACGTTCAACTTCGCGACGCTGCTGTGCAAAGGCGCGGATGGAGACACCTGCCTGACGAAGCCGCAGCTGCAGGCGGTGGAGAACTACTACGGCGGCTTGAAGAACAGCAAGGGCGAGCTGATCTTCTCGGGCCAGGCGCTCGGCAATCCGTTGCCCGCCCTCCAGAGCAACAGCAACATCACCGTCAGCGACACCGTGAGGATCTGGGGCTTCCAGAACGCCAGCTACGACTGGCGGACGTTCGATCTGGATCGCGACATGCCGCTGATCAACCAGAAAATCGGCTTCGTGGACGCGGTCGACCCCGATCTCCGTGCGTTCAAAGCCCGCGGCGGGAAACTGCTCCTGTATGCCGGCTGGGGCGACACGACGATCACTCCGGAAAACACGGTTCTCTACTATGAAAGCGTCCTCGCCAAGATGGGGAAGGACCAGGGCGACTTCACGCGCCTCTTCATGGTTCCGGGGATGGGCCACTGCCGCGGCGGGGCAGGTCCGTTCTCGTTCGACACCATCGGCACGCTCGAACAGTGGCGCGAGCAGGGCAAGGCGCCGGCGCAGATCATGGGAACGAACCCGCAGTCGGGCCTGGCCCGCCCGCTGTGCCCGTTTCCGCAGTATGCGAAGTACGACGGAACCGGCGACCTGAAAGACGCCGCCAACTGGGCGTGCACCGCTCCATAGGGCAGGGCGCCAAGAGCATCTACGATTGGGAGATCTACGATCTGGAGATGTATCGATAACATCATCACGTCGTAGATCGCCAGATCGTAGATATCGTCCTCTACTGAACCCACCGTGAACACCTGGACCAGCGACTCGTATCGTGAGCACGCGGCGTTCGTGCCGAGCCTGGGCGCGGCTGTCCTGGAGCTTCTGGCCCCGCGTCCGGGCGAGCGGATCCTGGACGTCGGTTGCGGCGAGGGGACGCTTACGCAGCGGATCGTCGATCACGGCGCGGCTGTCGTGGGCATCGACAGCTCGCAGGAGATGATCGATGCGGCGCGGGCTCGCGGCCTCGACGCGCGGCTCGTCGACGCGGAGGCACTTGCCTTCGAGAACGAGTTCGACGCGGTGTTCTCGAATGCGGCGCTGCACTGGGTTCGAAATCACGATGCCCTCCTCGACGGGATTGCGAGGGCGCTGCGGTACGGTGGCCGCTTCGTCGCCGAGTTCGGCGGCCACGGCAACGTCGCGGCGATCGAGGCCGCGATCGACGGCGTGCTCGCGCGGCGTGGACTTCCGCCGCGCACCCGCCGCTACTACCCGGGCGACGACGAATACCGGGCGAGGCTCACCGTGCACGGATTCACCGTCCAGCAGATTGCCCTCATCCCGCGGCCGACCCCGCTGCCGACGGGCATACGGGGATGGCTGGGGATCTTCGAGCGAGCGACGCTCGATCGCCTTGGCGCCGACCGCGAATCGGCGGTGGAGGAAATCGAGGAGCGGCTGCGTCCCGCGCTGTGCGACGCAAACGGCGGCTGGAGGGCCGATTACGTCCGCCTGCGATTCAGCGCAATAAAGGACTCTGGGCTTTAGGCTCTAGGCTCTGGGCCGCCAGTCCCCAGTCCCCAGTCCCCTCTCCTCTTGACATCCCACACGAGTCAGGGCAGACTCCTCTAGCCATCCCACATGGGTGAGTCGTCATGATGGAAAGCTCGAGGCATGCATGCAGGCGTTCATCCACACGATAGTCGCCCGTCTTCTTGGCTTCCTGCGACCCAGGGATCCCGATGCTGAATTCGACCAGGAGCTGGAAGCGCACCTGGCGATGGCCGTGGAGGAGAAGATCCGGCGCGGCATGTCTCCGGAACAGGCGCGGCGGACGGCCCGCGTGGAACTCGGCGGGCGTGCGCAGCTGCGCGAGGCGGCGCGCGCGGCTCGAGGCCTGCCGTGGCTGAACGGGTTCGGGATGGACCTCAAGCTGGGCCTCCGCATGCTGCGCAAGTCCTGGGGGCTGACGCTCGTCGGGGGCCTGGCGATGGCGATCACGATCGGTCTCGGGGCGTCGATCTTCACCATCTGGAGCATGGTCGCCGGGACGACGCTGCCTCTGGACGACGGCGACCGGGTGGTCGCGATTCAGCCGTTCGATGCGGCGACTCAGCGAGTACGGCGTAGTACACCTCTCCCGGACTTCACGCGCTGGCGCGACGTGCTGCGGTCGGTGAACGACATCAGTGCGATGCGGCTGATCGAGCGCAACGTGATTACCCCGGACGACGCACGCGGGCAGGATGTCGTCGCGGAGATGACCGCGTCGGGGTTCCAGCTGGCGCGCGTGCAACCGCTGCTGGGGCGGCCGCTCATCGCGGAAGACGAGCGCGACGGCGCAGAGCCGGTCGTGGTCATCGGCTACGATGTGTGGAAGTCGGGGTTCTCGTCCGACCCGGGAATCCTGGGACGGCGTGTACAACTCGACGAGACCTTCCATACCGTCGTCGGTGTGATGCCTGCGAAGTTCGCGTTCCCCGTGAGTCAACGTATCTGGACACCGCTCCGAACCGATTCGTCGGCCGATCCGCAGGGCAGGAGCCCGCGACGTCTTCGTCTTTGCGCGGCTCGCTCCCGGCGTCACGCTCGAGGGCGCCCGGGCTGAGGTTGCGACCGTCGGGCTGCTGCCTTTTGATGCCGTCGCGGGGAACAACGAGCACCTCCAACCCCGTGTCGTGCCTTATGTATCGCGGGGTGTTCACCGACGTTCCCGACAGCGGGTGGGTACCCAGCATCATCCTGTTCCTGATCGCACTGCTTCTGGTTCCGCCGTGCGCAAACATCGCCATCCTGGTCTACGCCCGGACCGTCACGCGCGGCGAGGAGTTCGCGGCTCGGTACACGCTGGGCGCGAGCCGCGGCCGCATCGTCCTGCAGATTTTCGTCGAGGTGCTCGTGCTCTCGGCGGGCGCAGGAGTCGCGGGGTTCCTGCTCGCCCGCCAGTTCGCCTCGCGGCTGGCGGGAATCGTCCTTCCAGGAATGGGACCGGGGAACGTTCCTTTCTGGATGGACTTCAACCCCTCCTTGAACACGGTGCTCTGCGTCGCCGGACTCGCCGTGCTCGCCGCGGCGATCGCCGGGGGCGTGCCGGCCCTCCAGGCAACCGGACGATGGCGGCAGTCAGGACTCCATGCACTGGGCAACAGAAGCACGGTCATGCAACTCGGCAAGACGTGGACGGCCTTGATCGCACTCCAGGTCGCCTTGTCCCTGGCCATCCTGCCATCGGCCATGGAGATGACGTGGGGGATCTTCCGGCCCGGCCTCCTGGGACCCGGATTTCCCATCGAGGAATTCCTGACGGCGCCGCTCATGATGGAGGGAAAGGAAACGTCGCGCTTCGGCAACGTTCAGGCGGAGGTGGTCCGGCGGCTCGAGGCCGAGCCCGGACTCTCGGGCGTGACGGTGTCGTCGTCGGCGCTCATGGAGGAGCAGTGGACCGAGGTCGAGGTGGAGGGGCGCGAGCCGGGGACGCGCCAAATGAAGTCCAATCACGTGGATGATGACTTCTTCGAGATGTTCGAGGTCCGCTTCCTGGCCGGCCGGGGATTCGACCCGGGAGATTTCGAGCCCGGGCGAACCGCGGTGATCGTCAACCGGACCTTTGTGGAAGAAGTCGTGGGCGACGGCAGCTCCCTGGGTCGCCGCGTCCGCTACCAAGGAACGGAAAATGGCAACTCTGTGCCGGAGCCACGACCCTGGTACGAGATCGTTGGCGTGGTGGAGGATTTCCCAGCGAACAACGACGCGCCTACGATGTATCACCCCATGGCGCCCGGACAGACTTATCCAGTGAGTCTCACGCTTCGCGTCGGATCGAGCGCGGCGCCCGTGGCAAGCCGGCTTCCAGAGATCGCCAGGGCGCTGGATCCCACACTCCGCGTCGGCCAGCTTCGCTCTCTCGATGAGATCTACCGGCAGAAAAGGTCTGCCGACAATATGTTTGGCCTCGTCCTGGCGGCGGTGATGTTGATCGTCCTCCTCTTCTCGATGGCCGGCATCTACACGCTCATGGCCTTCACCGTCGCTCAACGCTGGCGGGAGATCGGCCTTCGGTCTGCGCTGGGGGCGCAACCGCGCCGTCTCGTGGCGGAGATCTTCGGACGTGCGCTCGTCCCGGTCGTTGCCGGGGCGGTCGTCGGCGGTCTGGTGGCGCTCCTCATCGACTCCTCCGTGCAGCTCACGCAGGTGGGCGGACGGATCATCCCGGGTATTGTCCCGGCTTCGGCGGCGCTCATGATTGTGGTCGGCCTGCTCGCGCTAATCGGACCTGCCCGTCGCGCCCTTCGGGTCGACCCAGCCGAGGCGCTGCGAGACGGCTAGCCGTAACAGGCTCCAGGCTTCGGGCTACAGGCTTTGGCACCAAAGGCTGAAGCCCGCCCAGCCCAGGCGTGGCCCTATTCCCTATTCCCTAGTCCCTAGTCCCTAACCTCTAACCTCCAACCTCCAACCTCCAACCTCTACGTGAATCAGTCCCCCTGTCTCCGCAGCACATAGAGCGCACCGCCGAACGACGCCAGCGTGAACGCCACGAAGCCGGCCGCCTCGAGCGCAATCTGCCGCGGATCGCCAAGCCCGATGGTCGCAAACCGCATGACGTCCACGTGCCAGGTGATCGGGTTGGCCAGCGCGACCACGCGAAACGCCGGCGGCAGCGGATCGATCGGGTAGAACATCGAGCTGGCGAACAGGAACACGAAGTAGAAGATCGACGTCACCGTGTTGAACGCGTCGTTGCGGCGGATGGCCAGCGCGAAGATCGCGTAGAAGAAAAACCAGCCCGCCGTGCCGACGATGACCGACGCGGCGAGCAGCGGGAAGCCCGCCGGGCGCAGCGCCACGCCGAGAACCGCCTCGGCGAGCAGGATGGTGACGAACGCCTGCGCCAGCCCGATCGCGACGTTGAACAGCACCTTGCCGAGCAGGTACTCCGCACGGCTGATGGGATACGTCAGCATCTCGAAGAAGATGCCGTTGTCGCGATCCATGAAGAACGACCACGCGGTGTTCGACGGCGATGCCGAAGCCCGCCATCCCGAGCACTCCCGCGAGGAAGAACGCGTGGTAGTTGGTCGGCAGGCCGGAAAAGCCGAGCGCCTCGTTCATGCCGACGCCGAACACCAGCAGATAGCCGAGCGGATAGACGACGTCCCAGAAGATGAACAGGGCGTTGGTCGCGCGGATCTTTCCCTCGCGGTACATCACCGCCGACAGTCCGCTCACGATGGCCCTCCCTTCGTCAGCTCGACGAAGATGTCCTCGAGGCTCGCGCCGCCGACCTCGAGGCGCAGCACGCGCCCGCGCGACGCCAGCGCACCGACGACGGCCAGAATTCCACCGTGCGTCGTCACGCAGTGTCGCCTTCCTTCAACGTCACCTCGACGGTGTTCTGCGTGATCGCCAGCCGGACCGGGTGCCGCGCCGCGAGCTCTTCCTCGATGCCGGCCGGCAGCTGATCGAACGTCACGGTGACGTCGTAGACCCCCTTCGACAGCAGCTTGAGCGTGTGCAGGTCGCCGCGGGCCGCCTGGCGGCCGTGGTTGAGGATCAGGATGTCGTCGCACATTTCCTCGACCTCGCTGAGGATCTGCGTTGTCAGCACGATCGTCCGCCCGGCGCGCCGCTTCGCCGCGCAGCTTGTCCATCACGCTCCGCTTCAGGATCGGGTCCATCCCGGTCGTGAACTCGTCCAGGAAGACCAGCGGCGTGTCCGACCATGAAGACCTTGGCCACCTGCACGCGCCGTTTGAAGCCGCCGCTCAGATCGATCACCTTGCGATGGGCTTCGGGCGTCAGGCCGAAGTCGTCCATCACCCGGTCGGCGCGCGCGCGAATCTCGCTGGGGCGCACGCCGTGGAACCGCGCGAAGGTGCCGAGATTGTCCCGCACGGACAGAAACAGCTCGACGGCCGTTTCCTGGATCACGACCGAGATCCGCCGCCGCACTTCGAGCGGCGTCGCGACAACGTCGTGGCCGAGGACGGTGGCGGAGCCCGAGGTCGGCCGCACCAGCGTGGACAGGATGCGCAGCAGCGTCGTCTTGCCCGCGCCGTTGGGGCCGAGCAACCCGAAGATCGCGCCGCGCGCGACGTCGAACGTCAGGCCGTCGACCGCGCGGACAGCCGGCTGTCCGCGCCGGGTGTACAGCTTGACGAGATTGCGGACAGCAATGGCCGGTTCGGACATGGTCGTACGTTCGGAGCGGTTATCGGTTGAAGCGCGTGAGTGTCGAGGGGATCAGCGCGAGGTTTTCATGGCGATCAAGTGTAGCGCAGGTCTTTAGACCTGCACGCAGGCCGGGCCAAGCAGGAAAGTAGCGCAGGTCTTTAGACCTGCCTGTGGGCGGGAAGTCCCGCGCTACAACCCTCCGCTAGATGCAAACGCGAGATAAGCTCTAGCGGCGGAGCGACGGTTCGTCGGAGCAGTGGCGCTTGCAGAAGGCTTCCAGCGTCTGGACGGCTGCGTCGGTGAATTCCATGCCGGCCCGGTAATACGGCCGCGGCTGCGGGGCGTTCCTCGGCGTCTCGAAGGTGGACCACGCGACGAACGCCGAAACAGAGAGAAACGAGTTCCCGACGTCGGGCAGCGTGATTGTGAGCCGCTGATTGGGCCGCAATACCGGCGCCGACAGCACCTGGGCGCCCATGATCGACATGTCGACGAGGCTCGTCTTCAGGCCGTCCACCCTCATCGCCAGCGGGTCCAGGAGCGGGAAGCGCGGCACGCGGCGGGTATTGATGCCGTCGGCGAGGGCTGCCGCGAGCGCCGGCGCGGAATCCACGCCAGTCACGAGAGCCACGGGGGCTATGGGCGTAACGGTAGCGGCGGGATGGACGGGAATGGAGAGCCGCGTGGACCACTGAGTGTCCGCGCGCGAGAGGATCTGGACAGCCGACGCCGCCAGCGGCAGGCTGCGCAACCGATCGAGGAACGCGCGACCCTGCGATGTGTAGGCGAAGTGTGATTCGAGCGCGATGACGAGAGGTTGATGGCTTCGAATGCTTTCGAAGGCCGACCCGAGATTCGCATCGGAAAAGTACAGCACGCGGCCGGTAAACGGCGGCGCGCTGCGGATGGCGCGAAGCCGGAACGCATCCGCAACGACGACCGTGACTCCGCTGTCGTCCATACGCCATGTGTGTCGGCGGTTTCGGCCGTCAGCGTAAGCCCGGCTGTGTCGGCGCCGGCAACCGGCTCATCTGTGCGAGTCGACGAATCCGGCTTCAGCCGATTGGCTCCTTAGGGCTTTGCGGTCTTTGCCTTGGTGTCGGCGATGCGCTTTTCCGTGTCCTCTATGCGCTGCTGCAGGAATACCGGTATCTCACCCGGGTTGACGTAGGGGTTGGGATCGCCGGGCTTCCGCGTCTTCAGCTTTTCGTACTTCTCGAAAAAGCTGACGGACCACGGGTGGCTGTGAAGCCACACGTCCACGCCCTTCGTCAACGTCTGCATTCGCCTGGTGGTCGCGAGAAACGCCTCCATCGTCGGCAGGTCGTTGGCCTGCAGCGTGGGCCCCGGCCAGATGAACATTCTGTACTGCTTGCCGCCATCGACGACCGGGAACTCGAGCGAGGTGACGCCTGGGGTGTGACCCGGCGTCACGTACAACTTGATGGCCGTGTTGCCGAGTTGCAGCGTGTCGCCGTCCTTCGTGACCATGTCGCGGGGGATCAGCTTGCTCGCCACCGACGCTTCGCCCTCTTTTCTGATCGTGTTCTCCATCAACGTCCAGTCGGCGTCCGCCATGATCACGCGCGCCCCGGTGATCTCCTTCATCTTCTTGAGGCCGCCGTAGTGGTCGTCGTGCCCGTGCGTGATGACGATGTACCTGACGTCCTTGGGATTGAGGCCCAGCTCCTGCATCGCCTTGGCGGTGTGATCTGCGAACTGGCCGAACAGCGTGTCCACCAGAATCAGGCCGCCGCTCGTTTGAATCACGAAGGCGTTCACGAAGTCCGTGCCCACGTAATACAGGTTGTCGAACATCTTGAACGGCGGAACCGCCTTGGCCGTGTCCTCGCCCAGGCCCTGGGGCCGCGGTAACCCCTGGCCCAGCGCGCTCGGCGCCATCGCCGTCGTCAGCGCCGCTACCGTCAAGAGCATCACCGCAATCGTCCGCTTCATTGATCAACCTCCAGCTGAAAGAGCCCGCTGTTGTCCGTCTTCAGGCGGACCAATCCGGCCAAAGCCGGATCCCACAAGCGCAGGAGGCATGATAATGGATCCATGCGACGTCCCGGCATTTGTTTAGCCGCCCGGTTGTTGTTGCGGTCTGGTTCGCTGCGGCGCCGCTTGGGATGGAGCCGGCGGGGCAGGCGCCTTCAGCGGGCCGCGCCGCCGCGCCGCCTGTGACGGCCGTCGTGCCCGCCGAGTTTGCGGAGGCGGTCAAGGCCGCGTCCGAACTGCCGCGCATCCACAGCCTTCTGGTCAGCCGGCGCGGGGAGCTCGTTCTCGAGCGTTATTTCAACGGCCGGCGAGCCACGACCCCCGCCAACATCAAGTCGGCCTCCAAGAGCGTCATCTCCGCCCTGGTCGGCCTCGCCATCGATCGCGGCCACATCAAGAGCGTCAAGCAGCCGGTCGCCGACTTCTTCCCGGATCTGTTTGCCGGCAAAGACGACCCGAAGCGCGCGATCACGATCGAGGATCTCCTGACGATGCGGTCGGGGCTGGAGTCGACGAGCAACCGGAACTACGGCGCGTGGGTGCAGAGCAGCAACTGGGTGCGGTATGCCCTCGCGCGGCCGCTGCTGACCGAGCCGGGGACATTCATGCAATACAGCACGGGCAACTCGCACGTGCTGTCGGCGATCCTGACCAAGGCGACCGGGCAAGTCCACCTGGCAGTTCGCGCAGGAAGCTTTGGCGAAGCCGCTGGGCTTTACGCTGGCGCAATGGCCTCGCGATCCGCAGGGAATCTATTTCGGCGGCAACGACATGCTGATGACGCCGCGGCAGATGGTGGCGTTCGGCGAGCTGTTTCTCAACCGCGGGCGCGTGAAGGAGCTTCAACTCGTTCCGGCCAGCTGGATCGCCAGCTCGTTCATTCCGCGCGGCCGATCCGGAATCAGCGAGCAGCTGTACGGCTACAGCTGGTGGATTCGCGAGATTGCCGGCGAGCAGGCGTACTACGCCTGGGGCTACGGCGGTCAGTTCATCTTCCTCGTGCCGGAGCTCGAGCTGGTGGTGGTGACGACGTCATCCGCGACGTCAGCGAGGAACGGCGCAGCCATCGGCGCACCGTCGACGAGATCATCGAGCAGCTCATCGTCAAACCCATCAGCGATCAAGACTGATGTAGCGCAGGTCTTTAGACCTGCCGTGGCGGGACTGAAGTCCCGCGCTACGTCCTGTCTACCGTGAGGCGGGCGCAGCGGCGGGATTGCGGACCCGCTCGTTGAACTCTTTCTCGTCGACGGGCGCGAAGATCACCTCGAGCATTTCGCCGTCGGGCATGTCCTTGGTCTGAAACCTGAAGTTCCGCTTGTTCGTCGTCCACGGCCTGGTGTACATCACCGGGTCGTCGATCGTCATCGTGAACTCCAGGCTGTCCTTGCCCGTGCGCCGCCACCGCTCGGTGACCTTCACCGAGTCGCTGAACGGGCTGCCCCATTGATCCATCCACGCCCGGGCATCGAGGCTGGTTGTCTCCACGACCAGGGTGTCGCCTTCCCACTTGCCGACCGAATAGCCGTACCAGAACGGCCCGATGTCCTCGGGGGCTTTCCTGCCGTCCGTGTGGATCTCGCGCCAGACGCGCGTCCACTCGAAGAGCTGCATGACCTTGTCCTGGAGCACGATCAACTGGAAGGGCCGGCCGTACACCATGGCGCGCAGCAAGCCGGGCGGGTTCGCGTCGCCAAGGAGATCGTTGCCGAACGCGGGCGGTGCCGCTCGTGGCCCTTTGCCAGGCTTGTTGGCGTTGACCTGCGCGAGGCCTTTGGGCGTCAGCGGCGAGGAGGGGCCCCACTCCGTCATCAGCCCACCGTCACTCAGCATGCCTCGGGCGTCGGCCTTCGCCTGACTGGGACTCTCCTGCGCCGCCGGGCCGCGTCCCCAGATGCCATTCAAGTCCTTGGAATCGAACGCCGCGGCAGGCTTCTGCTGCGCGAACGCGACGGACGACAGGGCGAAGGTCCCGGCCAGGCACGCAGCGACAACACGATTCCGCATTTCTCGGGCTCCTTCTTTTCGCGCCACTGACAACGTTAGCGGGGTTTCGTCTCCTTGCCGTTGACGATGACCGTGCAGCTGAGACACTCGCCGACGGCCGAACCCGTGCGCGACGGGTGCACGCTGATGACGACCTCGTCGCCGGGCTGAAACTGTTTCTTGGTCCAGCCCTGCCGGATCATGACGCCAGGGCTGTTCAGTTCGACCGCATAGTTCCTCCCCTGGAACGGCCCTTCCGTCACTTCGATGAAGAGCGCGGAGTGGGGGTTCTTCCACGAAAACTCCGTGACCTTGCCCTTGATCTGTATCGTTTGATCCTGGATATAGGAAATTCCGGTTCCGTGATGCGCGGATGCCGGAACTGAAATAGCGATCGAGCCGGCAAGAGTGAGGAGCGCAAGTCGCCGAGCCGTGTTCGTCATTGCCAATCCTCCAGCGAAAGCAGTTTCCGGCCCCTGCCAGCCACTTGTCAAGAATTCAGATGCGGTTCACCGCGCCGCGGCGAAGATCGGCCAGGCAGGCCCAGCCGACGAGAAACGCGAGGCCGCCGATGGGTGTGATGGCGCCAAGCCCCGGAATGCCGGTAAAGACGAGGGCATAGAGGCTGCCCGAGAAAAGCAACGTGCCGGCGACAAAAGACCAGCCGGCGATCGAAAGCAGGCGGGCGTCGCCGATGCGTCCGATTGCGGCCGCCGTGATGAGCAGCGCGAACACGTGATACATCTGGTAGCGCACGGCTGTTTCGAAGACGACGAGCATCTCCGGCGACAGGCGGCTGCGCAAGCCATGAGCGCCGAACGCGCCGGCGGCGACTCCCAGGAACCCAAGCAGGGAACCGATGAGCATGAAGGTGGTATCCATTGGAATCCATCACGAGAATCTGGTAATCTGGATGATCGGGTACGATCGGGTAATTGATTGGTGATCGAGTACATCGAATCCGATCGATCACATTACGCCGATTCGTAGATTATCCGATTATCCAATTCGGCTGAACTAGCGATCCGCGCCGTAGGGCGGCAGGTGCGTCAGCAGGTAGTGCTGCGCGCTGAAGCCGCGGCTCGGTCCGTCGACGATGCGCTCGTATTCGCCGTCGGATCGGAGATGCCACGCGCGGACGGTGTCGCGCAGGTAGGCGTCGAGCACGGTCTCCCGCAGATAGTGGCTGAGCGTCTCGTCCCTGACCGGACAGAGTGTTTCCACCCGCCGGTTCAGATTTCGTTCCATCAGGTCGGCGCTGCCGATGTACACCTCCGGACTCGCCGCCATTCTCGAACGCAGAAAATGCGCGAGTGCTCCAGGAACCGCCCGACAATCGACCGCACGGTGATCGTCTCGCTGATGCCCGGCACCCCGGGCCGCAACGCGCAGATGCCGCGCACGATCAGATCGATCGGCACGCCCGCGCGCGAGGTCCGATACAGATCCCGGATGATGCTCGGATCCGACAGCCCGTTGACCTTGATGATGACGCGGCCGCTCTTGCCGCCGCGGACGTGATCCGCCTCGCGTTCGAGCAGCGCCCGCAGTTTCCGCCGGAGGTCGAGCGGCGCCACCAGCAGCTCGCGGTACTGCACCTGGTTGGAATATCCGGTCAGGTAGTTGAAGAGCTCGGAGATGTCCGCCATCAGGCGCGGCTCGGAGGTGAGCAGGCCAAGATCGGTGTAGACCTGCGACGTGACCGCGTTGTAATTGCCGGTGCCGATGTGGGCGTACCGCTCCACGCCGTTCGAGCCCTGGCGCACGACCAGGCACAACTTGCAGTGGGTCTTCAGGTTGAGCAGGCCGTACACGACATGGACCCCTGCTTCCTCGAGGCGGTTGGCCCATCCGATGTTGCTCCGCTCGTCGAATCGCGCCTTCAGCTCCACCAGCACCGCGACCTGCTTGCCCGCGTCCGCCGCCTCGATCAGCAGGTCGGGAATCGGCGAGTGGCTGCCGATCCGGTACAGGGTCATCTTGATCGCGACGACATTGGGATCGCGGACCGCGACCTTGATGAACGTCTCGACGGAGGTGAAGGAGTCGAACGGGTGGTGCAGAAGGCAGTCCTGGTACTTCAACTGCTCGAACAGATCGCTGTCCGCGCGCCGCCAGAACGTTCGCGGGCTCAATCGGCGTGTCCTTCAATCCCGGCCGATGCAGCCGCGGCGAGATCGCCAGCCAGTCGGCGAAACCGATTCGTGCCGACGATTTCGAGACCACGTCGTCTTCGACCTCGAAGTTCTCCTTCAGGATGTCCAGGACGCGCCTGGGCGTGTCGTCCTCCACCTCGAGCAGCGACACGGCTCCGTACCGCACTTGCCTGAGGCTCAGATCGACCGATTCGAGCAGGTCGTCCGTATCGCCGCTCCCGCACGACGATGTCCGTGTCGCGAATGACGCGGAACAGGTGCGCCGTCACGATGTCGACGCCGGGGAAGAGATCCTGAAGATTGGCCTTGATGACGTCTTCGAGAAACACGAACGTCCGCCTGCCCGCCTGTCAGCGCTCGCGGCAGCTCGATGAAACGCGGGAGCGTGTGCGGCACCTTCACGCGGGCGAACTTCGTGCGATGACGCTGTCTGACGACGACCGCCAGGTTGCGGCTGCGGTTCGAAATATACGGGAAGGGATGGCCCGGGTCGAACGCCAGCGGGGTCAGCACCGGGCAGATCGTCGTGCTGAAGTGCTGCTTGAGGAAGGCGTGTACCTCTGGCGTGTAGTCCTTCCGATCGAGAAAGTGGACCTCCTGTTCCGCCAGTAGTGGCTGCAGCTCGCCCCAGCACGTACCGAAGTCGTCGAGCATCTGGCCCGGTCGTGTGCCGGACCGTTTCCACCCGTTCCTCGATCTCCAGGCCGTCGGGCGAGACGGTGTCCACGCCGGACCGGCACTGGCGGAGCAGGCTGGCTAGACCCACCATGTGGAACTCGTCGAGGTTGTTCGCGGCGATGGCGAGGAACTTCACGCGCTCGAGCAGCGGCTGGGAGCTGTCGCGCGCCTGCGCCAGCACGCGCGAGTTGAACGCCAGCCAGCTCAGTTCGCGGTTGATGTACAGCGCGGGATCGCTGAGGTCTGGTTCGGCCGGACGGCGCCGATTGAGCGCCCCGACGGCTGCACGAGGTTTTGGGTCAGCAGCCGGCTCAGCCGTTTCGCACCATCCGAGACCCTGCACTCCAAAGGACGTGCCACGCACCCGAGAAATGCGACCGTGACTCGGGCATGCGACCACGCGCGGGAAAGGCAACCACGAAGGCACGAAGGCACGAAGGCGCGAAGAAGAACAGGTTGTACTTTGCCAAGACTGGGGTGCACCCTACACCACCGCAACGAGCTGCGGCGGCGGGGCCGCTTCGCGGCGCGCCGCGGCCAGCGCACGGCTGAGGCGGCGCCCGGCCTCCTCGGCTCGCGCCGGCGACACCGTGGTGAAGCAGAGTCGCAATTCGCGCTCCCCGGCATGGTCGACGTAAAACGTTTCGCCGCGCACGAACGAGACGGATTCGTCGAGCGCCCGCGCGAGGACGTCCGAGGCCTGCAGCCGACCCCCGAGCCGGCACCAGAAGTACAGCCCGCCATCCGGCATCGTCCAGCGAAGCAGGGAGGCCGCGCCATGGCGCTGCAGCGCCGAGGCCAGCGCGTCGCGGCGGCGCCGGTGCTCGGTACGAAGCTGGGCCAGATGCTGGTCGAACGTGCCGTCCTCGAGCAGATCCGCGACGACCAGCTGCGCGAGGTTCTGCGTATGCAGGTCGGCGCGCTGCTTGATGATCGCCAGCTGTTCGACGATCGGCTTCGCCGCGAACAGATATCCAAGGCGCAGCCCCGGCGCGAGCACTTTCGAGAAGCCGCTCAAGTAGATCACCACCGACTGCGTGTCCAGCGAATGGAGAGACGGCGGCGGCGGCGTCGACGTGAAGTGGAGCCCCCGGTACATGTCGTCCTCGATGATCGGCACGCGCAGGCGGGTCGCGAGCGCCAGCAGATCGCGCCTCACGCGAATCGGCATCGTCCACCCGGTCGGGTTGTGGAACGTGGGGTTGGTGTAAATCAGCTTGGGGCGGTAGCGCAGGAGATGATCTTCGAGCTCGTCGATGTCGTGCCGCACGACGTCCCAGCCGACGAGCCGCGCGCCGGCCGCGCGGAACGTGTGGATCGCGCCGACGTATCCGGGACGATCGACAACGACCGTGTCGCCGGGATCGATGAGGCAGCGGGCGAGCAGATCGAGCCCCTGCTGCGCGCCGGCCAGCACCAGCACGGTGTCCGGCTGGCAGCCGAAGCGCCGGGCAATCGCCTCGCGCAGGACCGGCAGCCCCTCGGTCGCGCCGTGCCCCCAGATCGCCGATCCGTCGCGCTGAAGGACCTTGTCGAACGAGCGCCGGAACGCGTCGGCAGGAAAGCGGTCGACGGCCGGGATGCCCGCGGACAATGAGATGAGCTTCGGGTTGATCGAATCGCGGACCAGATCGCGAATGGCCGAATCGCTCGAGCGCAACGCGGCCGCGGCCACCTTCCCGCGCCAGGCGAACGGGGCGCCGGACGCATCGGGCGTCGCCGACACGAAAGTGCCGCGTCCGACATACCCGCGCACCAGGCCCCGCGTCTCGAGCTCGCGATACGCGGACACGATAGTTGTCCGGCTGACGTGGAGCGACCTGGCCAGCTCGCGCTCGGCCGGCAACCGCAGGCCCGTCGGGAGCGTGCCCTTGGCAATGCCGCGCTCGAGCGCCCGCACGACGTGCCGGTAGACGGGCCGGGTCCGCGGCAGCTCGCCCGCGAGGCCAAGCTGCCGGAGCTGATCGGCGACGTTCTTTTTGGTCATAGCGATCCGGGCTCCGGGCTCTAGTCTTCGGGCTTCAGGCCTGGGCTCCAGGCTTCAGGCTCTGGGCCAGCTAGCCCAAAGCCCGCAGCCCGAAGCCCAGAGCCCGTGTCAATCCGGCAGCCCGAGTTGCTCGACGAGCGCCTGATAGCGCGGATCCGAACCAAGCGATTCGAACCGCGGGTCGACGCCCACATTGATGATCGCCGGGTCCCGTTGCACCAAGGCCCGGTCGAGCAGTGCGAGCGCGCCCTCGCGATTCCCGAGCGCAGTGTGCGCCAGCGCCATATGGCACGACGACACGTATCGATCGCGCGCGAGATGTTCCAGCTGCGCCAGGATCTCGCCGGCGCGCGCGGTGTCACCGGTCGCGGCGAATCCGTGCGCGAGCCACGCCAGCGTTACCGGATCGAGCCGGCCGTCTGCGAGGATCCGGAGCTCGACGGCCGCCTCGTCCGAACGATCCGCCTGGATGAGCGCGGCGGCCAGCAGCCGCCGGGCGGACACGAAACCCTCGTCCATGTCCAGCGTGTGACGGCACCGCGCGATCGCTGCAACGTAGTCGCGGCCCACGTAGTGGACCCATGCGGCGCTCGTGTTGACGTCGATGCACAGCGGATCGAGATCGTATGCGCGCGCGGTGGCGGCCACGGCCTCCGCGGTCCGGCGCCGCGCGGCGAGATAGAGGCCATAGTGGCGATGCACGGCCACATTGCTGGGATTGAAGGCGAGCGCCCGCCGATACGACTTTTCGGCGCCGGCCCAATCCCATTCCAGGGTTCGCCCCACCTCGGCGAGCACCAGGTGCGCCTCGGAGTCGGTGGGGTCGAGCTCCAGCGCGCGCAGGGCGGAGCGCCGCGCGCTCTCGAGCGTTGCGCGCGGCTCGATCAGGCTGTAGTTCACCGCGCCGACCTGTGCGCGGCCGAGCGCGGCGTAGGCGCCGGCGAACCGGCAATCGAGCGCGACGGCCTGCTGAAAGAAGGCGATCGCCTGGGTGCACCCCTCGTCGGCCGGCTTGTTCCAGTTGTACCGGCCCTTCAAGTAGGCGTGGTGCGCATCGACGTGAGGCGAGCCAGCCGGCCGAGCCTGGACCGTCGCCGGCAGCAGTTCGACGGCGAGCGAATGGACGATTTCCGTGGCGACGTCCAACTGCACCTGGAAGCAGTCAGCGAGGCGCCGCTCGTAGGATTCCGCCCACAACTGCGTCTCGCCGCGGGCTTCGATGAGCTGTACCGTGATCCGCGCCCGGTCGCCCTCGCGCCGCACGTTGCCTTCCACCACGAAATCGGCACGCAGCGCCAGCCCGATGTCGCGGATGCGCGTCGCCGTGCGCTGGATGAGCGTCGACGAGGTGCGGGCGATGACGCCGAGGCGCCCCGCGCACAGCCGGCCGAGCTGCGTGATCATTTCTTCGCGCAGCCCTTCGGCGAAGTATTCGTGGGCCGGGTCGCCCGACAGGCTCGTGAACGGCAGGACGGCCAGGCGCCGCTTGCCCGCGGGAGCGCCCGCGACAGGCGCCTCGCGATCGCTCATGTCTTCGGGCGGCTCGATCGGTCCGATGAAGCGGTATCCGCGCCGGTGAAGCGTTTCGATGAAGCGCGGACGCTCTGCGTTGTCGCCGAGGGCGGCACGCAGCCGCTTGACCGCCGCGTTCAGCCCGTGCTCGAAATCGACGAACGTCCCGTCCGGCCACAACCGGTTGCGGAGCTCGTCGCGGGTGAGCACGTCCGCGGGACGCTCGAGCAACATGGCCAGAACTTCGAATGGCTGGTCCTGCAGCCGGATCCGGATGCCGTCCTTGCGCAGCTCACGCGCGCGGACGTCGAGCTCGAATCGGCCGAAGCGGAACGCGCTTCTTTGCATATAAAGTCCGGCCCACGTACTTTCGCCGAGGACCCACCGTTCTCGCAGTCCAATCGAGGAATGGACTGCTGATTACGGGTCACCCCTTGCCCCCACGGATTCATCGTCTCCTGCAACCAGTGCGCGGTCAACTGGATAGCGCGTCGCCTACATTTCACCTTTCGTCACCTCCGCGTCATTGAGGCGCCTCGCCCGGTCCCGCATATTGGCCGGGTCATGGCCAATCATTCCGGTTTCGTGCTTGGTTTCCTGGGTGCCCTTTGTGTCCTTTGTGTCGATCCCGCTGCGTCCATGGCGGCGACGGGCGCCGGCGCCGCGGTGGAGCGGCTCATCGTCCGGACCTACGACAACGCCGGATTGGCATCCTTTGAGATGCCAATCGCAAGCAACGAGGCGAGCGCGATCCTGAGGGACGCGGGCCTGGAGCTTGCGTGGCGCGACTGCCGGGTCGGCTGTGCCGAGGCGCTCGGTTCGGACGAGATCGTGGTGCGAATCGTCACCGCTCCGAAAACGGCGGTGCCCGGGTCGCTCGGTTATGCGCTCGTCGATCTCGAGCAAGGGAGGGGTACCCTCGCCACGATTTACCTCGATCGCATCAGGTCCATTGCGCGCCGGACGGGTGTGGACGCGGGGCGCCTGATCGGCCGTGCGATCGCGCACGAGATCGGGCACCTGCTCCTTGGCACCTCGCGCCATTCGGCGGCGGGGTTGATGCGCGCGCGCTGGTCCGACCGGGAAGTGCAGCGCGACCTGGAGACCGATTGGACTCTGTCGGCTGCGGACATCGAGATCGAGAAGGTTGGCCGGGAGTTGAGTCAAACACGCCGTCGCGTGAACAGCAGCACCAGGAGGACCAGCAGCACGATGCCCAGGCCTCCGCTTGGGTAGACTCCCCAAGCCGCGCTGTACGGCCAGGTTGGCAAGGAGAGAATCAGAAGCACGATCACCAGAACGAGCATCAGTCCCACGGTAGACCTCCAACAGGTCGCAATAGCAAGAGCCTCGCCAACTGCGCAGGACGGTCTACTGTTGGCGCTCGAGGATCCACGCCACGGTGCCGACAAGCTTTTCCCACACTGGGCGGCGCTTCCAATCCTTCAGCGTGATCTCACGGCTTTTTGTCAGATCCCTCTGGAAATCCACGGTAAGTCTCGCCGCGACCGCTTCGTCCTGGACGGCGAGGTTCACTTCGTCGTTGTGCTCGAAGGACCGGTTGTCGACGTTGGTCGTGCCGATGACCGCCCAGAGGTCGTCCACGAGCAGGGTCTTGACGTGCGTCATTCCGCCGTACTCGAAGATTCGGACGCCCGCCTTCAGCAGCGTGCCGTACATGCGCCGGCTGGCCAGGCGCACCCAGCGTTGATCGGTGGCCGCCCCCGGGACGATGACCATGACGTCCACACCGCGGCGGGACGTGCGCGCGAACGCCCGCCGAAAGGCCTTGTCCGGCAGAAAGTACGGCGTCGAAACCAGCACGCGCGAGGTCGCCGACTCCACGAGCATCTGAAAGAGCACACGGGACACCGTGGCGCGATCCGACGGCGAGCTCTTGACGACCAGCGCCGGGCTGGTGCCCGCCTTCCGGTATGGCTGGTAGGCCTTGATGCTGGTCAGGATCTCGCCGCAGCACTCGAGCCAGTTCTCGGCGACGACGCCCTGGATATTGGACACCACGGGTCCTTCGATCCTTGCCATCATGTCGCGCCACATCGGCTTGCCCCCGTGCGGCAGTGCCCACCAGTCCGCCACGCCTGCGCCGCCGACGAATGCCACCCGGCTGTCTACCACGAGCAGCTCGCGGTGCGTGCGGTTGTTGAGGCGCGACAGGCTGTGCCACGAGATCCCTCGGTACTTTTCCAGACGAACGCCCGCATGCTTCAGCCGATCACCGAATGTCCGAAAGGTCCCCATGCTCCCGATCGCGTCGAGCACGATCGTCACCTGGACCCCTGCGCGCGCCCGCTCGCACATCGCTGCGACGAACTGCTCGGCGATCTTCCCCTTCCGGAAGATGTAGCACTCGAGATTGATTGATTCCTGCGCCTGCCGGATGGCGTCGAGCATCGCGGGGTAAAACGCCGGGCCGTCCGTAAAGATGTCGATCTTGTTGCGCTGATCGAACGCCGTATTGCACGTAGCCTCGAGCGTCTGCACGAAGTGCTCGCTCCGCGGGTCGATCGTTTCCTCGACGTGGTAGGGGATTGCGGGGGCGAACAGCGTGACCAGGATGAGCCAGGCGATGAAGGCGCCGCCGATGATCGTCAGGTACTCCATTGAGGCGCGGCCAGCGGGTTAGTGTAAGCTGGCGCACGGATGATTGGGAAACGACGAGCTGGCAACGTACTTGCTCACCTTAATAGTTGATGGCCCAGACCTGGACTCGCGACACTACGCGCTGACGCGCGCTGGCCGCGGTTCTCGCGCTCGCCGTCACTGATCACCGCTCCGACCTCCCTTTTCTCAGTGTTCTCACCGTCGTCCACGCTCAACCTGGCTTCCCGCAGCCGGCACCTGCGACACCACCGACCGACATCGTCCCGACGCCGAACCGCGACGAGCAAATCGATCAACTGAGGCGCGCGGCCACGAGGCTGCCGATCGCCGCCGTACTCGCGGTGATGCTGGCCATGCGGCCGCGCCGGAAAGGGACGCCGCACCGGCGGGCGCGCCGTCATCCAGACGCAGGTCATCCTCGCGATCATCGGCGCGGTCGTGATGCTGGTCGTCGGCGCCAGCCTCGCCCGCGCCTTCGGCATCGTCGGCGCCGCGGGGCTGGTGCGGTATCGCGCGAAGATCGACGACCCCAAAGACGCGGGGGTCATGCTTTCGACGCTCGCCATCGGCCTCGCGGCCGGCGTCGGCCTGTGGATGCTGGCGGTGTTCACCACGGTCTTCATCATGGTGGTGCTGGGGATTATCGAGTCGTTCGAGCCGAAGACGACGCGGGCCTTCACGCTGGAGATCAAGGCGAAGGAGCCGGACAAGTTCAAGCCGAAGGTCGAGGAGGTCCTGAAGCGCGCGAAATTCGAGCACACGCTGCGGACCTCGTCGGAGGAGGAGATCTGCTACGAGGTGAACGTACCGCTGGACCGCAAGACCGATCGGCTGACGGAGCTCATCCTCAAGCTGGATCCGGAGAACGTGACGTCCGTCGAGTGGAAGGAACCAAAGGCCAAGAGCAAGAAATGATCGTCGCGCCGCATCAGGCGCCGAGCGCCAGCCACGCGACGACGACGTAGCGCGCCGCCTTGCCGGCAATCGTCCAGCCCGAAAAAGCCGCGAACGGCAGGCACGCCGCTCCCGCGACCGCCACGATGCCGTCGCCGACGACCGGCACCCACGACAGCAGCAGGACCGGAGCGCCATGGCGCCGGAACAGCGAGAGGGCGCGCCCTCCCGTCTCTTCCGGGGCCGCGAGGCGCCGCCCGATCACGCCTCTCGCGAGCCAGTAGGTCGTGCACGCACCCAGATAGTTGCCGGCCGTTGCGACGAGCACCGGCCAGAGCATGCGCTGTTCGCTTCGAACGAGAAAGCCAAGCGGTACTTCCGAGGGCAGCGGCAGCAGCGTTGCGGCCAGGAAGGCGGCCGCGAACAAACCGCCGTACTCCATCACCTACCGGTAGTTGCCGAACTGGAGGGCGACGCCGAAGTCGTGCTCGCGCAGCGCCTGCATGGCGGACTGCAGCTCGTCCTTCGACGGCGAGCTGACGCGGACCTGATCGGCTTGAATCGACGCCTGGACTTTCTTGAGCTTGGCGTCCTTGAGGAACTTGACGATCTCCTTGGCGGCTTCGATCGGGATCCCCTGCTGAATCGGAATCACCCGGCGGACTTTGCCGCTCGCCGCCGGCTCGCTCTTGTCGGACTTGAAGTTCTTCACCGCCACGCCGCGCCGGACCAGCCGCGTCTGCACCATTTCCCAGAGCGCGTTCATCTTCATCTCGTCGTCGGTCAGGAGCGTCAGCGTCTTCTCGGCGACGTTGAGCGTGATGTCCGCGGTCGCGCCCTTGAAGTCGTAGCGCTGGCCGACTTCCTTGCGCGCCTGGTTGAGCGCGTTGTCGACTTCCTGGAAATCGATCGTGGATGTGATGTCGAACGACGAGGCGTCAGGCATGGGTGCTTTTCGAGCGGGGGTTATCGGGACACGGTCAGCTCGGGGTAGCGGTGAAAGCGGCCCGCGGCGTATCCCTGCAGCAGTTCGTCCACCGGCTGAACGAGCGAGGAGCTGTAATAGCCGGGCGCCGACTGGCCGAGGGCGCCAAACACCGAGCGGATGATCAGGCTTCGATTGCGGCGCGGGAGCCGCTTCAGGTTGTCGACGAACGCCGGAAACGTGCCGGCGCCGAACAGATAGAACTCGACGTTCGACGCATAGAAGGCGGAGAGGCGGTCGCCGCGCGACGTCATCAGGGCGGCGATTGCGGCCAGGGCCGACGGCCCCGCGAGGTCGCCGACGACGGGAACGACGAGATCGCGCTGCTGAAGGGACCGCACGAACTGGAAGTCGTCCTCCGACGCGAGGAAATTCCGCCGCTGCAACTGGCGGTCGGTCTCGATCAACAGGTCGCGATAGCTGGGATAGTAGCTTTGCGGCTGCCGCCCGGTCGTCTGAAACTTCAGCGGCAAGGCCCGCGCTGATGAAGCGCCGATGGAAGCGATCGATGGTCGCCAGGTCGGCCTCGGAGAGCGACAGGCCGAAGGACTCGATCCTGGCGTCCACCCGCGCGCGCAGTTCCGTGATGGCGGCTTCGGGCAGCCGGGGGCCCTCGACGTGGTCGATGATCGCGTCGAGGTCGGCGCGCCGCCAGTCGGCGAGCTTCGGCGGAATTGGCACGCCCGAACAGCAGGCTGAGATAGTCGACCCGCGTTTCCGACATCGAGAACAGCGCCTTGAAGACCAGGTGCAGCAGCAGGTTGTCGCGGCGCAGGTCGACGATGAAGGCGATGCTCGGCTTGACCTGCGCGATATAGGAGAAGTTCTGGTCGGGACCCACGCCGATATACGCGCCCCCGGCGAGGCCCGGATCGCGCAGGGCCGGCACGACGTGCAGATACGACCGCTCGTTCGAGATGAGGTTGTCGGTGTCGAAATACCCGCCGGGCTCGGACAGCTGCGCGACAAGAGACGCGAAGGCGGGCGGCGCCTGGACGTTCCCGACGCGGGCGGCGCCGGCCAGCAGGAGCCCGGCCACCACGATGCCGAGGAGGTGACGATGCGCGCGGAGCATGATCTCGTTAATGATTATCTACGATGTTCAATGTGGGGACTTGAAGATCTATTGATAGATATTCAGATTCTCAAGTCGTCGATCGTGCATGTTCATGTTCTTCTAAGCGTCGCCTGAAACCCCATCGCCCCGCCGATGAACCCCGCCTCGGCCAGGTAGGGCGCCAGCGTGTGCGCGGCCGGGGGACCGTCGTCGATCTCCTCGATCAGCATGCCGCGCGGCGACTCGCCGCCCGCGCGTGCGCGCTCGATCAGCGCGCGTGCGACCGCGCGGCCCACCCGCGAGCGCTGCGGCTCGTCGTCGGGCAGGCTAGGCGATGAGCTGGCGATCGCCGCGTGCGAGATACGCCCCCAGCGCGCCATCGACGAGAATCACCGTCGCACCCACCGTGCGCGTCGGGCCCCGGCCCGCGTCAGCCGCGGCCCCACCCACGACAGTCAACGCGGAGCCGCTGAGCTCGCAGAGCCAGGATTGTTCTGCGTGTTCAGCGGGTTCTGCGTTGGTTGTCGTGACGGCCACTTCAACGTGGCGCCGAACGGGTTCGCGGGATCGGTCGCCGCAAGGACGGCCACGTCGGGCGTGTCGTTGCCACCCGCGTCGCGGAGCGACCGCAGCAGATCGAGCGCGCCCGGAAGCGAGAACTGCGTTGCCCCGAGACCGGCGACGAAATAGCCGCGCCGCACGCGTCCGGTTTCCTCCATCGCTTTCAGGACCGTGTACACGCTGCCGAAACCGCCAGGGATCGACTCGGCGGCAACCCCTTCGCGGGTGACGACGCCGTGACGCGCGAGCAACTGCTGCGCGATCGCGGCAGCCCACCTGGTGGCGTCGGTCGTGAGCGGCGCAGTCCGCACCAGCGACCATCGTCCTTCGGCGGAGGGCGGGGCGAGACGCCGCGACCGAAACGCGCTCGCGCGGCCGTCTCCAGGACGGCGGACTCTGGAGAGCCTGGTCGAACTGTCCCGTGATCGCGCGTGAACGCCCGAAGCGCATGGAACGTGTCGTTGGTCACGAGTCCCTGCCACGCGAGATTCCACAGCGCGTCTACGGTCTCCGCGGGATAGCCGCCGCCGGCCGCCTCGTGCAGGGGACCAAAGAACGACGCGCCGTGCGTCCGCAGGTAGTCGAGGATTTTCGCTTCGCGCGTGTCGAGCCTCATCGGTCCGGACTGAAGGCCGGACCTTATGTACGGTCCGGCGGTCGGCGGGTCCGAAGGACCCGCCCTGACGGACTCGTACGGTCGTCGTTTCCGGCGGCAACAGCCGCGCCAGATGGTCCGCGAGATACAGCGCGATCGCGGCCGTCGCGTTCGCCGAGCGGCTCGACGCCGACCCACACGACTTCGCCGGCCGCCGTGACGGCGTCCAGATCCGCCGGATCGTACACTTCGAGCCGCGCCGGCAGAATCTCGGTCTCGAGAATCGACGCGGCGAGCGGCGCGCCCTGCAGCTGCTCGATCGCATCGAGCAGCGCATCGGCGCCCTGCCGCCGCTTCACCACGCCCTGCCACGTCGTCACGAACCGCCCGAGCACGTGCTGATCGACCGGCTCAATTTCGTGCCGCAGCTTGGCGAGCGAGCGGCTGCGCAGCATGCGCAGCACGCCGGCGTCGGTCCATTCCCGCTCGGTGCCGCCGGGGCGGAACTCGCCCTCGACCAGCCGCCCTTCGCCGGCCAGCCGAATCAGCACCGCTTCGGCGGCGACGGGACCGAGCCCGTACCGGGCGGCGAAGCTCGCGGCGGTGAACGGCGCGTGCGTCCGCGCATAGCGCAGGGCCAGATCGCCAAGCGGATCGCGAACCGGCTGGAGCAGCGATTCCGGAATGCCGGCCGGCAGCGGCACGCCCAGGCCGTCGCGATAGCGCGCCGCATCCTCGACCGCGATGAACCGCGGCTCGCCGGCGATCCGCACCGGCAGCACGCGCCGGGCGTCGAC
Source organism: uncultured Acidobacteriota bacterium (assembly GCA_963749565.1). Taxonomy (GTDB): domain Bacteria; phylum Acidobacteriota; class Vicinamibacteria; order Vicinamibacterales; family CAVVIG01; genus DATLLJ01. The sequence goes on along the minus strand of CAVVNL010000019.1, from coordinate 448,839 downwards.
GAGCGCGTCGAGGCTTTCGGCGGTGCCGATGTTCAGCACGCGCTGGAGCAGCTCCTCGCGGGTGAGATCGCCGATGCGCCAGCAGCATGTCGTGGACGGCGTCGGCGCTTCTGGCGCGGTACGCGGAGTCGAGGCGCTGCAGCTGCCGCTCGATCGCGTCCATCGACTCGGCGTCGAGCAGCTCGCGGAGCTCCGCGTCGCCGAGCAGCTCGCGCAGCTGCGCCTGATCGACGGCGAGCGCCTGCGCGCGCCGCTCGGCGAGCGGCGCGTCGCCGTCGTACAGAAAGCTCGCGACGTAGCTGAAGAGCAGCGAGGCCGCAAACGGCGACGGCTTCTCGGAATCGACGGTCGCGACGCGGATCTTCCGGCTCCGGACGTCGGCCAGCGTGCCGATGAGCGCCGGCATGTCGAAGAAGTCGCGCAGGCATTCGCGATAGGTCTCGAGCAGGACCGGGAACGATCCGTACCGCGACGCGACGGCCAGCAGATCGGCGGCGCGCTTGCGCTGCTGCCACAGCGGGGCGCGCATGCCGGGACGCCGTTTCGGCAGCAGCAGCGACCGCGCCGCGTTCTCGCGAAACTTCGCCGCGAACAGCGCCGTCGCGCCAAGCTGGCGGACGACGAGCGCCTGCACTTCGTCCGGATCGGGCAGCAGCAGCCGCGGTTCGGGCGGCTGATCGACATCGGGAAACCGCACCACGAACCCGTCGTCTCCCCACAGCGTCTCGACGTCGACGCCGGTCTCCTCGCGGATCTTCGCCGCCGCCGCCATCGCCCACGGCGCGTGAATGCGTCCGCCGCGCGGCGAGAGCACGCAGACGCGCCAGTCGCCGAGCTCGTCGCGCACGCGCTCGATGACGATGGTGCCCGCGTCGGGAAGCGCGCGCGTCGCGGCCACCTGATCGCTGAGGTATTCCAGCAGGTTTTCCGCGGCGCGCGCGTCGAGATCGTGATCGCGCGTCGAGCCGATGCACGGCGGCGGCCGGCGTCAGTCGCATCAGGTCGTGCATCAGCCGCCCGATCGCGAGGCCGAGCTCGAGCGGACGCCCGGCGCGGTCGCCTTTCCAGAACGGCATCTTGCCCGGCTCGCCCGGCGCGGGCGACACGAGCACGCGGTCGTGCGTGATCTCCTCGATGCGCCACGACGAGGCGCCGAGCACGAACGTTTCGCCGACGCGGCTCTCGAACACCATTTCTTCGTCGAGCTCGCCGACGCGCGCGGATCCCGGCGCCGCCGTTTTTCCGGAGCCGGCCAGGAACACGCCGTACAACCCGCGGTCGGGAATCGTCCCGCCGTTGGCGATCGCGACGCGCTTGGCGCCTTCCCGCGCGGTGATGGTTCCCTTGAGCCGGTCCCACGTGACCCGCGGCCGCAGCTCCGCGAACTCGTCGGACGGATAGCGTCCCGACAGCATGTCGAGCACGCCGTCGAACACCGTGCGGCTCAACTCCGCGAACGGCGCCGCGCGCCGGATCGTGGCGAACAGCTCGTCGGCGTCCCAGGTGTCCATCGACACCATGGCGACGACCTGCTGGGCGACGATGTCGAGCGGGTTGCGGGGGTAGCGCGTCGCTTCCACGGCGCCGTCGTGCATCGCCTTGGCGACGGCGGCGCTCGCCACGAGGTCGCCGCGGAACTTCGGAAAGATCACGCCCTCGCTCACCGCGTTGGCCTGATGGCCGCCGCGGCCGATGCGCTGCAGCCCGCTCGCCACCGACGGCGGCGCCTCGATCTGGACGACGAGATCGATCGCGCCCATGTCGATGCCGAGCTCGAGCGACGAGGTGGCGACGAGCGCGCGCAGCGCGCCGGCCTTCAGCAGGTCTTCGACCTCGACGCGCTGGGCGCGGGCGATCGACCCGTGATGCGACCGGACGAGCGTTTCGCCCGCCAGCTCGTTGAGCGCGCCGGCCAGCCGCTCCGCCAGCCGCCGGCTGTTGACGAAGATCAGCGTCGAGCGATGCGCGCGAATCAGCTCGAGCAGCCGCGGGTGGATGGCCGCCCAGATCGACGGCCGCCGTCGCCGACCGACGCCGGGCCGCTCGGCAGGCGTCACCTCGGACTCCGGGCCCGGGGACGGTCGTCAGCGGGCCATGTCCTCGACCGGGACTTCGATCGTGAGCTTCAGCGCCTTCTTCGCGCCGGCGTCGACGATGGTGACCGGGCGGTAGCGGACCTCGCCCTGATGCGTGGCGAACTCGTCGGCGATGCCGGTCTCGGCGTCCGTCGATTTGCGGCGCTGCGCCGGCGCGCGGTCCACGCCTCCGAGGAACCGTGCCACCTCGTCGAGCGGCCGCTGCGTGGCGGACAGCCCGATCCGCTGCGAGCGGCCGCTCGCCGAGCGCCGCCAGCCGCTCGATCGACAGCGCCAGATGAGCGCCGCGCTTGGTCGGCACCAGCGCGTGAATCTCGTCGATGATGATCGTGTCGACGGAGCGGAGCGCCTCGCGCGCGTTCGACGTGAGGAGCAGATAGAGCGATTCGGGCGTCGTGATGAGGATGTCGGCCGGCTCGCGCTGAAATCGGGCCCGTTCGCGTTGCGGCGTGTCGCCGGTCCGGATGGCGATCGCCGGCGTCACGTACGGCTCGCCGCGGCGCTTCGGCCATCTGGGCGATGCCGGTCAGCGGCGCGCGCAGGTTGCGCTCCACGTCGGCCGCGAGCGCCTTGAGCGGCGACACGTACAGCACGCGGCAACGGTCCGGCCTTCGGGGGTTCGGCCGTGAACATGAGCCGATCGAGGCAGAAAAGAAACGCGGCCAGCGTTTTTCCGCTGCCGGTCGGCGAAAGGATGAGCGTCGACTCGCCGCGGGCGATCGCCGGCCAGCCCGCTGTTTGCGGCCGGGTTGGCGCGTCGAACGCGCCGGTGAACCAGGCGCGCACCGCCGGATGGAACGGCTGGAGCGGATCAGTATTTGAACGCGCCGTCACACCGGGATCTTATAATGTGAAGGTTGCGGCCGGCGGAACCTCGCAAGATAAGGACAAAGGGCACTCATGGGTGATTCGGGCGAAGGACTCATCGATGCGGAGGCGCGGATTCAAGAGCGCCTGGAAGACATGGAGCGGGCGCGCGTGCAGCGGCTGCCCAAGACCGTGCGCGACCCCGTGCGCGTCCAGGCGCTCGAGTCGCTGAGGCTCGCGCGAACCGAGCTCGAGCGGCAGCTTGCCGCGACGACTCACGAGCGCCGGCGCGCGCAGCTCAAGCAGGCGATCGAAGAAGTCGATCGCCGCATGACCGAGACCAGCGCCGCGGCCCCGCTCTAGCAGCACGCACGCACCACACCCCTCGCGACGTTGACCCAGCCGTTCGAGCTCCTGGAAACGATGCGATGGACGCCGCGCGAGGGCTGGTACCTGCTGGTCCGCCATCTCGCGCGCCTCGAAGAATCCGCACGCTACTTCCGATTCGAGTACCCGGCAGCCGAGATCCGCGACGCGCTCGATCGCGCCGTGCGATCGGCTGACGGGCCATTGCGCGTACGCCTGCTGCTGGCCGCCGGACGGGGCGGTGCGCGTCGAGCACACGCCGCTTCAGCAGGGCGACGCCGCCCCCGCCATGCGTGTGCGGTTCGCGCTGGACCCGATCGATCCCTCCGACGTCTTCCTCTTTCACAAGACCACCAACCGCGCCGTCTACGACCGCGCCCGCCTGCCCGGCTGCGACGATGTGATCCTGTGGAATCCGGCCGGCGAGGTCGACCGAAACCACCATCGCCAACCTCGTCGTCGAGGACGCCGACAGCGGCCGGCGGGTCACGCCGCCGATTGTCTGTGGCTTGCTGCCCGGCACCTTCCGCGCGGAGTTGCTGGAGACGGGGGAAGTGGACGAAGCCCGGGTCACGGTGGAGCAGTTGCGGCGCGCGCCACGGTTCTGGCTGGTGAATTCCGTCCGCGGCTGGTGCCCGGCGGAGTTGGTCGATTGAGAGTCGATTGCGGTCTGAGTACGAGTCGCCTGAAGGCCCGTCCCCTACCGGAGAGCCGAATAGCGAAATGCGCGACTCACCAATTCGCCAATTTTGTCGTCACAGAGTGGCCTATCGACTTATCCAGTGGCGATGCGCTAGCATGAGGCGTCTGGCTTGCGAAATCGTTCACAAGCTCCGGGCGCGCGTCCGCGCCCGACCAGGTAGACGCGCCATCCCCATGCAGGGCTGGATTTCCATCCTCATCATGATCGCGCTCGGCGCCGGGTTCGCGCTCGTCTCGATACTGTTATCGAGCGTGCTCGGTCCACGCAATCCGACGCCCGAAAAATCGGCGCCGTATGAATGCGGCATGCCCGCCGTCGGCGACGCGCGCGAGCGGCAGTCGGTGAAGTTCTACCTCGTCGCCATGATCTTCCTGCTGTTCGACATCGAAGTGGCCTTCCTGTATCCCTGGGCCATGGCGCTGCGCGATCTGGGCTGGCCCGGCTTCGTGCAGGTCGTGCTGTTCATGCTGCTGCTGCTGGCGGGATACGTCTACGTCTGGCGCAAGGGCGTGCTCGACTGGGGAAATGAGACAACCTGATGGGCCTCGAGAGCGACATCCAGATCCCGGTATTGACGACCAGCGTCGAGAAGATGGTGCAGTGGGCGCGCCGCTCGTCGATCTGGCCCGTCACCTTCGGGCTGGCGTGCTGCGCGATCGAGATGATGGCGATGAGCTGCTCGCGCTACGACGTCGCGCGCTTCGGCGCCGAGGTGTTCCGCGGCAGCCCGCGCCAGTCCGACCTGATGATCGTGGCCGGCCGCCTCTCACGGAAGATGGCGCCGGCGCTGCGCCGCATCTACGACCAGATGCCGGAGCCCAAGTGGGTCATCTCGATGGGCGCGTGCGCCTCGATCGGCGGCGTGTTCGACAATTACGCCCTCGTCCAGGGCGTCGATCAGATCGTGCCGGTGGACGTCTACGTGCCCGGCTGCCCGCCGCGCCCCGAGTCGCTCATCTACGGTATCGTCCAGCTCCAGCGGAAGATCGACACAGCAGAAGCTCGCCTGATGAACGTGCCGAACGTGCCGGATCCCACCGCGCTTCTCGCGGCGCTGCAGCAGGATCTCCCGGGTGCCGCTCTCGAAGCCGCCCCGTCGATCGACCTGCAGGCCACGATCTACGTGTCGCGCGGCGATCTGCCGGCCGTCGCGCTCGCTCCTCCGGGATCGGCCGGATCTGCGGTATGCCTTTCTCGCCGAGCTGACGGCCGTCGATTTCCACCCGCGCGAGCCGCGCTTCGAGCTCGTCTATCTCCTCGTCTCCCTGGAACATCGCCAGCGCCTCCGGCTGAAGGTCCGGCTGCCCGGCGACGACGCGCACGTGCGGACGGTGAGCGGGGTGTGGCCGGCCGCCAACTGGCTGGAGCGCGAGGTCTGGGATCTGTTCGGCATTGTGTTCGACGGGCATCCCGATCCGCGACGGCTGCTGATGCCCGAGGACTGGGAGGGCTTCCCGCTGCGCAAGGATTATCCGGTGCAGATCCAGATGACGCCGCTCACGGGCCAGCCGCTGCAGGTGACCGAGGAGGAATTCCGGGACAACCTCCAGCGGGATCGGTTGACGAGTGGATAATGTGTTGTCGCGCAGGCTCGCCACACGGAGGACGCGAGGACGGAGGTCACGGACTCGTCAGCAGGCTTGTTCCTCCGTGTCCTCAGTGTCCTCTGTGGTAGCTATTTCCTGACGATGCCCGACATCCGCACCGAAACGATGACCGTCAACATGGGGCCGCAGCACCCCAGCACGCACGGCGTGCTGCGGCTGGTGCTCGAGCTCGATGGCGAGACGGTCGTCTCCGCGTCGCCGACGATCGGCTACCTCCACACCGGCATCGAGAAGACCACCGAACAGAAGAAGTGGCAGCAGGTGATCCCGCTCGTGGAGCGGATGGATTACCTGAGCGCGCAGTCCAACAGCATGGCGTTCTGCCTGTCGGTCGAGAAGCTGCTCGGCGTCGAGGTGCCCGAGCGGGTGCGGAACATCCGCGTGCTGCTCGCCGAGCTGCAGCGCATCAACAGCCACCTGGTGTGGCTCGGCACGCACGGCATGGAAGTGGGCGCCGTCTCGGTGATGCTCTACTGCTTCCGCGAGCGCGAGCTGCTGCTCAACATCAACGAGATGCTCGCCGGCTTCCGGCTGTTTCCGAGCTACATGCGGATCGGCGGCCTTCGCGAAGATCTGCCGCGCGGCTTTCACGACGCCGTCGCGCGCGTTCCTCGATCGGCTGCCCGCGAAGCTCGACGAATACGAGGATCTGCTCTCGAAGAACCAGATCTACCTGAAGCGCACGCAGGGCGTCGGCATCATTTCGAAGGACGACGCCGTGGCGTACGGGCTGGTCGGGCCGATCGCCCGGGCCGCCGGCGTCGACTACGACGTGCGGAAGTCCTATCCCTACCTCGGCTACGACACCTACACCTTCAACGTGCCGGTCGCAGACGCGGGGCGACGTCTATTCGCGCTACCAGGTGCGGATCGCCGAGATGCGCGAGAGCCTGAAGATCTGCGCGCAGGCGCTCGAGCGGATCACGCCGCACCGGTCCTTTCGCGATCGACGATCCGCGCATCACGCCGCCGCCCAAGGATCGCGTCTACACGGAGATGGAAGCGCTGATCCAGCATTTCCTCGTCTACTCGCAGGGCTTCACGGTGCCGGCCGGCGAGGCGTACGTGCCGGTCGAAGGCCCGCGCGGCGAGCAGGGCTTTTCGGTCGTGTCCGACGGTACCAACCGGCCGTGGCGGATCAAGTCGCGCGCGCCGTCGCTGCTCGCCTGTCAGGCGCTCGAACGCATGATCGTCGGCGGGCTGATTGCCGACGTCATTGCCGTCATCGGATCGATTGACGTCGTCATGGGGGACGTGGACCGGTGACCTTTCATCCGGAGATGGCGTACGGCGCGACCTTCCACAAGTCGTCGCGCAAGCTCGAGGACGAGGGGCCGCCGTTCGCGTACACGCGCGGCCAATCGCGCGCGATTCGACGAGATCGTCACGCGCTATCCGCCCGACCGCCGCCGGTCGGCGGTGCTGCCCGCGCTGTACCTCGCGCAGTACCAGCAGGGCTACATCACCGCGAACGCGATTCGCTACGTCGCCGGCCTGCTCGAGATGACGCCGGCCGACGTCGAGGACGTCGTGTCGTTCTACACGATGTTCTATACACGGCCGGTCGGCACCTTCGTGTTGCAGGTGTGCCGCACGCTGTCGTGCGCGCTGAACGGCGCCGAGCGCGTGACCGACGAGCTGCAGGCCAAGCTGGGATCCATGCCGGCGAGACCGACGCAAGCGGGACGTTCACGCTGATCGAGGTCGAATGCCTCGGCGCGTGCGACCGCGCGCCGGTCGTGATGGTGAACGACGCCTGGCACGAGTGCCTGAAGCCGGAGGACGCGGCGAAGCTCGTCGACGATCTCCGCGCGCATGGCGAGAGCAGCGCTGTCCGGCTGCCATCACGTGGTCGAAAGGAACGGCAGATGGATCAGATGCGACGACGGAGCGCTGCAGCCACGAAGGCACGAAGACCGAAGCAAGGCGTCAGCGTTAGTTCGTGCCGGCGTGGGGCCTCGGCGCCAGTGACAGTAGACATGGATCCACTTCTCACCAAATACGTTCGCGAGCCGAACTCGCTTCACGCTCGATTTCTATCTCCAGCACCAGGGCTACGAGGCGCTGCGCAAGGCGCTCGCGATGAAGCCGGAAGAAGTCGTGGAACTGGTGAAAGCCTCGGGGCTGCGCGGCCGCGGCGGCGCCGGGTTCCCGACCGGCATGAAGTGGCAGTTCGTCGACCGGAAGTCCCAGAAGCCCCGCTATATCGCCTGCAACGCCGACGAGAGCGAGCCGGGGACCTTCAAGGATCACCTGCTGATGGAGCGCAACCCGCACCTGCTGATCGAGGGGTGCGCGATTGCCTGCTACGCCATCGGCGCGAAGGTCGCCTACATCTATATCCGCGGCGAGTTCCTCCACGTGCAGCACGTGCTCGAGCAGGCGATCGCGGAAGCCTACGCGCGCGGTTTCATCGGCAAGGGCGTGCTCGGGTCCGGCTTCGACTGCGACGTGTTCATGCATCGCGGCGCCGGCGCCTACGAGGCGGGCGAGGAGACGGCGCTGCTCGAGTCGCTCGAAGGCAAGCGCGCGCAGCCGCGCAACAAGCCGCCGTTTCCCGCCGTCGTCGGGCTCTACAACGCGCCGACGGCGGTGAACAACGTCGAGACGCTCTGCAACGTGCCGCTGATCGTGCTGAACGGTGCCGAATGGTTTGCCGCGCTCGGACCGGAAAAGAACGGCGGCCCGAAGCTGTACTGCGTGAGCGGCCACGTGAAGCGCCCCGGCGTCTACGAAGCGTCGATGAACGTCACGCTCCGCGAGCTCGTCGAGGAGCACGCCGGCGGCGTGCGCGACGGGCGGACGCTGAAGGCGGTGATTCCCGGCGGGTCGTCGGTTCCCATCCTGCTGCCGCGAGCAGCTCGATACGCAGGCGAGCTTCGACGGGATCCAGAAAGCCGGCTCGCTGCTCGGTTCCGCGGGCATCGTCGTGCTCGACGACACGACGTGCATGGTCTGGCTGGCGGCGAACCTGCTGCATTTCTACCGACACGAGTCGTGCGGGAAGTGCACGCCGTGCCGCGAAGGCACCGACTGGCTGTACAAGATTCTGCTCAAGATCGAGCGCGGCGAAGGCCAGATGCGCGATCTGGATCTGCTGTCCGGCATCTCCGCCAACATCGCCGGCAAGACGCTGTGCGCGTTCGGCGACGCCGCGGTGACGCCGGTGCGTGACGACGCTGACGCATTTCAGGCACGAGTACGAGGCGCACATCGAGAGGGACGCTGTACGCTTGCCCGCCGACTGGCGCGCGCAGCACCCGGTGGGAGCGCACTAGAAATGCAACCACGAAGACACGAAGACACGACATTCAACGCAGAACTCGCGGAACCGCAGAGAGCTTGCTCTGCGTGCTGCGTCTGCGTTGATCGTCGTATTTTCGTGGTCTGCGCGTTTGACTCATGACCCCGTTATTCATCGCCCAGATCGGCCTGACGCTCTTCGTCTTCGTCATGCTGCTGAGCTCGGCGGCCGTGATGGTGTACGTCGAGCGAAAGGTCGCCGCGCTGATGCAGCAGCGTCTCGGCCCGTACCTCGTCGGCTACAAGGGCCTCCTCCAGCCGCTGGCCGACGTCATCAAGCTGATGTTCAAGGAGGAGCTGCGGCCGCAAGGCGGCCGACGCGTTCCTCTTTGCTCTGGCGCCGTCATTTCCGCCACCTGCGCGTTCGCCGCGTTCGCGGTGGTGCCGTTCGGCGCCGAGACCACGCTGTTCGGCCTGCTCGACGAGCCGATGCCGCTTCAGGTGGCCGACGTCAACGTCGCCATCCTCGTCGTCTTCGCGATCTCCTCGATGAGCGTGTACGGGATCGTGCTGGCCGGGTGGAGCTCGAACAGCAAGTATTCGCTGCTCGGCGGGCTGCGCTCGTCGGCGCAGATGATCAGCTACGAGCTGTCGTACGCCCTCGCGCTGGCCAGCGTCCTGCTGCTCGGCAATTCGCTGTCGCTCACCGAGATCGTCAACAGCCAGGCCGGCACGTGGCTGGGCGTGATTCCCGCGGTGGTTCATCTTCCTGCAGCCGGTCGGCTTCGTCATCTACATGCTGGCGGGCATCGCGGAGACCAACCGCGCGCCGTTCGATTTTCCCGAGGCCGAGCAGGAGCTCGTCGCCGGCTACCACACCGAGTACAGCAGCATGAGCTTCGCGATGTTCTTCCTCGCGGAGTACATCAACATGGTCACCGTCGTCGGCGGTCGCGGCGGATCTGTTCCTCGGCGGCTGGCACGGGCCGTTCCTGCCCGAGTCGCTCGGGTGGATCTGGTTTCTGATCAAGGTCGGCGCGATTCTGTTCTTCTACGTGTGGATGCGGTGGACGCTGCCGCGCTATCGATACGATCAGTTGATGGCGTTCGGCTGGAAGGTGCTGCTGCCGCTCGCGGTCGTCAACCTGCTCGTCACGGCGGCGGGTGTGCTGTATTTCGGAGTGTGATGATCCTGTTCTACGTGTTTGCGGCGGTCGCAATCGGCGCGTCGCTGCTGGTGATCGCGCAGCGCAACCCGATCTACAGCGTCCTGCTGCTGATCGCGTCGTTCGGCGCCCTGTCCGGGCTGTACGTCATGCTCGACGCGCCGTTCGTGGCGGTGATCCAGATCGTCGTCTACGCCGGCGCGATCATGGTGCTCTTCCTCTTCGTCGTCATGCTGCTGAACGCGCCGCAGGAAGACACCGAAATGGACGAGCGGCGCCAGTTGCCCGCTGCAAAGCGGGGCGATGACGTTCGGCGGGCTGCTCGCCGCGGCGCTCGTCGCGGAGCTCGTCTGGGCGTTGACGAGAATGCGGCGGCTCCGGGGCGTTCCCGGACGGCGCGACCGACTTCGGTGGCCGCCATCGGGCGCTCGCTCTTCACCGACTACGCGTTCGCGTTCGAGGTGACCTCGATCCTGATCCTCGTGGCGATGCTCGGCGCCGTCGTCCTCGCGCACCGCGATCGCCGTCCCGGCGCGAATCCGGGCCCTGCGATCGCCATCCGGCCGGACCAGCCGTAGATGCCGACCCTCAACCACTTCCTGCTGCTGTCCGCGGTGCTGTTCGCCATCGGCACGGCCGGCGTCTTCCTGCGCCGCAACCTGATCACGATCCTGCTGTCGATCGAGATCATGCTGAACGCCGTCAACCTGACCTTCGTCGCGTTCGGCCGCGCATTCGGCATCGGCCGACGGCCAGATCATCGTGTTCTTCGTGATGACGGTGGCCGCCGCCGAGGCGGCGGTCGGCCTGGCGATCGTGATCGGCCTGTTCCGGCACCGCGAGTCGCTCAACCCGGACATGTTCACGCAGCTGAAATGGTGAGCGCCTACACGTTTGAACGCAGAGCTCGCAGAGATCGCAGAGAAAAATTGGCTCTTCGTGCTCTGCGGTCTCTGCGTTCGTTTGTCGGGTTGGTGAGATGCTCCTCCTGATCCCGCTTCTCCCGTTCCTCGGCTTCCTGCTGAACGCCGGCCTCGGGCGGCGCATCAGCAAGGCCGCGGCCGGGGCGGTGGCCTGCGCGGCGATGGCCGGCTCGTTTGCCGTGTCGCTCGTCGCCGGTGTGGCGGCTCCTCGAACTGCCGCCGGAAGCCCGCGCCCTTTCCCAGCAGGTCTTCACCTGGATCACGTCCGGCGATTTCAGCGTCGGGTTCACGCTCCGTCTCGATCCGCTGGCGGCGGTGATGATCCTGATCGTGTCGGGCATCGGCACGCTGATTCACATCTACTCGACCGCCTACATGCACGACGAGCCCGATTCCGAGTTCGCGCGGTACTTCTCGTACCTGAATCTCTTCGCCGCGTTCATGCTCGTGCTCGTGCTCGGCTCGAACTTCCTCGTGATGTTCGTCGGCTGGGAGGGCGTCGGCCTCTGCTCGTACCTGCTGATCGGCTTCTGGTATCAGAAGAAGTCGGCGACCGACGCCGGCAAGAAGGCGTTCATCGTCAACCGCATCGGCGACGTCGGGTTCGTGCTGGGCATGCTGCTGATCTTCGTGCGCTTCGGCACGCTCGATTTCCAGGAGGTCGCCGCCTCGATCGCGCCGCTCGCGCCGGAGACGGCGTTCGGCACCGTCTCGCTCATCACGCTGCTGCTCTTCATCGGCGCGACCGGCAAGTCGGCGCAGATTCCGCTGTTCGTGTGGCTGCCGGACGCGATGGAAGGCCCCACGCCGGTCTCGGCGCTGATTCATGCGGCGACGATGGTGACGGCGGGCGTGTACATGATCGGGCGCAATGCGGTGCTGTTCAGCCATGCGCCCGAGACGCTGACCATCGTGGCGATCGTCGGCGTGGCGACGGCGCTGATGGCCGGCACGATCGGCCTGGTCCAGAACGACATCAAGCGCGTGCTGGCCTACTCGACGGTCTCGCAGCTCGGCTACATGTTCCTCGCGATGGGCGTCGGTGCGTACGCGGCCGGCATCTTCCACCTCTATACCCACGCGTTCTTCAAGGCGCTGCTGTTCCTCGGGTCGGGCGCGGTCATCCACGCGCTCGGCGGGGAGCAGGATCTGCGGCGGATGGGCGGGTTGAAGCACGGACTGCCGATCACCTACTGGACGTTCCTCATCGGCGCGCTCGCCATTTCCGGCGTGCCGGGCCTGGCCGGGTTCTTCAGCAAGGACGAGATCCTCTTCCTGACCTACGAGAGCGGGCACACGCTGCTCTGGGCGATCGGGCTGCTGACGTCGCTGCTGACCGCCGTCTACATGTTCCGCGTCGTGTTCCTCGCCTTCCACGGCGAGCCCCACGCCGGCACCCGGGCACCCGGCACCTGGGCACCCGGCACCCGAGCACCCGGCACCTGGGCACCCGGCACAGCACCAGGCACCGCAGCACCCTGCACCCGGCACCCATCTTCACGATGCCCCGCCGGCCATGGCGTTCGCGCTGATCGTGCTGGCGGTAGGTTCGGTAGCCGCGGGATGGGTCGGCACGAGCTTCGAGCATTTCCTCGAGCCGAGTTTTGCGGCGCCGGCCGCGCAGGCGCAGGCGGTCGAGCCCGCGGAGGACCACGCGGCTCTGGAACTGACCCTGATGGCGGTCTCGACGCTCGTGGCGGCTGCCGGGATCGGCCTGGCGGTGTACTTCTTCCTGAAGAGGCGCGATGCCGCCGTGCGCGCGGCCGGTCGGTTCCCGGGGCTGCACCGCGTGCTCGAGAACAAGTACTACGTGGACGAGATCTACGACGCGGCCGTCGTCCAGCCGATTCACATCGTGTCCGAAGAGGGATTGTGGAAGACGCTCGACGTGCGGCTGATCGACGGCGCCGTCAACGGCGTCGGGCGCCGTGGTCCAGGGCGGCAGCGAAGGGCTGCGCCGCCTTCAGACCGGATCGGTGCGCGCATACGCGGCGTCGCTGCTGCTCGGCGTCGGTGACGGTGCTGGGGTATTACCTGTGGAGATGATCGCTACCACGAGACACTGGGTTTTGGCTGCTGGCTCTGGACCAGGCCAGAGCCTCGACGCCCGAAGCCTGAAGCCGGTTTTTCACGATGTCTTTTCCGATTCTCACCTCGCTCATCGTGCTGCCGATCGCCGGCGCGCTCCTGCTGCTGTTCTTCAAGGACGAGCCGCAGAACGACCGCGTCGTTCGAACGGTCGCGCTCGGCGTGTCGGTGCTCGTGTTCCTCGAGACGCTGCTGCTCTGGGCCCGGTTCGACCCGGCGTCGGCCGACTTTCAGTTCGTCGAGCGGTCACGCCTGGATCCCCGCCTTCGGCATCAGCTATTTCGTCGGCGTGGACGGGATCAGCCTGCTGCTGCTGGTGCTCACCGGGTTCCTCACGCCGCTCGCGCTGCTCAGCTCGTGGGAGTCGGTGCACGACCACGCCAGGGCGTTCTACATCTTCGTGCTGCTGCTCGAAGGCGCGATGATGGGCGTGTTCGTCTCGCTGGACCTCTTCCTGTTCTACGTGTTCTGGGACGCGATGCTCATCCCGATGTATTTCCTCATCGGGATCTGGGGCTACGAGCGCCGCGTCTACGCGGCCGTCAAGTTCATCCTCTACACGATGGGCGGCAGCGTGCTGATGCTGCTGGCGATCCTCGGCCTGGCGTTGCCTGCACAGCACGGCCACCGGCAGCTACAGCTTCGACCTGACGCGAATCTCCGAGCTGCAGATTCCGCCCAACCTGCAGTTCTGGTTCTTCCTCGCGTTCGCGCTGGCGTTCGCCATCAAGGTGCCGCTGTTCCCGTTCCACACCTGGCTGCCCGACGCGCACGTCGAGGCGCCGACCGCCGGCTCGGTGCTCCTCGCCGGCGTGCTGCTGAAGATGGGGACCTACGGGCTGGTGCGCTTCGCGTTTCCGCTGTTTCCGCTGGCGGCGTCCTTCTTCGCGCCGTACCTCGCGATCCTCGCGGTCGTCGGCATCATCTACGGCGCGCTGGTCGCGATGGTGCAGCCGGACATGAAGAAGCTCGTCGCCTACTCGAGCGTGAGCCACCTCGGCTTCGTCGTGCTCGGCATCACCGCGATGAACGTGCAGGGCGTGCAGGGCGCCGTCTACCAGATGCTGAACCACGGCGTCAGCACCGGCGGCCTCTTCCTCATCGTCGGCATGCTGTCGGACCGCCGGCACACGCGGCTCATCGCCGAGTACGGCGGCCTCAAGAAGGTGGCGCCGCACCTGGTGGCCGCCTTTCTGATCATCACGCTGTCGTCGATCGGGCTTGCCCGGCCTGAACGGGTTCGTCGGCGAGTTCCTGATCCTGCTCGGCGCGTTCCGCTGGGATCCGCGGCTCGCGGCGTTGGCCGCGACCGGGGTCGTCCTGTCGGCCGTCTACATGCTCTGGATGTTCCAGCGCGTGAACTACGGACCGGTGACCAACGAGAAGAACGCGGCGATGCCCGACCTCGGGGCCGCGCGAGTGGGTCGATTCTCGTGCCGATCGTCGCGGTGGCGGTCCTGATGGGCGTGCTGCCGAATCTGTTCCTGCGCCCGATCGAGCCGTCGGTCGCGCGGCTGGTGAGCAGGTTCGGCGCAGGCGCCGGCGCGATTCAGGCGCAGGCGCAGCCGGCAGTCAGCAGTCAGCAGTCGGCAGTCGTGGCCACCGCAGCCCCAGTCCCGAGCCCGCCATGATGTCTCCTTGAACGCCATCGTGCCGATGCTGTGCGTCACCGCGGCGGCCATCGCCGCGATGGTGGCGGAGGCGTTCCGCTCGCCCGGCGAGCGGATGCCGATCGGCCCGCTGGGCGCGATCGGTCTCGTCGGCGCCGCGATGGCGTCGGCGCTCCTGTGGGACCACAACGCGTCGAGCTTCGACGTCGTGGCGGCCGACAACTTCGGCCTGTTCGTGACGTGGATCCTGATTGTCGTCGGCCTGCTGTCGCTGGCGTTCTCCGCGCCGACCATCGAGCGCGAGCAGCTGCCGGGCGGCGAGTACTACGCGCTGATGCTGTTTGCCCTCGCCGGCATGATGCTGATGGCGACGGCGACCGATCTGCTGGTGATCTTCCTGGCGCTCGAGGTGTTGTCGCTCGCCGTCTACGTGCTGACCGGCATTCGACGCGAGTCGGCCGTTTCCACCGAAGCGGCGTTCAAGTATTTCCTGCTCGGCGCGTTTTCGAGCGCGTTCTTTCTCTACGGCATCGCGTTCACCTACGGGGTCACCGGGCAGCACGCGGCTCGACCGGATCGGCAGCCTGATGGCCGCGCAGGCGCTGACGCCCGCGCCGATGCAGCTGCTCGCGCTCGGGCTGCTGCTCGTCGGGTTCGCGTTCAAGGTGTCCGCCGTGCCGTTCCACATGTGGACGCCGGACGCGTACGAAGGCGCGCCGCCCGCGGTCACCGGCGTTCATGTCCACCGGCGTGAAGGCCGCCGCGTTCGCCGCGTTCGCCCGCGTGTTCCTCTCCGCGTTCGAGCCGCTCAAGGCCGAGTG
Organism: uncultured Acidobacteriota bacterium; assembly: GCA_963749565.1. GTDB lineage: Bacteria > Acidobacteriota > Vicinamibacteria > Vicinamibacterales > CAVVIG01 > DATLLJ01. The sequence goes on along the minus strand of CAVVNL010000019.1, from coordinate 433,409 downwards.
GGGACCGGTTCTCTGGGTGGTCGCCGCGGCGACGATGATTCGTCGGGACGGTGGTCGGGGGTGACGCAAACGAGCGTCAAGCGGATGCTCGCGTACTCGAGCATCGCGCACGGCGGCTATCTGCTCGTGGCGCTGCTGGCCGCGAACGATGTCGGCAAGGGCGCCGTGCTGTTCTACCTGCTGGCCTACGCCGTCACCAACCTCGGGGCGTTCGGCGTGATCGTGCTGCTCGACAACGCCGATCGCCCCAACGACCGCGTGCGCGACTACGCCGGGCTCTGGCAGGAGCACCCGGTGCTGGCCGCGCTGATGACGATCTTTCTGCTGTCGCTCGGCGGCTTTCCGCCGCTCGGCCGGGTTCATCGCGAAGTGGTACGTCTTCAGCGCCGCGGTCAAGGCGGGCTATGTCTGGCTGGCGATCATCGGCGTGCTGACGAGCGTCGTCTCCGTCTTCTTCTACCTGCGCATCGTCGTCATGATGTACATGACGCCGGAACGCCATCCGGCCCGCTTTCCTCCCGTGCCGCGAATCGCCGGGATCGCCCTCGCGTTTCCGCCGTCCTCGTGTTGTATCTCGGCATCCTGCCGACGCGCGTCCTCGACTGGGCGGCGGCCTCGATCTCCACGATTTTTTAGCGGGCGGGCGGGCGTCGGGCTCTGGCTTCAGGCTCTGAGCTCTCGGTTCGGGCTCTGGGCTCTTGGCCTGACCCTGACTTCCTTTCCGCAATCCTGCAATATCATTGTTCACAGTGAAGCACCGACCGCTCGAACGGTTCTGGCCGTACGCGGATCTGCCGGAGCAGCCGACCGACGAGGAGCTCGCGTCGCTCGATCCCGACCTGCACGAGGCGCTGTTCGGGCCGACGCCTCGTCCGTTCTCGATCACGCTCGTCTTTCCAGCGCTCGATGTGCCCGAGCTTCGCGCGCGCGCTCGACCTCGCGCGCGGGGCAGCCGAGTTCCGCGAGACCGGAAGCGGCGCCAGCCACCGCTACCGCGCCCGATTTCTGCCGTCCGACGCCGAGCGGCTGCGCCAGGTGTTCGAGATCGTCGGGCGCGCCGACGCCACCGAGGTGCTGATCGACGATCGGCCCGTGCCGTACGCGCGGGAGCTCTGGCTGCCGCTCGTCTGGTTTTTCATTCAGCCGGTAAGCTGTGGCGCCCAGCGAGGTCGAACGCGATCTGCATGCGGCTCGAGTCCGAGCTCAAGCGGCTCGAGGCCGAGTACAACATGTTCTTCTCGGGACGGCTTCCGAAACCGCCCTGGGAAACCCGCAGCGCGCGTCGACTCGCTGGTCAAGCAGTACGATCGCGCCCACATTCAGAACTACAGCGACCGCTTCCGCTTCACGACGCTGCAGTCGCGCTACGCCACGTTCATCGATTTGTGGGACCGGGGCCTGCGCGCGCGCGAAGAGGGCCGGCCCGGGCCGTTCGCGCACAAGCGGGTCGAGCCGGAGCGCCCGAAGAAGGGGCCCGAGGACCGTATCCTCCATGTGGCGGCGTTCAAGGATCCGGTCGCGGGAGATCGACAAGCTCACCGAGCTCTACGAGTCGCTGGCCGACGCGCGGCGGGAGGTCGGCGAAGAGCAGGTGCCGTTCCACAAGTTCGCCGACCTCGTGAAAGGGCAGGTGACCAAGCTGCGCCAGAGCGGCAGCCCCGAAGTGGCGTTTCGTGTCGCGGTGAAGGACGGGAAGGTGAGCTTTACGGCGCGGGCGCTGAAGGGGGCGACTGATGAAGGCTGAGGGCAGAGGGCAGAGGGCAGAAGTGCCCTCTGCCCTGCGCCCTCTGCTCTGTCACGCGTCAGATCTTCGTGACGTTGCCGGCCTGCGGGCCCTTCGGGCCGTCAACGATTTCGAACTCCACTGCCTGGCCTTCCTCGAGCGAACGGAACCCGTCGCCCTGGATAGCCGAGTAGTGGACGAAGACGTCACTGCCTCCGTCGCGTTCGATGAAACCGTAACCCTTGGCGTTGTTGAACCACTTGACCTTGCCTGTGATACGCATCGTTCTTCTTCCTACTTGCTGTGACGCAACCATGAGCTGCGTCATTGAACCAACCCCGGTCCGTACCTCCTGTACCATCCACCGGAGCAAAAAAAAAGGCCGCGGTTTTGCGGCCTTTCCCTTACGGCGCCAGGCCCGCCCGGCGTCGCGACAGATAATACTGGAACTTGTTACGTATGCCAAGAGCCCTGCTGAGCGTTTCCGACAAGACCGGCATCGTCGATGTCGGCCGCGGCCTCGCGTCCCGCGGCTTCGAACTGGTCTCGACCGGCGGCACCGCCCGCGCGCTGACCGACGCCGGCCTGGCGGTGACCGGCGTCTCGACCGTGACCGGCTTTCCCGAGATGATGGACGGCCGCGTCAAGACGCTGCACCCGGCGCTGCACGGCGGCATCCTCGCGCGGCGCGATCGCCCGGACGACCTCGCGGCGCTCGAGCGCCACGGCCTCGGCCTCGTCGATGTCGTCGTCGTCAACCTCTATCCGTTCGTCAAGGCGGCTGCGAATCCGGCGACGTCCTTCGACGCGCTCGTCGAGGAGATCGACATCGGCGGACCGTCGCTCGTGCGCGCGGCGGCGAAGAACTTCCGCGGCGTGCTCGTCGTCGTCGACCCGGCCGACTATCCGCGCTGCTCGAGGCGCTCGACCGGCACGCCGAGCCTCGCGTTCCGCTACGAGCTGATGCGCAAGGCGCTCGCCCACACCGGGGCCTACGACACCGCCATCAGCGCGACGCTCGCCACGATCGACCTGCACGGCGACAGGTTCGAGCGGGACGCTGTCCGGCCGGTGCCGGACGCCACGAAGACCGCCGGCTGCTGCGGCGATCGCCTCGACGTGTCGCTGGAGAAGATCCGCGATCTGCGATACGGCGAGAATCCGCACCAGCGCGCGGCCTGGTACCGATTAGGTGTGGCGCAGGACTTCAGTCCTGCATCTGGCCTTGGCGCTGCGACCATCCTGCAGGGCAAGGAACTGTCGTACACGAACCTGCTCGATCTCGATGCGGCCGCCCGCATCGTGCTCGAATTCGACGAGCCGGCCGCGGCCGTCATCAAGCACACGAACCCGTGCGGCGCCGCGATCGGCTCGTCGGCCGCCGACGCCTACGTGCGCGCCCGCGACGCCGACAGCATGGCCGCGTTCGGCGGCATCGTCGCCCTCAACCGGCCGCTCGATCGCGACGGTGGCCGAAGCGATCGTGTCGACCTTCATCGAGGCGGTGATCGCGCCGGCGGTCGAGGCCGATGCCCGGCCGATCCTGGCCGGCAAGCCGAACATGCGGGTTGTCATCGCCAACTTCGATCGGCTGAGAAGCGGAGGGATCGAGGTTCGAACGATCCTCGGCGCCGCGCTGGTGCAGGAGCGCGACTTCGTGGCCGAAGCGCGCCAGGACTGGAGCCGGCGCGGCGTCGGCGGAGCTGCGGGTCGTGACCAGACGGCAGCCGTCAGCAGAGGAGTGGGAGGCGCTGCGCTTCGCGTGGCGGATCTGCGCGCACGTGAAGTCGAATGCGGTGATCTTCACCGACGCGACGCGAACGCTCGCGATCGGCGCGGGTCAGATGAGCCGCGTCGACGCGGTGAACGTCGCCCTGATGAAGGTCGCGCGGCGCGGGCGACCGCGCGCTCAGGAATTCGGTCGCGGCGTCCGACGCGTTCTTCCCGTTCCGCGACGGCCTCGACGCGGTCGCCGCCGCCGGCGCGACCGCGGTGGTGCAACCCGGCGGCTCCGTTCGGGACGCGGAAGTCATCGCCGCCGCCGACGAGCACGGGATGGCGATGGTCTTCACCGGCCGGCGGCACTTCCGCCACTGACCACGATCAACGCAGAGCTCGCAGTAGAGGGACGGTCTGAAGACCGTCCGCTGCATGCAGTATTGGTCCGGCTGAAGCCGGACACTACGTACGTGGGTGTACGTAGTGTCCGCCTTCAGGCTGGACCGTGAGCGGGCAACCGCGAACGGCAGCGTGACGAGCACCAGGAAGACGATCTGAAACTCGGAGTCGCCGAAGTTGTGCTCGGTCGTCCCGGCCGCGAGCATGGCGGCGGCGCCGGCGATGGCGGCCGCCGACAGGAACCGGAGTGGACCGTCGCGTGGCGCAGTCCGGTAGAGCGCAACCGCTCCAACGACGACGCCGCCAACGAACCAGACCCAGAACGCGAGGGCGGGCAGGCCGCGCTCGGCCGCAATCTGCAGCGGCACGTTATGGAGATGCGAGATCGTCGGTTCGACGGCGCCGGCATCACGGAACTGCGGGTAGATGCGCTCGATCATGTTCGGCCCGGCCCCGAAAACCGGATGCGCCTCGACGATGTGGGTTGCCGGCCCGGATCATCGCGAACCGGTCGCTGACCGTGGGGTCCTGCGGGTTGAACATGGAGTACACGCGTTGGAGGACCGTCGGCGGCGCGGCCGCGAGGGCCACGGCGGCGACGACGGGCAGCACGGCGGTGAGCCGGAGGTCCCGCATCATCAGCAACAGAGCGACGCCACAGCACGCCCCCACCCAGGCGTTGCGCGACAGGGTGAGCGCAAGCACGACGCGTGATGGCGGGTATCACCAGCGCCGGCCACAGTCGCGAGTGCGTCATGAACAGGACGCGCGAGAGCGCCAGGATGAGCGCGAGCATCATCAGCCCCGAGAACGTCATGTACAGGCCGAGCGTGCTGCGCGGGCGCTGCCCGAGGTTGTCATAGTGAAAGATCGAATACTGCCCGATGCCGACCAGCGCGCTGATGGCGGCAGCGGTCAGGAGAAGGGTCGTCAGCACCATCGCCGAGTCTTCGTCGACGAGGTCGTAGACCAGCGGTACGAGCAGCAGGAGGACGAGCTGCTTGCAGTCGGCGAAGCTGGTCGCTCGATCCGGCGAGAAGGCGGCGGACAGCAGCGTCCACGCGGCATAGAGCAGCAGCGGCAACATCCACGGCGGCGCCGTCGGACGGCGCCGCTCCTGGCCGAGCGTGACGATCCAGGCGACCAAGGAAATGCCGAAGAAGATCTGGCCGATGGCGATCGAGAACTGCACCGCGGCGAGCGACAGCGCGAGGGCGATGAGCGCGACGCGCCGCGGGCCGAGGGCCGGCTTCGACAGCGTTCCCGCGTCAGCGATTGTCGGATTCAGCGAGGTGGTCGTCATTCGGTACAGCTGGCGAAATGATCCTGCGCAACCGCGCGAGCCACCACGGCGCGCGACCGTCGAGCGGGCCGGCGAGCGGCTGCTTCTTCAGCCGATCGCGTGCGTCGAGCGGCGTGAGCCCCTCGAGCAGCGCGCCGCTCAGAAAGCGCTCCGCAGCCCGGTTGAACCAGGGGCGGTTTGCCCAGTAGTGATCGAACCACGGCGCCGCTTCCTCGATTGGCGCATATGCGGCCAACACGATACTGCAAGCGAGCTGGTCCACGGCGAAATATCGCGTGACGGGCCGGATCTCGTCGTAGACCGCAAGCGTGCGGTCGAAGATGCCGCGGTGCCTCCGCGAGCTGGCGACCACTCCTGCGTTCCACATCGCCGACGTCGCATCCGGAGTAATCCCCTGCCATGTCCGCCCGACAATCTCGTGCGCGAGCGACCGATCGCCCTTCCGGGGCGGCGCCGCCAGCGCGTACTCCCGGTGATGCATGAAGACGGCGCCGGCGGCCAGCCGGTCGGCCAGCGGCGCGAGGTCGCGCCGCGCCATCGTGTCCGAATCGGCGAGCACGACGTCGGCCGCGGCATCGGCTGCCAGGCGTCGAAGCGCCTCGAGGCTCGGACGGAACGGATCGTCGAACGGCCCCCGCCACTCGCGGACGATCGCCGGACTCAGCGGATCGATCGTAACCGAGTTGCCGAACCATCGGTAGTGGCCGGGCCGATCCGTCAGCAGGACGATTTCGCTGCCCGGCGGGGCGTACGCCTGAACGGTCAGCAGCGCCACGGCTGCCTCGCGGTGCAGCCGCCCGGCTGGTCCGTAGGCCAGCACGCCGAACCGCGTCCGCAGGCCGTCGGTTCCTGGAGTCACCGGGAATGCGGCTGGCCCTGTGACACAACGCCCGGACGCGCCGCGAGCAGGCGTTCGGCTGCCGCGATGACGCGCGGCGCGTCGATCTGCGTCAGACAACGGAAATCCCCGGGGATGCAGACGCGCTGATCGCAGGGCCGGCACGACAGCCCGTCGATCTCGATCGATTCGGAGAGCAGCGCGGAATCGCGCCAGGGGGCCGATCGCTCCGACGGCGTGGGCCCGAAGATCGCCACGATCGGGACGCGCGTCGTCGCCGCGACGTGCAGCGGCCCACTGTCGCCGCCGATGTAGACGGCGCTCCGCTCGAGCAGCGCCCGCAGTTCCGGCAGCGAGAAATCGCCGCAGTCGAGCACTCGATGCCGTTCGCCCGCCGGCAGCTGCGCGCGGGCCTCGTCGATGATGCCGACCGCCGCCGGCCGCTCCGACGGACCCGACGTCACGATCACCCGTCGCCCGTCCCGCGACGCGAGCGCGACGACCGTCTCCACGAACGACGGTATCGGCCAGCGTCGGAACGGCGAGCTGGCACTGACGTGAAGCACCGCGAGGTCTTCCCCCGGCGCGACCCCCGCTGCGGCCAGGCGTTTGTTCACGGCGCGTGCCGCCTGAGGGTCCACCGGCATCTCCACGGGATTGCCGTGCGGCAGTCGGCCCGTCCACGCCGAGAGCCCTCAGCAGATCCCACTGGTTCTCGACCGAATGGCGGCGTCGAAGCTCCCGCGGCCGATCGACCACGTCCGTATACATCCAGCGTCTTCCGGCGATGTTGTAGCCGACCCGGCGACGCGCCCCGCTCAACAGTGTCAGCAGCGACGCCCGCGGGCCGCCGTGGAAGTCGATCGCGAGATCGTAGTGCTCGCGCCTCAATCGCCAGCCGAGCGCGAGATCCCCGAACAGCCCTGGGATGCCGCCTCGCCGCGGCACGACGACGACTTCGTCGAGGTGCGGGTTGGCGGCGACGATTGGAGCGGCCGGGGGCTCGACAAGGTAGGTGAGGTGCGCGTCGGGAAACCGTTGGCGCAGGGCGGCCACGGCCGGCGTCGTGAAAACCACGTCGCCTATCTGCCGGAGACGAACCAGCAGGATCTTCAGGGTTCGATGCTCGCTTCGTCGATGAGCATGACCGGGATGTCGTCCTTGATCGGATAGACCCGCTTGCACGTGTCGCACTTGAGCGCCGTGTCGTTTTTCACGAGCGTGACCGGCGTTTTGCAGTGGGGACAGGCCAGAATCTCCAGCAGTTCGGGGTCGATGGGCATGACCGGAATATATGACACCTTCGCGCTTTTTGTGGAACAATTCAGGTGTATGAAGATTGCCGCCTTCGTGACCGTCGCGGGCCTCCTGGTTTCCCCGGTTATGGCCGGGCAGGCCGCGCAAGCCCCGCGCCCGCCGCAACCGCCGGCCACGACATCGGCGAAGGTCGCCGAGGCGTACGAGCAGTTCCTCATCGGCCATCATCTCGAGGAGAGGGACGACGTGCCGGGCGCGATCGCGGCCTACAAGAAAGCAATGGAGCTGCATCCCCTGGCGGCAGATATTCCGGCGGAACTGGCGGCGCTGTACCTGCGGCACGATCGCGTCGACGAAGCGGTCAGCACGGCGGAGCAGGCGCTGAAGGTCGCGCCGGCCAATCCGGAAGCGCATCGCGTGCTCGGGCTGATCTCCGCGGCGAAAGTCGATCTCCGCCCGCGTCAGCAGGGCGCGCCCGACGCGAACCTGGCGAGCGCCATCCTGCATCTCGAGCAGGCCATTGCGAATCCGATCGGCGAAGCGGATCCGAACGCGCGCGGGACGCTCGCCCGCCTCTACCTGCGCGCCACGACCTACGAGAAGGCCATTCCGCTGCTCGTCGATCTCGTACGCCAGCAGCCCGGCTGGCTTGAAGGTCCGCGCCTGCTGGCGCAGGCCTACGCGGGCGCCGGACGAATCGCGGAAGCGATCGATCTGCTGGACCAGCAGGCCTCAGAGGACCCGAGCCTGCTGCCGACGCTGGCGGATTTCTACGAGCGCCAGCGGCGCTGGAAGGATGCGGCGAACGCGTATGCGCGGGCGCTCGCCGTCGCCCCTCGCAACGCGGAGCTGAAGACGCGCTATGCACAGGCGCTGCTCAACGCCGGCGAGCCGCGACGACCTGGCCAAGGCGCGCGAGGCGCTGAACGACCTCACGTCCACGCGCAATGACGCGCGGGCGCTCTACCTGTTGTCGCAGGCCAACCGGCGCTCCGGCGATCTCGCGGGCGCCGAAGACGCGGCGCGGCGGCTGATCGCCGCGCAGGACGCGAGCCCCTGGGGCTACTTCGCCCTTGCCGAGGCGCTCGGCGAAGGCCGCCAGTTCGCGCGCGTCGTCGACGCGCTGGTGCCCGCGATCGCGAAGTTCCGCGGGATGTCCGGCGATCACGCGCTCGAGCTCGGCATGCTGCTGCCGCACCTCGGATTCGCGCATCAGGAGCTCGGCGAGTACGACAAGGCGCTCGCGACCTTCGACGAGGCCTATCGCCTGTCGCCGAAGGACCCGGTCGTGGCGGGCTATCTCGATCGGCGCCAACATCGCAGCGAAGAAGATACACCGTCGCCGCGGAGCTCGCGAAGAAGGCGCGGGTCGAGCACCCCGCCGACCTGAACCTGCCACGGCTCGAGGCCCAGGCGCTCCGTCAGGACGGACAAGGCGACGAGGGCGTCGCCGTGCTCGAGCAGGCGCTCGCGAAGCACTCCAACGAACCGACTGCGTACGTGGCGCTCGCGCAGATGTACAGCGAAGTCTCGCGCGGGCCGCAGGCCGTCAAGCTGCTGCAGGACGCCCAGTCGAAGTTCCCGGCGTCGACGGCCATCGTCTTCGAGCTCGGTGCGACCTTCGAGAAGCAGAAGGACTTTACCGGCGCCGAAACAGCGTTCCGCGCGGTGCTGGCGCGCGAACCGGAGCACGCCGGGGCGCTCAATTATCTTGGCTACATGCTGGCCGAGCGGGGCGAACGGCTGGACGAGTCCGTCGAGTACCTGAAGAAGGCGCTGGCGATCGAGCCCGACAACGGCTCGTTCCTCGACAGCCTGGGCTGGGCGTACTTCAAGGCCGGCAAGCTCGATCTCGCCGAGGAAAATCTGCGGCGCGCCGCCGAGCAGCTCCGGGCCAACTCGGTCGATGCAGGAGCACTACGGCCAGCTGCTCTTCAGGCTCGGCCGGTTCGACGAGGCGATCTCGGCGTGGAACCGCGCGCTCGCCGGCGACGGCTCGTCGATCGACCGCGCCGACATCGACCGGAAGATCCGCGACGCCAGACAAAAACTCAACCGTTAGGACCGTTAATGAAACGGGCGCTGCCGGGTCCAGCGGCATACGTTGCCGGTGTCGCCCTGCCTGGCTGCGGCCGCGTGCAGTCAACCGCTGATGAAGCTGCCGAGCGGAGCCGCCACGACGGCCAGCCCCGCGGATGCGGCCGCCGCGCTCGCGCAGATTACCGCGGCGTGCGCCTCCGTCCGCACGGTCACTGGAGAGCTTGCGGTCAGTGGCTCAGCCGGCGGGCGGCGTCTGCGCGGCCGGCTGCTTGCCGGCGTCGCAGTGCCCGCGTCGGTCCGCCTCGAGGCGGTAGCGCCGTTCGGCCAACCGCTCTTCTTCTTCGTGGCGAAAGGCGATGATGCGACGCTGCTGCTCCCGCGCGACGAGCGGGTGCTCGAACACGGACGCCCCGACGCCGTGCTGGAGGCGGTCGCAGGCGTGCCCCTGGGCGCCGCGGATCTCGCAACGACGTTGACTGGCTGCCCGCCCGCTTCGAGCTCCACCTTGCCGGACGCCGGCGCCCGACAGTTCGGTGAGACGTGGCTCGTCATCGGCGGCCCCGGTGATCCCGGCAGCCCTGCCAATAACATCGGTGACGAGTTGTTCCTCCGTCGCGAGACCGGGACGCGGCCGTGGCAGCTCGTGGCCGTCTTGCGGCGCGCGCCGGGCTCCAATCGCCGGTGGCGCGCCGAGTACGCCGATCGCCAGAGCGAGATTCCGCGATCGATACGCGTCATCAGCGTCGACGACAACGGCAACACCGGTCGCGCGTTCGATCTGCGGCTCGCGCTCTCGCAGGTCGAGGTCAACACCACGCTCGGCGACGACGTCTTCCAGCTGCAGATTCCTCCCTCGGCCGTGCCTATCACGATCGACGAGCTCCGCGCGGCCGGTCCGCTCGCGCCAGCGGAAAATGGCCGGTAACCTGTTCAAGGCCTTCAAGGTCCGCGCTCCAGCCAAGATCAACCTGTCCCTTCACGTCGCCGGCGTTCGCGACGACGGTTACCACGAGCTGCGCACGACGTTTCAGTCGATCGCGCTTCATGACACGCTGACGATTCGCGGCCGGCGCGGACCCTTTGTGCTGTTGTGCGACGACCCGGCGTGCCCGTCCGATCGGACGAACCTGGTGTGGCGCGCCGCCGAGTGTGCCTGGACGGCGGCAGCGGCGTCGCGGGACGATGCGCGATGTCGAGGTTCAGCTGGCCAAGCGCATTCCGCTGCAGGCCGGCCTTGGCGGCGGCAGCAGCGACGCCGCCGCTGCGCTGCGGGCGCTCGGGTCCGTCTGGGGCGTGGACGATCGAACGCTGCGCGAGATGGCGGTTTCGCTCGGCGCCGACGTGCCGTACTTCCTGGAGGGCGGCACGGTTCTCGGACTGGACCGCGGCGATCGCCTGTACCCGCTCGTCGATCATCGGGCGGCGTGGGTCACGCTGGTGCTGCCCGGCTTCGGCGTCAGCACGGCAGAGGCATTCCGGTGGTGGGACGAAGAGAATCCCGGCGGACCTGATAAGGTCCGCCCTACGTCTGGGTCAGGGGTTGTAGGCCGGACCTTATCAGGTCCGGCATCAGGTCCGGCGTCCGATCTGCGAAACGACCTGGAGGATGTCGTCGCGGCCCGTCATCCGGAAATCATTGCAAATCGTCAGCGCGCTGCGGCGTGCCGGCGCGTTCCACGCCGCGATGTCCGGCAGCGGCTCGGCGGTCTTCGGCCTGTTCGGCAGTCGCCGGGCGGCCGACGCAGCGGGACGAGCGCTCTCGAAAGGCAAACGCGTGATCTTGACGCGCATCGTCAATCGCGCGGCCTATCAACGACTTGCGGCGATCCCGGCCCATCGTATAAACTTACCGTTTGCGCCCCGGCGTCCGGGCCACTCCTGAGGTCAATTTCTTCACACACTGCCGCGAAATGCTCGAGAACTCGATGGAATGCCGTCACGCGAAGGCACGGGGTGGGGCGTGGCCAAGCGGTAAGGCGCGGGACTTTGGATCCCGTATTCGAAGGTTCGAATCCTTCCGCCCCAGCCAACTGGTGAGGCTCTAGCTGATGGGCGATCCGTTCGTGGCCACCGGCTTCGGCGAGCTGAAGCTCTTCTCGGGCAGCGCGCATCCGGAGCTGGCGACGGAAGTGGCCGAGTTTCTCGGTGTGCAGCGAGGCCAGGCGCGGCTGCGCCGGTTCGCCGATACGGAAGTCTCGTTCCAGATCGACGAGAACATCCGCGGCGCCGACGTGTTCATCGTGCAGCCGACCTGCTCGAACGGCGAGTTGTCGGTCGATCAGAACCTGGTCGAGCTGCTGATCATGATCGATGCGTTCCGCCGTTCGTCGGCGGCCCGCATCACGGCCGTGATTCCGTATTACGGCTACGCGCGCCAGGATCGGAAGGACAAGCCGCGCGTGCCGATCTCGGCCAAGCTGGTGGCCAACGTGCTGAGCGCCGCGGGCACGAATCGCGTGCTGACGATGGATCTGCACAAGGCGCAGATTCAGGGGTTCTTCGACATCCCGGTGGACCATCTGTTTGCGGCGCCGGTGATCATCGACTACCTGACGCGCCTCGATTCGCCGGACCTCACGATGGTGTCGCCCGACGCGGGCGGCGCGGAACGGGCGCGCGCCTACGCGAAGCGGCTCGACGCCGAACTGGCGATTATCGACAAGCGGCGCAGCGACGATGGGACGGCGGAAGTGATGAACGTGATCGGCGACGTGGCGGGCCGGACCTGCATCATCCAGGACGACATCGTCGACACGGCCGGCACGATTACGAAGGCCGCGAGCGCGCTGAAGGCGAACGGCGCGGCGCGGGTCATCGCCTGCGCGGTGCACGGCGTGCTGTCGGGGCCGGCGATCGATCGCATCGAGAAATCGCCGATCGACAAGATGATCGTGACCAACACCATCCCGTTGACGGCTGCGGGGCTGGGGTGCAGCAAGATCGTGGTGCTCTCGGTGGCGCGCCTGCTCGGCCAGGCGATCAAGAGCATTCACGAGGAGACGTCGGTATCTTCGTTGTTCGTGTAGAGGTTAGAGGCTAGGGGTTAGAGGTTAGAGTAGGGCACGTCCCAACCTCTAGCCCTAAGCCTCGAGCCTCTACAGCGTAAGAAGGGAAATATGGAAGCCATACTCGAAGCAACATGCGCGCGACTCGTTCGGGAAGAATGAAGCGCGGCGGACGCGGCGCGAAGGCCGGGTGCCGGCCGTCATGTACGGCGCCGCCGCCGAGGGCGACTCGCGCGAAGCGACGCCGATCGCGGTGGATCCACGGGCGCTGCTCAAGATTCTTCACTCCGAGTCGGGCGCCAACACGCTCATCTCGCTGAAGCTCGGCGACGGTGGCGATGCGCGCGTGCTGATCAAGGAATATCAGCTCGATCCCGTCACCCACGCGGTGCTGCACGCCGATTTCTACCGGGTCCGGATGGACCGCACGATTCAGGTCACGATTCCGGTCACGGTCAAGGGCGAGCCGAAGGGGGTCAAGCAGCAGGGCGGCCTCCTGGAGTTCATCCGGCGCGAGATCGAGGTCGAGTGCCTGCCGGCGGACATTCCCGAGCACGTGGAGGTGGACGTCAGCGAGCTGATGCTGCATCAGGGTGTGCGCGTCCGCGACATCGTGCCGGCCGACGCGAAATGGAAGCCGCTCAGCGATCCCGAGATGATGCTGGTCCACGTCATTCTGCCGAAGGCCGAGGAAGTGGTGGCGACGCCGGAAACGGTGGCCGCGGCGGCGACCGCGACCCCGGTGGAGCCCGAGGTCATCAAGAAGGGCAAGAAGGACGAGGACGAGGACGAGAAGAAAGACGACAAGAAGAAATAGGGAATTGCTGATTGCTGATTGCAGATTGCTGATTTGTTTCGGATTTGCCAGTGCGGCGATGAAAGCAATTGTCGGATTGGGCAATCCAGGCGCCGAATACAAGGCGACGCGGCACAACCTGGGCTTCGAAGTCGTCGACGAGCTCGCGCGGCGGTGGGACGTCAAGCTCAAGAGCTGGAAATCGATTGCCGCGCTGGCCGTGGTCAACGCAACATGACGCGTTGCTGGCCGAGCCGAAGACGTTCATGAACCTGAGCGGCGACTGCGTCCAGAGGATCGGGGCGTTCTATCAGCTCGAACCGTCCGAGTTCCTGATCGTCGTCGACGACGTGAATCTGCCGTTGGGGCGGCTCCGCCTGCGGAAGCTGGGATCGGCCGGCGGTCACAACGGCCTCAAATCGGTGATCCAGCATATCGGTCCCGACTTTCGCGCGGTTGCGAGTCGGCGTGGGGCGCGGCGATCCGAAGTGGGACCTGGCGGATCACGTGCTGTCGCGATTCGGGCCCGAGGAGCAGGAGGCGGCCGCGCGAGGCGGTCGCCCGCGCGAGCGGATGCGGTCGAGATGTTCGTCGCCCAGGGGATCGACATGGCGATGAACCGCTTCAATGCGCTCGACGACAAGGCGAGTGTAGAATGATCCCTGAGATCGGCGACAACCGAATAGCCCTGCATCAATAAAGGGCCAAACCTTGCCACCCACAGGGTGGCCGCGGCGTCGGCGGGTCCGAACAGGACCCGCCCTACGAAGTAGGCCGGGTCTTATCAGACCCGGCGCGTCAGCGTCCTCGAGGAGCAGCAATGTCAGATCGACAGTACGAGCTCGTCTACATCCTTCCCGCCGACACGACCGAACAGCAGGTCGCCGAGCTGCACGAGCAGATCGAGGCCGTCGTGACCCGCATGCACGGGCAGATCGAAAAAACCGAGAACTGGGGCCGCCGCCGGCTGGCCTACGAGATCGCCCGCCAGAAGGAGGGCGTGTACGTCCTCCAGGTCATCAATGGCGCCGGCGAGCTGATGAAGGAGCTGGATCGCCGGCTCCGCGTGATGGATCAGGTCATCCGGCACATGGTCGTGCGCGTGGACGAGGAGAAGAAGGTCGTGGACCGCACCCGCACCAAACGCCAGACCGAGTCGGCGCGGCGGCGCGTCAAACGCGGGCTGCCGCCACAGCGGCAGCCGGGCGAGGGACGTCCGGCCGGCGAGCCCGAGGATTCCGAAGACGATCGCTTTGACGCGGTGGAGGGTTAAATGCCATTTGGACAAGGACGCTCGGGTGGCGGCGGCCGCGGCCGGGACAAGGACAAGAAGGCCGGCGACAAGGAGAAGGGGCAGCGTCGCACGCTGTTCCGCCGGCGCAAGGTCTGCAAGTTCTGCGCGGACAAGATCGACGACGTCAACTACAAGGACGTGAAGCTGCTCAGTCCATTTGTGCCGGAGCGAGGGAAGATTCTGCCCCGGCGGATTTCGGGCACTTGCGCCATGCACCAGCGGAAGCTGCAGACGGCGATCAAACGCGCGCGTCAGATCGCGCTGATACCTTATGTAACGGACTGAAATTGCAGATTGCAGATTTCAGATTGCAGAGATTCGATTCATCGATCCAATCTGAAATCTGCAATCTGAAATCTGCAATTCGAGAGGCCGATATGGAAGTGATTCTTCGAGAACACGTGGACAACCTGGGGCGCCGCGGCGAAGTGGTGAAGGTGGCCGACGGCTACGCGCGCAATTACCTGCTGCCGCGCAAGCTGGCCCTGCTCGTCACCGACGGCAACAAGCAGCAGATCGAGCGCGAGCGCGGGAAGTTCGACGCGCGCGAGCAGGAAGAGAAGAAGGTCGCCGAGGCGATGGCCGCCCGGCTCGCAGACGTCGAAGTTCAGGTTTCGCGCAAGGTTGGAGAAACCGACGGTCTTGTACGGCTCGGTCACGAGCGCCGATGTCGCCGACGCGCTGACGGCGAAAGGATTCGAGATCGACCGCCGGAAGCTGCATCTGGTCGAGCCGATCAAGAAGCTCGGCGACTTCGAGATTCCGCTCCGCCTCCATCGCGAGGTGACGGTGCAGATCAAATTGAAGGTGGTCGCGGAAGGCAAGTAACCAAGGCTCAAGTCTCAAGGCTCAAGTCTCAAGTCTCAAGGCTCAAGGCTCACTCAGGCTCACGGCTCGGAAGTTAGGCAATCGCCCAACTTGACCGGCGCGCTTGAGAGTTGAGACTTGAGCCTTGAGAGTTTCTGCTACACTCTCGTCCTTCCCAGCCCTCATTCAAACATGCCCGAGCTCGCCGTCGCCGAACGCACCCTTCCGCACAATCTGGAAGCCGAACGGTCCGTTCTCGGCGCGATTCTCCTGCACAACGACGCGTTCAACCTCGCCGCCGAAGTGATCGACTCGGCGGATTTCTTCCGCGACGCGCACCGCCGCATCTTCGACAAGATGGTCAAGCTCTCCGAGCGGGGCGACGCGATCGATCTGGTGACGCTCAAGGAGGAACTGGGTCGCGCGGGCGAGCTCGAGGAAGTGGGCGGCCCGGCCTACATCACCGCGCTCGTCGACGGCGTGCCGCGCTCGACCAACATCGAGCTACTACGCGCGAATCATCAAGGAGAAGGCGACGCTGCGGCGCCTGATCTCCTCCGCGAACAAGATCGTGACGACGGCCTACGAGGGCGCGGAGGACGCCGACCTCATCCTCGACCAGGCCGAGCACGCGATCTTCGCGATCGCGGACGACAAGGTTCGCGACGGCTTCGTCTCGCTGCGCGACCTCGCGCAGTCGAGCCTCGAGACGATCGAGAAGCTGCACGCGCACAAGGAGCTCATCACCGGCGTGCCGACCGGCTTCACCGACCTCGACGAGATGACGTCGGGCCTGCAGCCGGCCGACCTGATCATCATCGCCGCCCGCCCGTCGATGGGGAAGACCAGCCTCGCGCTCAACATGGCGCAGCACGTCGGCACGAAAACCGACATGACCGTCGGGGTGTTCAGCCTCGAGATGTCGAAAGAGCAGCTCTTCCTGCGCCTGCTGACGGCCGAGGCGCGGATCGACGCGCACCGGCTGCGCGGCGGGTTCCTGGGCGAGCGCGACTGGGGCAGGCTGTCGCAGGCGATCGGCACCTTGAGCGAAACGAAGATCTTCATCGACGACACGCCGTCGATTGGCGTTCTCGAGATGCGGGCGAAATGCCGCCGGCTGAAATCCGAGCACGGCCTGCACCTGGTGGTCATCGATTACATTCAGTTGATGCAGGGGCGCGGCCGCTTCGAGAACCGCACGCTCGAGCTCGCGTCGATCTCGCGGTCGATGAAGGGGCTCGCCAAGGAGCTGAACGTGCCGATCGTCGTGCTGTCCCAGCTGTCCCGGGCGCCCGAGTCGCGGTCCGACCACCGCCCCCAGCTGTCGGACCTGCGCGAGTCCGGCGCGCTCGAGCAGGACGCCGACGTCGTCGCTCTTCATCTACCGTGAGGATCTGTACGCGGACAAGAACCAGCCGCCGGCCGACAACCAGGGCGTGGCGGAGCTGATCATCGGCAAGCAGCGCAACGGGCCGACCGGCGTCGTCAAGCTCGCCTTCATCCGGGAATTCACGCGCTTCGAGAACCTGGCCGCGGGAAATGGATGATCCGGCCCACCGTCGCCCGCGTTGACCTCGGCGCCATCACCCGCAATTTCCGCCGCATCACCGAGTATCTCGCCCGCGAAAAGCGGGTCGCGGAATCCGACCCCTTGTCCCGGGCGTCATCGCCGTCGTCAAGGCGAACGCGTACGGCCATGGCGCCGGCCAGGTGGCGCGGGCGCTCGAGGACGCCGGCGCCGATCTGCTGGCGTGCGCGGACATCGAGGAGGGCGCCGTCGCTTCGCGCCGCCGGCGTGCAGCGCCGACATCCTGATCTTCGGCGCGCTCAGCGTCAGCGACCTGGACGGCCTCTTCGACTGTGCGCTGACGCCGACGATCTCGACGCCGGGTGCGGCGCGCGCGGTAGCAGGCCGCCGCGGCGAAGTACAAGCAGCGCCTCCCGTATCACCTCAAGATCGACACCGGCATGAACCGGCTCGGGTTCCGGTACGACAACCTCCGCCGGACCCTCCCCGAGGTTCTTGCCGGCGCGAATCTGGAACTGCAGGCCGTTTACACGCACTTTGCGACCGCCGACGAGCCCGACTCGCCGCTCTTCAGCGAGCAGCATCGCCGGTTCGAGCGCGCGCTGGCCGAGGTCGACGACATCAACCGGGGAGAAGGCAAGGGGCCGTTGTTCGCCGCCGATTCCGCGGGCTCGGCAGCCAGGCGGCCCGTACGTGCACGCGTGCAACAGTGCCGCGCTGCTGAGGGACGCGCGCGTCTGGTACGACCGCGTCCGTCCCGGCCTGCTCTTATACGGCATTCTTCCGCCGCCGCTCGCTTCGACGATCGCGCTCGAGCCGGCGATGACGCTCGTGAGCCGCGTGGTCGCGGTCAAGGGGATCCGTCCGGGCGAAGGCGTCGGCTACGGCGTGCGGTTCCATGGCCGACGCTCCGAGAACGATCGCGGTCGTGCCCGCCGGGTATGCCGACGGCCTCGATCTTCGTCTGGCGGGTCGCGGCGCCGTGCTCATTCGCGGCCGCCGCGCGCCGGTCGTCGGGGCGGTGTCGATGGACATGCTGTCGGCCGACGTCACCGGCCTCGACGTGGCGCCGGGCGACGAAGTGGTGATGCTCGGTTCGCAGGGCGCACGATCGCATCGACGTCCGCGAGATGGCCGCGACCATCGGCACGATTCCGTGGGAGATCGTCTGCCGCATTGGGACCCGGATCCAGCGGGTGTACACCTGACGCTGCCCACCGCCCACAGCCAATCCCAATCTGGTCATTTGGTCATCTGGTAATCTGGTCATTGATTGATGGATTGTGCAATCTTCCAATCAATGACCAGATAACCAGATAACCAGATGACCAAATCTCCCAAGACAGTCTTTGTCTGCCAGGAGTGCGGCGCGCAGTCGCCCAAATGGCTTGGGCGCTGCGCGGAGTGCGGCGCGTGGGGGTCGGTCGTCGAGGAGCGCGCGCCTGGGAATGACGGCCCCGCGGCAGCGCATCGCTACGCGGGCGCCGGCGCATCGGCCAGCGCGCGGCTTTATGCGGACGTCCAACTCGCGCAGCATCCACGGCTGACGACGTCGATCGACGAGTTCGATCGCGTGCTGGGCGGGGGCGTCGTCCCGGGATCGGTCGTGCTGCTCGGCGGCGAGCCCGGCATCGGCAAGTCGACGCTGCTGCTGCAGGCGGCGGCCAACATGGCGCGAACCGCCGGTCCCGTGCTCTACAGCTCCGGCGAGGAATCCGAGCACCAGATCAAATCGCGCGGCGAGCGTCTCGCGGTCGGCGACGCGCCGCTCTACCTGCTCGCCGAAACGTGCCTCGAGCGCGTCCTCGAGGAGATCGCGCGCATCAAGCCGGCGCTGGTGATCGTCGACTCCGTTCAGACGATCTTCTCGCTCAAGTTTCAGTCGGCCCCCGGCAGCATCAGCCAGGTGCGCGAGGCCGCCACGCAACTGCTGTTCATGGCCAAAGGGCAGAACGTGCCGACGTTTCTCGTCGGCCACGTCACCAAGGACGGCAGCCTCGCCGGGCCCAAGGCGCTCGAGCACGTCGTCGACACGGTGCTGTATTTCGAGGGCGAGCGCCATCACTCGCATCGCGTCGTCCGCGCCGTCAAGAACCGGTTCGGCGCCGTCAGCGAGCTCGGCGTGTTCGAGATGACGTCGGCCGGCCTGCGCCCGGTGCCCAATCCGTCACGGATGTTTCTTGCGGAGCGGCCCACGAACGCCCCGGGTTCGGCCGTGCTCTGCATGGTCGAGGGCTCGCGGCCGATTCTCGTCGAGGTGCAGGCGCTCGTCAGCACCAGCAGTTATGGCACGGCGCGGCGCATGGCCAGCGGCATCGATCAGCAGCGGCTCTCGCTCCTGCTGGCCGTCCTCGAAAAGCGCGCCGGCCTCAACCTGATGGGCGACGATGTGTTCGTGAACATCGCCGGTGGCATGAGCGTGGACGAGCCTGCGTCGGATCTCGGCGTGCTGGCCGCGATCGCCTCGAGCGTGCGGAACCGCGTCGATTCCAGCGACGACGGCGATGTTCGGCGAGGTGGGCCTGGCCGGCGAAGTCCGCGGCATCGCGCAGGCGCCCCTCCGCGTCCGCGAGGCGGCGCAGATGGGGTTCCGCCGCTGCATCATGCCCGAGGCCAACATCGATCCCTCCGATCGCGCGCCGGCCGGCGAGTGCGAGCTGGTCGGCGTCAGGACCGTGGGCGAGGCGCTGGATGAACTGCTCGCCTGACGCACGGCTCGCCTGACGGACATGCTCGCCTGAGTTCTCGCTCGCCTGACGGACATGCTCGCTGAATTCCCGCTCGCCTGAATCTGGTTATCTAGTCATCTGGTTATCTGGTCATTGATTGATTGATGGATTTGAGTCTGCCAATCCACAAATCAATGACCAGATGACCAGATGACCAGATGACCAAATTCGTGGGAGTGATGGTATGGTGGGCGCAAGGTCGTGACGTCGGTGCTGCAGACGACGGCGGGAAAGATGATCTTCGGGCGCTACATCGAGGTCGGCGTGGCCCCGCACGCGGTGGGCGTGCCGCCGGCGATCGAGCGCGAGCGTGCCGGACCGGCGCAAGCCCAGTCCAGTTGAAGCTCCCTCCATACCACTGGTGGCGGACGGTGTTCTTTCTGATCCCCGCGATCAGCGTGTACACGATCGTGCTCGGCGCGGCGTCGATTGTGTCCAGCGTCTTCGACCGCCGCGGGCAGTTCGCGCACGCCTGCGCCCGCGCGTGGTCGTGGCTGATACTGAAGACGACCGGCGTCCGCGTCGCGATCGAAGGGCTGGATCGGATCGTACCGGGCACGACCTACGTCTTCGTGTCCAATCACCAGAGCATCTACGACACCCCGGTGATCTTCGCGTCGCTGCCGTATCAGCTGCGGATCATCGCGAAGACCTCGCTCGCCCGGTTTCCGGTGCTCGGCTGGCATCTGCGAGCGCGGCGGCCACCTGTTCGTCGATCGCCAGCATCCCGATCGCGCGGGCATCCTCAAGCGCTGGCGCGCCCTCGTGTCGGAAGGACTGTCGCTGCATCATCTACGCGGAAGGGACGCGGAGCGCCGACGGCCGCGTCGGCCGCTTCAAGGCCGGCAGCTTCCTGCTCGCGATTCAGGCCGGGTTGCCCATCGTGCCGCTGGCGGTCATCGGCTCCCGCCAGGTGATGCCGAAGGGACGGCTGCGGACCGAGCCGGCCGACGTGCGGCTCGTCGTCCACGACCCGATCGCGCCGCCTGCGATCGCCGAGCCGACGATACAGGATGCGAAGGCACTGGCGGACCGGGTCCACGGCGATCGTTGCGAACACGGTCGATAAATTGCAGAATTCTCACATCCTGCAATGTTTGTAACGGCGATCATTGCGGCTGGCGGACGCGGTCTGCGGGTCGGAGGCTCGCGGCCCAAGCAGTTGCTGGCCATCGATGGGCGCACGCTCCTCGAGCGGAGCGTCGGCAGCCTTTCTCGCCCATCCTTCCGTGAACGAGGTGGTGGTCGCCCTTCCGCCAGACGTCGTCCGGGATCCGCCCGCGTATCTTCAGGGCGCCGCCAAGCCGTTGCGCCTGGTGGCGGGCGGCGCACGGCGGCAGGACTCGGTCTCGAACGCGTTTCGAGGCCGCCGCGGCGGCCAGCGAGGTGATACTGATCCACGACGCCGCGCGGCCGTTCGTGTCCGCCGCGCTGATTGGCCGGACGATCGAGGCCGCCGCGGCCCACGGCGCCGCGATCGCGGCGATCGAGGTCAACGACACGGTGAAGCGCGTTCGGCATCGACGTCGTGCAGGAGACCCTGGACCGCGAAACGATCTTCCTCGCGCAGACGCCGCAGGGGTTTCGCCGCGAGGTGCTCGCGGCGGCCGTGGCGCTCGGGCAATCCGGCGTCGAGGCCACCGACGAGGCCGCCCTGGCCGAGCGCGCCGGCTATGCCGTGCACGTCGTGCCCGGCGAATCGAACAACATCAAGATCACCACGCCCGAGGATCTCGACGCCGTCGCAGCCGGCCGCGGCCCGGCACGAACCGGCCGCGCCGGAATTGGCTACGATCTGCACCGGCTCGTCGCGGGGCGTCCGCTCGTCCTCGGAGGCGTGACGATTCCTTCCGAGCGCGGCGCGCTCGGCCACTCGGACGCCGACGTCGTCTGCCACGCCGCCACCGATGCCATTCTCGGGGCGGTGTCGCTCGGCGACATCGGCCTGCACTTTCCCGACTCCGATGCGCGCTGGAAAGACGCGCGCAGCCTGGATCTGCTGCGGCAGGCCGTGGCGATGGCCGCCGGCGCGCGGATTCGAGGTCGGCAACGTCGACGTGACCGTCATGCTCGAGTCGCCGAGGCTGCGCGGTTACATCGATCAGATCCGGGCGTCCCTCGCGACCGTGCTGTCGGGATCGACGCCGGCCAGGTCAGCGTCAAGGCGAAGACCAACGAAGGGTATGGACGCGATTGGACGAGGCGAGGCGATCGCCGCCCACGCGATTGCACTGCTACGCCGGGTCTGAAGAGGCCGGCGTATGGTGTTGAGTGCCGGGTCCAAAAGGACCCGGCCTACAGGAGAACCGTAGGGCGGGTCCTTTTGGACCCGCCAGACACCATGAGAGTCCGATTCGCCCCGAGCCCGACCGGACAACTGCACGTCGGCAACGCGCGCACCGCGTTGTTCAACTGGCTGCTTGCGCGCGGATCCGACGGCATCTTCATGCTCCGGTTCGAGGACACGGACGCCGAGCGATCGACCCGCGAGTCGGAGGCGGCAATCGTCCGCGACCTCCGCTGGCTCGGCCTCGATTGGGACGAGGGGCCCGATGTGGGCGGCCCGTGCGGTCCCTATCGTCAGTCCGAACGGCTGCACCTCTATCAGTCGTACGCGAAGGAGCTCCTCGGCGCCGAGTCCGCCTACTACTGCTTCTGCTCGACGGCGCAGCTCGAAGCGGACCGGCAGGCGGCCGTAGAGGCCGGGCGTCCGGTGCAATATGCGGGCACCTGCCGGCACCTCTCGCACGACGAGGTGAGGATGCGAATCGCCGCCGGCGAGCACCCGGCCATTCGCTTTCGGGTACCGGAGGGCAGCGACGTCGTCTTCAAGGACGCCGTCCGCGGCGAGGTGCGGTTCCAGGGCGATGTCATCGGCGATCCGGTCATCCTGCGCGCCGACGGCACGCCCGCATACAACTTCGCCGTCGTCGTGGACGACGCGCTGATGGAAGTGACGCATGTGATCCGGGGTGAAGATCACCTGTCGAACACGCCGCGGCAGATTCTGCTCTACGAGGCGCTCGGGTTCTCGCCGCCTCAGTTCGCGCATCTGGCGCTCGTTCTTGGCCCGGATCACAGCCCGTTGTCGAAGCGTCACGGGGCGACGTCGGTCGCCGAATTCCGGGCGAAGGGCTATCTTCCCGAGGCGCTCGTCAATTACCTCGCGCTTGATCGGCTGGTCGCCGCGTCGGCCCGGCCGCCGGGCGATCGCTCGCCGGAGACGATGCCGAGCTGCTGCCGATTGAGGAGCTGGCCCGCCGTTTTTCCCTCGACCGGGTGGGGCACAGCGCCGGCGTCTTCGACGAAGAGAAGCTGGCGTGGGCCAATCGCCACTATCTGAAGATGGCCGATCCCGCCCGGATCGCGCAGCTGTCGGTGCCGTTTTTCGCCGAGGCGGGCGTGCGGATGGCGCCCGACGATCGCGGCATGCAGTTTCTGGCCGGGGCGATGGCCATGGTGACGTCGTCGGTCGATCGGCTCAACCAGGTGCCGGCGCGGCTGGCGTTCCTCTTCGATTTTTCGCCCGAGCGGGCGCTCGACGATGCGCAGATCCGGCAGGAGCTGGCCGGCGAAGGCGCGCGCGCCGTGGTCGCTGCGCTCGCCGAGGAACTGGACGCAGCGCCACGCCTCGATCGCGACACGTTCCGGGCGATCGCGAATCAGGTGAAGGCGCGAACGGGGCAGAAGGGCAAGAGCGCTGTTTCACCCCATTCGGCTGGCGCTGACCGGACGCGCGGAAGGGCCGGAGCTCGATTTGGCGGTGCCGACGATCGATCAGGGCGCGGACCTGCCCGCGTCGGCGGGCATCCCGGCCATTCTGGGCTGCCGTGAGCGCGCCCGTCAGTTTGTCGAAGCACTTGGAGCTCTCTACCACGGAGGACGCTGGAGGACACGGAAGGCAAGACCTTACGTGAATGAGTTCCTCCGTGTCCCGCCGTGGTGGAGCGTCTGTTCAGCATGCGGATCTACGGGATTAATCCGGTTCTCGAGGGCTTGCGCGCCGGGCGCGTGACGGCGATCCGCATCGCGGCGCGCGGCGACGATCGACTCACCGCGCTTCTCCGGCTCGCCGAAGACCAGCGCATCACCATCACGCGCGTCGCGCCGGGCGAGCTCGATCGGCTGACGCGCGGCGCCGCGCACCAGGGCGTGGTCGCCGAGGCGCGCGCTGGGGGAACACCTCGGCGTCGAAGATCTCATCGTGCGCGCGAAGGGCGTGCCGCTCATCGTGGTGCTCGACGGGATCGAGGATCCGCACAATGTCGGCGCGATTCTGAGGACCGTGGATGCGGCGGGCGCTGACGGCGTCGTGCGGCAATCGCGGCACGCGGCGCGGCTCGACGGGGCGGCGGCGAAGGCATCGGCCGGGGCCGTCGCGCACGTGCCGGTCGCGGAGGTGGTCAATATCGCGCGAGCGCTCGAGACGCTGAAGGACGCGGGTGTCTGGACTGTCGGACTTGACCGGCGACGCCCCCAAGCGGTACGACGACATCGATTTCACGCTGCCGACCGCCCTGGTCGTGGGCGCCGAAGGGGCCGGGTTGCGCCGGCTGGTCCGCGAGCGCTGCGACTGGCTGGTGTCGATCCCGCAGCTGGGGCACGTGCAGAGCCTGAACGTGTCGGTGGCGACCGGAATCGCTCTGTTCGAAGCACTGAGGCAGCGGGCCCGAAAGCCTGTACGATAAAGATACACTCTGGAAACCGTCGGGATAGCCAAGCCGGGCCATAGCGCAGACCGGACAATGGGTTGCACGCATGGCACAGGACGTGCTAAAGTCTGCCTTTTGTGCTGGCGTAGCTCAGGCCGGTAGAGCAGCTGATTTGTAATCAGCAGGTCGGGGGTTCGAATCCCTTCGCCAGCTCCATCGAACTGACAGCGTTCAGGAAAACATCGCGTTTCCACAACAATTAGACAGCTGGCGAGGTAGCGAAGCGGTCAAACGCAGCAGACTGTAAATCTGTCGCCCTAGCGGCTTCGAAGGTTCGAGTCCTTCCCTCGCCACCAATAGGGGCGATCGTGAATTTGGTCATCTGGTCATCTGGTTATCTGGTCATTGATTGAGCGATTGAGCTCAATTTGACAAATCAATGACCAGATTACCAGATGACCAGATGACCAGATTTGAGCGTAGGGAGATTGGCGGGAGTAACTCAGTGGTAGAGTCACAGCCTTCCAAGCTGTTGGTCGCGGGTTCGATCCCCGTCTCCCGCTCCAGGACGTGGCATGTCATTGGCAGTGATTGATGAACGCAGCTGACCAGACCGGACCGAACTGATTTGCCGATGTAGCTCAGTTGGCAGAGCGCGTCCTTGGTAAGGACGAGGTCTCCAGTTCGATTCTGGACATCGGCTCCACCTTCGCTTACATCGCGAGCTGCACGGCAGCACGAAGCGCGACTTGTCCGCCGAAGCGGGACGCGAAGGCGGAAGGCGGACTACAACGTCGACAGTGAACAGAGGACGTAGACGACATGGCCAAAGAAAAATTCGATCGAAGCAAACCGCACGTGAACGTCGGCACCATCGGGCACATCGACCACGGCAAGACCACATTGACCGCGGCGCTCACCAAGGTCGCCGCCGACAAGGGCTGGGCGAAGTACATTTCCTACGACGAGGTCGCCAAGGCGTCCGAGTCGCAGGGCCGCCGCGACGACACGAAGATTCATCACCATCGCGACGAGCCACGTCGAGTACTCGACTGCCAAGCGGCACTACGCGCACGTGGACTGCCCGGGCCATGCCGACTACATCAAGAACATGATCACCGGCGCCGCGCAGATGGACGGCGCCATCCTCGTCGTCAGCGCCGTGGACGGCCCGATGCCGCAGACCCGCGAGCACGTCCTGCTGGCCTACCAGGTCAACGTGCCGTACCTGGTCGTGGCGCTGAACAAGGTGGACGCGATCGACGATGCCGAGTTGCTCGATCTGGTCGAGCTCGAGGTCCGCGAGCTGCTGACGGCGTACAAGTTTCCGGGCAATGACATCCCGGTGGTCCGCCTCTCGGCGCTCAAGGCGCTGCAGGGCGATCCCGAGGGCATCGCCGGCGTCACGAAGCTGATGGAAGCGCTCGACAGCTACATCCCGATGCCGCAGCGCGACGTGGACAAGCCGTTCCTGATGCCGATCGAAGACGTCTTTTCGATCTCGGGACGCGGCACCGTCGTGACCGGGCGCATCGAGCGCGGCACGGTGAAGGTCGGCGAGGAAATCGAGATTGTCGGCTTCAAGCCGACCGAGAAGAAGGTCGTCACCGGCGTCGAGATGTTCAGGAAGCTCCTCGATTCGGGCGTGGCGGGCGACAACGTCGGCGTGCTGCTCCGCGGCGTCGAAAAAGACGACGTCGAGCGCGGGCAGGTGCTCGCCAAGCCGGGCAGCATCAAGCCGCACACGAAGTTCAAGGGCGAGGTCTACATCCTGTCGAAGGAGGAAGGCGGCCGTCACACGCCGTTCTTCAACGGCTATCGTCCCCAGTTCTACCTCCGCACGACCGACGTGACCGGCACTCTGCATCTCCCCGAGGGCGTGGAGATGGTGATGCCGGGCGACAACACGACGATCAGCGGGGAGCTGATGGCCCCGGTCGCGCTCGAAAAGGGCGCCCGTTTCGCGATTCGCGAAGGCGGCCGGACCGTCGGCGCGGGAACGATTACGGAGATCGTCGAATAGAGGTTGGAGGTTCAGAGGCTTGAGGCTCAGGGGCGAGGCGAGTCTTCCAGCCTCTAAGCCCTAAGCCTCCGACCTCGACAGAGCAGCATGAGAGACATCATTACCCTGGCGTGCACCGAGTGTAAGCGCCGGAATTACAGCACGACGAAGAACAAGAAGAAGACGACCGAGCGGCTCGAGTTGAGCAAGTACTGCCGATTCTGTCGCAAGCACACCGGACACAAGGAAGGGAAATAAATCTGGTCATCTGGTTATCTGGTCATCTAGTCATTGATGGGTCGATTGGCCAATCAATGACCAGATAACCAGATGACCAAATGACCAAATTCAGGTGGCAGGCGTCTGGCGTCACCGGATAGGCCAGTAGCTCAATTGGCAGAGCACCGGTCTCCAAAACCGGGGGTTGGGGGTTCGATTCCCTCCTGGCCTGCCAGAACCTTCGGAGAAGTCGGACGTTGAAACTGCGAACTCGGATGTGGATCTCGTGGGAATGGATGTGGCTGTCAATCTCGAACCAGTAAGGGAAGCCGCGGGAAGCCGTTTCGAGCGGATGCGCCTCTTTCTGAGTGAGGTGCGCAACGAATTGAAGCGCGTCACCTGGCCGAGCCAGGCCGAGGTCTACGCGACGACCGTCGTCGTGATCCTCGTGTCGCTGTTCTTCGGCCTGTACCTGTTCACTATCGACATCGTGTTCCAGAACCTGGTGGCGTGGGTCTTCAGACGGTTCGGTGCCGCATGACGGACGTCGCGACGAAGAACTGGTACATCGTCCACACCTACTCGGGGTTCGAGAAGAAGGTGGCCGAGTCGCTGGCCGAGCGCGTCAAGGCGTACGGGCTGCAGAACGACATCGGCGAAGTGCTGATCCCGACCGAAGACGTCGTGGAGATGCGGGGCGGCAAGAAGGTGGTGACCGCGAAGCGGTTCTTCCCCGGCTACATCCTGGTCGAGATGCACATGTCCGACCACGCGTGGCACGTGGTCAAGAACACGCCGAAAGTCACCGGCTTCGTCGGCGCCGGCGCGAAGCCGACGCCGTTGAGCAAGGACGAAGTCGAGCAGATTCTCGATCAGGTGAAGACGGCGGCGGAGAAGCCCAAGCCGAAGTACATGTTCGAAAAGGGCGAGCAGGTGCGGATCAACGAAGGTCCGTTCACCAGCTTCAACGGCGTGGTCGACGACGTCAACCTCGACAAGAACACGTTGAAGGTGATGGTCACGATCTTCGGACGATCGACGCCGGTCGAGCTGGACTTTCTACAGGTGGAGAAGATTTGAAGCGCCTGCGGCCATGCCGAGCCGAGGACGTGCGGATCCGAGGCGAGGCATCAGCGTAAGTTCCGCGTGGGGGTGGGGCCCCACGCGAAGTGGAAAGAAGTCAGACAGGATCATGTCGAAAAAAGTTCAGGCGATGGTGAAGCTCCAGATTGCGGCCGGGAAGGCGACCCCCGCCCCGCCCGTGGGCACGGCGCTCGGTCCCCAGGGCGTCAACATCATGGACTTCTGCAAGAACTTCAACGCGAGGACGGCGAAGGACGAAGGCCTCATCATCCCCGTCGTCGTCACCGTCTACGCGGACCGGTCCTACACCTTCATCACTGAAGACGCCGCCGGCGGCGGTGCTGCTCAAGCGCGCGGCGAACATCGCCAAGGGCTCGGCCGAGCCGAACAAGACGAAGGTCGGCACGGTGACGGCGAAGCAGGTGGAAGACATCGCGAAGCTGAAGATGCCGGACTTGAACGCCGAGTCGCTCGAGGCGGCGGTCAAGACCGTTGCGGGAACAGCCCGATCGATGGGGTTGGACGTCATCGGGTGAATTGCTGATTGCTGATTGTCGATTGTCGACTTGCGGATGTCGAGTTGAGGCATGGATCCGATGCGAGCATCAGCAAGTCGGCAATGCAGCAATGTGTGAAGAGTGGGAGAGCCTTCGGGCTCGTTTGGACCACGGGAGAAACCATTGAGAAAGCACGGCAAGAAATTCACCGCTGCCCGAGGCGCAGGTCGCCGCCGATCGCACGTATACGATCGAAGAGGCGGTGCCGCTCGCGCAGAAGGTCAAGTTCGCGAAGTTCGACGAGACAGTGGAGTTGACGCTCCGGCTCGGCGTCGATCCCAAGCACGCCGATCAGATGGTGCGCGGCACGGTCGTGCTGCCGCACGGGCTCGGCAAGAGCAAGCGCGTGCTCGCCATCGCCGGCGGCGAGAAGCAGAAGGAAGCCCTCGAGGCCGGCGCCGACGTGGTTGGCGGCGAGGAGATGGTCGATAAGATCCAGGCCGGCTTCATGGACTTCGACGCCGTCGTCGCCACGCCCGACATGATGCGCGCGGTCGGCAAGCTCGGCAAGGTGCTCGGCCCGCGCGGCCTGATGCCGAACCCGAAGACCGGCACCGTGACCGTGGACATCGCGAAGGCGGTGAAGGAAATCAAGGCCGGCAAGGTGGAGTTCCGCGTCGACAAGACCGGGATCATCCACGCGCCGGTCGGGAAGGCGTCGTTCGCGACCGATTCGCTCGTCGCCAACGCCCACGCGCTGGTCGAGAGCATCGTCAAGGCCAAGCCGTCGGCGGCCAAGGGCAAGTACCTCAAGAGCGTCACCCTGTCGTCGACGATGGGCCCGGGGATCCGAATCGACACGACGCACATCGATCGTGGTGGTGAAACACTGATGGCAGTCACAAGGGCAGACAAGGAAGCCGAGCTGCAGCGGCTGCAGACGGCGTTCAAGGGATGCGACAGCGCGATCCTCGTCGACTACAAGGGGATGAACGTCCCGCAGGTCACCGAGCTGCGCCGTCAGCTCCGTTCCGCCAAGGCGAGCTACACGGTCGTCAAGAACACGCTCGCCAGGCGAGCGCTCAAGGGCACCGCGTTCGAGCCGCTCGAGAAGTTCTTCGAGGGCACGACGGCGGTGGCGTATACGACGACCGATCCGGTCGCGCTCGCCAAGACCCTGACGACGTTCGTCAAGGTCGCGCCGACGCTGACGATCAAGGCGGCGGTGGTGCAGGGGCGCGCGGTCAAGCCGGCCGAGATCACGGACCTCGCGGCGCTGCCGGGCAAGCCGCGAGCTCTACGCGCGGCTGCTCGGCACGATGCAGGCGCCGATGGTGCAGCTGGTCACGGTGCTCGAGCGCCGTCCCGCGCGACTTGATGAATGTATTGGCGGCGGTTGAGAAGAAGAAACAGGAATCAGAGGGTGGGCCGGCGGCGGTGGAGAAACAGCCGGAACAACAGTAGGCACCGGAGATCGGCTCCGGGTTCGGACTTCGGGCTTTCGGCCTGAAGCCGGGAGCCTGAAGCCTGAAGCCAACCAGGAGAATAGAAATGGCCGAAGTGACGCAGCAGCAGGTAGTCGAATACATCAAGGGGATCAGCGTTCTGGAGCTGTCGCAGCTCGTGAAGACGCTCGAGTCGGAGCTCGGAGTGTCCGCGGCGGCGGCGATGCCGATGATGGCAATGGCGGGCGCAGGGGGCGGCGCCGCGGCTCCGGCCGAAGAGAAGACCGAGTTCACGGTCACGCTGACCGAAATCGGCGCCAACAAGATCAACGTCATCAAGGTGGTCCGCGAGATCACCGCGCTCGGTCTCAAGGAAGCAAAGGACCTCGTCGAGAGCGCGCCCAAGCCCGTCAAGGAAGCCGTCTCGAAGGACGAGGCGGCCGCGATCAAGAAGAAGTTCGAGGACGTCGGCGCCAAAGTCGAAGTCAAGTAGCGCGCGCTTCGCGTCGCGCTACTTGTCAGACTGGAGGCTAGAGGTCGGAGGTTGGAGGTTGGGGTTTGTCGGAGCCCTGACCTCCAACCTCTGGCCTCTAACCTCTGAACTTCAGCGCTCAGCTTCTTCTTCGAGGTCTCAAGCATGTACAGCCTTCCCAAGAACGTCTACCGCGAGCGCATCGACTTTTCGAAAATCAAGACGACCGTTCCGATTCCCGAACCTGATCGAGATCCAGAAAAAATCCTACGAGCGCTTCCTGCAGATGAACCGTCTGCCGAGCGAGCGGGAGGACGCGGGTCTCCAGTCGGTGTTCAAGTCGGTCTTCCCGATCAGCGACTTCCGCGAGAACTCGTCGCTCGAGTTCATCGAGTACTCGATCGGCAACTGGGAATGCAAGTGCGGCAAGCTGCAGGGGCTGCATCACCTGCGCAAGCCGTGCAGCAGCTGCGGCGCGACGCTGGTCGCGGACCCGTACGGCGACCGCGCGGTGCTGTGCCCGCGCTGCGGCAAGGCCAACGAGGCCCGCGGCGACGTCTGCGACATCTGCGGCAACACGGTCGCGTTGAAGCTGAAGTACGACGTCGACGAGTGCCAGGAGCGCGGCATGACCTACGCCGTGCCGCTGAAGGTGACGATCCGGCTGGTGGTCTGGAACAAGGACCCCGAGACCGGCGTCAAGACCATCCGCGACATCAAGGAGCAGGAGGTCTACTTCGGCGACATCCCGCTGATGACGGAGAACGGGACGTTCATCATCAACGGCACCGAGCGGGTCATCGTCAGCCAGCTGCACCGCTCGCCTGGCGCGTTCTTCCACTCGGAAGACAAGACGCTGTACGTCGCCCAGATCATCCCGTATCGCGGCTCGTGGGTGGAGTTCGAGTACGACGCGAAGAACCTGCTCTACGTGCGCATCGACCGCAAGCGGAAGTTCCTCGCCAGCGTCTTCCTCCGCGCCCTCGGCCTGCGCGGGGCCGACGAGATCGTCCGGGCCTTCCACAACGTCGACAAGCTCCACCTGAAGAACGGGACGATCCTCTGGGGCGTGAGCGACAGCCTGGTCGGCCTGCGCGCCGCGAAGGACATCGTCGTGCCCGGCGAGAACTTCACCGTCCAGCAGGGCAAGAAGATCACCAAGAACGCGCTCGAGGCGCTGAGGAAGGCGAACGTCGAAGGCGTCGAGATCTCGGATGCCGAGCTCGAAGGCGCCTACGCCGCCGCCGACGTCGTCGATCCCTCGACCGGCGAGGTGATCCTCGAGGCCAACGAGCCGCTCGAGCCGCGCGTCGTCTCGATGGCGCAGGAGAAGAACGTCGATCGCATCGACCTCTTCTTCCCCGAGCGCGACGAGGTCGGGGTCGATCATCAGCCAGACGCTGAAGAAGGACCCGATCCACACACACGAAGAGGCGCTGATCGAGATCTACCGCCGCCTCCGGCCGGGCGATCCGCCGACGCTCGACAGCAGCCGGTCGCTGTTCGAGAACATGTTCTTCAACCCGCAGAAATACGACTTCTCGCGCGTCGGCCGCCTGAAGCTGAACACCAAGCTCGGGCTGAACACGCCGCTCGACGAGAAGATCCTGCACCCGCAGGACTTCTACGAGGTGATCAAGTACCTGCTCAAGCTGCGGAAGAACCCGGCCAACGTCGACGACATCGATCACCTCGGCAACCGCCGCGTCCGCTCGGTCGGCGAGCTCCTCGAGAACCAGTTCCGGATCGGCCTGGTCCGCATGGAACGGGCGATCAAGGAGAAGATGTCCGTCTACCAGGAAATGGCGACGGCGATGCCGCACGACCTGATCAACGCCAAGCCGGTGATGGCGGCGATTCGCGAGTTCTTCGGGTCGTCGCAGCTGTCGCAGTTCATGGACCAGACCAACCCGCTCTCGGAGATCACGCACAAGCGGCGTCTCTCCGCGCTCGGGCCGGGCGGCCTCTCGCGCGAGCGCGCCGGGTTCGAGGTCCGCGACGTCCACCCGACGCACTACGGGCGGATCTGCCCGATTGAGACGCCGGAAGGTCCGAACATCGGCCTGATCTCGTCGCTGTCGTGCTACGCGCGCATCAACGAGTTCGGCTTCATCGAGTCGCCGTACCGGAAGGTGAAGGACGGACGCGTCACCGACTACTGCATCATCACCAACGCCGCCGGTTCGAAGTACAAGGCCGGCGACATCGTCGAAGCCGACGAGGTGGTGTCCGAAGACGGGCGGCCGAAGAAGAAGGGCGTCGAGTTCGAGCCCTTCTCCTTCTATCTGTCGGCGTGGGAAGAGGACCAGTACATCATCGCGCAGGCCAACGCCGCGGTGGACAACGACGGCAAGCTCACGCAGGAGCGCGTCAACGCGCGCCAGGCCGGCAACTTCATCCTGTCGCCGCGCGCCAACGTCCAGTTCATCGACGTGTCGCCCAAGCAGCTCGTCTCGGTCGCCGCATCGCTGATTCCGTTCCTGGAGAATGACGACGCGAACCGCGCGCTGATGGGATCGAACATGCAGCGCCAGGCGGTGCCGCTGCTCCGCGCGCGGGCGCCGTTTGTCGGCACCGGCATGGAGTACATCACCGCGCGCGATTCGGGCGCGGTCATCGTCGCGCGCCGGTCGGGCACCATCGACTACGTCGACAGCCAGCGCATCGTCGTGCGCGTCGAGAGCGAGACCGAGGACGTCAGCAAGGAGATGGGCGCCGACATCTACCCGATGACGAAGTTCAAGCGGTCGAACCAGAACACCTGCATCACCCAGAAGCCGATCGTGCGGGTCGGCCAGAAGGTGCACAAGGGCCAGGTGCTCGGCGACGGCCCGTGCACCGAGCTCGGCGAGCTGGCGCTCGGCCGGAACGTGCTGGTCGCCTTCATGCCGTGGCGCGGCTACAACTTCGAGGACGCGATTCTCGTCTCCGAACGGATGGTGAAGGACGACTACTACACGTCGATCCACATCGAGGAGTTCGAGATCGAATCGCGCGACACCAAGCTCGGGCCGGAAGAAATCACCCGCGACATCCCGAACGTCTCCGAGGGGTTCCTCAAGGATCTCGACGAGAGCGGGATCATCCGGATCGGCGCCAACGTCAAGCCGGGCGACATCCTGGTCGGCAAGGTCACCCCGAAGGGGGAAACGCAGCTGACGCCGGAAGAGAAGCTCCTCCGCGCGATCTTCGGCGAGAAGGCCGGCGACGTCCGCGACGCGTCGCTCATCTGCCCGCCCGGCATCGAAGGCATCATCGTCGGCGTCAAGATCTTCTCCCGCAAGGGCATCGAGAAGGACGACCGCGCCAAGGCGATCGAGCAGGAAGAGCTCGACATGATGGAGAAGAACCTTCAGGACGAGATCCGCATTCTCCACGACGAAGTGAAGAAGCGCGTGATCATGATGCTGAAGGGCCAGGAGCTGCGGTCGGACCTGTTCGACGAGTACGGGCGCGAGCGGCTGCACAAGAAGGGCACGGTGCTCACCGAGGAGCTCCTGCAGGAGATGCCCTACGAGACGATGGTGCGGTTGAAGATCTCGACCGACGACACGCGTCTCGAGGACGACCTCCGGGATCTCGAGGAGCGCACCGAGCGCCAGGTCGAGGTGATCAAGAACCTCTTCGAAGAGAAGAAGGAGAAGATCCGCCGCGGCGACGAGCTGCCGCCGGGCGTGATCAAGCTGGTCAAGGTGTACGTCGCGATGAAGCGCAAGCTGTCGGTCGGCGACAAGATGGCCGGCCGCCACGGCAACAAGGGCGTGATCGCGCGCATCCTCCCCGAGGAGGACATGCCGTACCTGCCGGACGGCACGCCGGTGGAGATCGTGCTCAACCCGCTCGGCGTTCCGTCGCGTATGAACGTCGGCCAGATTCTCGAGACCCACCTCGGCTGGGCCGCGCATGCGCTCGGCCTCTACTTCGCCACGCCGGTGTTCGACGGGGCGACGGAGCTGGAGATCAAGAACTGGCTCGATCGCGCCGGCCTGCCGAAGGGCGGCAAGACGAGGCTCTACGACGGGATGTCGGGCGACGTCTTCGAGCAGGACGTGACGGTCGGCTACATCTACATGCTGAAGCTGTCGCACCTGGTCGACGACAAGATCCACGCGCGCTCGATCGGGCCGTACTCGCTGATCACGCAGCAGCCGCTCGGCGGCAAGGCGCAGTTCGGCGGGCAGCGGTTCGGCGAAATGGAAGTCTGGGCGCTCGAGGCCTACGGCGCGGCGCACATCCTCCAGGAGCTGCTCACCGCGAAGTCGGACGACGTGATTGGCCGCGCGAAGATTTACGAGGCGATCGTCAAGGGCGACGCGTCGTTCACCGCCGGTCTGCCCGAATCGTTCAACGTGCTCATCCGCGAGCTCCAGTCGCTCTGTCTGGACGTCGAGCTGATGAAGACGAAGAAGAAGCCGGTGGACGTCGCTCCGCAGCCGGTGTTGGAAGAAGTCGTAGTCAGGCTTGGAGCGAAGCCTTTTGGATAAAGAGAAACTATGAGACCAGTCATTCCATGAACGCTCCGCGCTGACGAGCGATTTCGACGCGATCCGGATCAGCCTCGCCTCGCCCGACAAGATCATGTCGTGGTCGCACGGCGAGGTGACCAAGCCCGAGACGATCAACTACCGCACGTTCAAGCCGGAACGAGACGGCCTGTTCTGCGCGAAGATCTTCGGGCCGATCACCGACTGGGAGTGCCTGTGCGGCAAGTACAAGCGCATGAAGCACCGCGGCGTGATCTGCGACAAGTGCGGCGTCGAAGTGACGCAGGCGAAGGTCCGCCGCGAGCGGCTGGGCCACATCACGCTGGCCACGCCGGTCAGCCACGTCTGGTTCTTCAAGGGGCTGCCGAGCCGCATCGGCCACCTGCTCGACATCTCGCTGCGCGATCTCGAGCGCGTCCTCTACTTCGAGGCCTACGTCGTCGTCGATCCCGGCGAGACCGAGCTGAAGCAGAACCAGCTGCTCAACGAAGAGGGCTACCGCAAGGCGCGCGAGGAGCACCAGCACCGCTTCAAGGCCCAGATGGGCGCCGAAGCGATCAAGGAGCTGCTGAAGCGCGTCAACGTCGATCGGCTCGCGATTGAGATGCGCGAGAAGATGAAGACGGAGACCTCGGCGCAGAAGAAGCTGAAGTTCGCCAAGCGGCTGAAGGTCGTCGACTCGTTCCGGAAATCGAGCAACCGGCCGGAGTGGATGATTCTCGACGTCATTCCGGTGATTCCGCCGGAACTGCGTCCGCTCGTGCCGCTCGACGGCGGCCGCTTCGCGACCTCGGACCTGAACGACCTCTATCGCCGCGTCATCAACCGCAACAACCGGTTGAAGAAGCTGATGGAGCTGAAGGCGCCGGACGTCATCATCCGCAACGAAAAGCGCATGCTGCAGGAGGCGGTCGATGCGCTGTTCGACAACGGCCGCCGCGGCCGCGTGCTGCGCGGCGCGAACAACCGGCCGCTGAAATCGCTGTCCGACACGCTCAAGGGCAAGCAGGGGCGCTTCCGCCAGAACCTGCTCGGCAAGCGCGTCGACTACTCCGGCCGTTCGGTGATCGTCGTCGGCCCCGAGCTGAAGCTGCACCAGTGCGGGCTGCCGAAGAAGATGGCGCTCGAGCTGTTCAAGCCGTTCATCTACAACAAGCTCGAGGAGCGCGGCCTCGTCGCCACCATCAAGCAGGCCAAGGAGATGGTCGAGCTCCAGCGTCCCGAAGTGTGGGACGTGCTCGAGGAGGTCATCCGCGAGCACCCGGTGCTGCTGAACCGCGCGCCGACGCTGCATCGCCTCGGCATCCAGGCGTTCGAGCCGGTGCTGGTCGAAGGCAAGGCGATCCGCATCCATCCGCTCGTCTGCACGGCGTTCAACGCCGACTTCGACGGCGACCAGATGGCGGTCCACATCCCGCTGTCGCCCGAAGCGCAGATCGAGGCGTCGGTGCTGATGCTCTCGAGCAACAACATCCTGTCGCCCGCCCACGGGGCGCCGATCGCGATTCCGTCGCAGGACATCGTGCCTCGGCTGCTACTACCTGACCAAGGCCAAGTCGGGCGCCAAGGGCGAAGGCCGGGCGTTCGGGAACCCCGACGACGTGATGCTGGCGCTCGAGGCGGGGGAACTGGAGACGCTGTCGCCGATCCGGCTGCGCTACACCGGCCAGCTCCAGGATCTGACCGCCGCGCGCGACGATCAGGACGTCCTGCACACCGAAGTGCAGGAGGTGAACAACAAGATCATCAACACCACGGTCGGCCGCGTCATCCTCAACGAGTCGCTGCCCGTGGAGATGCCGTTCGTCAACGGCCTGCTGAAGAAGAAGGGGCTGCAGCAGCTCGTCCAGAGCTGCTACCTGAAGTTCGGCCTCGAGAAGACGGTCGAGATGCTCGACTCGCTGAAGAACACCGGGTTCACCTACGCGACGCGGTCGGGCCTGTCGATCGGCATCGACGACCTGGTCGTCCCGAAAGAGAAGGTGGCGCTGGTCGAGCAGGCGCGCGAGGAAGTCATCAAGGTCGAGTCGCAGTACCTCGAAGGCGCCATCACCAACGGCGAGCGCTACAACAAGGTGATCGCCATCTGGTCGGAGGCGACCGAAGACATCGCCAACGCGATGTTCGGCGAGATGGAAGAGCTGGACAAGGAAGGGAAGACCTTCAACCCGGTCTACATCATGGCCGACTCGGGCGCCCGCGGCAGCAAGCAGCAGATCCGGCAGCTGGCCGGCATGCGCGGCCTGATGGCGAAGCCGTCGGGCGAGATCATCGAGACGCCGATCACCTCGAACTTCCGTGAAGGCCTCACCGTGCTGCAGTACTTCATCTCCACGCACGGCGCGCGCAAGGGCCTCGCGGACACGGCGCTCAAGACGGCCGATTCGGGCTACCTCACCCGCCGCCTCGTGGACGTCGCGCAGGACGTCATCATCCACGAGCTCGACTGCGGCACGCTCGACGGCATCGAGGCGCGGGCGATCGTCGAGAGCGGCGAGATCATCGAGCCGCTCCGCGACCGCATCATCGGCCGGACCACGCTCGAGAAGATCACCGACCCGTTCACCGGCGAGACCATCGTCGACGTCAACGAGGTGATGGACGAAGAGCTGTCCTCGTCCATCCAGGACGCCGGCATCGAGAAGGTGAAGATCCGGTCGGTGCTGACGTGCACGTCGCGCCGCGGCGTCTGCGCCAAGTGCTACGGCCGCGACCTCGCCACCGGCAAGATGGTCGAGCTCGGCCAGGCGGTCGGCGTCATCGCGGCGCAGTCGATCGGCGAGCCCGGCACGCAGCTCACCATGCGGACGTTCCACATCGGCGGCACCGCGTCGCGCGTCTCCGAGCAGTCGACGCTCGAAGCGCGTCACGGCGGCACCGTCCGGTTCCAGGGCCTCCAGGTGGTCGAAGCCAAGGACGGCAACCTGGTCGTCATGAACCGCAGCGGCTCGCTGGTGCTGCAGGACGCGAAGGGACGCGATCGCGAGCGCTACCCGATCGTCTACGGCGCCCGGCTCAAGGTGAAGGAAGGCCAGGCCGTCGAGCAGGGGGACGTGCTGGTCGAGTGGGATCCGTATACGTTCTCGATCCTCACCGAGGAGCCGGGCCAGGTCCGCTTCAAGGACATTCTCGAAGGCATCACGGTGCACGAGGAAGTGGACGAGGTGACGGGCCTCTCGCGCCTGATCATCGTCGACTCGCCGGACGAGAAGAAGCAGCCGGTGATGGAGATCAAGGGCAAGGACGGCAAGATCAGCCGCAAGTACCAGATGCCGTCGCACGCGCACTTGATGGTGCAGGACGGCGAGATGGTGTCGGCCGGCGACATCCTCGCGAAGATCCCGCGCGAAACGACCAAGACCAAGGACATCACGGGCGGTCTGCCGCGCGTGGTCGAGCTGTTCGAGGCGCGCAAGCCGCGCGAGACGGCGGTCATCACCGAGATCGACGGCATCGTCAAGCACGGCGGCATCGTCAAGGGCCAGCGGAAGATCATCGTCGTCCCGGACGAGCCGGGCGCCGAGCCGCGCG
This sequence comes from uncultured Acidobacteriota bacterium, assembly GCA_963749565.1. GTDB lineage: Bacteria > Acidobacteriota > Vicinamibacteria > Vicinamibacterales > CAVVIG01 > DATLLJ01. The sequence continues at coordinate 395,586 of CAVVNL010000019.1, read as the reverse complement.
AATACTCGTTGCCGCGCGGCGTTCACGTCAACGTCCAGGAAGGCGAGCGCGTCCGCGCGGGCGAGCCGCTGATGGACGGTCCGTCCAACCCGCACGACATCCTGAACGTGCTCGGCGAGAAGGCGCTGCAGGCCTACCTCGTCAACGAAATCCAGGAGGTCTACCGGCTGCAGGGCGTCAACATCAACGACAAGCACATCGAGACCATCGCGCGGCAGATGATGCGGTGGGTCAAGATCGAGGATGTCGGCGACACCGAGTTCCTGGTCGACGAGCAGGTGGACAAGTTCCGGTTCCTCGAAGAGAACGAGCGCGTGATTACGAAGGGCGAGCGTCCGGCGCAGGGCCGTCCGCTGCTGCTCGGCATCACGAAGGCGTCGCTCTCGACCGACTCGTTCATCTCGGCGGCGTCGTTCCAGGAAACGACGCGCGTGCTCACCGAGGCGTCCATCTCCGGCAAGGTCGATCACCTGCGCGGCCTGAAGGAGAACGTCACGATGGGCCGGCTGATTCCGGCCGGCACCGGGTTCGAGTATTACCGCAACGTGCGGATCCCGCCGGACGAGCCGCCGCCGCCGCCGGCGCTGCCGCAGCCGACCGACGAGGAGCTCGACCTCGAGCGCGACATGGAGTACTTCGTGGAGCCCGAGGAAGCGCTCGGGGCACGGGGAGAGACGATCGAATAGAGAATCTGGTCATTTGGTCATCTGGTTATCTGGTCATTGATTGGGTGATTGGGTCATTGCTGGTTCGCTGACGATCGAAGAGCGAAGGAGGGCGGCGGTCGAAGGATCGCCGCCCTTTTTGTTTGTCACGACGATCAACGCAGAACACGCAGAGACGCAGAGACATCGAATCAGATGTAGCGCAGGTCTTCAGACCTGCTGGACGCTAGAGACGATCAACGCAGAGACCGCGGAGCTCGCAGAGGAAATCACATCAGATGTAGCGCGGCGGCATTCGTTGCCGCTATCAAGTTCGGCCTATCAGGTGTGCTCTCCGGCGCGCCCAGAACGGCAACTGCCAGGGAGGGTTACATTCCGCGCAGAATTGAACTGGCCTCGGCGTCTCGTTAGACCGCGAGCCTCGTTTGTGTCATGGATCATCGAGTTCGGTCTACTATTTGTTAGCCAGATCGAGGATTCATCAATCTGAAGGAGTTGACCGATGGCGACGTCAGCAGCTTTGAAAGCTGCGGCCACTCGGAAGCGTCGAACGGCGGCTAGGAAAGCGGCTACCACGCGGAAACGTCGAGCCGCGGGCAAGAAGGCGGCGATCACGCGCAAGCGTCGAACGTCGGTGAGAAACACTGCACCAGTTCCCAGCACCCCGTCCGTCGTCCCCATGATCTCCTACGAGGATGGCATCGCGGCTTTGGAATGGCTTCGCAAGGCGTTTGGGTTTCGTGAGACGGCGCGTCTCACTACGCCGGATGGGAAGCTTTCACACGGCGAGATGGAAGCGGGTAAGGGATTGATCATGCTGGCGTCGCCGACACCGGAGTACGCAGTCCGAAACATCATCGGGAGGTTTGCGAACAGGCACGCAAGTGGTCTACGGTGCCCTGGATTATCGATGGCGTGCTCGTCTACGTGGACGACCTGGATCAACATTTCAAACGAGCAAAGGCCGCAGGTGCGATGATTCTCTCTGAGATCGAAGAGGGTATCCGGGGCGACGATACCGGGCGGAAATCTCGAAGGCCATCGGTGGTTCTTTTTCGAAATGGATCGCGGATGACCAAATGGCCGGCGAACAGGCCGCTGCAGCCGACGAGCGTAGGCAGCGTCAAGGTTATGTGAGAACCGAACTCGCCGCTCGCGGTTGAGCGGCAGCACGTTAGCCGCGCAATCAAGAAGACCGGCATCGCTGCAATTCAATGGCAATCGAAGACATCAAAAACTTCGTATCGCTGTCCGAACAGCTCGCCACGGCTGGTCAGCCTTCAGAGCAGCAGGTTCAGGAACTTGCGCGGGCGGGTTTCGAGGTGGTTGTGAATCTCGGCTTGCTGGATCCGCGTTACTGCTTGGCAGACGAAGCCGGGTTGACCGGATCACTCGGCATGGTGTACCACCACATTCCGGTTGATTTCAAGGCGCCGCGGTTCCCCGATCTCAAGAAGTTCTTCGACGTGATGGACGAGTCTCGTAACAAGAGAGTCTTCGTTCACTGCGCGGCGAACTACCGCGTATCAGGCTTCATCGCACTGTACGGGCAGGCCAAATTGGGGTGGTCAGCCCATCAGGCAGACGCCCACATCAGGCGCGTGTGGGAGCCGAATGACACCTGGAAAGAATTCATCGAGGAATCCCGTCGAAGCTTGGGAGATGGCGGCTAACACCCATATATGGAGCCGACGCGCCCAACGGTCCGCGCGATCATGTCGGCCGCGGCGCGCGGCTCATTTGGACCGTCAGACAGGTTGTTTGGAATTACGTGAAGAACGACACGGTCAGGCGCAGGGCTTTGACCAGAACCATTTCGGAGGTAATCAGCCACAGATGAGGTGTGCCATGAAGAAGCTGGGGATGGCGCTGTTCACAGAGCTCGCGTTTGTGGTACTCGTTGCGGCAGCCGACATTACCGGAAATTGGGAGGTCGAGGCCACCTTCGAAGACAGACGGCGTTGCTGGTGGCGAGTTTGATTGTGCATTCGAGCAACAAGGGGAACAACTAACAGGCAACTGCTCCGGAGGGACGGCAGCAGTCACCGGAGAGGTCAAGGACAGACGTAGTGGCGCCTTCAAGGGGCGGCCAACTCAGACGCGCTTACATTCACAGGGACCGTGGATGAGGCGGGGACCGCCATGAAAGGCCACTTCGGAGCCGCTGCGAGCATGACAATGAGCCGCCGCGGCTGAAGTCTCGCCGTTAGCCCGACGGAGCATCGACATTGCAGCGTCGTCCATGGTGGTCGTGGTTGGTGATCGTCGCACTCGCGCTGGAGTCCGGTTGTCGCGGCGAGTTGGCGCCGCCGGTGCCGGCACCAAAGGTATCGACCACGGTCGCCGCGCCCATTCCTCCAGCCCAGGTGGAGGTGGCCAAACCTGACGCGGATCTGTTCGCCCGCATTCAGGGGATTACCGGCGCAGCGCCAGTTGAGTGTGGACGGCACTTCCTCACACGAAAGGGGACCGGCTTCATCTCCGCTGGTGCCAACGAGCTTGAAGTGTCGCTGAAATGCGGGACCGCTGCTGCTCGGGCTTTCTATGCCGTTCTGGGCCTTCAAGCAGAATCTCGGCATCGATTCATGGATCGCCGATGGTCTGGTGGGCGGAGCCGATGGGATGCTGCAGCGCTTCTGGTACGACAGCGCACCGTGTGGCGGGCCAGGGTGCGAAGGGAGGCTTACCCTTGCGCCCTGTGAGCGGCCGTCGGTCGTGACTGACCGCAGCGATAGGGCCGAGTTTGCTTGCGACGTGGGTAGGCCCTGACGACAACCAGGTGGGGTTTTCACAGACAGGCCAGCTCACATCGCTTGTAGCCGACGCAGACCGCTGGGGAGGCCGAGAGCATGAACTCAAGTAAAACCGCTGCGAACGGCCCGAACCGCGAAGGGGCGAGTAGAAATCTCGCTTCGATCAGTCCGTTCTTCATCGTGAAGGACCTGCAGACCTCGATCACCTACTACCGCGAGCGCCTCGGCTTCCAGCTCGACTTCCAAGGTCCAGACGACGACCCGTACTACGCCGGAGTGAGCCGGGATGGGATTGGCATCATGCTCAAGGCCATTCTGCCCGACGTGCTGCCATGTCCAAATCACACCCGGCACGAATGGGCCCGTTGGGACGCGTATATCTACACCATGGACCCTGATGCGCTCTTCGATGAGTTCAGCCAGCGCGGAGTGTCGTTCGTGAAGCAGTTGTCGTTCATAGACAAGGGGCTGTGGGGCTTCGAGATCACCGATGCCGACGGGTATGTCCTGGCCTTCTTTCAGCTCCGCGACAAGTAGGGCTACCGCGAATTGTTTCGACGCTCGACTCTTCATCCGTTCCTCGCGCCGGAAGAGAGGCCAGCCGGAACGCCTGGTGGCCAGGTGCCGTTTCGGGCACATATCGAGCTCCTCCAATTCTTCTTGGCCCACCGCGATGAAATCGTCGAGAGAATAGAACGGGTGCTGAACGCCCAACGAAAGCCGATCGAATATCTGCAGGACGATTCCCTTCTGTCTCGTCACTTTGAGGATTGCTTCTTCACACTCACCGGGGTGACTCACAGCCAATCGCGTCTGAGAAGTCAATTGGAAGAAGCGCATTGGGCAAGTGGATTCAGGCCTCGTGAGATTCCGGGACTGCATAACGGCCTGGTCGATCCGGCGGAGATGATGATCCGCGGCTTTCATTTGTGGCGGCAGACGCGTTGGCCGGGTCGCAATGGTCGAGTCCGTTACGCGCACACGCTGTTTAACTTGTACGTCATACGGTGCCTTGAGCTGTTGAGTATGCGCCTGTGGGATGCCGGATCGAGCAGCGCCCCAGACCGAGTCGAAGACCGGCTCTCGCAAGTTCAAGGCGTGCTCGACCAGCTCTGGAAACTCACACCGGCTGATCAGCCGGTGCTTGTGCGAGATGCGCGATGGCTGATCCAGCTGGCGCAGAGCCCCGCGACCGATGAATTGGGGGCCTATTTTGAAGTCGCGGCGAAAATCGCAGAGAGCCTCTCGGAAGAGGACCGGATTGAGATCCACAAAGCCGGCGTTCGAATGGCTGCCGGGCACTTACGTTCACAGATTCGCTACTACTCCATGAAGAAGGCTGTGTCTCTCAACGAGAAGAACCTGGTTCTGAGCACCCGCAACTCCAATGCCCTTGATTTCGCCCTGCTGATTCAACAGCTCGTGCCGCTGCTCGAGGCTTATGAACACGCCTGGCACGGTGAAGATGGTCAGAAGAGGCTCGAACTGGCAGCCGCCATTTGTCAGGGCATTTCTCCGGATCCAGAGTTGTTTCTGAATCGCGTCGAGTTGTTGGGTGCTTACAGCATGCTCGAGCATCTCTTCATAACGACAGATCGCGATGGGCAGGTTGTTTATACGCCCATGGGGACGCGACACGTTCAGCTGCTCCAGGAATACGAAGGACGGATCGGTCGCGTGTCGAAGCCGTTGTATGACGATTGCCCACACTTCCGGCCGGTTGCCGGCGCGTATTCGCCATATGGGGTTCTTTATGGGTTTTCATCCGATCTCATGGAACATATGGCGCTCAAAACCTTGCAGCCCGATGGCGTGACACACTTTAGTCTGGAGGATGTCTTCGTCGGTGGAGAAGCCAACACCGACAAGCTCGCCTGGGTGAGCGGCTGGCGGAAGTTGCCGCACCTCACGCCGGAGGTCGAAAAGCTGTTCGACTACCCCCAACAGTTTGCCGAAGACGTGTTCGATCGGATCGAGGAGGCGCTGCGCAGACGCGTGTCCGATGACGAGGCGAACGCTGTTGCTCACGTCGGGCGGCTATTCCTCCTGCCCGGGGATAATCTACAGGCTGATTCGAAGGCGTCGCTGATTCCGGATCTTCCGGTCCGGTATATCGGATCGTCGGACAGTCAGATTGTGGCTGCGCACAAGGCTGAGTCTTACGACGAGCCGCGTCTCTTGAGCGATCGACGGGAGGGGAAGTGCGTTCTCAGTTATAAGACGCCAGGCGGATGGGTTGCCATTACCAAGACCATCCTCACTGAAGTCTTGGGGGCAGGGAGCGATGTGAAGATTGTCGGACTGCCCCCTGTGGCCGCAGGAGTGTTGAAGTTGATGTGTCCAAATCTGGTGATTTGTCCGGAGAGCGTTCCTCCCTGCCCTTCTTGAAAGGTAGGATGCGCGCGCTCCGGTTCACGCCTGGCCAGCGCTTCAGCTGCGCCCAATGCGGGAGATGCTGCCGGCGGACGACGGTGCTCGTCACCAAGGGAGAGGTCGAGGCCTACCGGACAGCGGGTGCGGCGCGTTGGTTCCGCGAAGATGACGGCGCTGCAGAAGGTGGGGCGGATCCGTTTGAGCCGATCCCAGGGCATGCGCCGCTTCTCCGAATCCGCAAACGGCAAGACGGCACTTGCGGCTTCCTTTCTCCTGAGGGCCTCTGCCGCATCCACGAGGTCTTGGGAGCCGACCGCAAGCCACTCGCCTGTCGCATGTTCCCGTTTCGCTTCCGTCAAGTCGACGACGAAACCGTGGTCGGCGTGAGCTTCGCCTGCCCGACCGTGATCGCGAACGAGGGAGCTACGCTGGCGTCGCAAGAACGCGAACTGCAGGTGCTGCACGCCGCCTGGAGGCGCGAGTTGCCGGAAGCGCCCGTAACGATCGAGCTGGTGCGCGGACATCGGCTGACGCGCGCCGCGCTTGCAGAACTCCGGGCGCTCCTCGGCCAGGTGCTCGACCGGCCCGGTCCGGACGGCCGGCCTGATCTGCGCGCGAACCTTCGGCGGATCGCAGCGCTGCTCGAGGACGTGTCGCGGCGCCGCGTGATCAACCTCGCACCAGACGGCTGGGTCGAGTATCTCCGTCTCACGGGCGGGTACGCGGTCAAGAGCGAGAAGCCGCTCCCGGCGCGCACCCCGTCACGCCTTGCCCGACTCCTTTTTCGAGGGTTCCTGCTCGCGGTGCTGTCGGTGCAGATCCGCCTCGATCCGGTCCTCAGCCGGCGCCGGCTCGCGCTCCGCGTGACGCTCTTTCGCCTGCTCGCCCACCTCCACGGACTCGGGCCAGCGGCGGCCGGCTTCGACCTCAGGCGCGCCATCACGATGCCGCTCCGTCTCGACGATCCGACCGTGCACGCCATCGCCCACCGGTACCTCCGGGCCGGCTTCGAGACGCTGGGCGCAGGACGCCGCACGGTGCTCGACGAGGTCGCGATGACGGTTGCGCAGCTGAACGCCGCGTGCGTGCTGGCCGGGAGACATGCGGCGGCGAACGAGAAGCGGGCAGTGGACGCCGAGAGCTTCACGCAGGGCTTGCTCGAGTCGGCCGACTTGAGTCATGCCGACGCCGGCGGGCGGCTGAGCGCGCTCCTCACGACGTTGTCTGGCAGCGTCGAAGCGCTGTACTTGTTCCCTCCGCTCGCCGAGACGTGAACTGTTCGCGGGGTGCTGGTGACATGAACATCGACATCACCGTGGGCGTGATTTCCGACACGCACGGACTCATTCGCCCGGAAGCCATTGAGGCATTACGGGATTCCGCACTGATCATCCATGCCGGTGACGTAGGCGCCCCGGAAGTGCTCGAGCAGCTGAGAGCCATCGCCCCGACGATCGCTGTTCGTGGGAACGTCGACACAGACCGATGGGCACAGTCGTTGCCTCTCAACGAGGTCATCGAAGTTGGTGAGGTCCAGTTCTACATCCTCCACGACGTATCAGAACTTGACCTGGACCCCAAGGCGGCACAATTCTCGGCCGTCATTTCCGGTCATTCCCATCGGGCCACTGCGGAGTTTCGTGACGGCGTGCTCTTCCTGAACCCGGGCAGTGCAGGGCCGCGCCGCTTCCGGCTTCCGGTAACCGTTGCAAAACTTCGAGTCGCCGGGAAGAGCCTTGTTCACGAATTCATTGAACTTCGAGTGTAGGGCCGCCCAACGGGCGTTTGCAGCCGGCGGGCGACTGCCTCATGATGTCTTTCATCTTTTGTGGCAGCTTCGCGACGAAATCGCCATGAGCCAACTTCTGCGGTTCCCCACCTCGGTCGAACGAGATCCAGCCATCGAGGCCTGGATGCTCGAGCATTCGGGTGAATTGGGGGCGATCGCGCAGCGCTGGTTCGAGGTCATGCGCGACCGCGGAGACGATGTTCGAGAGTTATTGCATGATGGCCATCCGACCGCGTGTGTCGGTGATGCGGCATTCGCCTATGTCAATGTCTTCAAAGCCCACGTCAATGTCGGGTTCTTTCGTGGCGCCGAGATTGCCGATCCGGAGGGCCTGTTGGAAGGCACGGGCAAGTTCATGCGCCATGTGAAACTAAGGCCCGAACGGAACGTCGATGCCACGGCTCTCATGAAGCTGATCGAAACTGCATACACTGATATGAAGCGGCGCTTGAAGGCGGAGTAGTGCGTGCTCGGAGGACAAGCGATGATCGCAGGCGCAAAGTACGGCCACACGAATCTGATCGCGAGGGATTGGAGAGCGCTGGCGCGGTTCTACGAGGAGCAGTTCGGCTGCACCCCGGTTCCCCCGGAGCGTGACTTCAAGGGGTCGGATCTCGAGCGCGGGACGGGGATTCCGGGCGCCGAACTACGGGGAGCGCATCTGCGGTTGCCGGGCCACGGCGCGGACGGGCCGACACTCGAGATCTTCAACTACAACATTCTGAAGGAAAGGCCGGAGGTGGCGGTCAACCGCCCGGGGTTCGGACACATTGCGTTCGTGGTGAACGATGTGCCGTCGGCGCGCGAGGCGGTGCTCGCAGCGGGCGGGCGACCAGTGGGGGAAGTGGTTACGCTTACGACGCGGCCCGGATCGAAGGTGACGTGGGTGTATGTGACCGATCCGGAGGGGAACGTGATCGAACTGCAGTCGTGGTCGAAATATTGAAATGCGCGGTCCCTCGCCGCCGCAATAAGGCGTCGCGAGCGCGAACGTGAGCCGGATGGTGTTATGAAAGATCACCAGCGCACGAAAGACTCGATCGCCGGGCTCCGCCTGGATCTCATGACGGCGAAAATTGTGGCGTGGGTTGGGAGCCGTCGGGACTTGGAGCTGACGCCCGATGCTCACATGTACTTCTTCGATCGATACCAGCGGCTGGCGGAATACCACCGCCGGCGCGGCCACGACGGAAGAGCGAGGCGACTTCAGGCCAGGGCTGACGAGCATTTCCAACTTGGAGGCGGGGATGGGCCGCCCTACGCGGCGGCGATGGGTATGCCTCGTCCAAGGCGGTGGCTAGCGACTGAAGCCGTCAGTCGACATCATCTCGAAGGGCCGGACGACGCGGCATAGAAAAGGCCTGGAACACATGCAGGCGAGCGCGGACACCGATGATGCCCTGTTCCTCGATGCACTTCAGGGCCTTCACAAAGGCGACTTCTCCCGGCTCGAGCCATTGTTCGACGAACAGGCAAGTCACCCCGGAGGCCGAGCCCGGATCGTCGATTGGCACGAAGCGGGACGTTTCGGCGACGATCGGAAGGCTTTGGCGGAAGCGCTGACGTGTGCGTGTTTCCTCGGCCGAACGGGGGTAGCGACTCACTTGCTCACCCACGGCATCGAGCCGTCGGGTGGTGCCGGCACTGGACTGAATGCCTTTCACTGGGCCGTGAATCGCGGGCAGTTGGAGGCAGTGCGGTTGCTGCTTCAATGGCAGGCGCCACTCGAAACTCGAAGCATGTACGGCGGCAACGTACTGGATACGGCGGTCTGGTCCGCCATCAACGAACCCAGACCTCATCACATGGCAATCATCGAGGAGCTGCTCGAGGCCGGCGCCCGGCTGGAAGACGAAGAGTGGCCCACGGGTCACGAGGAGATCGACAGGCTGCTCCGGGGCCACAAGGCAGTCTGACCTCAAACGGCGCCGACGCGGTGGCTGCGCGTCAGCCCGGCCTTCGGCGCGGCGGTTCGGCCCTGAGGTACCGGCAAGCAGTGAAGTGCAGGAGGCGTCTTGCTTGATCTGGGAGACATCTTCACGGTGAATTTTCTCATGTCCGCGCTCAGCATTCCTTTTATCTGGGGACTGGTGCCGCGGAATCGCTTCTACGGATTTCGCGTGCCCGCGACTCTACGTGACGATCATGTCTGGTACACCATGAATCGTCGTGTGGCTCGGCAGATGATCGTCGTCGGCTTTCCCCTGGCATTCGCAGCCGCCCTGTTCGATTACGTCGGACAGGACACGCTGTTTGCCCGGGCGCTTCTGACCGTAGCCACGGTTGGGACGGTGGCCACAATCATGATCAGAGGCTGGATCGCTGCCAATCGCCTGGCGAGACAGGAAAAGTCAGTCTGATGCCGTTTCGCCTTCGAGATGCGAAGCGCGTGAAGGACAACGTACAACGCGGAGACCGCAGAGATCGCAGAGAAGACACGATCTACCACGGTAACGGAGACAAACGGAGGTCACGAATTCAAGGTTGTTTTCCCTGTGCCACTACTTCATGGGTTTTCTTCGTGTCTTCGTGTCTTCGTGTCTTCGTGGTTGCATTTCCCATGGCAAAACAGACGGCGCTGATTACCGGCGCGTCCTCGGGAATCGGCCGCGCCCTTGCGCATCAGTTCGCCGCGGACGGGCACGACCTCGTCGTGGTCGCACGGCGGGCCGCTGCGCTCGACGAGGTGGTTCGCGAGGTGACGCGCGCGTATGGCGTGAAGGCGTCGGCGATATCAGCGGATCTTGCGCAGCCAGCCGGCGCGCGGCAACTCTACGATGATCTGATTCGCGCGGGCACGGCCATCGATGTCGTCGTCAACAACGCAGGGTTCGGGGACCACGGGACCGTAGCGGAGCTGCCGCTCGATCGCCAGCTCGCCATGATTCAGGTCAACGTGACCGCGCTCACGGAATTGACGCGGCTGTTTCTCCCGGGCATGCTGGAACGCAATCAAGGCGGGATTCTGAATGTGGGTTCAACCGCCGGGTTTCAGCCAGGACCCTTGATGGCGGTGTATTACGCGACCAAGGCCTACGTGGTGTCGTTCACGGAAGCACTTGCCGAGGAGCTCGCAGGCTCTGCGCTGCGCGTCAGCTGCCTGGCCCCCGGGCCGACGGCGACCGGTTTCGCGGAGGAGGCCCGGATGACAGAAACGCGGCTGTTCCGTCTCGGAACGATGAATGCAGCCGACGTCGCGCGGATCGGTTACGAAGGGTGGAAGCAGCGAAAGGTCCTGGTCGTTCCTGGCCTCACGAATCGATTGGGCGTCGTGCTGGTGCGCGTTGCGCCGCGATCGCTGGTCCGGAGGCTTGTGAAGGATCTCAACGCCTGAGTATGATGGCGACCGACCGTACCTTCATGAAGGACTTCGATACGAGCGTTCGCACTGCGAAGGGATTGCTGCTGGTGGCGCTTCTGCTGCTGACCGCGGCGGGTCAGCCGAGGACAACCGCCGAGGCATCTGCCGGTCAGGGCGGAGAAGCCGATGCCGCCCGTGTCCTCGCCGGGGCGATCGACATCCACGTGCATCACCTGCCCGACGACCGCCCGCGGTCGATCGATGCGATTGACGTTGCAAAGCTGGCGGCCTCGCGGGGGATGCGTGCGATCGTGTTGAAGAACCACTACGAGTCAACCGCCGGGCTGGCATATCTGGTGCGCAAGCTCGTGCCGGGCATCGAGGTGTTCGGCGGGATCGACCTCAATCTCACAGTAGGCGGGATCAACCCGGCCGCGGTGGAGCACATGACACGCGTCACGGGAGGCTGGGGACGTGTCGTCTGGATGCCGACGTTCGACGCCGAGAACCAGGTGCGCTCTTCCAAGGAGAACAGGCCATTTGTCAGCGTCGCGGCCGACGGCGCCTTGCTGCCCGCCGTGCAACAGGTCATTGCGCTCGTCGCCAAACACGGGCTGGTGCTCGCGACGGGCCATTCTGCCCCGGCCGAAGGCCTCATGCTCCTCCGCGAGGGACGCCGCCAGGGCGTGCAGCACATGGTGGTGACGCACGCGATGAACGCTCCCGTGCTCATGGATGTTCCCCAGATGCAGGAGGCCGCGAAGCTCGGCGCCTTCATCGAGTTTGTCGGCGGTTCCGTGGCCGCGGCGAATGCCGGGGAGCGGATCGATCGTTTTGCGGATGCGATACGCAAAATCGGACCGGAATTCTGCATCCTTTCCTCAGATCTCGGGCAGATGGGGAATCCGCTGCCGCCCGATGGCTTTGGCGCCTTCCTCCTCGCCTTGCGCGCCCGGGGATTCACCGAACAGGAAGTCGATCTGATGTCGAAACGCAATCCGGCGCGATTGCTCCGTCTGCCCTGAGCGATGCGACGCGAGGAGGCCGTGTGGACTTCACGATAGAGGGCACGGTCGCGCAATCCGCCCGCCTGACGCTCGCCCAGGGCGAGACCCTGTGGGCATCGAAGGGATCGATGATCGCCTATGCCGCCGGCCTGAAATGGGACCTCAAGGTCCCGGGCGGCCTCGCGGGCGCGTTCAAGCGATCGCTGTCGGGCGAAGGAATTTCCCTCACCTACATCGAGGCGACGCGGGCGGGGCAGTTCGTGACGCTCGGATCCAACGCTCCCGGGCACATCGAGAAGTGGGATCTGGCCACGAGCGGTCCGGTGCTGACCAGGCGTGGCGCGTTTCTCGCCGCCTGGGGCCCGCGAATCAACATCACCGCGACCATCGCGCGCCGCCCGGGCGCGGCGTTGTTCGGCGGGGCCGGGCTCGTGCTGCAACGCATCGAGGGCAGCGGCACGGTGCTCATTCACGGCAGGGGCGACTTCACGAAGGCGGTGTTGGCCGAGCGCGAAGTGCTCTGCGTCAGCACCGGAAACCTGGCCGCGTGTTCGGACGCCGTCGACTACGACGTCGAGGCCGTGGGTTCTGTACGAAAGACCCTCTTCAGCAAGGAAGGACTGTTCATGACCCGGTTGACCGGTCCGGGAACCGTTCTGCTGCAGACCCTCAAGCCCGCGAAGCAGCGCGGGGAATCGTCATGAGCACGCGTATGAAGGTCGTCCGTCCTGGTCAGAGTGTCGTGACGGGCCTGCTCCTGCCTGGATTGATGGCATCAGCCGCGCTCGCGGGAATGGCCGCGGCGCCCCAGGGCGGGCAGGACCTGACGGCACGCGCGCGCGCGATTCACGACCGCGTCATCACGCTCGACACGCACAACGACATCGAGCTGTCGAACTTCACCCGTGCGTGCAACTACACGATGAACCTGGCCACTCAGGTCAATCTGCCGAAGATGAAAGCCGGCGGCCTGGACGTCTCGTTCATGATCGTGTACGTCGGCCAATCGAGTCCGCCGCAGGTGGCCGACGCCTTTCAGCCGGCGGGATACGACCGCGCGTACAAGGCGGCCGTCGCGAAGTTCGACGCGATCCACCGCTTGACGAAGGAGATCGCGCCGAACGACATCGAGCTCGCGCTGACCGCCGCCGACGTCGTTCGTATCGCCAAGAGCGGCCGGAAGGTCGCGGTCATCGGCATCGAAAACGGCTACCCGCTCGGCACGGATATCAAGCGGGTCAAGGAGTTCTGGGACCGCGGCGGCCGGTACATGTCGCTCGCCCACAACGGCCACAACCAGCTCTCCGATTCGAACACCGGCGAGGCGGGAAACCAATGGTCGTGGGGCGGCCTCTCGCCGCTCGGCCGCCAGGCGATCGAAGAGATGAACAGGTGGGGCATCATGGTCGACGTCTCGCACCCGTCGAAGGGTTCGATGATGCAGACGGTCGGTCTCTCCAGGGCGCCGGTCATCGCGTCGCATTCCGGCGTTCGCAGACTCGCCAACCACAGCCGCAACATGGACGACGAGATGCTGATGGCGTTGAAGGCGAACGGCGGCGTCATTCAGATGGTGGCGTTTCCCGCTTACGTGAAGTCCGATCCGCCGGAACGCGGCCCCGCCGTCACCGCGCTGCGAAAGGAGTTCGGCCTGGCCGGCGCGGCCGGTGGTGCCGGGACCGGAGCAGGCGGGGGCCGCGGTGCCGCTGCGCCCGCCTCCGCGTGCCCAATGGAGCGCGCGGCACCGGCCGTCGCGGACCAAGGTGGCGGCGGTGGTGCCGCCGCAGGTGCCGCCATGCTCACGCCCGCTCGGCGCGCCGAGTTCGAGCGCCGCCTGGCGGACATCGATCGCCGGTGGCCCGCGGCCGGGCGCGTGACGGTCAAGGATTTCGTCGACGGAATCGACTATGCCGTCAAGTTGATCGGCGGCGATCACGTCGGTATCTCGTCCGACTTCGACGGCGGCGGCGGCATCGACGGGTGGAACAACGCCGCGGAAACGTTCAACGTCACGCTGGAGCTCGTTCGTCGCGGTTATACCGAGGAGCAAATCGCCAAGATGTGGAGCGGCAATCTCCTGCGCGTATGGGGCGAGGTCGAACAGGTCGCCAGAGAGATGCAGGGGGTGCGCAGGTAAGCGCGCGCGTTGACGCGCAGACGGGGGCTCTCTACAATCGGCCTACAACCGGCTTGCTGGAAGGTGGTGCAGGATGTTCAGGAAATCACTGGTGGTGCTCGGCTTGGCGGCCGTGCTGGTCTGGACCGCTACGGCGCAAGACGCCAAGGCGGTCATCGGCAATGCGTCCAGGGCGATGGGCGTCGACGCCCTGAAAACCGTGCAGTATTCGGCGACCGGCTTCGATTTCGCCCTCGGCCAGGCGCCAAATCCCAGCTCGCCGTGGCCGAAGTTCATCAACAAGAGCTACACGCGGATGCATCAACTTCGAAACGCCGGCGTCACGCGTGGACCGCGTGCGCATGCAGGGAGAAAACCCGCCGCGCGGCGGCGGTCAGCAACCGGTCGTGGGCGAACAGCCGCAGAACCAGACGATCATCGTCAACGCCAACACGCCGTGGGTGCAGCAGCTCGAGATCTGGATGATGCCGCACGGCTTCCTGCGGGCGGCGGCCGCCAGGAATCGCCACCGTCGAAGCCAGGACGATCGAGGGAAAGAAATACAACGTCGTGACCTTCGTCGGCGACAACAAAGCCAAGGTCAACGGCTACATCAACGAGCAGAACCTGGTCGAGCGCGTCGAGACGCTGGATCGACAACCAGTTCCTCGGCGACATGCCGTTCGAGGCCATCTACAGCGACTACAAAGACGCCGGCGGCGCGCAGTTCCCGATGCACATCGTCCAGAAGCAGGGCGGGTATCCGATCTTCGATCTGAACGTCACCGATGTGAAGGTGAACGCGGCCGTGGACATCCAGCCGCCGCAGGGAAGGGGCGGCGCGCCCGCCGCGGCTGCGGCTGCGCCGGCGGCTCCGGCAGACGCCGCGCCATCAGAGAAGCTCGGTGACGGCGTCTACCTGATTACCGGCGGCTACGCGGTGATCGCGGTCGACTTCAAGGACCACATCGCGCTGATCGAGATCGGGGCAGAACGAGGCGCGCGCGCTGGCCGTCATCGCCGAAGCCAAGCGGCTGATTCCCAACAAGCCGATCAGGTACGTGATCAACACCCACAGCCATATCGATCATTCCGGCGGCCTGCGCGCGTTCGTCGCCGAAGGCTCGACCATCCTCACCCATCAGGTGAACAAGGCCTATCTCGAAAAGGTCCTGAGCGCGCCGCACACGCTGAATCCGGACAAGGCACAGCAAATCCGGGAAGAAGCCGGTGGTCGAGGCGGTCGGCGACAAGAAAGTGCTGACCGACGGCACGCACGTCATCGAGCTGTACCACCTGCAGAACTTCCCTCACCACGACGGGATGCTCGTCGCGTATCTCCCGAAGGAGAAAGTGCTGCTCCAGGCCGATGGCTACAATCCGCAGGCCGGCCACGGCGACGCCGCCGAATCCGCCGAGCCCGTTCACCACGAGCCTCCTCGACAACATTCAGCGCTTGAAGCTCGACGTGCAGCGCATCGTTCCCGTTCACTTTCCGGCCGACAACCGGGTGGTCACGATGGCGGAGCTGACGCGATGGGTGGGGAGGGCACCTGCGAGCACGTCGAACTAGCAATCACTCGTGCCGTCCTTGCTGAATCAGTGCTGTATCAAGGACAACGTACAACGCGGAGATCGCAGAGATCGCAGAGATCGCAGAGAAGACGAGCTCCACCACGGAGGTAACGGAGACAAACGGAGGTCACGGATTCAAGGTTGTTTTCCCGGTGTTTCCGTTTGCGCCGGTGTCGTTCGTGGTACTGACTGGTGTGTAATGCCCGCGGGACGGGTTCGTGTCTCTGCGTGCTCAGCGAGCTCTGCGTTGAAAGTCGTTGTTCGTGATTTCGTGACCGAAGGAGGGCTGACATGAAGCGACCAGCTGGCGCGATCGTCGTGCTGTCGGCCCTGGCCGCGGTCGCCATTGCCACGGACCATAGGGGCGTGGAAACAGCGGCCGCGCAAACCCGTCCATCGGCCGCGCGCCCTGCCAATCAGGTCCCGAAGTTCCGGGTGGACTCGGCGTGGCCGAAGATCCCGAACAATTGGCAGCTTGGACAGGTAGCCAGCGTCTCCATCGACGAACGGGATCACGTGTGGGTGCTGCAGCGCCCGGGCACGCTCGAACCCGAGGAAAAGCCAAGGGCCGCTCCCCCGCTGCTCGAGTTCGACGCGGAGGGCAATTTTGTCCAGGCATGGGGTGGACCGGGGCAGGGCTACGAATGGCCCAGTTCGGAGCACGGCGTGTACGTCGATCCCAGGGGCTACGTGTGGATCGGCGGCAACGGCGCCAAGGACAATCACGTCATCAAGTTCACGAAGGCCGGGAAGTTCGTCATGCAGGTCGGCCGCGCCGGGCAAAGCAAGGGCAACGCTGACACGCAGAACCTCAACCAGCCGGCGGACACCTTCGTTCATGCCCCGACGAATGAGCTCTTCGTCGCCGACGGGTACGGCAACCGGCGGGTGATTGTCTTCGACGCGGACACCGGCAAATTCAAGCGGATGTGGGGCGCGTTCGGCAACGTCCCGACCGACGATCCCCCCAACCCCGCCCTTCCCGATGCGGAGGAACGAGGCGCTCCGCAGTTCGTCCAGCCGGTTCACGCCGCCCGCGTCTCGAACGACGGGCTGGTGTATGTCTCGGACCGGGGTGGCAAGCGGGTGCAGGTGTTCACGCTCGACGGCAAATACGTGACGCAGGTATTCATCGGCCGGGAATGCAAGGCGCCGGAATGCGGGAACGGAACGACGGCTGCCAGCACGGCGTTCTCGTCGGACCCGGAGCAGCGGTTCCTGTACGTCGGCAACCGAAGCCAGGCCAGGGTGATGGTGTTCGAACGCAAAACGCTGGAGCTCCTCGACGCGTTCGGCCAGTGGGGTTCGGCGCCGGGCGAGTTCGGCACGCTCCACCACATGGCCAGCGACTCGAAAGGGAACCTCTACGTCACGGAAGTGACGCCATTGAAGCCGGAAAACAGACGGATCCAGAAGTTCATCCTCAGTAGATGACCGTCCCGGACACCTATATCCACGGCACCGAGCCTGGCGAGCAGCAGCGGCTTGCCGCGCTGAACCGGCTGACCAACCGGGCGTTCATCGAGTTCCTGGACATACGACCGGGGATGCAGATCCTCGAGGTTGGAAGCGGACTCGGGCTGCTGGCCGCTGACGTCGCATCAGAAGCTGCAAATGTGCAGGTCGTCGGACTGGAGCGGTCCTCTGCGCAGATTGCGGCCGCGGTCGTGACTGCCAACGTGCGCTACGTTCAAGGCGATGCCCACAGCCTGGAATTCGAGGACGAGAGCTTCGATCTCGTATATGCCCGCTACCTCCTGGAACATGTGCCGCGGCCGGCGGAGGTCCTGAAGGAGATGAGACGCGTGGCGCGCACGGGCGCCCGCGTCGCCGCCTGCGAGAACGACATCTCGCTTCTCAGGCTGGATCCTCCGTGTCCAGCCTTCGAGCGCGTGTGGCAGCTGTTTCAAGAACACCAGCACAATCTCGGCGGGAACAGCCACATTGGCCGTTCCCTCTATCGGTTGTTTCGCCGCGCGGGATTGTCGCACGTCGTGTTGTCGATTCAGCCGGAGGTTCACTGGCACGGCTCGATCGCGTTTTCAGGCTGGATACAAAACGTGATCGGCAATCTCGAGAGCTGCCGGCGCGGCCTGGTGGAGTCCGGACTGTGCGATCAGGCGCAGATCGACGAGGCGGTTGCCGAGCTCGCGGCGCTTTTCGAGAACAGCGATGCCAGCTCGCATTTCATGTGGAATCGGGCGGTCGCCGTGCGTTAGCTTCAAGTCCAGCGAAGGGAGGGTTGCCATGCGCCAGGTCATCGTCATTGCGGTCGCGGCTGTCTTTGCTGCCGGGAGTGCTCCTGCCCAGGCACAGTCATGGCGGCCGCCCACGGACGCTCAGCGCTGTCCTTCGAAGTGGGGCGCCGGTGACGAGCGGGGCGCGGGCAATCACATGAAGCCCGAGACGGTATTGCGCGCGGCCCGGCTGATACGCACCGGTCAGGTGGTCGAGCTCGGGCAGGTGCTTTCCGGCTCGATGCCGTTGACCGGCACCCGCCGTTTCGAGATGCACACGAAGCGCACCAACATGAATCCCGAATCGAACCGCCGCGGCAGCAACGAGGAGATCGTCATCTCCGAGATTGGTCAGGTCGGCACGCAGTTCGACGGCTTCAGTCACCAGACGATCGGCGACAGCATGTACAACTGCTACAAGGTCGACGAAACGGCGACGCGGACCGGCTTCTCCAAGCTGGGAGTCCAACAGGTGGGCGCGCTGATGACCCGCGGTGTGCTGATTGACGTTGCGGGTTTGAAGGGCGTCGACATGCTTCCCGACACCTACGAGATCACGGTCGAGGACTTGCAGCAGGCGCTGCGGCGGCAGAACCTCACGCCTCAGGCCGGCGACGCTTTGATCGTCCACACCGGCTGGGGCCGGCTGTGGGGCAAGGACAATGCCCGCTACCAGCAAAGCAGTCCCGGCCTTGGGGTCGCCGCGGCAGAATGGCTCGCCCGGCAGGACCCGATGCTCGTCGGCGCCGACAACTCGGGGGTGAATGTGACGCCGAGCTCCGATCGAGCAGCTGTCCAACCCGACCCATCAAATCATGCTGGTCATCAACGGCATCCACCTC
Source organism: uncultured Acidobacteriota bacterium (assembly GCA_963749565.1). Classification (GTDB taxonomy): domain Bacteria; phylum Acidobacteriota; class Vicinamibacteria; order Vicinamibacterales; family CAVVIG01; genus DATLLJ01. The sequence goes on along the minus strand of CAVVNL010000019.1, from coordinate 376,928 downwards.
CTGGAAAACCTCAAGCTCGACGAGCTTGTGGCCATGCAGGCGTACGAATTCGCGCTGGTGGTTCAGCCACTCAAGATCCAGGGCGGCACGGGTTCGACGGTTGCGCCGATCGCCCTCCGTTAAGGTGTCGACGAGGTCGTGATGAAAAACGGAACGTGCTGGACGATACTGCTCGCCCTGCAGATTGGTCTATCGGCAGAAGCGCTGGCCCAAACCAATCCTCGCTACATTCAGTTCTCGCCGGGCGCGGTGAAAGGTGCGTTGTACACGCCCGACTCCGGGCCGGCGCCTCACATCGGCATCCTCGCAACCCATCGCACCTCGAACTACATGGGATATCTCGGGTGCAGGGAACTGTCAGCACGCGGATTCCTGGTTCTGTGCATGAACCCGCGCTCGGACAACAATGAGGCCCTGGTCCGGTGGGAAGACAACGCCCTGGACGTCAAGTCCGGTGTGAACTTCCTGCGGGCGCAAGCGGGCATCACGAAGGTTCTTCTGTGGGGATGGAGCGGTGGAGGTGCTACGACCAGCTTTTACCAGGCGGTCGCGGAGAATGGCACTGGCTACTGCAAGGGTGCGACGAAGCTGGTTCAATGCGGGGATGGACTCGACCGGCTCCCTCCTGCCGACGGCCTGATACTGGTCGACACCAATCCCGGGAATGCCGCCAGCGCTCTTCGCCGCCTCAACGGAGCGGTGACAAACGATAGCGCGATCTTCAACCAGAACGCTCCCGCGCAAATCGATCACGCGCTCGATCCCTTCAGCACGAAGAACGGCTATAACTCCCGAGGTGCATCCACGTTCACGGAAGCGTTCCAGAAGAGGTACTTCACTGCGCAGGCCGAGCGCATGAATCGTCTGATCGGTCTTGCTCAGGCGAGACTTCGCGACATCGAGAACGGGGCCGGGCGCTTCTCGGACGATGACGTCTTTCTTGTTGCGAAAGCCGAGAGCGCGGAGCTCATGCTGCTGGACCCCGCGATCCACCACACGACCGTACGTCCGCAGAAGCTGCTCAAGAACGACGGGACGATCGTTCGCCAGATCGTCGAGAGCGTTCGGCCGGCACAACCGCAACTCTTCAATCAGAGCTCGAGCCTTGCCCAAGGGGCGCTGTTCCTGACCCTCCGATCCTTCCTGAGCGCGTACGCGATCCGGGCCAGGCATTCCATGGACGATATCGAGTGGTGCTCGACCAACAACTCTGTTCCGTGCGCGGTGCAGGCCATTTCCGTCCCCCTCCTGATCACGGCGATGGGGGCCAATAACTATCTCCGTTTCAACGAAACGCATTACGAGCTGGCGAAAAGCACCGACAAGGACTTCGTCGTGATCGAGGGTGCGACGCACGGGCAGACGCCGTGCGTGGCGTGCGAGGCGACGCCCGGCCAGTACTCCAATACGGTCAGGAACTTCTTTGACTACGCCCGCACGTGGATCAATCAGCGGTTCTGAAGCGTGAAGCGTCTCTCGCCCGAAACATTCAGTCAATGGCTGAATGCGTCCCGGGAGCTTCGCGAGCGGGCGCTGCAGTCGTGCCTCGATCGCATTCAGGCAATGGATCCGTCCATTCAGGCCTGGGTCCAGGTGCTGCCGCAAAAGCCGACAGGCGATGGGCCGCTCTCGGCGATCCCGTTTGGCGCGAAAGACATCATGGAGACGCGCGGCCTGTCCACCGAGTACGGCTCGCCCATTTACAGGGGACGAATCGGTACGGCGGATGCCGCAATCGTCCGCGAGCTGCGGGGGCGCGGAGCGATCCTGCTTGGCAAGACGCAGACGACGGCGTTCGCGTACCGCACGCCGGCCCCGACGCGCAACCCTCGAAACCTGGAGCACACGCCGGGGGGAAGCTCGAGCGGGTCGGCAGCCGCCGTGGCGGCCGGAATGGTGCCGGTCGCCCTCGGAACGCAGACCAAGGGATCGGTGGTGCGGCCGGCGTCCTATTGCGGCGTGACCGGATTCAAGGCGAGCTTCGGGCTTCTCTCCATGGAGGGCGTGCTCCCCTTTGCGACGAGCCTCGACACGCTGGGGTTCTTCACGCATACGCCAGCCGACATGCTCGCGCTCTGGGAGTCGATGGGACATGCCTCGGGGCGGGCGGAGGATTTCACCCTGGGAGCGCCGGACCCGATGCCCGAGGTCGAGCCCGGCATGGCGGCGGCGTTTCGTGAGGCGCTTTCACGGTTGCGGCGCGCCGGAGTGGCAATCCGCTCGATTGACATCGCCGGAATGCTGGCCTTGCTCGACGAGGCGGCCACTACGGTCATGTTCTACGAGGCCGCGCGGTTCCATCATCAGCGCTATGAAGAGCACGGCTCACAACTGGCGGATCTGGCGGACCTGGTTCGCGAAGGGCTCTTGATTTCAGCAGAGCGCTACGACGAGGCAAGACGATATATTGCGGAGTGCAAGGTCAAGGTCACGGAGCTCTACAAGGCCACGCCCGTGATCCTGGTACCGTCCGCGACGGGGCCGGCTCCAGTGGGCCTGGCTTCGACCGGCGATCCCACGATGAACGCGCCGTGGACCGCGCTGGGAACGCCGGCGATCTCCATCCCCATGCCGGTGCCGGACGGGGGCTGCCGCTCGGCTTGCAGCTGACGGCAGACCACGGCGAGGATGCGAGGGTGCTTCGCACTGCGGTACGTTTGCAGGCAATGCTCGGGAGCTGAAAGGTCTTTATGCCCACGAACGAGAACGACGCGATCCTGACAAGCTTGACGCGGCGCCGCATGTTGCAGGGCGCGGGCGGGCTCTTCGCGGCCGCGGCATTGCCGGCGACAGAGGCGGCGGCGTCGGCACTTTCCGCAAGCCAGGGCGCTCCTTCCAGAGCCGCGGTGGAAATCACCGGCCAGGTGGCGCGCTACATGGTGGAAGCCCGGGACCGCAGCCTCCCGCCGCAGGTGGCGCGCGAAGCGAAGCACCGCATCCTGGACACGCTGGGCGCGATGGTGTCCGGCGCCCGTCTCACGCCCGGAGAGCTGGCCATCAAGTACGTGCGGGGACAGGGCGGCGTGGCCGAGGCGTCCGTCATCACCACGAATATCAGGACGTCGGCCGCGAACGCGGCGCTGGCCAACGGCATGTTCGGCCACGCCGACGAGACCGACGACTTCGAGCCCGTCACGAAAGCGCATCCCGGTTGCGCCGTCTTGCCCGCCGCTCTCGCCATGGCCGAGCGCGAGGGCCGATCGGGAAACGAGCTGCTCCGGGGCGTCACGCTTGGCTACGATCTCTGCTGCCGCTTTCTCATGGCGCTGGGGCCGGACCTGGTTCGCGCCACGCACCGCAGCGCCGAGGGCACGAGCGCCACGTTCGGCGCCGCCGCGGCCGCGGCCTCCCTGGCTCGCCTGGATGAAAAAGGAATGCGCTACGCGCTCTCGTACGCGGCGCAGCAGGTCTCCGGCATCTGGAGCTGGGCGCGGGATACCGAGCACGTCGAGAAGGCGTTCGACTTCGCGGGAATGGGCGCCCGGAACGGGGTGACGGCGGCCGTCATGGTCCAGACCGGGTTCACCGGCGTCGAGGATGTGCTGGACGGCGAGCACAACCTGCTCGAAGCCTTTTCCACCGAGCCCAAGCCCGAGGAAATGGTGGCCGGTCTGGGCAGCCGGTTTTTCGTCACCGAAACGGCCATCAAGACGTTCTCCGTCGGATATCCGATCCAGGCTCCTCTGGACGCGTTCCTGATTCTGCGCCGGCAGCACGGCCTGAACATGAACAACGTCGAACGCATCGTCGTCAGGCTGCCGGAGGACGGCGCCCGCATCGTCGACAACCGCGCGATGCCGGATGTGAATGTTCAGTACATCATTGCAGTGGCTTTGGTGGACGGCACCGTTTCTTTCGCCGACAGCCACTCCCATGAACGGATGGAAGACCCGCAGGTTCGTGCGGCGAAGGAACGTGTGGAGCTGGTGGCCGATCGAGCGCTGATGAATCCGGAGGCGCCGCGGAGCGGCATGGTGGAGGTGACCCTCCGCGATGGACGCAAGGTGAGCCACTTCACCCGTCATGCCCCGGGCACGAAGGAGAGCCCACTGGACACAGAGGGCGTGAACGCGAAGGCGCGAAGCCTGATCGAGCCTGTGCTGGGTGCGAGGCGAACGGCCGCGCTCATCGAGCGTGTAAACGCCCTCGAGGAACTGGACGACGTGCGCGATCTCCGGCCCCTGCTCACTCTGTAGAATGCAAGAGCACGTCACTCTCCTGCGCCCGGAGGCGCGTTCGCAGGACGGTCGAGGGATCTCGTCTGCGCTCCCGCGCGACGTTCTCGAGCGGGTCCGCGAACGCCTGCGGCTCCTCGCCCTCCTCATGCTGTGCGCCTTCGCCATCGATCCGATCCTCTTCTTTGGAGGCTGGGCGGCCCTGACGCTCAACGAGGGATTGCCACCCCCCGAATTCTATCGAGACGCAGGCTTCTATTGGGCAGACATCGGCGTCGTCGCCTGCTCCGCCGGCCTCTGGTGGGTCACGCGGACCCATCGGGTCTCTGCCACCCGGCTGCACATCGTTGGTTTGCTGTACCAGGTCGCGATCTGCTTCGTCATCGCCTTTCGCACTTTCTGGGAGTACTACCGCGACACGGGGATCCTTCCCAACCTGACTTGGGCCCCGTTTGTGATCATTCTCTTTCCCCTGATCATGCCGGCTCCCCCCAGGCTATGCTCGCCGCCGCCATTGCCGCCGGTGCGATGCCGCTGCTCGCACTGTTGCTGCTCGATCTCTGGGGCAAGGTTCCTGTTGATGCCGCCTACTTCATCAACACGGCGATCGGCTTCCGCCATCGCGGTTGGATTTGCCTACATGGGCTCCCGCGTCGTCTATGGCCTCGGCCGGGACCTGGCGGCGGCCCGCGAACTGGGGAGCTACCGTCTGGAAGAAAAGCTGGGACAAGGCGGCATGGGCGAGGTGTGGCGCGCCCGGCATCGCATGCTGGCTCGTCCTGCCGCAATCAAGCTCATTCGGCCGTCGCTCACGGGAGATGCTCGTCCCGGAGTATCAGACGACGCCGTCCGCCGTTTCGAGCGCGAAGCGCAGGCCATCGCCCGGCTTCGCTCGCCCCACACCGTGGAGCTCTTCGATTTCGGAGTCGCCGACGACGGGGCGTTCTATTACGTGATGGAGCTGCTCGACGGACTCGACGCCGATACGCTCGTGCGGCGCTCCGGCCCTGTCCCGGCCGAGCGTGCGGTCCATTTGCTCCGCCAGGTATGTCACTCCCTCTCCGAGGCCGAATCGTGCGGTCTCGTTCACCGCGACATCAAGCCCGCCAACATCTTCGTTTGTCGCTACGGTGAAGAGTACGATTTCGTGAAGGTCCTCGATTTCGGCATCGTCACGGCACCCGAGGATGGGGCGGAGACGGAGCCCGCCCTCACGCTGGAGAATGTCGTGCAGGGCACGCCGGCGTTCATCGCACCCGAGCAGGCGCTCGGAGGATCCCATCTGGACGGGCGCGCCGATATTTATGCGACCGGCTGCGTCGCATACTGGCTTCTGACGGGGCAGCTCGTGTTCACGGCCGAGAACACGATGGGCCTTCTTCTGCATCACGCTCACACGCCGCCGGCGGCGCCGTCGACGCGGACCGAGCTGCCGATCCCGGCGGCACTCGACCACCTGGTGCTGTCGTGCCTGGCAAAGGAGCCGGCAGAGCGACCGCAGACGGCGAGGGAATTGTCGCGCCGCCTCGCAGAGGTGGAAGGTGCGGGCGCCTGGACCGAAGATCGGGCTCGGGATTGGTGGGGACAGCACCAGCCGGCGCGCTCGTGAGACGGGTGCAGGCCTGCGAGGAGGGTTGCAGAAATGGAAGGTCAATCTGGTAGCGGCCCGAGCATACTGCCTGCATCCATCGCAGGTATTTGGCATCTCGTGGATCAAGGTGCTGACGAAGCGCAGATACCGCAGCACCGGATGGATTTGGTTTTCCGGGAAGACGCCGGGCGCCTTCGTGGCGCGATCAAGTCGCCTGTAAATGGTCAGGAGCTGCCACTCATCGATAGCGTCACTCTCGAAGGAGACACGCTGCGCGTCCAGATGACACCGCCACCAGGCAAGACCCGGGACGAGATGCCCTTTCTTGTTATGAGGGCAACCGGCGAGAAGTTCGAAGGGAGATGGACGCAGGACGGCACTGCGGTCGGCCCGGGTCTCAAACTGGTGCGTCAGCGCCCGTAAGCGGCGATGAACGAAGATCACACATTCCGGATGGTTCTCATCATTGGCTGCCTGGTCGTCCTTCCGATCGGGCTCTCCTACCGGATCAAATCGCAGGCAACGCGCGAGAAACTCGATCGGTGGCAAGAGGGCCTGTTCATCCTGGCGACGTTGCGGCCCGTGGGCCTCGTGCTCTGGCTGGGACTCATCGCCTACATGATCGATCCGTCCTGGATGGCCTGGTCGGCGACGCCGTTGCCGGCTTGGCTGCGATGGACGGGAGTGGGTCTGTGCGCGACTGGGAGCGGACTGTTAATCTGGACGTTCCAGCGGCTCGGGAAGAACCTGACCGATACAGTGGTCACGCGGCGAGAGCACACGCTGGTCATGGATGGTCCCTATCGCTGGGTCCGTCATCCGTTCTATGACTCGGGCGCGTTGTTCATGCTGGGGTCGTCGTTACTCGCGGCGAACTGGTTTCTCTTTGTCCTTGGCGTCATGATCATCGGGCTGCTCCTCATCCGAACGCGTACGGAAGAAGCAAAGTTGCTGGCCAGATTTGGCGACAAGTACAAGGCGTACATGGAACGGACCGGGCGGTTTGTGCCCAGGATTCGAGCTTCGGACAAGAAAGAGCACGGTCGATGAGCTCGAAAACATTCAAGGCGACGATCGTTCGGGAAGGCTCGACGTGTTTCATCCCGCTGACGTTCGATCCGAAGAGCGTGTTCGGCAAGGTCCGGGCGCCGGTCCGGGTGACTGTGAACGGGCACACCTATCGGAGCACGATTGCCTCGATGGGAGGTCCGCCATTCATTCCGTTGCGGAAGAGCAATCGGGAGGCCGCAGGCCTGGAGGGAGGCGAGACGATCGAGGTGCGGCTCGATCTCGACACCGAGAAGCGGGAGATCAAGCCGCCAGCCGATTTCGCCAGGGCGCTCAAGTCGATGCCGCCTGCCTGGGAGCGATGGCAGGCCCTCAGCTACACCCACCAACGCGAGCATGTGGAGGAGATTGAGGAAGCCAGGAAGCCCGAGACGCGCGCGCGTCGTATCGAACGTGCGACGCGGATGATTGCGGCAACGCAATCAAGCAAGGGGTGACACGACAGATGCTGCGTGCAGAGGACTTCCGCCGCATCGCGCTGGGCATGACGGACGCTGTCGAAGGCGCGCACATGGGGCATCCGGACTTCCGGGTCAACGGCAGGATCTTCGCGACCCTTCATGCCGATCAGAAGTGGGGAATGGTCAAGCTGACACCGGAGCAGCAGGAGACGTTCGTACCGAGGAAATCCAGCGTTCGTGCCCGAGAACGGTGCATGGGGGCGTCAGGGATGCACGGCGGTGCGGCTGGATGCGGCCGATGAAGACGCGGTCGGGGAGGCGATGACGCTCGCATGGCGGAATACCACCGCCCAAGGCGTGCCGCATCGTCAGAAAGCCAAGCGAACAACGAAAAGGAGCTCGCGGACGCCCAAACGGTGATGTCGGCGCTCCGGTGAAAGGGGGCCAGTGGATCCGGTTTTCGTGACGGGTGGGACCGGCTACCTGGGTAGACCGCTCATCGAGGCGCTCCTGAGTCGCGGAAGTGCCGCAGATCCGGCAGGCCGCAGTCCCCTGACGCGCTTGAAAAAAACTTTGGTCCCTCATGTCGATCTGGCCATCCCTCCTTCGTCGTGATGGTAGAACCGGACCACCAAACAAAGGAGACGGAGCCATGCGATTCATCATCACCGCGCAGCCCGGAAAGAACAGCAAGCAGCCCAACCCGGATGCGCCGCTCGACGAGAAACTCTTCGCCGAGTACATGAGGTTCAACGAAGAAATGTACAAGGCCGGCGTGCTGGTCGCGGCCGAGGGCCTGAACCCGGGCGGCCAGGGGGCGCGCATCGAGGTAACGAAGGGCAAGCGCACCGTGGTGGACGGGCCGTTCGCCGAGTCCAAGGAATTGGTCGGTGGCTTCTACGTCGTCGACGTGAAGTCACTCGAGGAGGCGATAGAGTGGGCGCTGCGCTGTCCCAGCGGGATGGGTTTCGACGACGTCCTGGAGGTCCGGGCGCTGACGGGGGAGTCCGACATCCCGCCCAACCTGCTCGATCTCATCAACGCCGCCGCCCCGGCCTGGAGCGCTTCGCTCTGGAAATCGAAGTAGCCGGGCGTCACTGCAGTTTCACGAGCGCCTGATACGAACACTCGTCATCTACCGATTGTCCGTCTCCTCAATCCCACGGCTGATTCTGAAGACGTGGCCGTCGGGGTGCCGGACATGCATCTCGCGAACATTCCACGGCATGTCGGTTGGCGGCCAGGTGACCTCGAGCCCCTGCTCGAGGCAGCGCTGGTGGACGATGTCGACGTCGTCCACCCAGATCGACATCCACACGCCTCTGTCGGCGGAGTCATCGCCTTCCGGGCCGAACGTCTTCTCGAGGGCGCTCTTGCCCCGACCGCCCTGGGCGTTCTCGCACAGGAAGATCTCGCACTCGCCGGAGCAGACTCCCCCAAAATCCGGGGGCGTGCCCCACTCCCACGCTTTCTCCCACCCGAGCTTCTCGAACCAGGAGAAGCTCTGCTGAATATCCGACACGTTGAGGATCGGCGTCAGCCGCTTGGCGATCATCTCTCCAGCCTCCTACACCATGACCGAACGAGCACGGAGCATTGGCTCCGTCAATCTTCTGTCTCCGGTAATCGTGACACGAGCACGGGCGGCCTCAACCGAGAGCGCATTGTAAAGGAGCTTCCAAGCCGTGTCCGCGTCGGCGCGCATGCATGCCGCCTCGTTGGAAGCGCGTCCGCGCACCACGCTCCAGCCAGAGGCCCCTCGGATGACAGACCACACATTGTCCCCTTCAGCATCGACCTCGAACACCACAACGGTACCGTCGTCAGCATTCACGTTTTCGTACGCTCGAGGGAACGCGCGCACTGACAAGTCCAGCACCGGGTAGAACCAACGTCGTTGCAGCAATCCATTGGCCCCGACGGCTTCGCGGATTTGCATCTGATGATGCCACCGTTCTGTGTATTCCCGGCCGATGTCCATCCAGTTCTCCGAGCGATCTTCACCCGCCCACGCGACCGAGATCCAGGCACTGGCGTGCGGCGGAAGGGCCGCGACGTACTCCGCTACCCATCGACCGGTGATCTCCAGCAGGTCCGTCATGATCCGCGGGCTGAGCCGCGCGGCGTAGCTCACACCGCCGGCATTCAACTCGTTGATGAGATCGACGATCTCAGTGAAGGAAGCAACGGTCCGGGATGCGATCCGGTGCTTGTCCCGACCGCCGGACAACTTGCGCAAATCGCCGTCGAGAAGATGTGCGACGACATCACGAACGCGCCAAGCTCTCGCAAGTGTCGGCCGCGCCCAATCTTTGTCGTCGAGGCCGCGCAGCAAACCGATGAGTTCCGCATGAATTGCAGGAAACAGCTCCACCGTCTCGATCGGTGTCGGGAGCTCCATGTTTTCACTCGTGTGAACTGAACGTCCGGCTATTTCGGCGCCCTCAAGTTCCTATGAAGGAATGCGATGGCCAGTCGTTTTGCATCAGAAAAATAGCGTGGGTCGCCCCAGAAACCGTGAACACCTGGCGCGTCGATCGCTCTGAGCGTGACCGGAGCGCCGGCGTTCCGATACCGCTGCTCCATCTCTACGGACTGTCCAAACGGCACAAGCGGGTCGGTTCGGCTATGCAGCAACAGAAGGGGCGCGGAACGGTCGCTTACGTACGTCACCGGCGACGCAGCAGCTATTGCCTCGGCATGTGCTTCCAACGGTGAACCGATAAATCCCCTGACTGCGCTGATGAACTCTGGGCCGGCACCATGATTCCACGATTGCAGGTTGCAGCCGCACGCCATCGCGACGACCGCTTGGACATCGCTTGACGCTTCCGAATTGCCACCTTCTCCTTCGAGCGCCTTCACGCCGCCACTGGTCGCAAGCATCGCCACCAAATGCGCACCAGCCGATCCCCCGATCGCTCCAATCGCGTCGGGATTGACACCATACGCGACTGCATGCGCCCGCAGCCACCGGACCGCGGCTTTCACGTCCTGAACGGCCGCTGGAAATTTCGCCTCATCGGACGTCCGGTATTCGATTGAGGCTGCGATGAAGCCTTGCATCGCAAGCCCCCCCGCGATGTACCCGAAGAACTCCTTGTCGCCTTTCCGCCACTCCCCACCCCGCACCACAATGATCCCCGGATCCCCGGAACGACACCCGGTTGATCGGATTTCGGAGGCAGATAAATGTCGAGCTTCAGCCGGCGCTGGCCGTACTCTGCGTACACCAAATCGTGAACGATGCGCGGTGCAGGATAGCCCCACCGCTTCGCTCGCGCCTCCGCTTGTCGCACTAACTCTTGTCGAGACTCGCAAGCCGCGCTCACCAACGCACAGCCCAGTGCACATAGGACAGCCGGAATCCGCGTCTTCAAACTCAAGTCGGTCTCTTTTCACTTCATTTCTTCTTGCGCTCGCTCAGCCAACGCTCCAACTTCAGCTCGAATTCACGTTCAGGCTCCAGGATGCCATCCACGACCTGGCCATAAGCTGGATCGTTCTGTACGGGTCCGGGCCAGCGTGGTCGGCTGAGCAGATTCTCGCCTCGCACCGCCCTGAGGATCAGATCCGTCATCCCGTCCACCCACCACTCCTCAATCTCTCGACCGTAGGCTTCACTGGCTCTTGCGGGGGATGAAAAATAGCCAGGCCAATCGGGTCTTTGCGCGACGTCACGCGACTCCCCCAAAGTCTCTGTCCGGTAACTGGGCAAGTCTCGGTAGCTTGGGCGAACCAGGTCGGGGCGAATGGCAAGCATCCCGGAGGTTTCTGCCACGCCGGCGTGGACATCTCTGCCAAAGGACGCCAGATCGGCCGGCGAGAAGTATTTGCCAGCGAGCTTTACGCCCTGCGCCTGTATTGCGGCATCGGCATTGAACAGCCCTGACACGTTCAACATCGTGGCGTGGAACACTTCGCTGACGAAATCGCAGGCCTCGTTGACGGCGATATGGTGCGTCGGGGCGCCATGACCATTCATGACGAAGACCCATTTGAAGCGATTCTGCGCGATTTGCCCACCGATATCCGCCACCAGTGACCGGAGCGTAGATTGGCGAATTCCGTACGTCCCAGGGTGGATTGCGACGTTACCGATTTGATTGGCGCCTGACGAGCCGTAGTTGACAACGGGCATCATCACCACACTCCAGCCAGGCAACGCTTGGCCCAGACGATCGGCGACCGCTCGGGCTTCATACTCCACGCCGATTGTGTCGCTCGCAATGGGCAGGTGAGGACCGTGCTCTTCGAGCATTCCCACGGTCAGGATAAAAAGGGTCCGATCTCGGCTGAGAGCGTCGATGTCCGGCCACGTCAAGTCTCCGATTGCGAGAACTGTTCCGCCGGCTGCCGCAGTGCTCGTGCTGCCGGTGTCTTGCTGCGCACACGCCAGAGCGACCACGGAGTGGAGGCAGCACAAGAGCGTCAAGACGACGAAATGACGTTTCATACACCCTCAGATCACTGTCAAGGACGTGATGCTCGTCCGCCTAACGTCGGGGCGATGAGCCGCCGCATGGTGTCATGATACGCTGGCCCGCGAGACCAGGTTGGCTCCGAAGAAGCAGAAGCCCTTCAAGCGGCAGCTCCAGCGCATCCGCAGGATCTGCCTGGCGCTGCCCGACGCCACGGAGAAGCTCTCACATGGCGAGCCGACGTTCTTCACCAAGCAGGGCGTCTTCGCAATGTTCGCCAACGATCACCACCGCGATGGACATGTCGGCGTATGGCTACCTGCTTCACCTGGTCTGCAGGAGGCACTCATCGAAGAGGATCCTTCTGTCTATTACCGTCCGCCCTATGTCGGTAGTAGCGGATGGATCGGAATCGATCTTCCGCGTATCCACGACGATGCCCTCACAGGGCACATTCGCGAGGCATATCGGCTGATTGTCGCGAAGAAGAAGAGAAAGAAGTAGCCTTCATCTGTAGCCGTTGACGCAGTGGTCGTACCGGCCGGCTGCGGCCGTGTCGCGCGCCGGGAAGTCAGGACTGCGCTCGTACACGCCCGTTCTCGCGGCGACTAGTCAGCCGCCCACGGCGACGTACTCTGCCCGTGGCACCGGATTATTCGCCGTGTCTACGGCTTCAGCGTGTGGTTAGGCCGCCCTTAGCCTTCCTGGTTAACCGCTTCGGCTTGCTGTTCCGGATACGACGAAGTAATTGCGACCTGCTATCGGACAAGGATGCGCCCGATTCGGTGGGTCTTTCGGTGCGATCCTCGCCCGCCGTGCGCTGTACATCCCAGGCACCCGGGGGCAGGTAACGAAACCGAATCAGGTAGACGTTGTTACCGCCACCGTGTTTCGCCGTTTGGAGCAGCTCCTTCACACTGCTGAAGCCTGACTCGCGCGCCAGATCGCGAGTGATATCCGCGAGCCGAATCGACATGATCGAATCCACGACAATCTGCCCCTCGTCCATGCGGTAACGACCGCCCGCCTTGACGTGGGGCCGCATCCAAATGCGGACGCTGCATCTGATCCGCCCGCGTCGAATTCCTTCGCGAAGACGTTTAGTGAATACCATGGTCGAGTCTAGCAGAGCCACAGGACCCGCAAAGATCGGAGGAAGTGGCAGAATGCTACACTCCGCCCCCGGCCCGCGATGGACTTGAGGAGCATGGAGCTCACCAACAAAACATTGGTTGTTTCGTGTCTTCCGTGGCATCGTGATGAAAGGCTGAGGACTTAAAACGAGACGCTATACGGAAGAGAAAACTGCTGCAGGAGCATTGCGTATGTGCCGGAATATCAAAACCCTGGCTAATTTCGCGCCGCCCGCAACCGAGGACGAGATCCGCGCGTCGGCGCTGCAGTTCGTCCGCAAGCTGAGCGGCGCCAACAAGCCGTCGCGCGCGAACGAAGCGGCCTTCAATCGCGCGGTCGACGAGGTGACCGAGGCCGCCCATCGCCTGATCCACTCGCTGACGACGAGCGCGCCGCCGCGCGATCGGGAAGTCGAGGCGCGGAAGGCGCAGGAACGGTCGCGCGAGCGGTTCGCCTGAGGCCCACATGGAACCGATCACGCGAGAGCAGATGGTTGCCGAATTCGGCGAGCCGGGCGTCCAGAACCCCAGGCTGATGGACCTCATCGAGCTCGATCCAGGAACGGACAGGGTCGTCCTCGTCATGGTCGAGCACCGCGCGTGGGGAGCCGGCCCGCAGCAGTTCCAGGAGATCGAGGAGAAGATCAACCGCTACCTGGGGTATGTGCTCGACGGCTTCCTGGCCACGCACTACCCACACTACGAGGGCAAGCGCGTCCGGATTCGCCTCGACTGCGCCGAGGAGCCTCGCGGCGACGCCGCCACATTCGTGCGCGCGGCGGGCCACGCCATTCGTGCCGAGGGACTCGAGTTCATCGTCAACGTCACGCCGCCGAAGATCGTGTCACATCCGACAGAGCCGTAACGAAGGAGACTGAGTATGCGGACTCACCTTGCCGTGCTGGTCGCTCTCCCGGCGCTTGGCCTCTCGCTGCTTGCGCAAACGTCGGGCGCTCCTCCAGCCGCGTACAAGAGCAGTGCGGACATCGCCTCAGAACTGGCGAAGGCAGTGGCGAAGGATCCTGCTGCCGGAGCGGCCATCCAGGTCGCTCCGGGTATCTCCGTGCGGCGCAGGAGCTCTGGAGGCGAGCCTCAGTACGCCATCGTCCATCCCTTCAGCATGGAGATCTACTACATCGTCGACGGCTCGGCCTCGCTCGTGACCGGCGGGACGCTGGATCCGCCACCGCCGCCGCCGGCGGATCCCGACACCGTCAGGAGCACGAGCATCAGGGGTGGCGAGACTCGCAAGGTCGGCAAGGGCGATGTGGTCGTCATGCCCCCGGGCACTCCGCACTGGTTCAACTCGATCGACGGTACGGTGACCTACCTCGAGAGCCGGGTAAAGGTGCTGGCGCAACAGGCTCCAGCGGCAACTGGCGCCAGGAATTTCGACGCGGAGATCCGGGCCGCGCTGCAGTCCGCCAAGACCGCCGCCGGGTTCGACTTCCTCGGTACGCTCGCCCGGACCTGCCTGCTGCCGCAGAGCGGTGGCGAAAACACCACTGATACTCTGCCGGGCTATGTCACCAAGCCCGCAAGTGCGCCTGCGCGCGACACCTGGTATGCGGACCCCGCGAAGGTTTTCGACAACCTCTACTTCGTCGGCGGAAAACTCCACTCGTCCTGGGCGTTGACGACGAGCGACGGGATCATCCTCTTCGACACCATCTTTCCCTACAACTCCGAGGAGCTGATCGTCGGCGGTCTTCAGAAGCTCGGCCTCGATCCGAAGAACATCAAATACGTCCTCATCTCCCACGCCCATGGGGATCACATCGGGGGCGCCGAGATGCTGCAGACCAGTACGGCGCCCGTGTGGTGATGGGCGGGCCCGACTGGGATCTGGTTGCGAAGTATCCGAATCGGTACAAGACGATGGCGCCCAAGCGCGACATCGTCGCCACCGACGGCATGACGATCACGCTTGGCGGCTCGTCGGTGACCATCTGGGCCACTCCTGGCCATACGCCGGGGACGCTGTCCTATACGTTCACCGTGATGGATCGGGGCCGCCCCGTCAACGTGGCCTATTCGGGAGGGACCGCGTTCAACTTCGTCAACAACACGCCGGACCCGGGCATCCGGAACTTCCAGACGTATATCGAGTCGCAGCGGCACATGGCCGAGAAGGCTGCGGCCAGCCGCGCGACCGTCCTCCTCTCGAACCACTCGGAGTTCGACAATGCGGTCGACAAGAACAGGATGATCGCCGGACGTGGTAATGGTCCGCATCCATACGAGCTCGGGGCCGACGCGGTCCAGCGCTATTTCCAGGTCATGCAGGGGTGCGCCCGTGCGGCGCAGCTCGGGCTTGAACAAGAACGGGCTGAGGGAGGCCAGAAATGAAGGAACAGAAGTCGTCCTCAGTCGGTTCGCTGTTGGCTACCGGTCTCATGATCGGGCTGGCCGCGGTGAGCGTTCTGGGCCAGTCGAAGGCGGACTCGGTAGAGGCCCACGTGGCAGCGGCGAAGACCGCAGCGGGCCAGGAACACACCGCCGTCTTCAACAGCTTGTGTGCGGCGCCCGCGCCGGCCCCTGCGGCCCCGCCGCAGGCCCAGGCCCCGCCGCCCGCGACCCGACCGCAAGGCCCACCCGATCGCTCGCTGTGGCACGCCGAACCGGTGAAGGTCTTCGACAACCTCTATTACCTCGGCCAGACAGAGTATTCCGCATGGGCCGTGACGACGTCGGACGGCATCATCGTCATCGACGCGCTCTTCGACTACTCGGTCGAAGACGAAATCGTCAACGGGCTGACCAAGCTCGGGCTGGATCCGAAGCAAATCAAGTACGTCCTCGTGAGCCACGGCCACACCGACCACGCCGGCGGCGCGCGGCTGCTGCAGGATCGCTTTGGCGCGCGCGTCATCATGTCGGCAGCTGACTGGGATCTGATCGAGCGCAACACGGGCGCGTGGCCAAAACCCAAACGTGACATGGTGGCGACCGATGGTCAGCGGCTCACCCTTGGTGACACGACGTTGACCCTGTATCTCACGCCCGGTCACACGCCGGGCACGATTTCAACGCTGATTCCCGTGAAGGATCAGGGGAGGGCGCACATCGCGGCCGAGTGGGGTGGAACGGGCTTCAACTTCACGGTCACGCCGGACAAGCCGCGGAGCTTCTGGTTCGAGCAGTACAGCAAATCCGCCGAGCATTTTCGCGACGCAGTTGACCAAGGCGGGAGCAGACGTGCTGATCGCCAATCACCCGAACCAGGACGGCGCGAAAACGAAGCTCGCCGCGCTCGCGAAACGCAGGCCCGGCGACGCTCATCCCTTTGTCGTCGGCAACGACAGCGTCAGGCGATACGTGACGATGGTCGGCGAATGCGCGAAGGCAGGGCTCCTGCGATGAGGCATACAATGCGGCGGTCACAATTTGCGGTTCTCGCTTTCTTCCTTGCCTCCTGCGCGCCCGCAGAGCCTCCCATGCCGAAGCTGACCTACCCGGTCGCGCACAAAGGCGACGTGGTGGAGGACTATCACGGCACGAAAATAGCGGACCCGTACCGGTGGATGGAAGACCTCGACGGCAAGGAGACGGCCGACTGGGTCGCGGCGTCGAATGCGGTGACCGAACCGTACCTCGAGCAGTTGCCGCTTCGGAAGCGGTTCAACGAGCGGCTGACCGAGCTCTGGAACTACCCGCGCGTCAGCATCCCCTCGGTCGCGGCCGGACAGCTTTTCTATTCGAAGAACACCGGGCTGCAGCGACAGGCGCCGATCTTCATGCGCGCAGGGTTGACTGCGCCACCGGCGCTTGTCATCGACCCCAACGTCATTTCCGAGGATGGCTCCCTGTCGCTCGCGCAGTACGAACCGTCACCCGACGCCAGCCTCCTTGCCTATGCGTTGTCCGAAGGGGGCGCCGACTGGCAAACCATCAAGGTCCGCCAGATCGCCACGGGCAAAGACCTGTCGGACGAAGTGAAGTGGATGCGGTTTTCCGACCTCTCGTGGACGAAGGATTCCAAGGGCTTCTACTATTCGCGCTACCCGGAGCCGCCCGCGAACAAGGTGCTCGAGGCCGCGCTCTCGGGACATGCGGTCTATTACCACACAGTGGGCACCCCGCAGTCCGCGGACCGGCTCGTTTACGCCCGCAAGGATCTGCCCGGGTGGCTCATCTGGGGCAACGTCACGGAGGATGGACGCTACCTGCTGGTGATGATGGCCGAGGGCTCCGGCAACCAGAACCGGCTCTACTTCGCGGATCTGGGCGACGCGATGAAGCCCAACCTGGGCGCTGCGGTGAAGCCGGTCATCGAGACCGACGACGCGGAGTACGCACCGATTGGGAACACGGGCTCCGTGGTGTATCTGCGATCCGACAAGGATGCGCCAAACCGGAAGGTGATCGCGGTCGATCTGAGGAACCCCGCCCCCTCCGCGTGGAAGACCATCGTCGCGGAGCAGAAGGAGCCGATGGAGAACGTTGCCATCATCGGCGGCCGCATCGTCGCGCAGTATCTGGCGGACGTGCAGAGCCGGCTCGCATTGTTCGGTCTCGACGGTACCTCTCAGGGCGGCGTGGCGCTTCCGGGTCCGGGCGCCGTGGGTGGGATCTCCGGCCGTGAAGATGCGCCGGAAATCTGGTACAGCTTCAGCTCACCACTTGCGCCGTCCACGGTCTACATGTACGAGCCGGATACGAAGAGGGGCACGCCCTTCGAAGCACCGACGCCGCCGGTGGATGCGGCGCAGTTCGAAACGAAGGCGCTCTTCGCGACGTCGAAGGACGGGACGCGTGTGCCGTTCTTCCTGACGGCGAAGAAGGGCCTGCCGCTCGACGGCAATAACCCGACGATGTTGTACGGCTACGGCGGATTTTCGGTCACGACGCTGCCCACCTATCGCCAGGACGTGCCGGCTTGGCTCGAACTGGGCGGCGTCTGGGTGACCGTCAGCATGCGCGGGGGCGCGGAGTACGGCGAAGCGTGGCACGTGGCCGGCCGCCTGGAGAAGAAGCAGAACGTGTTCGACGACTTCATCGCGGTGGCGGAGCATCTCGTCAAGGAAAAATACACCTCGCCGGCGAACCTCGGCATGATGGGTGGGTCCAATGGAGGGTTACTCGTCGGCGCCGTGATGGAACAGCGTCCGGAGCTCTTCGCCGTGGCGCTTCCGGCCGTGGGCGTGATGGACATGCTGCGCTACGACCGCTTCACCGGCGGACGCCTGTGGGTCGGGGAGTACGGCTCGGCGTCCAATCCCGATCAGTTTCCCTTCATGATCAAGTACTCGCCCGTGCACAACGTCAAGCCCGGAACCTGTTATCCGGCGACGCTCATCACGACGGCCGATCATGACGACCGTGTCGTGCCGAGCCACTCGTTCAAGTTCGCGGCCACGCTGCAGGCGGCCCAGGGCTGCGACAAACCGGCGCTGATCCGCGTGGAAGTGCAGGGCTCGCATGGTTACCGGCCGACGGACAAGCTGATCGCCGAGCGGGCGGATCAGTGGGCGTTCGCAGCGGCCAACATGGGGGTCGACTGATGGCGCCGGGCAGCAGGTTCTGCGCCGACCGGTGGAAGGGGCATAACCGCAATCGGGTAATCGGATAATCGGGTAATCGATCGGGTAATTGATTGGAACTGGGGCATGGAGGTGACCATGCGACGAACATTCGAGGCAGTGGTCGGTATCCTGATCCTCGCCGGCAGTTCGGCGGCGCTCGCGCATCATTCGTACGGGAAGTTTTTTCTCGATCAGACCGCTTCCGTCGAGGGCGACATCCATCAACTGCGATTCGAAAATCCTCACGTCGTGATCCAGATTCGAACCGCGGATTCGAGCGTTTACACCGCGACCTGGGGTCCGCGCTATCAAGTTGAACGGGCGGGGGTCACGACGACCACTCTCAAGATCGGAGACCACGTGATCGTGTCCGGCGCGCCGCCGCGAGATCCGGCATCGCGCGAACTGATGCCGGTGTGGGAAATCCGCCGGCCCAGCGACGGGTGGGTGTGGAAACACACTCGAGGGCCGGTCCGCGTCGCGTCTGATTAGCTCGCGGGATGTCCTTGCTGAATCAGTACCGGTACGAGGGACGACGTACAACGCGGAGACCGCAGAGATCGCAGAGCGTCGGCTGTCGTTTGTTCGCGATCGGATGTGCCGGCCACGCGGCCTTGCGGCGCCGCGTCGAGCGTCTCCGCGGGCTCTGCGGGTTCTGCGTTGATCGTCGTTGCACGGTTTACTGAATCACCGCAACAGGGCCGTTGGTGCTGGCGTTTCGTCTCTGGGAGTTCTGTGTTGATCGTCGTTCCCCGTTTTTGAATGGTGCCAATCCGAACTGCCGATCTGACCGCGCAGATCCTCGAGCTCGGGGTTCTACCCGGGGACGTGCTGCTCGTGCACACGTCGTTTTCGCGAGTGGGCCCGGTCGAGGGCGGTCCGCGTGGCTTTCGACGCTTAGAGCGGTGCTGGGTCCGTATGGCACTCTGGTGGTGTCCGGCTTTAGCCGGACCGTGCTGGTCTGCCTGAAGGCGGACCCCACGTACGGAGTCGCATGCCGCGCTACACCGTCGTGAAAAGCGCTCTAAGTGCTCGCGTCGTCGCGGGTTCTGCGTTCGATCGTCGTTCCGACCGTTTTTGACATGTGCGACGAGGCGCGGGCGAGCATCGGCGCCAGGCGCGCTGTGTGAATCGCTGGCAAATGCGCCGGAAAGGTCGAGCGGAGTGGATGTCCGTCCGCGTGAAAACAGCCGGTGGCGGACGCCAAACGGTGTCACACTCGGGAACGATGCGGAGTGCACTGTTAGGCGCGTTATTTCCTTTGCTCCTCGCTCCGGCCCACGCGTTCGCGCAGGCTCCCGCGAAGATTGATTTCGGCCGCGACGTCCGGCCCCTGCTCACGGAACACTGCATCAGTTGCCATGGGCCATCGCAGCAGATGAACGGGTTCCGCCTGGACCGTCGAAGCGCGGCGATGCGCGGCGGCACATTCCCGGTCATCGCGCCGGGCAACAGCCAGGGGAGCAGGTTGTTCCTCAAGCTGATCGGACCGGCATTCGGGCAGCAGATGCCGCCGGCCGGGCGGCTGTCGGATGGCGACGTCGACATCCTCAGGCACTGGATCGACCAGGGCGCGGAATGGCCGGACGAATTCGCCGGCGAGGCTCCGCCACGGCCGCCGGATCCCGGGGCGATGCGCCTGATGGACGCGCTGCGTCGCGGCGACCTCGCGGGCTTCGCGCGCGACCTTGCGGCGAATCGCGCCGGCGCCAACGCGACCGGAGCCGCCGGCTCCACCCCGTTGATGTACGCCGCGCTCTACGGAGACGCGGACGCGGTGCGGAGGCTGCTCGATGCCGGCGCGAACCCGAATGCGGCGAGCGACGCGGGAAGCACGGCGCTGATGCATGCCATCCACGACCTGGACAAAACACGGCTTCTGCTCGACGCCGGCGCCGATCCCAACATCCGGCCCGACGACGGCCGTACGGCGGTCATCGTCGCGGCCAGCCAGTTCGGATCGGCGGCCGTCGTCAAGCTTCTCCTCGATCGGGGCGCCAACGCGTCAGCCGTGACCGCGAATCGACTGACGGCGCTTCGGCTGGCGGCCGGCACCGGCGACGTGGAAGTCATGCGCCTGCTGATCGAGCGCGGCGCGAAGCTGCAAGGCGACGCCGCCGCTGCGCTGGCGCAGGCGCTGCTCGCGAAGTGCCGGGCGTGCGTTGAGATCGTGATTCAACAGGCCGACCGCCGCGCCCTCGGCGACGCGCTGGTGACGATGGCGCGGTGGGGAGATCCGGATGCCGTGCGCCTGCTGCTCGACAGAGGCGCGGATATCAACGCGCGCGACGCCGACGGTCGAACGGCGCTCATGCTGGCGTCCTATTCGGACGCTTATTCACCCGACGTCGTGCGCCTCCTTATCGAGCGCGGCGCCGACGTGAACGCACGAACGCCGTCGGGAGACACGGCGGCGTCCCTGGGCGCAGTGCGGGGCGGCGCCATCACAGACGCGCTGGTCAGGGCGGGCGCCACGCCAGCGGTCCCGATAGGGCTGCCTGCGCCGGCGCGGGAACCCGCCCGCACGGTTCGTGCGGCCGTCCAATTGAGCGTGCCGCTGCTGCAGAAGGCGGACGCGACCTTCCTGCGAAAGAGCGGCTGCGTCTCGTGCCATCACAATTCATTGACGGCCATGACGGTCGCTCTCTCGCGGTCGCATGGATTCGCCGTCGACGAGAACCTGTCGCGTAGCCACGTCGACAGGCTCGGGCCGTTTCTGGAGAGCTGGCGGGAGAGTGCGCTGCGAGGCGCGGGCATTCCCGGGCTGCAGAGTACGGTCAGCTACATTCTCCTTGGCGCGGGCGCCGCAGGCTATCGTTCTGATCCCGCTACCGAGGCGATGGCGTACTACCTCAAGGCACGCCAGCAGCCCGACGGTCATTGGCGGGTGAACGCGCATCGGCCGCCGATCGAGTCGAGTGAATTCGAGGTGACCGCGGCGTCGTTGCGCGCGCTGCAGCTGTTTCACCCGGCGAGCCAGCGGGGCGAGTACGAGCAAGCGATCCGGCTGGCCGCCAGCTGGCTTGCCACGAACCGCGCCGCCACGACGGAAGACCGGGCGTTCCAGCTCTTCGGCCTCGCCTGGGCAGGCGCCGAAAAGGAGACGATCGAGAGACTCGCGCAGGACCTCCTGAAGGAGCAGCGGCCCGATGGCGGTTGGTCGCCGTTACCGATGGCTTCGATGCAGAGCGATGCCTATGCGACGGGCCAGGCCATGGTGGCCCTTCGCGATGCGGGCGTGTTGACGGTCGCCTCGCCAGCGCACGCTCGCGGCGTCCGATTCCTGCTCAACACGCAGCTCGACGATGGATCGTGGCACGTTCGCACGCGGGCCCTTCCCGTGCAGGCGTACTTCGAGAGTGATTTCCCGCACGGCGGCGATCAGTGGATCTCTGCCGCTGCGACGAACTGGGCGACGATGGCGTTGATACCAGCCGCGGGACCTTAGACAGTATGTCGACAACGTACGTAGTGTCCGCCTTCAGGCGGACCGCTCAGTCCGGCTAAAGCCGGACACTACGTACTACGTAACTAGGAAACCGGGGAAGGGCTACCGCGTCAATCGCGATGTAGTACATGATCCCCCGGTGCGACTCGAGGATAAGGTCATCATCATTACCGGCGGCGGCTCCGGCATGGGGCGGGCGTACGCCTTGGGTGTCGCCGCCGAGGGCGCGCGCGTCGTCGTAGCGGACATCGCGGACCCGCAGGCGACGGTCAAAGAGATCGAGGCTGGCGGTGGACGGGCCCTGGGCATCGTGTGCGACGTGTCCCGCGAAGAAGACACCTTGAGGCTGGCCGCGCACGCCGTCGCGCGGTTCGGCCGGATCGACGTGCTCGTCAACAACGCGGCGCTCTACGGCACCCTGCGGCGTCAGCCGTTCACGGAAATCCCGATCGAGGAGTGGGACCGAGTGATGGCGGTCAACCTGCGGGGCCTCTTCCTGTGCGCGCGGGCCGTGTTTCCGGCGATGAAGGCGCAAGGGAAAGGGAAGATCATCAACATCTCCTCCGGCACGTTCTTCAAAGGGGTGCCCAACTACATCCACTACACCACCTCGAAGGGCGGCGTGATCGGGTTCACGCGTTCGCTGGCCCGCGAGCTCGGGGACTTCGGGGTCCGCGTGAACGCGGTTGCGCCCGGTTTCACACTGAGCGGCGAGAACGAGCTGCACATCTCGACGGAAGAAAAGGAAGGCAGCATCCGGATGCGGATGCTCAAGCGAGCTCAGGTGCCGGCCGACGTCGTGGGAACGATCGTCTTTCTGGCGTCCGACGACAGCGACTTCATCACCGGCCAGACGCTCTCCGTGGACGGAGGCTCCGCCGTTCACTGAGCCACAATGCCCGACGCGACAATTCCCATCGATCTGCGCTCCGATACCGTGACCCGACCGACGCCCGCGATGCGTGCGGCGATCGCTGCCGCCCCGGTTGGCGACGACCAGTTCGGAGAGGATCCCACCGTGAACGGCCTCCAGGAGCGCGTGGCCGCATTGCTCGGGAAAGAATCGGCGCTCTGGCTGCCCACCGGGACGATGGCGAACCAGGTGGCGCTGCGCGTCCTCACTCGTCCGGGCGATAACGTGATCGTAAGCCGCGAGAGCCATGCGGTCTCGTCGGAGACCGGCGGGGCGGCGGCCAACGCGGGCGTTCAGTTCACCGAGGTTGGATCGCGGGGCGTCTTCACCGAGGCTGAGCTCCTCGGCGCGCGCACGCCTCGCGGGCACATCGTGTCCCCTCCAACCACGCTCGTGGAGGTCGAGAACACACACAACCGGGCCGGCGGGGTCATCTTTCCGCTGGAGGAGACCGGACGGATCTGCGCCGCTGCCCGGGCTCACGACATCGCGACCTTTCTCGACGGGGCGCGGCTCTGGAACGCCGCCGTAGCCAGTGGCCGGCCGCCAGCCCAGCTTGCCGCGCCGTTCGACCTCGTGTCGGTCGCGCTCTCGAAGGGGCTGGGCGCTCCCGGTGGCTCGCTGCTCGCCGGGCCGCGCGAGATCATCGGGCGCGCCGTCCGCCACCGGCGCATGCTCGGCGGCGCCATGCGCCAGGTCGGGTTCTTCGCTGCCGCCGGCCTGTCATGCGCTCGACCACCACGTCGAGCGGCTCGCCGAGGACCACGCGAATGCCCGGCTCATCGCGAGGCGGCTCGCCGAGAGCCCCCGGATTGTTCTCGACCTCGCCACGGTCCAGACGAACATCATCGTGTTCCACCTGGCGGCCGATGCTCCGGAGGCTTCAGCGATCGTTGCCGGGGCGCGGGAGCGCGGCGTCCTCGTCTTCGCCTTCGGCCCGAGGACGATCCGTGCGGTCACCCACCTCGATGTGACGCGCGGGCAATGCGAACGGGCGGCGGAGATTCTCGTGGAACTGGCAGAGACGCGTTGACGCTGGCAGAGAAAACCGTCGTGGGATTCGGCTTGAGCCGGATTGTCCGCCTGAAGGCGGACGCCACGATCTGCGACAATAGGCCCGGTGGAGGAATGCTCGTGACACGTACAGCGATGGCGGTTGCGCTCCTGGGGTTGTCGTCGTGGGCCATGCATCCGGTGCTCGCCCAGACGACGAACACGACGCCGCGGCAGCTGTGCGCGTCGCTCCAGGGCACGAAG
The DNA here is from genome assembly GCA_963749565.1 of uncultured Acidobacteriota bacterium. Lineage (GTDB taxonomy): Bacteria > Acidobacteriota > Vicinamibacteria > Vicinamibacterales > CAVVIG01 > DATLLJ01. The sequence goes on along the minus strand of CAVVNL010000019.1, from coordinate 352,996 downwards.
ATCGCCGCCGGATCCATCGGCCTGCCCACCAACGGCGCCGTCGTCGTCTCGGCGTCCCTGGTCATGGCCACCGACGCCGGGAACAACAACGGCGAGTTCTGCAAGGTCCTCGGCGCGATTCACCCCGTGGACCCGACAGCACCCGACATCAAGTTCGAAGTGAATCTTCCGACCAACTGGAACAACCGCATGCTGCAGATGGGCGGCGGCGGCTATGACGGCTCGCTGGTGACCGGCCTCGGCGGCTCGAGCAATCAACTTCCGTCAGCGCCGACGCCGTTGGCGCAGGGCTACGTCACGCTGGGCAGCGACTCCGGCCACGAGGGCACCGGCTTCGACGGCACGTTCGCGCTGAACGACGAGGCGCTCGCCAACTACGGTCTTCTGCAGATCAAGAAAACGCACGACGTCGCCATGCATCTCGTCAAGGCCCGCTACGGATCGCTGCCGCGGCATTCGTATTTCTCAGGCGGATCGCAGGGCGGGCACGAGGCGTTGATTGCCGCTCAACGGTATCCGGCCGACTACGATGGCGTGATTGCCCTCTATCCGGCCTACAACGTGACGCTGATGCACCTCGGCTCGAACTATTTCGCCAAGGCGCTCTATGCGAGCAAGGAAAGCTGGATCAATCCAGACAAGGTCAAGACGCTGGTGGCCGCCGTGTATGCCGCCTGCGACGGGCTCGACGGCGTCGTGGACGGCATCATCAGCCATGTTCCCGCCTGCAACAAGGCGTTCACGATGCAAACGGTGAAGACCACGCTGCGCTGCGCAGGTGGCGCGGACACAGGCGACACGTGTCTCTCGGACGCCCAGATAGAGGCCGTCAACGCGATCAACTCCCCGTTCTCGCTCCGCTTTCCGATTGCCGGCGGGTTGACGACGTATCCCAAATGGCCGATTCTCGACGGCGCCACGTTCCTCGCCAATAACCTCGGCAACACCGCCGTGCCTTCGATGCCGCCCGCGCCAGGTGATGCGTTCCAGTACAAGCCGGCGGATGCGACCATCCGGTACATCATCACCAGGGACCTGACGCTGAACACGCTGACCTTCGATCCCAACCAGTGGGCGACGCGCATCGTCGAGGTGTCGGGCATCATCGATGCGAACAGCGTCGATCTGAGCCAGTTCATGAGCAAGGGCGGCAAGCTGATTCTGATGGTCGGTGCGATCGACGACTCGATCACGCCGTACAACACGCTGGACTACTACAGACGGCTGGTCGCGAGATTCGGCCAGGCTCCGCTCGACTCGTTCGCCCGGTTCTATTACATCCCGGGCTTCGGCCACGGCAACGGGGTGTTCAACGCCAAGTTCGATTCGCTGGGCGCCCTCGATGCGTGGGTCGATCATGGAACAGCGCCAGGCACCCTGATTGCAACCGACGTCAACCCGGGCAACAACAGCCGCACCAGGCCGTTGTGCGTCTATCCCACGTGGCCGAAATACAACGGCTCGGGAGACGTCAACCTCGCGGCGAGCTTCACCTGCGCCGCCCCGTGAAAACACCCAGTCCATGACCACACAAACGGCAACCACCATCAACTTCACCCGCGGCGTTCCGGCCGTCGAGTCGTTCCCGATCGACGAGGTGATCGAGGCCTCGCGCGCCATCCTCAGCACGCAGGGGGCGGCGATGCTGCAGTACGGACCGTCGCTCGGCTTCCAGCCGCTCCGCCAATGGCTGGCCGAATGGCAGGGGGTGAGCGTGGATCGCGTGCTGACCGGCAACGGCTCGCTCCAGCTCATCGAGTTTCTCTGCCTGCACATGTTGAAGCCCGGCGACACGGTCCTCACGGAGGCGCCGACCTACGATCGGACCATCACGCTCCTCCGCCGGCACGGCGCGAAGGTGATCGGCATCCCGATCGAGGCGGACGGGCCCGACGTCGCGGCGCTCGAGCGGGCGCTCGCGAAGCAGGTGCCGAAGTTCTTCTACACCATCCCTGACTTCCAGAACCCCGCCGGCGTGACGTGCTCGGGAGCGAAGCGAAGGCGGATCGCCGAGCTCGCGGGACAGCATGGATTTCTGATCGTCGAAGACGCACCCTACCGGCTGCTTCGCTATCGCGGCCGGGAGGAGCCGACGATCTACGAGCTCGCGCCCGAACGCACGCTGCATATGAGCTCGTTCACGAAGCTCATCGCTCCGGGCGTGCGCACGGGATTCATGATCGGCGAGCCCTCGCTCGTGGCCAGGCTTGCCAAGGTGGCAGAGGATACCTATATCTCTCCCGGGTTCGTCGCACAGGGCATCACCTACGAATGGTGCCGGCGGGGGCTTCTGCTCCCGCAGATCGAGCGTTTGAAAGCGCTCTACGGACCGCGCCTCGATGCCTGCCTCGCGGGCCTCGACAAGCACCTGCCCGATGTGGTCGCCACGCGCCCCGAGGGAGGATTCTTCATCTCGGTCACCCTTCCCGAGGGCGTGCTCACGACCGCCGTGCGGGCGCAGGCTGCCACGCGCGCCCTCAACCTCGCCGACGGCCTCGCGTTCTTTCCTGAGGGCGGGGGCGAGCGGTTTCTGCGCCTGCCGTTCTGTGCGCTCTCACCAGCGGAGATCGACGAGGGCATCCGGCGCCTCGCCGACAGCGTTCGGGCGACGACGGTAGGGTTGCTGCTTGATCCGAGGATTCCAATGAGGCACGGCCTGCTGGCGCTCGCCATCGCACTCGGATCCAACGGCGCCGTAGTGGCCCAACCCGCTGGCATTCAGCGCGTGGCGTGGCTGCAGGGCTGCTGGGAAGCGGTCTCTCCCGAGCGCACCATCGAGGAACAATGGATGGCCCCGCGCGGGGGGAGCATGGTGGGCGTCGGCCGCACGGTGCGAGGCGACACGCTGGTCGAATACGAGCTCGTGCTGATACGGGAGCAGGGGGAGCAGCTGGCGTATGAGGCGCATCCCTCCGGCCAGCCGACAGCGGTATTTCTCTCGCGCGGCGTGAGCGATTCGAGCGTCCTGTTCGAGAACCTCGAGCACGACTTCCCCCAGCGGGTCGGCTATTCGCGCAGCGGTTCCGACGCGTTGCTGGCCTGGATCGAAGGCGCGCAGCAGGGGAAAGTCCGGCGCATCGAGTTCCCGTATCGTCGAGCGGTGTGTCCAGGGACCTGACCGCGGGCATGGACTCCGCCGAAATCCTCGAAGCCCGCACCGATGCCGATTTTGCGACGGCGCGATCGCTGTTCGAGGAGTACGCCGCCGCCCTCAAGGTCGATCTGTGCTTTCAGGATTTTTCAAGGGAGCTCGAGCGACTGCCCGACATGTACGGGCCGCCCGGCGGATGTCTGCTCATCGCCCGCGCGAATGATGCCGTCGCCGGATGCGTGGCGCTGCGGCCGTTTCGCGAGGCGGTCTGCGAGATGAAGCGGCTGTACGTGCGGCCGGAGTTTCGCGGGCGGCGTCTTGGCAGGCAGTTGGCCCTGGAGATCATCAGCCGCTCACGGCAGCTGGGTTATCGCCGGATGGTTCTGGACACGCTGGCGTCGCTGCAGGCCGCGAATGCGCTGTATCTCTCGCTCGGGTTCCAGCCATGCGAGCCGTATAACGTGAACCCGCTTCCAGACGTGCGGTACTGGCAGCTGGATATGCCAGCTGAAATTGCAGATTTCAGAGTGTAGATTTCAGATTGATTGCAGATTGATTCGAAATCTGCAATCTGAATTCTGCAATCTACAATGCGCAAAGCATGTCCGACGAATTCATGCGGGCGGCCATCGACGAGGCCAGGGCCGGCGAGCGCGAGGGCGGGATTCCGATCGGCTCAGTCCTGGTTCATCGCGGCCGCATCCTCGGGCGCGGTCACAACCGGCGCGTCCAGCGCGGGAGCGTCGTCCTGCACGGCGAGATGGATGCGCTCGAGCACGCCGGCCGGCAGCCGGCGACGGTGTATCGCGAATCTGTTCTCTACACCACGCTGTCACCGTGCCCGATGTGCAGCGGAGCGATTCTCCTCTACGGCATCCCGAAGGTCGTCATCGGCGAGAACCAGACGTTCATGGGCGACGAAGACCTTCTCCGGTCGCGAGGCGTCGATGTCCACGTTCTCCAGGACGCCAGCTGCATACGCCTGATGTCCGATTTCATACGCGCCCATCCCGAGCTCTGGAATGAGGACATTGGTGTATAGACGGGGACTAGAGGTTAGAGGTTAGAGGTTAGAGGTTAGGGACTAGGGACTAGGGAATAGGGACTAGGAGATGGGAAAGCTATTCGACGGGATTGACGAGGCGCTGCGCACGTTCATCGAAGCGCAGCACATGTTCTTCGTGGCGACGGCGCCGCTCGATGCCTCCGGTCACGTGAACGTGTCACCCAAGGGGTTGGGCGCGCTCCGGATTCTCGACCCTCATACGATTGGCTACCTCGATTTTGTTGGAAGCGGCGCGGAAACCATCGCGCACCTGCGGGAGAACCGGCGCATCGCCGTCATGGTGTGCGCCTTTCAGGGTCCTCCGAGAATTGTGAGGCTTCACGGCCACGGCGAGGTCATCGAACCGTCGGATCCGGAGTACCGGCGTCTGCGCCCGTTGTTTGCCCCGTCGAATGCCGGGCGCGCAATTATCCGCGTGGCCATCGATCGGATCTCGGACTCCTGCGGGTACGGCGTTCCGCTTTATGCCTACGAGGGCGACCGCCCACAGCTCGCGGACTGGGCGGAGCGGAAGGGCGATCAGGGCCTGTTCCAGTATCAGAGAGACAAGAATCGTGTGAGCATCGATGGACTTCCGGCGCTTCGATGGACGGAAAAGGCCGAGGAATGAACTGGACGGCATCGAGAGGGTAGTCACCGATGACCGTACGTGATGCGACCGAGAACGACCTTGCCAGCATCGTCGGGATTTACAACACGGCCATTCCCGGCCGGATGGCGACGGCCGACACCACGCCGGTCACGGTCGAAAGCCGCGGGGCGTGGTTCCGCGATCACAGCACTGGGCGACGGCCGCTCTGGGTGAGCGTCGACGATGGGACGGTCGCGGGGTGGCTCAGCTTCCAGTCGTTCTATGGCCGCCCGGCCTATAGGGCGACCGCGGAGCTCAGCGTGTATGTGGCGCCGACCTATCACCGGCGCGGGATTGCCAGGGAGCTGATGCAACGCGCCGTAACGAGAAGCCCGGATCTGGGTCTCCGTACTCTGCTCGGGTTCATCTTCGGCCACAACGAGCCAAGCCTCCGGCTGTTCGAAAGCTTCGGTTTCAGCCGGATGGGGGTTCTACCGCGGGTGGCGGAGCTCGACGGCGTCGAGCGCGACCTCGTCATCGTCGGACGTCGTGTGGCAGAGCGTTGAGTCGTGGATAGGGTATTGCTGATTACCGGCGGCAGCCGCGGCATCGGCGCGGCTGGCCGCGCAGCGGGGTTATTCGGTCTGCGTCAACTACCGGCACAACAGGGACGCCGCGGAGAACGTTGTCCAATCCGTCGAAGAAATGGGCACGAGAGCGGTCGCGGTTGGCGCTGACGTGGCCGTCGAGGCGGACGTGATGCGGCTGTTCGAGACATGTGACAGAGCGCTCGGACCAGTAGATGGACTGGTCAACAACGCCGCCATCCTCGAAACCCAGATGCGAGGGCGGGGAACCCAATCGTGTCGATCGCGTAAAGGAATTCGTGCCGATGCGCCGCGGCGGAAGTCCCGACGAAGTGGCACGTGCCATTCTCTGGCTGCTCTCGGACGAAGCCTCCTTCACCACCGGCTCGTTCATCGACGTGACGGGCGGCAAGTAGTCGATCGTTTCCTCTCACCGCAGCGCATGCTGCTCGGTGGCCTCGAGCAGTTCTTCGTACGTCGGAAACTTCCCGATGCCGGCCGGCCCCTCGCGCGCGCACTCGAGGTTGGCCCAGCGAATGAGCCCATCCCGATCGATCAGGAACTGTCCCTTGAGCTGGATCGTCTGCTGCGCCACGTCGCGCTGATCCGAGGCGGTGGGCTGGTATCCATCCAGCGTGTCGAGTGCCGCTGATGCCTTGTCAATCGACATCGGCTCCGGAAGCTCGCCAGACGGGTTGATGCGCACGCCGGCGACCGTCTGGATCAGGTCGGGAGTGATTTCGACGTGAGGAACGCCATAGGACCGGTGCGTGGCGCGCTCCGGATCGACCGCGAGCGGCACTTTCGCGGGCCGGTACTTGTAGGTACAGGCGGGCGTTCTCCAGGTCCGTGGCCACGACGGCGAGCGATTCAATCCCCCGCGCCTTCAGCTTCTCCGAGCTCGACCCCAGCTGGACAATCGACCTCCGGCAGAAGGGGCAGAAGAAACCAGGAAACAAGGCGAGCAGCAGCGGACTTCGTCCCCGATAGTCGGACAGCGAGACGGGGCGGTTGCCTTCGACCGCCGCCAGCGTGAAGTCGGGCGCCGGATTTCCCGGCTGTAAAGGCGGGGGCAGCGTCATGCGTCATCGGTGGACTCCGTTACCGGCAGGACTGAAGTCCTGCGCTACAACATGCGATCTCTCAGCACAGGAACGGCAGGACGAGCAGTGTATCAGGATCGATTCCCGCGCGTTCGCAGACCGCGCGGCCCTTCTCCATGAGCTCCTCGGCGCGGGCCCTGTCGCCGCGATCGAGATAGATCGTCGCCAGCCCGTCATAGCACGGGAAGAGCAACTGGGGCTCGCCTGCCTTTTCCGCGAGCGCGAGCGCCTCGCGATACGCGTCATGCGCCTGCTGGAGATCGCCCTGGCATTGATGGATCTGCGCGATGACGATCAAGGGCACCGCCAGATGATCGAGTTGACCCAGCTCGCGGTCGAGATCCGCCGCCGTTTGCGCCGCGAGCAGGCCGTCCGTCTTGCAATCGTCGGTCAGCACGCAGTAGGCCGCCGCGAGGTTCGCGTACAGATACGACTGAAGCGAGACGGCCCCGATTTTCGTGGCCAGCTGGAGCCCGGTCTGCGACACCTCGATCGCCCGCGTCGGCTCGATCGTGCTATAGAGGACGCCCAGGTTCGCATACCCCCGGCACGCCACGTCGAGCAACCCGTGCTGGTGCGCGACCGCCACGCTCTCCTCGATCCGCTCTCGAGCGGCGTCCAGCTGCCCGGAACGCGCCAGCGCGACGCCGATCGTGTTCGTCGCATGCGCGATCGCTGCAGCCGCCATCCGCCGGGAAGCGGGCGTGACGGCCGTGCTGTCCGCCTGGGCGGCCTCCGCCGATCTCAGCCCGCGCTCCGCCCACTCGATGGCCTGTTGATTGTCTCCGCTCCGAAACGCCGCGAGTCCGAGCTCCTGGTACAGATGCGCCAGCTCGATGCGATCCGCGGTGTCGCCGTCCATGGCTTTCAGCGCGCGCGCGTAGCAGTCGTTCGCCTGCCTGCGATCGCCGCCCTGCCAGTGCAGCGCACCGGTCTTGCGGAGGAGGCGCCCCTGATCGACAGGGCTCGGGGCTTGCTCGTGGATCGCAGCCGCGGCCGCGTAATGCTCCATCGCTGCCGCGCGATCGCCGGTGAGCGCCAGGACGTCCGCCAGCCGCTCCAGCACCTGAATCCGGTCTGAGGCGGCGCCGCCGCTCTCTTCGAGGACCTCGAGTGCACGGGTGTAATTCCTGAGCGATTCGTCGGTGGCGTACACCTCGTCGGCCGCCTTCCCGGCAGCCATCAGGGCTTCCGAGGCTCTGACGGGGTTCGCCATCCGGCCCGCATTGTAAAGATGGTGTGCGATATCCGACGCGTAGGCGCGCGACGCGGAATCGAGCCGCACCATGGCGTCCGCCACCCGAAGGTGCAGCCGCTCCCGGCGCGTCTGCGACAGCGCGCTTGTCAGCGTCTGCCGCATCAGCTGATGCGCGAACCGCCAGCGGCGTTCGGTTCGTCCGGACGGCCCTTTGACCAGGTGAGCCTGCTCGGCCTCGTCGAGCGCGGCGGCCAGCACGTCGCCGTCAACGCCAGCCACGGCTTCGAGCAGGTCCAGATCGAAATGCCGGCCGATGACCGCGGCCGCCGTGAGGACGTCGTATGTCTTTCCGGAAACCCGCCGGAGCCGCCAGCCGATCACCGTCCGAATGCCCGCCGGCACGTCCTTGCCGTCGATCTCGAGGCCGCGCCGCCAGCGGCCGTGCGCGTCCAGCAGGCGTCCTTCCTCCGTCAGATGCCGGAACAGCTCTTCGACGAAGAACGGGTTCCCGCCAGTCTCGTCCAGGAACGTGCGCACCAGGTGCGCGGGAGGATCCCGGCGTCCGAGGGCCGACAGCATCGCGCCGACGGCCGCCTCGGACAACGGTCCCAGCGAGATCACGCGCGCGAGGCGCCGTCCGAGCAACTGGTCCACGAAGCGTGTGAGTGGGTGACGTTCGGCTGCGTCCCGCGGGCGCTCTCCGCGCACCCGCGAGAGAAGGTTCCCGAGCGTGTCCGCGAGCGTTCCGTCCGGCGGGACCTCCCCGGCGCCCCTGACATCGGTGTCGCGATACGCGCCGATGACGAGGGCGGGCATCTTGTCGAGATGTTGCGCAAGGTACTGCGTGAGCTGCAGCGTGGATTCGTCCGCCCACTGCAGGTCGTCCAGAAACACGATGACCGGCATCACCGCGCTGCACCGGGCCAGGAATTCCCGCACGTTATTGAACAGGAAGCGCTGCCGAAGCTCGGGCGGAAGCTCCATCGCCGGAGGCATGTCGGGAAACAGGCGGTGAAATTCCGGTGCGAGCCTCGCCAGCTCCGGGGCCGTCCGGCCGACGACGTCGCGGAATGCCGATGCGGGCAGCAGCCTGGCTGCGTCTTCGATGACTTCGATGTACGGCTCGAGTGGAGCCGTGCCTTCCTGTTCGCTGCAGCGTCCGACCAGCGTCAGGCACCCGAGTGCGCGCGCCGAGGCCAGCGCTTCGTCTATCAGGCGGCTCTTGCCGACGCCGGCTTCGCCCCCGATGAGAAGCAGGCTTCCTCGTCCTGCGGCGGCCAACCTGATGCTTCGCTCCAGCTCCGCGAGCTCGGATTCCCGGCCCGCGAACTCGCTTCCGATCTCTGCGCGGTTCGGGAACCGGTGGACGCGGATCGGCCGCCGCGGGCGCCAGCGCTCCAGCCAGGCGCCGCAGTTCCAGACGCACGTCGCCGAACGACTGAAACCGCTCGGCGGGATCCTTCGCCAGCATCCTGGCGAGGACTGCCGCCACCGACTTCGGCACTGCGGGGACCTGCTCGTGCAGGTCGTCCGGCACGTGGGACAGTATCGCGGCGAGCGTGGCTTCGAGGCCGGAGCGCTGGAACGGGTTCGTCCCGGACAGAACCTCGTACAGAAGCACGCCGAACGCGAAGATATCGGAGCGGCGGTCCACCCCGGCGCCGTGCAGTTGCTCCGGGGCCATGTAGGCGGGTGTTCCGAAGAAAGCGCTGATATGGTCGCCCGGCAGGGCGGCCGAGGCATCGGTGTGGACGCCCTCAACCGCCGGCGACATGCGGACCGCAATCCCGAAATCCATGATCTTGATGTGACCATCGTCGGTCACGATCACGTTCGCCGGCTTGAGGTCGCGATGCACCAGCCGGCGCTTGTGCGCCGCTTCGAGCGCCTCGGCGATTTCTTCCGCGAGCCGCAGCATCTCCGCGACCGGCAGCGGGCCGCGGCGCAGGCGCCGCTCGAGCGTGTCGCCGCACACGTATTCCATGACGATGCACGGACGCCCGCCGAGCTCGGTCACTTCGAAGATCTTGCAGATGAACGGGTGATCCAGCGAGGCGGCCGCACGGGCTTCGCCGAGCAGCCGATCGAGCGATTGGCCCTCGCCGTCCGGCGAGATCAGGAACTTGACGGCGACGCGCCGGTCGAGCAGCAGGTCGTCGGCGAGACAGACTTCGCCCATGCCACCCCGGCCAATCGTTTCGAGAATGCGGTATCGAGGGGACGCGAGAGCCGGACTGTGCATGGGCTGGAAGGATCTTACCTCTAGCGAATCGGGTAATCGGGTAATTGGGTAATCGGGTAATTGATTGGTCAATTGGGCAATCGATTACTCGATTACCCGATTATCCAATTACCCGATTGAACTGATCCCCCGTTGGGTATAGATTCGCCATCACCTTGAGACCGCGGCTTCAGGAAGGGGTGATTCAATGAGGCGATTTTTGCCGTCGTTCGTGGTCGTCGTCGCGCTGCTCGGCGTCCAGCCGCTTCTTGCCCAGAGCAAGGCGAAGGCGGAGAACGTGCCCCTTATTCCCTATACGTCGGTGGCGAACTTCTTCAAGCTCCCGTCCGATCTGTATTTTGGCGAGGGCATCGGGATTGCGACCAATTCCAAGGGTCACGTGTTCGTCTACCACCGCAGCGGCGACACGCGTCTCTTCGAGTTCGACGAGAAGGGCACGTACGTGAAGGAGTGGGGCGTCGGCGTCTACGGGATCGAGTTCGCGCACGGCGTCCGGGTGGACCGGGAGGACAACGTCTGGGTCGTGGACGAGGGGACCAACATGGTCATCAAGTTCAACCCCGAAGGGCGAGTCGTCATGGTACTGGGCAGAAGGCCGGAACCGGTCGCGGGTGCGTTCGACAGCACGCTGCCGGCGGCGCCCGCCGAGAAGTACCGGTTCGGTCGGCCCACCGACGTCACGTGGGATCCGCAGGGGAACATTTTCATCTCCGACGGCTACGTCAACTCGCGCGTCGTGAAGTACGACAAGAACGGCCGGTTCGTCAAAGCGGTCGGCATCCGCGGCGCACAGCCGAGCGAGCTGAACACGCCGCATTCGATCACCGCCGATGCGCAGGGAAACGTCTACGTCGGGGATCGCGGCAACGCACGCGTGCAGGTTTTCGACAATGACCTGACGCTGCGAGCCATCTACGACAACGTCGGCAACCCGTGGGCCGTGTGCGTCTCGCCCGGACCGCACCAATACCTCTTCGTTTCCAACTCCAATCCGGACAGCAACCCGGCCGCGTCCTGGGCGATCACCGGCGAAATCTACAAGATGGAGCTCGATGGAACCATCGTCGGGAAGTTCGGCAAGGCCGGCAAAGGGCTCGGGGAATTCAGCACCGTCCACGCCATCGACTGCCGGAACCCGAACGAGCTCTACGTGTCGGAGATTTCGGCCTGGCGCGCGCAGAAGATCATGCTGACTCCACAGCCGCCGCAGTCTGTCGCGAGATAGGGGGCCGTATGAAAAAGCTATCGACGTGCCTCGCAGTGGCCGGCGCCCTCGCGGCGGCCACGGTGCTTTCCGCCCAGCTGTCGGTGCCGGAATTGCAGTTCGACTCGAACGCGGATCTGCTGAAGTTCCCGGCCGACATTCACATGGGAGAGGCGGCCGGCGTCGCCACTAATTCCCGCGGCGACATCTTTCTCTACACCCGGACGGGGAACCCGTCCGTAACCCTCGCCACCGCGCGGGCCGTCTCGCACGGGGGATCGCGGCTGTTCCAGTTCGATCGCACCGGCAAGTTCGTGCGGGAGATCGGCCAGGGCGCGTATGGGTTCCTGCAGGCGCAGCAGGTTCGTGTCGATCCGCAGGACAACGTCTGGATCGTCGATCAGATGTCGACCCAGGTGATCAAGTTCGACCCGAATGGACGCGTGCAGATGATCCTCAGCCGCAAGCCGGAAGCGATGCGGGTGCCGGCGCTGCCGCTGACTCCTTTGCCGACGGGAATCCCTCTCGTGCAGACGCCACCGACTCCCGCGCCGGCCGCTGGCCGTGGCGGCGGGCCGGGAGCCGCGCCCGCCGGCCCGCCTCCGGGTGCCGGGGCTGAAGGCGAGAGCTTCCAGCGGCCGACCGACGTCGCGTGGGATGCCGCGGGGAATATCTACGTCGCCGACGGGTACGGCAACGCGCGGATCGCCAAGTACGAGCCGAGCGGCAAGTACATCAAGTCGTGGGGCTCGAGAGGAACGGCGCCCGGCCAGTTCAACATCGTGCACGGGATCGCGATCGACGCGCAGGGGAACGTGTACGCGGCCGACGAAGGAAACAGGCGAGTGCAGGTCTTCGACAGCAATGGCACGTTCAAGACACAGTTCCTGAACGTCGGTACGCCAACGGCGCTCTGCATCACGCCCGGGCCGAGCCAGTTCCTCTACGTGGCCCACAGCGGCGATCCCGACGGCATGGAAGACGCGGCCATCTACAAATTGGGTCTGGATGGGAAACTTGTCGGCAAGTTCGGAAGGGCCGGCAAGTTGCCGAAGGAGTTCGGCCTGGTCAACTCGATCGACTGCCGAAACGAAAACGAACTGCTGATCGGCGAGCTCAGTAACTGGCGGGTCCAGAAGCTGACGCTCCGCGCGGCTCGCTAGCAGAGCCGGCCTACCGCTACTCGGGCGGCCCTGAAGGGGCCGCCCCTACATACCTATCCGTAGGGCTGCCCCTACATTCGATTCAGCCGCCATTCACCGGGATTCCCGGGTCGCTCGCCGAAAAGACCGAGCGGAAAAAGACTGTGCGCGCAACACTGAGGCAGACGAGGAACATCAATGCCTGAACCAAATGCTGAAGCGAGCGGAATCTGGACGAAAGCGACGTTCGATCCGGGAGGCCAGGCCGCCTCCCTCGTACTTGGGACGATGCTCATCACGACAGGTATCGTGCTGCTGATCGAACGCATGCATCGCGAAGGCGTCCCCACCTTGTGGCCACTCCTTCTCGTCGTGGCAGGAGTGGCCCGGATGGGAGCCGGACAAGAGGAGCGGGACGAGGCGTGGTGGCTGATCGGGGTCGGGTGGTGGCTTCTGTTGAAGACGCTCGCCCCTGCGTTGCTCCAGCAATCGGTCTGGCTTGCGATCGTCGCCGCCGGTGTGGTGACGTGGCGGCGAGCGCTCACCAGCGAGGTCCCGGCCAGAGCCGCGGAGGATTCCCATGTCTGTTGATGTACGTGCGAACGTCACGCCGAATCTGGTGCTTGGCATCTGCGTTACGGCCGTCGGCGTTGCCCTCGCGCTCGACCAGTTCCAGCTGATCGACGCCAGGCAACTCTTCCGCTTTTGGCCGCTGGCGGTGATTCTGTTCGGCGCGAGCATGGTGATACAAGCGCTTCGAGGCGGAGGCGACGAGGCCTCTCCTGCCATCCGGGGTAGGAGCAGCCACGCCACTTCGCGCGTGTGGGTTCTCGTCTTCGTCGGCATCCTGGTGGCCCAGGGGCTTCATCGCGGGCGCGATACGATACAAAGCGATGCGGGCGAGACGGTCAGCCTGTTTGCCGTGATGAGCCGCGACCAGCGGACCAGTTCCGCCACGCGGTTCCAGGGGGGCGAGATGACCAGCATCATGGGGGAAAGCCGGCTGGATCTGCGCCAGGCGAGCATCGCCCCCGGTGAACAAGCCGTCATCGATGTCTTCACGCTGATGGGCGGGCTCGTCCTTCAGGTTCCAGAAGGCTGGACGATCGACGTCCAGGCGCTGCCAGTGATGGGCCGCGTCAACGATCGGCGTGGCTCCCGCAATCGGGCTGATGGTCAAGTGCTGCCGGAAGCGGAGACAACCGGTATCGAAGACAGGACGCCTTCTCCGAACGCCGTGGCACCGCCGCGCGTGGTGCTGCGCGGTTTTATCATGATGGGCGGCCTCGTCATCAGATCCTGACCAGATAAGACATACACATGGCCGATTCAGGACGACTCACCGTGACGCCCCAGCTTGTAATGGGGATCTGCATCATGCTCTTCGGCATGTTGCTCGCGCTCGACAGACTGGGCATCCTGGCAGCGGCACAGAGCTTTCGGCTGTGGCCGGCCGCTCTCGTTGTGCTCGGCACGTGGTTGGTGACGACGAAGCAGCGTGATGGACGGAGCCGCTTCTGGGGATTCGTGTTGATGTTCGTCGGGACCTGGTGGGTGCTGAATAACTGGGGGATCGTCCAGGTCCGTTTCTGGGCGCTCGCGTGGCCTCTTGCCCTCGTCGTGCTCGGGATCACCCTCGTGATGCAGACCCTTCGGCGTGGGAATCCGTCACGCCGAAGTGATTCGAGCGAGTCGAGCCAGTCTCCCGGCTGGATGAACACCACGTTTGCATCCGGAACAGACTCGAGGAGGACACTCGCTCTTTTTGCTGTCTTCGGCGAGAGCAAGCGCATCTGCAACGACACGCCGTTTCGCGGCGGCGAGATGACCGCGATCATGGGCGGGTGCCACCTGGACCTGCGCCAGGCCACAATCCCGCCGGGTAACGAGGCGATCATCGATGTGTTTGCCGTGATGGGTGGACACGAGATTTGGGTGCCCGGTGACTGGACGGTGGTCTCGCAGGTGATGCCGCTCATGGGGAGCGTCGATGACAAGCGGTTGCTGGCCGTCGAACGCGCGACAACGGGGGAGGGTCGCCCGCGCCTGGTGCTGCGAGGCTTCGTCGTGATGGGCGGCCTCGTCATCAAGAACTGAGATGCACCCGATCCTCGCCGATCGGCGACGGCTTGTCCTCTATATCCTTGCCTGGTTTCTCATCGGACTGCTGCTGATGTCCGGGCTCCGCGGTGACAGTCCGTGGCTCACCGCCGCCTTGTTCTTTCTGCCCGCCAGCTTGTTGTACGCGTTCGTCAGCCTTTCCAGCGGATACGTCTGCCGCGCGCTGCCGATCGACGCCCGCATGAGCATGTGGCGTGTTGTGACCGCCCACGTCCTGGCCGCCTCGATCGCGAGCGCTACCTGGGTGGCGATCTCAGGGGCCTGGGCGGCCGCCATCGATTCGACTGGCGGTGACGTGGGAGCCGAGATGCTCTATTTCGAGCAGCGTCCGCTCCTGTTGGTCGTGGGCGCGCTGCTCTTCTGGCTCGCGGCGGCGTTTCACTATCTCCTCATTGCGTTCGAAGCATCGCGGGAGGCTGAAACGCAGGCACTCGAGCTGAGGCTGATGGCCCGCGAGGCCGAGCTCAAGGCGCTGCGCGCCCAAATCGACCCGCATTTCATCTTCAACAGCCTGCACTCGATCAGTGCGCTGACCACGATTGACGCGGCCGCCGCAAGGCAGATGTGTCTGTTGCTCGCCGATTTCCTGCGTGAGACGTTGCGTCTGGGGTCGAACACCCGGATTTCGCTGGCGGACGAGTTTGCGCTCGCCGAGCGTTTTCTGGCCATCGAGCAAGTGCGGCTGGGACCACGCCTCCATATCACGCGGGAGACCGACCCGGAGGCGGTCGAGTGCCTGGTCCCTCCGTTGCTGCTACAGCCGCTCGTGGAGAACGCGATCGTCCACGGCGTCGCACAGCTCGTGGACGGCGGGACGATTCGGATGACGGCAAGTCGAGACGCCTCGATATTGACCATCATGGTCGAGAACCCGTGCGACCCCGACCGCGCGCGGACGCGCGGTGTCGGCCTCGGGCTCGAGCTGCTCAGAAAGCGGCTGACAACCCAGTGCGGCGTCTACGACGCGGTTCGCGCGGAGGAGCAATCCGGTCGCTTTCGCATCGAAGTGCGGATTCCCGTCGTGACGGCAGCGTGAGAACCGATGGCTGAGCCGGAACCCTCCAGAATTGCCGTCGCGGTGGTTGACGACGAGGAGTTGGCGCGACGCATCCTACGCGAGCTGCTCGCGGCCCATGCGGATGTCGAAATCGTGGCCGAATGTGCCAACGGCTTCGAGGCCGTGAAGGCCGTGACCGAGCTCAAGCCGGACCTCCTGCTGCTCGATATTCAGATGCCGAAACTTGATGGGTTCGATGTGCTCGAGCTCGTCGGCGGCGACATCCCCGTGATCTTCGTCACCGCCTACGACAGTCACGCGATCCGCGCGTTCGAGGTGCACGCGGTCGACTATCTGCTGAAGCCATTCAGCGCGGAGCGCCTGTCTGAAGCGCTCGGCCGCGCCAGAATACGGCTGCGGTCGCGGGAGCATGCGCCCGTTCGCGACTTGCTGTCCGCAGCGCGATTGGAGCGGACCCCGCTCCAGCGAATCCTGATTCGGGACCGCGCGGATGTCTACGTCATTCCCGTGGAGAAGATCGACTATATCGAATCGCAGGACGACTATGTCGCCGTCAGGGCTGCCGGCAGGAGCCATCTCAAGGAGCAAACGCTCGCCGATCTCGAGGCGCTCCTCGACCCGAGTGCCTTCGTGCGGATCCATCGGCGGTACATCGTGAACCTGGCGCGCTTGTCGAGAATCGAGTTGTCCGTGACCGACAGCCGAATCGCCGTCCTGACCGACGGCACACAGCTTCCGATCAGCCGCGCAGGCTATGCGCGGCTGCGCGAGCTCCTCTAGCGCCCTGTATACGATGGTTCACTACCGACAACGACTATCAACGCAGAGCTCGCTGAGCACGCAGAGACACGAACCCGTCCCGCTGACATTACACACAAATCAGTACCACGAACGACATGGCGCAAACGGAAAACACAGGGAAAACAACCTTGAATCCGTGACCTCCGTTTGTCTCCGTGACCTCCGTGGTGGAGCTTGTCTTCTCTGCGATCTCTGCGGTCTCCGCGTTCACCACGCGATTCTGTGTCGCGTCGCTGTCAGGAAAATGACGCGCGCAACTGCGCTAGACTCTCTACGCCTTCATCCAGGCGCGTGCCCGGGCGTGGTAGGTCGTCAGGTATTGACGACGGCCCGGGATTCACCTGATACTCCCGGCTGAGCCCCCTGCCCTCCTGGACGCCCCTTGATATCAATCGGAAGGAAACAGTGATGTACAGAACGGCGAAATATCTGGCAATCCTGATCATAGTGCTTCTGGTTCCAACAAGCGCCTTTGCGCAGGCGTCAATCACCGGCGTTGTCCGCGACTCGTCGGGCGGGGTGATTCCGGGTGTCACTGTCGAGGCGGCGAGTCCCGCGTTGATTGAAAAGGTCCGTTCGGCGGTCACCGACGGCGCCGGCCTGTACCGCATCGTCGACCTGCGGCCCGGCACCTACACGCTCACCTTCTCCCTGCCGGGCTTTACCACTGTCCAGCGCGAGGGGCTCGAACTCTCCGGCTCCATCACCATCACCATCCCGGCCGAGATGCGGGTGGGCGCAGTGCAGGAAACCCTCACGGTCACGGGCGCAACGCCGGTCGTCGACGTCCAGAACGTGCGGACCCAGACGACGCTCAATGCGGACGTCATCGCGGCGCTGCCGGCGACCCGCGCCTACGGGTCGCTGCTGAACGCCATCCCCGGCCTGACGGTCGACAACAACGGCCTCGCGGTGACGCCGACGATGACGTTCTTCAGTTCGCATGGCGGTCCGAGCAACGAAGGAAAAGTGCAGGTCAACGGCATGACCGTCGGGGCGGCGTCCGGCGGCGGCGGCGTCGGCACGCTCGTCTACGACACGAACAACGCAGAAGAGACGTCGGTGGTGGTCGCGGGCGGACTCGGCGAGTCCGAGACGGGCGGGCCGGTCATGAACTTCGTGCCGCGCTCCGGCGGCAACATGTTCTCGGGGCAGTCCTTCTTCAACACCGCGGGTGAATGGTCGAGCGGCAACAACCTCGACGATTTCCTGCGCGGCATCGGCATTCCGGAGCCGGCCGGCGTCATCAACTCGTACGACGCCAGCGTCGCGCTCGGCGGGCCGATCCTGCGGGACAAGCTGTGGTTCTTCGGGAGCTACCGCAAGCTGACGACCGCTCAGCGCGTCGAGGGGATCTTCGGCAACGCCTACGCGTTCGACCCGTCGCACTGGGACTACTTGAGGGATGACAGCCTCTCGGTGCGCGATGTGCAGGGCCGAACCATGTATCAGGGGCGGGCGACCGCGCAGCTGACGCCGAAGAATCGCGTCACGTTCTCGCAGGAGAACCAGTACCGCTGCCAGGGTTCGTCGGAGTTCGTCGGCGGCGAAGGCTGCCGGTCGCGCGGCGACGACTGGACTGCGATGGGATCGACCACGTTGTCGCCGGAGGCCAGCGATCGATACTTCGACTTCCCGTACTACCTGATGCAGGGCACCTGGTCGGCGACCGCGACGAACCGCCTGCTGCTCGAGGCCGCATTCAGCCGGCTCTCGTACTCAGGTGGAGCGGGAACCGGATCGCCGGACGGCGCCTTCGACCTGATCCAGGTCGTCGAGCAGCAGGCCATCGACGGTCATCCAGCCGACTTCGGGTACCGCGGCATCAACACCGTCGGCGACAGCTACCAGAACATCAAGAACTGGCGCGCCTCGGCGTCGTACGTGACGGGCGCTCACAACGTGAAAGCCGGCTACCAGGGGGGCTATCAAGGCGCCAACGGGGGGACGCTCACCGGCGTCAACCAGATGATCTACCGCTTCAGCAACCGCGTGCCGAACCAGTTCACGTTCCGGCTGCCGGACTTCCGGACGGCCAATCGGACGATGACGACGGCCCTGTACATCCAGGATACCTGGACGCACGGCCGGTTGACGGTGCAGGGCGCCCTGCGCTACGACCGGGCCTGGAGCTGGGCCCCCGCCGAAGGCAACGGGACCACCGAAACGTCGCGGTTCAACGCGGAGCCGATCTCGTTCGAGCAAACGCCCAGCGTGGACGCGTATAACGACATCTCGCCGCGCGGCGGTGCGGCGTACGACGTCTTCGGCAACGGCAAGACGGCGATCAAGTTCAACTTCGGCCGCTATCTGGCCCCGGCGACCAACGACGCCCCCTACACGCAGAACAACCCGGCCAGCCGTATCGTGAACAACGCCTCGCGGAACTGGCAGGATGGCAACGGCAACTACGTGGTCGACTGCGACATCCTCAATCCTGTGGCGCAGGCCACGCCCGGTGGCGACACCTGCGGCGCGCTCACGGGCAACGCGCTGAACTTCGGCAAGGCGGGCGCCAACCTGACGCAGGTGAATCCGGAGATCCTGCGCGGGTGGGGCACCCGGCGGTACGACTGGCAGTGGGGGGTGGACTTCCAGCAGGAGCTGGTCCCGCGCGTGTCGTTGGACGTGAACTACAACCGGCGCTGGTTCGGAAATTTCACGGTCACCGACAACCAGGCCGTCAATCCAACCGACTACGAGCCGTGGACGATTCTGGCCCCTGTCGACTCCAGGCTTCCCGGGGGCGGCGGCTACCCGATCACGACCTACACGCAGACGGCGGCGGCCGCGGCGCGCGCCCCGCAGAATTACGTGACGTTCGAATCGGACTTCGGGGACGCACGTACCAACTACTGGCACGGCGTCGACCTCACGGTCCGGGCGCGTCTCGCATCCGGCCTGACACTCCAGGGCGGCACGAGTACCGGCCGCTCGATCACGGACACGTGCGCAACCGTGGTGAACATCGACAGCCCGGACCCGCGCGGCTGCCACAACGAGGAACCGTTCCAGACGACGCTCCGCGGCCTGGTGTCGTACACGGTGCCGAAGATCGATGTGCTCATCAGCAGCACCGTGCGGTCGCAGCCGGAAGTGCAGATCACCGGTACCGGCTCGACGTACAACGTGCCGAACACGGTGGTGCGCAGCCTGCTCGGCCGGCTGCCGCCGGGCGGCCTGGCGACCGGCAACACGACCATTCAGCTGACCGACAATGGTGACAACCGCATGTATGTCGAAAATCGCCGGACGCAGATCGATATGCGGTTTGCGAAGATCCTGCGGTTCGGCCGCACGCGCACCGATATCGGCGTGGACCTGTACAACCTGCTCAACACCAACTACGCGCTCGGCTACGAGAGCAATTACAGCTACACGCAGCCGAACGGCGGGACCTGGCTGAACCCGAACTCGATTCTGCCGCCGCGGTTCGCGCGCCTCAATTTCACGATCAACTACTGACAAGAGGGCTCATTCGGGAAAGGCCCGCTCTCACGATGGGGAGCGGGCCTTTTTTTTGCCCGTGCCTTCGAGGGGTCTGCCTTGCATCGCGCCCGGAACCTCGTGTGAACACCGCAATAGCCGAGCAGCGACTCCACAACCAGTGCATCACGAATGCGGAACACCGCCAGCCGGCGGATGTCGTCGAGTGGCTTGGCGCTGTCCAGGCGCAGGAGTATCCGGCCGCGAGGTGGGGATTGGGCCTGCGGATGCCCGAGGGTGCCTCGGACAACGAGATTGAGCGCGCGTTCGACGAAGGGAAGATCCTCCGCACGCACGTGATGCGTCCCGACCTGGCACTTCGTGACGCCGGCAGACATCCGCTGGATGCTGGAGCTCACGGCGCCGCGCGTGCATCGCGTCCTGGCCTCGTACCAGCCGCCGGCATGGGCTGGACGCGCCCCTGCTCGCGCGCGCGACCACGGCATTCGAACGGGCGCTCAGGGATGGCCAGTCTCTGTCACGTGCCGAGCTTGGCGCAAAGCTCGGGCGCCCGGGCCCTCTGTCGAAAGGCATTCCGCTCGCGCTCCTCACGATCTACGCCGAGCTCGAGGGTGTCATCTGCAGCGGCCCTCGCCGCGGGAAGCAGCTCACGTACGCCCTGCTGGCGGATCGCGCGCCAGGAGCCGGGCGCCTGTCACGCGACGAGGCACTCGCCGAGCTCACAAGGCGGTACTTCACAAGCCATGGCCCGGCGACGATCCGGGACTTCGTGTGGTGGTCGGGGCTCCTGACCGTGGATGCCAGGCGGGGCCTCGAGATGAACCGGGCCGAGCACGAGGAGATCGACGGCCGAACCTATTGGAGCCTGGGCGGGACGATGACCGGCCGAATGCGGCGCCCGAGCGTCGATCTGCTGCCCGTGTACGACGAGTACCTCGTGGCGTACCGGGACCGCGACGCCGTGCCCCACGGACCGTCCGTCGTCGAGTCTCGTTCGCGCGGGCCTGTGAGGTTCCAGCATGCGCTCGTGATTGGCGGGCAGGTCGCCGGGACCTGGAAGACCGTGCAGACTGCCAGTGGGCTTGTGGTCGACGTCGTCCCATTGCGGCGGCTGACAGGGCCCGAACGGCGGGCGCTCGATGAAGCGGCGGCGCGGTATGGGCGCTTTCTGGGTGTTCCGATATCGCTGTCCGTCGCGTGACGCGCCACGGACACGGTTTGTGCTCAAATGGTGCTCAAGCAGATGTTCGAAGGGATCGCATGGAAACATTCTTCCGGGACCTGAAATATTCGCTGCGCACGTTCCGGCAAAGCCCGAGCTTCACGATTGCGGCGGTGGCTGCTCTCGCGCTCGGCATCGGGGCGAACACCGCGATCTTCTCGGTCGTCAACGCCGTGTTGCTGAAGCCCGTGCCGTTTCCCGATCCCGATCGCCTGGTCATGTTCATGAATACCTCACCCCAGGGTTCGGGGCCCGGGGCATCGCCGGCGAAATTCCAGCACTGGCGGCAGCAGACCGACGTCGTCGAGGACGTGGCGGCATTCCGGGGCAACGTCGTCAATTTCACCGGCGGCGACCTGCCGCAGCAACTCACCGCCGGGCAGGTCAGCGCCGATTATTTCCGGCTCTTTGGCGCGCCGATCGTTCGGGGACGCGCCTTCACGCCGGACGAGGATCTGCCGAACGGCAATAGGGTCGCGGTGCTCAGCCACGGCCTGTGGATGCGCCGCTTCGGCGGCGACCCGGAGATGCTCGGCAAGACCATCTCGTTGAGCGGCGACCCGCACGTGGTCGTCGGGATCGTCGGTCCAACCTTCGACGTCGGCGAGTTCGGTTCACCTCCAGACTTATGGATTCCGTTTCAGCTGGATCCGAACACCGCTGACCAGGGCCACTACTTTCAGGTTGCCGGGCGGCTGAAGGAGGGCGTGCCGCTCAATCAGGCGAAGGCTCGCGTGGAGGCGTCAGCCGACGAGTATCGGCGCAAGTACGCCAATGCCCTTCAGCCGAACAGCGGCTTCAGCGTGGAGCTCTTTCAGGAGGCGTTCGTCAGCAACGTAAGGCCGACGCTGCTGGTCCTCGCGGGCGCCGTCAGCCTCGTGCTCCTGATCGCCTGCGCCAACGTCGCCAATCTGCTCCTGGTCCGAGCGACCGGCAGGAGACGCGAGTTCGCGATTCGCTCGGCAATCGGCGCCGGCCGCGGCCGCATCGTCCGTCAACTGCTGACGGAAAGCGTCGTGCTTTCAACGGCGGGAGGCGCGCTCGGGCTCGCCCTTGGCGTCGCCGGCATTCGAGCCCTGCTGTCGGTGAATACGGCCGGCCTCCCTCGGCTCGGGGAGAACGGGTCGCTGGTGGGCGTGGACTGGCGCGTGCTTGGCTTCACGCTTCTGGTCTCGGTCGGTACCGGGGTTCTGTTTGGCCTGATACCTGCGCTCCAGGGCTCGCGCGCCGATCTCAGCTCGACCCTCAAAGAGAGCGGCGGACGCACCGGGACCGGCTTTCGTCACAACAAGGCGCGTTCGCTGCTGGTCGTCAGCGAAGTCACGCTTGCGCTGATTCTGCTGATCGGGTCGGCCCTGCTCATTCGAACGTCGCTGGCACTGGGTGCCGTCAACACCGGCTTCGACCCGAACAATGTGCTGACCATGCGCATGTCGCTGACCGGGCCGCAGTTCCTCGCGTCCTCGGGGGTCGATCGGATCGTCCGGGACGGCGTCGAGCGTCTGCGCGCGCTGCCGGGAGTCGAGCAGGCGAGCGCCACGTGCTGCGTTCCGCTCGAAGGCGGCTACGGTCTTCCGTTCGCCGTGGTGGGCCGGCCCTTGCCGGACGGTCCGTTTCACGGCGGTGGCGGCTGGCTCACTGTGTCCCCCGGCTACTTCGAGGTCTTCAAGATCCCGGTCAAACGCGGTCGCACGTTCACCGATCGCGACGCCGCCGGCACGCCGCCTGTCGTCGTCATCAACGAGGCGATGGCGAAAGAGTTCTGGAAAGACGGCGATCCGCTGAACGACCGGCTCGTGATCGGCCGCGGGATCATGCGCGAGTTCGCCAGCGAACCCGACCGGCAGATCATCGGGGTCGTGAGCGACGTGCGCGATCGAGGTCTCAACAACGATCCGGGGCCGACCATGTACGTTCCCCAGGCGCAGGTTCCCGATGCGGTCAACGCCCTGAACGTCCGCATCACGCCTGTCGCGTGGGTGGTCCGCACCCGCGTGGAGCCCTACTCGCTGAGCGGGCCCATTCAAGAACAGCTGCGACAGGCGAGCGGATTGCCGGTGTCGGAAGTCCGGTCGATGGCCGAGGTGGTCTCGCGATCCACCTCGCGCCAGCGGTTCAACATGCTGCTGATGACGATCTTTGGCGGCTCCGCGCTCCTGCTCGCTGCGATCGGCATCTATGGATTGATGGCGTACTCGGTCGAGCAGCGGACGCAGGAGATCGGCATCCGGCTGGCGCTTGGCGCGGAGTCGGGCGACATCAGGAAGATGATCGTCTATCAGGGCATGCGACTCGCCGTCGTCGGCGTCGTGATCGGCGTCGCGTCGGCGTTCGGCTTGACGCGCTTCATCGCCAGCTTTCTGTTTGGCGTGAGGGCGTGGGATCCTGTGGTATTCATCAGCATTCCGATCCTGCTGACGGTGGTTGCCCTCTGTGCCGTCTGGTTCCCGGCCGGCCGCGCGAGCCGTGTGGATCCAATCAGCGCGCTCCGCTACGAATAGGCGCATGTCTTCCATTGTTCCGAGGCGTGCGGTGCTGATTGGAACAGCCATCGCGCTCGCAGCCGTCGGGCTGTTCAGCTATCCGGCAGGCCCGGCTGTCCGGAACGCCTATGGGATCCCACGCTGCGCTGCAGGAGCGGCAGAACACCTCCTCTCTGTGGATGCTCTCCAATGCTGGTTCGACGCACCGCGCGGCCGGTGGCGCACGCTCTCCCGCGAGTCGCACCATGACGTGCTCGTGGTGCACGTCGAGGCGCTCGACGCTCGCGATGCGGAGGAGATTGCCCGTCGCTTCGTCGCCGGCGAGAGCGTGAACTTCTCGGAAATCCTCGTATACACGCAGCCAGAATCGCCGACGGTCTCATCAAGGATTCAGCGGGGTCGCTGGACGCGTGACACGGGATTCGAGGCTCTGGAGTTCACCGTTCACTAATTTCCTGCCAGTTGTCATCGCAGACCGAGAGTGCTGGGTGCGTCGGGCAAGTAGTCCTCGAACTCGAGCGGCAGTCGACCCCAGGTCTGGAGGCGCACCCACCGAAGCGCACCGCCCACCATCAGCAGGATCGTCAGGACCACGAGCCACGGCGTGCGGCCGCCGCTGGCCACTCGCAGGCACGCGGTCCCGAGGCCGACGAAGACGTTGAAGGCCACAAAGGCGAGTCCCAGGGTGAACGCGACCGGACGTTTTCCGAACAGCACCGTGCAGGTGAAGGGAATCCTGCGGCAGTGGCCGAATGCGATCTCGACGAGAATGCAGCCGAGCAGGATCACGATCGGGAAGCACGCGATCGCAGTCCGGCCGCCCAGCACTCCGGCCAGGACTGGAAACGCAAGAAGCGCCGGCGCAATGACGCCGATGCCGATGACGATGTGCCTGATCGCGTTCAGCTGGTGATGGCGGCTCGCTCGATCCTCTGTGAATTGGAATATCCACGCCGCGCGAAGATTGGCGGGCAGCGTCAGGGCGGCACGGAGTCCCACGACCGTTGCGACCATCAGCGTGAGCGGGGCGCCTGACGCCGCCAGGATCAGCCATCGCTCGGAGAGGCCGATGCTCCCGAGCAGACGATTCAGGGAAAGGGCGAACCCGGCAACGAAGAGCCCCGCGAAGACGAGCTGATGCAACCCACTCCTCCGCAGCGTCGCGGAAACGAATGCCTGGACGGCGCGATAGGCAGGATGTTTTCTGAGCGGCGACGATAGACGAACGTTCCAGGCCCACGGTGCGTTGGCGCTTTCGGTGCGCAGGACGACCTGATCGAATCGCCGATACAGCACGAGATAGCAGCCGCCGCCGATCGACGTCACCGCCATCGTGCCGATGATGGCGGCAACGCCGAGGCCGGTGAAGTAGGGATCGCGGCTTCCGAGCAGCCACTGTTGGACACCCAGAAACCAGGCCGGAGGCACGGCATACAGCCAGGCGGGCTGCGATTGGAGATAGGGCGCGAGGGTGGGGACGCGCACCACGATCGGGATCGACAGCACGAGAGCGCAGATGAGAGCGGTCTGAGTGACGATGGACGCGCGGCGCAGCCACGCGCGCGGCGTGAACAGGACGATCAGACCTTGGAAAGCGATGATGCACGCGACCACGAAGACCGAGGCGAACGTTCCGGTCGCGATCTGGGCCACAGCACGCACCGCCAGCGAGCGGCCGGCCCACTGTCCGCTTGACGCGACTGAGAAGGGAAGACCAAGGCCGAGTGTAGCGCCGAGGACAAAGATGCCCGCAAACAGGACCAGGGCCGCAAGCTTGGCGCCGAACACACTCCGGCGCGAAACCGGGAGCGCCATCAGAATCCGAAAGTCGATGTCGTCGGGAAACAGCGAGTGCGACACGAGTGCCATGACAAAGGCAACCGCAAACATCTGCAGGCAGATCATCAACAGCTGATCGGCCGGAAGCATCAATCGATAGAGATCCGGCGTCGGTTGACCGGCGAGCGCCCAGTACTTGGCGAAGTACACGCGAGCGAGGAGAAAGCCGAATGCGACGATGGCTGCCAGGATTCCGCTGATCGCCCGCTTGAACGACTCTTCGCCGGCATCGTCGAGAAAGCTGAGGCGAAAGAAGGCTTGAAAGAAATGGCGCGCGAGCAGCGCCCACGGCGCGTGGCTGCTGGTGCCGATCACGACCGGACGACCTGCAGGATTTCTTTGGCCACGCAGGTGTAATCCACCTGGCGAGTGACCCGCGCAAAGACGTCCTCGAGCGACTGAGAGCCGGGCGACGCTCGCCGCCCGTCGAGATGCTCTTCAGCAACCAACCGGCCGGCGGACAGAATCAGCGCGCGCGAGCAGATCTGTTCCACGACATCGAATCGATGCGAGCTGAACAGAATCATGCGGCCGTCGCGCACGAACAGGCGAAGCAGCGTCCGGAAGAGAAAGGCCGCGTTCACGTCGAGCCCCGAGAAGGGTTCGTCGAGCACCAGCAGGTCCGGACTGTTGAGGAGCGCCGCCGAGAGCAACACCCGCTGACGCATGCCTTTCGAGAACCCCGACAGGGCCTGGTAGCGGCTCTCCCACAGCCCGAACAGTCGAAGCAGATGACCGATCTTGTCCTGTAGCTCAGGATCGCGAAGGCCCCGAAGCCCGCCGACGAGGCTGAGATACTCCGGTGCGGTCAGGTAGGTATAGAGGTAGGGTTCCTCGGGCACGTACCCGATCCGCCGCTTGTAGCCTTCGGGGTCGTCGTCCAGTCTGCGGCCGAAGAGCGACAGCGATCCGCTCGTGGCTTCGAGAAGGCCGACGACCATGTTGATCGTCGTGCTCTTGCCGGATCCGTTCGGGCCGAGATACCCCAGAATCTCGCCAGGGCTGATATTGAAGCTGACGCGGTCGACCGCGAGCAGCGTCTGATAGCGCTTCGTGAGGTCGTGCGCTTCAAGCACGGTTCGCGGCCACGACCAGCGCGTTCGCCATGGCGACGCTCAATGATTCGTGGGATCCGGCTTTAGCCGGATTGATCCGCCTGAAGGCGGACCCCACGAGTTCAGGCATAGGCGTATCTTCGGTACGACACGACGAGCACGGTCACGGCCAGGAGAGCGGCGATCCCCAGCACGTTGCCCAGCCTCGGCTGGGAGAGGAATGCGGCTGAGACGACGAGCACGGCTCCGAGGCCGACCGCAACATATCCGGCCATCCTGTGGGTCTGCATCCAGAGGCCACGGTTCGCAAGCGTCCGCGGCGTGCGAATGCCAAACGCCAGGTTCGGTCGTGTCCGTGGGAGCAGGTTCCCGATTCTGACGACCACGACACCAAGCAGCACGAGGGCGCCTCGGAGGTACCACGCCTTTTGAGCGGGCAGGGCGCCTGTCAGCGCCGCAACCACCATCAGGTGAATCGCAATGACGAAGACACCGACGGCGAAGAGAATGGCGTCGTAGGTCGGCTCGAACGTGTCAGTCGCCATCCCGAATGGGATCGCGCGCCCACACGACACGCAGCAGGGCGTAGATCAGCGCCGCGGTCGTCGGCAGCGTCAGGGCGATTGACCAGTGATAGGGTCCCGGCAGGTTCCGATAGGCGACGGCGCTCGCCACGAAACCGGTTGCGACGAGGATGGAGTATCGGTAGGGCACGGTCATTGCCGTCAGGGCCATCTCATACCTCCTGCTCGCGCGGAGCGCGGCGGACCCGGGACGCGCGCTTCACCGTGGCGGGTCCGGCCCACTCCATCAGGTGCTGCACGAAGTCCTCGAAGACGGACGTATTCAACTCGTAGTGAATCTCCGATCCCTTACGTTGAGTGCTGACCAGCCCGGATTCGCGAAGGACGGCGAGGTGGCGGGAGATGGTCGGCCAGCTCGAGTCGAAATGGTCGGCGATCTCGCCGGACGTGCGGGGACCGCTGCGCAACATCCGGAGGATGTCCCGGCGGGTCTCGTCGGCGAGGGCGCGAAAAACGGCGTTGGTTGCGGCCATACGGGATCGGTCGATTAGCAGATTAGCTAATAAGCAAAGCGGTTGTCAACTGCACTGCGCGGGACTCACCTTGACGTCGCCGCCGGCCTGACGCGCCTGACTCTGGCGTGGGCAGTAGCGCAGGACTTCAGTCCTGCCTGTCTCCGGTCGTTCGTCGGCAGGTCTAAAGACCTGCGCTACATCCCAGGTCTGAAGACCTGCGCTACATCGACACCCTGCGGTTCCGTCTGCCGTGACCCTACGCGGAGGCCGTGCCGGCCTGCATCGCCGCCATTTCCTCGCGGTTCGGTCCGTACAGGCCCGGCGCGTGGCCTCCCGCGAGCCGGCACATCAACGCCAGCTGCCCGCGGTGATGGATGCCGTGACGCATGACCATGATCCACAGGATGTCGCGAATCGGCGTGGCCGTGCCAAAGAACTCAACCGAACGATCCAGGTCCTCCACCTTCAGTTTGCGGATCCGTGCCACGGCGTCGCGATGAACGAGCTCGTATCCCGGCGCCAGCGCCTCTACCGTGCGGGGTCGGTCGATGTTTGGCGGCTTGGCCGCCATGCTGAAATTCCCCAACTCGAGGCAGAACGTCATATAGGCGTCGCCTTCTGCCAGATGCCACGCCAGCTCGCCAAGCGAGCGGCCTCCCGCGTCGGGGCGAAAGTCGGTACTGGTCCGGCGGGAGCGCCCGCAGGAGCTTGACAGTGCTCTCCGCCTCTTTATCCCACTCGCTCAGAAACCTCTCCAGTTCATTCACAGCCATCGGTCACCTCCACACGAAAGGAATCGGGTAATTGGATAATCGGGTAATCGGGTAATTGATTGCTAGATTGGCCGCGCCAGATTGGCCGCGCCAGATTGGCCACGCTAGATTGGCCACGCTAGATCGGCCACGCCGGATTTGGCCACGCCGGATTGGCCCACGGTCAATCCTCCAATCAATTACCCGATTACCCAATTACCCGATTATCCAATTCCAGAGATCTTCTACCCCCCCGACATGGCGCCCACGATCAGAAAAGGCTCGGCCCCGCTCACGACCGCGTCGGGCAGCGGAGTATCCGGCGGCTCGTGGGACAAATCCTCCTCGCACGCGAAGAACCGCACGAACGGCCGGCGCCGTTCGCTGACGTGATCGCGAATCGTGCCGCGCAGCACAGGATACCGGGCCTCGATGGCGTCGAGGACCGCACCCAGTGTGACCGGACCCTCGACGTCGACTGTCACCTCGCGGTCGACGCGCGCCAGCGTTCGCAGATGGGCCGGGAGCTCGACACGGATCATGGCAGCGTCTGGACTTCGACCGACACCACGGGCGGAAGATCG
This sequence comes from uncultured Acidobacteriota bacterium, assembly GCA_963749565.1. GTDB lineage: Bacteria > Acidobacteriota > Vicinamibacteria > Vicinamibacterales > CAVVIG01 > DATLLJ01. The sequence goes on along the minus strand of CAVVNL010000019.1, from coordinate 324,431 downwards.
CGGACGATGGGGGCCCAGTTGTCGCCGGCGTCGGCCGACGCGTACACCTGCCCGCCGGTGGTGCCGAAGTACACACCGCACGAGTCGAGCGCATCGACAGCCATGGCGTCGCGCAGCACGTTGACGTAGCAGTCGCGCTGCGGCAGGCCTTTCGTGAGCGCCTCCCACTCGTTGCCTCCGGTCCGGCTGCGGTAGACCCGCAGCTTCCCGTCCGGCGGATAGTGCTCCGAGTCGCTCTTGATCGGAACGACGTAGATTGTCTCAGGCTCGTGTGCGTGCACCTCGATGCCGAACCCGAAGTCGGTCGGCAGGTTGCCGCTGACTTCCTGCCACGAGTCGCCGGCGTCGTCGCTGCGCATCACGTCCCAGTGCTTCTGCATGAACAGCACAGAGGGATGCGACCGGTGCATCGCGATGCGGTGCACGCAGTGGCCGACCTCCGCATTCGGGTTGGGGATGCCTTCGGATTTCAGTCCACGGTTGATCGGCCGCCATGTCGCGCCCGCGTCGTCGCTCCGGAACGCGCCGGCCGCCGAGATCGCGATGAAGATCCGTTGGGGATTGCCCGGGTCCAGAAGGATGGTGTGCAGGCACAACCCACCGGCGCCTGGCGCCCACTGGGGTCCGGACCCGTGGCCGCGCAGCCCGGAGAGCTCCTGCCACTCCTGGCCGCCGTCCGTCGAGCGGAACAGGGCGGCGTCCTCGACCCCGGCGTAGACCGTGTCGGGATCGGTCAGCGACGGTTCGAGGTGCCAGACCCGCTTGAACTCCCAGGGGTGCGGCGTGCCGTCGTACCACTGGTGGGTGCCAGGGACGCCGTCGTACACGAACTTGTTGCCGGCCGGCTCCCAGCTCTTCCCGCCGTCGTTCGAGCGCTGGATGACCTGGCCGAACCAGCCTGAAGACTGGGACGCATACAGTCGATTCGGGTCAGCTGGCGATCCCTTCACGTGGTAGATCTCCCATCCGCCAAAGTGGGGGCCGCTGACATCCCACCGTTCGCGTTTGGCATCGGACGACAAGACGAAGGCGCCCTTGCGGGTGCCAACCAGTACGCGTACACCGCTCATCCGTTTTCCCTCCTGTTGTATTGTCGATCGAGCCGGCTCGAGATCGACAGACCGGCCCTCGTCGAATGGCCCTCGCTACATGACCACATGGCCGCCGCCCCAGCGCTGGGTCGCGTAGCCGACCAGCAGCCCCACGATGCTGCCGGGCAGGATGATCTCCCACCAGTAATGATTGCCGGTGGGGTCTGGCATCGCGGCGACGAGAAACGCAAAGAAGGCGCCGACCGCCAGCCCGAAGAGCAGCCCCGCCTTGAGCGACGGCGTTTTCGTGGCAAACCAGCCGATCAGGACTCCAGCGACGAGACCCTTGATCGTCGAACCGATGACGATGCCGACGATTTGTGGCGCCACCTCCGGCGCCGACAGAAGAGCCGTCAGCCCGTCGAACGCACCCAGCACGCCGCCTAACACCAGACCCAATACAGGTTTGCTCAACATCATGACCTCATGTGATAGACCGCTCTCGAGATTCAGTAACGGGAACGAAGATCAACGCAGAGATCGCAGAGCGCGCAGAGACGCTCGACGCGGCACCGCGTCGAGCGTATGGCAATACCATCCATACCGATGGTATCGCCCGTCCATCTCTGCGACCTCCGCGGGCTCTGCGTTGTACGTCGTCCGTAGGTATGCGCGTATACACTCAGTGGCACTATTACGCGCGCCGCCTGATTCCTTTCATCGCCCGACCGTCAGCGCGACCAGCGCCCGCATGATCATGTAGGCAAGAACCAGGAAGATCGGCGTTCGGTACACCGTCGCAAGGCGCGCGGCCCGCTCGAATGCGCCCTCACGATGGGCATGGACCGCCTGCCCGGCCCGGTGCCGGGCGACGTCGTCGCCGAGGGCAGCCGCAGAACGATAGCGTTCGACCGGATTGGCGGCCATGGCGCAGGCGCAGATGGACCGGAGCGGACGGGGAATCGCCGGAAATGCGGCGAGCGCGGCGAGCGCGGGCGTCCCCGCGGCAATCGGCGTTTCCTGTCTTGTCAACAGGGCGAAGAGGATAGCTCCGAGACCGTAAACATCCGTCCGCTCGTCGAGCTGATCCAGTTCACCGCGGGCCTGTTCGGGCGCCATGAAGCCGTGCGTCCCCAATACCGTGCCGGGAGGATCCTCGCCACCTCCGTCCCCGGCAGACGACAGGGCCGTGGCAACGCCCCAGTCCATGACCATCACCTCGCCGAAAGACCCGATCATCACGTTATCCGGCTTCAAGTCGCGGTGGAGGATCCGGTGGGCGTGCGCGAAGGCGACGGCCTCGCAGATTCGCTCGAAAATACGGAGTCGATCGCTGAGGTCGCTCGCGTGTTGCAGATGGTCGCGCAGCGTCCTGCCGTGAACCAGCTTCATGACGTAGAACAGCCGGCCGTCGGCGAGGCGGCCCACGTCGTGTACCGGCACGATGCCCGGATGCTCGAGCCTCGCAAGGATTTTCGCTTCGGCGGCGAGCCGGCGCTCGAAGGCCGCACTCGCGACCGTGTTCGAGACCTTCAGTGCCACCTCGCGGCCGAGCGCCGTGTCGATGGCTGCATACACCGTCCCCATTCCGCCGCGACCGATCTCACCGGAGACCGTATACCTCTCCGACTCGAACTCCGGCCAGTTCGCCACCGCGCGCAGCCGGCCGATGGCCTCGTCGGAGAGCCCGATCATTCGATTTCCAGGCCGAACAGCTCCCGCGCCTCGCGCCGGAACTCCTCGTGGCTGCCGCACAGGGTTTGCAGCGCCTCGAGCGCACGAACCCGGAAGCTCCGGCGGACCTGCGCCAGATAGTTCGTGACTTGTGCCTCGGTCAGCCCGAACTCGCTCGCAAGCGCCGCGTAGCTGACGTCCCCGGGCGGATCGATATCGTAGCGCTCGAAGAGCGCGAGGTGCACGTGCCGTCCCGCCGAGGTGTACTCGGTGCGGACCCCGTTCACCGCGCGATCGAAGAGCGCACGGACGAACTCCCGCCGGAAGAACTCGTCGGCGTCGGGTGGCGTGGCCTGGCGATTACGCAGCATCTCCTCTTCGGCCGCGGGAAAATCGAGCGGCAGCATCTCGACACCTCCTCCCCGCTTGGCGCGCGACGCGGCCTGCCGCGCGTTCATCACGAACCGGTCCGCGCACAGGCGAACGAACGTCCGGAAGCGCGCCTTGTCCGGGTCGTAGCGTGCCAGCCATTCCTTCTGGAAGGCGTCGGAGAAAAACGCCTGCGTCAGTTCCTGCGCCTCATCGTCCGACACCCGCCAATGGAGCCGGAGGTACTTGTAAAGCGGCTTCCAGTAGCCTTCGACCAGGTCCCCGAACGCATCGCGCCTGGCGGCGGTGTCCACGCTTCGCATCCGCTCGATCACCGAATGGCGGGTCGGCGGAAAGCCCGGCATCGGTCCTACCTCTCTATTACGCGCCGGGGCGGCGCTCCTGCGGAGGGCCCGAAAAGGATTCCGCCGCGTCGTGTAATAGAAGACATGAGGGAGGCCGAGCGCATCATACCGCCATCCGCGCCCCGGTCCGTGCCCCGCAACAGGAGGAGAACGAGTGGAAACGATCAACTACTTCGCCGTCATCGTGTCAGCTGCTTCGACGTTCGTCATCGGCGGGCTCTGGTATTCGCCGTTGCTGTTTCAGAAGGCGTGGATGAGGGCGAACGGCCTGACGGAGGCCGACCTCGAAAAGGGCAGCACCGGGATCATCTTCGGGCTGGCGTTCCTGTTTGCGGTCGTCATGGCCGTCAATCTCGCCATGTTCCTCAGCGGGCCGGACACGACGCTGGCCTGGGGCGCGACAGCCGGCGCCCTCACGGCGGTCTGGGTGGCGCTCGGCATCGGCACAGTGGCGCTGTTCGAGCGGCGGCCGCCGGCGTACACGGCCATCAACGGCGGCTACTGGTTCGTCTCGTTCGTCGTGATGGGCACGATTCTCGGCGCCTGGCGCTGACCACCTGATCAGTCCTGGCCGGGCTGATCGAGCCCGGCCTGCCTGCTGAGCGAACCAAAAACACGCAAGGGGTGTCTAATGGGCGATGCGCGCTCTCGAACCTCTGGTTGTCCTCAGTGCGACTGTTCTTGTCTGGTTGACACCAGCTGCCGTCATGCCGGGGCTTACGCAGGCGGCCGACCCGGCGTCGGTGCTTCGTGCGGCGCGCGACGCGCTCGGCGGCGACACGCGCATCGAGGCCGTCCGAACGCTCATCGTCACCGGCCGCACCCGTCAGGTTCGCGGCGACAACCTGGTGCCGATTGAATTCGAGATACAGGTCGAGCTGCCGGACAAGTACTCCCGCCGCGACGAATTTCCAGCCCAGGATGCCGGCCCGGCGACGATTGGCTTCAACGGCGATCGCCTGATCCAGATCCCCCCGGCGCCACAGCCGGTTGGCCGAGCCGGGGGTCCACCGCCGCCCTCGCCAGAGCAGCAGGAAGCTGCCATCCGGGCCCGGGTGGCGGTGGCCAAACAGGATTTCGCGCGCCTCATGCTGGGAATGTTTGCGGGCTCGTCCTCCGGCTTTCCGCTCACGTTCGACTATGTGGCCCAGGCGGAGGCGCCCGAGGGGAAGGCCGACGTGCTCGATGTGAAAGGGCCGGCGAACTTCACGGCACGTTTGTTCGTCAACGCTCAAACACACTTGCCGATCATGGTGAGCTGGCGGGCCCAGGCGCCGCCTGCGCGTGGCGGAGGACCGCCCGCGCGAGGCGGTGCGGGAGGCGCGCCCCCGGCACCGGGTGCTGCGCCGGCCGCTGCGCCCCCCGGGACGCCGCCTGCTCCGGTCGAGAACCGGCTGTATTTCGCGGATTACCGTGACGTCGACGGCCTGAAACTCCCGTTCCGTCTCAGGCGAGCCGTCGGCAGCGAAACCATCGAGGAAACCACGTTCGATCGGTTCAGGATCAATGCCCGGGTTGACCCGAGAAGATTCGAGGTGGGCAATTGACGCATCGCTGCATCTCTCACTGGATCGCGGCCGCACTGCTCGTCGGGTTCACAGCACGTCCGGCGTTCTCACAAGCGCCTCAAGCCAAGCAGCCTCCAACGGGCACGCTGAACGTGACCATCGTGGACCCGAGCGGCGCCGTCATCGCCGGCGCGACGGTCGTTGTGGCTGGCGCGGAGGATGCGACGAAAGCGGCGACGGCCTCGATTCCAGGTCCGGTACAAACATCGAGCCAGGGCATTGCCACCATCACGGGACTCGTGCCCGGGCGGTATACCGTCCAGGGATCCTTTCCCGGTTTCCAGACGCGGCTGATCGACGATGTCCGCGTCCGGGCCGGCGAGAACCGGCAGGTCCTCCTGTTACCGATCGAGGCGCTCAGGGATGCCGTCAGCGTGGAGCAGGGCCGGCAGGAAGCCGCCGTCGACCCGCGCGGGCCCTCGTTCGGGACCACGTTGACGCGCGAGCAGCTCGAAGCGCTGTCGGACGATCCCGACGAGTTGCGGCGCCAGCTGCAGGAGATGGCGGGTCCCGGCGCCGTGATCAAGGTCGACAGCTTCGAGGGTGGCGCGCTGCCCCCGAAGGCGCAAATCCGATCGATCAGAATCTCGCGCGATCAATTCGCCGCCGAGAACCACGGGGCGGGCGGCACCTTCATCGAGATCATCACGCAGCCCGGCCAGGGGCCGCTCCGCTACAACACCGGCTTCAGGTTCCGAGGCGGATCGATGAGCGGGACCAGCCCGTTTACGCCCGAAAAAGGCCCGGAACAGAATCGGAACTACAACCTTGGTCTCTTCGGAACCCTCATCAAAGACAAGAGCTCGTTCAATCTGTTCGTGAACGGGATAGATTCCTACGACACGCCCAATATCAACGCGGCGTTCGTCCGCGGAACACGCTCGGAGGCGGCGCTTGTGCGGACCCGGCGCGACAACATCAACATCTTCTCGCAGGCTGACTACGCGCTCACGCTCGATCAGACGCTTCGGTTCGGCTACAACATGTTCCGCACGGCCAACGGAAATCTCGGCATCGGCGCGTACGATACGGAATTGCGTGCGTACTCGACGGAGACTCAGAATCACAACATTCGCGTGCAGCACATGGGGCCGCTCGGCCGCCGGGCGGCCACGCGAAGCCGGGTGCAGTATGCCTGGTCGACTTCCGCCTCCCAATCCGTCGTCGAACAACCCACGATTCGTGTCAACGATGCGTTCACGACGGGTGGGGCGCAGATGGCCGGGGGCCAGCACGCATGGACCCTCAACGTCGGCTCGGATCTCGACTACGTCCGCGGCAATCATTCGTTTCGCACCGGGGTGAACTTCGACGGAGGCCGTGTTCGTTCCGACGATGCCACGAACTACCTCGGGACGTATACGTTCGAGAGTCTCGATGCATTCGACGAGGGACGCCCCAGAAGCTACACCCGACGTATCGGCGACCCCAATATCAGCTTCGCGACCCTGCTCGCCGCTTGGTACATTCAGGACGACGTCCGCGTTCGCCGGAACCTGACTGTCAGCGCCGGCATGCGTTACGAGGCGCAGATGCACATGGACGACTACGACAATGTCGCGCCGCGATTCGGTGTCACCTGGTCGCCGTTTGCCAGCGGCGCCACGACCCTGCGCTCGAGTTGGGGCATTTTCTATGACTGGCTGCAGAACAACACGATCGAGCAAACCGTCCGCGTCGACGGTTTTCACCAGCAGGAGCTCGATATCTCCGACCCGTCGTTCCCGATTCCACCGGAGTTCGGAAGTGTACCGCCGGCGAATCGGTACCTGCTCGGCGACGGCCTTCGGCTCCCGAGAAGCACGCGGGTAAGCGCCGGGATCGATCAGCGCCTCACAAGCCGGTTGAATTCCACCGTGACGTACAGCTACACGCGAGGATCGACGGCGTTCAGAGGCCTCAACCAGAACGCGCCGATCGAGGGTGTACGCCCGGACCCGCTCTTCGGGAACGTGATCGCCGTCACCTCCGATGCCAGCTCGCATCAGCATCAGCTCCAGGTCAACCTCACAGCCAATCCCGGGGCCCTGCTGCCGGCATCCAATGCCCCGCGAATCGACTGGAAGCGTGCGACCCTCTTCTTCAACTACACGCTGGCACAGCTCGAAAACAACACCGACGGCGCGTTCGGCGTTCCTGCCACGGGCGACCTCGCTGACGAATGGGGGCCGGGCGCCGGTGATGTCCGCAACCGGCTGAACATCCAGTTCAACAACCAGGTGGTGAGGAACCTGCTCGTGTCGTTCAATGTGAGCGCGAACGGCGGCGCGCCGTACTCGATTCGCACAGGTCTCGACGACAACGGCGATCTGATCTACAACGATCGCCCGGCAGGGGTCGGACGCAACACGGCGCGGGCGGCGTGGCAGTGGACGATCAACCCCGTGGTGGCGTACTCATGGGCGTTCGGCAGCAGAGGGGTCGTGCTGCCGCCCGGCGTGACGGTCATTGCCGGCGGGGGAGTGCCGACCGTTCAGAACTTCGCTCAGGACACCTCGCGCTACAGGTTGCAGGTGTTCGTCCAGGTCCAGAACCTGACCAACCGGGCCAACTATGTCGGCTACAGCGGCACGTTGACCTCCCCGTTCTTCGGACAGCCGACTGCCGTGAGCGGCACGCGGAAGGTCGACGTGGGCATGAACCTCACGTTCTAACCGCCCACCGTACGTGGGGTCCGCCTTCAGGCGGACCAGCACGGTCCAGCTAAAGCCCAGTACCCCACGTACTGCAGACAGATCAAAACCTCTAGGCCTGGACGGATCCGATCCGCCGTCTCACGCGCCGGGCAATCCCGGCCAACCCGGACGCGAGCAGGAGCATAGAGGCCGGCTCGGGCACTGGCGACCCGCCTGGACCACCGGGGCCGCCGGGGTTGATGTCCCCACCCTCGTTGAAGCCGTCGCTGCCGCCGTATTCGTTCGCGCAGCCGGTCGAAATGGTGTCGTGAATCAGCGACACCAGACCGGTATCCGCCAGGAGCCTGCCGCAGCTCATGACGAGATCGCCATCACTGGTGATGCTCGTGCCCGCCATGACGTTTCCTGCGAATGTCGGACCGTTGATGGTCGCCGCGCTCGCAACCGTCCAATACAGCCCGACACCTGAGCCGTCGCCGACGTTCTGCACGACGACATTCGACACGGTCGAGGTGATGAGCGAGCTCGAAAACCGGAATGCCCATCTCGCCGTGTTGAGGCCGCCCCCGTCGAGGACGAGCGTGCCCGCCAGATTCGTCGTCGCGGCCCCGACATCGTAGGTGCCAGGACTGATGAAGCCGCCGCTCGTCGTCTGGTACGCGTCCAGGTCGCCGTTGCCGATGGTGTCGGTCAGCAGGAAGGCATTGACGGCGTTGATCGCGGCGGTGAGCTGAACCTGGGCCAGCCCCTCGAGCCCGGGTTGAAACGATCCGAAGGAGAAGCTGTAGTTCGCGGCCGTGCTCGTTGGATCGGTTGGGAAGGAGCCCACATTCCCGCCGATGACGCAGGTGGGGACGCAGGTGACATCTGAAGCGCCGAGGACCGCAAAGCTCGCCAGGGTTGGCGCCAGGATCGGCGCGGCCATTGCCGCCGTCGGGATGCAAATCAGTGCAGCGGCAAACGAGACGACGACAACGATTCGACTGGTGACGGATACAGAAAAGTGACGCTTGTACATTTGTGCCTCGGTCTGTTAGTGAGCAACGCTTCGGCCGTGACTGATTCCAGAAGGGCCCGGGGGGGTAAGGGCTTCCGCGAATGACAGTTGCGACTCGGACGATCGCGGGAACGCCATCGAGACGATGGACGGAAGTCGCCAGCGCTCCGGATTACAAAGTTGTTCTCACGGTGACTTAGCAGCACGACCATTCGCGCGGTTTTGGCCACGCTCGGACTCGGTGTATAAGGTGTCCATCCCGGCGGCCAACAGAGAGTCCGGACTGGAGAAAACGATGGCGCCAGAGCGTGGACGCACCGCGAGCCCGGCGGATATCGGCGCGGTCAGATGCGATCGCCCGCAGACGGGTGACGAGTATCTCGAATCACTCCGCGACGGGCGCGAAGTGTACATCTACGGCGAGCGGGTTCGCGACGTGACCACGCATCCGGCGTTTCGCAATACCGCGCGGATGACGGCGCGATTGTTCGATTCGCTTCACGATCCTGCACGCGCCGACAAGCTCCTGCTGCCGACCGACACCGACGGCCACGGCAGGACGCACGCCTTTTTCAAAGCGCCGAAGACCGTGGAAGAATCGATCGCCGGCCGCAACGCGATCGCGGAATGGCAGCGCATCACCTACGGGTGGATGGGCCGCTCCCCGGACTACAAGGCGGCCTTCCTCGGCACGCTGGGCGGAAATGCCGAGTTCTACGAACCGTTCCAGGCGAACGCCAGGCGCTGGTACACCTTCTGCCAGGAACGCGTCCCATTCGTCAATCACGCCATCATTCATCCGCCCGTCGACCGCGACAAGCCGCCCGATCAGGTCGCCGACATCTGCGTCCACGTGGACAGGGAAACCGACGGCGGCATCGTCGTCTCGGGCGCCAAGGTGGTGGCGACCGGCTCCGTGCTGACCAACTACACGTTCGTCGCGCACCACGGGTTGATCCCGCTGCAGGACAGGAAATTCGCGTTGGTCCTGATGGTGCCGACCAACGCGGAGGGCGTGAAGTTTCTCTGCCGGACGTCGTACGAGATGACGGCCGCGGTGATGGCGAGCCCGTTCGATCAGCCGCTGTCGTCGCGGCTGGACGAAAACGACGCGGTGTTCATCATGGACGGCGTGTTCGTGCCCTGGGAGAACGTCTTCGTGTTCGGCGACGTCGAGAAGGCCAACAATTTCTTTCCGCAAACCGGCTTCCTGCCGCGCTTCGTCGTGCACGGCTGCACGCGGCTTGCGGTCAAGCTCGACTTCATAGCGGGCCTGCTCTTGAAAGCCGTCGAGGCATCCGGTACCAAGGACTTTCGCGGCGTGCAGGCCAACGTCGGGGAGGTGCTGGCCTGGCGCAACATGTTCTGGGCGCTGACCGAGGCGATGGTGCGGGATCCACGGCCGTGGAAGGGAGACTACCTGCTGCCGAACATGGATCCGGGAAGCGCGTACCAGATCCTCGCGACCATGGCGTACACCAAAATCAAGTACATCATCGAGCAGACGGTCGCGGCCGGCCTGATCTACGTCAACTCGCACGCGAAGGATTTTTCCAACCCCGACATCCGCCCGTACATCGATCGCTACATGAGGGGATCGAACGGCTATACGGCGACCGATCGCGTCAAGCTGATGAAGCTGCTGTGGGACTGCCTCGGCACCGAATTCGGCGCAAGGCACGAGTTATACGAGATCAACTACGGCGGCAGCACCGAGGAGATCCGGCGGTACTGCCTGTTCAGCGCGATGAACAGCGGCAACGCCGACAGGCTCAAAGGGTTCGCCGAGCAGTGCATGGCCGAGTACGACCTGAATGGCTGGACCGTGCCCGATCTCATCAACCCCGGAGATCTGTCCTTTCACGAGCGAGGCGTTTGACGGCTGAGTACGTAGTGTCCGGCTTCAGCCGGACTCCCAGACGGTCCGCCTGAAGGCGGACACTACATCACAGGTTGGGAATCCTTCTTCCGGAAAGACTCCCAACCCGTTTTCCCACGTCAGAAATCGATGCGTCCGCCGAACGAGGCGGTAAACGGCCGGCCGACCGGCGGTCCGAATCCCGGCCCATAGAGCGACACGGGCTGCATGAATCCGCTCCCCGACGTCGCGGGACTCTGCTCCGGGCGGAGCGTGAACGACAGGTTCTCCGTGTTGAACAGATTGAAGAAGTCGGCATAAACGCGGAACGCCCTGGCGCCAAAGGTGAAGTCCTTTGCGACCCGCAGATCGACATTGAAGAACCGTCCGCTCCGCTCTTCGATGCTGCCGTCCGGATTCACCACGAATCCCGACCGCTGATTGTTGACGGGAACCCGCTGGCAGCCGTTCGGATTGAGCGCCGCGATTGCGGGGGCGGTCCCGCGAGCCGCGAACACGGCGGCGAGGTCGGTGCCTTCGCACATCCGATCGACGATGTTGGCCTGTCCGTCGCCGTTGCCGTCGAACCCGAGGGTCGGCGTGTACGGCCTCGACGACGACCACTGGACGATCGGCGCCACCTGGAACCCTCCCCCGAGATCGATCGCGCCGCTGGCGACGAGCCGATGGCGCTCGTCGTGCCGCGTCGGCCCCCATTCCTCATCGAGGAACTGCATCTCGGGCGTAATCGCAATTCCGTTGCCGCTGTACGAGGCCGTCGGCTGACCGCCCCACGCGCGGGAGCTGGCGAGCACGTAGCTCAGCGACAGTGTCGTGCGGCCGGTGCGGCCCCGCACGGTGGTCGTGAGCGAGTCGAACTTCGATTCGTTGGTCGTGCCGATCATGTTGATCTGTCCGAGCCGGTTGGCGCCGAGCCCCGCACGGACGAATGCCGCATCGAAATAGCGCGTCGTGGCGCCGCTGACGCAGCGGGCGTCGCGCCGGAGTGGAGCCGGCGAAGGCGGGATCGCAGATCGAACGAATCTGCGGATTGATCACCTGCACGCGCGATTCCGAGTTCCCCTGCGTATGCACGTAGTCGCTCGACAGGGTCCAGTTGCCGCTCAGGATCGTTTCGAAGCCGATCGACATCTTGTGCACGTAGGGATCACTCGCGTCGGGATCGTTGATACGGCCGAACGATCCGGCGGGCAGCGCCGCGTACGTGAACGCCGGGGGCGGCGGCAGCGGATCGACCCCGTAGCGGAAATTCGGCAACTGGCCGACGCCGACGTTGGAGTTGGTGTAGCCCAGAATCTGTGAGTAGAACTCCGGGCCGCTCTGGGACATCGAGAAGACCGTCAGGTTCTGGAAGATCTGGTCGTAGAAGATGCCGTAGCCGCCGCGCACCGCCAGCGAGGCGTCGCCGTTCACGTCGTAGGCGAAGCCGAGCCGCGGCTGAAACTCCTTCCAGCTCGGCGTCGTGCGGGCCAGTTTGTCCGCATCGGACGTGATCTCGCGCGCGCGCGGATCGTCCAGCTGGCTGAGCAGCTGGATGGTGCGGTTGTTGGTCTGGTCCGGCAGCAGGCCGATGTTCGCGTCCCATCGCAGGCCGAGGTTCAGCGTCAGATTGCGGCCCACGCGCCAGTCATCCTGGGCGTAGAAGGCCAGCTGGTGGAAGTTCTGGTCGTGGGTGGCCTCGCCCGCAGAATAATTGAGCAGCCGCACCGCGCCGGGCGTGGCGAACCCCTGCGGGTAGCGCGCCGTATTGGTGGTGATCACCGTGGGATCGTCGAAGAACCTCAGCTCGTAGCCGAAGGCCCCGAAGTAGAAGTACCCGCCGAGCTTCGTGTGGATGTAATTGGTGCCGAACTTCAAGCCGTGATTGCCCCTGAACCACGAGAAGTCGTCCCGGATCTGGAACTTTCGCTCGCTCGTCGCCTGTGGCGTGTTGGGTGCGGGACCCGTTCGCAGACCCTCGGTGGCGAACAGGAGGATGGGCGCGTCCGTCACCGGCAGGATCTCGTTCTGGAAATCCTGGAAGTGGAAGGTGAACTCGTTCAACTGGTTTGCGCCTCTCGACATCGTGTGCCTGCCGACGAAGTCGTACAAGTCGTTGGTGTTCGAATTGCCGCCGCTCAGGTCCGTCAGCGCGGGATTGGGAATCTGATCGTTCGGCGACGCGTTCTTCTGCCAGGCGAACCGGTACAGCATGTTCTGCCGGTCGGTCAGGCGCTGATCGACCTTGAGCGTCAGCAAGGTATCGTCGTACGGCGTCGGGATCGTCCGCACCGGCTGCGCCCCGGGAATCGCGGACAGCTCCGCGAAGATCGCATCCGAGCGAATGGGCGTCTGGGCACCCGGTTCGTCGAACCGCTCGAGCGCGCCGAAGAAGAACAGGTTGTCCCGCCGGATCGGCCCGCCCACCGAGCCGCCGTACTCCCATCGCTCGAAGTCCGGCTTGGTCGCGCCACGGTTCTGGAAGAAATCCTTCGCGACCAGGCTGTCGTTCCGGAAGGTGCCGAAACCCGAGCCGCGCAGGTTGTTCGTCCCCGACTTGCTGATCACGTTGACCACGCCGCCGACCGCGCGCCCGCTTTCCGCGCTCCAGCGGTGCTGGAGCACCTGGAATTCCTGGATCCCCTCGTAGGCAAAGTTCTGCAGGAGGCTGCCGACGACGTTGTCCTTGTTGTCGCCCCCGTCGACGTTCACGTCGAGCTGCCGTCCATCGCCGCCGTTCATCGCGAAGTTGCCGACGCGGGTCTTGGTGGGATTGAATCCGCCCGCGGGACGCGCTTCCGGCATCGTCATCGCCAGGTTCGCGAACGTCCGGTTCAGCGCCGGCAGGTTGGCGATGTCGCCCGACGTGACGACGCCGCTCAGTTCCGAACGGGTCGTCTCGACGAGCGGCGCGTCGGCCGAGACCGCCACCGACTCGGAGATGGCGCCGATTTCAAGCCGTATCGGAAGCGTCTGGCGCGTGCCGACGGCGACGATGACGTTTTCGCGGACCGCTTTCTTGAAGCCGGTGAGCTCGGCGGACACGGCGTAGCGGCCGGGAGGGAGCGACGTGAGGACATAAGTCCCTTCCGCGTTGGTGAGCGTGGACCGCGCGAAGCCGGTTTCCGTGTTGAGGGCGGTGACCGTGACGGCCGGAACAATCGAGCCGGCCGCATCTTCCACGCGTCCGGTAATCTCGCCGGTCGTGGCCTGCGCCGAGGCCGGCGCCACCGCGACGACGGACAACAGAGCGGACAAACCTGACACCGCCAGGAGCCTGAGAAGAGTCATCTTACCCATTTCTTTCTCCTCTGAAAGTGGGTGATGCCGATTCCGAAAACAGGTTGCGAACTTCTCGAATGGAAGTCTCGCGATCGCCCGCGCAAATGTCAATCCGGCCCCGGCGCGGCGTTGATTTGCTATAAGGGAGATATGCGGCTGGCGCTGGTTCTCATCGTCTGCCTGACGGCCTGCACCGCCGGGACGCCCGCCACGCCGGGCGGTCCGGTCGACACACGCGTGGTGCTCGCGCCGGGCGGGACGGCCGACATCGCGGAGGCCGGGATACGGATTGGATTTCAGGGGGTTTTCGGCGACTCGCGCTGCCCGGCCGATGCGTTCTGTATCCAGGGCGGCGACGCGATCGTGCGCATCGACGTCCTGCCCTCGGGCGGCCGCGCATCGTCGACCTACGACCTCCATACCGGCAACATGCAGCCGGTTCGGCATGGCGATCTCACGATAGCCCTCGAGAATCTCAGCCCCTACCCATTCAGCAGCCGGACGATCCCGTCCGAGGAATACCGCGCCACGCTCCACGTCACGCGCTGACCAGGGCCAGCAACCCTCGTCCTCATACTTGTTCGGTTTCAGGCGGACGAGCGTTGACTAGACGTGTAAGCTGACGTTCCCGCCGGATGCGAGGCGCCCTGCGAATGAGCGTGCGGCGCCTCTCGCATGGCGCCAACAAGGGAGGGTTGCGTGGCCAAGAAATCCATGTCAAAACGCCGCGGGCCGCGAGCGGCCGGGGCACAGCCGCTGTCCTCGAGCATCGACGAGATGCTGCTCGCCGCAGCGGCACGCGGTGAGAGCACCTACGAAACGGGACGCTATCTGATTACCTACAAGGAGAATGCCACCGCCGAAGGCGTCCGGTCGCTGAAGAAAATTGGACTGCGCGCCGCGACTGCCCGTGATTTCACGAATCAGGCAGTCGCCGTTCAGGACGTCGGCGACGCCGACGCGCTGGTGTTTCCCGAGATTGGCGTGGCGCTGGTCAGCGGTACCGCGCTGAGCCAGCGCGGCATGGGCGTCAGGGCCCTCGGCGCCTCCGACGCCGACGACCCGATCGCCGCCATCGAACCCGAGTACTTCGTGTTCGCCATCGACGATCCTGGCGAGTACCTGCGCGGTTTTTTGCGGGCGGCCGAGACGATCGCCAGGGACCTCGGACACCCCGGGAGCGGGCGCGACAGTGCGAAGCCGAACTGGAGGCGCAGGTAGCGGGCGCGACGTGGGGACTGGTCGCCTGCCGGGTTCCGCCAACGACGCGGACGGGCGCAGGGATCAAAGTCGCCGTGCTGGACACCGGAATGGATCTCAGCGCATCCGGACTTCGCGGGCCGCTTGTTCACCAGCGCGAGCTTCGTCGGCCAGCCTGTTCAGGACCTGCATGGCCATGGGACGCACTGCATCGGCACCTCGTGTGGTCCCAAGGCGCCTGCCGGAAGCACGCCGCGATACGGCATCGCCCACCAGGCACAGATATTCGTGGGCAAGGTGCTCACCAATTCCGGCTCCGGCGCCACCTCCAGCGTGCTCGCGGGCATGAACTGGGCAATCGCGAATCGCTGCGCCGTCATCTCGATGTCGCTCGGCGCGCAAAGCCCGGTGCAGTCGGCGTACACCGCGGCGGGAACCGCCGCGTTGAACAACGGGTGCCTGATCGTCGCCGCCTCCGGCAATGCTGCGGGCCAGACCGGCGCGCCGGCCAACTCACCGACGATCATGTCGGTGGCGTCACTCGATCCGAACCTCAACCCGTCGTCGTTCTCGAACTTCGGCAAGGTCGAAATCGCGGCACCGGGTCGGGACGTGTTCTCGGCCGCGCCGATGCCACGGCGTTACGCGACCATGAGCGGGACGAGCATGGCCACGCCCCACGTGGCCGGTTGCGCAGCACTGTGGGCGCAATCGAGCGCCTCGCTGCGCGGCATGAACCTCTGGAACAAGCTGCGCTCAACCGTAAAGGCGCTGCCGCATCCCCCGAGCACGGTCGGCGGGGGGCTGGTCCAGGCGCCGTAGATCGCGATCCGCAGGTAGCGCAGGACTTTAGTCCTGCCCGGGGCTGGCAGCGGGCAGGTCTGAAGACCTGCGCTACACCTGGCGAAAAAGCGCTAGACTCGAAAACAGAGGAGGACGCGCCGATGCCGAAAGGGAAGGGATGGATCGTCACGACCTCCGGCAACCGCCCGATCGGTGATGTCGCCAGGGACCTGAAGCGCGCCGGATTCAAGGTCGATCAGGTCAACGAACAGATATCCTCCATCAGCGGGACTGGCAACAGCCGCCTCAAGAGCAAGCTCAAAGCGATCGAAGGCGTCGTGGACGTCACGCCCGATACGCCGATCGACATCGGACCTCCAGGCTCGTCCGGCACCTGGTAGAAAAGCGCCGCTACCTGGCCAGCCGCTTGATGCCTTCCCGAATGGTCCGCTCGCCAATGGCGGAGAAACCGAAGATGAACTCGTCCGGTGCGGGGTTCGACAGGTAGTAAATCTCCGTACCCGCCAGGTGAACGCCCGCCTGCTGCGCGCGCGCCCCGACCGCGGTGCCGGCCTGAAACGTCACCGTCATGTGCATCCCCGCCGCGTCGCCGCGAATCGTCGCATCGGCCCCGAAGTGGCGATCGAGCTCCTCCAGCAGCACGTCCCTGCGGTGTTTGTAGAGGCGCCGCATTCGACGGACGTGCCGCTCGAGATGGCCCTCTTCCAAAAAGTCCGCCAGCGCTGCCTGCTCGAGAAGTGTCGTGTGACGATCGGTCATCCACTTCACCGCGGTGAACGGCCCGACGAGCTCCCTGGGCACCACCATGTATCCGATTCGCAGGCCCCGGAACATGACGTTCGAGAACGTTCCGACGTAGATGACGCTGACGTCGTCGGCGAGGCCGTGCATCGCCGGAAGCGGGGGACCGCTGTATCGGTACTCACTGTCGTAGTCGTCTTCGATCACCACGGCGGCTCGCGTTCGTGCCCACTCGACGAGCGCCAGCCGTCTCGGCAGCGACATCGACACGCCGGTCGGAAACTGGTGGGAAGGCGTCACGTGCACCAGCCTCGTCCCGCTCGTCAGCCCTTCGATCGAGGCTCCGGTGTCGGTCACTGACAGGGTTCGCAGCCGCGCGCCGTGGGCGAGAAAGAGCTGCCTGGCGCCCGGGTACCCAGGCTCCTCCACAGCGGCTCCGGCGCCGGGATCGAGCAGGAGGCGCGCGCACAAATCCAGCGCCTGCTGCGATCCGCTGACGATGATGACCTGCTCCGGGGAGCAGCGGACGGCACGTGACCGCGCAAGGTGAGTCGCGAGGGCCTGACGAAGACGCTCGTGCCCGGCCGGCTGCGCCGCGTGATCGAACACAGCCGCTGACGCTCTCCGCACGTGGCGGGAGACGAGCCGCCGCCAGAGAGGAAACGGAAAGCTCGCCAGGTCCGGGCTGACGTGCGAGAGGTTGATCGCATGCGTCGACGCCGGAAGCCGCCGAATGTCGCCGAGACGCGATCCGTAGCGAGACAAGCGGATCCTGTATGGGGTCCCTGGCGCGGAGGCGGCCACCCGGATCGGCCGCAACACGTCGTCTGGCAGCTCCGAAGAGACAAAGGTTCCAGAGCCGTGCTTCGTCTCGAAATAGCCCTCCGCCAGGAGTTGATCGTAGGCGGCCGTCACGGTCACCCGTGCTACGCCGTATGTAGCGGCGAACGCCCGGCTGGACGGCACGCGCTCGGCGGCGTGAAATCGGCCGCTGAAAATCGCTGCCTTCCAGACGTCGTAGATCTGACGATGAAGCGGGACCTCGGACGACCGATCGAGCAGGAAGGGGACACCCATAAGTGGTCTTACAGAAAATAGCTGAAATGGCTCTATTAATGAAGCCACTTCGCCTGTAGCCTGAGGCCCATGATCGACGTGCGACCCACCATTCTCGAGGGCTTCGGCATCAGTCTCGAGCCGATGACCGACGAGCATCACGAAGCGCTCGCGGCTGCGACGGCCGACGGCCGCCTGTGGCAGCTGTGGTTCGTCAGCGTGCCCGCCCCCGAGGGGATGCGTGCCTACGTAGCCGATGCGCTGAAAGGGCAGCGGGACGGCGACATGCTCCCCTGGGTAGTGCGCGACATGGCGAACGGCGCCGGCGATCATTGGCTCGACGCGCTACCACGACATCGTCCCCGGCATCGATCGCGTGGAAATCGGGTACACGTGGTACGCGCAAAGCCGTCAAAGGACGCACGTCAACACGACCTGCAAGCTGCTCCTGCTCGGCCACGCGTTCGACACGCTCGGCTGCAAGGTCGTGGGCCTCCGGACGGACCCCTTCAACTTTCGCTCGCAGCGGGCGATCGAGGCGCTGGGGGCGAAGAAGGACGGTGTGATACGGCACTACGGCGCGCGGCGCGACGGGACCGCCCGTGACATCGTGATGTACAGCATCCTCGCCGCGGAATGGCCGGACGTCCGGCGCCACCTCGAGCTGCGGCTCGCTCGTCACGACCCACGCCGCTAACCGGACCCTCGACTGCTTCGTCTTATGGGTGGCCATGCGTCACATGAAGGCGCGAATGGCCGCCTGAACCGGTATCGCCACAGGACGCCTGCGGCCGAGGAGATGAAGCGATGAAAAACTGCGTGCTGGCGCTGACCCTGTTGGCCGCGAACGTAATTACGGCCGCTCCCGCTTTGGCGCAGGCTCCCGACTTCGACTGGAGCGGTGCCGTCGCGTACGGGAAGACCGTCGAGATTCGGGGCGTGAATGGATCGGTGCGTGCGCTCGAGAGCGACGACGGCGCCGTTCGGGTAGAGGCGATGCGATCGGCCCGCCGCAGCGATCCGGCGAGCGTCCGCATCGAAGTCGTCGAGCATGACGGGGGCGTCACCATTTGTGCCGTCTATCCGACTCCAAGCGGTTCGCGCAGCGAGAACGGCTGCCGCCGGGGCGGCGGGGGGATGAACACCCGCGACAACGATGTCCAGGTCGACTTCGTCGTCCGGGTGCCGTCAGGGGTCCGCCTGGCCGCCACCACCGTGAACGGGGCCATCGACGTGCAGGCGCTCCGCTCCGACGTTCAGGCGACGACGGTCAACGGCTCCGTGAACATCCAGACCACCGGCTTCGTCTCGAACGCCACCACCGTCAACGGCGGGATCGTGCTCGAGATGCCCGCGGACCTGAACGCCAACTTCCACGCGACTACCGTGAATGGCGAGATCGACTCCGATTTTCCGATGGTTGCCACCGGCCGCCTCAGCCGCCGGAACCTCCAGGCCACTATCGGCAGTGGAGGTCCCGAGCTGCGCGCCACCACCGTCAACGGCAGCATCAGCCTGCGACGCCGCTGAACCCTGAGTCTTGAAAACGAACCAGACCGGCGCCCGGTGCGTCTAAGACGGCGACTGCCTGGCCGCCTATAATGCGGCGACGCGCCTCAACCCTGTCAGGGCACTGGAATTATGAACAGGCGCCACGGCCTTCTCGCTCTTTGCCTACTGACAGGTGTGCCTGCGGCGCACGCACAGGCTCCACCGGACTTTCACGTGTCGCGCGCAAGCGCGCCCCCGACGATTGACGGGGACCTCACCGATGAAGCGTGGCTCGGCAAGCCGTTGGAGATGGGCTCGTGGGTCACCTATAACCCCCTCCGCGGCGAAACGGTGCCCACCCGCACAGAAGTTCGAATCGTCTACGACGACCGGAACATTTACTTCGCCTTCCATTGCTTCGACGACGAGCCGGACAAGATCCGGACGACGGTCAGCCGGCGTGACAGTGTCTTCAACGACGACTGGATCGCCCTGAGCCTCGATTCCGCCGGAACGGGCCAGACCGCGTATCACTTGTTCGTCAACCCGAGCGGCGTTCAGATGGATGCGCTGAACACGTCGTCCGGGGAGCGTTTCGAAGCGGACATGATCTGGGATACCGCGGGCAAGGTCACCGACGACGGATACGTGGTCGAGCTCAGGCTGCCGCTGCAAACGGTCCGGTTCTCGGGCGGCGACGCGGTGAGAATGGGGCTCGTCTTCTTCCGGCGCATCAGCCGCTCCGGTATCTCCGCGTCCTGGCCGGAGATGGCGCCCGGGCAATGGGTGTTCGACAGGCCCGCCCATCTCGTCTTCGGGAATCTGAAGCAGCCGCCGTTGATCGAGCTTCTTCCCAGCGTGACCTACGGCGTCACGCCAGATACGCGCCACGGCGGATCGATGGGACGACGCGGACAGGAAAGGCGACTTCGGCATGAGCGGGAAGTACGGCATCACGTCCAACATCACGCTGGACGCGACCGTCAATCCCGACTTCAGCCAGGTCGAAAGCGATGCCTTCCAGGTGGAAGTCAACCAGCGTTTCCCGGTCTTCTTCTCCGAGAAGCGGCCGTTCTTCATGGAAGGCATGGGGCTCTTCGACCTTGCGGGAACGGGCGGGGACAGCAACATGCGGACGGCCGTGCATACCCGCCGGATCATCAATCCAGACTGGGGCAGCAAGGTCACGGGCACGCTGGGCCAGGTGACATTCGGCCTCCTCAACTCGCTGGACGCCAGTCCGCAGGATCTTGACAATCGGGGAGAGGCGATTTCAGGACGCAGGAAGCTGTTCACGCTCGGCCGTGCCACCTACTGCCCTCGGCCAGTCCAATTACGCCGGCGCCATCATGATCGATACGGAGCATGCCGGCCGGCACAATCGGGTCATTGGCGGGGACCTCTCGTTCAGGTTCTCGCCGCGCCACTCGATTTCGACGATGTTTCTCGCGTCCGACACCGGTGTTGGATCGAGCAGCACGACGGGTACCGCGTCGCAGGCGTCGTACCGCTTCGACTCGCGCCGGTTTGCCTGGGAAAATCAGGTCGAGCACTACGACCGGGACTTCCAGATGGATACCGCATTCTTCAATCGGGCGGGCTTCACGTCGGGATGGTCGTACGGAGAGGTGAATTTCTTCCCGAGGGAAGGCAGCAACTTCTGGCTGAAGCGCGTGAGCTTCTTCTATTTCGGCAAAGTGGGACACGACCGCGTCCAGGACGGCGACGAACGATTCCTGAACGGCGGCGTCCGATTCAACTTCACGCGGCAAGGCTACCTGCAAGTCACCCAGAACCGCGGCCGCGAGCCCTGGGCCGGCCAGGAATTCGAAACCGGCGGCGGCATCAACATCTTCGGCCGTGGACAGGTCCTCAGGTGGCTGGATATCAACGGAAGCTTCAACAGGAACCGCGCCATCTATTACGACCCGTTGGATCCCTTTCAGGGGAACTCGGCCAGCCACTCGTTCGGCGTCACGCTGCAGCCCGACCAGCATTTCAACCAGGATATCCAGTACGAGAGAGTGTGGTTCGACCGGGCCTCGACGGGCGGGCGCGTCTTCACCGTCGATATCGTGAACCTCAGGACGACCTACCAGTTCAACCGGCACTTCCTCGTGCGCCTGATTGAACAGTACGACAGCTCGAGGCAGCGTCTGCTGACGGACCTGCTCGGTTCGTACGAGTTCGTGCCCGGGACGGTGCTGCACGCGGGGTACGGATCGTTGTTAGAGAAGCGGGACTTCTCTTCCAGTCAGGACTCTTCCAGTCAGGACGGCCGGCTGTTGCCCGACGGCGGAGACTTCACGACCGTCAGCCGTGGCCTGTTCTTCAAGGCGTCCTACGTGCATCGCTTCTAGCGTCCGTCAGAGCTCGTCGTCTCGCCCGCTCTTCGGCCACCGCCAGCCATCGGACGGCCGCCGGATCGTTCTCAGATGGAGCCTGTGCTCCGACGGGTTGCGCCCAGGGCTGCCCGTGACGATGAGGCGATCGCCGGGTTTGAACGAATCAGCCGCGAAGCCGGCCTGTTTGAGACGCGCGGGATGCGACCATTCGATGGAAAACTTCTGACGGTTCCCGGTTTCGTCCACGACCGCCAGGTAGAGCCACGAGTGCGGTGACTTGAGCTCGAAGGCGATCACGTCGCCTTCGATGGAAACCGTCTGCCCTTCAAGATAGTCGGCGCCAAACGAGTGGTGGGCTGAAGGCGAAGCGACAGCCGTCAGGACGCCGAGCGACAAAACCGCCAGGGCAAGCAGCGTTTGCTTCACGAAAACAATCTTGCTTACTTCGCTTTTCCCTGCAGCTCGAGCTCCCTCAGCTTCTGGAGCTCTACGAGCTCATGGTTGTTCGTGCAGTAGAACTCGTAGACATTGCCATCGCCGAGCGTCCAGCGGCGAGGGGCGGACTTCCACGGCTTCTGCAGCACCTTCGGATCCTCGACCAGGACCTCGACCATCATGTAGTTCATGGAGGGGCGGCTGTAGCGCTCGGTCACCTTCAACTCATCGCTGTGAAACCATCCGTTGGGCTGGATGTACGTTCTGTCGTCGTACCCGATCGATTCGACCACCAGCGTGTCGCCCTCCCATCGGGCGGTGCTGTTGCCGTGGAACAAGGGCTCCGGATACTTCGGGAGCGGGCGGCCATCGAGATGAATCACGCGCCAGTTGTTGAGGACCTCGTACAGCTGCGCCATCAGGCCCGGCTTGTGGACAATCATGGTCGTGTACGGGTTCTGCAGCCAGATCGCCGGCACACCGCGCGGCAGGCAATTCACGGACGACTTCGAGAGCTCGAGCTCGGTCGGCGTCATCGACTTGATCTTTTCGAGCGCCCACGCCTGGAACACGGGCCGTTCCTCGGGGGTGACCTTGGGATTGAAGGTCCCTTCTGCGGCTGGATCGACGCCGAAGCGGCCGCTGACGCCCTGGCCGGCGCCATTGGGGAACCAGTGCCCCGTGAAATCCGGCTTCCCGTCAGACAAGCGAGGCGCGGGCCCGCCCGGTCCGAGCGGCTTGATCGTGTACTCCGTGTTCTGGGCGCTGACAGGCAGCGAAAGCATGAACGCAAGCGCCAGCGCCGCGGTGCCCGCAACGCCGTAGCGAAGATGTAGTTTCATTGTCCGCTCCGCCACTAGTCCTGAAGTTGACCGACCTGGCGCAAAACCCCATCCGGAAACTTCATCGTTCCGGCCGCGGCGTAGCGCTCCCTGCCATTCCTGGCGAGGCACCCTCTCACCCACACTTCCTTGCCCATGTTTTCCATGAACACCTGCCGGTCGGTTCCGTTTCGCCTCAGTGTGATCAGCGCATAGGTCTGGAACGACCAGTTTTCCACTTTGCCGCCGGGATCCTTGATGTCCATGTAGAAGAACGCATGGGGGCTCTGCCAGTCGAGCTTCGTGAGCGTCCCGGTAAAGTCTTTGCAATTCTTGCCGTCGAACTCCGCCGCGAAAGAGTGATGCGCAAGCGGACGCGCCGCCAGCACGAACAAGCCACACGCTATGGCCGCCGCGCCAAGAATTCTCCGAATCTTCATCGAAACCTCCATCGCGCCATCCTCCGGCGCCCGCCTGCTGTAGCGCATCAGGCTTCGGCCCTGCGCCCGGCGATGACCCCGCCCTCCACCTGAACAGCCAGATTATACGCGAGTGGTCGCGTGGCTGGACTCACCGCCAGGTTACGCACTTCGATCTGCGATCAGCGACGACAATCGCCGCCAGGCAGCGATCTTCAGGTTGCGTCCGGGGACCGGGGCGACTGTAAAATGGCCTCGGAGACGCTCGCACACGTCCAACACATTGCTCTCCGTCGTGCTCGCCGGTCTGCTGTTGAGCCAGGCGGCCGCCTCCGCCCAGACCGCCACCGCGGACGACCTGCTCGAGTCCGCAAAGCTCGGAGATCTCGCGCGGGCCCAGGCACTGCTCGCCCAGGGCGTCGCGGTAGACACGGCAGACCGGCGCGGTTTGACGCCGCTGATCTGGGCATCCGCCAGCGGCAATTTGGCACTGGTGCGGGAGTTCCTCGATCGCGGCGCAGCCGTGGACCGGCGGGCCGACGATGGGCACACCGCCCTGATGCTGGCCTCGGCAAACGGGTTCACGGAAGTCGTTCGCGCGTTGATTCTTCGCGGAGCGAATGTAACCGCCGCCAGGAATGGGGTCCGGGCTCGTCAGCTCGCGATCGAGCGGGGGCATTCCGACGTGGCGACGCTGCTCGAGCAAGCCGAAATCCTCGGCACCCGGCTGCTGCAGGCCGCGACCGAGGGTCACGATACGGCCGTCCGCCAGCTGCTCGCGATGGGTGCTCCAGTCAACGTGACCGACGCGCAGGGAGCGACGACGCTGATGCTCGCGGCGCGCAACGGGGATCTCGGCATCCTCCAGGCGCTGTTGTCGAGAGGCGCAGACCACTCGGTCCGGGACAACCAGGGAAGGACGGTCTTCGAGTGGGCGGAGCCTTCGTCCTCGACGGCCAAGTACGTCGTGGCGTTTCTGCAGGACCGCGGCATCTCGAAGGATATGCGCCCGCCGCCCGCCCGGGTCCAGTCGCCCCAGGTGAGGGCCAGCCTTCTTACGCTCGCCACCGTCCTGGCGCGCATTCCACCGGCGTCCGGTCCGGTGAGAACGGCGCAGCAACGAGCGAACGCCGTGCTGTTTCGGCTTCAGGCATTGTCCGAGAAGTGGCCCGCCGATTCGCCGGACGACTATCGCGACAACCTTGCGGGATATGTGGCGGCCCTCGAAGCCGCGCTGAAGGCCGGCGATGCGGCGGGGCTGGCCGCAACGGTCCAGGCCGTTGCCGAAGATCTCGAGATCAAGTTCGAACACTGCGTGAACAGCGGAGGAAGGCTGGGAGGATCGGTCGTCGTGCGCGTGAGGACCCTCGAGGGCGGCGCGGAGAGCAAGAGCTGGCAGGTGTTCTACATGCCAAGAGTCTTCGAAGCCTCGACCAGCGCCAGCCCCGATCTCTTTCCACAGTTGAGCAGTCCGACGGCAGAATCCCTCGTTCCGGGCAGATACGTGATGTGGGTTCGCGATCCCGCGACCGCACGGCTGGGCGAGCGGACCGTCGTCAAGGTTGGCGAAGGAAAAACCGAGCTGCTGCTCGACCTTCCTGTTCCCACGACGCAACCGCGATGACGAGCGGCGCCCGTCTGCTGGGGCGCCACAGGCGGGTGTGGCTCGCTGTTGCCGCTGTCCTGCTTGCAGCGATCGCTGCCGCTCTCACGCCGCTGCCAGAGGCTATTGCAGCGGCCGGATCGGGAGGAGGGCGGGCGTTCGCGGCGCTCGCCTCCGCCGCGATCGTGACCCTCGCCATCCTGCCGTTCCTGGTCTGGCGCGACGCGGCGCGGCCAATGGTCTGGGTGGCGGCCGCCGTCGCGGCGTTGGTGCTCGGCCTGGCGTCGTTTTCCGCAGGCGGGTACGCGCAGCGTGCGTGCACGGCGCGCTACGCGAACAGGGCCGTCACCATCGGCACGGATCTGACGGAGCTCGGCGTGAAATACAAGAGCGAGAACCCAGACCTCTCGAGCGACGATCTTCTGTTCGATGCCGCCGGCGACCCGGAGACCATATGGACGCGGCCTTCGATCGGCCGCTGCAGCGCGTTCGTCAGCAGCACTTATTTCCTCTGGATTCCGTTCCTCGTCGTGTGCCTGCTGGCAACGGCCCAGGCCGTCCCGACCACGATACTGGCGCCGGTTCGCTGGGACGCACCCGCGCCCCAGGTTGGAACGAAGTCTGGAAAGGACGCGCCGATACGGTACGACGTCTTCATGAGTTATCGCCACGACCGGGTGGATAAGAAGTTCACGACCGATCTGGTCTCGGCACTCGAAGCGGAGGGCTACCTGGTGGCGATCGACGAGCGGGATTTCCCCGCCAATGCCAGTTTCCTTCAGGAGATGGAACGATGCGTCCGCGAGAGCCGCTTCACACTGGCGGTGATCTCGTCCCGATATCTGGAAAGCGGTAACACGGAGGAAGAAGCGATCATCGCCAAGGTGCTCGACATGGGCGACCGGAAACGCCGGCTGATTCCGCTCGTCATCGAACCGGTTTCCATGCCCGCCTGGCTCTACGGCATCGTCGGAATCGACTGGACGAAGCGCGATCCGCTCGTGGATCCGTTCGAAAAGCTCAAGGCCACGCTCGGTACCCCCCTGAACGGAGTGCTCAGGTGAATCGGGTACTCGTGACCGGCGCGTCGAGTTTCCTCGGCTACCACGTCGCCAGGCGGCTGAACGAACAAGGCATCCGCCCCCGTGTGCTCGAACTTCCGGGAATGAACCTCGCGCCGTTGAAGCGGCTGGACGTCGAGCAGGCCGCGGGACACCTCGAGGACAGCCAGGCGATCGCCGAAGCCTGCGCCGGTGTCGACACGGTCCTCCATCTGGCGTTCAAAGTGGGCCTCGGGGGCGGTCAGGAGGCGATCGACGAGATGCGGAGGGTCAACGTCGTGGGGACGAAGCGACTGCTGGACGCCGCGGCGGCAGCGGGCGCCTCGCGCGCGGTCGTCGTCGGCAGTGCCCTCGCTGTTGGCGTGAATCGCGAGCCGGCCAATCTCGACGAACGCGCGGACTGGTCGAAGCATGCGTTCGATTTTCCGTATGCGATCAACCGCCGTGAAGCGGAGCAGGAGGCGCTGAGCCGCGCACGGCCCGGGTTTGCAGTCGTGGCCGTGTGCCCGGCATTCACCCTCGGTCCCGACGATCCCGTAGGCGCCCCGGCCAATAAGCTGCTCAAGGCGCTGATCAACAAGAAGCTGTGGCTCACCTTTCCGGTCGGATTTGGCATCCTCGACGTCCGCGACTTCGCAGACAGCGTGCTCCGGGCGGCCGAGCGCGGCAAGTCCGGCGAGCGGTATCTGATCAGCGGCCACAACGTGACGACCAATCAGTTCCTCGAGGCAGCGGCCGCGGTCGCGGGCGTGCGCGCGCCGCGCTTCGCGCCCCCGATGTTTCTCGTCAGGATCGTCGCGGCCGCGCTCGGGTTATCCACCAGGCTGATCGGCAAGCCGGCGTTCGACGCGAGCGTTCTGCAGATCATCGGCCGCCATGCGTGGTACGACACGACGCGGGCGAGGACAGATCTCGGATGGGAGCCGCGACCGCTGAAGCAGACGCTCGAGGACACGATCCGCTTCCTGCGCGAGCAGGGCTAGCTGGAGTGAGCCTCAGTTCTTGGTGCAGGCGACGAGCGACCAGATTTTCGGCACGTTCACCTTCTCGATCGCGCATGGCTGCAACCTGGCCTCCGAGAGCACGTCGACCAGATCGAGATCCGACCTGAATCCGACGTGCGCCGTGACCGGCGCGATTGCGCGTTCGACAGAGGCCAGGAGCGGGCTGGCACTGCGAAAGTGGTTGAGGATGAGGATGGTGCCGCCGGTGCGGCAAACGCGCCGCATCTCGCGCGCAACCTGCCCGGGATCGGGCACCACACTGATCACATACGGTGCGTAGACCACGTCGAACGAGTCGTCCGCGAACGTCAGCCGGGCGGCGTCCATCTCGCAGAGCCGGACGTGGGGGAGGCGTTTGTTGGCCACCCGTTCACGTGCCTTTTCCAGCATGCTGGAGGATAAATCGATTCCAACGACTTGCGACTCCGGAGGATAGAGGGGGAGGTTGATGCCCGTACCCACGCCCACTTCCAGAACATTCATGCCGGGCTGCAGGCCCATGCGTGCCACCGCGGCGACGCGTCCGGGCTGCAGCAACTTCCCGAACACGAGGTCGTAGACTGGCGCCAGCTTCTCGTAAACCCGATCGACGTAGGCATTGCCGAACGCGGTTTCGGGATGGACGCTGTAGTCGGAAGCCGGATCGACGGTCATGTGGCAGCTCGATCGCAAGCGGCGTGCCGAGCGCGTAAAATGATCAGCTTCAGCGCGGGGGGACGGAATCCTGCCGACTCGCTGATGGCTCGGTGACGAGCAGAAGGGACAGGCCATGACGATGCCTCGACGCCCGTTCGCATCAATTGGAATGCTCGGAATGCTGATACTCGTGGGTTCTGCGGCGATTGCGCTTCCCGGCCTGATGAGCTCGGCCGCCCGAGCTCAGACACAGCCGCAGCCGGTTCCAAGCGAGCCGCTGCAGCTGCCCAATCACCGGTACGACCTGCCGGCGACCCTCCTGACCGCCGCCCAGATTGAGGGACACAAGAAGAAGATGCTTGCCGACAAGACCGGCGATGTCCCGATGAACATGGTGAAGGCGGGCGGCGGAAGCGACAGGCATCAAGTTGGCATCAGCGTCGTCTACCGGTTGAAAGGGCAGTCGAATCCCAATTTCGCGGTGCACGACGACGTCGCGGAGGTCTATCACGTGCTGGAGGGAAAGGGCAGAATGCTGCTTGGCGGAAAGATCGTGGACTGGGAGCGGCGCCCAACCAGTGCCGGCAACGGCCTGGGCAGTGCCGGCACGAAAGCGGAGGGCGCCCGGGAGATCGAGATCGCCAAAGGGGACGTCCTGATTATCCCGGCCGGCACTCCGCACCGATGGCTCATGGCCGACGAGTTCACCGCCTATACGGTGGTTCGCCTGGATCCGGACGGCGTCACGCCCCTTCTGGACTTCAAATAGGGAGCCGCGTCGCGTTCCGTTAAACGGTCACGCTCATCTCTTCGGATTTCGGCCTGCCGCCTTTGCCCTGTAGAGCAATTGGTCGGCGCGGCCGATCACGTCTTGAATGGATTCCCCGCCGGTCATTTCGGCCGTTCCGACGGTGACGCTCACGACCAGCCCATTCGGGAGTTGCACGAGTGCCAGCGCCGATCGCACCCGTTCCGCAAAGCCGCGAGCCTCCTTCTCGTCGACGTCCGGCATCAACACGAGAAACTCGTCTCCCTCCCAGCGAATGGCGATATCGCTGGCACGCTGCAATCCCGCGATCGCTCGTTCGACCTCGGCGAGCATCCGGTCGCCAACCGCGTGACCATATTGATCGTTGATCCGTGTCAACTGATCCACTTCGAACAAGACGACGCTGAGACGGCTTCCGCCTTTTTCGGGGCGGGACGATTCCCGGAAAGGTGGCTCGCTGTTGTCCCTGGTCGACAGGCCTCCCTCGATGGCGTGCGCAGCCATTCGAGAGATCGCCGCGCGCAACTCCTCCAGATCGACGTCCGTCGAGAAGATTTCCGTATGGGGGAGGCGCAGATCACGGAGCCGTGCGAGCAGCCCAGGGTTGTCGCCGAGGAGGATGGCAGGGACGTTGATTTGTGCCGCGCGCATGTGCCGAACGACGGACGCGCCGTCCACCTGGGGCAGCAGGGCGTTAGCCAGGAGCAACGCCGGCGAAGGCGTCCCGAGTACCGCTGCGAGCGCCTTGTCGCCCGTGACGACTGAGCGAACCGCCAGCCGGAGCGAGCGCACGGCCTCCTCGCACCTCGCGGCACAGGCCGGATCTGGCTCGGCGATGACAACGAAGGCAGGCCGAGTCACGATCACCGCGCCGCAACAGCGCTGCCATTGTGTAAATCGCGGCCCGCGACCCAACCATGTGTGCCCGGCAATCAAAAAATGGCGTGATTTGTGCTGTTTATCCTAATGGTTGCTCTTCGCAGGGTGGATTTCCATGCACATCGCGGAACGGCGTGGGTGTAGAGGACCAGTACGCGGATACGAAATCGGCAGTTTCGCGGAGAAAAATCACCCAATAGGACGCTTTTTGCGCCCCCGTCAATCCGCCAATGAAGGGGTCTTGGTGAGCAGTCCACGCGCAATCGCCCGTAGATCCTCGAGGCGTAGCGGCTTGAAATAGACGGTCGCGCCGAGGCTCGCGCACTCGGTGGCGAGGGTACCCTCGAGGTCGACTTGCCCGGTGATCACGGCAACCGGTGTGTGGGCCACCGATTCGTGCGCGCGCAGCCGGTACAGGAACCCCAGGCCGTTAATCACTCCCATGCGGTAGTCGATCAGAATCGCGTCAGGCTCCCACGAGACGACGTCGTCCAGGGCCGCCGCGGCGTTCGCAGCCGTGCGGACGGTATAGCCCTCGAGACGCAACGCATCGGCGAACATCTCCCTGACCACAATGTTGTCGTCCACGACCAGAAATCGGCCATGTATCATCGACTTGTTCGTCCAACCACGCCCTTGGCTGCTCACAGCCGCGAAGACGTACGCTGACGTACCGAGGCCGGCCACCGCTGTTCAATTTAGCACACCACTCCGGGCGCGTCCGAGCGAGAGGCGCTCATGCCTCCGGACTTCGGCCCGCCGCTTTTGCCTTGTAAAGCAGTGCATCGGCGCGGCCGATGGTGTCCTGAATATCTTCGCCGACGCTCATTTCAGCCGTCCCGACCGAGACACTTATCCCCCAGACGTTCGGGAGTTGCACCAGTGCGAGCGCCGACCGCACCCGTTCAGCAAACGCACGGGCGCCTTCCTCGTCGACATTAGGCAGCAGAACGAGAAACTCGTCTCCGCCCCAGCGGATGGCGATATCGCTGACACGTTGCAACTTGGCGATCACCCGTCCGACTTCAGCGAGCGCCTGGTCGCCAACCGCGTGACCGTGTTGATCGTTGATGCGTTTGAACCGATCGACGTCGAACAAGGCGACACTGAGACGGCTTCCGCCCCGCTCGACGCGGGACGATTCCCGCACCACCGCCTCGGTTCCGCCACGGCGATTGAGCAGCCCGGTCAAGACATCCGTGATCACGACTTCGGAAAGCGCGGCAATGCGTGCGCTCGCGTCCGCCTGGCCCTGTTCGAGCTCCTGGCGGAAAAATCTCAGCTGACGCTCCGCCACTTTCGCCGCCAGGGCGCGTTCGAGTTCCGCGGCGACCGCTCGAACGTGCGCGCTGAAGCCGTGCAGCTCGTGCGCACTCAGCATCAATGGCACGACATCGAGCAGGGCGGCGGCCCCGACGATCTGGCCCGCCCCGTCGATCATCGGCATGACGGCGATGCCGCCGAGCAGGGGCGCGGCCACCGGGGGCAATCCCTCGCCACGCACCAGCGGGTGATCCGCGATATTCGGGACCACGAACAAGTCGCGCGTATCGAGCGCCTGCTTGACGACGGGCCAGTCGAGGAAGCGGCGCGCGACCGGCAGCATCGGCTGCCGCCGGATGCCAACGCCCACTCCCGCCTGCCCGCCTATCGTCGCTTGCGCAATCGCAATCGGAACGTCAAACCTGGCGGTCAACTCGACGGCGAGCCGCTGGAGATGTTGCTGTACCAGCGATTCAGACGGCGGGGCGTCGTTGGTTGGCGTGCCCTCGATTGAGGGCGCAACCATTCGAGCCACGGCCGCCGACAACTCCTGCGGATCCACGTCGGTCGAGAATATTTCCGTATCCGGGATGCGTAAGTCGCGGAGCCGTGCGAGCAGCTGCGGGCTGCCGCCGAGAAGAATGGCAGGGACGTTGTTTTGTGCCGCGCGCAGCTGGCGCACCACGGACGCGCCGTCCATCCGGGGCAGGAGGGCATTGGCCAGGAGCAGCGCCGGCGACGCCGCCCGCAGAACCAGCGCGAGCGCGTCGTCTCCGTTGACGACGGTGCGAACCGGCAGCCGGAGAAATCGCACCGCCTCCTCGTACCGCTCGGCACGGGCCAGATTCGACTCGGCGATGATCACGAGACGAGACCGGTCCACGGTCACCGAGCCGCAACAGCGCTGCCATATTTGTGATCGCCAGGGTTCTCAGTCCAAGCACACCGGAGTACATTCAGGAAACGGCCTGTTTATGACGTTGGTGCTCATTTCGACGCGGTTTTGCCTCACAGATGGCTGACGGGCCGCACGCGTAGACTACCGGGCACGCGACTCCCAAATCTCCGTTCGCGCCGAGAAAAATCAACCTTCCGGAAAGTTCCGGGCACGACCCGTGCACCCTTCACGGACGGCAGCGTTTTTCGCGGGAATCTCAACAGACCGGGCTGGAGACAGTGCCACTTTCGTGCGGGTCTCCCCAAATCTGGTGCTCGTGCAGGGATCGTGCAAAACCGTGTCTTAACCTTGGGAGGTCCTATGTTCGGTCTTCGACGGTCGGCCGCAATTCTCGCGGGGCTTCTTGCGGCGGCTACGCCGGCGCTGGCCGAGCAGCCGTCTCCCGCTGGATACGTCAAGGTCGCTTCCGGATCGGCGTTCATCGTGCGCCAGGACGCAACGGTTGCGGCCCGTCCGGGAGAGCCTGTCTTCGCGACCGACGCACTCCGAACCGGCGTCGATGGAGCCGTCGGCGTCACGCTGAAGGACGACACCCGGCTCTCGCTCGGTCCGAGCAGCGAGGTGCGCCTCGAGCGCTACGTGTACGCGCCCGCCGACGGCGGTTTCGGGATGGTGCTGAGCTTCGTTCGCGGGGCGGCGGCGTACGTATCGGGCCACATGGCGAAGCTCGCTCCCGATTCCATCCGCCTCGAAACGCCGGCGGCGATCGTCGGCGTCCGGGGGACGACCGTCGCCGTCCGCATCGAGCCGTAATCGGACTCCGGAACGAAAGGCACGCATGTCGATCGGGAGACCATCGGCGCTCGTTGTGACGATTGCCATGGTCCTGGCGGCCGGGTGCGGTCCTAAACGCATCGCGCAACCGCCACGCCCGCCGCCGCCGACGCTGATCGTGTTGCTGCCGGACCCCGAGAGTGGCACAACTGGACGGGCCCGCGTCTCCAACGAGTTTGGATCCGCCGACCTCGCCGCTCCACGCGCCGCGACTCGCGTGACGGCGAATGGCCCTCCTGGATCCGCCAGTACGATGAGCGCAGCCGACGTGGACCGGCTGTTCGGCGACGCGTTGGCTGCTTTGCCGCCTGCCCCGCGTCACTTCACTCTGCAATTCCGGTTCGAGTCCGACGCGCTGACCGCGGCATCGACCGCACTCGTCCCCGAGATTCTACGGACGGTCAAGCGACTTTCGGTTCCGGAGGTTGTTGTCGTCGGGCACACCGACACGATGGGTGATCCCAGGGCCAACATTGCGTTGGGCCTGAAGCGGGCGATCAGTGTCCGCGATATTCTCGTCGAGGCCGGTCTCGCCCCGTCGACCATCGAAGTGAGCTCTCACGGCGAAGCCGACTTGCTCGTCAAGACTCCCAACAACACCCCGGGGCCCCGCAACCGCCGTGTCGAAATCACGGTGAGGTAATCGCACCGTGCCAAAAGCGCGTGGCGCGCAACGCCGCCGTCTGGTGTTTCTGTGCGGCGCCGTTCCCGTGCTGGTCACAGCTGTGCTCGGAGTCTTTCGACCGTCGCTATTCGCCCGCCTCGACGACTCGGTGTACGACATCCTGCTGCGATCGACTCCCGCGAAAGGGCCAGGCCAGCGCGTTGCCATTGTCGACGTGGACAATCGAAGCCTGTCGACGATCGGTCAATGGCCGTGGCGCCGTGATGTCGTCGGCCGGTTGATCACTCGACTACGGAACGCGGGGGCATCGGCGATTGCGCTGGACATCATTTTCGCCGAGCCCGATCGCGATGGTCAGCCTGGAGACCCTGGAGACTCTGGAGACTCTGGAGATTACGTCCGGCGCTCGGCCGACGACACGGCGACGCCGCCGGATGCAGCGCTAGCCGGGGTGCTCCGCGAGGGTCGCGTCATTCTGGGCTACGGGCTCACATTCGACGCAGCCCCACCAGTGCCAAGTGCGTGCGTGCTGCATCCGATCGGCATCGCGACGTTTTGGCCTCCCGATGAGACGAGATACGAGCCGCTCTTTCGCGCGACGGGTGCCGTGTGCAACCTGCCGGTGCTGGCCGAAGCCGCCGCCTCGTCGGGTTTTCTGAACGCGGCTCCCGACGCGGACGGCATCCTCAGACGCGTGCCGCTCGCTCGCCGAGCTCGACGGCCGCGTATATCCCGGGCTCGCGCTCGCGGCGGTTGCGGCCGCGACAGGCGCGCGCGATCTCGCCCTTCGAATCGCCAACGTGAATGCTTCCGTGCTGACGATCGACAACCGCACCGTACCGGTCGACGGAAAAGGCAATCTGTTGCTGCGCTATCGAGGGAAGAAGCGGACGTTCCCGTACTTCTCGGCGGCGGATGTTCTGGCAGGGCAGGTGCCGGAGGGGGCCCTGCGCGGCAAGATCGTATTCGTCGGCACAACGGCGCTCGGCACGCGCGAGGTGGTTGCCACGCCTCTCGATACGCTGTTTGCGGGGGTCGAAGTCCAGGCCACGGTCGCCGATAACCTCCTGGAGCAGGACTTCATCCGCCGTTCCGCGCTCGGAGCAACGCTGGAAAGCCTGATTGTGCTCGTTCTGGGCCTCGCGGTGGCCGTGCTGGTCGCACGAACCGGGATCACTTCGGGATTGATCGGCGGGGGCGCGAGCGTGGCGGCGCTCTGGTGGGGAACCGTGTGGCTGCTATCGACGCGTGGCGTGTTCATATCGCCGCTGTCCCCGACGATAGGCATTGTGGCCGCTCTCGCCGTCATGACGCTCGCGAAGTTCACGGTCGAGCGCGGACGAGCAGACAGCGCCGGTCGCGAAAAGACCGCGGCCCAGCGTCTGATGGTGCAGGCGCTCCTGTCCCTGACCGAAGTCAGAGATGCCGAGACCGGCCGTCATTCGCGCCGAACCCAGCACTACGCCCGCCTGCTCGCGGACCAACTTGCCACACAGCCTGACTTCCGCGCCTATCTCACGCGCGAACGGATCGAATCTGCTCTCGAGCCTGGCGCCGCTGCACGACATCGGTAAGGTGGGCGTTCCTGATCGCGTCCTCAACAAGCCTGGGGCCCTCACCCCGGAGGAGCTCGTGGAAATGCGGAAACATCCGACTCACGGCCGGGACGTCATCCTCAAGGCCGAGGCGCGGGTGGGCGTGCGCGACGATGCGACGCTCGAGATGGCGAAAGACATCGTGTATACGCATCACGAGCGGTGGGACGGGGCCGGATACCCGCAGGGCCTGCGCGGCACGGCGATCCCCGTCGCGGGCAGGGTCATGGCGCTCGTCGACGTGTACGATGCCGTTCGTGCCCGGACGCTGTATCGAAAGTGCCTGTCGCACGACGACACCGTCGAGCTCATCGTCGGCGGTAAGGGCACCCACTTCGACCCGGCGGTCGTCGACGCGTTCCTCGGCGTCGCGGTTCTTTTCGAGGCGGCATCGAACGAAGCGATCGCCGACGTACGGTCGTTGCCAGGCTAGACAGCTGCGGGTGAGGCCGGAGCTGTGAGCCGACGGCGTTGCAGCGTATCGCGATAGTTGCCTTCCAGGTACTCGACACCTTCGGCGGTAATCACCATCATGGAGTTGTCGGCGCGCGTGACGTACTTCTTCTGCAGCAAGTACCAGATGGTGAAGTGCAGTTGTTCCCGAGTCTTTCCGATTAAGGTCTCCAAATCCAGCGGCGACACGGCCGGAGTGTCCGGTTCGATCCGCCGGCGCGTGTAGAGCACTTCGAGCAGCGTGAGGCGGACGATATGTTCGGCCTCGAAATCGTTCTCCGCCTGGTCGCTGCTCGCGACGAGCCGCCAGCGCTCCTGACGCAGCCGTGTATGGATGACGTCGTACCTGGCACGCTGCTCCGGGTCGCTGATGACTTGGTACGCGTCGGTCAGCATCCGAAACTGGCCGGCGTTTCCGGTTTCGCCGTTATCGGGATGAAGACGCTGGGCGAGCAGACGATAGACCCGGTGGACGGTGTCCGGCTCAGCGTTCGGGCTGATTTGAAGGATCTCGTAGTGGTCGGCAGTCGGATTCTGGGCCATGCGTCACCTTCCGATGGGGTTGTCGTCTATAGACGTATCGGATCCAAGGCGCCGCTGAATGAGCCACCGCTACCTGTCCTTGTGCCACGCCTGCGCATGACCGGCCTGTGTCTGCGAGTACCCCTCGGTGAAGAAGCGGTCGTAGAACTCGGGGTCGATGTGGTGGCACTGCATCCACACACCGGCCGAATCGATCGCGTGGCAGTGCGCGGGAAAGCGCCCGTAGGTCTTCCATATGTAGCGACAAATCGCGCGGACGACCTCCACGACCTCGGGCTCCACGTGCGGCGCCTCGCGCGCGAACGCGGCGGCGACGTCCGGCTTCATGCCGGGCGCGGCGGTCGCCCCGCTGCTGTACATCCCCTTCGGGCCCGTACTTCTCCTCGAGGATCGCGTCGATGGCCGCGTCGGTATCCTTGAAGTACGGCGGCGCATACGACTGCAGCAGACCATCGAGCCCGACGGGATTCTCGACTGCAGCCGGGTACGGACGCGGCAGGGTAATGCCTCGCGGCTTTTCGAAGCGGAATCCAAGCCCGGGGCCGATATCAGGATAGCCGCCGAGCAGGATGGTTGGCGCAAACGCCGCGTGAATCCACCCGCCGAGCCCCATGCCCTGTGCCACCAGCGCGAGATTCTGCAGCAGCAGCAACGACTCGTACTCGGTCCGCCCCTTCGCGTAGATGCCCAGCGGAATCGGAATGTCCCTGTTCAGGAACTTCGATTTCAGCCACTTCTCGCAACCGCACGGCAGGAACAAGTTGAAATCGTCCAGGAATACCGGACGCTGCCCGGGCTCCTGCGCCAGCACGTAGAACAGCCCGTTGATGTACTGCCGCGTCACTTCGGTGACGGGCACGAACATCGTGCTGCCCGGCACGTTGGAGACATATCGATTGCCGCTCGCGTAGGAGGGAAAGCTCCGCGGAAAATCGACGCGTCCGTCCTTCACCTTCACTTTGCAGCGCTCGGCGTGCGCGATCAGGTCGTCGGCCGACATCGTGCGAACGTCCGCGGCGGGCGACGGCTCGGCCGGCGTCTTCAGGAGATACGTCCCCTCGTCGTTCCACATGAAGAAGTGCGTGCTGCGGGCGTTGTCGGGGCTGCCCGCCGCGCGTCCGCGCGCTTCAATCAGCGGCGTGCCGAGGAGCGGCTGTCCGTCGGTCGTCTGGTAGGGGTTGTCGGCAAACGCGAGACCGGTGATCCCGGTCGCCGCGATGAGCAGCGCTTCCTCGAGACGCGACAGCGGCTGCGGCTCCAGCTTCGACTGAAACGACAGCGTGCCCGATCGAAAAGTCGCGCCGGCCGCCACCCGGCGCGAGCGCCGGCCGAAGATCGCGTCCCAGAGTGGATACTCCCGCGCCGACTTGAGTCCGTCGTGTGATGTCACGATTCGCGTCCTCCGCGATCTACTTACCCGGGGGACTTCGTCCCCCGGACCCCCGACGCCGTCGCTCGCGGGGGCCCCGTGCCCCGCTCCGCGCCGGCGGGCGCGCCCGTGGCGCGCCTAAAGCGTCTTCAGGAACTCGACGAGCGCCTGCTTCTCCCCGGGCGAGAGCGCGACGCCGTACTCGTGGCCCGCGTTTCCGTTGCCGGGCTGCATCACGTCGTACTCGAAAGAGCGGGATTGTATCAGCAGCCCGTCAGTAGGCCTCAGGCCCAAGGCCTGAGACAGCCCTGAGGCCTGGGGCCTTCGGTATTCCGAAAGAGATCACGATGCACGAACAGTGGTCCTGAGGACGCCGGACGTACCGGAAGACCGGTTATACTCCGCCCGACAGACGCAGGCAGAACATTCCCCCAAAGCGCGAGCTCGACGGCGAACTCCAGTTCCGCGAGCCCGGGCGCGGCGACGGAGACGCGGATGAGCGGACGATTTGACGCGATAGTGATCGGCAGCGGGTTTGGAGGCGCGATCACGGCTTGCCGCGTCGCCGAAAAGGGAATGAAGGTCCTCGTCCTCGAACGCGGAAGACGGTGGACGCCACAGGAGTACCCGCGAGGTGCAGGCGACGCCTGGTTGTTCAGCCCGGATAAGCCGGCGCGGCAGAACGGCTGGCTCGACCTTCGATTCTTCCGGAACATGACCGTGGCACAGGCCGCGGGGGTTGGCGGCGGCTCACTCGCCTACAGCAGCGTGGCGCTCGAAGCGCACCCCTCGCTCTTCACGAACGGGTGGCCGCGCGAGATTACGTATGACGACCTGAAGCCCTGCTACGACAGGGTGACGCAGATGATGGACCTGCAGGTCGTCCCCGATGGTCAGCTGACACAACGCTTGAAGCTGGCCCGGGAAGCCGCAGAAAAGACCGGCCAGGGACAGCGTTTCTCGAAGACCCCGCTGGCGGTATCGTTCTCGCCGGATTGGAACTACGCGCTCACCGATCCGTTCAACGCGAAGCATTCCAAGACATTCACCAACGCACACGGCCAGCAGCAGGGCACCTGCATTCACCTCGGCAACTGCGACATCGGCTGCGACGTCCGGGCGAAGAACACGCTGGACCTCAATTACCTTCCACGGGCGGAGCAGCGTGGGGCCGAGGTGCGCGCACTCCACCTGGTTCGCCGAATCGAACCCCACACAAACGGCTATCGCGTCGTCTTCGATCGGATCGAGCAGGGCAAGTTGATTCGCGGAGAGGAGACGGCCGCCCACGTGTTCCTGGCCGCCGGCAGCCTCGGATCGACCGAGCTGCTCCTCCGGTGCCGCGACGAGCACCGGACGCTGCCGGCCATCAGCCGCCTGCTCGGCCAGAACTGGAGCGCCAACGCGAACGTGCTCTCGATGGCCACGTACGCCGATGCCAGCCGGGTGCAGCAGACGCTCGGACCGAGCATCTCGAGCGTCGTGGACTTCATGGACAAGACCTCGAATGGCCAGCAGTTCGTCATCGAAGACGACGGCTTTCCGAATGTGTTGCTGAATGCGCTGCGGGCTTGCCTCGCCGATGGGCCGCGCACCGACGTCGGACGATCAACCCTCCGGGAGATCGAGGAACATGTGAAGGGGGACGAGCGATCGCGCCACACGATGGTCTGGCTGGGCGCCGGCGTGGATGGCTCCGACGGCCAGCTCACGCTCACGCGCCCCTGGTGGTCGCCCTGGGCACGAACCCTGGACCTGCGCTGGACGCCGGATCGATCACAGGCCGTGGTTGAGGCGATCCTGGCCGTGCATCGGCAGATGACCGAGGCGACCGGCGGCCAGTTGAGGCCGAACGCGGGCTGGAGCGTATTCCGAAACATGGTGACGCTGCATCCGCTTGGCGGATGCAAAATGGGCACGACGGCTGAAACAGGAGTCGTCAATCATCTGGGGCAGGTGTTCGGCTATCAGAAACTGTACGTCGTCGACGGCTCCATTGTGCCCGCGTCGATCGGCCGTAACCCGTCTCACACCATTGCCGCCCTTGCAGAGCGCATTGCCGCGCACATCAACTGATGCCACAACTTGAACTCGGAAAAGAATATCCCGCGCCCGACGAAGCGGCGCACACCGAGGAAATCCTGAAGCTGTTCGCCGGGATGACCGAGCGCAAATATCCGCCCGGCGTCCGGCCGATGCGTCGTGACGCCCACGCGAAAGCTCATGGACTCCTGAGAGCGGAATTCAGCGTTCTTTCAGGATTGCCTGA
Organism: uncultured Acidobacteriota bacterium; assembly: GCA_963749565.1. Taxonomy (GTDB): domain Bacteria; phylum Acidobacteriota; class Vicinamibacteria; order Vicinamibacterales; family CAVVIG01; genus DATLLJ01. Next base: position 285,538 of record CAVVNL010000019.1, on the reverse strand, counting down.
CCACGCGCGGGTCGGCCTCTTCAAGCAGCCGGCCACCTACCAGGCATGGACCCGCTTTTCGAGCGCGTTCTCGTCGATTGCCTCGGACCGCGACATCGACGTCAGAGGGATGGCGATCAAGGTGATGGGCGTGGAAGGGGAGAAGTTGCTCGAACGCGAGAAGTTCGAGAAGACGCAGGATTTCCTGCTCATCAACCACAGCGTCTTCTTTTCGCCGAACGTCAAGGAGTACGCAGAGTTCAGCCGGGAGTACGTCAAGAAGGAGAGCGCGATCCAGTACCTGCTTCGGCCCGCACACTGGCGCCAGGCATTCATCCTGTACCAGGCCTCTCGCCAGGACGTCGCGAACCCGCTGACCGCCCGGTTCTGGAGCAGCGTGCCGTTCAAGCACGGTCCGGCCGCCATCAAGTATTCAGCCACGCCCTGCGACGGCGAGCAGAAGGGAAAGCCCGCTGCGTCGCCAAATTTTCTTCGCGAGGCGATGGTCGCGTACCTCAGCGAGCGCGATGCCTGCTTTGACTTCGCCGTGCAGTTCCAGACCGATCCGGTGAAGATGCCGATCGAAGATCCGTCGATCGACTGGGATGAACGCGCATCTCCATTCGTCAAGGTCGCGAAGATCCGCATTCCGCGGCAGGTCTTCGATTCAGAGCGTCAAAACGAGTACGCGGAGAACCTGTCGTTTACCCCGTGGCACTGCCTCCCGGAGCACCAACCCCTTGGCGGCGTGAATCGGATCCGCAAGACGGTCTACGAACACATCTCCACGCTTCGACACACGGCCAACGGCGTCCCGCGCAGGGAACCGGCGAGCTTCGACGACTTTCCTGGCTGACGTGGGACGATAGGACGCATTAGACCGGGGGGGGCGGGTTGACCGAACGCCCGTTCTCGGACGCGCCCCCCCCGACACAGCTGCGAGTGCGGGCACGGCGACGCGGGTTCGTCGACGGACCTGGCCGTATAAGAGAACGCGGGCCAAAAAACCCGGCGTCATCGTTCACGAACGCGCGGCATCCTCGAGCGAATTAGGCGTCGACCATTCATGCCATATAATCGATGTTGCAGCAAAGGTGGTGAGTGATGGCAACGCCGGCATGGCAGGTCAGCGGGCAGTACTACGAAACGTGCAGTTGCGACTTCGTGTGTCCCTGCATCCTGGGACAGATGGCGGTCACGCCCACCAAGGGGACCTGCACGTTCGCCATGGGATTCCAGGTCGATCGCGGAAGCTACGGTGACGTGTCGCTCGACGGCCTCGGGTTCATCGTCCTCGGGTTGACGCCGGAGGCGATGGGTAAGGGGAACTGGTCGGTGGGCGTCATCGCCGACGACCGGGCCAGCGCCGAGCAGCGCGATGCGCATCACCGCGATCGCGAGTGGCGGCGCCGGCGGCCCGATGTCTGCGCTGTCGGGTCTGGTCGGCACGTTCCTGGGCGTCGAATCGGCGCCGATCCGCTTCGATCGCGACGGCGTCAAATGGTCCGTCAAGGCGGCGGGTCTCGTGGACATGGCCGCCGAAGGTGCCAAAGGGATCGATCCGAACGCGACCGAGCCGCTTCATCTCGACAACACCGGCCATCCGGCGGCGGATCGCTTTGCCCTGGCCCACGCGTCGAAGAGCCACGTGCACGCGCTTGGCCTGGCCTGGGACGACGCGACCGGAAAGAACAACGGACAGTACGCGCCGTTTTCCTGGCGGAGTGCATAACTCGCCGCCGGTTGCCGCGCTCTCCCGCCGCGACCGCGTCCTGATCTCGACCTGCCTCGCTCTCATCACCGCGCTCGCCTGGTGGTATCTCGTCCAGCTCGATCGCCGGATGTCGGCGTCGATGCAGTACGACACGATGATGGCGGAAATGGGCATGGCGATGGACATGCCGTGGACGGCGGCCGATGTCTTCTTCACGTTCGCGATGTGGTCGGTGATGATGGTCGGCATGATGGCCGGAGCGGCCGCGCCTGTGCTGCTCCTGTTCGGCGCGGCGCGTGCGGGACGCGGGGAGCGCGGTGTCCCGTGGGCGGTCCTGCTGTTCGGGTTCGGTTACGTCACGGTATGGGCCGGTTTCAGCGCGGGTGCCGCGCTCGCGCAATGGGCGCTGCATCAGGCGGCGATGCTGTCCCCGGCGATGTCGGCGTCGAGCCCGCGCCTGGCCGGCGCGATCCTCATCGGCGCCGGCACGTATCAGCTGACGCCATTCAAAGGCGCATGCCTGACGCAATGCCGAAGTCCGCTCGGCTTCCTGATGAGCAACTGGCGCGACGGAAAGATGGGCGCGCTGCGGATGGGCGTCCGGCACGGCGGCTACTGCCTCGGCTGCTGCTGGGCGCTGATGTGCGTGCTGTTCGTCGTCGGCGTGATGAACCTCGCCTGGGTCGCAGCGCTGAGCGTGTTCGTCCTCTTCGAAAAAATCGGACCTGCTGCTGCGGTCGTGTCGCGAGCGGCCGGCGCCATGATGATCGTAATCGGCGTGCTCTTCGTTGCAGGATAATGTCTGGTATGTGTGCGTTCTCGTTGCCCCCTCCGGTTCTCGTCGCCGATGCAGACAGCCTCAACCAGCTCGTCCGCGCGCTCACTCCCGTGTCCGGCCGTGGCCGTCGATACCGAATCCAACAGCCTTCACGCCTATCGAGAGCGCGTCTGCCTCATTCAGTTCTCCACTCCCGCCGCTGACTACATCGTCGATCCGATCAAGCTGCCGGATTTGAGCGCGCTTGCACCCTTCTTTGCCAATCCGGTTCAGCAGAAGGTGTTCCACGCGGCCGAATACGACCTCATCTGCCTGAGGCGCGACTACCAGTTCGAGTGCACGAACATCTTCGACACCATGAGCGCGGCGCGCACGCTCGGCTGGCCGCAGGTCGGCCTTGCCGCCATTCTCGACAGCCACTTCGGCGTGAAGATGAACAAGAAGTATCAGCGTGCCGATTGGAAGCGCCGCCCGCTGACGCCGGAGCAGTTGGACTACGCGCGGCTCGACACGCACTACCTGGTGGCTTTGCGCGACAAGCAACTGGAGGCGTTGACCGCGTCCGGCCGCGGGCCGGAGGTGGACGAGGAATTTGCGCGCCTGGCGCGGCCGGGCGTCGACACGGGCAACGGCGCCCCGGACCCGCCGGCGTTCTGGCGCGTCAAGGGCGCGCGCGACCTCACGCCCGGGCAGGCCGCGGTCCTCGAGGCGCTCTTCGCGTACCGTGAACGGCAGGCCGAGCGGATGGACCGCCCTCCCTTCAAGATCATGGGAGAGGCAACGCTGATGGAGCTCGCCCGCCGCGCCCCGCGCCGCGCCGAAGAGCTGCAGGGCCTGCCAGGCATGACGCCGGAGCAGATCCACCGCCACGCGCATGGTGTATTGGAGGCCATCGAGCAGGGACTCCAGGCTCCGGCCCAACGCATGCCTCAGGCCGAGCGCGAACCCGATGCCGTGCAGGATCGGTACGATCGCCTGCACACCTGGCGCAAGGAGAGGGCACGAGCGCGCGGCGTCGAGTCCGATGTCATTCTTCCTCGCACCGTGCTCTGGGATCTCGCCCGTCGCGCCCCGCGCACCCACGGGGAGCTGGTGCACATCGCGGACCTGGGGCCCTGGCGGCGGGAAACGTACGGGGCGGAGATTCTGGCCCTGCTGTCTCGCGCGATCCCTTCGCCGAATCGCGCCTGACCAGCCTTCGGGTCAGCGCCGCGCCTCGATCGCCCGCTTGTAGCCGAAGAATATCGTGTGGCGCGGGCCACCCTTCTTCAACCGCGCGCGCACGCGGTGCACGTCCACGTCGAACCCGCCGTAGCGCAGGCGCTGCTCGAATTTCCGATCCTCCCGCGCCGACCAGACGCCGACCACGCCGCCGCCCTTGAGCGCTCCATGGATCGCGGCAACGCCGGCATCGCTGTACAGCACGCCGTTGGCGGCCGCCGTGAACGCATCCGGCCCGTTGTCGACGTCGAGCAGCACGGCGTCGAAACGATCGCGGCTCGCAACCAGCGTGTCCACTGCGTCGCCGACGATCACGGTCACGCGCCGATCCTTCAGCGGATGGCCGGCGAGCGGCGCCAGCACCTCGCGGTTCCATTCCACGACCGCCGGCAGCAGCTCGGCGACATAGACGATTGCCTCCGGCGGCAGCGCATCGAGCGTCGCACGGAGCGTAAAGCCCATGCCGAGCCCGCCGACCAGCACGCATGGCCGCGCGCTCGTGCGCGCGTGGCGGCACCCGATCGTCGCCAGCGCCTCCTCGGAGCCGTGCATCCGGCTCGACATGAGGCTCCTGCCGCCGGCGAGGATGACGTACTCGCGGTCGCGGCGGGTCAGTGCCAGCAGGGTCCCGTCGGGCGCCCGCGTCTCGCCAAGGAGCTCCCAGGGTTTCACGAGCGGCGAACGTCCAGAGCGTCGAACAGCCCGGGTTGCCGGAGCCCCGGCTTTCGCCGGCCGCGCGGGAGCGGCGCATCGAATACCGTCCTCCCGTTGAGGGATTCAGAAATCATCCGTTCGTGGCGCAGCGTCGCCTCGAAATTCGCTTCAGGCGCACGGCGCGTTTCGACCGCACGGACGAACCGATCGAGGCGCGCCATGCCGTTGATCTTCTCGGTGTCGCCGAGTCTTGCTGCCTCGAGGCTGCGGCGCAGGACGTCGAGCGAGTCGTCGTAGGTGGCCAGCGGCACGGGGAACGGATGACCGTCCTTGCCGCCGTGCGCGAACGAAAATCGGGCCGGATCGGCAAACCGCGTCGGCGTGCCGTGCACTACCTCGGCGATGAGCGCCAGCGACTGGAGCGTCCGAGGACCGAGCTGCTCGACCAGCAGCAGCGAGGCGAAGTCGCGCAGCTCGCGGCTGTGCGCGACGGCCAAGATGGCGCCCAGGCGCTTCAGGTCCACGTCGCTCGGTCGCACGTCGTGCCGGTTCGGCATCACGAGTGCCCGCGCCTCCGTTAGCGTCCGCTCCGGATCTTCGCGCGCGATCGTCAGCAGCGCCTCCTGGGCTGGCTTCGCGCGATGGTCCACCAGGTTCCGGATCGGACCGGCCGGCTCGCCGACGATGGCCGTGTGAGGCTCGCAGGTGAAATCGCGAACGGTGGGCGAGTGCCAATGGTAGCGTCTCGCAAGGCGAGACGCCGGGTTCAGTCCCTGCTGCACGACCGTCCATTCTCCCTCCTGCGAGACGATGAACCCGTGCAGGTAGATCTGAAAGCCATCCGCGACCGCGTTGTTGTCGACGCGCGCGGTGAGGCGGCTGGTCCTGACGAGCGCTTCGGCGTCGAGACCGTTCCGCGCCGCGACGGCGCGCAGTTCGTTGGGCGTGTTGCGCGAGTGGCGTCCGCGCCCTCCACAGACATGCACGCCCAGCTCGTGGCTGCGCGGGTTCAGGCCTCGTTTCAATGCGCCCAGAACGGATGTCGTGATGCCGGACGAATGCCAGTCCATGCCCATCACGGCGCCGAGCGCCTGGAACCAGAACGGATCGCTCAACCGCGACAACAGCGCCGACCGGCCATAGTGATGGACGACGCTTTCGCTGATGGCCGTACCGAGTGCCGTCATCCGCACCGCCAGCCACGCGGGCACCCTTCCGCCGTGCAGCGGCAAGTCAGCCGTTCCCGAACGTTTCATTCGCTTTCATTGTCTCAGCAAGCTTGACCGGCGTGGAAGACGTTGTTCGTGCCGATGGTCAAACCGGCCAGACGCGAACAGCGTCGACGACAATCGACGCCACCCAGTGCGGCATCAACGTCATCGTGTGGCTGCGGGCGGGAGACAGCTGCTCCTCCGGGTGAAGCTCCCGCACGCGGACGAACACCAGGCGGCCCTGTTCGAGTCCGGCAAAGTGCATCCCGCCAAAGCCGACGCGCGCACGACCGTCCACGCGATCGATAGCGACAATCTGATCGGTTGGCAGCGACACGCGGAGACCGTCGGGGAACACGACGAATGTGCCCGGTGGCCCATTTCGCACAATCGGAAGCTGCGAGAGCCGGTCGGGCTCGCAGAAGACGGAGGTGCCCGGTGCGAATTCGATCACCAGAGGCGCGGCTTTCGATGTCATGTCAAGGATTGTGGCCTACGGATCGTCCCGCATAACGTTGGTATGGATGATGCTTTGGTCGCAGCGGGAAAATGTGTGCCGGAGGAAGTCGTGACAAGACTTGGTGAGATGAAAGCGATCTCCTGGGCGCCGTCATCCGACCACGACGATCAACGCGGAGCTCGCTGAGCACGCGGAGACACGAACCCGTTCCGCTGGCATTACACACAAATCAGTACCAAGAACGACACGGGCGTAAACGGACAACACGGGAAAACAACCGTGAATCCGTGACCTCCGTTTGTCTCCGTTGCCTCCGTGGTGGAGCTTGTCTTCTCTGCGATCTCTGCGATCTCTGCGGTCTCCGCGTTGTACGTTGTCGTGATCCGGTTCTGATTCAGCAAGGACACGGCACTAAATCACCGGCCTTCCCGGGGACGTGTCCTTTCGCGAATCTTCGTGACGAACCCGTGGGTTCCACGCGAGGCACAGGTGCAACCCGTTCAGAAGCTGGTGAGCCTCTTCAGCCAGTCGGGCTTCGGTAACTCGAACTCGTCCCTGGGGAATACATCCGTATTCAGATCCCGGGATGCGCGCGCGTCGTCCGGGCCAAAACGCTGTGGAACGGCCAGGTATCGCCGAAGAACATCCAGAATATCGATGCCCGCGGGTTGGAAGTAGGCGTGCGCCGCCGATGCGCGCGCTTCGACGAGCGCCTGATCGTAGGGAATCGGCTCGTTGCTTCCGATGAAGATATCGCTGAAGGCCAGCACGTGGGGGAACACGCTGACGAACGTCCGCTGAATTCGTTCGGTTGGCGCCCAGGTCACGGCGAGTCCGCCGGGCGCGAGATGCCGGGCCAGCAGCTGGAAGTATTCGCGCGAGTACAGGTTTCCTGAATAGGCGCTGCCCGGGCGCAGCGCGTCCGCCTCGATGATGTCGAACCGCTGACGGGCCTGAAGGATGTAGGCGCGGCCGTCTCCAACGCGGTGATCGATGCGCGGGTCCGCGAGGAACGCCGTCAATCCCGGATCGGGCCGAATCTGCGCAAGCCGCCGCAGCGTGGCGAGTTGCGCCCCGATGATCTCGACCGAAACGAGCCGCTGCACCTCGGGCCTGACAGCCGCGGCAAACGCCGTGTCTCCCGAGCCCAGTCCGATCACCAGCACTGTCGTTGGCGACGGATGGATGAGCGAGGGCAAGGCGCCGAGCGCGGTGTGAACGCTGCCGTACGGAATCCAGCTTTGGCCCAGGCCATTGACAAACACGCCGACGGGGCTCGTCCCGTCCGCGCTGTCCAGTTTGAGGACCGACAATCCGGCGCCGTCTTCGGCGAACACGATCTGGCGCGGTGATGTCGTGTGCAACCGCGCCCACAAGGTGGCGGCGTCTGGCATGGAAAGGATGATGAGCGCCGTCGTCACGGCTCCGGCCAGCGACGCTACCAGTGCCGAGCGCGGATGACGCGGCCACAGCCCCAGGGCGAGGGGAAGGGCCAGAAGGGCGCCAAGTCCCACCAGCACCTTGAGGGTGCCGGCCGTTCCCAGCCACGGAAGCAGCAGCCAGCCAGCCAGCAATCGCGCCAAGAGCGCTGCCGGCAATGTTGGCCGCGAGCAGGATCCCGAGCCGGCGGCCCAGCCCGGGGAGATCGGCATGGCTGGCCTTCTGCAGGTACGGGAAACTCATGCCCATCAGGAGGGTCGGCGGACCGATCAGAAGCGCCGGCATGCCCACGTAGAGAACGGCAAAATCGAGGATCGCCGTCAGCGCGCCCGGGTCGCCAATGGTGAAGAGCAGCGCGATGGTGCCCTGCACATCGACGGCTTCGTAGCCTCCCAGATAGCGCACAAGCTTGATCGGGTGTCCGGCGGCAATGGAGCTCAGAAGGATCACAATCGATGAAGCGGCGTACAGCACGACGCCGCACTGAAGCAGAAGAAAGGTGATGCCGGGCCGCGCGCTTCGAGCGACGCGTCGCGATGCCAGCGCCGCCCCCAGCCCGAGACCAGAGAGGTAGACCCCAAGAAGCGTTCCGAACGTAAAGGCCGTGGGCTTGAGCATGACGCCGAGCAGACGGAACCATGAAATCTCGAACGCCAACGCGATAAAACCGCTGACTCCGTAAACGAATGCCCATCCCGGGAACGACAGCGGTTCGCCGGTCGATGGCGCCGGCGTGTCTGCCCTGTCGTCCTGGGACGCGGCGGACTGTATCTCGACGCTGCCGTTCAGAGCGAGCAGGAAGGCCGAACCGGCGCATGCGAAGCTCACCGCCGCCGCGATCCACAGCGAGCGCTCGAGCCCGAACAGCGGCAGCAGTACCCAGGTGCCCACGAGCGCGCCAACCGCCGCCCCGAGCGCGTTCCAGCCGTAGAGAGAGCCAATCACCCGGCCCGTCATTCCCAGGCTGGCGGTGAGCGCTCTCGCCAGCAGCGGCAGGGACAATCCCATCAAGACCGTCGGCCACAACAAGCTCGCCAGGAGCACGGCTGCCGCTACGGACGGTGTGGCCGCCAAGTACGGAAACCCGAGGTAAAGCAAGTCGTAGTACAACCACTTGCTGAGCAGCCCGAAGACGCCGATACCGAGCTCCGCGAGCGCGAAGCCCCAGAGGCAGGCGCGGGCTCCGATTCGATCCGCCAGACGTCCTCCCGCAAGACTTCCAAGCCCGAGCCCCACCATGAAGGCGGCAACGATGATCGTGATGGAGTAGACGTCGGCGCCGGAGAAGATCACCAGGAGCCGCTGCCAGATCACCTGATAGAGCAGCGCCGCGAATCCCGAGAGGAAGAAAACGAGCAGCGTGACCGGCAAGGTGCTGGCACGAAGCGACCTCGCGGCACGGTTGGCCGACGATGCGGCGTGAATTGACATGATGTCTTGAGAGGAACGGCTACTCTAGCAGACTCGCGGCCTCTTCCCCTGTCAGGGCGGGTGGCTGCGTTCGCTGCAATATACGGAGGACGAGCCCTGAAGGCGCCGGCGATCGTTCTGTCACGCTGGTCGGCGCCCGGTGAGGCACGCCGCCGATCGACCAGTGACGGCGATGCAACCACATTGAACGCAGAGATCGCAGAGACCGCAGAGACAGATGACACCGGGTAGGGCACGGCCTTCAGGCCGTGCCACGCGTCGGGCCGGTCTGAAGACCGGCCCCTACTTCATGTCTTTTTTGTCTCTCGTGATTTCGTGGTGCCTTGCTCAGCGAGTTGCTGCGGTGATCGCTCGTCGCCAGGTCTTCTTCGTGGCTTCGTGGTTGCATGCTCGAACTTGACCCGGACGCGTGCTTCTCCCAATTCGATTTCGTCACCGGACTGAAGCAGGCCGCCGAGGCCCCCCGACGGGACGGCCAGCGTCTTCCCCTTCCGGACGATCCTCGTCCCATGAACGCTGCCATCGTCGTGCAGGCGAAACCGCCCTGACCGCAGTTCGTAAACAATGTGCGCGTGCTGACGCGAGATGCTTTGGTTGATGCCGTCCGATCCGTTTGAGAAGGCGACTTGGTTGGTGCGGAGCAGGGCGTTGCGGCTGTCGCGAACGTCGCTGCCTCTGCCCAGATCGATTCGATGGGACGTGAACAGGTACGTCCGCCGTTCCGCCGCGCCGCGGATCACCGTCATCTCCATGCGAGCCGGCGCGGCCTCGGTTACCTCCTCTGTGGTTTCCCGGGCGATCCGGGCGAAGGCGATGTAGAACTGCGGGTCGGCCCAGTGTTTTTGTGCGCGCGCGACGTAAGTGACGTGGACGACGAGCTCCGAGGCATCGCACCCGGCTGCTCGCAGCCGCTCTGTAATGCGATTGCGCAGCAGGACGTTGCCGTTCACGATCGCTTCGAGCCTGGCGCGCGCGTGGTCGGAAGGCGCCAGGATCGAGACGTCGATCGTGTTGAACGGAAAAACGCGCGTGCCGCGGCCGCCCGGCTGTGTCTCGCGCTCGACGGCATCGACAATCGCGTGCGTGAGCTCGATTGGTTCGCGTGCGCCAGTGCCACTCTGAGCGAGGCTCCTGGCAGTCGCCGTCATCCTGCTGGCGATGCGCATCTCGAGTTGTCGCGCCTTATCGAAGATATTCATCGTGTCTCTCGGCGGGTCCAGAAGGACCCGCCCTACTTCAAGAGTCCTGCCGCCGCGGCCGCCGAAACGATCTCTCCGGCCGCGGGCGCCGCGTTCGCGCTTCCATAACCGGCATTCTCGATGACGACCGCGAACGCGATCCGCCTGGTTGAGCCTCCATACGGAGCGAATCCCACGAACCAGCTGTGCGAAGGCTTGCCGGTGAGCTCGGCCGTGCCGGTCTTGCCGGCAATGCGCGCCGGGTGATCGCGCAGGCTGCGCCCCGTGCCCGAGAGGACCGCGTCACGCATGTAACGGCCGAGCAGACGCGCCGATTCCGGCTTCAGAAAAAGTGGGAGTCTTTTTGGGTCCCAGGTCAAGACGACCTTTTTCGGCGGCCGGGCGGCTCTTTTGCCAGCGCACGTCGCGAAGGACCCCCTCTGACGCGACGGCCGCGGCGACGCGCGCCATGCGGAGAGGTGTCGCCACCACATCGCCCTGCCCGTATCCGATTTGAGGCAGCGTCGCATCGACGCGCGCGCGAACATCGCGCGCCTGTGTCAGCGGGATACCGAGCTCGGCGGCGGCGGCGAGAAGCGCTTCAGGCCCCAGCTTGACGGCGAGCTGCGCAAAGTACGCGTTGCACGACCGCACGAGACCGTCGTGCAGGTTGATGCTGCCGTGCGGATGCGACTCCAGCACATCGTCGCGAATCGGCCGGCCCCACCCCGGGATCCTGGCGCCGACCCGCCCATCGGGGAGACGCGAGCAGATGAACGGAGTGGTCACCAGTTCGTCGCGCTCGCGAAGTGCGGCCGACGCTGTCACCAATTTGAATGTCGACCCAGGGGGATAGAGTCCGTAACGCGCGCGGTCCAGCAACGCTTCGGTGTCCGTTCCGGGCCGGTCGGGCCAGGGATAGCTTGCGCTCGCGAGCAGCTCGCCGGTGTCCGGATCGAGCACGACGGCTGCGGCCTTCCCCCCCGATCGCTGCGCGTATTTGGCGACGATGGAAGCCGTCCGAAGCTGGAAGCCCGCGTCGATGGTGAGCTGAACGTCGCGCGGCCGATCGCGAAAGGCCACGACCGCCTCATCGTCCGGGTCGTGGCGATGGCGCAGGAGAGGGACGACCGCGCGATAGTCGCGCTTCAGAGCGATGCCGGGTTGGTTCGTGCCGGTGTCCGTCGCGACGGTCGAGGCATGGTCGTCGAATCCGCGCAGCGTGCTTTCCCCGTCGCGCTCCACGTAGGAGGTGTTCGGCGCGCTCCAGTTGATGCGGGTCCGGGCATCCCCGAGGAGATGAAAGGCGCGGCCGCCAAGCGGATAGCATCGCTCGCCCGCGCCGGCACAGACGTCTGCGAGCGAGACGTCAAGCTTCCGGTACGCGTCGCGCGCCTTTGCGATCGCATCCATGTCGTCCGTGGCGAGCGGGAGGCCGAGGCGATCGTAGATGGTCCCGCGCGGGATTGCGCGCACGACGTCGAGCACGCGCGGGTTGTAGGCGAACCGCAGGCCTCCGTCGGCCTGCACGCCGAGGTGGGGCCTGACGAGATAGTCGTCGCCATGAACGACCTGGACGTTGACGACGACCGCGAGGAGCACGAGAGCGGCGGCGCCGAGCACGGTGCCGAGCCAGCGCATCGGCGCGCGGAACGGGGTGAAGTCGATTGGCGGACGTCGATCGGCGTGAATCGAGGCGAGCACGCCGAGCGCAATGAAATTGATGATCATCGCCGACCCGCCGTAGCTCAGGAACGGCGTGACGACGCCGGTGAGGGGTGATACACCGACGACCCCCGACGCCATGATGAAGACCGGCACTATCAGGAACAGGGTCATCGTCGTGGCGAGAAAGAACCCGTAATCGTTGTGGGCGAGGCGCCCGATGCGGAAGCCGCGCCAGGCGAGCATCCCGTAAAGAACCGTCACGAGGAGGAGGCCGAGCGCGCCCAGTTCCTCGCCGATGGCCGCGAGGATCAAGTCCGTGTGGCCCGCCGGCAGATAGCGCGTGTCCCCGAGGCCGAGACCCGTTCCCGAGATTCCACCCGTCGACATGGCCCAGAGTGCGTGCGCAATCTGATCGCCCCCGGCAACCGCGTTGTTCCACGGCGATTGCCACATGCCCACGCGATCGGTCAGCGTCTGCGACACGTGCAGAACGTGCCCCACGTAGAACGCCAGCAGGAGAACGGCGAGGCCGGCGACCGCCATTCCAGTTCGTCCCCGCGCCACCGCGTAGATGGCGAGAAACACGCAGCAGGTGAAGAGCGCCGGGCCGAGATCCTTCTGGAGGAAGAAGAAGAAGAGCGCCATGCCGACACCGGCGGCGACGGGCATGACGTACTCGCTCCGCGGCAGGTTGATCCAGTCGGGCAGCCGCCGATGCCTGATCGCCCCTTCGCGGATTCTGAGCAGCTCCCATCGGCGCCCGAAGTACCCGGCGAGAAAGAGCGCGAGCAGCAGTCGAATGCCTTCGATCGGCTGGACGGGTCCGAGATTGACCTTGGCAGAGCTGCCCGCTGGTCCGGAGCCGACGAGGAGCAGGATCACGGAAAGCGAAAGCGCCGCCAGCAGCGGCACATAGCTGAGCTCGAGGAACGCGATGGTGCGGAAGTTGACCAGCGACACCGCGGTCATGAGGGCGAGGCCGAGCAGGATGCCCTCGACATAACGTCCCGTCAGGAAGGTGTCCCGCAGCGGATCGGGCCTGGCGAGGATCGCCGCGAAACCGATCGCGGTCAGAAGATGCGCTGTCACGAGGATCAGCGCGTCGCTCCTGGCGCTGCGCAGCCGCCACACGAGCGAGACGATGTGAAAGCCGAGAACGTAGAGGAGGCCGAACAGGAGCACGTTGGTCCGGAAGGCCTCGCGCGTCCGAACGGTAAACGAGGGTTTCAGAACCGCGAGTTGCGACGAGGTCAATAAAAGGCCGGCCGCGGGCGCCGCGGTACCCGTTTCCGCGCGCGCACCGGCGAGCGCACCGACATTCGGCACCTGCCGGCCGCTTTCGCGATGTTCCAGTAGAAATCGAAAGAGCGCGCGCGCCGCAGACCGGCGCGCCGGCGGGTCCGTGAAGACCAGGGACAGTGCCGGCTCGAGCGTCTCGGAATCGGCGACGGTATTCAGATTGACGACGGCCGCCCGTCCCGCGGCACGCTCCGACGCGTCGAGCGCGCTGAGCCTGCCGGCGCAGGCAAGAGCGATGGCCGCGATGGAGAGGATCGATGCGGCGACCAGCATCGCATCCTGCATCCCCAGGTGCCAGCGGCCTGCCCGTACTTGACGCAGGACGCGATGGGCGGCCGGCGTGTAAGTGACGCTCATCGGCCGTCGCCTGGCGATTCCGGTGCAGCCGCCGCGTTCAATGCCGCGATGCGCTGTTCGGTCGAGACAAGAGCACGCTGCGCCGTTCGCAACTGCCGTGACGCGTCCACCGTCGGCACTTGCGAATAGAACTCGAGCGCCTTCCGGTACTCGTCTGCCGCGCGATTCAGATACTGCAGCTCGTGCGCCATGCCGGACAGCGCCCGCGCGGAACGCACCAGCGTTTCGGCGCGCACGCGATGCCCGTCCGCCAGTTGCGCGGTTTCGCGATCGCCCGGGATGTACCCGCGGCGCTTCGCCTGCTCCAACGCGTCAGCGCCCCTCTCGACATCGTCGAGGCCGTAGATGAACGTTCGCATCAGGCCCAGATAGGGATCCGGCCAGTCCTGCCGCAGGTCCGCCGCTTCCCGGAAGGCGACGAGCGCATCCGCAAACTCGTGCTGCGCCTCTGCGGGGAGTTTCCGGGCTTTGCGCGCTTCGCCGTCGATCCGGTGCAGATGGCCCTCGCAGTAGCGGAGTGCCGCCCTCAGCCCGCGATCGTCTCCGCGAGCCGCGAGCGCGCGGGCGAGGACACTGCTCGCCGCTCTCCATTGGGCCTCTCTCACCGACGGCGACGGCGTCCGGTAATTGGCGATCACCCGATCCGTTGCAGTCATCGTCTGCCGCACGAGCGCACGCTCGAGCCCGGAGATGCCGATTCCCAGACTGGGAGTGCTCAGCTCCTGGTACCGCTGCCATGTCGCGTCGAGATCGCTCAGTTCCTGAGTGGACACCTGCGCGGCCAGCCGCTGCGCGAGCGACGAGATCCGCAGCTCGTTGGCGACGATCACGAGCGCCAGCAGGAGCAAGGTCGCCCTCAGCACACGCCGCACTCGGTGCGGGACGGTCTTAAGACCGTCTACATCTGGCACTTCGGCCTTGCCGTCCCCTGCATCATTCCGGCACGTGCGGACGGCCCGAGCGCGGACGGTCTGAAGACCGTCCCCGTACATGCGTTCGACGCGTGGCATCCTCGTCGTCTTCCGCGCTCCGCGAGCGTACGCGCCGGGTCACAGGCTCGTCATCCACGCGGGTGGGCCAGCCTTCGCGCTCCGCCAGCGTCTGCAGACCGGCCAGCACACATTCGAGATCCTCGCGAATCGCCTGAGCGCTGCCGTAACGGTCCTGCTGTGCGCCGGCCAGCAGCTTCGTCACGACAGCGTGCAGGCCCTCAGGACAGCCATTGTTCAGGGCGGGAGGAGCACGGCGCGATCGAATCCGCGACTCCATGCGGCGCGTATCCTTCGCCTGGAACGGCTGCATGCCGCTGACCATCTCGTAGAGGATGACGCCGACACCCCAGAAGTCGGCGTGCGCGTCGATGTCGCCCGATTCGATCCGCTCGGGTGACAGATACGCAACACTCCCGAAGTCGTGCCGCGTCACCTTCCTGCTGAATGACAGCGCCTTCGCGGCGCCGAAGTCGAACACCTTCACCTCGTCGCCGTTCAGGACGCGGATGTTCCGCGGCTTGAGGTCGCCATGGAGCAGCGAGCGGCACTTGCGCCCGTCGATCGTCGGCTCGAGGGTGTGCGCGGCTTCGAGAAACCGGCAGATCTGAATCGCGATCCCGATGGCGCGCGGCGCCGGCATGGCGCAGCCGGCGATCACCTCGGACAGGTTCTGGCCATCGAGGAACTCCATCGCGATGTAGAAATACGGACCGTCGGTGGCGTACTCGTACACCTCCGGCACCTGTCGATAGACCTGCCACAGCTGCTTCTGATACTCGGCGCCCTCGCGCTCCGCCTCGACGATTTGGCGCGCCTCCTGGTCGTCGCCGACAGGAACGATCTTCAGCGCCACGCGGCGGCCGGTGCGCGTGTCGGTGGCGACGAAGACGTCCGCCATGCCGCCACGGCCCGCCGGTCCAAGGACTGTGTACGGCCCGACCTGAAAGCCCGGAGGCGCGATCATGGCTGCCCGCCTCGCTGGCCGCGCGATTGTGCGGGCGCCGGCGCCCGCGGCACGTGTGGATCGAGGAACCAGTTGTCGCGCGCGAGGGCCGCCCGAACGGGCTCGCTCAGCGCGCGGAATGCCGCCGGGGTGATGCCGTAGAACACGTTGGCCGCGAGGGTGAGGTCGGCGTTCTCCGCGAGGATGACCGGCATGGGTGCGTTGGGCGAGACGCCGTTTCGCTGAAATACGTTGTGGCTGATTCGCGCGGAGGATCCGGTCCGGACCGCGAAGGCCGCGCCGGGGTTGTCGTGAACGTCGCTGGCCATGACGCTGACTTGCGATGTGCCGGCGATATCGATGGCCACGTTCGCGGCGCCCGAGATGTCGGTGTCGATGACCGAGAGCTCGGAATCCTGGACGAGCAATCCCGTGCCGAGCGGTGTGGCCGCGTCGCCGACGATCCGGAAGCCGACGAAGGCGGCGCCCGCGATGCCGGAGGCGATGGCGGCGGCGTCGGTTTCGCCAGCCGTCGCGGGGAGGCGGAGCACGGCGCCACCAGGGATGCGGCTGACGAGGCGGACGTCGTTGACGAGAGAAACGGCTTCGCGATACTCGCCCGGCTCGACGACGATCTCGCCGCCAGGCGAGGCCTGCTTCAGCGCGGCCGCGATCGACTCGCCGGGTCGAACGACGAGTCGGCCCAGGCTCGAAGGGGATGGCGCGAACGCGCTCCGTCCGACGGGCAGGGGGCCGGGCAGGCTGACGACCGAAAGGACGAGCAGCACCGCCACTAGAACGAGCAGGGCCACACGAACATGACGCTCGCGGTTCGACGGGTGACCGGTTCGGTCGTCCCGGAGCTGGCGCGTCGCGCCGGCGGCAACGCTGTCGCCGGCGATCGTCTTGAAGTCCGCTCCCTCGACATACACGACTGTCACGTTGTCTTTTCCGCCGGCCTGCTTGGCCGCATCGATCAAGGCGTTCGCCACGCGATCGGGGTCCCCGGCGAATCGCGCCACCAGGTGAGCAATGGCCGACGATTCGATCAGGTCGGTCAGACCGTCGCTGCAGAGCAGAAGCGCCGAGTCGGGATCGAATCGAATCTCCTCGACGTCGATGAATTCCGGATCGCCAGGCTCGTGCAGGTCGGAGCCGACGTCGCGATACACCTCGTTGCGCCGGGGATGGCGCATCGCCTCGCGTTCGGAGACCTCGCCGGCATCTTCCCGCTCGCCGACGGGCGAGTGGTCGCGCGTCACTTTCTCGATGCCGTCCGGCGACAGCTTGTAGAGCCGCGTGTCGCCCACGTGGCCGACGATCGCCCGCACGCCGTCGACGACCACGACCGTGACGACGCACGCCATGCCGTTCCATTCGGGCCGCGTGCCGGCCAGCCGATGGATCTCGTTGTTGGCGATCGTGATCGCCTCGCGAACCCGGGTCCCGACCGGCCCCGTCTCGCGTTCCAGCCGCGTCCGCAGCGCGCTCAAGGCAACGTCGGCGGCTTTTCCGCCGGCGGCCTGTCCGCCGACGCCGTCGATGACGATGAACAGCCCGCGCGAGGCGTCGACGTACAGCCGGTCTTCGTTGACCGCTCGCTGCAGCCCCGGGTCCGTCCTGCCGGCCGCCTTGAGCGCGGTGACCGCTCGCATCAGGATGTCACCGGTCCGCATCCGTCCGCCGAGCCATCCACAGGCACCATGCGACGAGGCCGGAAAGCAGGGCAAGGTAGGCGGTGTGGGCCCACTGGAGCAGCGCCATTACCGGGCTTTCCCTGACACTTTTCTGAAGTCGAGGAACACCAGGTCCGCGAGGCCAATCCGGGCAACGTCCGGCAGGACCGTTTCCGCCCCGTTCTCGCGCTTCGGCGCGCCGTCGATTTTCTCGTAGCCCCGGGGCACGTGGCGTCCGTTCAGCGTCGTGCCGAACGAACTGAGGTCGATCAGGTAGAAAAGGCCCGCCTTCGGATCTCTCCGGATGCGCGCGTGCTCACGTGAGACGTCGGGAGACGAAGCGATCCGGATGTCGACGGGATACGCGATGCCGCCGCGACCGATCATCAGGGAGTCGGTCACGATGTCGTGGGCGTGCGAGCCCGAATCGTCCACGTACTCGATCCGTCCCACGATCCGCTTCACCGAACCCTGCGCGGGCCCATTGACATTCTGCTCTCGCACCGTCGTGTGCTGACCGACGTGGATGGTCGTGATGCGACGCGTGCGCTCGCCGCCGCCGAGCTCGGGCCTCGCCGGCAGCTTCAGCTCCGAGTAGACGAGGACCCCGCCTTCTTCCAGCTCCTCGTCCGGATCGGGAAGAAACGTCACCGTCCAGTCGCCGCCGGCCTTTTGAAGCTCGCGTGGCGAGTTCCTGGTCACGCGATCGGCGGAGCGCCGCCACAAGGATCGGCGGCTCAACCTGTCGACCTCGTCCGAGAGCGCGCGGACCGTCTGTTCCTGAAGGATCGAGACGATGCCCTCCAGCCTCGCGAATTCGTTCGGATTGAGGTAAACGGTATAGCTGCTCGGCGCGAGCCTGGAGTAGGGCAGCTCCTCGAGGTTCTCGCGCATGTTCCGGACGACGGCGTCGACGATGTCGCGCGCCGGGAGCCGCGGCGTCCGGGCCGGGGGTGAGATGGTCGATGGCGAGGGCTCATGGCTCATTGGCTGATCACTCTAGGCTGATGGCTCATGGCTCACGTGAACTATGACCCGGGCCGCAGACCGAAAGTCTTAAAGAAAACCCAAGAATTTCCTAAAGCGCTGCCAGCGCTGGCATGAAGTAGATACGCGTACGATAGGGCCTTGGTTCACGTCCAGCACACGCCGTGAAAACCCGATTCGGCCCCTTCACGCTCGACTCCGAGACGCGTCAGCTCTTTCGCGGCGACGCCGAGATCCACCTGTCTCGCAAGGCGTTCGGCCTGCTGTCCACGCTGGTGGCCCAGCGACCGAAAGTGATGGACAAGGACGAGCTTCACGCCGCGCTCTGGCCCGACAGCCATGTGGACGCGGCAGGCCTCAACGTTCTCATCGGCGACCTCCGGCGCGCGCTGGGCGACGATGCGAAACGGCCGCAGTTCATCCGAACGGTGCATGGGGTGGGGTACGCGTTCTGTGGCGAGGCGGCGCAGGTGCAGGAAAAGCCGGCCACGGGCCCGGCAACAACGACGACGCCCTGCTGGCTGGAATGGGGAGACCGCACGTTCCGGCTGTCTGATGGCGAGAACGTGATTGGCCGCGACCCGCGATGCAGCATCTGGCTGGATGCGCCGCGGGTGTCGCGCCGGCATGCGAGCATTGCCATCAATCTCGCGCAGGACACGGTGGTCCTGTGCGACCTGGGCAGCACGAACGGGACGTTTCTCGGACGCTCTCGGGTCAGTCAGCCCGTGGCGCTCAGTGACGGGGCTGATATCAAGATCGGGACGGTCGCGCTGAAATTCCGCCGGTGGTTCGCGGAGAGGGCGCCGGAGACGAGACGCATTCGTCGAACCGCAAAGGGCAGGACGGGCCCGGGAACAAACGTCACAAAGGGCACAAACGGGGGCGCAAAGGATACCGAGTGAGGTTCGGAATTCAGCGCACGCGAATCTGAATGTCGCGACTGACTGTGGGCCGCTCGCCCACGTTCGCCCGAGCTTCTACGTGCAGGACGTACAGGCCGGGTTCAAGACCCGTCAGCGGCACCTGAGCGAGGAAGCCGCGGCCGTCTGCCGGGCCGGCCAGCTCAGTCGACGATCGTGTCACCGCGGTGGTCGAGACGACACGTGCCTCGTTACTGCGCAGTTCCACACTAATGTCCAACGTATGGACCGGAGCGTCCCGCAGGTTCTCGTAGAACTCCGTGTACATCGTGATCGTGTCGCCGGCGTCAAATTCGCGCGCGGCGACGAGCGGGCCTGGCATCGTGCCGGCAAGCGGTTCAGCGACACGTAAGGTATACGTGCGCCCAGCCGCGGCCGACGTGAGCGAAACTCCGCTCATCATCAACGGCCGACGACCGAAGTCTGGCACCTCGAGATCGGCGACGACGCTACCGGCGCGGCCGTCGGGAAAACCCGCCGCCACGCGGAGCTGATAGCGCCCCGGCGCGAACTGCGGCTGCAGCAAAACCCGCAAGCCATTCCGCCGAACCTGGTCGTAGGTTTCCGGCCCGAGCGCCAGCTTTACGTAATGACGATCGCCGGGGAACAACCGGCCATTCGCGGCCGTGGCCGCGTGAACGAATTCCAGTTGCCCGCTGAACGTGCCGTTCTCCTGTGGCAATCGAATGGCGGTGGCGTCTATTTCGACTGCGACCGCCACTGCGGCATTGAGTCCCTCGCCCTTGTAGGGTGCCGCGAAGATGCGCATCGGCAGCGCTGCAACTCCAATCGGGCTTGCGAGCGCATCGCTTACGGCTGGACTGACCGCGGCGACAAGGCGCGGTCGCTCAGAACGCCGTGATTGGTTGGTCAGCGCCAGATAGCCGTCTCGTGCTCTCACCTGTACACCCGGACGGTTTACCCTCACACGAATGCGACGATACCGGCCGTCGCGGCGCTCGTTCGTCGACTGGAATCCGATCATGTAGTACGCGCTGTTCTCACGCACGATCCGTTCGAACGCGCCGTCGAAGTTGTTGGAGTTGGTGAGCGCGAATCCGCCGGTCACCTCGGCGAGTGCCCGCAGGCTTTCACGTCCGCCGCGACCGGCCTGCCGCTCGTCGGCGGTTGGTGGGGCAGTCGCCTCGCTGGATCCGCCCGCCACGGTGAGCCCTCCAGGATCGATCGCGTAGATCGCGATGTTGCCACGCATCGCTGCCCTGACACCCTCGCGCGCCTGCTCTCCATCCACCGACATCACGCCCCGGTTGTTGTCGACGACGCTGAACGGGTCGATCGGAATACCGGTGCTGATGAAGAGCAGGGCCTTGCGCCCGCTGTTGATCGTCGCCATGACCTCTGTGAGCTGCCGGAACGCCGACATTCTGGTGCGTGCTGTTGCGATCGCTTCCGGGTTCACACCGACCAGCGGTGGTGGAGGTGGATTCCCCTGTGTACCCGCGAGATCGGGTCGCGGAATATCGGGCACCTCGATCGACCCGCCGACAAACCGGTCGATCGCGTTCAGCAGCAGCCGCCTGTTGCTGGTGAAGTCCTGAGCGTCCGCCGCTCGAATCGGGGCGAGCGACACGACCGCGGCTCGATCGTTGTCGCCGAAGCGCTCCTCGATGAACCGCCGCAGAAAGATCCTCGTGCGCAGCGCCAGCACCGGTTGCACGTCGTCAAACGCGATGACGTAGAGCCGTCCGACGGCCCCATCGTTGCGCTGTACATCGGCCTCGATCGTTGGCCGTGCATACAGCGGTTGCTCGGCACGCGTGACGGGGATGTTGAAGTGGGCGAAGGAGGCGATCCTCTGGCGCCGGCCGTCTTCGAGCACCTCGAAATCGTCGGCGGTGAGATCGGTGACCGGATTGCCCTGCGCATCGGTGACGAAGGCGTCGATGTCGATCGCGTCAACCTGGACGCGGAACGCGGGCGGCGGTTCAGGCCGCTGAGGCTGCTGTCCGTCTGAGCGCAGGGCGCAGACCAGGACGACCACGAGCGCAACGGCACACCGATTCTTCACGCGTGCCTCCGTGAACAGGGATGGCAGGATCATTTCGGTGCGATGCGGACGATTGCCTGAAACTGGCGGAAATTTGCGTACGAAGCACTGGCAGTGATTCGCATTCCTGCTCGAGAATAGACTTCGACCATGCTGACCGGCACTTGGAACCCCAGCCGTGGGTCCTGCGCAAAACTGACCGTCATTCGGGCCTGCACGTAGTCCGCAGCGAGGTCGCCTCCGAGTTCGAGGACGGTCCGAACGACGGTACCGTCGCCTGGATGAACCCATACCATGCCACTGGTCAATTGATCTGCTCCTTCGACGGTCTTGATGAGGGACGGCTTGGTGATCTCGCGAAAACGCACGCGCCACAGTCGCTGACGCTCGATGGTTTGCTCACCATCCTTGCGGAACGTAAACCGCGAGCGATGACGCGGATGGAGCAAGGCCAACACTTGCGTGGGTGCATTGATGGTGCGGACGACATCGCCAAGGTTGAAACGGGCGTTTTCGGCCGCAATCCGAGTGAGCTCCGGTAGCGGATTGTCACCGCCCGCGATCAATACGTTGTCGAGTCGCGGCGCGCGATCCCGGACCGGTTTGCCGTCGACGAGAATCGCATCGCGAACCCCGAACCACAACACTTCCCCGGGTAGTCGTAGGAACAGGAAGTCTGACCGGAGCAAGCGTTTCCGAATGACCGTTTGCGTACCAGCTCGGTACCCTGTTATCCTGCTCGTATTCCTCCTGGGCGACGACGGCAGATAACGTGTCTTCGTAAGTAACGAGGTAGTCCCCGAGCTGTGCGAGTACCTTCTCGAGCGTGAGCGACTGCGCAACAGTAGCGACATTGAGAACACTGACTCCTACCGCGCCAACGATGACAAGGAACGATCGACGAAGAGTCGCCATCACTGTTCGGCGAACTGGCCAGGGCACCCGGCCGTCGTTTGTCAACATGTCGCGTAGGACACTCATCATCCCGGCGGCCGCTCCCGACTTCATGACGGCTGCGAAACGGCCGACGCGAGGAGCGGCAAGATAACTATAGCCCTATGGCGCGAGCCCGGAGTAGGGCAGCTCTGCGACACCACGACTTCATCAAGCTCGCGCGTCGAACGTGGATCGCGCGAGGCACCGCGCGGACCGACTGACCGACCCGCGAATGGCCTTGCACGGATTCCAGTTCTTCTGGCGTCGAGATCGAGAAAACACTTGACACCTTTTTCGAAGCCAGTTCGCGTCGGGTGCGACTTGCGCGTGGCCCGCCCGCCGCGTCGACGACGTTCCTCCTCAATCGCATGTTCGCGCGGGCAACCGCGGAAATCGTGTCGCGCACGACGATCGCTCGATGGCGGGCCGTGCCGGGCGTTGAAAAAGACGATGGTATATGTGCCGGATGATGATCGACATCTCGTCCATCGGTCGACTGTCCGATCGCGATTTGCTGGCGCAGGTTCACGGCGCGGCGGCGCGCGAACGCGACGCGACCGTCGAGCTCATCGCGCTCCTGATGGAACTCGACGCGCGGCGCCTGTATCTGGCGGAAGGCTGCGCGTCGCTCTTCACCTATTGCCGGCAGGTCCTCCACCTGTCGGAGCACGCTGCCTATCACCGCATCGAGGCGGCGCGGGCCGCACGCAGGTTTCCGGTGATTCTCGAGCGGCTCGCCGACGGCAGCGTCAACCTCACAGCGATTGGCCTGCTTGCTCCTCTCCTGACACCGCAGAATCACGTGGAGGTCCTTGACGCGGCGCGTCATAAGAGCAAGCGAGACATCGAGGAGCTCGTAGCGCAGAAGCGCCCACGGCCGGACGCGCCAGCGAGCATCCGAAAACTTCCCGAGCCAAAGCCGCCTGCCCCGAGCGGAGTCGAGGCGTTGACCGTTGAACCCGACGGGCCGACGTTCGCAACATGCGACATGAGGACGCCGTCGTCGCCTCGCGAACCGAGTATCTCGGCGCCACCGTCTCGACGCGCCGAGGTGAAGCCGCTCGCGCCTGAACGCTACAAGATTCAGTTCACGGTGGACCGCGAGGCGCACGACAAGCTTCGTCGCGCACAGGATCTCCTGCGGCACACTATCCCGGATGGTGACCTCGCGGCGATCTTCGACAAGGCGATTACGCTGCTGCTCGAGGATCTCGCTAGGGCGAAGCACGGAGCAGCCGGGCGCCCGCGGTCGTCGCGTCCACCGGCCGCAACGGGGGAGGCCTCACGGCACATACCTGCTGCGACGCGGCGCGCGGTGTGGCAACGCGATGGCGGGCAGTGCGCCTTTGTCGGCAGCCGGGGCCGGTGCACGGAGCAGGGCTTCCTCGAGTTCCATCATCTCGTCCCGTATGCCGTGGGAGGCGAAGCCACGATCGCGAATCTCGAATTACGGTGCCGCGCGCACAACGCGTACGAGGCTGAGCGGTACTTCGGCCCTCGCCGGGCGCGGCTTCCGCCCGACGAACCGAGAGGCCCCGCGTGGAGCTTGTAACTCGGTCCGGACCGAGTTCCGGATGACGATGCCGGAGGCGGTGGTACTTAAAGCATTCCTGTTCTTCGCCGCCGCGAAGAGTAGCAAGTGTTTTCGGCGGCATGTGATCACGGCCTGCACCGAAATGGCTGATTCGAGCGCTGCGGATTACGAAGGCGTGAGTCGTTGCGCAGAATCGCGGGCGACTTCCGCACGAGAGGTGTCGGCGCGCTCCAACGGTCGCTGCCGTCCGGCTCTCGGAGCCGGCGGCGCTGACCGATTCTCCAAAAAAACTCTGGGCACGCGGCAGTAAGGTTCAGGTCACAAGTAGTGCGGTTTCAACACAAGCCCCGAAATTCGCTGCTCGGATCGTGCGTTGTGCACGTACTGTTCCGAAGGGGCTCACACGGGGTTCAGGTCTTCGTTCTCAATTCAGCGTTATTGGCTTCTCGCCTTAGCCCTGTTTTTTGCCTATGCAGCGGCGGCAGGGACCCAGCTGGACCGACGAATCATGGCAATGCTCTGCGCTGCCATCTTTGGGACTTGGTTCGCCTGGTAACTGAGCATGGAGAACGCACCGCAGAACGCCGGCGAGGTCCGACGTGCCCATCTCCGCCATTCCATCCCGCATTTCGCCTTGAGCTGCCTTTTTACTACAGCGATGATCTTTGCCGCCTCGCCCTCGCGTCCAAATCGTGTCGACATAATGCTTCAGTGGGTCTACTACCTGTCTGCGGCCGTCGGTGCGGCATCCGCGATGTTTTTTGCGCGAAGGACTCTCCACTTCTGGAAGGTTAAGTCTGTTTTCGAGCCTGTCCGCAAGGACGACGGCCTTCGGATTCTTGCCACTCGCTACCGGGGACGCGGTATCGGCATCACGCGCTACAACGTCTGGATGGCTTGCCTTGGACGTCAGCCAGACGGTTATACTGGAAACAGCGAATAGCAACCATGCCCACCAAGCTCCCGGTGGTTCACAGAGATCCGGAGGTTCTCGGCGGCACGCCCGTGTTTGTCGGGACTCGGGTGCCCGTGCAGTCGTTGTTCGACTACCTCGAGGGTGGCGACACGCTTGACGAGTTCCTCCGGCAATTTCCATCTGTTCAGCGCCAACAGGCCATCGCTGCACTCGAGCTCGCCCGCGAAAGCGTGTTGACCAGTGCGCGTCCTGCTTGACGAGAACGTTCCACACGATCTGATTCGGCAGTTTCCTGATCACGACGTCTTGACCGTGCAGGGGCTCGGTTGGGCCGGCGTGAAGAACGGAGACCTCCTGATGCGCGTTCGTGGCAAGATCGACGCGTTCATCACGATGGATCGGAAGCTTGAAGAGCAGCACGATCTTTCAGTGCTGCCATTCGGGGTGGTGGTTGTCCGGGCCCGCTCGAACCGCGTGCCTGATCTTCTCCCGCTCGTCGTGGCAATGCGCCAAGCCGTGGCGCGGATCGAGCCGGGGAAAGTTGACCACGTTGGTGCCTGACGCCGCCTCGAGCTGACGGAGCTCCATGACGGCACTTGGTCGGGATCGGTGTTCCAACGGTGGTGAGCCCAGGAAGCGCGCGTGCCGTTGAGTATAATCCGCACACAACGGTGTCCCTGCAGCCTCTTTCCCGCCTTGGTCCGTACGAGATCCAAGCGCTGATCGGCGCCGGCGGAATGGGCGAGGTCTACAAGGCCCGCGACGCGAGGCTCGATCGCGACGTCGCCGTCAAAGTGTTGCTGCCCGAGGTTTCGAGCGACCCCGATCGCCTCCGCCGCTTCGAGCGGGAAGCGCGCGCCGCCGCGGCGCTCAACCACCCCAACATTCTTTCGGTCTTCGACGTCGGCACGCACGACGGCACGGTGTACGTCGTCACCGAGCTGCTCGAGGGTGAAACACTCCGCGCGCGGCTCGACGCCGGCCCGCTGCCCATTCGACGCACGATCGACTACGCGGTGCAGATCGCGCGCGGCATGGTGGCAGCGCACCGCAAGGGCATTACCCATCGTGATCTGAAGCCTGAGAATCTCCTCGTGACACGCTCGGGAGTGGTCAAGATTCTCGACTTCGGTCTTGCCAAGCTGACAGCGCCACCAAACCTGCTGAGTGGCCCCAGCGGGGTCACGGCTCCGGGCATGGTGCTCGGTACCGCCGGGTACATGTCTCCTGAGCAAGCACGCGGCGAGCTGGCAGACCACCGGTCGGACATCTTCAGCTTCGGCGTCGTGCTCTACGAGATGCTGGCGGGCCGCAGGCCTTTCCAGGGCGACACGGTGTTGGACACGCTCTCGGCGACCTTGAAAGAGGAACCGCCAGACCTCGGGCAGCTGGTCCCGGGGCTTTCACCAGGTATCAAGCGGATCGTCGAGCGCTGCCTTGAAAAGAACCTGGACGATCGATTCCAGTCAGCCGCCGATCTCGGCTTCGCCCTCGAGCCCGCATCCGAATTGTCCGGGTCTCCGATACTCCAACCACACGCGAAACGATTGAGTTGGAAGGCCGTCGCTGCGCTTGGCGTACTGCTCGCCGCCATGGCCGCCGCGTTCGTCGCGGGCGCACGGTTCCTGTCCCGCGGACCGGCAGAATTCCGTCAGCTCACATTCCGACGCGGCACGGTCCAGGCTGCGCGCTTTGCTCCGGACGGGGACACGATCGTCTACGCCGCCGCGTGGGAGGGCAATCCCGCGGAGCTCTTCACGACGCGCCCGGAAGCACCGGAAGCGCGCTCGCTGCAGATGACGTCAACGGGGCTCTTTGCGTTGTCGTCGAACGGCGAGATGGCCGTGGTGCTGAAGCCCAGCGGATTTGGCCTCGTCTCGGGCACTCTGGGACGTGCGGCTCTGGCCGGGGGTGTGCCGCGTCAGCTTCTGCAGAGTGCGGTCGCCGCCGATTGGTCACCTGATGGCACCGGCCTCGCCGTCGTGCAAGCGGCCGGCGGCCGCTCGGTGCTCCAGTACCCGATCGGCCAGACCCTGTACGATCCGTCGCCGAGCAACATCAGTCACATTCGATTCTCCCCCTCGG
The DNA here is from genome assembly GCA_963749565.1 of uncultured Acidobacteriota bacterium. Taxonomy (GTDB): domain Bacteria; phylum Acidobacteriota; class Vicinamibacteria; order Vicinamibacterales; family CAVVIG01; genus DATLLJ01. Next base: position 259,148 of record CAVVNL010000019.1, on the reverse strand, counting down.
GCGATGCGATTGCGCTCATCACGCACCCTGTGTTCGGCGAAACGGCTGGCTCCGTGATGCTCGTCGATCTCGAAGGTCAGGCCAGGACCCTCTCGGAGGGGTGGAACAGTGTGCTCGGCGTGGGATGGTCACCCGACGGCCGGGAGATCTGGTTTACCGGTACGAGGTCCGGGGCGTCTCAGGCGCTGTACGCCGTCACGCGTTCGGGCGACGAACGCCTGCTGCTCCGCGCGCCAGCTGCGCTGACGCTGCACGACGTGTCGAGTGACGGAAGGGCGCTGGTGACGCGTGATGCCTGGGGCGCGGGCGTGATGGCCCATGGGCCTGGGAGCACCGGCGAGCGCGATCTCTCATGGCTCGACGGGACCATGGCGTGGGATTTGTCCACCGATGGCACGACTGCGATCCTGGAGGAATCCTGGGAAGGGGGCGGCTCGGCGCGTTCAATCTATCTGCGGACGATGGACGGGGCGCCCGCGGTGCGACTGGGCGACGGCGTGCCGTTAGCCCTCTCGCCAGACAAGCAGTGGGTCGTTTCCACACCAGCCGCCGGTACCGAGCTCAACCTCGTGCCCACCAGCACCGGTCAACATCGAGTGCTGCCGCGCGGGCCCGTGACGTCGTTTTTTCCGGCCGCGCGGTGGCTTCCCGACGGGCGTTCCATTCTCTTTTCCGGAACCGAGCCTGGCCGGCGAACCCGCGTCTACCTGCAGTCGATTGAGTCTGGAGAGCCTCGTGCGATCACACCGGAGGGCGTTTTCGGCCGCATCGCGATCATGCCGGATGGCAAGGCGTTCGTGACGAGAGGAACGGATCGCCGCCTCGCCATCGTGACGATCGACGGCGCGGATGTGCGGCCGTTGGCCGGCGCCGAGCCCGGCGACCTGCCGATTGTGAGCAGCGCTGATGGCAGGTGGCTCTACGTGCAGACCGGGAGTGACCTGCCCGCCGAAATCGCTCGCATCGATGTGCATAGCGGCGACCGAGAGGTGGTGAGAACGCTGCGCCCGCCGGATCCGAGCGGTGTGACCAGTATTCTCCGAACCGTGATGACGCCTGACGGAGGCTCGTACGCCTACACGTACATTCGAGCGGTGTCGGCGCTCTTTCTCGTCGAGGGATTGCGCTAGACCGCGTGTTCCGACGGAGGTTGAGCATGAGCAAAGCACGACTGCTGACGGGAGCCGCGGGAGTAACCATGGCGTCCGTGCTGCTGATTACAGTGGCGCACGGCGCCGACCCGAACTATCTGTTCTGGACCGCCGCGCAGATGGCCGACTTCGACAAGAGGCTGGTTTCGACGCTGGACGCGACGTTAGGGTCGCGTGTGGATCTGATGCCCACTGACCACAGCTTTTTCATGGTCACGCATCGTGAAGCGAGCTCTCCCAACGGGGAGGTCCATCAGAAATACGCAGATTTCGGCGTGGTTCGCAGTGGCGAGGGGGGCATCCTGTCCGGCGGCTCGCTGGTGGACGCCAAGCAGAGCGCGCCGAACGAGCTGCGCGGCAGGATCGAAGGGGGAACACTGCATCGCGTGAAAGCCGGCGACGCCTATTACGTCCCTGCGAACGTTCCTCATCAGATGATCGTGGACGCTGGGAAGCACCTACGGATCGAGATGCTGAGAGTGGAGCGCGTCGAGGGCGCCAAGGATTTGCCGGCGTTCCTGTCGTGGGATGCGGCGCTCCTGCTGAGCACCGAGACAAAGCTGAAGACCAGGATGAACGAGTACTACAGCGCCGTCGAGGATTTCATCAAGAACGATCACACGCAGTTTCACATGAATCACAAGGAGGGGACGGCGGAGTCGGAGATCCACGACCACTGGGCGGAGTTCCAGATCATCCGCAACGGCGAGGGAACCATGAGGCTGGGCGGCACAGTGGTGAACGCCAAAATCACTGAACCGGGAGAGACCCGTGGCACGGCTCTCGAGGGCGCAGTCGGGCAGCCGCTCCGCGCGGGCGATCTGCTCTACATTCCCGCCGGGACGCCGCACCACACGGTCGTAGACCGCACGAAGTCGCAGGACAAACTGATCGTGAAGGTCTGGGTGCCCTGAGCTGCGCCGGACTGAGCGGTCAGGCTAACGCTTTTCCGTACAACGCAAGCAGGCGGCTCCATGCCTTCTCGGCCTGTGGTTCGTTGTAGACCTGCGAGTCGGGCGGGCACCAGCCGTGCGCGGCCCCCGCGTAGACTTCGATTTCGGCCGGCAGGTTCACCTTGGCGAACGTCTCCTTCAGCACGTTCTTCTCATTGGGCGACTGCTTATCGTCGTTCTCGGCGATCGCGATGAGGACCTGCGCCTTGGTCTTCGCCGTCTGAAGATGTGGACTGTTCGGCATATCGGTCACGAGTCCGCCACCATGGAAGGAGGCGACGGCGCCGACGCGAGCGGGCACGGCCGCCGCGGTGCGAAACGCAATCGGGCCGCCCATGCAATAACCCTGCGTGCCGATTCGCCGGTTCCTGGCAACCGACGCTTGCCCGTCCAGCCAGCCGATGAATGCCTTCGCATCGGTCATCTGCGTCGTCTCGCTCAGGCCCTTCGCGAGCGGCAACAGCTGCGGGATCGGGGTCGCAGAGCCGGCTTCCGCGGTCGGGGCTTTCTTGACGCGATAGAACGGATTCACCACCAGCACGGAATAACCAGATTCGGCGAGCCGTTTGCCCATCTGGCGGAACGCCGGCCGCAGGCCGAAGATGTCCGGCCATATGAGCACGCCGGCCGCCGTCCCGCTCGCCGGGTGCACGAAGTAGCAGTCGGCGGCGCCGTCCGGCGTCATCACGTTCACGTCTGATTCTGTCACCGCGACCGCGTTCTTGACCTGCGGCAGCATCATCGCCACCCCGGCTCCCAACAGGACGCCGAATTGACGGCGCGTCACCGATCCGCTGGCCTCGAACTCCTGTCGATCCTTCTCAAAGTGGTCCTGATCGCACATATGGCGCTCCTTGTCGATGCCGGACATTCAATCCTGAACCGTGACACTTTAACCGATGAAATGACCCTCCTGCCAACGCGTTGCAATGATTTGGTGAACGGCAAGCCGGCACGATAGGATTACCCCGTTAAAGACTGGAGGATCCATGCAGACCTTCGTGCAGGGCGTTCATCACATCACGCTGTGTCCCGGGGGCGCACAGGAAGATCTGGACTTCTTCACCCAGGTGCTCGGCCAGCGCCTCGTGAAGCAGACGGTGCTGATGGATGGCACCATCCCGATCTACCACCTGTATTACGGAAACGGCGACGCCGACGTGGGCTCCATTGCCACGACATTTCCGTACGCCCGCAAGCCGGGTCGCGCCGGCTCCGGCCAGCTTTCCTGCACCAGCTATACGGTCCCGCTGGGGGCGACGACGTTCTGGAAGTCGCACTGCGAGGCGCACGGCGCCGAGCACAGCGGCATTCAAGAGCGGTTTGGCACCAAGTACCTGCGCGTGCGCCATCCGGCCGGGTTGCTGTTCGAGATGATCGAGGACGCGAGCGACCAACGCAATCCCTGGACGACGAAACAGGTGAGCCGGGACGTCGCGACACGCGGGTTCTTCGGCGCCGTGCTGTCGGTGCGCGACGTGCGCGATCAGGAGTCGTTCTTCGTCGACGCGCTCGGCTTTCGCAAAGTCGGCGTGGACGGCCCGTATCATCGGTTCGAGGTTCCGGGCACCGGCGCCGGCCGCTTCGTCGATCTCCACCACGAACCGGACCGGGCGCCCGGAAGCTGGGGCTTCGGCGCCGGGACCGCGCATCACATCGCCTTCAACGTCGAGACCGACGAGGCGCTCGTGAAGCAGAAGGCGATCTACGAGGAGCTCGGGTTCACCGACGCGTCCGAAGTCAAGGACCGCTTCTACTTCCACTCGATGTACGTCCGCTCGCCCGGCGGCATCCTCGTCGAGTGCACGGCGAACGTTCCCGGCGGGTTCTATCAGGACGAAGCGCCGGAGGAGCTCGGCACGATGCTGCACCTGCCACCGTGGTTCGAGGAGCAGCGGGCGGCGATCGTCTCCCAGCTCGAGCCGATCACCGTTCCTGAAGCGAACCGGCCAAAATCAGGCGGGACGTCGAAGACGGCGGCCCCCCAACCCGCGGCCGCCGCAGAACAGAAATCAGGAGCGGAGCCGGCGATTCCGGTGTCGCGGACCAAGGCGGCTTTCGAAATGCCCAAGCAGGGACTAACCAAATTGTATCCGTGAGGGTGAAATGAAGCGACACACGTTGCCGATGCTTGCCTGCCTGACGTTGTCGGCGTTGGCGCCCGTGTCGGCGCAGGACCTGACGATCACCAACGCCCGAATCATCGTCGCCAACGGCACGGTGATCGATCGCGGATCGATCGTGGTGCGCGCGGGAAAAATCGTGTCGGCGGGGGCCGGCGCGGCTTCGACGACGACGTCCCCGGGGTCCCCGGGGGGCCAGACGATCGACGCCAAGGGCATGACGGCGATGCCGGGGTTGATCGATGCGCACAGGCACATCAACACGGGCCCCGACGAGAAGGCGCAGATGCAGGCCCTTCTCGAAGCCGGGTACACGACGATTCTCTCCGGCGGCGGCCCGGCGGAGGGAAACCTCACGCTCAAGGATCACATCGACAAGGGCGTGATCAACGGGCCGCGGATCATCCCGTCAGGGCGGGTCGGTCTGCTTGCGAAAAACACGCCCGAGATGGCGCGCGCCGAGATTCGTGCGCTGGCCGCGATGGGCATCAAGTTCACGGGCGAGCTGCTCCTGACGCCGGTTCCCGGGCCTTCGCCGCAGGAAATCGAAGTCCTCCGCGCCGTCGTCGACGAAGGGAAGAAGGCCGGCGTCAATATTCAGGTCCATGCCGTCAGCTCGTCGGCGATGGTGGCCGCAGTCGACGCCGGCGCGCGGCTGCTCGTCCACCTGCCGAACAAGGACTGGGTGAGCCGGGAGGACGCGAAAAAAGTGGCCGCCTCGGGCGCCCGAATCCTGACCACCAGCGGATTCGGCGCGCCGGTGTTCGGCGTCTTCGCGAACGACAACAACCCTCGCTTCCGTGACGGCAAGCCATGGCCCGAAGGGATCATCGATGGCGTCCGCCTGGGCGAGGAGGCGGGATACATGCTGGTGAATGCGCGGACGGTCTGGGATCAAGGCGCAATCCTCGGCTATTGCACCGACACGACCTACGATCCCAAGGCCGGACTGGACCACGAATTGAGGGGCCTCAGCGTGATGTTCTCGATGCAGGACCTCGTCAAGATGATGGGGCCGAATACCGCGGACTACATCCAGATGGGCGACCAGCTTGGAACGCTGGAGCCAGGCAAGCTGGCCGACATCATCCTGCTCGACGGCGATCCACTCGAAGGTTATTGGAACTGGCTGAAAACCAGGGTCGTGGTCAAGGGCGGCGTGATTGTGGTCGACAAACGTTAGTCTCGACCACGAAGAAGGGAGGGTTTTCGAGGAACCTCTTGTCGCGGGGAACGTATCTATAAGGAACCGAGCGAGCCCACGTAGTAAAGCGAGCCTCGTGGGGGTAGGGGCCCCCGGATCAATAAAGGAGCATCCCATGAGCTCTCGATCGATCGCTTGCGGCGTCCTCACTGTCCTTCTGCTGGCAGGTTCAGCGTCGGCCCACCACAACATGTCGGCCTATTTCGACTTCAACAATCGAGTGACGGTCACTGGCACGCTCGCCAAGATCGACTGGCGAAATCCCCACATCGAACTGATTGTGGACGGCAAAGACGGGGAAAAGGCACAGGCCTGGCGCCTTGAAGGCCCTGCCCCCGGCTTCTTCCGCGATCGTGATGTCAGCAAAGCGGATTTCGAGGTCGCTCTCGGCAAGGCGGTGACCGCCGAAGCGAGCCGCGCGCGCGACGGCTCTGCCTGGGGACTTCTGCGGACGATGACGCTCCCGAGCGGCAAGCTCGTTTCGGCGTGCCCGCAAAATTGCTGACGCGCGCGTCGCAAGTCACGCCGGTTTGCAAGGAGATCTCTATGAAGGATCACTCTAGGACCGCGTTCGTCACCGCCTCGACTGCCCTGGCCGTGGTATTCCTGCTGGCGCCGGTTCTTGGACAAGGCCAATCCGCAGAGGAAAAGGCCAAAGCGCGAGCCGCTGCCAGGGCCAGAGGCATTGCCCTGGCACGCGAAAACAACACCCAGATTCTCACTCTGTACGACCGCCAGGGAAAGCTCGTCGAGACGATCGACGAGCGCGACTTCTACAACCAGCCCGTGATTTCGCCCGACAAGACGCGCATCGCCGTGGTCAAGGCCGACCCGGAGGCGGAAACGCAGGACGCCTGGGTTATCGATGTCGCCACAGGCAAAGCCACACGCATCACGACCAGCCAGCGTCGGGAGTTGACGCGAGCGCCGGTCTGGTCTCCGGACGGCAAAGAGCTGGCCTACGTTTCTCTGCGCGCCGGCACCGAAGGTCTGTATCGGAAAGCCTCGAACGGCGAGGGCAACGAGGAGCTCTTATACAAGCATACCGGCTTTGGGATGAACCTCATGGGATGGTCGCTGGACGGGCGGTACCTGAGTTATTTCACCACCGACCTTTCAGGAGGAATCCTGCACCTGCTGCCGCTCGAGAGTGCAGGGGACCGCAAAGCCATCGAAGCCTTCCGCAGTACGTCGCAGGTGCAGGGAGCGCGCCTTTCGCCCGACAGCCGCTTTCTCTCGTACATGTCCAATCAATCCGGCAGGCCCGAAATGTACGTCCGGCCGGTTGATCCTTCGGGCCAGGGAGCCGCGAGCGGAGGACCTTGGCAGATATCCACCGAAGGTGGTTTGGGCATGGGTTTCTGGCGGCAGGATGGCAAAGAGTTTTACTACCTGGCTGCCGACCGGGGATTCATGGCGGTCGAAGTGAGCACTCTCCCCAGGTTTCGAATTCGGCAAACCGAGGCTGCTGTTCCGCCTGCCTCAGGCCCTGAATGTGGCCGTGGGGACTGTAAGCGTCAGCCGCGACGGAGAGCGATTCGTGGTCGCCGCGCCCGCTCAGCCGAGGCTCCAGCAGATGACGGTGTTCGACCGCCAGGGGAAGATCCTCAGCAAGGTGGGCGAGCCTGGCAACTACGCCCAACCCCAACTCTCGCCCGACGGAGCGCGCATCGTCGCGATGCGCAACGATCCCAAGACGAATCAGAACGATATCTGGACGTTCGAGGTCTCCACAGGCCAGGGGCATCCGGTGACAAACGACAACGAGCCACAAAATGCGCCGATCTGGTCGCCCGACGGCAAGCAGGTGGCCTATGTTTCCACGACGCAAAAAGGCATGCCCTCGATTTACCGGAAGGCGTGGGACGGCAGCGGAAACGCGGAACAGGTATTCACCTATACGCCCGGCGCCGGCGTGGTTCTCACCGACTGGTCTCCGGACGGGAAGTTCATGGCCTTCTGGACCCAAATCCTCGTGATCGTGCCGTTGGAAGGCCAGAATGCCGCGGAGCGCAAAGGCATCGAGTGGCTGCGCGAGGAGTACAACGTGCTCCACGGCCGCTTCTCTCCTGACATGCGCAACATCGCGTACATCACGGACCAGGAGGAGAACGGGAAACTTCAGCTCTACGTTCGTCCATTCGATGCCGCCAAGCCCGAGAGTCCGCCGCCGGGGGCCATCGTACAGGTGTCGGCGGACGCCGCCGGCATGATCGGGTGGAGGGGAGACGGCAGGGAGATGTACTTCCTTCAGCCCGATCCCCAGAACGCCGATGTCCACGTGATGGCCGTGGATGTCACGACCACGCCGACGTTTCAGGTGGGAACTCCCAGGCTCCTGTTCAAGCTCCAGGGGCCGCTGGCGGGGAACAGCCTCCAGTGGAAGAGCGCGAGCAGCGACGGCCAGCGTTTCGTGTTTGCTGTCAACGTTCCCGCGCCCGCGCGTTGAGGCGCCGTTTCAAAATGCAACCACGAAGACACGAAGACACGAAGAAGACATAGCTCTTCTCCGTGTTTTCGTGTTTTCGTGGCCACGCCTTCAACGAGTCCGTCGCCCTCCGCCACGTCGTGGTGGCTCCGAGCTTCATCGCAAAGCGCTGATATCACACCTCTTGTGCGTTGACACACAGTACCGCTGGATATACTGTGTCGCGATGATGCACACCATGCCGTCCTAACGAACGATCACCCCGCCGGACGATCGACGCGCTCTCGAGCGCACGAGGTGAATGTGGTTTCTTCTTGAAACGAAGGGAGACCCGTCATGCGAGCGATCGCGACAGTTGCTGTAGCCATCATCGGTTTGATCGGCCTGCCTGCGCCGAGTGCCGGCCAGGCGCTCGGGACCATCGCCGGTGCTGTCAGGGACGCGTCGGGCGCCGTCCTGCCCGGTGTGATGGTGGAAGCCAGCAGCCCTGCCCTCATCGAAAAAGTGCGTACCGTCGTGACCGACGGCAACGGCCAATATCAGATCGTCAGTCTTCCGCCTGGCGTCTACACCGTGACGTTCACGTTGGCAGGCTTCAGCACCGTCAAGCGCGAAGCCATCGAGGTGAACATCAATTTCACGGCGACCGTGAACGCCGATCTCAAAGTCGGTACGGTGGCCGAGACGATCACGGTGACCGGCGAAACGCCCGTCGTCGACGTCCAATCAGCGACGCAACAGCGCGCGCTGACGTCGACGATGTTCAAGGACATCCCGACGAGCGGCGTCTGGATTCAGCTCGCCACGCTCGTCGCCGGCGTCAACACCACCACCCGCGACGTCGGAGGGTCGTCGGGCGATACCACGGGCGCTCAGGTCTCTGCTCACGGGGGCCTTCCTGGCGACGGCGTTTCACTGCTCGACGGGCTGCGCGTCGGGAACATGTATCTCAGCTCGAATGTCTCGAACATGAGCTTTTCCCCGCTGCTCTTCGACGAAGTGGACATCTCTGTTTCGGGCCAGACGGGCGAGTCCGGCACGAACGGCGTGCTGGCGAACATGATTCCGAAGTCCGGTGGCAACGACTTCCACGGCTCGTTCCTCGCCAATGGCTCCGGGCCAAGCCTCCAGTCCAGCAACATTACCCAGCGTCTGGTCGATCGCGGCCTGGCGGGCGCGCCTTCGAGCCTCAAGAAGCTGTACGACGTAGCCGGCGCGATCGGTGGACCCATCAAGCAGAACAAGCTGTGGTTCTATTTCACGGCCCGGTATTTCACGAACGAATCGTACATTGCCGGGCTTGTTCTACCCGGTCGATCCGGCCGCCGTGATCCGCGTGGAGGACAAAAGCCACCAGGCCAACCTGGGCACGTGGACGAGGGATGCCAACCTGCGGCTGACTTATGCCCCGGCTCAGAAGCACAAGCTTTCCGCGTGGTACGGCTATCAGCGGAAGCAGGATCCGTTCTGGGCGATCAACGCGACGGTGTCGCCGGAAGCGGCACGCATCACGGACTGGGACACACAGCTGGCCACGATCACGTGGTCCTACGTGGCGACGAGCCGTCTGCTCTTCGAGGCAGGCGTTGCGCCGGGCGCGAGCCCGGACACGATTCTCGCCCAGCTCGATCGAAGTTCCGGCATTCCAATCGTGGAGCAGGGCGGCGGCGTCGACCCGCTCGCGAAGCCGATGACCTATCGTGCGTCCACGGCGGCGGACATGTTCGACAACGTGCGGCAGCAAAGCTACAAGGCGTCGATGAGCTACGTGACCGGGACGCACACGACGAAGTTCGGGATGGACCTTCAGCGCGGGCACTTCAACCGGAACAACTTTGCGAACACGCACAACGACATCCAGATGAGGACGCTCGACTTCGTCCCGAACCAGGTCACGATTTTCGCCCCGCTCGCGGGATTCACGAGCAGGCTGAACCACAACATGGGTGTGTACGCACAGGACCGCTGGACGCACAATCGGCTCACCCTCAGCGGCGGCATCCGGCTCGACCTGCAGAATGAATCGGTCGATCCCTTCACCGCGAACACGACTCGATGGACGCCGAATCGGACCAATTCCTACGCCGAAGTCTCCAACGTTCCAAACTGGAAGGACGTGAATCCGCGCCTGAGCGCCGCCTACGATCTGTTCGGCACCGGGAAGACCGCGATCAAGGCGAGCGCCAGCCGCGCCGTCGAGCAGGACTCGATTCGGTATGCGGACGCGAACAACCCCGGCCTGACGGTTCAGACTTCCACTACACGGAACTGGACCGACAGCAACGCCAACTACTATCCAGACTGCAACCTTCTCGATTCAGCCAGTCAGGATCTGCGGGCGTCGGGCGGCGACGTGTGCGGGGGGTGGCTGAACATCAACTTCGGCAACTTCCTGCCAACGACGTTCTACGATCCTGCCATCCTGAACGGGTGGGGCGTGCGGCCGTTCAATTGGGAGTTCTCGACGAGCGTCCAGCACCAGTTGATGCCGAGGGTGTCCGTCAACGCCGGGTACTATCGACGCATCATGGGCAACTTCATGGTGCTCGACAACGAGGCGCTGTCCGCCAGCGACTTCCTGCCCTTCACCGTGACCGTTCCGAGCAATCCTCCGGGTGTTCCCAACGCAGGCGCGACGCTGACGGGGCTGTACGACCAGAAGGCCGTGGTCGTCAATAAGAACGTCGTCAAGGCCGCGTCCCAACTCGGCAACCAGTACCAGAATTGGAACGGGTTCGACATCTCCATCGACGGGCGGTTCGCCAACGGACTCTTCTTCCAGGGCGGAATAAGCAGCGGCAAAGCCGTGAGCGACAATTGCGAGATCGTCGCCAAAGCGCCGGAGGCGCTGCAAATGCCGCCGGGGCCCGGTGTAAATCCGGTACTGGCGGCCGGCGTGCCGAGCCCGGTGGCCAACGGCGCGTACCTGGGGTTTGGTGGTGCGATCCCCGGCGCGTGGACGCCGCTCGAATTCTGCCACCAGGAGTCGCCCTTCCTGACAGGCGGCAAAGCGCTCGGCTCCTACCAGTTGCCGTGGGGTGGCGTACGCGTGAGCGCGACGTATCAGAGCCTTCCCGGCCCGCAGGTCGGCGCGAACGTCATCTACACCAACGCCGACATCGCGGCCGGCAGAGTGCAGGGGCTGGGGCGTCCCACGTTCCTGGCGAACCAGGCCACGGTCAACGTCATGGAGCCGGGCACGGTTTATGGCGATCGACTGAATCAGATCGACTTTCGCGTGACGAAGATCTTCAACGTAGGCAACGGCCGGCTCGAGGCGAACCTGGACGTCTACAACATCGGCAACTCCGACGCCATCCTGACGCAGATCCATACGTACGGCGCAACGTGGACGCGCCCGACGGCTGTCATCCAGCCCCGGTTCGTGAAGTTCACGGCGCGCTACGATTTCTGATATGGAAAGATCGGCGTCAATGCGGATCAGGCGTGTCGGTGGCTTGATTTCGGGCGTGATCATCGCAGCGCTGGTTGCGCACGCCGGTAGTGCGCAACAGGATGCCGGACGCAATCCGGATTGGGACTGGCCGACCTACAATCGCGATCTCGCCGGCACACGCTATTCGCCGCTGACCCAGATCGACACCACAAACGTCTCGACGCTCACCCGGGCGTGGTCGTATCGACTCCGGCCCGAACCGGGCGTTGCCGTACCCGCGATCGACCGGCCGGCAAGCTCGTTCGAAATGTTTCAGCAAGTGACACCGATCGTGGTGAATGGGGTGATGTATCTGCCATCGGGCAATCGTGTGGTGGCGCTCGAACCTGAGACAGGCAAAGAAATCTGGCGCTACGAATTGCCCGAAGGGCTCGCTTCATTCCGCGGTGTTGCGTATTGGCCGGGTGAGGGCAGGCTGCCCCCGCGCATCCTCTTTACGAGCCTCAGGAAGTTGATGGCCCTCGACGCCAGGACCGGCAAGCTCGACGTCGAGTTCGGCAACCGCGGCCACGTCGATCTGGAAATCGCGTACTCCGGAGTGCCCGCGATCTACAGGAACGTCATCCTGATGGGATCGAATTTCTTCGGGCCCGGCCAACGGCACATCGGACCGCACCTCACGACCAGTAAAGGCGAGAAGGGCGACACCCACGCGTACGACGCGCGCACCGGCGAGAAGCTGTGGGATTTCCACACTATTCCTCTCCCCGGCGAAGTGGGCAATGACACGTGGGGTAATGACAGCTGGAAGGATCGAACGGGCAACAACGTCTGGTCGTTCACCCTGACCGTCGACGAGCAGCGCGGCATCGTTTACTTGCCCGTCAGCGGCCCGGGGATGAACTACTACGGCGGCGATCGGCCCGGCAATAATCTCTTCAGCAATACGACGGTTGCGCTCGACGCGCAAACCGGCAAATTGAAGTGGTACTTCCAGAACATCCGCCACGAGCTGTGGGACTACAACCTGCCGCCCGCGCCAGGCCTGATCGACATCAGGAAAGACGGGAAGACCATTCCCGCGCTCGCACAGGTGGGCAAATCCGGCTTCATGTTCATCCTGAATCGTGAGAACGGCGCACCCGTGCACGGCGTCGATGAACGTCCGATGGCCAAGGGAGACGTGCCGGGCGAGTGGTATCCGGCGACGCAGCCGATCCCGACGAAGCCCGGTCCGCTCGCCCGGGTGAGCATGACCGGCAACGATCTGGTCACGGCCGACGACACCACCCCCGAACACGCACAGGCGTGCCGGGAATTGTGGGACCGCGTGAAGTTCCGCAACGATGGGCCGTACACGCCGTGGAATTACCGGCCGAACGGCGGACCGCCGTCCGTGATCTTTCCCGGAATGACCGGCGGAGTGAACTGGGGCGGCACCGCAACCGATCCGAACCTCGGGTACATCTTCGTGAACTCGAAAGACGAGCCGTCGACCGGCTGGATCGCGCCGAATCCGCGCTACAACGAGAGCACGAAGGACACCGAGTTTCCGTATGTTCAACAAGGTGGTGGCGTAATCAGCGCCCAAGCGCACGACAAGGACGGGACATTACTCGGCACCCTGCCGTGCTTCCGTCCGCCATGGGCCAGCCTGATGGCCGTCAACGCCGCGACCGGGGAATTCGTGTGGCGTGTTCCCCTTGGCGTCAATGACAACATGCCGGAAGGAAAGAAGAACGTCGGATCCCCGGGTTACGGCGGCCCGATGGTCACGGCAGGCGGATTGGTCTTCATCGGCGCGACACGCGACCGGCGCTTCCGCGCCTTCGATGCGAGGACCGGCAAGGAACTGTGGTCTGTTCTCCTGGATTACAACGTCACGGCCATTCCCATCACCTACCAGGGCAACAACGGCAAACAGTATGTGGCCGTGGTCGCCGCCACGAACGGACAGGGCGACAACGAGTCGCTGCTCGTGTTCGCGCTGCCGTAGACCCATGCGAAATCGAGTGATCTCCGCACTCGTGACGGCGACAGCGATATTGTCGACGGCTGGCCCCGCTCGAGCGCAACCGCAACTGGACCGCCCCGAACGCATTGCGGGGCGCCCCAATTTCAATGGCATCTGGCAGGCGCTGAACACCGCCCATTGGAATCTGGAGGGCCATTCGGCGGAAGAACCGCCTGGAAGCTGAAACGACTTCTGGCAGCTTGGCGCGATCGCCGCAATTCCAGCGGGGCGAAGCGTCGTGCGTGGAGGGACGATTCCGTACTTGCCCGAAGCGCTCGCAAAACGCAACGCCAACCGCGCGCTGTGGCCCGCGGCGGACCCTGAAGCGAAGTGCTACATGCTGGGCGTGCCACGCGCCACCTACCACAATTTCCCCTTTCAGATTTTCCAGGGTGACGGCGATCTTCTGATGGTTTATCCGTTCGCGGCCGCGAACCGAATCATCTATATGAAGGACCACTCGGAGTTGCCGGTCGATTCCTGGATGGGCAAGTCCAACGGAACGTGGGAAGGCGATGTCCTGGTGGTGACGACAACGGCGCAAAATGATCAGACGTGGCTGGATCGTGCCGGCAATCATCACAGCAACAGGTTGAAGGTCACCGAGCGGTTCACTCGTCTGGGGCCGAACCACATCTGGTATGAGGCAACGCTCGACGATCCGCTGACCTACGCGCGGCCGTGGACGATCGAGATGCCGTTGTATCGGTTGATCGAGGACAATGCGCAGCTGCTCGAGCACAAGTGCGTCCCGTTCAGCGACAGGCTTCTTTATCGTGATCTGCTACGGCAGGACTAAAGTCCTGCGCTACAACTGTATCTGCTAGGGCAGGACTAAAGTCCAGCGCGAGAGATATGGAGTAGGACGCATGCATGCCAGACTAATAAGGATTGTTGCGAGCGCCGGCCTCCTGATCGCGGCCGTGTTACCGGTTTCGGCGCATCATTCCTTTTCCGCCGAGTTCGACCAGAACAAGCAAGTCACGCTGGAAGGGACGGTCGTCATGATGGAGTGGGTGAACCCGCACTCCTGGCTGCACATCGATGTGCCGAAGCCGGACGGCTCCGTCGAGCGGTGGAAAATCGAAGGCGGATCGCCATCCGTGTTGTTGCGCAAGGGCTGGAACCGGGATTCGCTTCCCGCCGGCACGAAAATCAAAGTCGTCGGCTTCCAGGCGAAGGATGGCGCGCTCCGCGCCAGCTCGCGAGACCTGCAGTTTCCCGATGGCCGGCGTATGGATCTCGGCGGGACGGCGCCGCTCGACAAAGAGCCAGCGAAATAGTGGGAAGCCGGTTACTTGCCGGCTTTCTGTGCTCGCTCGTACCGCGACGTTTCGATGTAGTTACGGATGGCCGTATTGCCTTCGTGGCAGGCGAACTCGAACATCAGGTAGTCGTTGTCGAGTTTCCACGGAAAGGCCGCCGACCATGAACCGGTCGTCAACACTTCCGGGTTCTCGACAGTCATTTGATATTCGATCGTGTCGTTGTCGGTTCGCGTGAAGCGCTCGAGGAAGCGCATGTTCTCCGTCGACGGGTTCAATGGCGGAGAACCGGGAACGCCGGCATTGGTCATCGCCGTCTTGCCATTGAAGTTCGTCGTTTCGACGACCAGCGTGTTGCCATCCCAGCGTCCTCTCGACTCTCCCAGATACTGTTTGATCGACGAATCGAGAGCGGGGCGTCCGTCGGTCGGGATGATGCGGGCCTCGTGCGCCATTTCGAGGAGAATCACCACGTAGCCAGGGGACTGCATGATTCGGATGCCGTTGTTGTAGTTGCGCGGCAACATCGAAACCGGCAGGCCGCGTGTGATGCACCGATCCCAGCTATCGAAGTCTTCAGGGCTGTCGAATACGGTTTGGCCCGGCTTGTAGCTGCCGCGCAGGTTGTCGTAAAGCTCCTGGCCCTTTGCCGTAAGCGCGGGAAAGCGTCCGTTCGGCGGGTCGATCATCAAGGAGGTCAGCCGCGTGACCTCCCCCGAGTCGGCTTGAGGTATCGCGCCTGATTCGAAGCGCTTGTTGCGGTTTTCTATGTTCTTTTGCGCGGCGGCGAATTCCTCGTCGGTCAGGAATCGGCGCTCGCCGAACCGTTCCGGGCGCTGGAGGGGCGTGCCGATCAGATGATTCAGAGGCCAGATACCCTGAAGATCGGGCTCGCCCCAGGGGGTCTTCGGGTGCGCCCAGCCGGGCGTGCTTCCCGGGGGCTGTTGCGCCGCGGCCGTCCCGGGCGTCCAGCAGACCATCAGGCCAATACCGATGCTGATTCCGACCGAAGCAAGAATCCGTTTGACCATGATGCGGCGATGATATCACTCTCTATTCTATGGGGACGGGTCGCCGCGCCTTCGTACGGCGACGCGATGGGGACGGGTCGCCGCGCCTTCGTACGGCGACCCGTCCCCAAGGAGTTCTCATGAAGATCGCGCTCGGTGTGCTGATCGCCGTTTCGTTGCTCGTGGGCCAGGGTGCCAACGACACTCCCGAAGCGCACGTCGCTGTCGCGAAGACCGCAGCGGGTGACGATTACGGCAATCTGTTCAACTTCCTTTGCACCGTGCCGGGTCCGCGGCGAGGCGGCGCAGGCGGGGCCTCGGGCGGCGGGGAACGACAGGGACCGCCGGACAGATCAACGTGGTACGCCGAACCGGTGAAGGTGTTCGACAACCTGTACTTCCTCGGTCAGACCGAGTACTCCGTGTGGGCGGTCACGACTTCGGAAGGCATCATCGTGATCGACACCATCTTCGACTATTCCGTCGAAGAAGAAGTGGCCGGCGGGCTGAAGAAGCTGGGGCTCGACCCGGCCTCGATCAAATACGCCGTCGTCACGCATCCACATCCCGATCACCACGGCGGCGCGAAGTTCCTTCAGGATCGATACGGCGCGCGCGTCCTGATGTCTGCAGCCGACTGGGAGGTCCTCGAGCGCGCCGACGGCACGAAGCCGAAGCGCGACCTGGTTGCCATGGACGGCCAGACACTCACGCTGGGCGATACGACGCTGAGGCTCTACATCACGCCCGGTCACACTCCGGGGACTTTGTCCCTTTTGATTCCTGTAAAAGACAACGGCAAGCCGCACCTCGCGGCACTCTGGGGCGGGACCGGACTCAACGCCGACCGGGATTCTCAACAAACTTACATTCGGTCGGCACAGCGGTTCAACGAGATTGTCCAGCAGGCCGGTGCCGACATCATTCTTTCGAACCACACCGACTGGGACGGGTCGAAGGTCAACCTGCCGCTGCTGGCGAAGCGCGCGCCCGGTAGCCCGAATCCGTACGTCGTAGGCAACCAGAGCGTCCGGCGGTATCTGAAGGTCGCCGAAGAATGTGCCACGTCCCGCCTGATGCGGCTGAAATAGAACGTTTTCCATAGTACGTAGTGTCCGGCTTCAGCCGGACCGTGAGTGGTCCGCCTGAAGGCGGACACTACGTACTAGCCAGGCTCCAGACCTCAGGCTCTGGGCCAGCCGAAGCCCGATTCCAGCCCAAAGCCTGAAGCCCGAAGTCCGAAGCCTATTTAGAAATCGATCTGAGCACTGATCTTGAAGAACCGCGCCGCCATGATCGACAACGGGTTGGCATACGTGGTCCCGTAGTTCAACTGGTACCTCTCCGTCGTATTCGAGTTGAACAGGTTGATGACGTCGAGGTTGACCAGCGTCCTTGCGGTGCCGTACCTGAAGATCTTGCCAAACCGGAGATCGACCGCATTCAGGCGATCGCCGTACTTCGCGCCGGGCTCGACGATGTTCAAGAACTCGACGGGAATACCACTGGAGAGCGGCCGCCCGAGATTTGTGCTGTCCACCCCCGGGATGCCGAGGAACAACCCGGTCGCCAATCCGCCGATGCTCTGGGTGGCGATGGCGGGGAATTCGTTTCCGGCATACGGCAGGCTGCGGAACGTCCCGCTGATCAGCACGTCGATCTTCGGCACAGTGTACGTCGCCAGCCCCTTCACATTCGTCTTCCATCCCGACTCGCGATGGCAGAAGGCCAGCGGCCACTGCCCGACACCAGTCCCGAAGAACTGGCTGATGAACGGGAGCGTGCCGCCCCAGGCACCGAAGATATAGGTCTCAGGGTGCTGCGCGGCCACGCCACATTCGTCCTCTACGTTGTTCCCGGTGCTCAGCCCACCCTGTAGCGTCAAATCACGCGGGCGTGCGTTCACCGTGATGTCGACGCCGTTGAAGTGGTTGAAGGCGCCGCCGACGTCGTCGGCGAAGGTCAGGAAGTTATCGAGCTGTTGGAACTTTTCCGGCTTCACGTCGCGGAACGTCAGCGGGTAGTTGCCGCCGCCAGGCAGCCTGGGATCGGCCGGCACGTTGAACACGAACGAGTCGAAGTCGGCCGGCGTCCAGGCGCGGTTGATCGTGGCCGGCAGGTTTCCCCAGCTCCGCCGGATGTAGTTGACTTCGACCGATACTCTCGGCGCGAGTTGCTGTGTCACGCCCACCGACAGATCCCAGCTGTGCTCCCGTGCGTTCCATCCGTCAGTGGTTGCTGGATCGACCGTCAGCGGGGAGACTTGCTGCGCGAAGAACGGATTTCCGGGGCCGCACTCGCCGTTGGCGGCCGAATTCAGCAAATTGCAGTCGACTCTCTTGTCCCCATTCCCGTCGGTCCAGCCTCTATTCATGTCCGTGCTGATGAAATGCCCAAGCCCGGCTGGGCTGTAATTCACCCACTCGTCGACGGTGTTGAACGTCGTCACGTACCGGCCCATGAAGAACTTCGCCGCCGTCTTCCCGTCGCCGAACACGTCGTAGGACACGCCAAACCGCGGCTGCAGGTCCTTCTGGTTGAGCGGGCCGTCCTCGGCTGGGAAGATCAAGGCGTTGGGCAGGAAGATGTTCGGCCCGATCCGCTGCTCAGGGAAGTAATCGCCGAGGTGCTCGAAGCGGAGTCCGCCCTGCAGCGACAGACGTCCGGTCGTCCAGCGATCCTGCGCATAGAACGCGAACATGGTCTGCTGCTGTTGCTGGTGCGAGTTTGCGTCGGCGTACACGTCCACCGAGGCGGGGACGCCGTCCAGGAAGAAGTACTTGAGCTGGGAGTTGTTGTAGAAGTTGATCGGGTAGTTCGCGTCGTTGTGGTGGTAGCGGAAGCCGAACTTCGACGAGTGTGACCCGGTATTGTACGAGGCGGCCCCTTGCACGATGTTCGTAAATGCGGTGTGCCCGGTCCACATGGACGAACGGTAGTTGATGCCCGGAATGGCGCCGCCATTCTCCTGCACCGGAATCAGCGTCGAATCGAACGCATTCTTCTGACGCTGCCCCCACCAGAAATAGGGCCCCAATTGCACGTTGGCTTCGAGCAGCAGACGCGAGGTGACCGGAGAGGCCCAGCTCACTTGCGTCAGCGAGCTCGGGTGGTTTTCGTCGGTCGTATGCGCCTCGGGCGACCTGACCGACGCCCCGAAGCCAACCCCCGTACCGTCGCCGCCCCCGGTGCAGTTGATACAAGAGTACCTGGGCGTTCGACCAGACGTTGATCTTGTTGCGCGGTGTCAGCTGCCAGGTCAGCCGCAGCGACCCGTTCTTCCACGTGCCTGGACTGACCGCCTGGTCCAGCGGCCGGCCGCCCTCGCCGTCGGCAGGCAGATACGACCAATTCGTGGGGTCGCCGGCGTTCAGGTTGGTCCACATGCTGGCGACATTCTGCTTGCTGGTCTGATAGCGGAACGTGCCGAAGAACCACAGCTTGTCACGGACGATCGGGCCGCCGAACGAAGGATTGACGTCCCACAGCTGCTGGATTGACCCCGTTGCCGTAATCCCTTTGGCCTGCACCTCCGGCGTGAGGTTGTTGCCCTGGAGCGAGCTGCCCGTGCCACTGACGAAGAAGCTCCCGGCGAATATGTTGCCGCCCTGCTTGCCGATGATGTTCATCTGCGGGCCGCCGGTGGTCGCCTCGCCAAGCCCGCCGCTCAGGCTGAACACCACTTCCTGCGAGTTGGCGACCTCGGGCACGTAGCCCGACACGCCCATGCCCTGGTAGCCGCCGTTCATGCCGTCGACGAGGACCTGTCCCTCGTTCCGGCGCCCGCCGTGGATCTGGAACACGCTGTAGAGCGCAGGGTTGGAGCCTGCGAAATCATTGCCCTGTACGTTGATCGCCGGGATGAGATTCGTCAGGGCGGAATACTGTCGCGACGACGGAATCTCGGCGACCGTCTGGCCGCTGATCACCTGCTGGTTGCGCGTGCTCGTCACGTCGATGACGGGCGCTTCACCGGAGACGGTGATCGTTTCGGAGACGTTGCCCACGCTCAGGTCGGCGTTCACCGTCGCGATGAAGCTGCCGGTGAGCTCGATGCCTTCGCGCTTGACCGTGGTGAACCCGGCCAGCGTAAAAGTCACTGTGTAGGTGCCAGGTCTCAGATTTTCGATGGAATACTGACCGGTCCCGCCGCTCACGACGGACCGCGTCTTCTCGATGAGCTCCGGACTCGACGCCTCGACGATGACGCCTGGCAATACGGCACCCGAAGCGTCCCTGGCCGTGCCCACGATCGACCCCTGAGCGTACGCAGACGCTGGAACGACTGCCACCGACACGAACAGCACGATCGCCTTCACACATTTGAGCATTTGAGCCTCCGTTAGGGTGCGCGCCAGCTCTTAGGTTCAGCCGAACTAGATGTGCTCGTTTCGCGGCACTCTATGCTTCCAAAAGTGAAGATTCAAGAAGGAATGCTGAAACTTGTGCGCCGTGATAATGGGCGATCCAGACAGTTGGAGGTGATGCAGATCAGGGTTCCGCGTGACGGCTACGCTTCGTCCACGAGATCGAGAAAGACCCATTTCTTCCTGTCGGCCAGGCCGGCCAGCTCGCGGCCGGCGTTGCGGATGACGGGAGGCGCCGACGTGATGTGCTGGGTCCCCGCGTGCATGTCGCGGAACAGGCGCTGGATCGTGCCGTCGCGCAGCGCGATCGTGCCAGCCGAGGTGTAAACGAATTCCGCAATCTCGTGGCAGGACCAGGTGATGTGGGCCAAGGCCAGGCGCACCAGCGTGTGCTGGCGAACGTCGAGCGTCCCGCCCCGATCGAGCGACGCTTGCACGCTCCCCCACGCCTCGTCCACCAGCGCGCGCGCCGCTCGGTAGGTCGCCTCGGCTTTGGCGTACTGTTCGTGGAACGCGTCGCTGTTCGCCAGCGTGCCTGACCGGCCGATTCCCGAACGAACCTTCTTCGACAACTCGTCGAGCAGGCGCCGGCCGATGCCGCACGCCCACCCCGAATGACAGATGACGGCAAACCCCGCGATGCCGATGGTGTACAGCGCACCGCCGCGCTTGGGCGACTCGGTGACCGCGAAATGCGTAAACGCCTCGGGGACGAACACGTTCTCGGTCCGGTAGTCGATGCTGCCGGTTGCACGCAGACCCAGCACGTCCCAGTTCTCGATGAGCGTCGCCTTGCCGACTGGAAGCACGAAGATCCGCGGTTCACCGGTGCCCTCGATGACGCCCAGCGTATGAATGTGCGTGGCGTGCTTGATTCCCGACGCGAAGCTCCACGAACCGCTCAGGCTGAAGCCGCCGGCCTGCGGGACGGCGTTACCCGGCCGGGTGCCCTGACCGGCAATCACGGGCAGCCGTTCGCCGCCGAACAGTTCGGCGACCGCTTCGTCGCCAAGGTAGGCGGCGCCGGTGCCAATGGCGAGCGCCGCCGCCATCAGCACCCACCCGGCGGAAGGGTCCCCGTAGGAAACGCTCTCGATGACGCGAAGCGACGAGATTGGATCGAGCTCGGCACCGCCGCGGACCGGCCGCGGCACCCACATGCCGAACAACCCCTCGCGGTCCAGCGCCTCGACGACGGGAGCAGATAGTTGTCCCTGCCGATCGCCTTGTTCCGCGTGTTCATCCGCGACGGCCGCCGCCCTGTTTGCGCCGCCGGGCAGGTCTTTGGTCATCAGTGCCAGAACCTGCGGCTCGCGATGGCGGCGCCCTGCGCCAGCGCACCGAGCTTGGCCCACACGACGTCCGGATCGACGCCACCCGATCCGACGTGAATGCTGAACCCGCAGTCGACGCCGGCCATGACGTTGTCGCGGCCCACGAGCTTCGCATATCGCTCGATCCGCTGCGCGACCAGCTCCGGATGCTCGATGTAGTTGGACTGGCATTCGATGACGCCGGGTATCAACACTTTGCCTTCGGGCACCTTGACCGTCTCGAACACGGCCCACTCGTGGCCGTGGCGGGGGTTCGCCGCCTCGAACTGGATCGCGTGCGGCTTCGCCTTCCACACCACGTCGACGATGTCCTGGAGCGGCACGTCGAAGTGATGCGGGCCGGGATAGTTGCCCCAGCATAGGTGCATCCGGACCTGTCCGGCCGGAATGTTGACGAGCGCCCGGTTGAGCGCTTCGACATTCAATTCCATGCGCTCTCGAAAGCCGGCGAGGTCGAGCTCTCTGAATTGCGTGTGGCGTCCCATCGCCAGGTCCGGGCAGTCGACCTGCAGCGTGATACCCGCCGCGGCGATCGCCTCGTACTCGTGTCGCATCGCCTCGGCAATCGCGAAGACGTAGTCCTCGTCCGACCGATAGTGATCGTTGTGGAAAAAGAAGGCGGTGACACCCGGTGACGCCGCGGTCAGAAACCCACCCGTGGCGCCGTGCGCCTTCAGCGCCGTCTTGAGCCGATCGGCATCCGTGCGCGGCGCCTCCATGTCGCGCACGCTGATCGGCGCGTTGCAGGCGGGCGCCTTGCGGTGTTTGCGTCCCGGGTCGGCAGCCACCCGGGCCTTGGTTTGCGGCAGCGCCTCGATGTCCTGAAACACGTACGTCGTCGTCGCGCTCCCGCCAAAGCCGTTCAGCCGGTCCTTGATGTAGGTGGCGTAGCTCGGCTTCCCCCATTCGCCATCGTTGACGATGTCGATCCCCGCCTTCGTCTGTTTCGCGACGGCTTCGTCCACTGCCTGACGCACGCGCTCGTCCAACGCCTCCGTGTCCACGGGGGCCCCGTCTTCCCGCGCCCACATCATCTCTTTCAGATCGTCGGGCCGCGGGAGGCTGCCGACGTGCGTGGTGAGAAATCGGCCATGTGTCGCCATCGATGTTCCTCGCCTCCGGCTACTTGAGCGGTATGAACGCGAGCCCGTTATTGGCGTTCATCGGGATCACGAGCTGATTCGCCCCGGCGTCGTAGCACATCGACGCGGGATTCGGGATGTTCTGGGCGATGAGCTCCGCGGCCTGTTTCGGGCGTATCCGGGACACGCCGCCGTTCACGACGCTGCTGACGTACTTGGTGCCGTCCGGCATGATCACGAGGCCGTCGTTGCCCGCCTGCGCCGCCTTTTCCGTTCCTATCAACTGGCCGGCTGGCGAGAACGTCAGCACCTCGTCGTTCCCGATGTTGATGACGACGATGTTGCCCTGCGGGTCGAACGCGATGCCGTTCGGCTGGCGCAGCGGCGCCCCCTGGACGAAGATCGAAGCGGTGCCGTTCGGCGCGATCTTCCAGACCTGCCAGGTCGTCGGATCGGGAGTCTGTCCGCCGGTTCCGGTCTGTGTCCCGTAGATCGTGCCGTCGTCGGCGACCTCGATGTCGTTGAACCCGTTCGATTTCTCGACCCGGATTTCCCCTGCCGGGGCGCCCGTCTTCATGTCGAAGCGGCGAACCACCGAGACGACCGGGTCGGTGGGCGTCGTGCCGCCGTCGCGGTCTGCCAGGTAGAGCATGCCGTTGGCGATATCGCTGCCGAGCGGTTCGTTCAGCACGAGCGGCGGCTTCAGGTTGTTCCGCTGGTCGCCGGGATTCTGGATGCCGATCCACCGTGCGGTATGGACGGACCCGTCGTGGTTGATGAACGACACCCAGGCGTTGTTGGTCTGGACGTTCTGCGCGACGCCCCGGTTCGGCACGACGATCACGCCGCGCGCGGGGTCGTAGGAACAGCTCTCCGCCGAGTAGATGGCGCCGTAGACCTTCACGTTCGAGGACATCGCGGCGAACGATCCATCGGCAGCCGGATTGATCGGCAGACCGAGGGGGTTCCCCACGAAGTAGGGTTGTGGCGCCTGCGGCTGTTGCGGCGGCTGCTGTGCCAGCAAGGCGCCCGCGGCGATCCCGATCGCCAGCGTTACCGCGCCGGCAAGGAAGATGATTCGATTCATGTTCTCTCCTCAATAATTGTGTGCGGTGTGACCTTATTTCATGCGCTGCAATGACTGCTCGTTCTCCAGGCAGATCTCATCCACGAGCTCGGTATTGATGGCGAGCCGCTGGTGCAACGTCACCGTCCACGGCCTGGAGTCCTCGGCTGTCCGCTTCTTCACGAGCGCTGCCAGCCACGGCTGGTAGGGCAATCCGCCAGGCAGGCTCGCGCCCATATTGATGCCTTCCTTGCCCATCGGCAGCTCTGTACCGCAGACCAGCACCTCGGGGTCCGGCGACGGAGCGCAGTTGGTGTTGTTGGTGAGCCAGATGCCCGTGAAGTCCGGCTTGCCGTCGGGGGTGCGCGGGGACGGAGCCGAGAGGTTGGGCTTTCCGTCAGTGGTCCTGGGAACACCCGCGGTGGGGTATTTCAACCACTGGGCGTCGGCGGTTGCGGACCAACTGAGGGTCGCGAGCTCACGGCGATCGCGAACAATGCCGAGCGAATAGTCGATTTGCTCATGCTTGGCTGCTTCTATCTCGCGAACACGACCGTCGCCGGCGTTGCCGTGGGGACGATGTCGATCGACGTGAATCCAGCCTCGGCCAGCCACGCGCGATAATCCGCCTGCCGGTATGTCGCGCCCTCCTTCGTGACAACCAGCATCTGCGACGCGAACATCATCGCGAACGGATGCCCCGTGCGGTCGTCGTTGAGGATGAAATCGCTGACGACGAGGGTGCCGCCGGGTTTGAGCGCTTTGCGGAGCTTCCCGAAAATCCTGAGGTTCTCCGCCGGCGGCTCCTGGTGCGCGATGTGGCTGTAGATGGCGCAGTCATACTTCCCGGCGCCGAAGTCGGCCGTGTGGAAATCGCCGTCGATGGTCTTGAAGCGCTCGCCGACGCCGAACCTCGCGACGAAGTCGCGCCCGATCGCGTTCACATTGGGCCAATCGAGCTGGTAGCCGGTCGCCTGCTTGTTGACGCCAAGCCAGGCGGCGGACCAGACGCCCGAGCCGCCGCCGACGTCGAGCCATGAGATCGGCCCCGCGGTGGCCAGCGCCAACCGCTCGGCGGCCATCTGGGCGACGGGAAACGAGAGCGGTGCAATCGCGGTCACCAGCACGTGCCAGAACGGATTGTCTGCGACGTCTGCTGTTTGCGGAGCGGTCGGCAGCCCGGTCTTGACCGCCTCGGGTAGCTTTTGCCATGTGCCGAAATCGTCGAGGAACACTTCGGCCATCGCGCCCAGATAGCTCGGCTTGCCTTTGACGAGGAAGGCGGAAGCTTCCGGCGTGTTCTGATACGTTCCCGCGGTCAGCGCGAGCAGCCCAAGACCCGTCAGGCCATCGAGCAACGCCTGGGCGCCACGGAGGGAGATCCCCGCTGTCTTCGCGACGTCCTGCGCCGTACCCGGATGTTCTTCGAGCGCCGCGAACACGCCATGCCGCGCGGATGCGCCCAGGATGCTGGCTGCCCAGCCCCCTGTCATCAGTTGCATCACTTTGTCTGGGGTCGGTCCGGTCATCGGGTCTCCTGTCGAATGGGTAATTGATGTGACGTCTTGCGGCGCACGAGAGAGTGTACATTCTCAGGTAGGAGGCCGCACGTGACCAACAGATTCATCATGCCGACAATCTTCCTCGTGGTTGCCGCAGCCCTTGTGCAAGGCCTGGTCGTCCTGGCCCAGGCGGTGACGCCACCCGGGCGATACATTTCCACAGAGCAGTGGCGGAAGGATCTCGACGCGAGCAAGCCGAATCTCGGCATTGTCGCTGGTCAGACCGCAACCATCCTTCCGAACGTGGTCGTCCGTCGCCGACAGGCTGGCCCGAACAATGCCAGCGTGCACACGGCCGAGGGTGATCAGCAGTACGTGACAGAGATTTATCAGATTCTCGAAGGGAGCGGGACCTACGTGACAGGCGGGACGATGCCCGACCCGAACGACCGGACGGCAGGCATCAAGGGTGGCGAGTCCCACGACGTGAAGCCAGGTGATTTCATCGTGATACCTCCTGGCACGGCGCATTGGTTCAGCAAGATCAACGGCCAGATTACGTACCTCGAGGTGAGGCTGCCAGGCGATGCCCTCGCGGCGAAATGATGAGATTCGCGTGGTCCACGAAGTACCGCTCCCGGGTCGGCCGTCTGAGCGCTAGAATCCGGGGATGGAGGTTGAATCGATGAGGAAGACTCTGATACTCGTCATGCTTGCGCTGTCCGCGGCGGTTACGGCGCCGGTATTTTCGCAAAACCAGCAGATGACCTTCTTTGTGAGCAGCACCGGGTCGGGAAGCGGCGGCAATCTTGGCGGGTTGGCCGGGGCCGACAAACACTGTCAGGCGCTCGCCGCGAAGGCCGGGGCCGGGAATCGAGTGTGGCGGGCGTACCTCAGCACAAGTAGCCCGGACGCCCATGCTCGCGATCGAATCGGAAGCGGACCCTGGCAGAATGCCAAAGGAGTCCTTATCGCATCGAACGTCGCGGAGCTCCACTCGGACAAGGCCAACATCAACAACGACACCGCGCTCGACGAGCAGGGCCGCGCGATCAACCCGCCGGGCGGGGCCAACCGGCACGACATCCTGACGGGCTCCACGGCCGATGGCAAGGCAACGACGATGACCTGCCAGAACTGGACGAGCAGCGCCAGCGAGGCCAGCGCGATGCTCGGGCATCACGATCGCCTCACGTTCGGCAAGCCTGGATCGCCCTGGAACGCGGCACATCCGTCGAAGGGCTGCTCGCAGGAGAATCTGGTGGCGACCGGGGGAGCCGGCCTGATCTACTGCTTCGCGGCCAAATGATGTTGCGGCAAGTGGGGCGGACCTTATGAGGTCCGCCGACCGCCGGGCCTGATAAGGCCCGGCCTACTCCCTACTCGACGCCGAACTCTGAAAACAACGCGCCAATCTCGACCCGATGCGCGTCCGCGAACGCCACGTTGCCGCCCGCCACGCCGTCCGGCATGACGTGAATCAACCCCGCCTTGACGAAGCCATCCGCCAGGCGGGCGGCAAAGAGCGCCAGCGCGAACATGGTGTACTCCTTCGCGTCGGTCTCGGCCGCGAACAGCGCGTTCCTGAACGTCGGCTCCTGCTCGAGACGAGCCTGCAGCAGGGTCGCTCCTTCCATGACGTCGCCCGACACCGTCAGCTGCCTCGTAAAAAGCGGGGTCTGCGCCAGGCGAGCATCCTTTCGGGACGCTTCGGCGATCAAGTGCGTCGCGTGCGCGAACCGCTTGAACACCGGTTCGGTCAGCCGGTATGCCGCCAGCTCGTGCTGATCGAACGGCTGCTGGGCCGCGGCAGACGCCGAGAGCAAGGCGAGGCAGACGCCCACCGCGGCGGCGCGGCGAACTAGGACTCGGGCGGTTGTCGATGGGACAATCATCGCAGCCAGTCTTTTTCCGGAAAGCAACGAACTGGATATCAGTTTACCGCGCGCCTGACGCAGGTCGCGTCCCCTTGAGCGTCCCGTAGACCGCCGCGATGTGCGCCTCGCGCGACGTGTCCCAGCGCTCGAACGGTTTGTACGCCTCGAGCATGAGCGTCTTCTGGATTTCCGCAAGGCTGCGGCCCGCGCCGATGCCGGTCGCCACGCCCTTCGAGATGTCCTCGAGATAGCGCAGCGAGTCGGCGGCATCCTTTTTCGTCCCCGCCAACGCGTGGCCAGTCAGCGCATGCTCGAACTCGAGCGCGTTGATGGTGGTCAGCGCGTCAATCCACGCGCCAACCGAGGGGTCGAGACCACCAGGCAATCGCTTGATCTGCAGGATGTCGGCGCTGAACACCGCACGCTCGTCCGGGAAGTGGAGCACCGCGCTGTCGTCGGCGTGCGCTGTGCCCAGGTGCGTCATCGTGACCCGCTTTCCTCCGAGCGTCACGGTATGGCGGTCGGCAAAGGTCGTGGTGGGCGGATGCACGTCGTTCAACGAGCCGCGCGCGATCTCGGCGCCGCTCACCACGTCGTCGCGGTTGTAGTCGAACAGGGTGAAACGCTCGGCAATGGCCCCCGCCGCCTCGGCTCGTTCGACGAGCCCGTTGCGGTTGGCGTCCATCTTCACGGCGTCGGCGGTCAGTAGCGGATTGCCGGCTGGCGGCGCCAGCGAAGCCAGCATGTTCCGATGGCCGACGAACTCGGCCGTGTCGGCGAAGACGACGCCGCCCGAGGCGTGATCCCAGTCGCTGTGCGTGTAGAGCACGTAGCGCACCGGCACCTTGAACCTGGACGCGAGCTCGGCCTTGAGCCAGCGTGAGAAGTCGCGATTGATCGGATCGCTCATGATGATGCCTTCGGGCGTCACCAGGAACACCGTGTAGTGGTTGTTGTTCTGGACGCGATAGAGCTGACCGGTGACGTTGACGATGGCCCGGGTCGGCGCCTGCTGCGGCTGCTGAGCCACGGAGGCTGGGGCGAAGCTGGTGACGAAGGACGCTGTCAAAGCGAGATATCTGATGGTTCGCACCATGGTGATCTCCATTCGCGGTATCGCGGTTGCCACAGACGGCCGTTGAACCGAGCGTTGCCGTCGGTAAGAAGAATTGTTGATCAAACCGCGCCCGGCTGGCGAAGATGCGAATCAGCGACCGCGAACGATCACCGCGAGACGGCGGCCGCCGGATCGATGCGAGCGGCACGACGCGCAGGGAGCAAACTGGCAGCAATCGCGACGCCCGCCAGCACCGCGATCACGGCGGCGAGCACCGTGGGATCCGCGGCGGTCACGCCGTACGTGAGGCTGTCGAGCGTGCGTTTGAGCGCGACAACTCCAGCCGTCCCTACGGCCACGCCGGCGCCAATCAATCCGAGTCCCTCTCTCAGCACGAGCCCGCACACCGCGCCTGGGCTGGAGCCAAGGGCCATCCGGATGCCGAACTCTCTTGTTCGTTGGGCAACCAGGTACGCGAGCACGCCGTACACACCGATCGCCGAAAGCAGCAGCGCCACGATGGCAAACGCCGCCGCCACGAACATCGGCGTCCGGCGGTTCGCCAGTGAGCGATCCAATCGTTCGCGCATGGTCCTGACGTCGTAGACCGGCAGCTCACGGTCGACGGCGTTGATGGCGGATCGGACCGAACCCGCGAGCGACGCCGGATCGATCGATGCCCTGACGGCGAACGTCATCGTTCCTTCAGGATGTTGCTCGAACGGGTAAAAGTACGCGCCGACCTCTCCGCTGCCTTCGATGAGGTTCTTCAGCTTCAAATCGCGCACGACGCCGACGACGGTCAGGAAGACGGTTTTGTCCGTGATGGCCATCAAATCGTTGATGTCAGTCGGGCGATACATTCGACGGCCGACGGGATCCTGACCCGGCCAGAAGCGGCGGGCAAGCGTCTCGTCGACGATGAGCGTCTTGGCGCCCGTGGTGCTGTCGCGCGCGTCGAATAATCGACCTCGAACAAGCGTCGCACCCATCGCCTCGAAATATCCCTCGGAGACCACGACCTGGCTCGGAGAGATGATCGATTCACCAGGCTGCATCTGATAGCCCTCAGCGAAGATCACGCTGTCGCCTAGATTGCCGCCGAACGGAATCGTGTCGGTCACTCCCGCTCCGGTCACGCCCGGCAGCGCCCGCAACCGCAGCAACGCGTCGTTGGCGAAGCCGATGAAGGAGGCTTCGTTTGCATAGCGCGAGCCCGAAAGGCCTATCTCGGCGGTGAGCACCCGGTCGGGATTGAATCCCGGGTCGATGGCGAGGACACGCCTGAAGCTGGTGAGCAGCAGTCCTGCCCCGATCAGGAGCACGAATGCAAAAGCGACCTGCAGCACCACGAACGCGCGTCGAATCAGGCGGGCGCGGCGGCCGCCCGTGGCGGTTCGCGAGCTTTCGGTGAGAGTAGCGGCGAGGTTGATGCGGGTCAGGTGGGCGATCGGGATCAGGCCAAGGACCACGCCGATGCCTGCCGCAACCGCCAGCGCGTCCAGACCCACCAGCCAATCGAAGCGGATCTCGCGTGCCCGGGGCAGCTCGAGCACGTTAGACGCCATCACCGCCCGTAGTGCGGCTACGCCCATCGCGAGACCACCCGCGGCAGACAGGCCCGTCAGCAGCAGATGCTCGGTCACGAGCTGCCGGCCGATTTGCCAACGGCTGGCGCCGACGGCGATGCGTGTCGCGAATTCCCGCAACCGCGCTGAGGCCCGGACCAGCACGAGGCTGGCGACGTTGACCGATCCAATCAGGAGCACGAACACGGCGCCGCCGAGCAGAAGATACAGCGTCGGCTTCACGTCGCGGACGACGTGGTCCTGAAGCGGCGTCACCGTCGTGTGAAAGCGTGTATTGCGGAGAAGTTGGCTGTACTGAGGGAACCGCTCCATGTTCCTCGCGTTCAGCGCGTCGATTTGCTGCTGGGCCTGATCGGCGGTCGCATTCGGTTTCAACCGGCCGATGTGCTCCCAGCCATTGCTATGGCGGTTGCCGTCCGATTTCTGCTCGTCGGTGAACGTGAGCGGACGCCAGAGGCGGACCGGATCGTCGCCGTCGAGGTATGAGAAAGTCTCGGGCATCACGCCGACGACCGTGAACGGCCGGCCGTTCACGCGCAGCTCGCGTCCAACCACGTGCGAGTCGCCGCCGAATGCGCTCTGCCACAAACCGTGGCTGAGCACGACGCGATCCGCATTACCTGTTTCGCCCTCGGCCTCCGTGAACGTGCGGCCGAGTGCCGCGGTAACGCCGAGCACGGGGAAGAAGGAAGGCGTCACGGTCATGACCACCGCGCGTGTTGGCGATCCGCTCTGATCGATGCCGACGTTTGCCCAGCGGTACAGCGCCTGCGCCTCGAAGACGTCCGTCTCGCGCAGCCGATCAAAATAGTCGGGCACACCGGAGCTGCTGTTGACGCCCACGCCGGCCCCGGGATACTGATTGGCCATCAGGAGAATGCGGTCGGCGCCGGGCCACGGCAGGGGGCGGAGGAGCACGGCATCCACGATCGAGAACAGGGCCACGTTGGCCCCGATGCACACGGCGAGCGTCGCGGCGCTGGCGGCGGCGAATGTCTTGTCCTTCCAGAGGTGGCGTAAGCCCAGACGGATGTCGTGGCCCATTCCCGGGCATAGACGACGGGGGGTCGTAAGTTGTTCCGGCTCTGTCATCCCGTCTTTTCAGCGTGAATCGGCCTCGGCGCGGTGTAGCATGACCCGCAACGGAGGTTTCGATGGGCCAGCTCTCCATCCGGTTCTCGGTGTTCGCCGCCGTGCTCGCCTGCTCGTCAGCGGCGTGGGGGCAGCAGTTCTCTTCCGGCATCACGACCCCCTATCGGGTGACGCCCAACATCACGTACCTCACCGCCAACAACTTCGAGGCGAAGCTCGACGTCTACGCCCGCAGCGACGTCACGACGCCGCAGCCGACGCTCATCTGGATTCACGGCGGAGGTTGGACCGGAGGCTCGAAGGAATCGTCGACGTTCAGCCTGATCCCGTACTTCGAGATGGGGTGGAACGTCGTCAACGTGGAGTACAGGCTCGCCCGCGTGTCAGGCGCCCCAGCGGCGGTAGAAGATTGTCTGTGCGCCCTTCGCTGGATCATCCGCAACGCCAAGCAGTACAACTTCGATATCACCAAGCTCGTCGTGTCGGGCAGTTCGGCTGGCGGCCATCTGGCGCTCACGACCGGCATGATTCCGCCGTCGGCCGGCCTCGATCGCCAATGTCCCGGCAACGAAGAGCTGAAGGTGGCGGCAATCGTCGACTGGTTCGGCATCACTGACGTCGCCGATCTGCTCGATGGCGCCAACATGAAGACGTACGCCGTCACCTGGCTCGGCAGCCTGCCGAATCGCGTGGAGGTGGCGGCCCGCGTGTCGCCCCTGACTTACGTGCGGGCGGGGCTGCCGCCGATCATCTCCGTCCACGGCGATGCGGACCCCACGGTGCCGTACACCCATTCCGTTCGCCTGCACGAGGCGTTGAAGAAAGTGAGCGTCGACGGCGAGCTCGTCACTGTGCCAGGGGGCAGGCATGGCGGCTTCAGCCGCGCTGAGAACCAGCGCGCGTTCACAGCGATCAGGGCGTTTCTCGCGAAGCACGGTCTGCTGCCCACGGTCGCACAGCTGACGGCCGCGCGGTGAACGGATTGCGCCGGCGCTCGACGAACCGACCAATGCCCGCGCTGAGGGAGGACGCGTGAAAGTGCCAAGCAGCCGGCGCCGCCTGACGCGCCGGCACGTGTTGAAGACGGGCGCTGCAGCGCTCGGCGCCGGGACTGCGACGCTGAACGCGCTGCCAGCTCTCCAGGGCCAATCCACCCAGGCGCCCGCCATAGTCACCGGCACGCAGACCGGCCGGTCCTTCCGCGGCCTCGTCCGCCACGCCAGCACACTCGACGTTCAGGAGATGCGGCTGCTGCCGATCGACCCGCGGCAGGTGGTCATCCGCTCCCAGGCTGTCGCGCCCTGCTACACGATCGTGCGCGGCGCGCTCAACACCAATCCGGCCCCACGAGCCGAAGTGCCGAACCACTGTGGCTTCGGCGTCGTCGAGGCCGTGGGTCCGATGGTGAAGCGTGTCCAGGTCGGCGACCGGGTCGTCGTCGCGGGCACGTCGCAATGCGGCCAGTGCTACCAGTGCCTGCAGGGCCGTCCAGACTACTGCCAGTTCACGTTCTTCTCGAACGCACAAGGGGTCGCGCCGTTTCCTCCGTTTGCCCAGTTTCCGGACGGCACCCCTGTATACGCAGGGGCAGGTATCGGCGGAATGAGCGAGCTGATGGCCGTGTTCGAAGAGTACTGCGTGCCGGTCTTCACCGACCTGCCGGCCGCGCAGCTCACGCTGCTCGGCGATCAGTTGTCGTCGGGCTTTGCCGCCGGCCACGCGGACATGCACTTTCAGCCTGGATGCGATGTGGTCGTGTTCGGCGCCGGCCCGGTCGGACTTGGAGTGGTGCAGGCCGGTCGCGTGACAGGCGCCGGACAGGTGATCGTGATCGATCCGATCAAATACCGCCGCGACTTTGCGGTGAAGCTCGGCGCCACCACGACGCTCGATCCAGTAATGGAGGGCGATGGACTCGTCGAGCGCGTGCGCGAGCTGTGCAGGGGACCGAACGACCGCCGGTTTGCCGGCGGCGTCTCCTGGGGCCGGGCCGGCAACTCGGTCATGGCGCGCGGCGCCGACTTCGTCGTGGAGGCCGCGGGCTTGCAGGCGTTTCCGCCGAAGGCCGAGGCTCAGCCCGATCCCACCAACGTGAAGACCGTGCAGCAGGCATGGGATTGCACCCGCATGGGCGGGCATGTGATGCTGATGGGACTCACTGCCCAACCCGTGTCGTTCCCCGGCACGTCGTTGGCGATACTCGGCCGGACGATTCACCCGGGCCAGCAGGGCGGTCTCCACGTCATGCGCGACATTCCCCGCTACGTGAAGCTGATTGAGAAGGGGACCATCGACGCGCAGTCGGTGATCACCAGGCGATACACGCTCGACCAGAGCCGCCAGGCGGTGCAGGACACCGCCGACCGGACGATCATCACTGGCGTCATCGAGTTCATGTAGCGATTCCCGAGCGCGAGGCCTGAACGCTCGTCAAAGGCGTAGCCACGAAAACACGAAAACACGAAGAATCTATTTCGTCTTCGTGTCTTCGTGGTTGCATTTGAGACTGCGCCTTAACGCGCGGGCGCGGGAACGACTCAAGGCTCAAGGCTTACGGCCTAAGCCATAAGCCCTGAGCCAACGGGAATCAGAAGTCGAACTGCGCGCTGATCTTCGCGTACCGTGCCGGCTGGATCTGGGTCGGCGTCAGCCAGGTTGTCGACGTCGGCGAGAACGTCTGGTTGAAGCCCGTCACGACGTCGGTGTTCGTCAGGTTGTAGATGTCCATGCCGATCTGCGTCCGCGTCCGGCCGTACCGGAAAATCTTCGCGACGCGCACGTCGATGTTGTTGCGCCGATCGGAATAGAACGTGCTCGGTTCGATCAGGTTGACCGTCACGTTGGTGGATTCCGACAGGGTCCGCCCAAGCGTCCCGTTCGCGGCGATGTACGCGTTGCTGGCCACGAAGTTCGCCGCGAGGCTATCTCCCGGGTCGTTGCGCCACGTGCCGCTCACCTGGAGATCGATACGCGGAATCGTGTAGGTCGCCAGCCCGCGGATCGACGTCTGGTACGGCTCGACCACTCTGCAGTACGGGTTGGTCGGCGAGCCGCCGGCGATCGACGTCGTCGCCCCCGCGCGTGCCCTGGCCCTGCTCCGGCACCGCCGCCTCCAGCTCACACGAGTCCGAGAGCCGGCGCCCGGTGCTCGTGCCGCCCTGCACTGTCAGGCCGTTCCGCAGCCGCGCGTTGACACCGAAATCGACGCCCTGCCAGTTCTCGGTCTGCTTCGCGTAGTTCTTCGAATTGGTGGCCCACTCATCCACCCTGCCGACGGCGGTCGACACGAGGTCGTACAGGCCGCCGATGGTCTGTCCGCCCCCGCCCGGCAGACGCGAGTCGCTCGGCGCCGTGATGCTGTATGGCGTCCAGTCCGCAAGGGTATTCGCACGGTTGTCGACCGTGTACCAGTTGCCCCACGAGTTGCGGAAGTAGCCGACGTTCACCGAAACCCTCGGCATCACTTCCTGCTGGACCGAAACGCCCAGGCTCCAGCTGTACGGACGCTGACTCCAGCCCTCGACGAAGCCAGGATCGTAGGTCCGGTCGAACACCTCTTTCCCGAGGTTCCGGTTGTTCATCGCCGCGCATTCGCCGTTCGTCTCGGTGTTCGCCAGGTTGCAGTCCGGGATGAAATCCCTGTCCGTGTCGGTCCACGTCCGCGTCGTGCTGATGGCGGTTCGGATGATCGGATTCAGATCGAAGTCGTTGTTGGCCGCGGTCACGCCCTGCACGTACTTGCCGAGGTTGAACTTGACCGCCGTCTTGCCGTTGCCGAACAGGTCGTAGGCGACGCCCACGCGCGGCGTGACGTCGTGCCACTTGACCTGCTGCGTCGACCGCGAGGGGTACACGATCTCGGGCTGCGCCGACGCCGTATAGCCCGGCCCCCCGATCTTCGATTCGGGATAGTTCATCAGGTAGTAGTCGTACCGCATGCCACCCTGCAGCGTGAGCCGATTGCGCGTCCACTGATCCTGCGCGTAGAACGAGGTCGGCCAGATGTTGCGCGTCACCTTGATGCGGGCCGGCGAGTCGTTCGTGGTGATCACCTGCGTCAGCTGGTTCGGCTGGCCGTTGTTCAGCCGGATGAAGATCACCTCGTTGAAGTACTGGTAGGTCTGGTTCGGGTTGTTGAACCCACCCTGATAGCCGAACTTCATGTTGTGCGCGCCGGTGACGATATGAGAGCGACGCGCGGTTGTTCGCAATCGACCCAATCTGATGATGATTGAAGCCGCCGCCCACACCGCCCGGCATCCGGTAGGTCAGGTTCGGGATCCCGTAGAGCGCGCTCTGCTCCTGCGCGCGGATCATGCGCGGATTGTGCGTCCCGTCAACCCGCGGCTCGGGATTGCGATACCGCCCCATGAACGTGCCCCAGCCCGCCTCCGCCAGCAGCCGGCTCGTGATTGGCGACGACCACGTCGCGCCCTGCAGGCGGTACGGCGTCATCCGAGAAGGGGGAGTCGCTTCGATCGTCTGTCGTGGCGGTGCCGCCGCCATTCCAGGCCGAGCGAAAGATGTCCTCCTGCCAGCTCAGGTTGATCTTGTTGCGCGGTGTCGCCTGCCACGTGATTCGCGTGCCCAGGATTCGATCCAGGGTATCGGTATCGGCCTGCTTGCTCGTGTCGAAATCGACGCTCCACGCGTTCGGATTGCCGGCGTTCCGGTTGACAAACATCCCGGGCACCGAGTTGTCGGTCGCGATGTGGCGATAGGATGTGTAGAACCACAGCTTGTCGCGGATGATGCGGCCGCCGCCCATCGGGTTGAACTCATACAGGCTGTTGAGCTCGGATGGTGCCCTCAGCCCCTGATCCTTCAGCGACTGCGTGTAGTTGCTGGCCTGCCACGCGCCGCTCGCCCCGTTGGCCACGATGCTGCCGCTGAACGTGTTGCCGCCCTCGCGCGGTATCACGTTGAGCGAGACACCGCTCGTTTCCGCTTCGCCCAGTCCGCCCGAGGTGCTGAGCACAACCTCCTGCGCGACGCCGACGTTGACCCCATTCCCCCACTGGCCGCCGCCGCCGCCCGCCCAGCCGATGTTCAGACCATCGCTGTACGTCCGCGAATCGGACCCGCGGCCGCCGTGGATTTGCCCGGCCGAGCCGCCGCCGCCGGTGATGCCGCCGGAATCGCCGCCGCTGCTCATCCCCGGGATGAGAGCCTGAATGGCGCCGCCCGAGCGCGAGGACGGAATCGCCGCGAGCACGTCCTTGCTCACCGTCTGCTGAGCGCGGACGCTCTGCACGTCGACGATCGGTGTCTCGCCCGTGACCGTAATCGTCTCTTCGAGCGCGCCGACCTTCAGGTCGGCATTGACCGTCGCCACGAAGGTCCCGGAAATCTCGATGCCTTCGCGCCTGACGGTGCTGAAGCCGGGCAAGGTAAACGTCACCGAATAGGTGCCGGTCAGCAGGTCGACGACGCGGTACTGACCTGAGTCGTCGGTGATGACCGTCCGAACCTTTTCAATCAACACCGGGCTCGAGGCTTCAACCGTCACGCCGGGCAGCACGCCGCCCGAGGCGTCCTTGACAACCCCCGTAATGGCTCCGGTGAATTGTGCGGAGGCTCTCGACGGCAAAAGCAGGAACACGAACAGGACTGTCAGGGCCGCCAGGGATCGCTGCGGGAGTCTCAACATCGCCCCTCCTTAACTGTTACTGTTTCCGGGGTAGATATCCTCTGGGCACCGCCTGGGGAGAGTAGATCGGCGCGAGACTAGTCCCGTGGGTAAATGATGTCAAGGCGGATTCACGTAGTGATAGCCTTTGTTGTATGAGACACAACGCTACATTCATCGGCGTCGGGCTGATATTGCTCTGTTCGGCAGCGGTGTTCGCGCAAGGCGCTGCCACTCAGCCCGCTACCACGCCTGCACTCAGCCCGCTGCCACTCAGCCCGCTGCCACTCAGCCCTATGTGCCGCCGGCCTTCGACACCTACACCCCGAACATTCCCGGCGTGGTTACGGGGGGAACCAGAGTCGAGCTCATCACGGACACTCTCAACGGCACCGAAGGGCCCGTTGCTCTGACAGACGGCACCTTGGTCTTCACCGAAGGCGGCGCGAGGCGGCTGACGCGCATCGACAAAGACGGCAAGCTCTCGACGTTCCTCGAAAACATCCAGTCCGGTGGTCTTGGCTTCGACTCGAAGGGCCGGATGATTGCCAACGACAACACGCAGGGCAAGCAGGGGATCTACATCGTCCATCCAAAAGGCGCCGAGGCGACGCTTGTCGACAGGAAGACCCAGGGCTTCATGGGTGCGAACGATCTGGTCGTCGACAAGAGGGGAGGCGTGTATTTCACACAGCCGGAGCAAGCGAACGTGGGATATATCCTC
Source organism: uncultured Acidobacteriota bacterium (assembly GCA_963749565.1). Lineage (GTDB taxonomy): Bacteria > Acidobacteriota > Vicinamibacteria > Vicinamibacterales > CAVVIG01 > DATLLJ01. The sequence continues at coordinate 222,284 of CAVVNL010000019.1, read as the reverse complement.
CCGGATGGGAAAGGGATGAAAATCGTTGCCGAGAAGGTCACGCGACCGAACGGCATCACCCTGAGCCCCGACGAGAAAATCCTCTACGTGAACGATTCCCGAGGCGAGTACCTCCTGGCCTATGACGTGCAACCGGACGGGTCGGTCACGAACCGCCGCAACTTTGCCAAGTACGATCAGATCAACACGTCAGCCGCAGGGGGCGACGTCGGGCCCGGCCTGCGCTATCCGGTCACAAGCTGCGCCGATGGCCTTGCCGTGGACAAAGACGGGCGCGTTTTCAACGCAGGGTGCAATGGCATCCAGGTCTACACCCCGCAGGGGCGGCACCTTGGCACGATCCCCACGTCCAGGCAGGTGCAGAACCTCGCATTCGCGGGCCCGGATAAAAAGACGCTCTACCTCGTGGGGCGGAATGCCGCGTGGAAGATCCAGACGCTCACGCAGGGATACCAGGGGCGCGCGAAATGACACGCCGCTGCCGCGTCATGTGCATGACGGCTTCCTCATTGTCGTCGGCTCGGTCGCGCCGGCGCAGGACCTCGGGCCGAATTTCCGGAAGGTCAAGGAAGGCATCTACGTCCAGTCGGCGCGCGAGGTGAACTCGACGGTCGGCATCGTGCTCACCACCGAGGGTGTCGTCCTGATCGATACGGGACAGACGCTCGTGGATACGCGGCAGGTGGCGGATGCGGTGAAGAAGCTGACGCCACTGCCGGTGCGATTCGTCATCAACACGGAAGTGCATGCCGACCACACGACCGGGAATTTCGTGTTCTCTCCGCCCGCCGTTGTCATCAATCACGCGGGCGCGGGCGATGCGATGCGGAAGGCGAACAATCCGGACCGCTTCGCGAAGGCGGATCCCGAGATCAAGGCGGCGGCCGAAGGCTACCGGCTCGTCACGCCGCACGTCGAATACCAGGAGAAGACGACCCTGCGCGTCGGCGAGCGGACATTCGAGCTCTTGCGGGTCCGGAACGCCCATAGCGAAGCCGATACGGCCGTGTGGCTTCCGCAGGAGCGCGTGCTGTTTGCTGGATCCGCCGCGATCCCGAACAGCCTCAACAACGTGAGGCCGTTCGTCGCCATTGCCGACCTTCTGGCCGCGGCGAGAATGCTGAAATCGCTGAATCCGGAAGTCGTGGTGCCGGGTCACGGCTCGCCCGGGACGACGACCATCTTCGACGAGAGCGAGAAATACTACACGCTGCTGCTGGAGCGTGTCACCGCGATGGTGAAGGCCGGGAAGACGCGCGAGCAGATCGGGATGGAGCTGAAGATGCCGGAGTACGCGCGACTGGGCGTACCAGGACCGCATGCCGAGCAATATCGACGCCGCCTATCGCGCCGCCACGGGTCGATAGCCGGGGCCACGCAGTGGGTTACGGCGCGTCCTTGCCTTCGAGGCCACCGAGCTTTCGCAGCAGGGACACGGTCGTCGGTTTGGGAACCGGCAGCTGGTTAAGGCTGGCTTTGCCCGACGCGACGTCGAGCGGGGTGAATCCCTGTTTGGTTTTGACGTTCAGCTCGGCGCCGCGATCGACGAGAAACTGCACGATGGTGTCGGCGCCGCGGTCCGCGGCGCCGTGCAGCGCGGTCTCGCCACGGGTGTTCGTCCGGCGCAGGTCGAGGCCGGCATCGACGAATATCTTCACCGCCTCCAGCGCGTCGCGCTCGCTGCCGCGCGTATTCTTGTCGCGGTAGCCGACGCCGGCGGCAAACATCAGGGCTGTATTTCCGTCCTTCGTGGCCAGCATCGGGTCGGCGCCTGTTTCGAGCAGCAGCCGAATCACCGCCGTGTCCCCCGCTCGTGCGGCGCGCATCAGCGGCGTCGTTCCGGCATGCAGCGTCGTATCGCCGGAATCCATGCCGCTTCTGCCGGGAAGATTGGCAGTCAGCGCGGCGTTCACGTTCGCGCCGTGGGCGAGCAACGCCTGGACGATGTCCAGAGCCGGAAGAAGATCCTCGGTCTTTCGCGCGGGGAGCGTGGACCAATCCTCGTTGCGGATATCGACGAAGGCGTACAGCGCCGTTCGGCCGTATGCACCGACGGCGTTCACGTCGGCGCCGCGATCGATCAGGAACTTCGCGAAGCGGTATTGCTTGTTCATGATCGCCACGACGAGCGCGCTGGTGTTGTCGACATCGCCGTAATTGATGTCCACGCCACCCTCGAGCATCACGCGGGCAGACTCGATGTCGCCCTCGCGGGCGGAAAACGAGAGAGCCGTGAACCCGCCGCGCGCGATCGGCGAGATCGACGAAGCCGCGCTCAGCTTGGGCACCTTGGTTTCCCGGTCGATCGATCGGACTTTCCAGTCGGCGCCGCGATCGAGCAGGAGCTTCACCACGGTGGGATGGCGTTCGGCCGCTGCCCACATGAGGGCGGTCTGTCCCTTGTACTGCTCGCGCGCGTTCACATCCGCGCCGCGGTCGAGGAGCATCCGGACGACATCGGCGTTGCCTGCGCGAGCGGCCGTCATCAGCACGGTCTCGCCGTCTTCAGTCGTCAGCGTTCTCGGGTCGGCGCCGGCTTTGAGCAGCGCGTCGACCATCGCCGCGCTTCCGGCCGTGACCGCCTCGGACAGCGGCGTGGCGCCATAACGGTTCCGGGCCTTCGCGTCCGCGCCCGCGCGGAGCAGCAGGCTGGTCGCTTCTTCGCTGTTCCAGACGACCGCCCAGTGCAGAGCCGTCGTGCCGTCGGGCTGTGCGGCATTCACATCGGCCCTGCGCTGCACGAGTGCGCGTAGAGCGCCGATGTCCTTCTTCTGGGCCGCGTCGGCCGCGTCCGCGCCGGCGGCATAGCCGACTGCCGGCTTGACCATCGAAAGAAGAACGGCCAGCAACGCCACGCCAGGCCGACGCCAACATTGTCTATTCATACGAGTCACCCGTTAGAGCAGTTTCGATACGTCGTAGCGCAGGTCTTTAGACCTGCAGCGCGCCGATACCCTGAACCTCCGGGCAGGACTAAAGTCCTGCGCTACACCCAAACGCACAACGCTCTAGAGCTCCGACAGCGTGCCCGTGCTGTCGCCCACACTGTCCTGCGGAATGCCGGCTTTGTTGAGGATCGTCAGCAGCAAGTTCGCCATCGGGCGTGTGTTCGGGGTAATTGAGATGACGTCCGCCCTTCATCGCGCCAATCGCTCCGCCCGCGACGACAATCGGAAGCGGCGCGTGATTGTGGACGTTGCTGTTGCTCATCGCGCCGCCGTACAGGAGCAGCGAGTGATCGAGCAGGGTGCCGTCGCCGTCGGGTGTAGCGCGAAGCTTCTCCAGCAAGTACGACCACAACTCGACGTGGAAGGTCTGGATCCTGGTCAACTGGGCCAGTCTTTCGGCATTGTTCTGATGATGCGACGCGGGATGGAAGGCCTCCGAGATGCCGAGCATCGGGAACGTGCGGTAGCTGACTTCCCGGGCCATCATGAACGTCGAGATCCGCGTGATGTCGGCCTGGAACGCGATCGTCATGAGGTCGAACATCAGCTTCGAGTGCTCGACGAAATCGTCAGGGATGCCGCGAGGCGTCACCGGGACGTCGGGATTGTCGCTCGCCTGTTTCTCCGAGAACGCGATGCGCCGTTCGATCTCACGCACCGTATCGAGGTAATCGGACACGCGACTCCGATCCCTGGTGCTCAGCCCGCCCTGCAGACGCCGGACCTGATCGGTGACCGCATCGAGAATGCTGCGCTGGGTTTCGATGCGGCGACGCCGTTCCTCTGCGCTGCTGCCGTCTCCGAACATCCGATCGAACACCACGCGCGGGTTGATCTCCATCGGCATCGGCGCCGTCGGCGTGCGCCATGAAATCGTGTTCATGTAGGTGCAACTGAACCCGACGTCGCACGATCCGACGAGGCCGCTGTAGTCCTCGATCGCCAGCTCGAGCGACGGCAGCAGCGTGTCCTGGCCGATGGCCGCCGCGGCAATCTGATCGATAGTTGTCCCGGCGAGGATGTCGGCGCCATCGGTGCGCTTGGGATGGACGCCGTTCAGGAACACCGCAGGGCACCGTGTGTGATCGCCGCCGTTGTCGCCCGGCCCTTGCGGACCGGCCATCGCGTGCTCGAGGTTGCTGAGGACCACGACCTGGTCCTTGAACCGTTCGAGCGGCGCCAGGATGGGCGAGAGCTGAAGAGCCCCTTCGGCGGCCGGCGTCCAGTTCGCCATCACGGCGCCGTGCGGCATGAAACAGAATCCCAGCCGGAGCCGGGGAGCGGCGGCGGTCTGCGCCAGCGCCGTGAGGGCCGGCACCATCGACTCCAGCAGCGGCAACGAAAGCGTGACACCGGCGCCGCGAAGAAACGTCCGGCGCGGAAGGTGTTTCTTGGTGACGAAGCTCACTTGGCCTCCTTCATCTGGAACGGCGTGCCCCGTGCGATACCCAGCACGATGGATGAAAAACGAAAGTCCTTACTCTTCGCGTCCCGAACGATTTTTCGCACGGCCGGCATGTCGTAGTACTCGAGGCCGCGCCCGAGCGCGTAGGTCAACATCTTCTCTGTCATCACACCGACGAAGATCTCCGGTTCGGCGACGAGATTCTGGCGGAGGCCGACGATGCCATCCACGTTGGCGCCATTGAAGAGCGTGCCGGACGTATCGATGGGTGCGCCGTCCTCGGTGTTGCGCCGGCGACCGATGCCGTCGAAGCTCTCGAGCGCGAAGCCAATCGGGTCCATCACCTTGTGACAGCCCGCGCAGACCGGGTTGGTGCGGTGCCGCTCCATGCGCTCGCGCAAGGAGAGCACCTTGCCGTCGGCGGAGGTTTCCTCGAGCGGCGGAATGTTGGGCGGCGGAGGCTGCGGCGGCACGCCGAGGAGATTGGTCAGAACCCACTTGCCGCGCTCGACCGGCGAGGTTCGATTCGGATAGGAGGTGACGGTGAGCACGCTGGCCTGGCCCAGAATCCCTCGTCGAGCTTCGTCGGCGAGCGTCACTCGCCGGAACTGGCTCCCGTACACGTTGGGAATGCCGTAATGCCGCGCCAGCCGTTCGTTGACAAAGGTGTAGTCGGCATTCAGGAGATCCACGACGCTGCGGTCTTCACGCACGATGCTGTCGAAGAACAGCGACGTCTCTTCCTTCATGGACTGGCGAAGGTTGTCGTCGAAATCGGGGAACGCTCCCAGATCCGGAGAGGAGTTCTTGAGATTTCGCAAGTGCAGCCATTGCTCGGCGAAGTTGGTGACGAGCGCGCGGGATTTCGAATCCGCCAACATCCGCTTGACCTGCTGCTCGAGCACGACGGGGTCTTTCAATTTGCCCTGGCTGGCAAGCGTCAGCAATTGGTCGTCGGGAAGGCTGCTCCAGAGGAAGAAGGACAGCCGGGACGCCAGCGCGAGGTCGTCCAGCCGAAAGGTTGCGTCAAAAGTCGCGTTCGACGCAAGCTTCGGCGGGTCGTTCTCGAAGCGCACCAGGAACTCCGGACTTGCGAGGATGAACTGAAGCGCAGTCTCGATGCCGCGATCGAACGCGCTGCTGCCGGTCACGCCCGCGCGCCCTCGACGATAAAAGTCCATCAACATATCGACGGTCGTCTTGTCGACAGGACGACGGTAAGCGACCCGAGCCAGCGACGAGAGGATCCGCGTGGCGCAGGCCGCTTCGTCCGCGGGCCCCGCCGGTTGACAGACGAAGATCTTCCGGCGGGAGGGGGTATCACCCGAGCCGGTCGCGGTGTAAGGACCGTCGATCGTGAGGCGATCCACGGATGGATCGCCCATGATGTCGAGGCCATCGACGGTGGTCCGCAGGAACGGCTTGATCATGTCGTCGCGAACGGCGTGGCTCTTCAGGACGGTCGTCGCCCAGATCGTGTGAGGGCCCGCTTTCACCGGAACCTTGATCGTCAGACGCTGATCCAGCTCTGTTCCAAACGCGCCGGGGTTCGCGGCCATCGTCAGGAACTGTTCACGGCCGCCCGCGGTCACGAGGGTCAGCCGCTGGCCGTCCATCGCGATCTCGATGTCGTGCGGATCTTCCATGCCCCGCATCAGATCGAACGTGTTCCGCCAGAGCCGCAGCTTGATGATGTACTCGCCGTCGAGAGGAAAGGTGTGCTGCACGAGAATGCCGCCTCGGGTCCCGGGCGGCAGCCCGTCGACATGCTGGTCTTGTGAGAGATCCGGCCGGGCCCGGTAAACGGACGTGCTCGGGGCGATGTCGAGGTTGCCGACCGCGAGACGGCTGATGTTCCACGCGGCTGACAGGTACCGCTCCATCAGCGAAGGCGAGACGGTCAGGACGTCCGCGATGTTGTCGAACCCGCTGCTCTCATCGTCGGGCGGCAGGAGCGAGGCCGCGTCGATGTCCAGCGCCAGCAGATCCCGAATGGCGTTGGCGTACTCGGCCCGGTTCAAACGATGGATGGACGTCCGCCCGGGGCGTGGTCTCTCGACCGCCGCGCGGTCGAGCCTGGTTTCAAGGTATCCGGCCAGATCGTCGAGTTGGGCTCGTGCCGGCCGCGGCATACCGGGCGGCGGCATCATCCCGACGCGCAGCTTCCGTATCACTTTTTCCCAGGTCTCGGCGCCTTGGGGAACGTTCGTCAGGTCGGCGTGTTCGAGCGACAGCCCGCCCGTGCGACTGTTGTCGTTGTGGCACGTGACGCAGTACTTGCCCACGACCGCCGCGTGCGTCGAAGAACCGGGCTCGATCGGCTGCTGCGTAGCCGCCATTGACGGCACGATCGAACCCGCGGCGACGAGAATTGCCAGGCAACGGTGTCTCGACACAGGGAGTAGCCTAGCAGGTCCGACGCGTGCTTAGAAGGGCCAAGTCATCGGTCCCTTGTCGCTGGACGCAAAGCCTGGCGAATGGGACTTGCAGCTGAGAAGTCAACATCGTTAGCACGAGAGCCGTCCCACGTCCTGGAACGCCGGGAGTGCACGCTCGACCATGTCGTCGGACGCGGTCAGGCTGATTCGAAAGTAGCCAGGTGCGTTCATGATGCTGCCTGGCATGACGAAGACGTTGCGATCGGCCAGCTGGTTCCAACGCTGCGCCGGGTCGCCTGCGGGCCACTTGATCCACAGATAAAACGTGCCTTCTGGCGGCAGGACCTCGTAGCCGTTCTCGACCAGGACGCCCACCAGCCGATCGCGCCGTCGTGCCAGCGCGGCCCGATCGATCGAGAGAGTCTCGAGGTCCGGTATGGCGTACTGCATCACGGCATTCGGAAAGCACCAGCCAAGAGCCATTTGCGCGGCAAACATCGAATTGCTGAAGGCTCGACGCTCCGCCTCCGGCATCAGGGGCGAGATCGCCAGGTAGCCGAGTCTTTGCCCTGGAGCGAGCAGAACCTTGCCGTAGCTGTAAGCGATGAACGTCCACGGATACACTGCTGCCGGACTGTCGAAACCCCTGCCGTCGAATCGTAGCCGGCGATACGGTTCATCCGAGAGCAGGTAGATGGGGTGGCCGATGCGGCCGGACGCGCGTTCGAGGAGGTCCGCCAGCTTCACCAGGATCTCACGGGGATAGATGCGTCCCGTCGGATTGTGCGGTGTATTGACGATGACGAGACGCGTCCTCGGGCCGATCGCCGCGTCAATCGCGCCGAGATCCAGGTCGAAGGCGGGCCCCGTGAGGGCGACCTTGCGCGGCACGGCGGCGGCGGCCAGCAGCAGCGGTTCGTAGCAGAACCACGCCGGCTCGGAAAAGATGGCTTCGTCGCCGGCGTCAAGGACGTGGTGAAAGGCCACCATGATGGCAGCGAAGGCGCCGGTCGTCAGCGCGATATCCGCCGGGTCGAAGGCCAGGCCCAGTTCCTTGCCCACGTGCTCCGCAATGAACGCTTGTGGCTCCTGTTCACTCGTCTTGTAAGCGAACCAGTTCTTGTCGTGCGGCTGTGCGCGTTCGCGAATCGCCGCGACAAGGCCCGGCAGCGGCAATTCGTGCGGATTGCCGAAGGTGAAGTCGGATATCGCGGGATCGAAGCGCCGCTCGGCGTAGCGCGAGGACGAGTGGAAGTGTTTGACGGCGGCAAAGGCCGCATCCGCGGCCCTTATCCGAGATGACGTTGCCATGGTGTCGGGTCCTCGCGTTTCATCGGCTGATCCCTTCGAAGAGATCCGTCTCGCGGGCGCGTCCGCCGTTCACGGTGCTGAACGCGCGATAGAACGACTGCCAGCCCCACAACGCCTCATGGTGCTCCGGCGGCAGATCCGTCAACCCCTTGTAGGCGACGACCTGCGACTCGTGGCAGGAGATCGCCCGCCATACCGTTGACCAGAAGCGGCGTGTATCGATCACGGTGGTGATCGCCCAATCGGGCCACGGCGTCGCTTGCCGTTCAACGCCGTCGACTCGGGAGGACAGCTTCCCGACCGCTGCCTGATAGGCGGCAAACGTCGATTCCGCCCATGCCATGTAATAGAGCTTCGACACCGCGTGCGGCCGCAGTGTGGTCTCGACGCCGCATGCAAACGCAGGGTCGGCCGCCTCAACGATTGCCGCCGTCGTGAATTGAGAGATGGCGATGTGATCCGGATGTCCGTAAGCGCCGTCAGGCCCGAACGTCACGACGACGTCGGGATGAACCCGCCGTAGGTGCCCGGCAATGCCCGCGATAGCCTGGCGTGGGTCTGCCCGATCGAGATGCTGGTCGTGGTAGTCGAGCAATGAGACTTCACGCACCCCCAATACCGCCGCGGCGGCGCGCAGCTCTTCCTCACGGATCTTCGCCAGGGCTGACGGCCCGGGATGCTGGGGATCGTCGGAGCGATGGCCGCGATAACGGCCGGCGTCACCGCGCGTGGCGGTGAGCAGGAAAACCTCGACGCCTTCGGCTGCGTATTTTGCGAGCGTCCCGCCCACTCCCAGGGACTCGTCGTCGGGGTGGGCGAGCACCGCCATCAGCCTCGGAGGCAGTGGGGACAACCTTGAATCATCCGGCTCAGGTCGATGTCAGTGAAGCCACCACTGGCTTCGCATGTCGTTGCGGCAATTCTGGCAATTCGAACACCGTCAGTCAACGGATGTCCGGATCTCGAATTGGCCTGACAGGGAGGGGCTGATTGGGACCGAGATTCTCGGGGCTGATGTCAGCATCGATAAAACTTTCTGATGGCACCGGGCTTCCGGCCAGCCGGCGCAAAATCGCCAGTTGGCCAGCGTGCGTCATGGCGTCGGAAAACGGTCCCTGAAGAAGCTGCTCGGGAGTGATGTCGCCCAGCGCGGTCCCGAGCTCAAGATGCCGCCCAACGTCCGCGAGCGTCTCATGAAAATGCGCGACCGCTGCGCCAAATTCCGGCAGGAGAGGCGCACGATAGCTGCCGCCGATGAACAGCGTGCGCGAGTATCCCAGGAGGCTATCCATGTGACGTATCAGTTCGTGCGGCGTGCGGACCTTCGGCCCCGCTCGAAACTCTGCGAAATCTGGCGGAGCGTCACGCAGTGCTTTCTGCGTCCTGTAAGCCAGTGCGGCCAGGAAATGCCGTAGCAGCGTTCGCGTTTCATCCATTCCCGGCGCTCCCTTTTTGGCTATCACGGTGGGTCGGATAGCTAGGGTCCATAATCTGCCGTCATTCTCGCAGGATAGACATTCACGCTCAACGGTGACGGTCCAGACTGTGAACTCGCTGTGGTTGCGATAGACTCGCCCTCGCTGCATGTACCCAATGCGGACTCCACGCGTTGCGTGGCGGAATTGATCGCGAAATGGAAACCGTCCACATGAATTGGCGAGTATGTCGGCTCTTGTTGGTTGCGTCCGTGTTATCCCACTGCGCAGGGGGACCCACAACGCCGAGCGGACCCGGCCCGACCACGAACCCGATGCCTGCGGCGTTTCAGCTTGCCGGCGATCCGGAGTCGTCCTCGGGTGCGACGTGGACCTACAGGGCGACGACGGACGGAGTCGCGTATGACCTGCGGGGAATCTTGAAAAAGCCGCTCGGCCAAGGGCCGTTTCCGGCCGTCATCTTGAGTCACGGTGGGATGCAAAACGCCCTCACCATGCTTCCCGCAGCGACGGAAATGGTGACCTGGGGGCTGGTCGGCATCGCGACCAACTATACGCACGCCACCGACACCGGCGCGCCGATCGGATCGCCGGGTACGGACGGCGAACGCGGCGCCACCCAGTCGAACATTCTGCGTGCGCGTAAGGTGCTGGAAATTCTCTCAAGCCTGGGCTATGTCGACATGAACCGTGTGGCCGCGCACGGTGTCAGCAATGGCGGGTTCGTCACAACAGCGACACTGGCGACGTATCCGTCCGCCTTTCGTGTCGCCTCCCATGCGGCTGGGGGAGTTCTGGATCCTGCTAGCGGGTCGCCCCCTAGCGCACCGTCCCCGAGCCTGGCTGCCGGAGTTCGGACTCCATACAACCTCCACCACGGCGACCCTGACGAAACCAACCCCCTCAGCTCCGACCAGCGACTGGCATCGATCCTCGACGCCAACGGCGTTCCGAACGAGCTGTGGGTCTATCCGGGCGGAGGACACGTGGGCTTCGTCCAGAACCCGGCCTTCTACACACGCATTCGCGCCTGGTATGCGAGATTCGGCCTCTTCTAGAGGTTTCGATCGCAAGCGGTCAAGGAGGCGCACCAATCGATCGAAAACCGGATTCGCGGCACCGAGTACGCTGTCTGTGAGTCGAACGACTACGCGGTCACGCTACACTGTCGTTCGTCGTCACTCTGCTGTGTTGACCGCCACCAAGTGAAGCGCTGGCCCACAATCCTCCGACGAGAGCGCAGAGTGGAATCACAAGCAGTAGAAACGTCGCATTGAACGCCAACGCTGAAGTCAGCCGCATGATGTTTGACTCGCGGTAGAGCCACACCGCGACCAAAATCGGCGTCGAAGCCGCGTATGCGGTTGCCATCACCGCCGAGCGCGAGCGATGAAGTAGGCCGACCATCAACCCAGTGACACCGGAGACAAGGCACAGAGTCAGTAAGACAGGCACACTGGAACGTCCCGGTGCGCCGAACCACAGCGAGCGCAGGCCGTCGAACCCGTTCTCGACGGTCCAGTTCCACACCGCCTGCCCAGGCATGTTGCCGATGATTCTCACTGAGTCTCGAAGCATGAATAAGAGCAACCACTGAATCGCGCATCCGACGATGACAGCGCGAAGCGCTGCGGCTCTGTCCTCCTGAATGTCGCCGAATACTCTTGCGCGAACTGCGCTGAACGCCTGCCGCCAGAACCAACGAGCCGATTGCTTTGTGTAAAAGCGTTCGACGATATCGCCGATGGTCGATTCAGTGACACCAAAACGCTGGAGCAGCCACGTGGCGAGGCGCGGCGGTTTCAGCTGGGTCATGCTGTTCGCCACTTACCGTTCCGTTCAGGAGTCCCCAGTGCGCCACCGATGATGAATCCAAGTGGCAGGACGACAAAGTCAAGTATCAGGAAGAACGCAAGAACAGGGAAGGGCTGGCGGTCCATGAAGGGGAGCAAGCCATACACCAGGAATATGCAAATAGAAGCGGCCCAACAGAAGGCGGCGTAGGCAACCACCATCGACCGTGGATACAAGCGGCTCACGACCCACCCGCCTGCGGCGGAACAGCCACCGCAGAGGGGCAAGAGAATGAGGAGTGCTTTGTCGCCCGCCACGAAACGGGAAACCAATGCCCCGGTGGAATACGCGAGGGCTTCTGAAACGACATAGCCAACCACGATGGCCCGCAGCGCAAGCAGTTTGTGTGAACGGATATGGTGGCAAGCACTCATCAAGACTGCCCGCAGCACCTGCCGCCAATACCACGCGTCAGAGCGCCCCTGTCGATACGACTCGATGAGGTCGCCGAGCAAGGACTCGACGTTGTTGCCGCAATCCAGGCGATTTAGCAGCCAGGTGGCGAAGCGTGGCGGCTGTCTCATGCGGTTCCTCCTCGTAGTTGGGGCACGCCGTTCCACAACTTCACCAACGTGCGCTGCGCTTGACGCACGGCTCGCAGCCCGTTGGCGGTCACTCGGAAATATGTTTTTGCCCTTCCACCCCGCTCCGCCGTTGGTTCGCCCAGCCGCGAGGCTACGAATCCCTTCCGTTCAAGCCGTTCGAGCGTGATGTAGACGCTTCCGATGGCGACCTCACGGCCACTGCTCTCCTCGATGGCCTCAGAAATCGGCACGCCATAGGCGTCGTCGCCCACGCGCATCAGCGCGAGCAACACCAGTAGCTCAAAACCGCCCAGGAACTCTCGCTTCGCCATTTAGTAAACAATACTGATGAAATCAGCGGCAGGCAAGTCTTTTTTGTGCAATCGGGGTCGGCGTTTATCGAAGGCAGGGGCGACGGAGCCAGCCCCACGCGCTTGCCCACGCGAACTTTGAAGGGGTCGGCCGGGTTCTGACCGACCGCGACGGGTAGGGACAGTGCCGTTTTCCCTGCTGCTCTGTTTGAAAATGGCTCTGTTTGAAGGGAGAGGGGCGATCCGCGTGCGTTCTGCACGCGTCGGAATGAAGCGAAGCACGACAAGAACGGTATGGGAGGTTCCTCGATCGGTATACGAAGTCTTGGATGGGCGTCGCATGCTCCGGTTCTCGTGCTGAAAAGTGTCTGTAACTGCCGAGGGTGCGGGTGTATAAGAACGCATCGCGCCGTTTTGACCGGCGCACACCCGGAGGGAGCATGAACAGCATCTTGCGGCGGGGACTCCTTGCGCTGACGTGTTCGGTCGTCGTTCCTGCAATCGCCTACGCCCAGGCGTCAATCACCGGCGCGGTTCGCGACTCGTCAGGGGCAGTACTGCCCGGCGTGACCGTCGAGGCGTCGAGCCCGGCGTTGATCGAGCAGACGAAATCCACGGTGAGTGACGCTGCCGGTCAGTACCGCATCGTCGATCTCAGGCCAGGCGTTTACGCGGTGACGTTTTCACTGCCCGGCTTCAGCACGTTCAAGCGCGACGGCATCGAGCTGACCGCGACATTCATCGCGACGGTGAATGGGGACATGAAAGTCGGGGCCCTGGAAGAGACCGTCACAGTGTCCGGTGAGACTCCGGTCGTCGACGTGCAGAGCTCGCAGACCGTGCGCACGCTCGACAGCGAGGTCCTTGCCAGCATTCCGAGCAGCCGAGGGTACGCTGCGGTCACCGTGCTGACGCCGGGCATCAACGCGCAGGGGGCGGACGTCGGCGGCGTGTCGGGTAACGCGTTCAGCGTCTTCCAGGCACACGGCGGCCGGCGCAACGAGGGCCAGGTCCAGGTAAACGGGTTGAGTGCCGGCTGGCAGGGCATGGGAGTGTCCGGGTACGTGCCCGAGGTGAACAGCGCGCAGGAGGTCTCATTCCAAGTCACCGGCGGCCTCGGCGAAGCCGGCACTGGCGGGCCACAGATGAATCTGATCCCGAAGGAGGGCGGCAACACCTTCGGCGGGACGTTCTTCGTGAACTTTGCGGGTGATGGATGGCAGGGCAGCAACCTCAGCGACGAACAACGGGCCTCGGGCCTGCGCGAGATCAACAGGCTCGTCAAGACATGGGATCTCAACCCGACCTTCGGCGGCCCGATCAAGCGCGACCGGCTCTGGTTTTTCGCGACGGCCCGGTACTTCATCACAGAGAACACTGTCGCCGGGATTTTCGCCAACAAGAACGCCGGGGACGCAACCAAGTGGACCTACGACCCCGATTTAAACAATCAGGCGGTGGCCGACAACGTAACGAAGAACGCCAGCGTCCGTCTGACGTGGCAGGCTTCGCCCCGGAACAAGGTGGCCTTCTGGTGGGACGAGCAGGTGACCTGTCAACGGTGTGACGGCCAGAGCGGTGTCTCGTTTGCGTCGCCGCTGACGGGGGGGTCGTTGTCCCCGGAAGCCGACGGCGGGAACGACAACCCCATCCGGATGGCGCAAGCGTACTTGGACCTCCCCCGTCAGCAGCCGCGTCCTGCTCGAGGCGTCGTTCGGTCTCGGCCCGTGGGCGACGTTCGGCGGCCAGGAGCTCCCGAACAACAATCGGGATCTCATCCCTGTCATCGAGGCGGCGGGCGTTGTGCCGGGTATCGAATACCGGGGACAGGGGAGGGCCGCGTGGGCGCGGAACCGCGGGAAGATGTACACGTACGGCGGGTCGCTTTCATATGTCACGGGCGCGCATCGCTTCAAGGTCGGCGGCCGTCTGCAGCAGACCGATGCGGCGTTCCTCAGCTACTACAACAACGCGCGGCTCGCTTACAACTTCACGAACGGACTCCCGGCGCAGCTGACGATGTACGCGAACCACGGGGCCGCGAACCCGTTTGAGATGAACACGACGGCGCTCTATGCCCAGGACCAGTGGACCGCGCGGACGCCTGACGCTGCAAGGCGGGTTGCGCTACGAACAGATCGGCAGTTATTACCCTGAGGGCCAGTTTCGCCGTCGGACCGTTTCATCCCGGTCGCGCTGACGTTCCCGGCGCAGGATGCCGGTGTGAGCCCGAAGGACATCAACCCGCGGTTTGGCGGGGCGGTACGATTTGTTCGGGAACGGCAAGACGTCCCTCAAGTTCAGCCTCGGACGCTATCCGACCGCCTGACAACTGGTACGGCACCTATGGCTCGCTGCAGCAGCCGGCGGTCGCGTGTCGCCACAAACACCAACCGCTCGTGGAACGACTTGACCTTTCCGGCTGGCGATCCGCAGGCGAGGCAACTTCTCGCCCGACTGCGACTTGATGAATCCGGCGGCCAACGGCTGGAATGCGGAGCCTGGTCCAACCAGAACTTCGGAAAGTACACCGTTTCGACGACGTACGACCCCAACGTGCTCAGCGGCTGGAATGTCCGGGAGTACAGCTGGGATCTCACTGCGGGCATTCAGCAGGAAATCGCGCCGCGCACGTCGCTGGAGGTCACCTACGTCCGGCGGAGCTGGGGCAACCAGACGGTCACGGACAACCGCGCCGTCACCGCGGCGGACTTCGATCGGTTCAGCCTCACGGCGCCGGCCGATTCGCGACTGCCCAACGGCGGAGGCTATCGCGTCGAGGGGATTTACGACGTCAAACCCGCCAAGTTCGGGCAGGTCGACAACTTCGTCACCTTCGCCAAGAACTTCGGGCAAGGGCGCATCGAGACGTACAACGGCGTGGACGTCAACGTGAGCGCGCGGCCGAGAGGCGGCCTCACGTTGCAGGGAGGCTTGAACATCGGGCAGAGCCGGCTGAACGACTGCGACGTCTGGGCGCAGCTTCCAGAAATCATCGCGCCAGGCTTTCCGTTCGCTCGAACTCCTGAGGCGTTCTGCGATCAGTCCTCGGGCTGGCAGGTGAGCTTCGGCGGCCTGGCGAGCTACATCGTGCCCAAAGTCGACGTGCAGGTCGCTGCGACGATCCAGAGCCGGCCGTTCGCCGGCGCGAACTTCCCCGGCATCGCGTCCCAGAGCCTCGCGGCCAACTGGCTGGTGTCTAACTCGCTGGTCGTACCGGAGCTTGGACGTTCGCTCGCGGGCAATGCGCAGTTGATCTCCGCGAACCTCGTCGAACCGGGCACGATGTACGGGGATCGGCTCAACCAGGTCGACTTCCGGGTCTCGAAGATCCTGCGGTTCGGGGATCGAACGGGCGAACGTCGGCGTGGATCTGTTCAATCTGTTCAACACCAACGCCGTCTATGCGTATTTCCAGACGCTCAACACGGCGACTCCGGCGACTTACCTGCAGCCGGCGTCGCTCGTCGCGGCGCGGTTCGTCAAAGTGAGCGTGCAGTTCGACTTTTGATAGTAAGGGCGCGTCGGTCGTTGCGGATGCCGTGGTGGTGTGGTGGATTCGCCTCGGAAAATATTGGCGCGCCCGGCAGGACTCGAACCTGCGGCCCCCGGCTTAGAAGGCCGGTGCTCTATCCAACTGAGCTACGGGCGCGTGGTGTGGAGCTCTCAGTGTAACTGGTCCTTGCTCACTCCCTCCGGGTCCTCGTGACCAGGCGGCCGGAGATCTTCGCGCTCAGACACGTATCGGTCTCCTGAGTATTCGCCTGCTGGCGAGCGACCTCGGCCAATATTATTAGCGAGTGCGGCGTTACGGTGAAACCTACGGCCGCGGGTTACAGGCCCTGGTGAGAAGATACCGGTCAGGACAAAGGGCGGCAGTCAGCGGGTTCACCGCGGAGAGCTGGACTTCATCCTGATCGGCGAGAGAAAGTGTCGGCGGGTAAAGCGAAGAGCAGAAGATGAGGTGACTGCGACGCAGGAATCGTTGCGAATGCTTTCTAAGGGGTCTTCATTTTGCCCATCGAGTACGCTCGAATCAGGAAATCGGTGTCGATGCTAGAGGCCTTTCCAGCACCACCAACGGCAAACACCCGCTGCCCTTTCATCGCAATGCCTGAGGCAAAACTCGAGTTGCTCCGATGGGAGCTGTCCTCCCACACCAATTCGCCGCTGGTTGGGTCGTAGGCCCGCACCAGGAACTCCGAATACTCGAAGGGGACACTCCGTTGCCCGGCCACGAAAACCAAATCAGCGCCAACGTCAACCCCCAAGGCAAGATCCACCTGTCCATTTGAGCTTCCTGTTTGATCTTCCCAGTTCAACACACCCGTCGCCACATCATACGAGCGCAGCAGACTTGTTCCCCCGCCCGCGGCAAAGAGTTGCGATCCACCGACAGCCAAATCTCGAATGACGTCGCTCGCTGCCGCTTGCCAAAGCAAAAGGCCGGCGTGGAGGTCGTAGGCAGCGAGGAACGCACTGGCGGCGCCTTCACTACCGACCGCACTACCGCCCACGTAAACTCGATCAGCGTCCACCGCGAGAACGTTCGGCGATGCCATCGGCAAGTGGCTGTCCCACACAAGATGTCCGGTCCCCGCGTCGTATGCCCGAAGCATCATCTCTTGCTCATCCGGACCTCCGCGAATCGAGCCAGCAACCAGAACGAGGCCCCCTTCGGTCTCGACTTGCCAGGCGGCGGCCTCCTGCCCTCCGTGGTCGACTTGATCCTCCCAGAGCAGGTTTCCTGTTCCCTTGTCGTAGGCGCGTACCAAAAGGCCGACAGCGGAGCCGCCCGTGTTTCCGCCATATCCAACAACGAACACTCCCTCCTGACCAGCCGCGATGTCTTGCACAAAGTCGTCGCTCCCCTTGTCGACGACATCCTCCCAGAGCAAGTCGCCCGTCCTGGCGTCATAGGCGCGCACCAGAAAGTCGGTCCCTGGGCCATTGGCTGCATACCCGGCTCCGAATACCTTGCGAGCGCCGTCGTCTATGACGACCGTGGTAATGAATCCGGACGCGAGAGGTCTCTGATCCTGCCACTCCAGCGTCCCCGTTCTGACGTCGTACGCTCGCATCAGCAGGTCAGACCCTCCCGATGCCGTCCCCCCCACGCCAATCGCAACAGCCATGCCGCTGCTCACAGTGATCCCGAATGCCCGATCGGTCCGTCCAGCCAGATCGAACTGGTCTTCCCAGATCAATCGATCTCGTGCCGACACTATAGATTCCGTTGGCAGGCTGAGTAGGGCCGCCAGGCTCAATGCGTAAACCGACACGCGTCTCATAAGTGCTCTCCCTCGCGGACGGCCATTCTTTCGCCCGCGCATCAATCTGCAAATTTACGAACACGGACCCGAGCGGGGTGCCGGCCAGCGGCATCGGCTCACCCAGACCGTCGATCTGGGCAGGCCCCGGGTCTCATCTCGATGGCAAGGCGAGAACTCTATGCCCTCCAGACCTGGAAATCTGTACTTAATTGCACACACCGTCTTGAGATTGCACACTGTTACCGGTCTGTCGAGCTGGCTGGAGAGTTTCGTTCAGTTCGCTTTGCACAGATTCTTGTTGTCGGTAAGCATGAGGTGCAGTTTTAGGTAACCATGCGCAAGACAACCGACGTAGACTGACGGTCTCCTCCTCCTGAAGGGTTTGCTGCACGACCGCAGCGGCCTCCCCACTCCTCGCATTTCCCCCCTGAGGCACTCCGAAATGTCCATCCCTCCTCCGTCGCGATCCGTTGTGCACGTTTTGGCAACAGCTGCCGAAAGCACGTCACGCCTCAACGGTTCGTCCACCTCTCTCGGTTTCAGCGGAAAGAAGAAAACCGTGAAAACGATCTCTCGACTCTCATTCGTGTTGTCAGCGCTGCTCTTGTCGGCGTGCAGTTCACCCACCGCGCCGGAGCGCGTGAACATCGTGCCGGCGGCGTTAGCCGCGCTGATACCAGCGCCTGTCGTCACGCCTCAGCCCGGCGAGCCAGCGCCGCCAGCGGCCCCCGTCGCCGCCGGATGCTCCGATCGCCTGGACTCGTCCTGGTGGTGGGAAAAGCCCACGGGTGTCCACTACTTCAACGGCTGTGACAAGCCGCTGAACTACGTGCTCGCACATTTCCGCGTCAACGCGGCAACATGGTCAAGCGATCAGACGTTGCTCTCGATAACCGAGGAGCTCGTGCAGGCCGGCGCCTACGGTCGCCAGCACACAACGAATGTCACCGACTGCTCGCAGCTCGATTTGTATGTCGGTATCACGATCGACGACATCAACTCGGGCCGCGTCACGATCCATCCCAAGGACGAAGGTAAGCCCCACTTCGTGAGTGTGCTCGAGGGGCAGTACGGTTCGCTCGGCGTGGCATGTGCGTCCCCGTCCGCGTCCTTGCTCCTGGCCCCTCCTCCGCCCCCGCCCCCGCCCCCGCCTCCGCCTCCGCCCCCGCCTCCGCCCCCGCCTCCGCCTCCGCCCCCGCCGCCCGCCCCCGCCGCCCCCGTCCCCGACGGCAGACTGTCGTGAAGCCATCGACCGCCCGACACTGACCGATGGCAGCAACGGCCGCGTGCAGATGGAGTTCTTCATCAAGCCGGGCTACACGAACATCGAGGTCTCGCTGGTCAGTCTAAGCGCCGTCATTCCCGGTCAGTTCCTGCCCCAGGCGTACAGGGACGGCGAGAGCGGATTCTTCAGCGCAGGCGGGCCTTACTACCTCGCAGCCAACGTGTACGACACCTGGCAGGCAGACGGCCTGTGTGGGCCGCTGCGGCGCGAGGAGTTGAATGAGTCGAACATCAACGAGGACGCCGCGCGCACCTTCATCTATACCTACATCGGCGCCACTGGATTCTTTGTCCGGTGAGAAGGGCATGAGTCGGTGAATGCAGAGGCGTGCGCGGATCCCTCCGGCCGGAGTTAGGGACAACCGAGGCCGGATCGCGCTGTGTTGGCGCGACCGCGCACCGCTGGTTTGCCAGCTGTCGCTCAGGTTCTGGCGCGCCTGGTGGCCGCCTTCTTCTTCCGGAACCCGGCCCGCTCCATCAGCTCCGCCCGCGACACATTCCGCGCAACCATATCGACGACCTTGGCGATGCGCGCCGCGCGCGTGGCGGGTCGCTTCGCGGTCGCCACGCTGTAGAGGAAGCCCTTCCGCATTCCCGGGCTGTAGCCGGCCCAGTTCTTCCTGGCCGCCGGGTTGCCAGCGATCGCTTTCTGCAGCTCGGGCGGCATCGTGAGCGATGCCGCATCATCGAGCGCGTTCCATGTGCCGGTCTTCTTCGCCAGCGTGACGAGCGCCATCCCGGCGGCGGTCATCAGGCCGGCTGCCATCAGCCGCTCAACGCGAGCCTTGTTGGCCCCGGACCATCTGCTCTTCGGCTGGCGCGGCGTGAACACTTGCTTGTAGAGATCCTCGTCGATCGGATGCAGCAGGCTGTCGATCCACCCGTAACAGAGCGCTTCTTCGACCGCGTCGCTGTACGACAGGGAAGGGATGCCGCTGTGCTTCTTGGCCAGGACCAGCCAGACGCCCGGCGACGAGGCGTGATGCTTTTTCAGCCAGTCGCGCCACGCCTTGCGCGACTTCGGCTGAAAGGCGTCGAAGGAGAAGTGATTTGTCACATAATTCCCGGGCGGGGCATCCCGCCTTTACCGGCGTGGGCCAGTGTAACAAAGGAGGTCCTGATGAATGCCTCTCTGATCGCTGTCGCAATGCTGGCATTGGCCACCCCGGTCGCGGCCCAGTGGTTGACGCAACCCACGCCGGGAATCCCCCGCACGCCCGATGGCAAGCCGAACCTGGCCGCGCCGGCGCCGCGCGCGCCTGACGGCAAGCCCGATCTCTCCGGCCTGTGGAACAAGGTTTCCCCGAAGTATTCCCGCAACATTGCAGCGGACCTCGACGCCCGAAGACATTCAGCCGTGGGCGCAAGCCCTGGTCGAGCAACGCAGGGAAGATCTCAGCCGGGATTACATGAACGTGAAGTGTGTGCCTCTGGGCCCCGGCTACGCCACTTCCGCCGAGAGCACCGGGGCGGAGATGATGAAGATCGTCCAGACTCCCGGGCTGATCCTCATTCTCAACCCCGATCTCACCTACCGCCAGATCTTCCTCGACGGCCGCGCATTGGAACCCGCCCCCAATCCAACCTGGATGGGGTACTCGGTCGGACGTTGGGATGGAGACACGCTGGTCGTGGAGAGCTTCGGATTCAACGACCGCACCTGGCTCGATCATGATGGCCATCCCCACACCGAAGGTCTGCGCATGACCGAGCGCTACCGCCGCCGCGACTTCGGCAATCTCGAGCTCGAGGTGACGCTCTCGGACCCGGCGGCTTACACAAGGCCCTGGACGATGGCCGTCCGTGCGGAACTGGCCGCCGATACCGAGATGATCGAATGGGTCTGCAACGACAGCAGCCACGGCGTCGAGCGCTGGGTCGGCAGGGCTTCTGATGAAAGGAAGCGCGAGGTACAAGTCGCTCCCGAGATACTGGCGAAGTACGTCGGCACCTATGGGGAGCAGCCCCCGTTCTGGAGAACCAACCCCCGAGTCGTCGAGATCACGCTCGAGAATGGCAGGCTTGTCGGCGACATGGACGGCAGAGGGAAGGTCCCTCTGATCGCATCGTCCGAGACCGGCTTTTCCGGTTTGTATGGACTCGGAATCGAGTTCATCCAGGGCGGCTCCGGCGGGCTCTTCGTGAAGCATGTCTCGGGCAATTACCGGTTCGTACGGAAGTAGGGGCGGTGGACTATGATCCGGATTGCCTTATGCAGCGAACACTTTTCGAGAAGATCTGGGACTCCCACGTCGTCGCGCAGGAACCTGGCTCGCCGGCGGTCCTCTATGTGGACCTCCATTTGATCCACGAGGTCACCTCGCCGCAGGCGTTCACCAGTCTCCGGCAGCGCGGGCTCAAGGTGCGCCGTCCCGACCGGTCCGTGGCGACCATGGATCACAGCATCCCGACAACCGATCGCCGGCTGCCGATCCTCGACGAAATGGCGGCCAAGCAGATTCAGTATCTCGAGGACAATTGCCGGGAGTTCGATATTCCACTGCACGGGATGCGCTCGCCGCATCGTGGAATCGTGCACGTCATCGGGCCCGAGCTCGGGCTGACCCAGCCGGGCATGACGATCGTGTGCGGCGACAGTCATACCTCGACCCATGGCGCGCTCGGCGCGCTGGCTTTCGGCATCGGTACGAGCGAAGTCGAGCATGTGCTGGCCTCGCAGTGTCTTCTTCAGAACAAAGCCAGGACCTGCGAAGTCCGGGTGGACGGCCGCCTCGGCCCGGGCGTGTCGTCGAAGGACATCATCCTCGCCGTGATCGCGAAGATCGGCATCGGCGGCGGCACCGGCCACGTCTTCGAGTACACCGGTCCGGCGATTCGCGCGCTCACGGTCGAGGAGCGCATGACCATCTGCAACATGTCCATCGAGGGCGGGGCGCGCGCGGGGATGATCGCGCCCGACGATGTGACGATCGATTACGTGGCCGGCCGGGAGTTCGCACCGCAGGGCGCGGCCTGGGACGAGGCGGTCAGGCGCTGGCGGCAGTTGCCGACCGACGAAGGCGCGATCTACGACAAGTCCATCACTCTCGACGCGACGGACCTGGCGCCGATGATCACCTACGGCACCAACCCCGGCATGGGCATGCCGATCACGAACCGCATTCCAGATCCGGCGCAGATCGCGGACCTGAACCAGAGGGCCGCGCTCGAAAAAGCGCTCACGTACATGGCGCTGCAGCCTGGCCAGCCGCTACTGGGACACCAGGTGAACGTTGTTTTCCTCGGGAGCTGCACCAACTCGCGCATCTCCGATCTGCGCCTGGCGGCGGGTCTTCTCGACGGGCGCCGGGTCGCTTCGGGCGTGCGGATGCTGGTCGTGCCTGGGTCGCAGGACGTGAAGAAGCAGGCCGAAGCGGAAGGGCTGGACGACATCTTCAAACGAGCCGGCGCCGAGTGGCGCGAAGCGGGCTGCTCGATGTGCATCGCCATGAATGGCGATCAGCTCGAGCCGGGCGAGTACGCGGTCAGCACCAGCAATCGCAATTTCGAAGGACGGCAGGGGAAGGGCGGCCGGACGTTCCTGGTCTCGCCGCTGACGGCAGCCGCCACGGCGATCGCTGGTAAAATCACCGACGTGCGGACAATGTTGTAGTGTCCGGTTTCAGCCGGATCAGAAGCCATGGCTCAATTCACGAAGATCAAATCGCACGCGGTCGCGATCCCGTCCAACGACATC
This sequence comes from uncultured Acidobacteriota bacterium, assembly GCA_963749565.1. Taxonomy (GTDB): domain Bacteria; phylum Acidobacteriota; class Vicinamibacteria; order Vicinamibacterales; family CAVVIG01; genus DATLLJ01. Next base: position 199,863 of record CAVVNL010000019.1, on the reverse strand, counting down.
GACACGGACCAGATCGTTCCCGCGCGCTATCTCAAGATGACCGACAAGGCCGGGCTCGGCGCGGCGCTGTTCGCCGATTGGCGCTACAACCCTGACGGTTCACCGAAGCCGGAGTTCGTTCTGAACACGCCCGACGCCCAGGGAGCGCAGATCCTGCTGGCGGGCGACAATTTCGGCTGCGGCTCCTCGCGCGAGCACGCGCCGTGGGCGCTGGCGGGTTACGGGTTTCGCGCGGTCGTCAGCACCTCGTTTGCCGACATCTTCCGGAACAATGCGCTCAAGAACGGCCTGCTGCCGATCGTCGTGGACGGCGACGTCCATGCGGAGCTGATGAATTTGATCGGGCGAGCTCCGCACGCCGAGCTGGCGGTCGATCTGGAATCGCAAACGCTCACGCTGCCGTCCGGCCGTGCGGTCCCGTTTCCCATCGATCCGTTCTCGAAGAGCTGCCTGCTGAACGGCACCGACGAGTTGGGATATCTGCTGTCGTTCGAGCGCGAGATCGCGGCGTTCGAGGCTGCCGAGCGCTCGCGCTCGGGTGCATGAGCATCCAGATTTACGACACCACGCTCCGGGACGGCACGCAGCGCGCGGGGATCTCGCTGTCGGCGGCCGACAAGATCCGCGTCGCGCACCGCCTCGACGAGTTGGGGTTCGCCTTCATCGAGGGCGGCTGGCCCGGTTCGAATCCAAAGGACGCAGAGTTCTTCGAGCGCGCCCGCGATGTGCCGTGGCGGACCGCGGTGATCGCGGCATTCGGCTCGACCTGCCGGGTGCAGGGCAGCCCGGACAGCGACGCCAACATCCAGGCGCTTCTCCACGCGCTCACCCCCGTGTGCACCGTGGTCGGCAAGACCTGGACGATGCACGTCACCGATGTGCTGCGAACGACGCTCGACGATAACCTGCGGATTATCGAAGAGAGCGTGGCGTACCTGCGGGCCGAGGCCCGGCGCGTGATCTACGACGCCGAGCATTTCTTCGACGGATACAAAGCCGACCAGGCCTACGCGATCGAGACGCTGCGGGCGGCCGTGCGAGGCGGTGCCGAGACGGTGGTCCTGTGCGATACCAACGGCGGCACCATGCCGTGGGAGATTACCGGGATCGTCCAGGATGTGAAGGTTCAGCTTCAGCATCCGTTCGGCATCCACACCCACAACGACGGCGAATGCGCCGTGGCGAACACGCTCGCCGCCGTGCGCGAAGGCGCCATTCAGGTGCAAGGCACGATCAACGGGTACGGTGAACGGTGCGGCAACGCGAACTTGTGCTCGATCATCCCGGACCTGGAGCTCAAGCTCGATCTCCGATGCCTCCCGGACGGCCGGCTGCAGACGCTATCGGAGGTGTCTCACTACGTGGCCGAGGTCGCCAACCTCGCTCCAGACGACCATCTGGCCTATGTCGGCAAGCACGCGTTCGCGCACAAGGGCGGCATCCACGTCGCCGCCATGCGGCGAACGGCGCAGAGTTACCAGCACATCGATCCCGAGCTGGTCGGCAACGAGATGAGCGTCGTGGTGAGCGAGCTGTCCGGCCGCGGCAACCTGCTGAGCAAGGCGGCGGAATACGGCATCGAAGTCAAGCAGGGCGAGAAACTGGGCGAGGTGCTGGACGAGATCAAGGCGCTCGAGGCCCAGGGCTTCGCCTTCGAAGCCGCCGAAGCCTCCGTCGCGATGATGATGAAGCGGCTGGAAGCAAACTATCAGGCGCCGTTCGAGCTGATCGACTTCACGGTGAATGTCGAGCATCGCCTGGGCCGCGGCATCTTTTCAGAAGCCACGGTCAAGGTGCGCGTGCCCGGTTCCGACGAAGTGCTCCATACAGCCGCCGAGGGCAATGGGCCCGTGAACGCGCTCGACAAGGCGCTGCGCAAGGCGCTCACGCCCCACTATCCCGTGTTGACCGCATTCCAGCTCGCCGACTACAAAGTCCGGATCCTGAACGGCAGCGACGGCACGAGCGCAGTCACCCGCGTGCTGATTGACACCCGTAACGGCGCCGAACGGTGGACGACGGTCGGCGCCAGCGCCAACATGATCGAAGCCAGCTGGCGCGCGCTCGCGGATGCGATCGAGTACGGCCTCACCATGGCATCCTGAGTCGGCCTGAGGAACAAGACGTGCGAGCAACGATCATGCTGCTGCCGGGCGACGGCATCGGCCCGGAGGTGGTAGCGGAGGGGCGGCGGGTCCTCGAAGCCGTCGCGCGGGCGCATGGCCACGCCGTCGCATTCGAGGAACAAGCCATCGGCGGCGGATTCGATCGACCGGCATGGCACGGCGCTGACGGACGAAGCGCTGGCCGCGTGCCAGGGGTGCGACGCCGTTCTGCTCGGCGCCGTCGGGGCGCCCAAGTACGACGATCCCACGAGCAAGGTTCGGCCCGAGCAAGGCCTCCTGGCGCTGCGCAAGGGGCTCGGAGTGTTCGCCAATCTCCGCCCCGTCAAGGTCCATCCGGCGCTCGTCGACGCGTCGCCGCTCAAGGCCGAGAAGCTCGAGGGCGTGGACCTGCTGGTGCTTCGCGAGTTGACGGGCGGCCTGTATTTCGGACGGAAGACGCGCGAGGAGCTGCCCGGCGGCCACGTCAAGGTCACCGACGCGATGGAGTACCACGATTACGAGATCCTCCGCATTCTGGAGCTGGCGTTCCGTCTCGCCCGCGGCCGGCGCGGCAAGGTCACATCGGTGGACAAGGCCAACGTGCTCGACACCTCGCGCTTGTGGCGGCAGATTGCCGTGGAGGTCGGCGCGGCCAATCCGGACATTGCGCTCGATCACATGCTGGTCGACACGGCGGCGATGCAGCTGGTCGCCAACCCCGCGCGCTTCGATGTCGTCGTCACCGAGAACATGTTTGGCGACATCCTGACCGACGAGGCGGCGGTGCTGGCCGGGTCGATGGGCATGTTGCCATCTGCGTCACTGGGCGACGGCGGCCCCGGCCTTTACGAACCCATCCACGGGTCGGCGCCGGACATCGCCGGCAAGGGAATCGCCAACCCGACCGGGACGATTCTCTCCGTCGCATTACTGCTGCGGCATTCGCTCGAGCTGGAACGTGAAGCCGCGGCGATAGAGCAGGCTGTGGATCGAGCGATCACCGACGGCTGCCGGACACGCGACCTGGGCGGGCGGCTCACGACCACGGCGATGACGGACGAGATCATCAGACGCCTCGACTAGATCAGTCGCCGGAAAACGACGATCACCGCAGAGCTCGCTGAGCACGCGGAGACACGACCACGTCCCGATCTGTGTCACGATCGCAGGGCATGCGAGAAACCACCACGCGTGCGCTCGGCCTCGCGCTCGCCGCGGCGTACGTCGTGTTCATCGGCTGGTTGTTCGTGCGCCAACCCCAGACGATTGCGCAGGTAACGGGCGGGCTGTCGGACGCGATCGGCGCCTACAAGGTGGACGGCCAGGCGTTCGCCGACGGACTGGGCTTCTTCCGGAAGGAACAGTTCGTCGAGGCGAGGCTGGCGTTCGCCCGCGCCGATCCCGCGCAGCGCGACGCCACGACCCGGTTCTACATCGCCTACAGCTACTATCGGCAGGGATGGGGACGCCTGTACCACGACGATCGCCTCTACACCGCAGGCCTGATCGCCATCGATGAAGCGATGAAGCTCGCACCCGGCGGGCGCCTCGTCGTGGACGATCCCGATCTCGCGATGCACAGCGCCGAAGAGCTGAGGGCGGAGCTCGAGGCCGGGGTGCGCCGCGACGCGTCGGACCTCAACCCGATGCGCCTCCTCCGGGTGAGAAAATGACGGTCGCGCGAGAAGCCCTGGTGCTGCCGGCTGTCTTCCTGACCGTGCTCCTGCTGGGCGCCCTGCGGATCGCGGACACTGTCGTTCTCGTGCCGCCGTCGCCCTTCGCGCTCGTGCTCGGCGCGCTGCTCCTTCGCGTGGTGGTGCAGAGCGGCGCCCTGGACCCCGGCCGTCTCCTGTCGTCGTCTCGTCCAGGACTGGCGAACCTGAACGGGACCGTCGTGATCGCCGCGCTGTGGGCGGCCGCCGCGCAGGTCATCGCCGTGCTGATTCCCGAATCCGGCGTGCCGCAACTCGCCTTCAATGTGTTCTTCTTCGTCATGCTGCTGAACACTGCCGCCGCCTCGCCCGATCGTCACCAGTTGTTCCGGAGCCTCGGCGTGACGCTCGGGGCGGCGTTCGTTCTGAAGTTCGTCGTCCTCTATCAGTTGTCGGCGCCGGGGGCCGGAGCGCTCAAGCGCGGGCTGCAGGCCATCCTCGATACCGTCACGCTGGGAGCGCTCATCCAGGAGGTGCCGCACCCGATGACGGCGTACATCGCGCTGCTCGTGCTGGTGTTGTTCCTGATCGGCCTGTTCCTGCTGCCTCCGCGCGAGGCGTTCCCGCGCCTGGAGGGCCTCCAGCGCCCGACGTTTCCTCCAGGTGGTCCTCCAGGTCCTCCAGGTCTTCCAGGTCGTCCAAGCGCTCCGGGGCCTCCAGGCCTTCCAGGTTCTTGAGGGGGCCAAGCGACGTGCGGGACGCGTGGCTCCCCGTCGTCAGGGTCGTCGCAGTCGCGGCCATGCTGGTAGCCCCGGCCGCCGGATTGGCCGCCGCCGGACTGGAGCTGACCATCGAAGCGCCGCCGGCCCTCGCCGGGACTGCGCGGCGGGTGAGTGCGATTGATCTGGCGGGGGTCGAACGGGCCCTCACGCAGGCGGGCCTGGAACCGCCACCCCGCGTGCACATCCGGCTCATTCCCGAAGATGCGCCCGCGGCCCGCAACACGGCCGACTGGGTTGTCGGCCAGGCGTTTGGCGCACGAGAGATCGTGATTTTTCCCGCGCGGATATCGTCCTATCCGTACGATTCACTCGAGTCCGTCGTGCGTCACGAGATCGTCCACCTGGCGCTCTCGTCGCGCGCGGGCGGTGGCGCGCTGCCCCGGTGGTTTCACGAAGGCGTCGCCGAGGCGGTCGGGAGCGGATGGGGATTCACCGGGCAGCTGCGCCTGCTCTGGGCGACGGCCCAGAATCCTGCCTTGAGCGAAGTGACGGCTCTTTTCGAATCCGACGCGCAGCCTGGAACGGCTCGAGCGTATCTGCTGTCGGTCGCCCTTATCGACGACCTCCGGCGGCGGCATGGGCTGGACGTGCCTGGCGCCATCGCCACCCGGGTGGGCGAGGGCGTCGCCTTCGATCGCGCCTTCGAGCTGGAGACCGGCGAAAGCGTGAACGCTGCAACGGCGCACGCCTGGGCCTCGTACCAGGGGCTGTCGTCCTGGCTTCCGCTCGTCACCAGCGTCCAGGTTGTCTGGGCCGGGATATTGGCGCTCGCCTTCGCCGCGCTCGTCGTCCGGCTGCGCCGCCGCGCGGAGCAGCGGCGATTATGGGATGACTGATCGCGTCACCCCGTTGTCGTCCGAGCTCAGGAGAATCAGAATCGCCGGCACGGCGATGGCGACCACCCACCCGATCAGGCAGACGCCCACGGCCCGCCACGTACTGGAGTAGTCCAGAGCCTGGCGCACGGCGATGACCATGGCGATCAGCATCCAGAGCAGCACCAGGACGAGCACGAGCGGGCCGACGACGGGGAGAGCCGCGAACACGCGCGCGAGGCTGGGGGACTGGGCGAACCCGAGCGTTCGCATCAGCTCGCCCATGTCCGCGCGCGTCTGAGGCTCCGGCAGCAGCCGGGTGCCGATTATGTACGTCATGAACGCCCAGACGACCCACCCGACGAGCGACGAGATCGCGCCGTACACGATGTTGCCCAGATCTCCCGCTCCCGGGTCCACCGTTCCGATGCCGGCGGCCAGGCTGGCGAGCAGCACCACGGCCATCGCCTGACCGGTGGCAGTGGTATCGGCTTCCACTTCCTCGAAGGTCGCGCTACTCAACTTTGCTGCTCCGATGATCCGGCCGGTGAAGCTGGTCAAACCTTGCTCCTATTCAGCACACGCCTTGCTCTCCTATTCAACACACGCCCTGCCTGTGGGATCCGGCTTCAGCCGGATTGGCCCCACCAGGGGGATCCGGCTTTAGCCGGATTGGTGGCGAGAATTATGCACAGAGTTTAGCCGTGATGACGCCGAACGAACAGACGATGACCGTTGCTTTCACTTCCGAAATTATTGGCGGGCTCGTCGTTCGCTCCGTCAGCCTCGCCGCTGGAGTCGCGCTGGCGATTCTGCTCCTGGTGGCGCTTTTCTCCCCGTCATTCTGACGGTCCCCGGCGGCCGGTTGGTGCCCTCGAGCCGCGGAATGCCCACCGCACGCGGCGGGCACGGGTGTCGGGCAGCCGGCGAATTTCCTGACAGATAATCACGACGTGAAGAGCGGCCGGAGCATAGCCCTTTACACGCTCCTCTGTATTATTTGGGGCTCGACGTGGCTCGTCATCAAGGTCGGCTACGGCGGCCTCGGGCCATTCAATGTTGCCGCCCTCCGCTTTTTCCTGGCCGGTGCGGTTCTCGTTCCTCTCGTGCCGCTCTTCGGCGCGCGCTGGCCCCGCGGAAAGGCAGAGTGGGCCCTCGTCACCTGGGTCGGCCTCGTGCTCTTCGCCGCCGACTACGGCCTGATCTACTGGGGCGAGCAGTTCCTCGACAGCGGGCTCACGGCGATTATCTTCGCCACGCTTCCGATCATCTCGATTACGCTCGCGCACTTCTACCTGCCCGGGGACCGTCTCACGGTCCGGAAGGTTGGCGGCGCGCTGCTCGCGTTGGCCGGCGTGGCCGCACTGTTTGGCGACCGCCTGCGGCTCGACGCCTCGGCAGCAGTCCCGATGCTCGCCATCGTGGCCAGCACCGTGTGCGCCAGCGCCGCGTCGGTCGCAACAAAGCGCCATGGCGGCGCGCTGCATCCCGCCGCGCTGAACGCCCCGGCGATGCTCATCGGGGCGGTGGCGCTGGTTGCCGCGTCGATTGCGGCCGGCGACGGGTTCCGGATCCCTCGCGACCTTCCCACGTGGGGCGCCATCGGCTACCTCGCGGTCGCGGGGAGCGTGGTGACGTTCCTCGGCTTTTTCTCGCTGCTCAAGACCTGGAGTATCACGAGCCTGAGCTTCATCAGCGTCTTTACGCCCGCGATCGCGCTCGGTCTGGGGTTCCTGCTGCTCGATGAGCGGCCGACGAGGCTGACCGCGCTCGGCGGCGGCCTCATCCTGCTCGGTGTGTTCCTGGCACTGACGAGCCGAGCGTCGGCAGTTCGTGGGGTCCGCCTTCAGGCGGACCAATCCGGCTGAAGCCGGATCCCGCGAGTTCCCTACCGGTAGAGGGACGGCCTCAAGGCCGTCCCCACAACTCTCAAGCGAACGCCGCGTTAGCCTCTGCGGCGCAGGCGCTTGCGCAGGAATCCGGCCGCTCCAGTCGCCAGCAGCAGCAACGACGTTGGCTCTGGCACAGGGGAGCTCTGCGTATCGTCGTAAACGGCGTACAAGCCCTGGCCGCTCGCCGAAGAGGCGATGATCTGCGCATTCGGATTCGCGCCGAACAGGCTGATGGAATTGCCGTTGTTCTGATTGAGCGCCGCGACACCGGACATCAGCGCGTGCCCGGACACGATCGGGACGTTTCCGGAGATGCCGTTGTAGACAGGAGCGAACTGCAAGCCAAATGCGTTCAGGAACGGGTTCCAGGCGCTCGCTTCGGCCGCGGCGCCTCCAATTCCGGTACCGCCAGCGACGTAGACGTTGCCGCCTCCGTTTACGTAATTGACGAGAACGGAGAGGTCCGGCACGATCGGCGGAAGCCCCAGGAACACTGCGTCGTAGCTCTGGAGAGTCGCGAGCGTGGGCGTTCCTGAATAGTTCGTCAGGGTATTACCCGCCCCGGTCATCGTGGACTGAAAAGCCGATTGGTTGAACCCGAAATTGTCCGAGTAGATGAGGAAGCTACCCGGACCGCCGAAGAAGCTGGCGAGATTCAGGGTGAAGGCGGTCGAGCCCGCCGGAGTCGACGCGAACCCCGTATCGCTCAACGTCCACTCGTCGTTGTTCACCACGATCGTGCCCGCAAGAGCCGGACGGACCAATCCTGCCACCACACACGACACCACGACCACCCAGCGTGCGATTCTCATCATCAGCCACCTCAAGTCAAAGGAACGTAAGCGAGCAGCGAAGCTGCCACCAGTTGCTGGAGCAACCCGAATACCGTCCGGCGGATGTGAGCGTCGGCAGAATTGCTGGGGAAAACGGAGATGACAGAAAGGGCGTCCGAGCTTCTCCGCGGCTCGGATGAGGAAACTCAGCCTGCGGGAGCCTGCCCGTCGGCGTGTCTGGACGGTCCGGCTGAAGCCGGACACTACGACTACCGTCCCCTACGACTACTTCGTGCCTTCGTGTTTTCGTGGTTGCATTTCGTACTCAGGCGATCGCCGCAGACTGTGCGATGAGGCGCGTCAGAATCGCGTCGAGCTCGGGAGCCACCGGCAGCCGCAGGAGAAACAGGCGTTCGAGCGTGTGTCGCATCTCCGCCGCGCTTGCCAGAACCCGCTGCTCGGTGCGCCCGTCCCGATGGTAAACGGCCAGCTGGTTGTTGCGGAGCGCGTAGCGGCGGTCCGGTTCCGGCCTGGCCGACCATCAGTGTGGTCACGAACTGCGATTCCGGATGGTTCGAGAGGTACCAGCTGGTGACTTCGTAGTCCGGCAACAGCTGCTCCTGCAGGCCAAAGCGGTAGAGGGGTCTCCACGCGTCGCCAATCAGGGCCTGCAGGACGAATTCCTGGCCCTGCTCGATCAAACGGAAGGGCTCGTGCGGGGTCGCTTGTTCGATGTCCGCCTGCAGGCGCAGCGGGGCGGTGAGCGTCAATCCGCCGAAGCCGACGTCGGCGATGTACGCGCCGTCCTCGAGATGGACCAGCAGCAACATGTGGCTCCGCGGCCTGACCACGCCCTCCGGTGTATTCCAGAGTACGCGCGCGGCGAGCTCGACGACGCGGAAGCCCAGGCCCTTCAACGCGTGGCTGAGCAGGAGGTTCTGCTCGAAGCAGTAGCCGCCACGCCCGTCGAACACCAGCTTCTTCTGTAAGGACTGCGCGTCGAGACGGACTGGCCGTCCGAGCAGCGGGTTCAGGTTCTCGAAAGGAATCGACTGCGGGTGCCGAAGGTGGATCGCCCGCAGCGTGTCGAGCACAGGCGTGCGTCCGCCGCCGTGGCCGATACGCTCGAAGTACGCGTCCAGATCGATGGCAGATGTCACGGCAGCCTGAACTTCACCTCGCCGACGACCGACGCCTTGATGATGTCGCCGAACACATGCTGTTGAATGTTCCGGTTGAACAGGTTCGTCCCGCGCACGAGGGTCGTGACTCTCCCCTGCGCCCACTTGACGCCGAAGCTGCCGTTGACCATCGCGTATGCCTCCGTGAAACCGTGGTACGGGCTCGTGAGCACATCGCTCCAGAACGCGTCGGCGGAATAATTCACCGAGCCGCTGCCGAGAAATCTGGCGTTGTCGAAGCTGAATCCGATATTGAAGCGGTGGGTCGGCGGCAGCGCGAGCTCCTGGGTGGGATACGGCTCCGGATCGTCCAGCACAGTAGGGTCGCCCTGCCACGAGTAGTTGGCGAAGGCACCCACTGAATCACTGATCGGGTGATCGACGGACAGCTCGAGCCCCTTCTGGCGGATCGGGCCGAGGTTCAAATAGGTGAAGCCCGTGCGCGGCAGATAGATCCCGCCTGCCGCCATCACAGTCAGGATTGACGGCGGAAGCTGCCATCCCGGCGGCGGATTGGCCGCCGTATACGGATCCAGATTGGACGGAAGCTGCGAGAAGTTGATCTGGTCGTCCATATCGTTGACGTAAAACGCCGCGCTGAACGAGGTGCGACCAACGGTCCCGTTGTAGGCGATCTCGTAAGCGGTGAGCGATTCCTCGACCAGTTCGTCCTGCTCGATCGTGCCAACCGGCAGGTTGCTGCCCACCGCGCGCACCGTCAACGGAAACGGCTCGGCCACCAACGGTCTCAGTGGCGGCGGCAGAAGGGGCGCAAGCCCGTTCAGGTTCGTGGGAACGACGATGCTGGTGTCGAGGTAGTTGTTGGTGACCGAGGGCGACCTGAACGCGCGGTTGAACGACACGCGCACGGCATGATCCGCTGCCGGCTTGAAGGTCGCCGCGAGGCGGGGAGAGAAGACCGGATCCTCCAGGTTCCCGAATTTGTCCACCCGGCCGCCAAGCGTGAAGCGGAACCGATCCAGGAGAATCTCGTCCTGGACGTACGCGCCGAGCTCGGTCCGGTTCTCCGAGGTCGGAGCGATCGTGATATCGAAGTTGTTGCGCCGGACGTTGCCGCCGACGCTCAACACGTTGTTCCGCCCCAACGGAAAGGCGTCGCCGGCCTCGAAGTCGTACGTCTGCGTCGAGAAATTGAGCTGGAGCGGTGTGCCCGTCGGGCCCGCCAGCAAGAGGTTCGGCGCGTCCGCGTTGATGTAGCTGGCGAAGGCATTCAGCCTGAGCGCGCCGTTGTTGTAGCCAACCCTTCCGTACCCGTTGTGCGAGCCCTCCTGGATATCGAACGGGCCGATACCGGTATGAATGATGCCGTTCGATCCGGCGATACCGCCCGAGTACGACACGCGGCCGCGCTCGAGCTCCTGATCGACCCGCGTATCGAATCGCGGCTGGCTGCTGCCGCTGTTCGGGAAGGCGGTTCCGAGAGGGCCTTCCCCATCGTCGGGATACGCGGCGCCGCCCACTGTCTTCGTCGGATCGCGGGGATCGGGGATGAGCGGAATGACGCCGCTCGGGCGGGCAAACGCCTCGGACGTGAAATAGCCCGCCGACAGCCGGTACGACCATCGATCGTTGGCGATGCGCGAGACGCTGACGTTGCTGCCAAACAGCCCCCCGGGCCTCTGCCGGCGCTCGATCCCGCGTCGCGGCCAAGCCCGCCAACCGAGATCGAGGCGGTCGTTCCCGGGTGCCTCGCGCGGCGATTTCGTGACGATGTTGACGACGCCCGTGACGGCGTTGGCGCCCCACACGGCCGACGCGGGCCCGCGGATGACTTCGATCTGCTTGACATCTGACAGGTTGGTCGGCAGGAAATCCCACAACACGATGCCGAAGAAATCGAGGTAGACGGAACGGCCGTCGACGAGCACGAGCTGGGAATTGGAAAGCGTCGTGGTGCCCTGGCGGCTCGTCAGGTTCACGTCTCGCGCGGACGTCTGGATGACGTTCACGCCCGGCACCGATCGAAGCAGGTCGCCGTAATTCTGCGCGGGGCTGGCCGCGATCGTATCGCTCGACAGGACGGACATCGTGACCGGCACATCGATCAGGGCGGTATCCGACCTGGTCGCGGTCACCACGACGAGATCGCTGAGGGTTGCGATCTCGAGCGTGATGGCCGGTACCGTCAGGTCGCCGCCGCCGACGATGACGCCTTCCCGGATGGCGGGCGCGAATCCGATCAGCCTCACCTCGATGACGTACGTGCCCGGTGCGACGTTTCCAAACGTGTACTGCCCGCCCGAGCCGGACGTGGTCACCGCGTTCGTCGTACCTGTGATCTGGACCGTTGCGCCTGGCAGGGTACCGCCGGTCTGATCCACGACCGTACCGGTGACGCTCGCGGTTTGGGCGGCCACCGGCGTTGCCACGAAGGACACGAAGGACACGAAGGACAGGATCCAAAGAGAGTCGAGTGGCTACACGCCTCACTTCGCACGCCCCGTGAACCCCTGCGACAGCATCGGCACCTTGAATGCGGCGCCGCGGCCGACGACGTAGAGGGTCCTTTTGTCGGCACCTGCGAATGCCAGATTCTGTGGCGATCGTGAGAAGGGGATCGTGCCCAGGTGCTGGCCCTGCGGGCTGAACACCTGGACGCCGGCTGTCGTCGCCGCGTACACGCGTCCGTCGTTATCGACAGCCAGGCCGTCGGCGCCGCTCGCCACGCCGGTATCCGTCTTGGTGACGCCTTCGTAGCGGCCGAAGTTCCGGCGATTCGTGAGCATCCCGTTCGGCTGGACGTCGAAGGCGAGGAGATACTCTCCACGCGTGTTGTTGAGATACAGCGTCCGTTCGTCGCGGCTCAACTGGATGCCGTTGGGATTCTCGACGCCCTCAACCACCTTGATGACATTTCCTCCAGGGCTTCCAGTACCGGCGGGAGCGATGTAGTACACCACCGGCGTCACTGGCGCCGGCGGCGGAGCGCCGGGCTGGGCGGCGACCGGACCGGGGACCGTGAAGTACACGCCACCGTTCTTGTTGACGACGAGGTCGTTCGGGCGCCCCTCGAAGCCGTCGGCCAGCAGCGCTTCGCTGCCCTTTGGGTAGATCACGCCGACGCGCGTGCGTCCGGGCGTCGTCTGCACGGACAGGAGCCGCCCCTTGGAGTCGAACGCCAGGCCGTTCGAGCCATTGGTGTTCTCGAGAAAGGTGGTGACGTTGTTGGCGCTGTCTATTTTCGTGATCCGGCTCGCGTTCGTCTCGGTGAAGATGAGGCTGCCGTCTGGCAGCGCGATGGGTCCCTCGGTGCCCTGAAATCCTTCCTTGATCACAGTGACCTTCGTGCCGCCTTTGACGACGCCGGGGATGTCCGGCGCGACAGTGTCGGTTGCAGGTGGTGTGGGCGGGGGGATTTGGGCGGTTTGACCGTACGCGGGCGCGACGCTGAGCGCGCAGAACAGAACGACAGCGATCTTCACGGCTCGCCTCCTTCTGAAAATCGTTGGGTAACTCTACCACTGGTTCGGCCATACTCCGGGACATGATCGAGACCGCCGGCCTGACGAAACGCTACGCGAACGTCGTCGCCGTCGAGGATCTGTCCCTTCACGTGGCCCGCGGGGAATTGCTGGTGCTGCTCGGCGGATCCGGTTCGGGGAAGACAACGACCCTCAAGATGGTGAACCGGTTGATCGAGCCGAGCGCGGGGCGGGTCACCATCGACGGGCAGGACACCCGGACCCTCGATGCGCACGAACTGCGGCGGCGTGTCGGGTATGTCTTCCAGCGCATCGGGCTCTTCCCGCACATGACCGTCGCCGAGAACGTCGCCGTGACGCTCTCGCTGCTCGGCTGGGATCAGGCGCGCATCAGTCATCGCGTCGACGAACTGCTGGAGCTGGTCGAGCTCGCGCCGGCCGTCATGCGGGAACGGCGGCCCGCGGAGCTGTCAGGCGGTCAGCAGCAACGTGTCGGAGTGGCCCGCGCGCTCGCCGCTTCGCCGCTGGTGATGCTGCTCGACGAGCCGTTCGGCGCCCTGGATCCGCTGACGCGCGATCGTCTTCAGCAGTCGTTCCTGAGGATTCGCCGGCAGCTCAACCTCACGGCGATATTCGTGACGCACGACATGGTGGAAGCGCTGATCCTCACGTCCGGGGGCGACCGCATCGCCGTGATGAACGAAGGGCGGCTCATCCAGATCGGCACGCCGCGCGAGCTTCTTCGGTTCCCCGCCGACGACTACGTGCGCCAGCTGATGGAGACGCCGACGCGCCAGGCGCGAATCGTCGACCGGCTTCTCGAGGACAGCCCCGCGTGAGCGAGCAGCTCGCCCTCCTGCCGGGCTATCTGACCGCGCACCTCCAGCTGACGCTTCTTGCGCTGCTGGCCGGAATCGCCTTCAGCATTCCGGCGGGCGTGCTCGTGACCAGGCGGCGGTGGCTCGAACAGCCGGTGCTCGGCACGGCCACGATTATCCAGACGATCCCCAGCCTGGCCCTCCTCGCGATCATGGTGCCGGCCCTGGCGGCCCTGGGGTTCACGAGCATCGGCTTCCTGCCCGCGTTCATCGGTCTGACGCTGTACAGCGTCCTGCCCATTCTTCGCAACACCGTCACCGGTCTTGCCGGAGTGGACCCGGCCCTGATCGAGGCCGCGCAAGGGGTGGGGATGACGCCGGCGCAGTGCCTGCGCCGCGTCGAACTGCCGCTGGCGATGCCGGTCATTCTTGCCGGCATCCGGACGTCTGCGGTGTTGACGGTCGGCGTGGCGACGCTTTCGACGCCGGTCGGTGCACCGAGCCTCGGCAACTACATTTTCAGCGGCCTGCAGACGCGGAACCTCACGGCGGTGCTGGTCGGCTGCATCGCAGCCGCGGTCCTTGCGCTCTCCCTGGATGGTCTGGTGCGGGCGCTTGGCGCGGCGATCGTCCAGCGGAAAACGGGGTGGGCCGCAGCCGTCCTGACGATGGTCGGCCTGCTCTACGGTTACACGGGGATCTCCGTCGTTCAGGGCATGCGCGCGCGCGATGGCGGACGCGTGGTCGTTGGCGCCAAGACCTTCACCGAGCAGTACATCCTGAGCGAGATCCTCGCCGGACAGATCAGGAATATCACTGGCGCCGACACGGAGATCGTCTCATCGCTCGGATCGACCGTCGTGTTCGATGCCCTCCGCGCCGGGGAGATCGACGTCTACGTGGACTACTCCGGCACCATCTGGGCGACGATCATGCGTCGCGAAGGTGCGGCCGGCGGGCGCGCCGAAGTTCTAAGTGATGTCCGCCAGTTCCTGAGCGAGCAGCATGGCATCGAGACCGTGGGCGCCCTCGGCTTCGAGAACGCCTATGCCCTCGCGATGCGGCGCCGGCAGGCAGAGGAGGCCGGCATCCGCACCATCTCCGACCTGACGGCGCATGCGCGGCGGCTGGTGATGGGCGGCGACTACGAATTCTTCGGACGGCGGGAGTGGTTTTCCATCCGCGATACGTACGCGCTCGCCTTTTCGGACCAGCGCACGATGGATCCGTCGCTGATGTATCAGGCGGCCGCGAGCGGGCAGGTGGACGTGATTAGCGCCTTTTCCACTGACGGACGGATCGCCGCGTTCGATCTGCTGGTGCTCGAAGACGAGCGCGGCGCCATCCCGCCGTACGACGCGGTCATCCTGGCCGGGCCGAGGCTGGTCCGCGAGCGTCCCGACGTGGTGTCGGCACTGCGACAGCTCGCGGGGACGATCGACGCGGCGCGCATGCGCGGAATGAACCTGGCCGTGGACCAGGATGGCATGAGCCCCGCAACGGTCGCCGCGGCGTTCCTGATGGAGCTTCGAGGGAACGACGATCAGCGCAGAGCCCGCTGAGCACGCAGATGAAATGCAACCACGAAGACACCACGTGGTTGAAAGACGTGGGATCCGGCTTCAGCCGGATTGGTCCGCCTGAAGGCGGACCCCACGATCGAGGATCACGGTCAACGCAGAGCCCGCTGAACACGCAGAAATGCAACCACGAAGGCACGAAGACTTCATGCGGTTGTTCACCAAGATGTAGCGCAGGTCTTTAGACCTGCCGTTCACGGACCGCCGAGAGCAGGACTAAAGTCCTGCGCCACAAGCGCCGCTACGGCACTTCGAGAGTTTCGTGTTTTCGTGGCGTGTTTTCCGCGATCTCTGCGCGCTCTGCGTTCAAATATCGTCGTGCCTGACGCTGTCACCGATCGAACGCGAACAGCCGCTGATCTTCCAGACGCTTCCCGCGATAGCAGTCGAGCAGAAGCCGCGCGGCGAGGAAGCCGAGCGTCATGCCGTTGCCGCCGTACCCGAGCGCGAAGAGATGCCGCGGGTAGTCTCGATGCGGGCCGATGTAGGGGAGCCCGTCCGGCGTCGTCGCGAACAGTCCTTCCCAGGCGAATTCGACGTCAATCGCCGCGAGCGGGGGAAGCAGCCGCTCGAAGTGTTCCCGCAGGCCCGCGACACCGTCGCGAAACGCCCGCACGCGCTGCCGGCCCGTGACGCGCGGTCGATCGCCGCCGCCGAACAGCAGCCGATGATCCGCGGTCCAGCGTGCGTAGTGATAGGGACGTGCGGTGTCCCAGAGCATGACGTCGCCAAGGCCCAGCGCTTGCCGCTCCGCCGCGGTCACGCGGCGTGTCGCGGCCACGTAGGTGTTCAGCAGCCGGAAGCTCGCGGCGAGCGGCTTGAAAAACGGCGTCGCATAGCCCGTGGCGATGACAACGCGATCCGCCTCGAGCCGCCCCTTGCGCGTGACGACGGCGACACCATGGCGGCCTGTTTCGATCCGCTGGACCGGCGAGCGCTCGAACAGGCGCGCGCCCTCGCGGCGCGCGGCGCGGGCGAGGCCCAGGCAGGCACGGTACGGGTCGGCCTGGCCGTTCCCGTGCGTTCTGATCGCGCCTGTTCCCGCGATTCCGGTCAGGCGGCCGAGCGCCTCGCCGTCGAGCCACGTGCCGGGCAAACCGGCGTTTGTCCGTTGCCGGAGCTCGGCTCGGAGCCGCCGGGCCGAGTCGACCCGGGTGGCGTAATAGATCGAGTCGCGTTTGGCCAGCGCGCACGCGATGTCGAGCTCGTCGAGTGTACGAATCAACCCGAGCGTCGCTCGCCGGCTCAGCTGCCAGGCGCGACGGGCGCGACGGACGCCGTAGCGCCTCGCCAGCTCGACAAAATCGGTGTCGGGTTCCTGCATCAGCAGCGCGGTACTCGCCGCCGTGCTGCCGCGGCCGACGCGGGCCGATTCCACGAGGCCCACGCGCAATCCCGCCCTGGCAAACATCCACGCCGTCGAAACGCCGGTGATCCCGCCGCCGACCACCGCGACGTCCACGGACAGCGTCTTGGCCAGGGGAGGGAAGCACGCGCGATTTCGGCTCGCGGTCGAGCCAGAGTGGAGGGCCGAGACGCAGCCGTGGCATGCTGGGCAATAGTGGCGACACGTTTGCTTCGGGTCAAGCGGTGGCGCGAATCGACGGGTCCGGCGAAGGCCGGACACTACTTATAGGAAGAAAATGAAGCAACAGATCGCACCGAAGCCTTACTGGACGGATTCCGCGGCGCTGCCGGCCTTTCCCAAGCTCCAACGCGACGAGGACGTGGACGTCGTGGTCGTTGGCGCCGGCATCACGGGGCTGACGGCGGCGTACCTCCTGGCGAAGGCCGGCCGAACCGTCACGGTACTCGACCGGAACGATCCCGTTCAGGGAGACACGGGCTACACAAGCGCGCACCTCACGATGGTGACCGACGCGTGGCTCAGCGAGCTCGTCGACCGGTTCGGCCGCGACCACGCCCAGGCCGTCTGGGACGCGGGCCTGGCGGCGATCGCCCGGATCGACGCCATCGCGCGGGAAGAGGACATCGCGTGCGATTTTGCGATGGGTGCCCGGTTATCTTCACAGCCCGTTCGGCGATCCACAGGGAAAGCCTGGAAAAAACGTCGCGGAGGCATTCCGCGAGGAAGCGGCGCTGGCCGGGGAGTTGGGGTTTGACGCGGCCTACCTCGACAACGCCCCGTTCGCGGGCGGTCCGGGAGTCGGCTTCGAGAATCAGGCGCGCTTTCATCCGCGGAAGTACCTGGCCGGTGTGGCGCGCGCGATCGCGGCGGCAGGCGGGCACATCTGCGGGCACAGCGCGGTCGAGGAGTTCTCGGATAAGCCGCTGTCGGTCAAGGCGAACGGTCACACGATCAGCTGCCGCGATATCGTGCTGGCTACGCACAACCCTCTCATGGGCAATACCGGGATGGCGAGCGCAACGCTCTTCCAGACCAAGCTGGCTCTCTACTCCACCTACGTCGTCGCCGGGCGCGCGCCGAAAGGGCAGGTGCCCGATGCGTTGTTCTGGGACTCCGCGAATCCCTACCACTACCTGCGGATTGAGCCGCAGGCGGACCACGATCTCGTCATCTTTGGCGGCGAGGATCACAAGACCGGCCAGGCCGACGACACGAGCGCGTGTTATGACCGGCTCGAACGGAAGCTGACCGAGTCTCGTCCCGCGAATCGACCTCACTCATCGCTGGTCGGGACAGGTGATCGAAACGCCGGACGGATTGCCCTATATCGGCGAGACCGCAGCCCATCAGTTCGTCGCGACGGGCTTTTCCGGCAACGGCCTGACGTTCGGCACGCTGTCGGCGATGATGGCGGCGGACCGGATCCTCGGACGCGACAACCCATGGCGCGAGCTGTTCGACGCCGGCCGCACGAAGATCAAAGGCGGGGCGTGGAACTACGTGCGCGAAAACAAGGACTACCCGTACTATCTGGTGCGCGATCGCTTCGCGGGCGCCGAGGCGCGATCGCTGCGCGCCGTCAAACGCGGCGAGGGCCTGATTATCGAGCGCAAAGGCCAGAAGACCGCCGCGTTTCGGGACGACGATGGCTCGGTGACAATGGTGTCCGCCGTGTGCACGCACATGGGATGCCTCGTCGATTGGAACGAGGCGGAGCGGACGTGGGATTGCCCGTGCCACGGGTCGCGCTTCATGCCCGACGGCTCGGTCATCGGCGGCCCGGCCGAAACGCCGCTGCCGAAGGTCACCGATTGAGATCCCACAGGATATGAAAACAGCTGACGTCGTCTTTCTGGTCGACGTCGACAATACGCTTCTCGACAACGGCGCGATCATGGCGGATTTCCGCCGTCAGCTCGTCAAGGTGATCGGGGCCGAAGGCGATCGACGGTACTGGGAGATTTTCGAAGAGCTGTTCCGCGAGCCGGGGTTCGCCGACTATTTCGGCGCGCTGCAGCGCTACAGCCTCGAACACCCGCGCGACCCGCGCATCTTCCAGATCTCGAGCTTCCTGCTGCAGTATCCGTTCGCGGACCGGGTGTATCCGCGCGCGTTCGAGGCGATCGCCGCGCTCGGCAGGCGCGGGCCGGTGGTGATTGTGTCGGACGGCGACGTGGTCTACCAACCGCACAAGATCGAGCGGTCGGGGTTATGGAAAGCGGCCGAGAGCGCGGGGGGCGGAGTCCTCGTCTACGTCCACAAGGAAACGATGCTGGACGACATCGAGCGGCGCTACCCCGCGCGACGGTACGTCATGGTGGAAGACAAGATCTTCATTCTGGCCGCCATGAAAGCCATCTGGAACAAACGACTGACGACCGTCTTCGTCCGGCAGGGAAGCTACGCGCACGACGCGAAGCTCGTCGCCGCGTCGCCACGCGGCGGACGTCTCAGTGGATGCAATCGGCGACCTGATCGAGCTAGCCGATTCGCTATAAAGAATTGGGTAATCGGGTAATTTGATAATCGGGTAATTGATTGGGTAATCGGGCGTTCGATTGGGCAATTTGCCAATCAATTCACCCGATTACCCGATTATCCAATTACCCGATTCACGATTTACCCGATTCACCATCCGACGGGTTTCCCCGCGAGCTCCTTGTCCAGCCACGCCGACAGCGGGGCGAAGTAGTCGATGATCGCCGTCGCATCCATCTGGCGCGTCCCCGTGAGCGCTTCGAGGGCCTCCGGCCACGGGCGCGACATACCCATCGTGAGCAACGCGTTCAGACGCTCTCCTGCTGCCTTGCTTTCATAGGTCGAGCAGCGGTGGAGTGGCGCGCGTGCACCCGGCGATCTGGGCGAGCGACCGGTGGAATTGGAACTGCATGATGCGCGCAAGGAAATAGCGGGTGTAAGGCGTGTTGTCGGGGACGTGATATTTCGCCCCCGGGTCGAACCACTCTTCGCCGCGCGGCGACGATGGCGCGATGCCCTGATACTTCAGGCGTAAATCCCACCAGGCCTTGTTGTAGTCGGCCGGCGAGACCTCGCCCGAAAACACCTTCCAACGCCACTGGTCGATGAGCAGGCCGAAGGGAAGAAACGCGATCTTGTCGAGCGCATCGCCCATCAGCAGGCCGATGTCGCGGGAGGCATCGGGCGCCTTGTCGAGCAGCCCGATCTTCACGAGGTACTCCGGCGTGACGGACAGGGCGACGGTGTCGCCGATCGCTTCGTGGAAGCCGTCGTTGGCGCTGTCGCGGAAGAGCACCGGCTGCCCTTTGTAGGCACGCTGGTAGAAATTGTGGCCCAGCTCGTGGTGGATGGTCGTGAAGTCCTCCGCCGTCGGCTCGATGCACATCTTGATCCGGACGTCGTCCTCCGCGTCGATGTCCCACGCGCTCGCGTGGCACACGACGTCGCGGTCTCTCGGCCGGGTGAAGAGCGAGCGTTCCCAGAACGTCGGCGGCAGCGGGTCGAACCCGAGCGAGGTGAAGAAGCGCTCGCCGATGCGGACCATCTCCTGCGGGTCGGTCTTGCGGCGCTTCAAAATCTCGGTCAGCGAGAAGCCGGCGTCGGCGCTGCCGGGCGAGACGAGCGGGTAGATGTTCCCCCACTCCTGGGCCCAGATGTTGCCGAGCAGATGGGCCGGGATCGGGCCGTTGGCCGGAACGAGATCACCGTGCTTCTCGTGCAGCTTGAATCGCACGTAGGCGTGCAGTTTCAGGTAGAGCGGCCGCACCTGCTCCCAGAGGCGATCGAGCTCCTTGGTGAACTCGTCGGGCGGCATGTCGTACTTCGAACGCCACATCGCGCCGGTGTCGCTGAAGCCGAGCTCGCGCGCGCCCTTGTTCGACAACTCCACGAATCGTGCGTAATCCTTCCGCATCGGCGGGGAGATCGTGTGCCAGCCTTCCCAGACCTCGAGCAGCCGCTTGGGGTCGCGTACCTCCGCCATCACCTTGGTGATGTCGTCGATGTTCAGGCAGGTGTCGGGGTCTCCCGCGTTGGGGCACCACTTGCCCTTGCCGTAGGTGCCGTTCATCCGCGCCATGATGGTCGTCAGCTCTTCGGCCTCCTTGGGATCGGAGGGCGTGGCCATGACGAGCGACGTCTTCAGGACGGTCAGCTGCCGGCGCTGGTCGGCGGGCAGTTCGAGGTTGTCGAACCGCGGCGTCTGCTTCACATAGCCGGCGATCGTGTCGATGTACCGCTGGTTGGAGCGCGCGCCGAGCGCTTCCGTGTCGGCGGTGATGAAGTTCTGCTGGACCCAGCCTGCCTGGCCCGCCTCGATGCCGAGCTTGAGCATGGACTGGTTGACCGTGTCGAGGAACGCCTTCGCGTCTTCGGCTGTCGCCTGGGGAGGCGTCTGCGTGCGCGCGCAGGCAAGGGCTCCGAGAGTGATCAAGACGACCGCGGCAAGTAGCTTCTTCATGCGAATATTCTACGCCCACTTGCTGAGGCGGGAAGGGCAGGACGGGCGGGAATGGGCAGGATGGTCAGGACGAAACGTCCCGCCCCTCCAGCCCTTCCTGCCCCTCCCGTCTTTCCTGCCCCTCTATGGCCCGAGGAGCGGCTGGGACGAGTGGCTGACAAGCGTGTCCAAATCACGGTTGGCGGCCGCCAGCAGCGAGTTGCCCGTGGCCTGGTAGCAATCGCGGCGCAGCCGCAGAAAGCTTTCCGTCCACGGCACATGCGGTTCGAGCGCCCCCACGGCCGGACCGCACAGCCCGGGAAAATCCACCAGCCGGCTCATCTCCGCTCTGGCCACGAGCCGCGTCTCTTCGCTCGCGAGCGTGGCGAACGGCTGCTCGAGCGCGTCGAACAGGCGGCGCGCAAGCGGAGGCTCCTTCGTGCCGATGTTCTGCGCGATCACGACCGCACGATCCATGAATTGCGTCATGGTCCACGGGTCGGTTCGGAATCTTACAAGGGCCGATTCGGTCGCCGTTGCGGCATCGCCGAGCCGGCCTTGCCGCAGCCGCAGCGTCGCGAGCATCACATCCGCCTCGCCGGGCCGATACACTCGCAGCCGGTCGATGAAGGTCGTGGCCTGCTCGAAGCCTGTCTCGGCCGTGATGTCGGCGAGCATCGCCATGTCGGTGGGATCCCGTGCGCCTTCGGCTTGCTGCTCCCAGAAGGTGCGCGCCCCCGCGAGATCCTCGTTTCGATAGTACCGAACGAGCGCGGCCTGCCGTGCCTGTTCGGCGGGCGGTCCCACCGTTCGTGTGTCCAGGAACGAGCCCGCTCCCACTGTATAGCTCAGCCACGCGCTGTCCACGGCGGGCCACTGCACGGCCTCGCCGTCGTGGAGGGGGGGCCGTGACGCGGCGGCCGCCCGCGCCTCGTTTCGTATGTCGGCCACCGTCGTCAACGTGATGCCCACCGACCGCGCCAGCCTGAACTCGACGACGTTGCGATCGTCGGTGTTCAGGTCGACGCCGGTGCTCCGCGCGATCCGGCGCGCCATTTCGTCGTTGGCGATGTAGTGCGCGAGCAATCCGTGCACGTCGATCGCGCGCCACGCGAAATTGAGCCCCGACTTGTACGGCTCCTCGGCGATTCGCCGGGTGAGATCGCTCACTCGATGTGTTCGCCGCTGCTTAGAGGCCACCAGCACGATGTCGCCCGGGTTGGTATGCCAGGTTTCGATCTGGGGAAACACCGAGGCCAGCGTCGCGTAGACGGTGCGAATCGTGGGCGTGTCGATCTCGTACGCCTGAATCCACTGGACGAAGACGCCGTCGTCGGTCAGCCGATCGGTGGCGGCGCGGTAGAACTCCTGCGTGAAAAGGCTCGCAATCCCCGCGCGATATGGGTTGGACGGCTCGGACATGATCAGGTCGTAACGTTCCCGCGACGTCAGCAGCGCCTCGCGCGCATCGCCGATGGTGATGCGCACCTTCGGGTTGTTCATCACGTCCTGGTTGACGGTGGCACAGGCCCGCGCGACGTCGAGGATGAGCGGTTCCAGTTCGACGACGTCGACGCGCTCGATCGACGGGATCGCGCCAAGCCATCCGGCGGTACTGCCCGTGCCGAGGCCGATGACGAGCGCGCGTCGCGGGTCCGGATGGGTGAGAGCCCCGACGAGGCCGCTCATCACCTGCGTGCCGGCGTCGTTGCGCGCGCTGCCATCCGACTTGCCGTTGACGATGAACGCATAGCCGGTGCGGCTGTGGATGAGCGCGACGCCGCTTTCGGTGCCGTCGCCTTCCCAGACGACGCCGCGCCTGACGAGCGTCACCCAATCCTGAAAACGAGTCGCCGAGCCGAACACCGCGGTCGGCGCCACCCGTCCGGCGCCGATGCCGCTGTGGCGCCAGACCGCCGTCGGCCCGGTGGCCGAAATGAAGATGGCGGCGAGGAGCGCGACCGCCAGTTGACCGGCCACGACAGGCCACCGAACGGTTCGCAGCGACAACACCACCGCGGCCGCGCCGAGCATCAGCAGGACGATCGCAGCGAATCGCCATGCGCCAGGGGCCGAAAGCCACGGCAGGAGCCCGAAGCCGCCGGCGAGCGACCCGACCACCGCGCCCAGGGTATTAGCCGCGTAGGCACGCCCGATCTGCGCACCGATCGCCTGGCGCGCGCGGCCGAACAGCGCGATGAGGAGCGGGAACTGGTAACCGGCGACAATCGCGGGCGGTAGGACGACGATCAGCGTCACCATCGTCCATCCGGCTATCCGCGCGCCAAACCCGGTCGTCGCAATCGGCAGCAGCGTTGCCGCGAGATAGGCAATGCGATCGCCGAGCGCGTAAGTGGCGGCGATTGCGCTGGCTTCGATCAGGCAAGTCCATCCGAAGCCCGACAGGGAAGCCGGTTTCTCGCTGGCGAACACCGCGTACAACAGTCCGCCCAGACCGATGCCGGCAAGCGCGACGGCGAGTACCAAGCCGAAGGTGAAGACCGATCCGCCGAGCAGCGGGGCGAGCAGCCGATACCAGACGAGCTCCATCAGGAAGAACGCGAAGCCGACGGTGCCGGAGGCGATGAGCAGGAACCAGACGGGCACTTGCACGGCAGGACGGAGGGCAGGATGATGGGCAGGAAGGGCGGGACGGGGCTGGAAGGGCAGGAGGGGATGGAAGGGCGGGAGCGGGGATCTGGGCGCCTTTTCGTCCTGCTTTTCCAGCCCGTCCCGCCCTTCCCGCCATTCCTGCCTCGCGATCCGCACGCCCAGCCCCTCCCGCCTTTCCCGCCTGTAGATCCAACCTTCCTGCCTCTCCCGCCTCTCCAGCCACTCCCGCCTGTTGATCCTCGTCCGATCGAACGTCTCCGAACATTCTGCCGATGACCATGGCCACGCTGGCGATCGCGCCATTGACGGCCGCGGCCAGCCAGATGGTGTTGTGCGTGCCGAAAATCTCGAGCAACCAGAAAGTCGCGACGATGCACCCGACCACAGCGCCGAGGGTGTTGAGCGCGTAGACCGCGGCGAGGTCCTGCCGTCGTGCGTCGCTCGCGCGCGTCGCGGCCCGGGCCGCCGCGGGCAAGGTGCCACCCATCGCGATCGTCGGCACGGCCAGCACGAGCGCGCTCAAGACGACGCGCGCGATCGTGGCTACCGTGCTGCCGAGCCCGGTCGATCCGCCGCTCGATATATAGAGGTAGCGGACGGCCGAAAGCAGGACGGGCGTCGCGGCCGCCGACACGGCGACGATCAACTCGAGCTGTGCGTACAGGACGAGCGGGCGCGGATGCCGATCCGCCCGCGGCCCGAGCAGGAGACCGCCCACGCCCAGGCCCCCGATGAAGATCGCGAGGACGGCCGCGGACGCTGCCGTGGAGGCGCCGAAGATCAGCCGGAAATCGCGCAGCCAGCCAACCTGATACACGAGGGCGCAGAAGCCGGAACCAAACAACAGGGCAGCGACGAGCCAGGTTCGTGAACGCACGGGCCAAATCTTGCCACAGACGGGTCCGTTGCAGGCTTCTATCGTCATCGATGACAATCTGGTGGTGGATAAAGTCCTGCAGACCGCTGCGGAAGCCGCCGCCCTGGTGCCCGACGGCGCAACGATCATGGTGGGCGGGTTCGGCGTCTGCGGTATCCCGGAGAACCTCGTCGCCGCCCTGTACGCGCGTGGCACACGCGACCTGACCATCGTCAGCAACAACGCCGGCATCGACGGCTTCGGCGTCGGGAGGCTGCTGGCGGCCCGCCAGATACGCAAGATGATCTCGACCTACGTCGGCGAAAACAAGGAATTCGAGCGTCAGTATCTCGCCGGCGAGCTCGAGGTGGATCTTGTTCCGCAGGGTACGTTTTCCGAGCGCATGCGCGCCGCGGGCGCCGGCATCGGCGGATTCTTCACGCCGACGGGCTACGGGACGCTCGTCGCCGAGGGCAAGGAAACGCGCGTGATCGACGGCAGGAACTACGTGTTCGAGTTGCCTCTGCGCGCCGACTTCGCGTTGGTGCGCGCGTGGAAAGGCGACCGGCTGGGCAATCTCGTCTACCGGAAAACGGCGCGGAACTTCAACCCGGTGATGGCCACGGCCGGCCGCGTGACGATTGCGGAAGTCGAGCAACTCGTCGAGCCGGGCGAAATCGATCCCGACCAGGTCGTCACGCCGGGGATTTTCGTGCAGCACGTCGTGAAGGGCGAGACGTACGAGCGCCGGATCGAGAAACGAACCATCAGAAAAGACGCTTAACCGCAGAGACCGCAGAGACCGCAGAGATGGTTCTGCTCTGCGCGCTCAGCGCTCTCCGCGGTGATCGTGAGAGACATGGACATTCGAGAACGGATCGTCAAACGCGTCGCGCGCGAGCTGAAGGACGGCGATTACGTCAATCTCGGTATCGGGATGCCGACGATGGTCGCCAATTATGTGCCGCCGGGCATCCACATCACGCTGCACTCGGAGAACGGGATGCTGGGCGTCGGTCCGTACCCGCGCGAGGACGAAATCGATGCCGACCTGATCAACGCCGGGAAGGAAACGATCACCGAGACGCCGGGGGCTTCTTATTTCAGCAGCGCGGAGTCGTTCGCCATGGTCCGCGGCGGCCACATCGACCTGACCGTGCTGGGCGCGCTGCAGGTGGATGAGGAGGGCAATCTCGCCAACTGGATGATCCCCGGCAAGGTGGTCAAGGGCATGGGCGGCGCCATGGATCTGGTGGCCGGCGCAAAGCGGATCGTCATCGCCATGGAGCACACGGCCCGCGACGGCGGACACAAGATTCTGAAGAGGGTCGCCTTGCCCGTGACCGGACTGAAAGTCGTGAACCTCATCGTCACCGAGCTGGCGGTGATGGAGGTGACGCCGCGCGGCCTGGTCCTGAAGGAAATCGCCTCGGACACGACGCTCGACGCCGTGCGCAAAGCCACCGGCGCCGAGCTCATCGTCGAAGGGGAAGTGGGGACCTTCTGACGCCGACGTTCAAGGGTTCAAAGGGTTCCCCGGTTGAACCCTTGAACCCTTGAGCCGTTGTCAGAAGTCGAGCTGCATGCCGAACTTCGCCAGCCGTCCGATGAGTGTCTGGGTCGGCGTCTGCCACGCCGGGCCGTATCGGTTCTGCATCGTCAGGAACGGCGTGGCGTTGAAGGCGTTGTAGAGATCGAACATCCCCTGCATACGGAGCGAGCCGATCCGCAGCACCTTGGCCAGCCGGAAATCGACCTGGTTGATGCGGTCGCCATACAGGGTGCCCCTTGGAACGAGGTCCACGAGAACCGTCGCGTTCGCGCCGGCGGACAGATCGCGCCCGAGCGATGGTCGAATCTCGGCGTTGGTGGCGGAGTAACTGGCCGTGATCTCCGGTCCGGGCGTGCTCTGCAGCGTCGCGCTCGCCTGCAGGCCCCAGAACGGCAACGGATACACGCCGAGGAACTTCACGTTCGGCTGAAACGGCGGCCGCACGTCGCAGAACGGTGTCGTTCGTGATGCCGTGACGCCCGAGGCCGACCCCGCATACGACAGGGACAGATCTTCGGCAATGTCGCAGGCATTGGTCCGTGAGCGCCCGATGCCCGCCCCGCCCGACAAGACGACGCCCCCCTGCATCCGAAGGCTACCGCCCACGTCGACGCCGTCGTACACCTCCTGCTGCGTGCCGAAATGCGACGCCTGGCTGATCACGTTCTGGTTCCGGCCGAACATCGACGGGTTCACGTCGTAGAAGCCGCAGACTTCGTTGCCCCCGCCGCCCGGCAGGCGAGGATCGAGCGGGACGGTCACGCAATAGGGAGAGAAGTCGGCATTGGAGACAAGCAGGTTCTGCGTCGTGGTGAAGTTGCCGTACCACCGCCGGTTGTAGGAGGCGTTCACGGAGAGGCCGCTGGCGAACTCGTGCTGGATGCTCGCCGAGCCCTCCCAGTTGTACGCCCGCACGCCGTAGCCTTCGGACACGTCGGGGGCATAGCGCGTGGAGGGGATGCTCTTCCCGAAGTTCAGGTTCTGCATCTGCCCGCACTCATCGTTCTCGAGCTGACTCGTCAGATCGCAGTCCGGAGCGAAGTTGCCGTTGAGATCGGTCCACGTCCGCGAGACGCTGTTGACCGTCGTCGACATCGGATTGGCGAGGCGCGTGAAATTCGGGATGCCGGATGCCAGCGGGAAGCGGCCGAGGTTGGCCTTGATGGCGGTCTTGCCGTCGCCGAACACGTCGTACGACACCCCGAGCCGTGGCGACACATCCTGCCAGTTCGGAACGTCGTAGACGCCGGGGAAGTCGCGCGCCGGCACGAAGACGCCCGCCGGGAGCGACTGCGGCTCGACGAAGGCGTTGAAGAAGTCGGCGCGCACTCCGAGATTGATGGTCGCGCGATTGAAGGTCCACCGGTCCTGGGCGTAGAGGCCGATGTTGTACTTGATCTTCTCGTAGTAGCTGATCGGCGTCCCCCACTGCACGAGCGAGACCGGAATGCCGTTGCGCACCGAGAGACTGACGGGACTGTTCGGTTCGCTCGTGGCCCACGACCAGGTGTTCTGGAGGAAGACACCGGTCTTGAGCGTATGCGCCCCGGTGATGTACGAGCTCGAGACGCGATAGTTGTAGTTGCTGCTGCGATTGTGTCCGTAGGGCGCCGCCGGGTTCGCGCGATAGGAGAAATTGGTGGACAGTTCGGTGATCGGGGAGACCCCCGGTACGACCTCCGGCTGCGTAAGCCTGATGAAGTCGTTCGCGGCGAGTGTTCCGCCTGCCTCGAGCAGGAAGCGGTTGGTCAGCGGGGAGCTCCAGGTCACCTGCGCCAGGTACTGAGGCGTTTCCCGGTAGAACGACCGTGCTTCGGGGGCGCTCCCCACCGAGTCGGTGGGGAACTCGTACTCGTGATCCTGATACTCGTAGGTGGCCGTCACCTTGTTCCTCGGCGACGCCTGCCAGGTGAAGCGGTTCGACGCGCTCCGGTGCCAGGTGTGATCGAGCGCGCGGCGCGTGAGGTCCGGCGTGTAGACCGGTCCTGCCGGCGTGGCGTTCGGATAGGCGGCCGCGCTTCCGGCACGGGTCGTGCTCGTGCCCCATTCGCGAAAGGACAGATAAAACCACAGCTTGTCGCGCACCAGCCGGCCGCCTGCCGACGGATTGAAATCGTAGATCTCATTGACCGAGTTGGTCTGGAGACCCTGCGCCAGCAGCTCGTCGGACACGGTGCTGCTGTTGAAATGGCGGTTGGTATAGGCGCCGGCGAACGTGCCCGCGAAGTTGTTGCCGCCCTCCCGGGGAATCAGGTTCGATCGGACGCCCGCCGCGTCGTGCTCCGCCGCCATGCCGCCGGTCTCGACGCTGATTTCCTGCACCATCCCTTGATTGAAGAAGTGCCCGTAGCTGCCGGCGCCCAGGCCGTTTCCGACCGACATGCCGTCCATCATGATCTGGCTGTCGCTCGTGCGGCTGCCGTGGATCGTCAGCGACGTGCTGAGGTCGCCGGAGGAGCCGCCCACGTCGGGACGGCTGACCGTCACCCCCGGGATGAGCGCGGCGAGGCTGCCGAACGTCTTGGCGGTCGGGATGGAGTCGATGATCGTGCGCGACATCGTCTTCAGCTGAACGACGTTCTTGACGTCGACCGTCGGCGCTTCACCCGTCACCGTGATCGTTTCCTCCACCGCGCCGACGCGCAGATCCGCGTTGACGCTGGCGGTGAACCCGGCCGCCAGCGAGATGCCTTCTCGAACCACGGTGTTGAACCCCGGCAGCTCGAACGTCACCGTGTAGACTCCGGGCCGCAGATTGACGATCTGGAATCGGCCATCCGCGTCGCTCGTGACCGAGCGGACTCTCTCGATGAGCGCGGGGCTCGCGGCCTCCACGGTCGTGCCTGGCAGCACCCCGCCCGTTGCATCCTTCACCGTGCCGGCGATCGTCCCCGATTCTCCCTGAGCCGCCGCTGATACCGGAAAGAACACCGCCAGCGCCAGGATCGCCGGGGCGAGGCGGGATTCGTGTCTATTTCTCATCACTACCTCCACGGAAATGTGTGTTCTCTACCGCAAGCTCGCCGTCGTTGGCGCTGCCGCCTCTCCGGGCCGCTGCCAATGAACGCGAGGGGCAAGCTCGCCGCTGCCGGCGAGGGCCGTGATCCTGCCCCCTTCGTAGACCACTTCTCCGCGCCGGATCGTCACGATCGGCCAGCCGGTCACTTCCCAGCCGGAGAAGATCGAGAACTTCGCGTTCGACTGCTGGTCTTCGTCCTTGACGGTGCGCGTGAGGTTGGGATCCCAGATCGCGATATCCGCATCGGATCCGACGGCGATGGTTCCCTTCTTCGGGTACAGGCCGAACAGCTTCGCCGGGTTGGTGGAGGACAGGGCCACCATCTGCTCGAGGGTGATCCGCTTGGTCCGCACCCCCTCCGAGTAGAGCATCGGCAGGTTCACCTGCAGGTAGTTGCCCGCCGACCGGTTGTTGACGATGTTGACGGCCGGGTCCATCTTGTCGGCTCGCGTATACCCGATGTGATCGGTGGCGAGCACATGGATCGAGCCCTTCGCCATCCCCGCCCAGAGCGCATCCTTGTCGGCCTTCTTTCGCAGCGGCGGCGTGCCGGTGTAGATATTGGCGTCGGGCAGCTCGAACCGCTCTTCCGTCAAGTGCACGTAGAGGATTCTCGTCTCCACGAACGCCTGAACCCCACGCGCCTGGGCCGCCTCCACCACTTGGAGCGCGCGCTCCGACGACAGATGGACGATGTAGATGGGAGAACCGGTGACCTCGCTGATCCCCACGCAGCGCTGGGTCGCGACCTCCTCGGACGCGACCGGCTTGGCCTGTGGGTAGTACTTGATCGTCGTCAGACCTTTGGCGACGAGTCGTCCGGTCGCCACGTCGTTAATCGTTCGATCCTCGCAGTGCGTCATCGTCATGACGCCGGCCTTCCCGGCGTCATCGATCAGCTTCACGAACGATGACAGATTGGTGTCGAACTGTTCACGCGAGGTGAAGATCTTCATCGTGTAGTTCTTCGCCAGCATGGCGAGATCCTCGGGTGTCACCGCCTTCGGGTCGACGATCGTCGCGTGAAGGAGGACGTCGGCGATCGCCTGCGCCTTCACCTCGTCGGCGGCCTTGCTCATCGTCACGGCCAGCGCTTCGTTCGGGACCTGATTGACGAAGTTGGCGATGGTCGTCACGCCGCCCGCCAGTGCGGCGCGCGAACCGCTGGTGTAGTCGTCGGACCCCTGCATCCCTGGCCGCATGCCGAGATGCACGTGCGGGTCGACGCCGCCAGGCAGCACCAGCATGCCCTTCGCGCTGATCTCCCGCGCGCAGCCGAGCCGGCGAGGTGCTGCCGATTTCCGTGATGACGCCGTCGCGAATGCGGACGTCACCCTCGCTGCGGCCGGTCGCGGTCACGATCGGTGCCGCCGCGGACGATCAGCTCGGTGGCCTGCTGCGCCGAGAGCGGCGGCAGCGCGCGCGCGACGCCGAGCACGAAGACGGCTCCCGCCGCCACTCCCAGGATCGATCGAGTCCTTGTCTTCATGTCAGTGCTCCTTGCGGACGCGCACCCGATGACGTCGGTGCGATGTGACGAGAGCCGGTGAGAAAAAACGGAACTGCGCCGCCGAGCAGCAACAGGTATGCCGCGGGCGCCGTCAACACCGCGCTCGTGCGATCCGGCAGCGAGGAAAGATCAGGAAATACGGAGGCGTTCGAGATGTATTCGACGATTCTCACTGCCGATACAGCAGCCGTTCGCTTCCGCACGCAGCTCATCGATGTGGCGCGAATGCGAACAAGAGTGTCGAGTGGTTCGAGTGGAAGCGCCTCAATTGTCGATTCCGAAATTGCGACGTGGGCGTGTGGCATTCGTGGCACTGCTGGCGCGGAGGCGCGCGCGTCGAGGATATAGAGATCGTTGTGTCACGACAGACCGGCACGTCACTGCTGTGATGGCCGGTATCTACGCGCGCGGAATTCGTGGTGGCTCGATCGGACTCACCGGACGCGACTGTCGGTGATTTTTCAAGAACACACAGACTTGTCGCGTTCGTGGAAGAACGCTTCATCATGCAAATGCCAACGATCACGGCGGTCATGCGCCGATTCTCACGTCGTGATCTCTGGCCGACGCTTTGCTGGACGCCGAAGCAGTCGATGCACACGGAGGCGTAACGTGGTCAAGCGGTTTGTGGTTGCTGTTGTGGTTGCTGGTATCGGCGCCGGGTTCGCGCCGGCGCTGCTCCTCGCCGGGGCGCAGACCGCGCCGAGGGAGGGGACGGCGAGAGGGGCGGGCGCGGCCGGCTTTCAGGTCGAAGAGGCGACGATCGGCGACCTGCACCGCGCCATCCAGGACGGACGGACGACCTGTGCCGCGGTGGTACGCGCCTATGTCGAGCGCGCCCGCGCGTACAACGGCAGCTGCACGCGGCAGGTGACGAGCCACGGCGCCCCCGTCACCCCCCGGCCAGGCACGGTGCGGGCGGGCGTGCCGCTGTCGTTTCCCGCCGAGACGCTGGCGATCGCGGACATCCTCCCGGCTCTCAATCAGTACTCGGGGCTGCCGATCGAGTACGGACGGCTCGAGCCGACCAGGTCCGACCCCGACGTCCATCAGCAGTACGGCATGGTGGTCGGCATCGAGGATGCGGGACAGATTAATGCGCTCAACACGCTCAATCTTCGCGGCGAGCGATCGGTGACCTGCAAGGGCGCGTTCGATGCGCATCCCTCCACCGGGCCGCTGCCCGCGGGCGCTCCGCCCGCCTGCGAGGCGTTCCGGCAGCAGCCCGACGCGCTGGAGCGTGCCGCGGAGCTCGACGCGCAGTACGGGCGCCGGCCCGATCTGCAGAAGATGCCGATGTACTGCGTGGCTTTTTCCTTCAAGGACGTGATCGACACGACGGACATGCGGTCGACGGGCGGGGCCGACGTGGCCTATGCGACAGACGCCGCCCCCGTAGACGGCACCGTCGTCGGCCTGCTGCGCGAGAAGGGCGCGATCGTCTACGCCAAGGCCAACCTATCCGAATACAACGCCGGCAGCGGCAATCCCGGGGGGGACGCCAAGGTGACGTCGCGCGACTTCGGCGCCGGAGCCCGCAGCTCGTGGGGAGGCACCGGCTGCAATCCTTACGACACGACGCGCGAGACGGGAGGCTCGAGCTCGGGGTCGGCGACCTCGGTCGGTGCCAACCTGGTGCAGTGCTCGATCTGCGAGGAAACAGGCGGCTCGTGCCGCCAGCCCGCCTGGCGCAACAGCGTCGTATCGCTGGTGACGACCAAGGGGCTCGTCCCCTTCGGCGGAGCCATCGGCGCCGACCCTTACCTGGACCGCGCGGGGATTACGTGCCGCACGGTGCGGGACACGGCGCTCGTGCTCGACGCGTTGAAGGATCCGAAGCGCGGCTACTTCGATCCACGCGACATCTACACGGCGCTGCCGAAGGCGCTGGTCTCCAAGGAGCCGTACGCCTCGTTCACGCCCGCCAAGGTCGAAGCCAACGGCAAGCCGCTTGCCGGCCTGCGCGTCGGCATCGTGCGCGAGTACATGGTCAAGCACAGCGCCAACGACCGGGCGATGAGCGACCTGGTCAACGACGAGATCAAGCGGGTCCTGCGCGATCGGCTGGGCGCCGAGATCGTGGAGTCGGCCGATCCGCTCTACCCGGACGACCCGTCGATTCCCAATATGGCGTACGACTTTCAGCAGGCGATTGCCGAGATCCTGCCGTTCCACATGCCCGAGCTCTTTCAACGGGGACCGAAAGAGGGCGTCCTGCCGTACGCCGTGCCGGGCTTCGACGTGACCAAGCGCGATTACATGGTCAAGGTCGCCGAGGGACGGGCGCCCCTGTCGGCGAGCCTGAACCTTCGCAGCATCAACGAAGGACCGGCATCGGCCAGCTTCGGCTTCAACCTCGCCCAGTACCTGCTGAGACGCGGCGACGCGCGGGTGACGGACTGGGCCAGCCTGAATGCGAACGCCAAGTACTACAGCGACTCGCGTGTCGCGGCCATGAAGAACTGGGAGCACAAGGTCGATCTCGCGTCGGACGGCCTCACGCAGGACCTGAAAATGCGCGAGATCATGCGCCTCGTGATCCTCAAGGTCATGCACCAGAACAACCTCGACGTGCTGGTGAATCCGACGACGACCGTTCCCCCGTCCAGGA
Source organism: uncultured Acidobacteriota bacterium (assembly GCA_963749565.1). Classification (GTDB taxonomy): domain Bacteria; phylum Acidobacteriota; class Vicinamibacteria; order Vicinamibacterales; family CAVVIG01; genus DATLLJ01. The sequence continues at coordinate 166,875 of CAVVNL010000019.1, read as the reverse complement.
TTGGGTACGCGAGCCAGCCGGTGGTCAACAGCCGATCCATCGGACGATTTCCGACCAGTGCGAATCTCGGCATTCCGGAGATCACGGTCCCGGCCGGCTTCAACACCGTGATCTACGAGCCGCAGTACGCGCTGAACGCCGCCAAGGACAACTACGTGTCGTCGGCCAACGAAGATCGGCCTTCGACACTCCGGTCGCCGCTGCCCGTGGGGATTTCGTTCTGGGCCGGGCCCGGGGAAGAGCCGATGGTCCTCAGGGTGGCGGCCAGCTATGAAGGGGTCACCAGGCACCGGCGGCCCCCGCCGGCGTTCGGCCCGGTTCGTATTGTTCCTTGAGAGTTCGTCCCGTAGAGAGGAGCCGTTGATGACACGAACGCACGCGTCGGATTCTCGCAGGGAAGCGGACATCAGCCGGCGGTCGTTTCTGGACCGGACCGGCAAGGCCGCGGTTGGTACACTGGCCGCGGCCGCCATTCTCGAGACCGTTGAACCGGGTACCGCGCAGGCGCAGCAGGCCAGCCAGGGCCCGGCCGCACGGCCCATGTCGACGCCGAACCGCTTCGATTACCTGCCGATCAACGATCGGCCGGTCATCAAGTGGCCGAACAACGCGCGGCTGGCGTTCTGGGTCGCGCCGAACATGGAGTTCTTCGAATACCTCCCGTTGTCGCGGCCGGCGCAGCCCGACGTCCCCAGCTACGCGCGAACCGACTACGGGAACAGAGTGGGCTTCTGGCGGATGCTGGAGGTGTTCCAGAAGCACGGGATCCGCGCCTGCTGCTGCCTCAACCTGGAGCTCCTCGACCATTTCCCGGAGATGAAGGACGCCATGGTGGCGGAGAACTGGGACTACATGGCCCACGGGCTCTATAACTCACGCCCGATCTACGACTACACCATCGAGCAGGAGCGTGCGTACTGGAAGGACTTCATCGAGCACGCGAAAGCGCTCACCGGGAAACAGGTCCTGGGGCGGCTGGGCGGCGGCGCCGGCTACACGGTGAACACCGACGACCTGATGGCCGAGGCCGGCTGTCTGTATCACACCTCCTGGATCATCGACGACCAGCCGTTGCCCATAAAGGTGAAGGGAAACAACAAGTTCATCTTCGTTCCGTATACCGGCCAGACCAACGACGCCGGCATGCTCAGCGCCAACAGAGAGGCCGACTACTTCCTCCAGATGATCACGGACCAGTTCGACACGCTGTATCGCGAGGGGAGCGAGAGCGGACGGGTGATGTGCCTCTCGCTGCACCCCCACAACATCGGCCGGCCCAGCGCCGCCAAATATCTGGACCGGGCGCTCGACTACATCATGGGCCACGACGGTGTGTGGCACACGACGGCCGACGAGATCGCCAAGTACTACATCGCCAACTACTACGACCAGTTCGTCGCCAAGGCGGCGGAAGTCAGAAAGATGGGCTCGGCGTAAACGTCAGCGTCTCGTTTGGAGGAGGCGAGTTCCCATGCCCGCAGAACGAAAGTACGGAATGGACCAGGACTACTATCAGTGGTCCCCGATCAGCACCCGCCCGGTCCTCCGATGGCCCAACAACGCGCGCGTGGCCGTCGCGGTCATCGTCAACCTGGAGCATTGGGACTGGGAGATGCCGGCGAACTATCCGGTGCCTCTTGGCAGCCAGCCGGGTGGCTTGTGGGGCGGCGGCGGCAGGTTTCCGGACATCGGAGGATTCGGCAACCGGGAGTACGGCAACCGCGTCGGCGTGTTCCGCGTCTTCGACGTGCTCGACAAGTACGGCATCAAGCCCACGGTCGCCATGGACAAGTACGTGGCCGACAACTATCCCACGCTGATCAAGGAATCCCAGAAACGCGGCGCGGAGTTCATTGCGCACGGCACCTCTCAGCGCCACATCATTCACGTCGGCATGTCGGAGGCGGAGGAACGGCAGTACATCCACGATTCGGCCGCGGCGCTCGAACAGGCGACCGGCAAGCGGCCATCGGGCTGGTCCGGTCCAGCCTTCCAGGAATCGACGCGCACCCCCGAGCTGGTCGCGGCCGAGGGCATGCGCTACATCTGCGACTGGGGCAATGACGAGCAGCCCTACAAGATGAACGTGAAGCAGGGAGAGTTGTATTCCCTGGCCCCGAACGCCTATCTGGACGACGAGTACATCCACATCTACGGCCGCCGGACCATCAACGAAGTCAACCAGCTGTGGCGCGACTGGTTCGACGGCCTCTACGCCGATGGCGCGAAAACGGCCGCATGATGGTGTTCAACCTGCACCCCTGGGTCATCGGACAGCCGTGGCGCATCCGGCACCTCGACGAGGTCCTGGGGCACATCAGCTCGCATGCCGGCGTCTGGAAGGCGACCGGCAGTGAGATCGTCGATTGGTACAAGGCCATTCAAAGCGCGGTCGTCGATGGAGCAGCCAACCATGACTCAGAGACAGTTGCTCGCTCTCACCTTGCTGTGCACGACGACCGGCGCCGGATGCATCGCGTCCCAGCGACAGGCCGGCCAGCGGGTTCCAGGTGGAAGAGGCCACGATCGCCAGCATCCACGCGGCGATCACATCCGGCCAGACCACGTGCGAGGCGTGGTCCAGGCCTATATCGCGCGCGCCAAGGCTTATAACGGCGTCTGTACCAGCCTCGTCACCGCAGACGGCGCCGACATCCCGCCGGCGAAAGGTTACGTGCGGGCCGGCTCGCCGCTCGTCTTCCCGACCAGGACCGTCGCAGCATCGACCGTCTTTCCCGACCTGAACCAGTACAAGGGCCTGCCGCTCGACTACGGCAGGATGGAGCCGGCCATGTCCGACCCGAGCGTGCTGCACCAGATGGGGATGAGAGTCGGGATGCCGAATGCCGGCCAGTTCAACGCGCTCGAGACGATCAACATCCGCGGCGAGCGATCGGTCACCTGCAAAGGCGCGTTCGATGCGCACCCCTCGACCGGGCCGTTGCCTGCGGGAGCCCCGCCGATGCGAGCCCTTCCGCCAGCAACCGGACGCCCTGGAGCGCGCCGCCGAGCTCGACGCGCAGTACTGGAGCGAACCCCGACCTCGCCGCGCTCCCGATGTACTGCATCATCGTCGCCTTCAAGGATCCCGTACGACACCAAGGACATGCGGACGACGTCGAACAGCGACGTCGACTTCGCGATGGATGTCCCGCCGTTCGATTCCACCATCGCCGCGCAGCTTCGCGCAAAAGGCGCGATCATCTATGCCAAATCGGTCGCGGCTGAATTCAACGGCGGCCCCGGAAATCCCGGCGGACCGGCGAAGCCAAAGACGAACTACGTGGCAGGCGGACAACAGACTGAACGCCTGGAGCGGTCAGCCCTGCAACCCCTACGACACGGAACGCGTGCCGCGCGGAACGAGCAGCGGATCAGGAGTGGCCGTCTCGGCGAACCTGGTGACGGTCGGCATCTGCGAACAGACGGGCGCCTCGTGTCAGGGCCCCGCGTCGAGAAACGGCATCGCGCTCCTGCTGACCACCAAGGGGGTGACGCCGGACAGCGGCGGCATCGGCAACCAGGGATTCATCGACCGCGCCGGGATCCACGCGCGCACGCTTGGAGATGCCGCCCGCGTGCTCGACGCGATCAAGGATCCAGTGAAGGGTTATTACGACCCGCGCGACCCGTTCACCGCCCTCCCGAGGGGCTTGATTCCCGAAGCGCCCTACGCCAGTTTTGCCGTGGGTGACGATGGCGCTGACCGCGAGCGCCAGGCCGCTGCAGGGCATGCGCATCGGCATTCTCCGGGAACACATGGTCAAGCGCACGCTCAACCACGGGGCGATCATCGATCAGATCGAACGCGGAGCTCAAGAGCCATTCTCCGCGATCGGCTCGGCGCCGAGCTCGTCGAGATCGCTCACGCCCGAGTATCCGGACGACCCGGACGTTCCCAACGTGGGCTACAGCTTCGCGGACGCGCTTTCGGAGCTCCTGCCCCGGCTGATGCCCGGAGATTTTTTCGCGGAAGAACGAGTCGGGCGAGCTCGCGTTCGCCGTGCCCGGCTACGACGTCACCTCGTACGACTACCTGCTCAAGCTGAGCGCGCGCAAGGCGCCGCTCACGAGCGCTCATCAACATCACGAACTTCGCGACGTTTCGGCGCGACCAGCTGTCACTCGTCGTCGTGCGGCGACTTCAGGTTCGATGCTCGACCGCTACCTGGTCGACCGGGGCGATACGAGAATCACGGATTGGGCGGCCTGGGTGGCCAACGCGAAGTTCGACGACGATGCCTCACGGGCCGGCGCGGAGAACTGGGCGAGCTGCGGACCGTACGGACGAGGGCAAGAGCGATCGCGTCGCCCGGAGCTACATCGGCGAGGCTGGCGCTGATGAGGATGATGTACGAGAACGATATCGACATGTTCGTGCATCCGGAGAACACCGTTCCAACGCCGAAGATTCAGGGCCCCAACGTCGGCACCGACAGCCTGGATGGCATCACGCCGTTCTTCCAGATTCCGAGAATTGTCGTTCCGGCCGGCTTCACCGCCGTCGTGTACGAGCCGCAGTACGCGTTGAACCCGAGACAAGACCGATTACATTTCGGTCCTGGCGCCCGGCACGCCGAAGTCGATGCTGCCGCATCCGATGCCGATCGCCATGACGCTTCTTCGCCGGACAAGGCGAGGAGCCGGCGCTGATCAAGGTCGGGACGGCGTACGAGGCGGCGACCCACCACCGCGCGCCGCCGCCAGACTTCGGGCCAATCGGGATAGAGGGAGCCCTGAAAACAGAAGTTCAAGGGGTTCAGGCCCTCGGTCGGAGGGCCCAATAGGGATGTCGGCTTGCGGGCTGTTGATGCTACAGAAGCGGCCTTACCCCTCGCATTGAGCCGCAGCGCGTCCCTGTTATAGACAGCCAGTAGACCGCGCGTCACCGCACGTCTCGAAGTGGCATTCCTTTCAGGACCCCAGCAGGACGACCGTACCGCGTGATCACGATCTCCTCGTCGATCGCGAGTCGCAAATACTGGACAGGTCATCCTTCACCGCCGCGTCGGCCCAATCGCATGTTGGGCAGCCCTTCGAATCGGGCGGTTGCCCTTCGCGGCTTGAGTGCCAGAAGCCCAGAATCTCGACGTGTCTCGGTGCTTCGCTGACGCGGTAGTAAAGATGATATCGGATTCGTGACAGATGGACTCGGCGAACGCCAGTCAATTTGACGTTCCGAGCGCGGGAACCGATGTCGGGCTGCGCGGCCACAAGAGCGCAGGCCCGTTCGAGTTCCTCACGGATCGCATTCGGAGCCTTGGGACGGTTCGTACGCCACCACGCGTCCGCGACCCGGATTTGGTCGGCCGCAACTTCACTGACCTCGACATGAAGCAGATCGCTCACTCTCGTGCGCGAAGTTCACCGAAAAGATCGGCCATCGGCATGGTGTCGCCGCGTTCGCATTGCTCGATAGCCCGCAGCAGGATCTGTTCGGTGTCGGCATCGACTTCGAACGTTTCGTCGGCTTCGCGAGCGATGACCGTGACAGTCGCGCCTTCAGGCAACGCGCCGTCCAGTTCCACACGCCCACCGATGACCTTTCCGGATGCTATTTGCATAAAGACATTCTACCAGCGCGGCTCGCCGACTCTTCAGTCGTGCGGACGAATTCATGGGACCGGTCGAGAATTGAACGATGTTCTGATGATTCGTGGTCGGTGATCTCTGCGAGTCCGTTGATCCCGCAGGTCTTTCCGATCTGACGCGGGGGGAGTCGTTCGGGTCCGTCCGCCCAACGGGTCGGCGCTTTAGCCGCGAGCCGCGCGCGACCGGCGCTTCGACTTGGCCTTGCTCTTCGGGCGGCTCGTCGGCTGCAGCGCCTTGTTAGATCGACCACCGACCAGCCCTTTGGTTTGCGCGAGCTTCACGAGCAGCCGCAGCGCCTGGTTGACCGACACTGAATCCGGAAAGACCGCCGCGAGATCCGCCTCGAGGAACACAACGTTCGTGCCAGCACGGTATGCCTTGTAGTGCTTCCCGCGCACGCCCTGCGAAAAGTCGTACTCGGGCCGCATCTCGTCGTCGTTACTATTTACGGGGGCTTGGGGATTCATAGTTCTTGCGCTCTTGGCTGCTCGCTTCACGAGCGTTGATGTATTTGCATTCGACCCGTCCGCTCTGTGTAGGCCACTACGAGAAGCCGTCCGCCAGCAGAGAGAGGCCGATGCTGAGAAATCGAGGGCTCGTCTTCCGAGTGATCAGGATCCGCTGATGGTCAGCTCCAATGGGTCGCCAAAGATCGTCATGGCCTCAGCGAAATCCACGCTCGTGCTTCTTGACGTTGGCAGGCGGCCTTCTCTGGATCCCACTCGAACCCCACCGATCGAGTCTACCTTTGCCCAGCGGGTTCTTGGGTTCGGTCTAACAAATAGTCGGTTCAACTCGGTAGTCCGATACTTGAACGGCGGCTGCAGTGTAGCGCCACAGCGGGCTTGGTTCAATCGCGTGGAAAGCGAATAGTTATCGGTACTTGTCTGGAAATCTGCTCGAAGAACTGCTGGGATACGTGGAACTCGATAGCGCAAATACGCCCACGAGTGCCGCTGGGTAGCAGGCTCCGCGTGGGCACAACCTGAAAACAGTTTTCGGGGTTGAACCTTGAACCGCTTGAACCGAACCCTTGAACCCTTTGAACCTTGAACCCTTGAACTTCAAGCTTCAGACTTGGAGATGCTCCCGGACAACCTCGTCGGTCAGCGCGTCGATCGGCCCGCCGGCCGCCGAGCGGCCGTTCTCGAGAATACGGAATTCACTGGCGACACGCCGCGCGAACGGTAGTTTCTGTTCGACGAGGAGCACGGTGACACCGGCGTCACGATTGAGCCGCAGGATGATGTCGCCGATTTCATGCACGATGTTCGGCTGAATGCCTTCGGTCGGCTCGTCCAGAATCAGCAGCGTCGGCTCGAGCACGAGGGCGCGCCCGATTGCGAGCTGCTGCTGTTGTCCGCCCGAGAGATCGCCGCCGCGCCGGCGCAGCATCTGTTTCAACACCGGAAACAGGTCGAAGATCTGCGCCGGAATCGACCGCCCGCCCCCGGCGCGCGCCCCGAGTCCGATGCGGAGGTTCTCCTCGACCGTCAGCTGCGGAAAGATCTCGCGTCCCTGGGGCACGTAGCCGATGCCGAGCCGCGCGCGGCCGGCGGCCGGGACCTTCCGGAGATCGGTCGCGCCGAACGACATCTCGGCCGCCGAGGCGGGGCAGCAGCCCCATGATGCACTTGAGCAGCGTGGTCTTGCCCATGCCGTTGCGGCCCATGATGCAGGTGCGCGAGCCCGCGGGCACCGTGAGATTCACGTCCCACAGCGTCCGGCTGCCGCCGTAGAACTGGTTGAGCGCCTGGACGGCAAGCACGGTCATACGCCGAGATAGACCTCGATCACCCGCGGGTCGTTCTGCACCCGGTCCATGTCGCCTTCGGCGAGCACGCGCCCCTCGTGCAGGACCGTCACCTGCGTGGCGATCGACCGGACGAAGTCCATGTCGTGCTCGACGACGACCACAGAATGCTCGCCGGCGAGCGAGAGCAACAGCTCCGCGGTGCGCTCCGTTTCGTGCGGCGTCATGCCGGCGACCGGCTCGTCAATCAGGAGCAGCTCCGGCTGCTGCATGAGGAGCATGCCGATTTCGAGCCATTGCTTCTGACCGTGCGCGAGCGACCCTGCCAGCGCCGCCCGCTCGCCGGTGAGGGCGATCACCTCGAGCACTTCGTCCATGTGCTCGCGCTGGCCGGGTGTGAGCCGTGCCAGCAGCATGCCCCAGAACGACCTCGTGCCCGGCAGCGCGAGCTCCAGGTTCTCGAGCACCGTCAGCTGCTCGAACACCGTCGGCTTCTGGAACTTCCGTCCGATGCCGGCTCGCGCGATTTGCGGCTCGGTGAGCGTCAGCAGATTGATGCGCGGCCCGAACCAGGCCGACCCGTGATCCGGGCGCGTTTTTCCGGTGATCACGTCCATCATGGTCGTCTTGCCGGCGCCGTTCGGGCCGATCACGCACCGCAGCTCTCCCGGATCCACGTACAGCGTGAGGCCATCGAGTGCCTTGAAGCCGTCGAAGCTGACCGTCACGTTCTCGAGATACAGCCGGTTGCCGCCCGAGACGCTTCGCGCCGGCGCACCCGCGCCCCGCGTCACGATGCCGAGCAGCTTCGTCCGGGCACTGGTGCTGTCGCCGCTCCCCGGCTCCTCGACGATGCCCGCGTGGGCGGTGCGGGCGTTCATCGGGTTCGCATCCCAGCCGGGACGAGACCGGCCAGCCCGCGCGGAAGGAAGAGGGTGACGAACACGAACAGCGACCCGAGTGCATAGAGCCACACTTCCGGAAAGGCGCCGGTGAAGTACGTCTTCGCGTAGTTCACGAGGACCGCGCCCGCGGCAGCTCCGTAGAGCGTGCCACGCCCTCCCACCGCGACCCAGATGACCACCTCGATCGAGTTGATGGGCGCGAACTCGCTGGGGTTGATGATGCCCACCTGGGGGACGTAGAGCGCTCCGGCGACGCCGGCGATGATGGCCGAGAAGACGAAGACCCAGAGCTTGAACGATTCGACCGGGTAGCCGAGGAAGCGGGTGCGGCTTTCCGCATCGCGAATCGCCCGCACCACGCGGCCGGCGCGCGATTGGACGATCAGGCGACAGGCCAGGAAGCTCGCCGCGAGCGCGACCGCCGTCGCTGCCAGCAGCGCGGCACGGGTGCGGTCCTGCTGCAGGTCGAAGCCGAGCAGGTCCTTGAAGTCGGTGAAGCCGTTGTTCCCCCCGAAGCCCATGTCGTTGCGGAAGAACGCCAGCATCAGCGCGTAGGTCAGCGCCTGCGTGATGATCGAAAAATACACGCCGGTCACCCGCGAGCGGAACGCCAGCCAGCCGAACACGAAGGCCAGCGCCGCCGGCACGACGGCCATCATCGCGAGCGCAAACCAGAAGTGGTCGAACCCGAGCCAGAACCAGGGCAGCGTCTTCCAGTTCAGGAAGACCATGAAATCGGGCAGGATCGGATCGCCGTAGACGCCGCGCGGGCCGATCTGACGCATGAGATACATGCCCATCGCGTACCCGCCGAGCGAGAAGAACGCGGCGTGGCCGAGGCTCAGGATGCCGCAGTATCCCCAGATCAGATCGACGGCGAGCGCCAGCATCGCAAAGGCCAGGTACTTCCCGATCAGCGTCATCCCGTACGTGGAGACGTGGAACGGCGACCCGGCGGGGACGGCCTGATTCAGGATGGGGACGACGACCGCCACCAGCGCGAGCACGATCAGAAACGTCATCGCGCTGCGGTCCGACAGGACGCCCGGCCACGTCCGGCGATCGGAGCTCACGGCAGGCTCTCTGCCGCGCGCCCGGTCTGCGGGAACAGGCCGCGGGGACGCCGCTGGATGAACAGAATCAGCGCCACCAGCACCAGGATCTTCGCGAGCACGGCTCCGGAATAGGGCTCGAGCAGCTTGTTGATCACGCCGAGCGACATCCCGCCGATGAAGGTGCCCCAGAGATTGCCCACGCCGCCGAAGACGACGACCATGAAGGAGTCGATGATGTACGCCTGCCCGAGGTTCGGCCCGACGTTGGTCAGCTGGCTGAGCGCCACGCCGGCGACGCCGGCGATGCCGGAGCCGAGGCCGAACGTCATCGCGTCCACCCATTCGCTGCGAACGCCCATCGCCTGCGCCATCCCGCGATTCTGCGCGACCGCCCGGATGTCCAGGCCCAGCCGGGTCCGCTTGATCACTGCCAGGAGGAGGGCGAAGACCATCAGGGTGAAGATCACGATGTAGAGGCGATTGAAGGTAATCCCGAGGGCTTCGTTGATCTGAAGCGTCCCGCTCATCCACGCCGGCGACTCGACCGCGCGGTTGTTCGCCGAGAAGACCGACCGTACCAGCTGTTGCAGGATCAGACTCAGGCCGAAGGTCGCCAGCAGCGTCTCGAGCGGCCTGCCGTAAAGGAACCGGATGATCGTCCGCTCGATCAGCACGCCGGCGGCGCCGGCCACGAGGAATGCGGCGGGAATCGCGACGAGCACCGAGGCCCCGATGTGGTTCGGCATCCAGAGCTGGACCACATAGGTGGTGTAGGCGCCGAGCATCATCAGTTCCCCATGAGCCATGTTGATGACGCCCATCACGCCGAACGTAATGGCGAGCCCGATGGCCACCAGCACGAGTACCGAGCCGAGGCTGAGGCCGAAGAACAGCGTCTCGATGCCCGAGTAGAACCTGCGCGCGCGATCGATCGACTCGACCGCTTCGGTGGCGGCGAGGCGAACGCCCGTGTCGCGCTCGACGAACGTGCCGTCCTCGGACTGCTCGAGCAGCGCGGCGAGTCGGTTCCGCACTTCGGGCCGCAGGCGGCGCGACAGCGTGGCGACTGCGGCGAGCCGGGCCTCGGGGTCGCTGCCGTCGAGGGCGGACAGCGCGAGGCCCGTTTCAATCTCGGCCCTGACCTGGGTGTCGGTCTCACCGGTGCGCTGGCGGAGCAGGGCAATGCTCGCGTCGTCGAGGTCCCGCAGCATTTCCCTGACCGCGTCGAGCCGTACCGCTGCGTCAGGATTCTCGAGGTCGAAGCGCGCGATTTCCGTCTTCAACACCCGTCGCAGCCGGTTGTTGGTTCCGATCCTTGTAAGTTCTTCCCCGGGGCGGTGCCGGCGTCGCTCGAGGAGAGCGGGTCCACGAGCTCGAAGGCGGCGCCGGCACCGGCGTCGGCCGATTTCACGATGAAGACGGCGCCGTCCGCCTGCCGGAAGTACAGACGATCTTCGAGAAGCGCGACGAGCGCTTGACGTGCGCCGGCATGGGCTGTCTGGACCAGGCGCCCGATTGCCGCTTCCTTGTCCGGGAAGCTGGCTTCGCGCAGCTCCGCCAGGGCCGCGCGAAATGCCTCGTCCTGTGCCTGGGCGGACGAGGGACGTGCGGAGAAAAGCGCGATCATCGCGACGACGAACACGACGGGCAGCAGCCTCCCCAACTGCTGCCCGCCACCATGAATTCCGCCGACCGTCACTTGTAGTTCTGTCCGGAACACGCCTTCGTCTTGGAGTTGTAGTTACCGCACTTCAGCTTCACCCAGTCCGCCTCAGTGTCCTGGCTGACCGGCAGGTAGTCGGACCAGGCGTCGCCCGGCACCGTGCCGGTCGTCTTCCACACCACGTCGAACTGCCCGTCGGCGCGGACTTCGCCGATGTAGACCGGCTTGGTGATGTGGTGATTGGGAAGCATTCTGGCGACGCCGCCGGTCAGGTTCGGCGTTTCGAGCCCGGGCAGAGCGGCGAGCACCGCCTCGACGTCGGTCGACTTGGCCTTCTCGACGGCTTTGACCCAGAGGTTGAAGCCGATGTAATGGGCTTCCATCGGATCGTTGGTCGTGCGGCGCGGCGTCTTGATGTAGGTCTTCCACCGGTTGATGAACGCCGTGTTGGCCGGCGTGCTGACGCTCATGAAGTAGTTCCAGGCGGCCAGATGTCCGACGAGCGGCTTGGCGTCGAGGCCCGAGAGCTCTTCCTCGCCCACGGAGAAGGCCACCACCGGGATGTCCTCCGCCGAGACCTTCTGGTTGCCGAGCTCCTTGTAGAACGGCACGTTCGCGTCGCCATTGATGGTCGAGACGACCCCGGTTTTCTTGCCGGCCGAGCCGAACCGCTTGATGTCGGCGACGCGCGTCTGCCAGTCCGAGTGGCCGAACGGCGTGTAGTTGATCGAGATGTCCGCGGCGGCGACGCCCTTGGATTTCAGGTACGCCTCGAGGATCTTGTTCGTGGTCCGCGGATAGACGTAGTCGGTGCCTTCGAGCACCCAGCGCTTCACGCCCACTTCGTTCATCAGGTAATCGACCGCCGGAATCGCCTGCTGGTTCGGCGCGGCGCCGGTATAAATCACGTTCTTGGACGACTCTTCGCCCTGGTCCTGCACCGGGTAGAAGAGCAGGCCGTTGTTTTTCTCGAACACCGGCAGCACCGACTTCCTGGACACCGACGTCCAGCAGCCGAAGACGACCGCGACCTTGTCCTTCTCGAGCAGCTCGCGCGCCTTCTCCGCGAAGAGCGGCCAGTCGGAGGCCGGATCGACGACCACCGCCTCGAGCTTCCGGCCGAGCAGCCCGCCCTTCGCGTTCTGCTCGTCGATCAGCATCAGGACCGTATCCTTGAGCGTCGTCTCGCTGATCGCCATCGTGCCCGACAGCGAGTGCAGCACGCCGACCTTGATGGTCGGCTGCTGGGCGTTCATCTTCACCGAAAGCGCGAGGCCGGCGGCCACGAGGCACGCGGCGATTGAGAGTCGTTTTCACATTCATCGGTGGCACTCCTCAGTTAAGCGGTCACATCTGCAGCTGGACGCCGACGCCGAATTGTTTGAAGCTGAACAGCACCGCGTCGAAGCGCGTGTCCTTGTAGAAAACCATCACCCGCGAGTTGAACTGCTTCATCACGTAGTTGAAATTGATCTCGCTCGTCTTCTGGTCGTAGTCGGCGTCGAGCGGAGTGATGCCTTCGCGGAACCGGGCCTGCGCGAACTTGCCCAGGACTTCGAATTGTCCCGGGCCCATGCCTCTCGGAAAGAGATAGCTCCCGAGGACGTAGCCGCCATCGTCGGTTCCGTACCGCGCGTTGTAGCCGCCCAGCCGGTCGTACTTCGCCCACTCGGCCTCGATCGAGAAGGCGCCTTCGCCAGCCTTTCGGTCGAGAAGAAAATCGACGCTGTAGGCCGACCTGTCCTCTCCCTGCACCTGGCCGCGCCAGGCCGACCGCGAGGATGTTCTTGTCGCCGTAGTAGGTGCTGTTCAGGTAGTACCCGGCCTCCACATCCCAGAAATCGACCATCACACGCCCCGCGCCGAGGACCGTGTCGTTGCCCGTCGCCGAAGGGCCGTCGAAGCCGCCGCCCGCGACCTTCACCTTGCCGAACTGTCCCCAGTACATGACCCCGTTGTCGCGGCCGCCCGCGACGAACGGGTAGCCGTCCTGCACGCCGTCGGTGAAGACGCTCCAGTGGTGCGCGTAGTACGGTCCGTAAAGATTCGCGCGGTCGCTCGGCGGAAGCATGCGGCCGGCCCAGACGTTGAACTTGTCCGACGCCTCGAAGCGGGCGACCGCGTCGAGCACATAGAGGTGGTTGCTGGCGCCGTCGTACTCGGTGTTGAACGTGAACTTGACCTTCGGGGTCACCGACCCGTTCACATAAAGGCGGACGCTGTCGAGCAGGAAGCGGTCGGTCGAATCGACGTCGGTCTCCTCGGTATCGTTGTGGACGAAGGCGGTCCGGACGCCGCCGCCGATGGAGATCGGCGGCAGCGCGGGATCCTGCGCGCGCACCGACGCGACAGGAGCCAACAGGAAACACGATGCCAGCAGCGCGGCGGGCATCAGGCGCCGCCCGCTGACTGGCACTCTAGGTACTGGCAACCTCATCGAGCATGTTCGTCCCTTCGACGTGCGCGCGGCGCGCGAGTGAATGAGTCCGTGTCGTGGTGCAGAAACAACGGAGTGTGTTTCGGCCGCTGCAAGCGAGGGTCCAGCGGCGCGGTGGGCGATCGCGTTGAAATCAACGGGAAATGCGGTGTGAGCGCATTTCGTGAAACGACAAGCGTGTCGCCTCTTATGTTGGGAGGAACGAGAGTGTCGCTAATGCTGAAGCGATCGACGTAATCCGATTGTCAGCACTGCCGCACGTCGCAGCTCGTCCCGCCGGCGGCGGGAATGTACGACTTCAGCACGTAGTCCACGACCATGCGATCGGCGCTGAACCGCCAGCCGAGCGTGCGGATTGCCCGCTTCATGCGCGCGATCCACCCGCGCGGCACGCCGTCGCGATCGCGGTCGTAGTACAGGGGAACGACGATGTCGCGAAGCGTCGTGAGGAGGGCCGTCCCGTCGCGTCCATCGTGAAGATCGATCGATGTATGCGTGTCGCCCGCGCCGATCGCAAATCCGTTCAGGCCGTCGTACCCTTCGGCCCACCAGCCGTCGAGCACAGACAGGTTCAAGCCGCCGTTGAGCACCACCTTCTGGCCGCTGGTGCCGCACGCTTCGAGCGGCCGCCTCGGATTGTTGAGCCAGACGTCGACCCCCTGGACGAGGTGGCGGCCGACGTTGATGTCGTAATCCTCGACGAAGAGCAGCTTGCCGGCGAATCGCGGATCGCGGATCAGCCGCGCGATCTCCTGCAGGATCTCCTTGCCGGGCCGATCGTGTGGATGCGACTTGCCCGCGAAGACCAGCTGCACCGGCATTTGCGGATCGTTGAGCAGCGAGACCGTCGCTTCGAGATCCTGCAGGATCAGATTCGCGCGCTTGTAGGTGGCGAACCGCCGCGCGAAGCCGATGGTCAGCGCGTCGAGGCTCAGCGCCCGGCGAAGCTGCGTCACCAGCTCCGGCGTTTCTCCCCGCTCCGCCGCGCGCTGTGCGGCCCTGCTCCGCGCGACCTCGATCAGCCGCACCTTGAGGGTCTGATGCGCTTCCCACAGCTCCCCGTCGTCGAGATCGTCGATGCGTTCCCAGAAGCCCGGTTCGCCGGCACGCTCGGGCCAGTCGGGGCCGAAGTGCCGGTCGTACACCTGGCGCATCTGCGGAGCGAGCCAGCTCTGGAGGTGCACGCCATTGGTGATGTGGCCGATCGGGACGCAATCCTCGCTGCTACCGGGGAACAGCGGCCGCCACATGGCGCGGGAGACCTCGCCATGCACCGAGGATACGGCGTTGGCCCGCCGGGACGACTTGAGGGCAAGCACCGTCATGCAGAAGTCCTCGTGTGCGTTGCCGGGATCGACGCGGCCGAGCGCCATGAGGGCGTGAGCGTCCAGCCCCAGCGATTCGCGAAGCGGGCCCAGGTGCTCTTCGATCAACGGCTCGGCAAACCGATCGTGGCCGGCCGGCACCGGAGTATGGGTGGTGAAAACGACCTGCCCGGCGACGCGGCGCAACGCCTCGGCGGCGTCGACGCCTTCGAGCGCCATGCGGTTGCGAACGAGCTCCAGGGCGGCAAACGCGCTGTGCCCCTCGTTCAAATGAAGGACGCCCGGATTGATCCCCATGGCGTTCAGCGCGCGCACGCCGCCGACACCAAGCAGCAGTTCCTGCCGGATCCTCACGCGGTGGTCGCCGCCGTAGAGCCGCGCCGTCAGCTGACGGTCCTCCGGGCGGTTTCCCTCGACGTTCGAATCGAGCAGGAGGAGGGTGTTCCGGCCGACAGCCAGCTGCCAGACACGCGCGAGAATGTCCCCGGTCCGCGTTTCGATTGACACCGTCACCGGCTCGCCGTTGAGCGCCTGCGCCGAGCCACGTCGCGGGCCCTGACCCGGGTTGCGTCGAAGGGCCGGCTGCATCGGCAGCAGCCGGCTGTCGACGTCGATGTACTCCTCGGTCTGCCACCCGTCGCGGTCCAGCCGCTGACGGAAATAGCCCTGGTCGTAGTACAGGCCGACGGCCACGAGCGGAATGCCGAGATCCGACGCGCTCTTGAGGTGATCACCCGACAGAATGCCGAGTCCGCCGGAGTAAATCGGCAGCGACTCGTGCAGGCCGAACTCCGCGGAGAAGTACGCGACCGGCCTCGCCCACAGCACACCGGCGTGGCGTGCGCCCCAGGTCTTCTTCGAGCCCAGGTACTCCTGCATCCGCCTGTAGGCGTAGTTGATGCGGCTGTGGAGGGCGAGCTGCGACGCCCGCTCTTCCAGCTTGTCGACGGACAGCTGCTGCAGCAGCGCGACCGGGTTGTGATCGAGCTGGTGCCACAGCAGCGGATCGAGCTCGCGAAACAGGCCGGTGGTTTCCGCGTCCCAGGTCCACCACAGGTTGCGCGCGAGCGCCCACAGCCGCTGGTGCGCCGGGGCGACGAACTGCTCGAGGGTCCGCGCCTCCGCCACAATCGACGCCAGCTGCGCGCCGGCCATGACGAGCATCCGGATATCGTCGTTGCCGAACAGCCGCGACTCGATGGTCTGGACCACGAGGACGCCCTGCAGCACGCCGCGATCGATGACGGGCACGCCGAGGAACGATCGATAAGGGTCCTCGCCCGCTTCGCTGAAATACTTGAACCGCGGGTGCAGCGTCGCGTCGGCGACGACCAGCGGCTGCAGCTGTTCGGCCACGAGGCCGGCGAGCCCCTCGCTGAGCCGCATGCGGACGCGGCCGACGCTTTCGGGGCGAAGTCCGATCGTCGCGGCGAGGACCAGGGTGGCGCGATCGGCCTCGAGCAGATACACCGAGCAGACATCGGTCTCGAACCGCGCCTGAATCAGGTGCACGACGTTCGCGAGCGTTTCGGAGGCGTTGCCGCTCCGGGAGGTCAGCCGGCCGATCTCCTCGAGCGTCCACAACAGCGATCCTTCCCGGCTGGTTTTTGCCTGGTCGCCGATCATGACGCACCCCGTGACTCGAAGATCACAAATTTGTCGATACCTACAAATACCAACAGAAATGTCCTCCGAGTCGGTGGGCTTCCTGCGCAGGTTGACGGCGTCGGCTGCTGGAGCGATCTGTGTGGGATTGGGCTTCAGCCGGTTCGCAGTCCGCGGCTGGAGCCTGTGCGGATGAAGGCGTGTCGCCCGTACACGCCCTCAGGTGTCTGACCCAGGAAGCCGCTGGTGACGAGCGTCGCAAACGCGGCATCGCAGACGTCGGTCGAGAGGCTCCAGAGCCGCTGCGCCTGACGGCGGGTCAGCTTCAGCTGAGGCATCTCCGTCCACTCGGTCTGCATTCTGACGATCGCGTCTTCCATGGTGTCCTCCTGGTCGTTGCCGACTTATCCTTCAGCCCCTTCGAGGTCGAGCGGCAGCAGCTCGCGCCTGGCCAGCAGCCAGTCGTCGAGGTCGCGGCCGTGCTCGCCGCCGCGCTGCAGGAACAACTCGTACGCGCGGCTGGCGATGTCGTGCTCCGTCGGAGGCGTGGGCTTTTTCCGAACCCGCCGCGGCGGTGCCGCGGCGCGTGGTGCTGTCTCCGCTTTCGGTGTCTTCTTCGTTGATGCCATCGTGTTGTGATCTCGAACCCGCGAGACGATGCCCTCCTTCGTACGGTTGCTACAAGAGTCACGCCAACCCGAGCGCCGGCGAGCGAGGCAATCTGCTGAGGAAATCGCGACAAACGCCCGGGAGGGCCGACGTTGGCGGCAGACGCTTTTTGTAGATGGCTCGATTTGGTACGACAAAAATGTGTTCTGCCTGATTCGTACCCGTGCGCGCTCGATCCTGTTGAAGGCGTCTTCCGTGGTCGCGTCGAGCGGCCGGCGCGTGGACCACGTGAACAGGCGGTGACGATCGACTATCATGCGGGCCGAGAGCCCGGGCACCGGACTCCGGGAGCAATTGTCATGCATCTGACCCCGAGAGAAGTGGACAAGCTGCTGATTTTCAGCGCGGGAGAGCTGGCGAGAAGACGGCGCGCCCGCGGGCTGAAGTTGAATCATCCGGAAGCCGTCGCGCTCATCACCGCGGATATTCTCGAATTGATCCGCGACGGCAGGTCGGTCGCTGAAATCATGTCCATCGGTGCGACCATCCTCGCCGCCGACGCCGTGATGGAAGGCGTCGCCGACATGATTGGCGAGATCCAGGTCGAGGGAACCTTTCCCGACGGCACCAAGTTGGTCACCATCCATCATCCGATTCGGTGAATCAGAATGATCCCAGGCGAATATTTTCTCGATGACGAGCCGATCGAGCTCAATCGCGGGCGGCCGACGGCGCGGATCGAAGTGGCCAACCACGGTGACCGTCCGGTGCAGGTTGGCTCGCACTGTCATTTCTTCGAGGTGAACCGATACCTCGTGTTCGATCGCGCTGCGGCCTACGGCATGAGGCTGAACATCCCGGCCGGCACCGCGGTCCGCTTCGAGCCCGGCGATACCCGCGAGGTCGAAGTGGTGGCGCTCGGCGGGTCGCGTGAGCTGTTCGGTCTCAATCGCCTGGTGGAGGGTCGGCTCGACGATGGGACGGTGCGCGCCGCGGCCCTCGAACGCGCCGCAAAGTACGGAACATGAAAATCGATCGACGAACCTATTCCGATCACTACGGGCCGACCACCGGCGATCGCATCCGCCTTGCCGACACGGACCTCGTCATTCGCATCGAGCACGATGCGACCGTGTATGGCGACGAAGCCAAGTTCGGCGGCGGCAAGGTGATTCGCGACGGCATGGGGCAGTCGCCGTCTGCGACCCGCGCCGGCGGCGCGCCCGATCTCGTCATCACGAACGTCGTCATCGTCGACAGCACTGGCATTCGAAAGGCCGATGTCGGCATCCGCGACGGCCGCATCGCCGCGATCGGCAAGGCCGGCCATCCCGGCATCATGGACGGCGTGAGCCCCGGCCTGGTGATCGGCGCGTCAACGGAGGTGATGGCCGGCGAGGGACATATCCTGACGGCCGGCGCGATCGACTCGCACGTCCACTTCATCTCGCCGAACCAGATCCCGGATGCCTTCTATTCGGGCATTACCACGCTGATTGGCGGCGGGACCGGGCCGGCAACGGGCACGAAAGCGACGACATGCACGCCGGGAGGCTGGAATATTCGCCGGATGTACGAGGCGGCCGAGGCCTTCCCATTGAATTTCGGCTTCCTCGGGAAGGGCAATGCTTCCGGCGCCGAGCCGCTGCGCGAGCAGGTTCGCGCCGGCGCGCTCGGACTCAAGCTGCACGAGGACTGGGGATCGACGCCGGCGGCGATCGATCAGTGCCTGTCGGTCGCCGACGAGTTCGACGTGCAGGTGGCCATTCACACCGACACGATCAACGAAACCGGCTTCGTCGAGGACACCATCCGCGCCATTGCCGGACGGACCATTCATACCTACCACACCGAGGGAGCCGGCGGCGGCCACGCGCCCGACATCATCCGGCTCTGCGGCGAGCCGAACGTGCTCCCCTCGTCGACGAACCCGACGATGCCGTTCACGCGGAACACGCTCGACGAACACCTGGACATGTTGATGGTCTGCCACCACCTGTCGCCGAACGTGCCGGAGGACGTCGCGTTCGCCGACTCGCGCATCCGTCCCGAGACGATCGCCGCCGAAGACGTCCTCCACGACCTCGGGGCGTTCAGCATGATGTCGTCGGATTCGCAGGCGATGGGACGCATCGGCGAAGTGATTTGCCGGACCTGGCAGACCGCCGACAAGATGAAGCGCCAGCGCGGGCCGCTCGCCGGCGAAGCCGCCGGTTCGGACAACCTGCGCGTGATGCGCTACATCGCGAAATACACGATCAACCCGGCGATCACTCATGGCATCTCGCGCCTCGTCGGATCCATCGAGGTGGGCAAGCTCGCCGATCTCGTCCTGTGGCGGCCGGCATTCTTCGGCGTCAAGCCGGAGATGGTCATCAAGGGCGGGTTCATCGCGGGCGCCATGATGGGCGACGGGAACGCGTCAATCCCGACGCCCCAACCGGTCGTGGCGAGGCCGATGTTCGGCGCGTACGGCGGGACGCTCCAGGCGTGCAGCGTCCACTTCGTGAGCCAGGCGGGCCTCGACTCGGGCGCGCTTGCGGGGCTTGCGAGGCCGGCGGTGGCCGTCCGGGGTTGTCGCAAGCTGCGCAAACAGGATCTCGTGCACAACGACGCGCTGCCGAGGATCGAGGTGAACCCGGAAACGTACGAAGTCCGCGCCGATGGCGAGCGCTGACGAGCGAGCCGGTCGACGTGTTGCCGATGGCGCAGCGGTATTTCCTGTTCTAGAAAGTAACCAAATGCAACCACGAAGACACGAAGACACGAAGAACAAGAATTCTCGACTTCTTTTTCGTGATTTCGTGTCTTCGTGGCTACGCTCTTGACTGCAGCAAAGCAAGATGATTGTTGTCGATAGAACGGTTCGCGAGCCGGAGCTGCCCGATACCTCTCGTGCGTACGCCCGGGACACGATGACCCTCGGTTGGGAGGAGCGGGTCCAGGCCCACGGCCGGCGGCAGTCGGACGGCGGTGTGGAGTTTGCCCTGGACCTGCCGCGCGGGAGCGTCCTTCGCGCCGGCGACTGCTTCGTCCTGGACGCCGTGCGGACCGTGGTGACCGTCGTCGAACGGCCGGAGCCGGTCTTCGTCATCGAGCCTCGTTCTGCGCAGGAGTGGGCGCTCTACGCGTATCACATCGGCAACCGCCACCAGCCGGTCATGATCACGGACCGCGCGCTCGTCTGCCCGGACCTGCCGGGAGTCGCGCAGTTGCTGCACCAGCAGCACATCCCGCATACGCAGGCGGTGCTCCCGTTCACGCCGGCGACGGTTGGCGCGGGACATCAGCCCGGGCATCAACATTGAGCCTGCTCGCGCTGCTGCATCTTTGCGACAGTCTCTTTCCGCTGGGGGGCTTTGCGTACTCGGATGGTCTCGAGGCGGCGACCGCGTCCGGCGCGATCGCCGATGCCGCCGCGCTCGGCGGCTGGATGGACGTCTGTCTCGATGGCCCGATCGCCAGCTCGGAAGGGCCGACGGTGCTCCTGGCCTGGTCCGCGTTCCACGAGAAGGACTGGAACACGATCGCGCGAGCTCGATGCGGAAGTCACGGCGCTTCGTCCGTCTGCCGCTGCGCGGCGCGCCAGCCGTGCGATGGGCCTGCGCCTGGCCGGTACGTGGCAGGCGCTCTACCCGGATGCCGGGCTCGCGGTGCTCGTGGCGCGTGCGCGCGACGGCACGATCGGCCCCGCGTTGCCGGTCGCCTTTGCGGCGGTGTGCGCGTCATCCGGGATCGATCGGCGAACCTCGGTGGAGGCGTTCGCCTACAATCGCCTCGCGGCGACGGTTTCGGCGGCGATGCGCCTGATGCCTCTCGGGCAGACCGAGGCGCACCGCCTGCTGGCCGGGACACTGGCGCGCGTGCCTGAGGCCGTGGACGCGATGGTGGCGAGAAACGCGCGCGCCGAATCGTTTGCGCCGGCGATGGACGTTGCCGCGATGTCGCAGCAGTATCTCCATTCGAGGTTGTTTCGATCATGACGACGCACGACTCAACCACGGAGACACGATGAACACGCAGGTAAGAACAACAGGCTTTGCGATTTCTCCGGGTTCTTCGTTGTAACGTCGTGACCGTATCAGGAGTGCACATGACACGTAAACCTCTCCGAATCGGAATCGGCGGCCCGGTAGGGTCGGGCAAGACGGCGCTGGTCGATGCGCTGTGCAAGACGATGCGCGATCGGTATCAGCTGGGCGTCATCACCAACGACATCTTCACGCGGGAGGACATGGAGTTCCTCGTGCGCAGCCAGGCGCTCCCCTCCGATCGGATCATCGGGGTGCAGACCGGCGGCTGTCCGCACACGGCGATTCGCGAGGACGCCTCGATGAATTTCGAGGCGATCGAGGAGCTCGGCGGCCGCCACCCGGATCTCGATCTCGTCTTTCTCGAGAGCGGGGGGGACAACCTGGCGGCGAGCTTCAGCCCGGAGCTGGTCGATGCGTCGATCTACGTCATCGACGTCTCGGGCGGCGACAAGATTCCGCGCAAGGGCGGGCCAGGCGTGACCCGCTCGGATCTGCTGGTGATCAACAAGATCGATCTGGCGCCCCACGTCGGCGCGGACCTCGACGTCATGGCCCGCGACTCGAAGACTGATGAGAGGCGACCGGCCGTTCTGCTTCACGAACCTGAAGAGCGGCACGGGCCTCGAGGAGGTGGTCGCGTGGATCCAGCACGATCTGCTGTACGAGAATCGGGTAATTGGATAATCGGGAATCGGGTAATTGAATGGCCGATTGCAGCAGCCCAATCGATTACCCGATTACCCGATTACCCGATTCCCCGATTTCGATCCGATGCCGATGTGGGCCGCCACGCCCGGCTCGAGCTGGCGTTCGAGTGCCGCGGCGGACGCACGGTGCTGGCTCACGCCTATGCGGAACCCCCGCTGCGGATCGGACGCACCTTCGATGTCGACGGCGCCGCATACGTCATCCTGGTGTGCGCCGGGCCCGGAGTGTTTGGAGGCGATTGCCTGCACTACGACGTGACGGTCGGGCGGGGTGCGCGAGTGCTGCTCGGCCTCCCAGTCCGCGCTGCAGGTTCATCCAGCCGCCGCTCCGGCTCCGGCCACCATTCAACATCACTATCGCGTCGCCGAGGACGGCGAGCTGCATGGCCAGTGGGATCCCGTGATCCCGTTTGTCGGTGCGACGCTCGTCCAGCGGTTCGAGCTGCGCCTCGAACAGAGTAGCCGCCTGTTCTGGAGCGACGCGCTCATGTCCGGCCGCGTCAGCCGTGGTGAAGCGTGGGGATTCGAATCGCTTCGCCACGAACTGCGCCTCCTCGTGAGCGGCTCGTTGCGGTACCTGGAACGCTACTCGGTTGCGCCGGCCGGGCATCCGCCAGCGCGATGGGTCGCGGGAGGCGCGCAGTACGTGGGCTCGGCCGTTCTCTACCACGAGACCGCCACGGCTGAACTGGCGGAGCGAATCCATCGGAACCTGGCAGGCATCGAGGGGCTGGCCGGCGCCGTGGACGCGGTCGAGGCCCGCCTGGTGATCGCCCGGCTGCTCGGCGCGGCCGGACTGCCGTTCGCGCGCGGCCGGTCGGCGGTTCGCGACCAGGTTCTGGAAGAGGCGTTTGGCAATCGCAGACTCGTCGCCCGACGATAGTTCGGTACAATCGTCGGAATGAGGCTTCTCTTTTCCGCCGGCGCGGCGCTTCTGTTGATCGTCTCCGGCTCGGTCGGCGGGCCTGATAAGGCCCGCCCTGCCTCATTCTTCGAAGCCCGGCTTCACGCCCAGGCCGTTCGCGCCATCAAGCTCGCCACTGTCGTCCCCGAAGGCTCCGTCTGGGATCGCAACCTGAAGCAGATGGCCGAGGAGTGGAAGCAGGCGACCGGCGGGCGGGTGACGGTCACGGTCTTTGGCGGCGGCTCGCAGGGCGACGAGGCGACGGTCCTGCGCAAGATGCGTCTCGACGCGCTGCAGGCCGGCTCCTTCACCACCGTCGGCCTCGGCAGTATCGATGCGGCGTTCAACGTGTTCGACGTGCCGTTCTTCTTCGAGTCGTACGACGAGCTGAATTACGTCACCGCGAAGCTGACGCCCCTCATCGCCAGGCGCCTCGACGCGAAAGGGTTCGTGCTCCTCAACTGGGGTCACGGCGGGTGGACGCAGCTGTTCACCAAACGGCCGGTGCGGACGCTCGCGGATCTCAAGACGATCAAGCTGTACACGTCGGCGGGGAACGACCGCATGGTCCAGTGGTTCAAGGCCAACGGCTTCGAGCCGCGTCCCATGGCGATGACCGACATCATGACGGGCCTGACCACGGGCATGATCGAAGGGCTCCCGACGCCCGCCCTCGCCGCGCAGCTGTTTCAGTGGTATCGGCAGACGCCGTACATGCTCGACATCGGCCTCGCGCCGGTCATCGGCGCGAGCATTGTCACGAAAAAGGCGTGGGCGGCCATCCCGGCCGCCGATCGTCCGCGGCTGCTCGAGGCTGCCAGCGGAGTGGAGAAACGCCTGCAGGCCGATGTGCCGAAGCAGGATCAGGCGGCGGTCGCCGACTTGATGAAGCGCGGCGTCACGGTGACGAAGGCCGACGGTGCCGAATGGCGCGCCCAGGCGGACGCGCTGGCGAAGACGATGCGCGGCGAGATGGTGCCGCCGGATATCTTCGATCTCGCGACTCGCGCGCGCGACGAATTCCGGCAGAAGCGGTGACTGAACGATTCATCGCAGATCGAGCGATCTCAAGCTGAGCTAGCGACAGATCATGGCGATCTCGTAGATCCTCCAGTCTGATCGCTCGTGTCGTGATGATCGCGTCGATCGAGAACGGGTCGCCACTCTCGCCATGCTGGCGATGGTCGTGCTCCCGCTCCTCGAGATCGCCGCCCGCCGGCTGTTCGGCGTCGGCGTCCCCGCTTCCGGCCCCATCGTTCAGCACCTCACGCTCTGGGTCGGGTTCCTCGGCGCCGCGATCGCCGCGCGCGACGGGAAGCTGCTCGCCCTCGCCACCGGCGCGTTGATCACGCACGCAACCTGGCGCCGGCTCGCGGACATCGTCGCCGCCGCGGTGGCCGCCTGCGTATCGCTCATCCTCGCGTGGGGCGGGGTGGAGATGATGCGGGCCGAGCGGGAGGCACAAACGACGATCGGCGCGGACATTCCGACCTGGGTGGCGCAGGCCGTCCTGCCGGTAGCCTTCGCCGCTCATCGCCGCGCGTCTCGTATGGAAGGCCGGCGCAGGGTGGAGGGATCGGCTTGCCGCGGCGGCCGGCCTCCTTCTCGCCGTTGCGCTGATCCAAGGACAATCGGGGGAGCGCCTCCCCTGGCTCGGCGTTGGGCTGGCCGAGGGGGTGTCCGCGTGGCCCGGGCTGGTCGTCATCGCCGTTGCGGCGGTGATGGGCATGCCGCTGTTTGCGATCCTCGGCGGCGCGGCCGCGTGGCTCTTCCTGCATGGACGGCGTGACGCCGGCGGCGATTCTCATCGAAACCTATTCGCTCAGCGTCTCGCCGACGCTGGCCGCCATCCCGCTGTTCACGCTGGCCGGCTTTCTCCTCGCTGAAGGGCACGCGTCGGAGCGGCTGCTCCGCGTGTTCCGCGCGCTGGTCGGCTGGATTCCCGGCGGAACCGCCGTCGTCTGCGCCGTGCTCTGCTCCTTCTTCACGGTGTTCACCGGCGGGTCGGGGGTGACGATTCTCGCGCTCGGCGGCGTGCTGTTTCCCGCGCTTCTCACAGGACGGCTATCGGGACCGGTTCGCGCTGGGACTCCTGACCGCCTCCGGATCGCTCGGGCTGCTGTTGCCGCCAGCGCTGCCGCTCATCCTCTACGCCGTGGTCGCGCAGATTCCGATCGAGGACATTTTCATCGGCGGCATCCTCCCCGGGATCCTGCTGACGTCGATGGTGGCGGCGTGGGGTGTGCGCGAGGGCATCGTGACCGGCACGCGACGGCATCCGTTCCGCGCGGCGGAAGCGGCCGCCGCGCTGTGGGCCGCGAAGTGGGAGCTGGCGATGCCCGCGCTCGTCCTCGTCGCGATGTTCAGCGGCCTGGCGACGGCCGTCGAGGCCGCGGCACTGACGGCGATGTACGCGTTCGTCGGTGCAGACGCTGATCCATCGCGACCTGTCGATCGGGCGCGACCTGCTGCGCGTCGTCACGGAGTGCGTGACCGTGGTGGGCGGCGTCCTGATTATCCTGGGCGTCGCTGTCGGCCTGACCAACTACCTGGTCAACGCGCAGGTGCCGGCGATGCTCGTCGACTGGGCGCGCGCTCACATCACGTCGCGTTTCACGTTCCTCCTCCTGCTCAACGTGTTTCTGCTGGCGGTGGGCTGGCTGATGGAAATCTGGGCGGCGATTGTCGTCGTCGTTCCGCTGATTGTGCCGCTCGGCGCCGCGTTCGGGATCCATCCGGTGCATCTCGGCATCATCTTCATCGCCAACCTCGAGCTCGGGTTCCTGACGCCGCTCGTCGGCCTCAACATCTTCCTGGCCTCGTACCGATTCAAGCGCCCCGTGCTCGAGGTCTGCGTGGCGGCGCTGCCGATGATGGGGATTCTGGGCATCGGCGTGCTCGTCATTACCTACGTGCCATGGCTGACGACCGGGTTGCTGACGCTCCTCGGCCGGGAATGAAACGCCCCACACACCACGGGGTGCTCACACGCACTATGATCGCGCGATGGCCGATTCGCGCTCGTCGCTCGCCACTCCGGCGTTCGCCCCTATCGCTGGAGGCTGGTTCACCATGGGCACCGAGGTTGGTTTCGAGGACGAGCGGCCGCCGCATCCTGTCTTCGTGGACGCATTCGAGCTGGCCGTCTGTCCCGTCACGCGTGCGGAGTACGAGTGCTTTGTGGACGCCACGGCGCCCGAGCTACCGCGCGACTGGTCGCATCCCTTGTTTGCGCAGGCCGATCTCCCAGTCGTCGGCGTGAGCTGGGCCGACGCGGTCGCGTATTGCGCGTGGCGATCCGGGCAGGACGGGGCGCGCGTCCGGTTGCCGACCGAAGCCGAGTGGGAGTTCGCCGCCCGCGGGCCGAAGCAGGCGCTCTTCCCGTGGGGTGACGCGATGCCAGAGTGGATTCCGAACGGCGGACGCGGGCCGCTCGAGGCGCCATGGCCGGTGACGCTCGGCGAGCCGACTGCCTTCGGCCTTCTCGGCATCGCGACCAACGTGCACGAGTGGTGTGCCGATTGGCACGACAAGGATTATTACAGCCGATCGCCGGAACGGAATCCGGCTGGCCCTGACCAGGGCGTGCGACGTGCCGCACGCGGCGGAGCGTGGCGCCACGCGCACACGATCTGCCGCGCCACGCTGCGCAGCAAGCTCGATCCGTCCTTCCGCTACAACGACTTCGGCTTCCGACTCGCGCGAAGCACGACGCCGATCAGCGACTGGAGATCTCGATGACACGCGACGAGAGCTCCCGGCGCACTTGAACCCCGGCCTCGCGCGCCGCATGGCTTTCGAACTGCCGCCGGCGATGATCGATGGCGAAGCCGATTCTTCCGTACAGTGCCTGGAGGGAATGCTGGTCCACGATCGCTCTCTCCTCGGCGACCTCGACGGCGTGCTGCAGTTCGTGTCCGAGCGTTGCGATCTGTGAGTCGAGCGACCGGCGGCACTCGATCTCGATGCGCACGTAGCGCCATGGCCCTCCCGAGCCGGCGAGCGTCAGCCGTCCGGCGAGAGCCTGCAGGCAGCATGCGCGACTCGACGTAGACGATCGCGGACGATTGCTCGATCATCTCGAGGAGCGATCGGAACAGGGGCGATCGTCGCGCGCCATCCTCGATCAGCGCACCGATCCTGGCATCGCGCGCACGCACGTGACGGGTAGGCGAGAGGTCTTGTGAGCCGGCCCGGGATGGAGTCGCGCATACGACCACCGCGATCACGGCGATCACACTTGTAACAGTCGGCGATCCGCACAGCTTGTGAGACATGACGCTCGCAGAGCAAGACGCGGACCCTTCGAGCGTGGACGGAGGGATCGACTCGTTTTCATCTGTTCTCTCAAGGTTTTCGCCGTGAATGCGAGCAGCTGCGCAGCGATGCACTGCGCGCGTTGAGAGACAAAGGTGTGGGAACGGTGTTGCGGCGCGACAACGCCGTCGCAATGTTTCATGAGCTCTCTGCGGCGCGGCATTCCGCTTTCGTCTGGCGAAGCGTTCGAAGCTCCACTTGAGCGCCGGAGGCGTAATCGCCGTGGTTGCCATCACCATGACCACGACCGCCGAAAACACGTTCTGAGTGACCACTGGTTCGCCCGCGATCATGAGCGTCATGCCGATGTTGGCGAAGATCAATCCCACTTCGCCGCGCGGAATCATGCCGATGCCGATCGACAGGCGGTCGAGCCCTCGAACAGTCACGCCCAGCGAACAGATCTGCTTGCCGGCAATCGCTGCGACCGTCAGCGCGGCCGCGAGGCCGAGCACGCCAGGCTGCGTGAACGCCAGGAGATCGGTGCGCACGCCCATCAGGACGAAGAAGATCGGGACGAGGAACGACGCGATCGGATCGATCAGGGGTTCGAGCGAGCGTTCGCCGCGGCTGGCGAAGTCGCGGTAGTGCACGTCCTCGAGCACGAGGCCGGCCGCGAAGGCGCCGACAATCGGCGCCAGGCCGATGTAGGCGGCGAGCCAGGCCAGCAGGAAGCAGAACGCCAGCCCGTGGGCGAGCAGGACGCCGCTGGCCTCCAGCTTCGAGGCGAGCGAGAAGAGATGTGGCGCGGCGTAGACGCCCAGCACGAGGGCGCCGACCAGGAAGCCGGTCGCCTTGAGCATCACGCCGCCGATTGCCGCGTACGACAGCGCGTCGCCCTGATTCGCCGCGGCAATGATGCCGGTGACGACCGCCAGAATGACAAGACCCTGGACATCGTCGATCACCGCGGCGCCGAGGATGATGCGCGCTTCGTCGGTGTGCGCCTGCCGCAGGTCCTTCAGCACCCGCGCGGTGATCCCCACGCTCGTCGCGGTGAGCGTCGCGCCGAGGAAGATGTGCGCGTACACGCTCGCCTCCGGCAGCAGCCAGGCGCCGACGCCCCAGCCGAGGACGAAGGGGCCGATGACGCCGATGGTCGCGACCACGAACGAGGAGAGGCCCACTTTCATCATCTGCGCGACGGTCGATTCGAGGCCCACCTGGAAGAGCAGGATGATGACGCCGAGGCTCGACAGCATGGCGATCGCCGCGTCGGTCTTCAGGTAGTCCAGTCCGGAGAAGCCAATCGAGGGTGAGGTTGCCGAGCAGGACGCCGGCCGCCAGCTCGCCGAGCACGGGCGGTTGTCCGAGCCGGCCCGCCCAGTGTCCGCCGACCTTCGCGGCGACGAGAATGAGGGCCAGCGAGAGAATCAGCGGCGCGATCGGGTCGATGTGCATTCCAGAAGAATCTCACGGATGGCTCAGATGGGACAGGACCGTAGGAATGGCCCCTCGGGCAAACACGCACGGCGCTTGCAAGGGAAGATCGTGTCGACCAGGGCTGCTCCGGCCGGATAGCCGGATTCCGGATGTTTTCAGGCCTGTTTTTGTGAAAAACGCCCGAACGCCTGTGTCCCTTGGTGTATCTTGATCATGACAATAATGTCGATAAAATCAACGTGATGAACACTGTTGTAGGATTGGATTCGATGAGCACTCTGCTGAAAACGCGCAAGCCCGCGCCCGGCGAGAGCCAGGCGCCTGAAATACGCCGCCTGTCGTCGCTCCTCGAAGTCAGTCAGGCGCTGTCCGGGACCTTGAACCTGAAATCGGCGATGCACAACGTGCTCGAGATCCTCGCGCGCCATCACGGCGCCGTGCGCGGCATCGTGACGCTGCTGCACGAGGGCGGCGAGCTGCGGGTCGAAGCGTCGGACGGGCTCGAGAAGCCGGGTGCGCCGGTGAAGTACCACGTCGGGGAGGGCGTGACCGGCAAGGTCGTCGAGACCGGCCGCCCCGTGGTCGTGCCGCGCGCCAGCAGCGAGCCGCTGCTGCTGAACCGCGCGTCGAAGCGTCCGGAAATGCCCCAGCAGGAGCTGAGCTTCGTGTGCGTGCCCATCTCCTGAACCGCAAGGCGATCGGCGCCCTGTCGGTGGACCTCAAGTTCAAGCCGGACCGGGACTACGATCGCACGGGCAAGTTCCTCGGCGTCGTCGCGTCGATGCTGGCGCAGGCGATCAAGATTCAGCGGCTCATCGAGGAAGATCGCCGCCGGCTCGAGGACGAGAACACCCACCTCCGGCAGGAGCTCCGCGAGCGCTACGATTTCTCGAACATCATCGGGACCAGCGGACCCGTCCGGCAGATGTACGAGCAGGTGGCGCAGGTCGCCGGGACGAACACCACCGTCCTCATCCGCGGCGAGTCCGGCACCGGGAAGGAGCTGATCGCGCACGCGATTCACTACAACTCGCTGCGCGCGAAGAAGCCGTTCGTCAAAGTGAGCTGCGCGGCGCTTCCCGACACCTTGATCGAGTCGGAGCTGTTCGGCCACGAGAAGGGCGCCTTCACCGGCGCCGAGGCGCGCAAGAAAGGGCGGTTCGAGCTGGCGGAGGGCGGGACGCTCTTCCTCGACGAGATCGGCGACATCAACCTGGGCACGCAGATCAAGCTGCTGCGCGTGCTGCAGGAGCGCGAGTTCGAGCGGCTCGGCGGCACCGAGACGATCAAGGCCAACGTCCGCATGCTCGCCGCGACCAACAAGGACCTGGAAAAGGCCATCAGCGACGGGACGTTTCGAGAGGACCTGTACTACCGGCTGAACGTCTTCATGATTTTCGTCCCGCCGCTGCGCGATCGGAAAGCCGATCTGCTCCTGCTGGCGGACCATTTCCTCGAGAAGCTGTCGCGCGAGCACCACAAGATCATCAAGCGCATCTCGACCCCGGCGATCGACATGTTGATGAGCTACCACTGGCCCGGCAACGTGCGCGAGCTCGAGAACGTGCTCGAGCGCGCGGTGCTGGTGTGCGACGGCCAGGTGATTCACGCGCACCACCTGCCGCCGTCGCTGCAGACGGCCGAATCGTCGGGCACCGTCACCAGGGTCTCGCTGCGCGAGGCCGTCGCCGCGTACGAGAAGGATATGATTCAGGACACCCTGAAGACGACGAGAGGGAACCGCGCCAAGGCGGCGCGGCTGCTCGACACCACCGAACGCGTGCTCAACTACAAAGTCCGGCAGCTCGCCATCGACTACCGCCGGCTTCAGGCGATGACGCCCAGTCCCGCCGGGGACCCTCGGCCTGATGGCGCCGCCGCGATGCTGGACGCGGCGCGCGAAGAGTTGCGCGTGGCGGCGGAGCGCGGCATCGGCGGCCGCGCCACTCTCGGCCGCTATACCGAGCGGGTGGACGTGCTCCTCCGCCAGCTGTTCGACGCGGTCGCCCCGGCGGCGCAACCGGTGTCGGTCATCGCGCTGGGCGGGTACGGGCGCCGGGAACTGTGCCTGCATTCCGACATCGATCTGCTGCTGCTCTTCGAGAAGCCCCTCGGCACCGCCGACGAAACCTTCGTCGGCCGCTTCCTCAATCCGCTCTGGGATCTTGGCGTCGTGGTCGGCCATCAAGTGCGCGACCTCGAGGAGCTCTCCCGGCTCGAAGCCGACAACCCCGAATTCCTGCTCGCGCTCCTCGACGCCCGCCCGCTGGCGGGCGACCGCTGGCTGTTCAACCGGTTCATGGCCGCCTTCCACCAGCCGGACGTCCACGCGCAGATTCTGGCGATGCTGCTGACGTTGATCGAGGACCGGCACCAGAAATTCAACGGCACGCTCTATCAGCTGGAGCCCGACATCAAGGATGCCCCGGGCGCGCTGCGCGACGTCACCGCCGCGCGGACGATCGCGGCGCTGACCGATCCGACGCTCGTCGGCCGCAGCCCGGTCGATCCGCTGCGGCTCGACGAAGCGACCGACTACCTGCTGCGGATCCGCCTGCTGCTGCACCTCGAAACGAAGCGGAACAGCAACGTGCTGACGCACGAGCTCCAGGAGAAGACGGCGGAATCGCTGGGCTATCCGGGGACCGAGCCCCGCCAGCGCGTCGAGCGGATGATGAGCGATTACTTCCGCCACGCCCGCGCGGTCAGCCACTCGCTGCAGTGGGTCCGCAAGGCGTCGCCGAAGCCGGTCGGGCAGAACCTCGGGCGATGGACGAGGGGCGTCGGGTTCATCGACTCCGCCCGGGCCAGGCAGCATCCCGAGCTCTGGCTGCGCGCGTTTCAGGCCGCCATCGACGAGCAGTGCGCCGTCACCGACTCCGCGCTGACGGTGATGAGAGAGCTGGCGCCGCAGCTCGCGCCCGAGGATTTCTTCCCCACCCCGGCTGCGCGCGACGAGTTGCTGCGTTTCCTGACGCCGCGGCCCGGGCTGTACGCCCGCCTGTCGGAGATGCACGATGCCGGGCTGCTCGGCCAGATGTTCCCGGAATTCCAGGCGATCTCCTGGCGCGTCGTCCGCGACTTCTACCACAAGTACACCGTGGACGAGCACACGCTCCTGACGATTCGCAACCTCGAGCGGCTGGCGACGCCCTCTGGCACCTCTCGAGATCGCTTCAGCGGCATTCTCGCGGAGCTGGAGAGGCCGGAGCTGCTCGTCCTGTCGCTGCTGTTCCACGACGTCGGCAAGTGGCGCGACGAGGAGCACGCGATCGAAAGCGTCCGCATGGCGCACCAGATGCTGGAGCGCCTCCGGATCCCGGCCGAAGACGCCGAGGTCGTGGACTTCCTGATCCGGCATCACCTCAGGATGTCGCGCGCGGCCTTTCATCGCGACACGGAAGATCCCGAGATCGTCAAGGAGTTCGCCGCCCTGGTCGGTCTCGAAGAGCGGCTGAAGATGCTGTGCCTGATGACCCTCGTCGACATCGAGGCGGTTGGCCCCGACACGCTGACGCCGTGGAAAGAGGAGCTGCTGTGGCGGCTGTACGTCGACACCTACAACCAGTTGACGCTCCGCTATGGCGACGAGCTGATCGACCGGCACCAGGCCGAGCTCGCCGAGCTGCTGGCGCACCGCCCGTCCGATATCTCCGAAGCGGAGATCGCGACCGTTCCTGGAAGGCTTTCCCCGCCGCTATCTGAAGCTTGCCAGTCCCGAGGCGATCTACGGACACGTCCGGCTGTCGCGCGACATCGGACCGGAGGACGTCCACATCTCGCTCGATCGCACGGAGTCGGCCTGGGAGCTGACCGTCGTCACGCTCGACAAGCCGTTTCTCTTCTCGAATATCTGCGGCGTCCTGTCGTCGTTCGGGATGGACATTCTGCGCGGACACGCGATGACCAACCCGAACAGCCTGGTGCTCGACATCGTGCAGTTCACCGACGATGAGCAGTTCCTCGCGCTGAATCAGGACGGGAAGGACAAGTTCTGCCGCGTGCTCGAGGACGTCGTGGCGGGCCGGCGGGATGTCAACGAGCGGCTGCGCCGGCGGGAGCAGAGCCTCTTTCACCGGCGCGGGACGCCGCGATTCCAGCCGATTGTCCACTTCGACAACCAGTCGTCGTCGCGCTACACCGTGCTCGAGATCAACACCGACGACTCGCTCGGGCTGTTGTACCGGATCAGCCGGACGATCTCGCGGGCCGGATGCGACGTCGATCTCGTGCTGATTTCGACCGAGGGGCACCGGGCGATCGACGTCTTCCACATCACGCAGGCCGGGGCCAAGCTGGCGGAGGCGGCGCAGCAGACGCTCAGCGGCGATCTTCAGCGGATGCTGCAGGGCGACGAAGGCATCTGACCTATCAGACAATTACGTCCTAAGAAACAATACTGGCGACAATAATGTCTATTTACTGGCCGGCGGCGCCACGCCGTGCGCCAGCCCGCCGGGCGTCGGGCAGGCGCGGGCGGCCGCTCGATGGGACGCGTTGCTGAATATCAGACAAAACAGTCGACATAATATCGTCTTGCTACAAATATGTCGGCTACAGGCGCGTATCTCCCATCCATCGTTGGCGCCAACTTTCTCCTGTTTCACTGAGCAAACCGCGGCATTCCGCGCGAAATGCGCCAGGCGCTCGAGCTGGCGTTTCCCTTGCACCCTCGCCTGATGTAAGCGTCTGCCGCATGTCGAGCGGGTTGTCGCCGCGGCTTGTTCACATCACGCTTATCGCAGGAGGAGGGGCGATGAGACGAAAGATTACGACCGCACTACTGCTCGCACTCGCGCTGGCAACGCCGGGCGTCGCAGATGCCGCAATCGATCCTGAAACCAAGGTTGCCCTGGATACCCTCTGGGTCCTGCTGACCGCCTTCCTGGTGTTCTGGATGAACGCCGGATTCGCGCTCGTGGAAAGCGGTCTCTGTCAGGCGAAGAACGCCGTCAACATCCTGGCCAAGAACTTCATCGTCTTCGCTGTGTCGTCGATCGCGTTCTGGGTGATTGGCTTCGGGCTGATGTTCGGCGACGGCAACCCGTTCATCGGGCTCACCGGCTGGCTGCTGCAGCGGCGCCGACAACAGCCCCGCCATGGCGGACGCCTACCAGGGCGTCTACACGTCGCTCAACTGGACCGGCGTGCCGCTGTTCGCGAAGTTCTTCTTCCAGCTGGTCTTCGCCGGCACGGCGGCCACCATCGTGAGCGGCGCGGTGGCCGAGCGCATCAAGTTCCGGATCCTTCATCCTGTTCTCGTTCATCCTGGTCGGCCTCATCTATCCGGTCGGCGGCCACTGGGCGTGGGGCGGCGGCTGGCTGGCGTCGCAGGGCTTCCTCGACTTCGCCGGCTCCACCGTCGTCCACAGCATCGGCGGATGGGCCGCGCTGGCGGGCGTCATCGTGCTCGGGCCGCGCCTCGGCAAGTACCTGCCGAACGGCCAGGTCAAGCCGATTCCCGGCCACAACATGACCTCGGCGACGCTCGGCTGCCTGATCCTCTGGCTCGGGTGGTTCGGGTTCAATCCGGGCAGCACGATGGCGGCCGACCCGGCGGCCATCGCCACCATCGCGCTCAACACGAACATGGCGGCGGCGGCGGGATGCCTCTCGGCCACCGTGGCTGGCCTGGCTGGTCCTCGGCAAGCCCGACCTCAGCATGATCATCAACGGCACGCTCGCCGGGCTGGTTGCGATCACCGCCGGCTGCAGCGTGGTCACGGTTGGCAGCTCGGTCATCATCGGGTTGATTGCCGGGTGTCATCGTGGTCTACGCGGTGCTGTTCTTCGACAGAGTGAAGCTGGACGACCCGGTCGGCGCCTTGAGCGTCCACCTGGTGAACGGCGTGTTCGGCACGCTCTGCGTGGGGCTCTTCGCGACCGATGGCGGCCTGTTCATGGGCGGCGGCTTCGCGCAAGACGATGACGCAGCTGACCGGCATCGCGGCGGTCGGTGCGGTGACGTTCGCTCTGAGCCTGGCGGCGTGGTACCTCCTCAAGGCGACCGTCGGCATCCGCGTGAGCCCGGAGGAAGAGGCCGAAGGCCTCGACCTCGGCGAGCACGGCATGGAAGCCTACGCCGGCATGATGCCGTCGAGGCAGGAGATGAGCGCGGAAGTGATCTAGTTCGCAGCGTCGGGGCCGGCATCTGCCGGCGCCCTTTCTTCATCTTTCAGTGACTTCGGAGGTGACTACGTGAGTGCGACGACGATATGTTCTCGAGGAGTGACCCTGGTCGTGAGCGCGGCGCTGGGGGCCGTAATGTTGTCGGCAGGGACGGCCCAGGCCCAGGCGATCGACCCCAATCCCGGGGCTCTGACATTCACTGGCGCCTTTGACATGCCTACTCTGTACATGTTTCGAGGCATCAGGCAGGAGACCGATCCTAGGCTTCACGATGTGGCCGGCCGCCGATCTGAAGATCGACCTGATGTCTGGCGACGGCACCCTCAAGAGCGCGGCGATCAACCTCGGCCTCTGGAACAGTCTGCACACGGGCAGTTCGGGCAGCGGCAATGACGATCCGGCGGTCGGCATGCACTACGAAGAGGACTTCTATGCGTCGTTCACGCTCGGATTCGGCGGGGCGACCAGTTTCACCACGCAGTACACCGCGTACACGAGTCCGAATGCGAGGTTCACGACGGTCAAGGAAGTCCTGTTCAAGGTCTCACAGGGCAGCAGGTTCGCACCGTATGGGCTGATTGCCTTTGAGTTCGACACCGAGCCTGGCGTCGGGCAGGCCGATGCGGGTTCAGAGGCCGGCACTTATATGGAGCTGGGCGTCGGTCCCAGCTGGCCGCTCGGGGGGAGGTCGACGGTGACCGTCCCCTTCAAGCTCGGCTTCAGCCTTTCCGACTACTACGAGTCTCCAGTCGACGGTGAGAGTCACCCCTTCGGGTTTGTCGACATCGGTGCGCTCGTCACCGTCCCGCTCTCTAGCGTCTCGAGCCGTTTCGGATCGTGGAACCTGCATTTCGGGGCCGACTACTTCGGTCTTGGCGAGACGACACACTCGTTCAACGTCGATGTGGACGGCGAGACCAGCCCGAGCAAATTCGTCGGGTTGGTCGGATTTGGCGTGACGTACTGACGCGGCGCTCGTTCGTCATGGCTGCCGGCGACGGATGCCCGGAAAAAGGGGAGGGCCACGGCTTCCAAGTTGTGGCCCTTTTTCATTGCCGCTACCGGTGTTCGAAGATACCCTATCGCCTCACCAGGCGATCTGGAGGATCAGATGAAGTTGATTAAGGCGATTGTCCGTCCCAATAAGGTCGAAGAGGTCAGCGACGCACTCCAGGGCCTGGGGATCTCCGGCCTCACGGTCACCGAAGTACGGGGCCACGGCAAACAGAAGGGACACACAGCCATTTACCGCGGGAAGGAATACACCGTCAATCTCCTCCCGAAGATGGAGATCGACGTCGTCGTCGACGATGCGAGCGTGGAGGCCGCGATCAAGGCGATCATCCAGGCCGCGCGGACCGGCGAGATTGGCGATGGCCGCGTCTTCGTGATGCCAGTGGAGCAGAGCTTCCGTATTCGCACGGGCGAGCTCGCCGTGTAGATCCCGGCGTCGCCAGTGGCGCCTCCAGAGGGTTCAGGAACGTCACCGCGAGCGCTGTTTCAGCACACCGCGAGATGGGCGCCGGAAGGGGCCGCCCACAACTGCTGCCGCTGCCGTCAGTTGAGAGTGGCATCTGATGGCATTGCCATTGCTCGAACTGGTCAGGTATGCCAAACCCCCGGCGAGCGGTGTTGATGGACCAGTTGGAAGACCTCGATGTCGGCATGCCCAGTGATGCCGACCTGTCTGCCAAGCCGACGCTCCTCGGCCGCGTT
This sequence comes from uncultured Acidobacteriota bacterium, assembly GCA_963749565.1. Classification (GTDB taxonomy): domain Bacteria; phylum Acidobacteriota; class Vicinamibacteria; order Vicinamibacterales; family CAVVIG01; genus DATLLJ01. The sequence goes on along the minus strand of CAVVNL010000019.1, from coordinate 130,741 downwards.
GCCGTGCACGAAGGCCTCGACGCGGGGCTCGAGTTCGAGGCCGACGAGCCTGTCTCAGCGCCGGAACTGACCTTTTGCCCTCCCGAAGATTACGGCTCGCCCGAGCCTGTCGAGGCCGAGGTTCCGCCGATCGCATTCCTCTTCCTGATGGCGTTTGTCGGCGCGGCCGGCGCCTTGCTGGCGTTTCATCGCCAGGTCGTGCTGTTCTTTTGATTCGCGGAAATGACGCAAACGAGTTGCACCGGCTGGGCTAGGCGGTATACTGAGCCGCATGTAATTCCTCGCTGCACTGTTGTTGCGAGCCGACCGAGATCCCTCGATCCCTCCCTCGACCCTGCCAGCGCATTCACCCCGGTTTCGTCAGAGAGCCCCGCGAAGGGCAGGAGTCTGTCATGGGTCGTAAGCTGTTTGTCGGCAATCTGTCGTTCAACACCGATGAGCGTCGCCTCGAAGAGTTGTTCCTCTCGGTCGGTCCCGTCGACACCGTCAACATCGTGCGCGATCAGATGACCGGGCGCGCGCGCGGGTTTGCGTTCGTGGAAATGCAGTCGGACGAAGATGCGCAGAATGCGATTCAGCGCCTGAACGATACCGAGCTCGACGGCCGGAAGCTGGCCGTCAACGAAGCACGTCCCAAGCCCGCGGGCGGCGGCGGCGATCGCGGCGGCCGGCCGGGCGGCGGCGGCGGCCGAGGCCCGCGTCGCGAACCGCGCTGGTAGACTGAAAGAGGGGTCGGGTCCCGACCCCTCTCCTCCCGACCATATCCCCATCCCCTTCACTCCGTACCTCCCTTGAGCGCACCCACGAGAGGTGTGCCCAATGAGACAGCCGGCGGTGGTCGAACGGCCTAATCTATTGGTGCTCATGGAACGAAACGCAGCCCCGAGCGGGGGGATTTTCGGCAACCGAATGGGAAAATCCCGCAGGATGCGGCTCAGCAATCGCCCGGGAACGGCCAATCTGCTGGAGATCTCGAAGCCTCCCGGCGCGTGTTGTCTGGTGTCCTTCTTGCCACCTTTCCGTAGCGAGCATCCTGTGTTTCGAGCAATTGCGCTTTCGGTTGTGCTGGCACTGGCAGTTGGGCCAGGCGCGGCGCTCGTGTGCAGCAACTGGTGCGACCAGGAGGCCCCGGTTGCGAGCGGGCACCACCGCGAGGCCGCGGGCAGCTCTCCGAGCGTGCCGGGCGACGACGCCTGCGACGGCATGGTGCTCGCCTCTGCGCCATTCTTCCGTGAGGACGTGCGGCCGGTGTCCGCGCTGGACACGGATGACGCCCTGCTGGTCCCTCGCTATCTGCTTGCATGTTCAACGAGCGCCGCCGACGCCCGCCGCGGGCCAGAGCCGGCGTGGCGGCTCGAACCCCGGCCTCTTTCAACCGCTCTCCGAATCTAGATTTCTCAGACGCCGGTCCAGGTCCAGGACGACCGCTCGCGATGGCGCGAGCGTACCCGTATCCCGCGGTGATCGACATGAAACGCTCTCCGAGTCTTCGTTCCGCTTTCCTCGTCGTGGCGGCGACCCTCTGGCCGATCCTGACGTCAGCCGCCCAGGCGACGATTGCCCTCCCGTCGCCACTCGGCCTCGCTGACGTTGTGCGCGTCGCCAGCGAGAGGAGAGAGGAGATACAGGCGGCGCGTGCGCGCGTGCGCGCCGGCGAGTCGCGGCCGATCATCGTATCCGCGCTCGAAGACCCGATGATCTCTCCCTCGCTCGATCATCTGCCGTTCATGCTGGGCGGGGCGGACGTGAGCATCACGATCGAGCAGCGGATTCCGCTGTCCGGCATCCGCGGTAACCGTCGGACGTCCGCGCTGGCGGATCTCGAGCGGCTTCGCGCGGACGTGAGCCGGACGACGCTGGACGTGGCAGTGCAGGCCGCCAATGCCTTCCTGATGCTGCAGGAGCGTCGCCGCACGGCTGCGCTGGTCAACGAGCAGATCGCCTTTGCCCGCGACGTCGTGGCCGCAGCCAACGCGCGCTACGCGAGCGGAACCGCTCCGCAATCGGACGTATTGCGAGCCGAGGTCGAAGTGGCGCGCTCGGAAGCATTCGCGACAGCGCTTTTGAGCGGCGTACGAGGCGCGGAGGCGATGCTGAACACCAGCCTTGACCTCGACGCGGAACTGCCCGTGCCCGCGCTCGCGCCGCTGACGTTTCCCCAGCTGCTTCCTTCGTGGCCCGCCATCAAGACCGCGCTGACCTCGCGACCCGAGCTGACTGCGGGACGCGCCGAGATCGCGCGCGCCGAGGCCGACATGCAGGTGATGCGCGACATGTTCCGGCCGATGGCGGCCATCCGCACCGGCCCGGCCTACACCATGGCCGAGGGGCGCGGGTGGATGGCGATGGTCGGCATCAGCCTGCCCATATGGCGCGGCAAGCTGCGCGCCGGCGTCGCCGAGGCGGAGGCGATGCGCGCGATGTCGGAGGCCGACCTGCGGGCGATGACCCGGATGATCGAGGGCGACGCGGCGGCCGCCGTACATGAGCTCCAGGCTGCCCGTGACCGGCAGGCCGCGCTCAACAGCAATGTGCTGCCGCGCGCGCGGATGGTGATCGAGCCGGCCGTCGCGGGCTACGCCTCGGGCCAGTTGCCGCTCGTCAGCGTGATTGAAGCCGTGCAGGCGCTCTGGCTGGTCCAGTCCGACCTGATCGCGGCTGACACCGAACTCGGTCTTGCGTGGACGCGCCTCGGGCGCGCCATCGGATCCTACGAGGCGATCATCCAATGACCTCTTTCAAGAGACTTCAGCGATTCGCCGCGCCGATAGCCGCTGCCGTGACGACCGCGGCGGTGTTCATCGGTGCCCTGGGAGTGCAGCACTTCCGCGGGGCGTGGCCCTTCACGGCCAGCGAACGGGCGGCCGCCGCGATCGACGCCCCGGTCCCCGTGGCGACCTCGGGCGCCGGCTCCACCCACGAACGGGTTCCGGTCGAGGTCGCGCCGTCGACGCTCCAGGAGCTCGACATCCGCCTCGAAGTGGTCACGCGCGAGTCGCTGACCCAGGCGGTCCGGGCCGTCGCCACCGTCGTGCCGGACGAGTCGCGGATTTCGCACGTGCACACCCGGGTCGCGGGATGGGTCGAACAGCTCGACGTCAACACAACAGGGGAGACGGTTCGGGTGGGTCAACCGCTCGCGCGCATCTTCTCGCAGGAACTGCTTTCTTCCCAGACGGAGTACCTGGCCGTTCGGAAGACGACGTCGGCCTCGGGGATCACCAGCGCCGTGGTGGCCGGCGGCCGCATGCGACTGGCCGTGCTTGGGATGACGCCGGCGGATATCGACGCGATCGAGCAGACCGGCGAGCCGAGACGCCTGGTCACCGTCGTCGCGCCCAGAAGTGGCGTCGTCGTGAACCGGGGCGTCACGGTCGGCACTTCCGTGGATCCGTCGACGACGCTGCTCACCATCGCGGATCTCTCGCGCGTGTGGATTCTCGCCGAGGTTCCGGAGGCGAGCATCCCGGCCGTCCGCGTCGGCAGAACCGCGCAGCTCGATTTCCCGGCGTCGGGCCGGCCGGCGTTCGCGGCCCGCATCGATTTCGTCTATCCGACCCTCACCGACCGCACGCGCACGCTGCGCGTCCGCTTCTCGGCGGCCAATCCCGACGGCGGGCTCCGGCCGGGCCTCTACGGCACCGCTGCCTTCGAATCAACGGGGCAGGAGGTGATCACGGTGCCGCGTGATGCGGTGGTCGACACCGGGTTGCAGCAACACGTGTTCGTCGCCACGGGCGATCGGTTCGAGCCGCGGGCCGTGACGCTCGGCGTGCAGCTGGCCGATCGCGTCGAGGTGCGGAGCGGTCTCGAGGAGGGCGAACGGATCGTGGCCGCGGGCGTGTTCCTGCTGGATTCGGAAAGCCGTCTGCGCGCCACCGGAGGAGCCGAGTGCGCATTCCGGCCACGGGACGTCGGCCGCGCCTGAGGAGAAACCGGCAGCGCCCCGGGAAGAACCGCTCGAACCGGTCGCTGGCGCGCACGCGGGCCATTAGAGGTAACGATCATGGTCGAACGCATCATCGAGCTCTCGGTTCGCCACAAGTGGATGGTGTTCGGAGCGGTGCTGGTGCTCGCGCTTTGGGCGGTCGATTCAGTCCGCAAGACTCCGCTCGATGCGCTGCCGGACCTCTCGGACCCGCAGGTCATCATCTACACCGAGTGGATGGGGCGCAGCCCGGATCTGGTCGAGGACCAGATCACGTACCCGCTCGTCCGTGCCCTGCAGAGCACGCCGGGCATCGCGACGGTGCGCGGCTACTCGATGTTCGGCATGAGCTTCACTTACGTGATCTTCCGCGACGGCACCGACATCTACTGGGCGCGCACCCGCGTGCTCGAACAGCTGGCGCGCGTGCAGCCACAGTTGCCACCCGATGTGTCCCCCACGCTGGGGCCCGATGCAAGTGGCCTGGGATGGGTCTACCAGTACGTCCTGAAAGACGGCAGCGGACGGATGGATCTCGCCGAGCTTCGGGCGCTGCAGGATTTCACCGTCCGCCCCGCGCTGCAGGCCGTGGCCGGCGTGGCGGAGGTCGCTTCCCTCGGCGGATTCGAGCGCCAGTACCAGATCGTCATCGATCCCGACCGGCTGGTAGGCTTCGGGCTCACGCTGACCGATGTGACTCGATCCGTCCGCGACGCCAACGCGGAAGTCGGCGCGCGTGTGCTCGAACTGGCCGGTCGCGAGTACGTCTTGCGTGGCCGCGGCTACGTCAAGACGCTCGCAGACCTCGAGCAGAGCGTGTTGACCGTCGGCGCGGGTGGCACGCCGATCCGGCTCGGCGACGTGGCGAGCGTGCGCTACGGGCCGGAGATTCGCCGCGGCGCCGCCGATTGGAACGGCACTGGCGAGGCGGTGGGGGGGATCGTCGTGATGCGCATCGGCTCCAATGCGCTGCAGGTGATCCGGGCGCTCGAGGCCGAGATCGCCACGCTGCGCCTCCCCGACGGCGTCCGCCTCGTCCCCACCTACGACCGATCTGAGCTGATCCTCGGCTCCGTCAACACGTTGAAGAACACGCTGATTCAGCAGGCGGTCGTTGTCACGATCATCTGCCTGGTGTTCCTCTTCCACGCCCGATCGGCGCTGATCGTGATGATCGTGCTGCCGCTGTCCATCCTGATGTCGTTCATCGCGATCCGGTACCTGGGCCTGTCGTCCAACATCATGTCGCTCGGCGGGATCGCCATCGCGATCGGCGAGCTGGCGGACGCGGTGATCGTGCTGATCGAGAACGCGCACGTGCGGCTCGCGGCCGCGCCGCCGGGCTCGGATCGCAAGCAGGTCATCGTCGACGCGTGCAAGGAGGTGGGCCGGCCGATCTTCTTCTCGCTCATGCTGATCACCGTCAGCTTCCTGCCGATCTTCACGCTGGCGGGTCAGGCGGGAAAGCTGTTCACGCCGCTTGCGTACACGAAGACCTTCGCGATGTTCGCCGCCGCGATTCTCTCGATTACTCTCGCGCCGCCGCTGATGGTGCTCCTGCTGCGCGGGCGCTTCCGTACCGAGGCGGCCAACCCCGTCAGCCGGGTCCTGCGCACGGTTTACCGGCCGATTGCGGTGCGCGTCGTGCGATTCCGAATCGCCGTCGTCGTGGGTGCGGTGCTGCTCATGATCGCGACGGTGCCGCTGTTTCAGCGCCTCGGGTCCGAGTTCATGCCGCCCCTCGACGAAGGCTCGCTGCTGGTGATGCCGACAACCTTTCCGGGGATCGCGATCGAAGAGGCGCGGCGGGCACTGACCGCGCAGGATCGCATCATCATGCGGTTCCCCGAGGTCGCGTCAGTGCACGGGAAAGTCGGCCGGGCGGAGACGGCCACCGACCCGGCGCAGCTCGACATGATCGAGTCGGTCATCGCGTTGCGCCCGCGCGGCGAGTGGCCCATGGATTACACGCCTCGCTGGTACAGCACGCGGGCGCCCGACTGGGCGAAGCGCGGCCTGCGGCTCGTGTGGCCGGAGCAGCAGGCGCGCACGCTGGCAGAGCTGTCGCGCGACATGGATGCCGCGCTGCAGATGCCCGGCTATCAGATGGCGATTGCGCCGCCGATCAGGACGCGGATCGACATGCTCTCGACCGGGGTTCGGACGCCCGTCGGGATCAAAGTGTTCGGCGACGATCTCAGCGGGATCGAACGCATCAGCGTGGCCCTCGAGGGCATGCTCCGGCAGGTGCCGGGCACCCGCAGCACGTTCGCCGAGCGGCAGACCGGGCGCGAGTACGTCGACATCGTTCCCAACCGCGAGGCCATCGCGCGTTACGGCCTCACCGTTCGCGACGTGCAGGACGTCGTCGAAGCGGCTGTCGGAGGGATGACGGTCTCGACGGCTATTGCGGGGCGCGAGCGGTTCTCGATCAACGTGCGCTACGCGGCCGATCGGCGCTCGGACCCGCAGGCGCTTCGCCGCATTCTCGTACCGGTTCAGTCGACGGCGAGCGTGACGGACTACAGCGGAAGGAATTCCGGCGCTGGCGCCAGTGCCCCGGGCAGCGGCCTGGCTGCATCCGGTGGCGGCAGCGCCGGAGGTGGAATGGGATCGATGTCCGGAGGGGGCGGAGGGCAACCCGGGGGGTCGGCGTCAGGCGGCCCGCGTGCGGGTCTTGCGGTGCCGCCGATGGGTGGCTTCGCGGCCTCCCCGGATTTCATGGAGCAGTGGCGTCAACCTGGCGCGGCCGTGCCGCTCGGCGAGCTCGCGGACGTGCGGGTCACGACCGGCCCGCCGATGATCAAGGACGAGAACGGCGTGCTCGTCGGGTACGTCTTCGCCGACATCGACCAGACCCAACGCGACCTCGGTGGCTGGGTCGACGAAGCGAAAGCGTTGGTGGCGTCCGAGCTCGCATTGCCTGTGGGATATCGCCTGCAGTGGACGGGCCAGTACCAGTTCCTCGCGGAGATGGAGGACCGCCTCCGCTACGTCATCCCGCTCACCCTGGCCCTCGTCGTCGCCCTGCTCTATCTCTCGATGCGCGGATGGCCGCAGACGTTTCTGGTGCTGTCCAGTCTGCCGTTTGCGATGGCGGGCAGCGTGTGGCTGCTGGCGTTCATGGACTACAACCTGTCCACGGCGGTCTGGGTCGGGCTCATCGCGGTTGCGGGGGTTGCGGCGGAAACCGGCATCGTCATGGTCGTGTACCTCGACGAGGCCTTCGCCCGGTACATGCGTGAGGGCCGCATCCAGAAGCCGGAGGACGTGGATGCCGCTGTCGTGGAGGGTGCTGCGGCCCGCGTTCGCCCGCTGGTGATGACCGTCGCCACGACAGTGCTCGGTCTCATGCCGCTGCTCTGGGAAGCCGGTGTCGGCGCCGACGTGTCGGCAAGAACCGCCGCGCCCGTAGTGGGCGGCCTGTGGTCGTGCATGCTGCTGACGCTGCTCGTGCTGCCAGCCGCGTACGCCATCTGGCGCCGGCATCAGGTGCGCGTGGCGATCGCGGTGGCGCCGGCGGCCCGGCACACCGATCTGGCGGCGTCTCCAGGGACCGCATGACGCGACTGACACTCGCTGCGCCAATTCTTTCCGCACGCCGTATGCTGTGGTAGGGATCGTTGATGAAGCAACCACGACGTCGCCACGGTCAGGGGATGCCGTCGAGGAAACCATCAGCCTCAGGTAAGGACGGCGCGGCGAAGGCGACTCTGCGCGCGCTCATGGTGCTGATCGCCGGCGTGTGCGTGATTGGCGGCGTGCTCGCCTACACGATCGTGCGTCGGGGGCTCAGTACGCACGACGAGCCGAGTCGCGTCGAAGCGATGCTGGCTCGCACGATGCGACGGCTGGCGACGCCTGAGGCGACGCGGGCACGACGGAACCCCGTGCCACCAACAGAAGCCGTGGTCGAGCGAGCGCTGGAGCACTACGCCGATCACTGCGCGGTGTGCCACGCCAACGACGGAAGCGGGGAGACGGAGATTGGTCGGGGGCTCTACCCGAGAGCCCCTGACATGCGCGCGGCCGAGACGCAGTCGCGATCTGATGGCGAGCTCTTCGCCATCATCGAGCACGGCATCCGTCTGACCGGCATGCCGGGATGGGGAACGGGAACGCCCGATGGCGAGCGCGACAGCTGGGGCCTGGTGCACTTCATCAGGCGTCTGCCGAACCTGTCATCCGAGGATATCGAGCGGATGGAAGCGCTCTCTCCGAAGACGCCGGCCCAGTTGAAGGAAGAAGACGAAATACGACGTTTCCTGGAGGGCGACCCGAGCGAATCAGCGCCGACCCCGGACGCACGCCGGGAGTGACAGGTTCCGAGTAACATTCAGTGTGGAGAACAACATGACCAAACGGTTGGCTTCGATATCCCTGGCGCTCGCGCTTCTCGCGCCGGCCTCACAGCTTCGGGCACATGAGGGACACGACCACAAAGTAATGGGAACAGTGACGATGGCCGCCGTCGATCGCGTGACGCTCAAGGACAGGGACGGGAAGGACGTCACGATCAAGGTGACGAAAGACACGAAGGTGAAGGCGAAACCACTGATCAAGGTGGAACAGATCAAAGTTGGGACGCGCGTGGTCATTACCGCCGTCGAGGCGACGGACAAGACGATGACGGCGACAACGATCGAGCTCGGCGCTGCGCCGGCGGCACGAAACTAGGGCGTCAGCGGTGCTCGATGTTGGTCCGCAGGTTGCAAACGAGCGCTGCGGAGGAACTGACAGATGCGCTGGACACCAGGTAATCGAGGCAATATCCAGGACAGGCGCGGGATGTCGGGGCGCGCCATGCCGCTCGGCATCGGCGGCTTCGTGCTCTTGCTGCTGCTCAGTTGGGTGACGGGGACCGATTTTCTGTCTCTCTTTACCCAGGGCGTTCCGTCCTCGGAGACCGTCGGGACCTCCGGGGACCCCGCTGCGACGCCCGCCGAGGAGCGGATGGTCGATTTCGTGGACGCCGTGACCAACGACGCGCAGGCAACATGGAGCGAACTGCTGGGCAGCCGTTACCAGCGAACGCAGGTGGTGCTGTTCCGGGATGCCGTGCAGTCGGCCTGTGGTTCCGCCAGTTCTGCAACCGGCCCGTTCTACTGTCCGGGCGACGGCCAGGTGTATCTCGATCTCGGGTTCTTCGACGAGCTCTCGCAGCGCTTCGGCGCGCCAGGCGATTTCGCGCAGGCGTACGTCATCGCACACGAGATCGGCCATCACGTACAGAACCTGCTCGACTTGGGCGTCGGCCAGGCAACGCGGCCGGGCCCCAACAGCGCGTCGGTCGCCATCGAGCTACAGGCCGATTGCTTCGCCGGGGTGTGGGGGCATCAGGCGTCGAAGGACGGGCGGTTCGATGTGGGACGCGTGGAGCTCGAACCGGGCGATGTCGATGAAGCGCTGCAGGCCGCGGCCGCCATCGGCGACGACCGGCTGCAGCGGATGCAAACCGGCAGCGTCGCACCGGATCGATTTACGCACGGCACGTCCGCCCAGCGGATGGAGTGGTTCCAGCGGGGAATGAATTCGGGCGACCCACGGGCGTGCGACACGGGCCGCCAATAAATCTGGTCATCTAGTCATCTGGTTATCTAGTCATTGATTGGTGGATTGAACACCTCAATCAGCCAATCAATGACCAGATGACCAGATAACCAGATGACCAAATTCAGCCATCTCTCCTATCCCATCGCCGCGTGGGGCTTGGTCGCCATGCCCGCAGACGGCGCCGCGCTCATGTGCATGGCAGGGGACGACATCCCGCCATCGCCATGGACGTACGCTTCTTCGCCGTGCAGGGTGACGTCGAGTCCCGAAACCTCGTCCGCGTCTGACGCGCGGAGCGGGATGACGAGCCCGATGGCCTTCAGCAGCACGAAGCTCATGACCCCGCTGTAAACGATCGCCGCAGCGACGGCGATTGCCTGGACGCCGAGTTGCTCCGGCTTGCCGAACAGCAACCCGTTCGCACCGGCAATCCCGTTCAGGCTCTCGTTCGCAAAGACGCCCGTCAGCAGCGCGCCAACGGTGCCGCCGACGCCGTGCGCCGCCACCACATCCAGGGAATCGTCCAGTTGCGTATTGGCGCGCCACACCAGCCCGAAGTAGCTGGGAACGGCGGCAATGGCGCCGAGCGCGATCGCGCTCATCGGCCCGATGAACCCGGCGGCCGGAGTGACGGCGACGAGTCCGACGACGATCGCGGTCGCCGCACCGACGGCCGTCGGCTTGCCCGACCGCATCGAGTCCAGGATCGTCCACACGACGAGCGTTCCCATCGGGGCGAGGAACGTGGTCGTGAAGGCGAGGCTCGCTGAGGGACTCGCCCCCAGCGCACTACCCGCGTTGAATCCGAACCATCCGAACCAGAGGAGACCGGCGCCGAGCAGCGTGAACGGCACATTGTGCGGGCGCAGCGGCGCCGCCTTGAAGTCGCGGCGGCGGCCGACGACGATCGCGGCGACCAGCGCGGCCACACCGGCGTTGACGTGAACGACCGTGCCGCCGGCAAAGTCCAGGGCGCCCATGTCGGCCAGCCAGCCGCCGCCCCATACCCAGTGCGCGATCGGACTGTACACGACGAGGGCCCACAACGAGATGAAGGCGACATACGCGGAGAAGCGCATCCGCTCGACAATCGCGCCGGAGATCAGGGCCGCCGTGATGATCGCGAATGTGCCCTGGTAACTCATGAACAGGTAGTGCGGGATCGTGCCCTGCGCCTCCAGCCCGACTCCATTCAAGAAGAGGCGCGACAGGTCGCCAATCCAGTTATTGCCGGGCGCGAAGGCCAGCGAGTAGCCCACGGTCGCCCAGAGCACGCCCACGAACCCCATCGAAACAAAACTCATCATCATGCAATTCAGCGCGTTCTTCGATCGGACCAGTCCGCCGTAGAAGAACGCGAGCGCCGGGGTCATCAGCAGGACCAGCGCGGTGGAAACCAACATCCATGCAGTGTCAGCCTGATTCATGAACTCCTCGTCACAGTAAACAGCAGTATGCCGGCAACCAACGCGGCGCCATGCCGAGATTCAAGATCGACGCCACCAAGCTCGTCGGACTCCGATGGAGGAAAGCGGGATTTTCTTAGGAATGTCCGTGGAAGGCGTCGCCGTGGGCATCTCCGGGCCGCTGGCTGGTAGTGACAAATATGTCAGATGTTAGTTTAACGTCGACAAAGATGTGGCTATGCGCCGGTTCGCGGTGCGCTTGGGCAGGAGGCCCAGATGGCGGGCAGGAGTTGTGGGGGCCACATGGAGCGCTGAAACTGACAATTATGTCGATTATTTGTTTGTTAGTTCATTTATGTATCTTAGCCTGTGTCGTCCGCCAGAATTGACGACCCATTTGTCAGGCCTGGCGTGCCTCGTAGGAAAACGTCAGCCTGTCCTCGGCCACACCGATCGTGACCGTGCCGCCGTTCTCGAGCTGGCCGAACAGGATCTCGTCGGTCAGGGGATCGCGCACTTCCTTCTGGACCACGCGACCGAGCGGACGTGCGCCGAAGACGGCGTCATAGCCCTTGACCGCCAGCCAGGCCCTCGCCTCGGGCGTCAGCGTGATCGCGACGTGCCGTTCGGCGAGCTGGCCTTCGAGCTGCAGCACGAACTTCTCCACGATGCTTTCCATCACCAGCGGCGTCAGCGATCGGAAGGTCACGATCGCATCCAGCCGGTTGCGGAATTCCGGGCTGAAGACCTTTTCGATCGGCCGCTTTGGACTTGCTGGCCGAGGTGCCGTCGTCCCCTTCCCCGAACCCGATCGATTTCGTGCTCATCTCGCGCGATCCGGCGTTGGACGTCATCACCAGCACGACGTGCCGGAAGTCGGCCTTCCGCCCGGTGTTGTCCGTGAGCGTCGCGTGGTCCATCACCTGCAGCAGGATGTTGTAGATGTCCGGATGCGCCTTCTCGATCTCGTCGAGCAGGACGACGCTGTAGGGATGCGTGCGGACCGCGTCGACGAGCTGGCCGCCCTGCTCGAAGCCGACGTATCCGGGCGGCGCGCCGATCAGCCGCGCGACGGCGTGCTTCTCCATGTACTCGCTCATGTCGAAGCGCGTGAACTCGTTGCCCAGGAGAATCGCCAGCTGCTTGGCCAGCTCGGTCTTGCCGACGCCGGTCGGCCCCGTGAACAGAAAGCAGCCGGCGGGTCGATCGGGTTGCCCGAGGCCGGCCCGCGAGCGCTTGATCGCCTGCGCCACCAGGTGCACCGCCTCGCGCTGGCCGAACACCACGCGCTCGAGCGATTCTTCGAGCGTGCGCAGCCGCTCGCGATCGGACGACGACGCCTGGCTGGGGGGAATCCGGGCGGTGCGGGCGAGGACGCGCTCGATGTCGGGGGCGTCGACCACGATGATGTGATCACTGTCGTGATCGACGGCCCGATCGACATCCGGAGCCGTGCCCGGCGCGGCGCCCGTGACGGGAACGACGCCCGGGGCTGCGGCCTTGGGCGGTGCCTTGAGCCGCATGACCGCGCCGGCTTCGTCGATGAGATCGATCGCGCTGTCGGGCAGGCGGTAGTCGCGAAGATGACGGGCGGCGAGCTTGGCGGCCGCCTCGAGGGCGTTGTCCGTGTACTTGACGCCATGATGCGCCTCGTAGCGGCTGCGGAGACCGGCGAGAATCCGCACCGTCTCCTCGATGGACGGCTCTTCGATCGCGATCTTCTGGAGCCGCCGCGCGAGCGCGCGGTCCTTCTCGATCTGCTTGAACTCCTCGAAGGTCGTCGAGCCGATGACCCGCAGGTCGCCGGCGGTCAGAATCGGCTTGATGAGCGTTGCCAGATCCATCGTGCCGCCCGAGACCGCGCCGGCGCCGACCGTGGAATGGATTTCGTCGATGAACAGGATCGCCTTCGGCCTGGCGGCGAGCGCCTTGATCACCGCCTTGAAGCGCTCCTCGAAATCGCCGCGGAAGCGCGTGCCGGCGAGCAGGGCGCCGGTGTCGAGTGAGAAGACCTCGGCCTCCTTCAGCGCCCCCTGCACATCGTCGGCGAGCAGCCGCGAGGCGAGGCCTTCGGCCATGGCGGTCTTGCCGACCCCGGCCTCGCCGACGAACACCGGATTGTTCTTGCGGCGCCGGCACAGGACTTCGATCGTGCGCTGCAGCTCGTCCACGCGGCCGATCAGCGGATCGAGCAGGCCGCGTTCGGCGCGATCCGTCAGGTTGACGCAGTAGGCCGACAGCGGATCGCGTGCGGTGACCGGACCGTCTTCGCCGGCGCCGGCCGGCGCCGGCTGTCCGGGAGCGTCGCCGTCGCCGGCCCCGCCGACCGGCATCTTCGTGATCCCGTGCGAGATGTATTCGAGCACGTCGAGCCGGGTGATGCCCTGCTCGGCGAGCAGGCGCGCCGCCTCGGTCTTCGGTTGCTGGAGAATGGCGGCGCAGACGTCTCCGGCCTGCACCTCCTGCCGCTGCGCGCTCTGCACGTGCAGCACGGCGGTCTGGAGCACCCGGCTGAACGCCGCCGTCTGTTCGGGCTGCCGCTCCTTGCCGCGCGCGACCTGCACGAGCGATTCGTCGAGGTACGTGTTGAGGTCGCGCCGCAGCCGCTGCAGGTCCGCGCCGCACGCCACCAGAATGCGCTCGCCGTCGGGATCGTACGCGAGGGCGTACAGCAGATGCTCGAGCGTGACGTACGCATGCCGCCGGGACACGGCCTCCCGGTAGGCGATGGCGAGGACGATTTCGACGGAGGCGGAGAACATCGATACAGCGTACCCCGTATCCGGGCGATCGTCTACACTCTGGTGCGGTGCGCCAACCCCTTTATTCGCGGCTGTACTTTCAGGTGTTGACCGGCATCGTCCTGGGCGTGCTCGTCGGCGTGTTGCGGCCGGAATTTGGCGCCGAGATGCGGCCGCTCGGTGACGGATTCATCAAGCTGATCCGGATGATCATCGCGCCCGTGATCTTCTGTACCGTCGTGGCCGGCATCGCGACGATGGGCGACATCAAGGATCTCGGGCGGATCGGGATCAAGACGCTGCTCTACTTCGAGGTCATTACCACGCCGCTGGCGCTGATCATCGCCCTGGTCGTGGTGAACGTGCTGCGGCCGGGGGCCGGCATCAACGCCGACGCCGCGACGCTCGATGCCACCGCGGTGGCCGCCTACACATCCGGCGCGCAGCAGCTCACGACCGTGGGATTCATCCTCAACATCATTCCGACCACCCTGGTGGACGCCTTCGCCCGGGGAGAGATCCTGCAGGTGCTGCTCGTGTCGGTGTTGTTCGGCCTGGCGCTGCTGTTTCTCGGCGATCGAGGGCGCCCGCTGGTCGGCCTCCTCGACCAGTTTTCACAGGTGCTCTTCGGCGTCGTCGGCCTGATCATGCGCGTCGCACCGATCGGAGCGTTCGGGGCGATGGCGTTCACCATCGGCACGTACGGCATCGCGACGCTTCTCTCGCTGGGAAAACTGATGGCCGGGTTCTATCTCGCGTGCCTGCTGTTCGTCTTCGTCGGAATGGGCACGATCGCCCGCGTCTGCGGTTTCAGCCTCTGGAAGTTCATCAAGTACATCAAGGAAGAAATCCTGATCGTGCTGGGCACGGCGTCGTCCGAGTCGGTGCTGCCGCGCCTGATGGTGAAGCTCGAAACGCTCGGCTGCACGCGACGCGTGGTGGGGCTGGTCGTGCCGACCGGATACTCGATGAACCTCGATGGCACCTCGATCTACATGGCGATGGGCGCGATATTCGTCGCGCAGGCGACGAACACGCCGTTCCCGCTGGGGCAGCAGCTTGCCCTGCTCGCCGTGTTGCTGCTGACCTCGAAAGGCGCCGCGGGAGTCACCGGGAGCGGGTTCGTCACGCTCGCGGCCACGTTGTCGGCCCTCCCGACGCTGCCGGTGGCCGGCCTGACACTGCTCGTCGGGATCGATCGTTTCATGTCCGAAGCCCGGGCGATTACCAATTTGATTGGCAACGCGCTCGCGGCGGTCGTGGTCGCGCGATGGGAGGGCGTGCTGACCGCGCAGGACTTGACGCGCGCTCTGAACAGCGAGACCGCACTCGAGGCCGACGCGCCGGAAGTGGCGCTGGCCGCGGAACAGCTCCGGAGGCGCAGAGGCGCCCTAGGACTAAACTAGCCACGTCAAGGAGAGGTGGAATGCCAACGACCTCAGACGGTCCGGCTAAAGCCGGACACTACGTCCCTCACGCGATCACGGTTTGCGCATTCTCGATGATGCTGGCCTTCGGTGCGTTGAGCCGTCCCCAAGCGGCGCAGTGTCTCGATCTGTCCAAGGATCCTGCCGGCTGCCAGCCGAGTACGCTCGATACGCCGATCGGCCAGATGCCGTCGGTGCGGGTCAACCGCCAGGGCCGTGTGGATCCGTTTTCCTCCGAGGAGGACGCGCGGGCCGGCGCCGCCGCGCTCGAGGAACGGCTCCACCTGTTTCGTAACTTCGAGCATCTGCACTGGGTGATCACGGTGCCCTCGGTCAAGGATCCCGCGACCGGGGCCTGGAAGGGCGGCGACCTGGACGCGTCGGGCGACGGCCGGGGACTCGGGATCGCGGGCAACTGCATCTTCGTCGGGCATGCCAACGGCGCGGGTGTCAGGCGCGCGGTCAACATTTTCAGGATTCAGCCGGACCCCGTCAGGCAGCCGCCAGTGCAGGTCGGCGAGATCCCCGCCTTCTTCCTGGGTAACCAGGGATTCGACGAGCGCGAGCTGCGAGCGTTGGTCTACAAGACCTCGAGCGGGGAGGACCGCTACATCCTGATTCGTGATGCGGGTACGAACACCGAAGGCAGGATGGAAACCGTTCGCATCGATCCGGATACGTGCCTGCCAATCTCCAGGAGCGAAGCCACCGACTTCCACGGACAATCGCACGAGTTTTATCTCTGGCACGATCCCGCGAACACCAATCGCATCCTCGTGTACATGGCCATCTGGACGGCCGGAACGCCGGACCCGGAGAACCCCGGCTTGAAGATCCCCGACATGGTGGTGATGGCCGTCACCGACGAGAAGACCGGGGAGGTGCTGCCGAAGGCCAGGACGCTCGCGACCTTCAGCCTGCAGGAGGTCGGCGGTCCACCGCTCGACGAAAGGCCGGACGCGACCGGTCTGTTTTCAGACGGCCGCTTCCTCGATTTCAGCGATCTGAAGAACCGCTCCGGGCAGGCCGGGAATTTTCAGAACCGCGAACAGAACAAGCTGCACTCGATGTCGGTGACCGATGACGGCGAGCGCGTATACGTAGCCGGAACCACCGCCGGTTTCTACGTGCTCGACTCCGAGGCCGTGGCGCGAAACACGGATGCGGCGCTCGCCGCCGGAACGGCCGGCTGCAATCAGCGTTCGACGATTGTGTCGATTGATGGCGTCACCGATGCGTCGAAGCTTTCCGCGGTCGCCAGCGACTGTGTGCACATGGTCGTCAACAACGACCCCGGCTTGAAAGCGTTTCTCGCCTCCGATGTCTCGGCGCAAGCCAAGGCCGAGCGGTATCGCGTGCTGCTGACGCGCTCGCGCTTCGATGTCTATCCGCCGGTGAACGCGACGCCGACCGGCACGCACAGCGCCGTCTTCATCCCCGACCGGCCCGCGCAGGTGAAAGGAAATACCAAGAACCGGCCGGCCTACGTGTGGCTGACCGACGAGAACGGCGGCTGTCCGCTCAATTACGCGCGCATGGTGTCGGTCGAAGCCGAAGCGACGCCGATCATGATCGGCGCGTTCGCGATCCCCGACAATCAGATCGAGGAATGCCTCGATCAGGCGAATACGGAACCGAGCGGCGAGCCCCGGCGCCGCGTCGCCCAGCAGAATCACAATCCAACGGCGTTCAAGAATCTCGTCTTCAACACCTGGTACGGCCACGGTCTTCGCGCCATCGACATCTCCCGGCCGCACAACCCGCGCGAAGTGGGGTATGCGCTCACCATTCCGCAGGGCATCGCACGCACGTATCCTGTTTTCAAGGACGGGTTGATCTACTGGGTGGACAACGATACAGGGCTGCACGTCGCGCGATATACGGGGCCGCGCGCCGACGAGCTCCCGGGTCCGGGATCCGGAACGTACGAAGGCAATGCGACAAGTCCGCATCGGTGACGATGGAATTGAAGATTTCAGATTGCAGATTTCAGATTTCGACTTTTCAGATGTCGATCGCAATCGAATTCTGCAATCGGCATTTCGTGTGACCTAGCATGAAGACGGTCTCGGCGATTGCGCTGATCGCTGTTGCTCGCTGTGTCGAGCTCTGTCGTGTTCGTGCAGGACCAGACACCCGAACAGGAAACGGCCTGGGTCTGCCCGATGCATTCCGACTACACGATGGACGTGACCGGCAACTGTCCGCGTTGCGGCATGGCCCTGGTGCGCGCCGCGCCTTTCGACGTACGCGACTATCGACTGGACTTCCAGACGGTGCCCCCGGTTGTCAGGGCCGGTGAGAAAGCGACGCTGCGCTTCAGCATCTTCCATCCCGGAACCGGCGAACCGATCAAGAAATTCGAAGTCGTGCACGAGCGGCAGTACCACCTCTTCGTCATCAGCCAGGACATGGAGTACTTCCAGCACATCCACCCGGCGCAGCAGCCGGACGGCACGTGGTCGATCGACGTGACGCTGCCAAAGGCGGGGTACTACAAGATTCTCTCGGACTTCCTTCCAGGTGGCGGCGCGGTGCAATTCCTCGCCCGGCCGCTCGTCACGCGGGGCTATGCCGGCGACCTGGCGGCCGACAGCGCCCGCCTTGTCCCGGACACCAATCTGACGAAGACGGTGGACGATGTCACCGCCACGCTTTCGTACGATCCCGCTCCGTTCATTGCGGGGCTGTACGGTCACTTGAACTTTCACCTGACCGACACCGCGACGGGGCGCCCGATTACCGACCTTCAGACCTATCTGGGAGCGTTCGGGCACACCCTCGTCATGAGCGAAGACATGGTGGACTACGTCCACTCCCACCCGCTCGACATCGTGTCGGTGCCCGACGACGGCGGGCCGCCGGAATTCCTGATTCCGCCGGGCGCCGATCTGGAAAAGCTGCGGGGCGGTCCGGACGTCACCTTCGACGGCCTGGTGCCAAAGGCCGGCCGTTACCGCGCCTGGACCCAGTTCCGCCGCAACGACAAGGTCTACACGTTCGCGTTCACCTTCGCGGCGGTGGCGGGTGCGGAGTAGTGGTGAAGTGAGGCGACAACGTTCACCGCAGAGCACGCAGAGAGCGCAGAGAATTATTGTCTCTGCGAGCTTTGCGATCGCTGCAGTGATCGTGGCGTCGGTCTTCTGGCCGCGCGCGGTTCTCTCACATGGAACCGTCACGACCACGGTGCTGTTCGATCGCGAAATCGTGCGAATCCTGGACAAGCACTGCGTGATGTGCCACGCCGAGGGCGGACCGTCCTTTCCGCTCGAGACCTACGAACAGACCTGGGTGCAGGGCCGGCAGATCCGCGCGCGCGTGCTCGCCCGCCACATGCCGCCCTGGGGAGCGGTTCCAGGCTACGGCCAGTTCATCAACGACAACAGCCTGACGCTGCGCGAGACACAGTTCATCATCTCGTGGGTCGAGGGCCTCGGGCCGCGGAATGCCGGCACGGTGTTCACGAACGTCGTCGAGTCGGGCGCGAGGCCGGCGGCCGTGCGCGCGGCGGCCCATACCGGCCACTGGCAGCTTGGAGATCCGCGAGCTCACCCGCGAGCTGCCGGGGAACACCATCGGCCCCGGGCAAGCGAACGAGATCAAGAGGACCGTTATCGATCTGGGCTTGACGTCGGAGCGCCGCGTCAGCGCCCTGGAATACCTGCCGGGCGACCGCCGTGTCGTGCGCGCGGCGTTCTTCACCGTCCAGGAGACGGGGCAGTGGATTGGAAGCTGGACGCCATGGTACGGGATGGCCAAACTTCCCGCCGGCGCGGCGTACCGATTGCCCGCCGGATCGCACCTGGTGGCCGAAATCCATTACCGGGGCGCGAACGAGGCCGTGGAGGATCGCGGGACGATCGGCCTGTTCTTTGCGGATCAACCGGCGCCGCGACCGGTGACGGACCTCGTGCTCGAAGCGGAGGGCCGGGCGGCTGCAGGCGCCGCGCAGAGGCTGCGCGCCGAAACGAAGCTCGCGGCCGACACCTACGCCCTGGCGCTGCGGCCGGAGATCGCAGGCGGCGTGACATCCATCGAGGTTTCCGCGAGAAAGCCGGACGGAGGAACGGACATCCTCCTGTTCGCGAAAGACCTTCCGACAGACTGGCCCACACCTTACATCTTCACCGAACCGGTGCTTCTACGCCGCGGGACCACGCTGTCGGTCACAGCCTACTCCGCCGGTACTCGGCTGCCCGGGAAGCTTCGCCTCACGGTCAGCCGGTACTAGGCTCTGGGCTTCGGGCTCTGGGCATTGGGCCGTGACTAAACCCGGGTTCCCTTCGTTTCCGGTGGTGTGCTCTTTCGCACAGCATTGCGAAGGCTCGATCCCAAACAATCGGGCTTGTGGCCGGACTGTGTTCACCGGCACCCTGCAACGACCGTGTCAGGCCGAAGCGGGAGCGGCTATTGACGGTCACGCAAGGGAGACAGGAATGACGACAACCGTAGTCAAGTTCGGCATGCTCGGGGTGGGGGCTTTGATCCTGTGCGGATGCAGCGGTCCTGCCCCTGAGGCGGCGGCCCCGCCCCCCGCTGCCGTCGAACAGGCGACAGCCACAACGGCGACGCCGGAAGTCAGCATCAATGAGGTGATGGTCGCGCTCGTCGATCACGCAGGGCATAACCTGTGGGTTGTCGAGCAGGAAGGCAAGACCCCGAAGACAGACGAGGACTGGCAGAACGTGTGGGAGCACGCCGTGCAGATTGCCGCGGCGGGCCCAGCGATCACCGTTGGAGGGACCGGCCCGAGCGATGCGGCCTGGGTGAAGTCGCCGGCGTGGCATACCTACGCACAGAAAATGTCGGATGCCGGCGCCGCCGCGCGGAATGCCGCCAAGAGCAAGAACTTCGAGGCACTCGTCACCGCGAACAATCAACTGGTCGAGTCCTGCGAGTCGTGCCACAAGGAGTTCAAACCCGCCCTTCCAACCGAGGGCATCGTTCACTCCCACGTGCACTGAGACAGTCGGGCTCTGGGCGTTGTCTGGCCCGGAGCCCGAAGCCCAGAGCCCGGAGCCAGCTATGCTTCCTCGAGCGCCGCCCTCAGCGGGTACCCGGCCTCGCGCGCCAGGGACGTCACCGTCTCCACCTTCGTCTCGGCGACTTCCCACGGATAGACGCCGGCGATGCCGCGGCCGTTGACGTGGACGTTCATCATGACGCGGTAGGCCTCGGCGGGAGACTGCTGAAACACCGTCTCGAGCACGTGGATCACGAACTCCATCGTGGTGTAATCGTCGTTGATGAGCACGACCTTGTAGAGCGTCGGGTCCTGTTTCTTGGGCGTAACCCGTTCCCGGACGGTCCCTTCGGTCTCTCGCTGCTGGTCGGCCACCAATACAGGGTACCCCATTGATCGGCCTTGACACCCCCCGTGGCGCAGCGATAATTCCCTGTAGACAGGACCGACAGGACCGACGTGTTCGAAGAGGTGTGCCAGGAGAACGATTTCGCGTCAGATCTGCTGGTCGGGGCCGCGCAGTCGGTCGATCGCGCCAGTCGAATTGTCCCGTAAAACCAAGAGGATACGCCTATGAAGATGCAGAAGATTCGTCTGAGTGTGATGGTGATGGTGACGGCGCTCGTGCTGCCCGTCGTCCTGTCTCCGGTGTCCATCTCCGCGCAGTCCGAAAAGGTGAAGAAGTTCGACCCGAAAGCGCCGGCGCCGCGCCTGCCGAACGGCAAGCCGGACTTCAGCGGCAACTGGACACGCCCGGGCACGATGGACATCACGCGCACGTTCACCAACGCCAACGGCACCGCCAACAAGGGCGAGCCCAACCCGCTGCCGTTCACGCCGTGGGGACAGAAGCAGTGGGACAACTACAGCCCGGTCAAGAACGGCGACTATGCGGGTAGCTGCATGCCCTTCGGGTGGCTCCGCTCCTTCACGCCGCATCCAATGCAGCTTCTGCACAACAACGAATACCTCGCGTTCCTGTTCGAGCAGAGCACGATGTTCCAGCTGGTCAACACCGAGGGGCTGCCGCATCGGAAGGACTGGCCGCCCACCTGGTTCGGCGACTCCCGCGGCACATGGGAGGGCGACAAGCTCGTCATCGACGTCGTGAACATGAACGGGTATGCCAAGCTCGGCACCATCGGCCATCCGATGAGCGAGCAGGCGCACCTGGTGATGACCTTCGAGCGGCCGGACTTTGGCCGCCTTCTGTTCAACTGGACGCTGACCGATCCCAAGACCTACACGCGGCCGATCAAGAACGAGCGGGTCTTCATCTACTCGCCGGAAGTCGAGCTGATGGAGTACGCGTGCATGGAAAACAACATGGTGGCGCTCCTCGAGGGCGCGATCACGCCGTGGACGGAGAACAACGACGAGCCCAGCATCGTGCCGGCGCGCTGGGAGTGGACGTCATTCGACCTGACCAAGCCGCAGACCTTCACCGGTGTCGTCAAGGAAAGCACATGGGATGTCGCGAAGCTGGCGACCGGGAAGATCGAGGTCGCCGGGAAGACTTATGACATCATGCTCGGCCTCCCGATCCGGCTCGACTTCCGCGGCATCGCGGAAGAAGACGTCGCGGTGGGGAAGACGCTGACGTTCGAGGCCGTTGTCAGCAAGCAGAACCCGAACGACCTTCGCGTGCAGACGTTCACGGTCGGCAAGAACGTCATCGACGCGCGGTAGAAATTCTTGATGTGGCGCAGGTCTTTAGGACCTGCCCGGGACAGGCAGGACTGAAGTCCTGCGCTACAGGCTGCAGGCGGGTCCTGAGCCCGCGAGGAAACCCAATGAAGAATCGTCTCTATCTGATTGCTGCGGCATCCGCCCTGATCGGCATCGTCCTGTCGCCGGCCGCCGCCGCCGCGCAGTCCGCAAAGGTGACGAAGGTCGACATGAAAGCGCCCGCGCCCCGGCTGCCGAACGGCAAGCCGGACTTCAGCGGCAACTGGACACGGCCTTTCGTCCCCGACATCACGCGGACGTTCACCAACGCGGACGGCGTCAGCAACAAGGGCGAGACCAATCCGCTGCCGTTCACCGCGTGGGGACAGAAGCAGTGGGACAACTACAACCAGGTGAAGAACGGCGACTATGCCGGGAGCTGCATGCCGTTCGGGTGGATCCGGTCCTTCTCGCCCCACCCGATGCAGATTCTGCAGAACAACGAATACATCTCGTTCCTGTTCGAGCAGAGCACCATGTTCCAGCTGGTCAACACCGAGGGGTTGCCCCATCGCAAGGACTGGCCGCCCACCTGGTTTGGCGACTCCCGCGGGCGCTGGGAAGGCGACACGCTGGTGATCGACGTCGTCAACATGAACGGCTACGCGAAGCTCGGCACCATGGGCCATCCGATGAGCGAGCAGGCGCATCTCATCATGCGCTTCACGCGCCCGGAGATGGGGCGGATGACGTTCGACTGGGTCCTCGAGGACCCCAAGACCTACACCCGGCCGATTCGCAACGAGCGGATCTTCGTGCTGTCGCCGGAGGTCGAGCTCATGGAGTACGGCTGCATGGAAACCAACATGAACACGCTGCTCGAGGGCGCGGTCACGCCGTGGACACAGCCGAACGACGACCCGAGTATCGTGCCGGCGAAATGGGAATGGACCCAATTCGACCTCACGAAGCCTCAGACGTTCACCGGCGTGATCAAGGAAAGCAAGTGGGACAGGGACGCACTCGCCACCGCAAAGATTGAGGTCGCCGGGAAGACGTGGGACGTCGTGCTCGGTCCCCCGATTCGCTTGGACTCGCGGGGGCTGGACGAGGTAGACGTCGTGCCGGGAAAGACGCTCACCTTCGAGGCGGTCCCGCACAAGCAGAACCCGAACGAGCTTCGGGCGCAAACCTTCACGGAAGGCAAGAACGTCATCGATCTGCGGTGACATGGGCGAGCCGGGTCCGAAAGGACCCGGCCTGCATCAGCACAACGTAGGGCGGGTCCTTTGGACCCGCCTGTCCGTCCTTCAGGCCCCGCCTACCTGAGCCTTCCGACAGATTTGCATCCCCCGCCCGCCCTTCCCTCGTATAGATAACTGAGAAGAACAGTTACATGATGGGAGAGCCGGCCCTTCTGGAAGACCCCGCATCGGACCCGGTGGGCGATTTTGCCGGCATCGTGCGCCAGAAGCAGGCCATGGTGTTCAGCATGGCGCTGCATTTCCTGCGGGACCGGCAGGCGGCCGAGGAGCTGGCGCAGGATGTCTTTCTCCACCTCCATCGGCATCTGGCCTCTCTCAAATCGCCCGAACACGTGACGTTCTGGCTCCGGAAGGTGACCAGCCATCGCTGTATCGATTACGCGCGCCGGCGCAAATGGTCCCAGGTGAGCCTCCAGGACGCGCCAGAGCTCCGCGTCGAAGGCGCCGTCCGCGATCCGCTGCTTGCGCGAAGGCTCGGGCAGCTGGTCGCCTCGCTCCCCGAGAAGGCACGGATGGTGGTCATCCTGCGCTATCAGGAGGACTTGACCCCTGGGGAAATTGCGGAGGTGCTGGCGATGCCGGTCGCAACCGTCAAGAGCCACCTGCAGCGATCGCTCGCCAGGCTGCGGGAGAAGGTCCTGCATGCGATAGGAGATATCAGGGCATGAAGAATCTGGACGACAACCTCAAGGACGCGCTGCGCCGGGAAGAGCCGCCTGAGGGGTTTGCGGAACGTGTGCTTCGCCGCGTGGAAGAACAGGAACGCAATACAGGAAGTAGGCCGGGTCTTATGAGACCCGGCTTCACCGGCGGGTCCAAAGGACCCGCC
The DNA here is from genome assembly GCA_963749565.1 of uncultured Acidobacteriota bacterium. GTDB lineage: Bacteria > Acidobacteriota > Vicinamibacteria > Vicinamibacterales > CAVVIG01 > DATLLJ01. The sequence goes on along the minus strand of CAVVNL010000019.1, from coordinate 106,961 downwards.
CTACGCGGTGTAAGCGCCGCTCGCGAACGCGACGTCCGGCGATCCCTCGTCCGGTGGGCGGCAGCCGCCGCCGTTTTTGTCGCGCTCGCCGGTGGCGGGATTCAGTACCGCACGGCGCAAATAGAGCGGGCACGCGCGGAACGTGCCGCGGGCGAAGCGGCCGGCCGTCAGGTCGTGCTGGCGCTGCAGATCGCCGGCAGCAAGCTGCAGCTTGTCCAGACGAAGATCGCCCGGATGCATCAGCAGCCGGATAACCAATAGGATCAAGGGTGTCATTTATGAGAACTGCAGCCTTCGTTTTCATGTTGTTGGGCGCGGCGACGACAGCTCCGGCCGCGCAGGACGTGACGATTCCCGTCAACGTCGAGCGGCTGGCCGCAAGAGCGGCCGAGACGGTCAACGTCACGGTGGACGGCGTCCTGCTGCAGCTGGCCGGAAAGTTCCTTTCCTCGACCGACCCCGATCAGGCGGCGGTGAAGAACCTGATCGGCAAGCTGAAAGGCATCTACGTCAGGAGCTTTCAGTTCGCGAACGAGGGGGAGTATTCTGAAGCCGACGTGGAATCGCTGCGGTCGCAGCTGCCCGCTCCGGTGTGGTCGAAGATGGTCACCGTGCGCAGCAAGAACGACGGGGACGTGGATGTCTTCTTCAAGATGGAAAAAAATCAGATCGCCGGGCTCGTCGTCATCGCCGCCCAGCTGAAAGAGCTCACCTTCGTCAACATCGTGGGGCCGATCGATCTGGAACAGTTGTCCAGCCTGAGCGGACAGTTCGGGATTCCGAAGGTCGACCTGAAAGGCGGCCAGAAATGAATCGCTCGCGTGCGAGCGCCGGTGTTGTCGCGGCCGCCCTGTTTGCGGGCGTCCTCGCTCTGTCCGGAATCGCCGCGCCGATCGCAGCCGCACAAACCGACCTCGACGCGTTCATGCAGCAGGTGCTGGCGCGCCGGGACGACAACTGGAAGAAGCTCCAGCAGTACATCCTCGACGAGCGCGAGGAGATTGAGGTGCGGGGGCCAGGCCGCATCCGGCTGTGGGGCGAGCGGCGCGACTATACGTGGTACGTCCGGGACGGCTTCTTCGTCCGGAGCCCGTTGAAGTTCAACGGCGTCACGATAGGCGAAGAGGACCGCCGCAAGTACCGAGGAAGACTATCTGAGGCGCGTGCAGAGGCGCGACCAACGGAGGGGTGACGCCGCACCGTCCGCGCCACCGGTAGCGGACGAAACCGCAACGGACGAGGCGCCGTCGGACGTGGCCGGCCTCATCCGCCAGTCCCGTCAGCCGCAGTTCATCTCGTCGTCCTACTTCCTGCGCTTCAGGTTCGACGCCGGCACCTACGCGCTGGTGGGACGCGAACGGCTAGAGGACAGGGAAGTCCTCCGCATCGAGTACTACCCGACGAAGCTGTTTTCCGACCCCCAAAGGGGGGCAGGCAGGCGGGACGGACGAGGGCGGGACGGGCAGGAGGAGCAGGACAAGCGGGTACGAGGCGAGGAAATCACGCGGCTCATGAACAAGGTCGCGCTGGTCACGCTGTGGGTCGAGCCCGCGTCGCACCAGATCGTCAAGTTCACGTACAACAACGTTTCGTTCGATTTCCTGCCCGCGCAGTGGCTCGCTCGCGTCGAGGATGTCAAGGCGTCGATGACGATGAGCCAGCCGTTTCCGGATGTCTGGCTGCCGCGCGCGATGGCCGTGAACGCCTCAGTGACGCTGGCCCTCGGCCAGGTGGACTTCGCGTACTCACTCGATTACAGCGACTACCGCCAGGCGACCGCCGAAATCAAAATCCGGTGACGTCGTTTCTTCTGCTTCTCGCGCTCAGCTCGAGCCTGCAGCTTCCGCCTCAGGAAGTCCTTGCCGAGATTCGAATTCAGGGCAACCTACTCACACCCGACGACGAGGTGCGAAAGCTGGCAGGACTCGAAATCGGCATGCCTGTCACATCCGAGACGCCTGCGGATGTGGCCGCGCGGCTGCGCGCGTTGGGCCGGTTCGAGCGCGTTGAAGTGCTGAAGCGGTTCGCATCCATCGCCGACCCCACGCAGATCGTGATCGTGGTGATTCTCGACGAAGGTCCGGTCGAGATCGAATGGGGCGCCGGGCCCGGCGATCCCGCGCAAGTCGTTCGGCGCCGGGGCCTCGGGCTGATGTATCTGCCGGTGCTGAACTTCGAAGACGGTTATGGCTTCACGTATGGCCTGCGGGTTGCCCGCCCCGATCCGCTCGGCAGCCGCAGCCGGCTGTCGTTTCCGCTGACGTGGGGGGGCGACAAGCGCGCCGCCGTGGAGCTCGACAAGAGCTTCACGCGCGGGCCCGTGACGCGGCTCGAAGGGGGCGCGTCCGTCTCGCGGCGGCGGCATCCCTACTACGATGTGGACGACGACCGCCGGCGGGTCTGGGTTGCCGCCGAACGCGAGCTGACAACGTCACTGCGGGGCGGCGCCACGGCCGGATGGCAGCACGTCGCATTGCTCGACCGCCCTGAGGGCGATGCCGGTTTCTTCCAGACGGGCGCTGACTTCGTCGTCGACACCCGCCTGGATCCGTTCCTGGCGCGCAACGCGGTGTACGCGCGCGTCGGCGTGGATCCGCTCGAACGTTCCTGAAGGTCCGGTGAATCAAACGACCGTCGATGCGCGCGGTTACGTGGGTCTTCTCGGCCAGAGCGTGCTGGTGGTTCGCGCGCTCCGCGAGGACGCCGACGGTCCGCTGCCGCCGTACTTGAAGTCGATGCTCGGGGGCATGCCGAATCTTCGCGGCTTCGAACGCGGGACTGCCGTTGGCGACACGCTCGTCGCCGGCTCGCTGGAACTGCGCCTGCCGCTGACATCGCCGCTGCGCGTTGGCAAGCTTGGCGTCGCGGCGTTCTTCGACGCCGGCACGACGTATGACGACGGCGTCCGCTTCGACGCGGCGAAGCTCGAGCGCGCGGTCGGCGTCGGCGTCTGGCTTTCGATAGCGTTCGTGCGCCTGAACCTCGACGTGGCTCACGGTCTCGGCGGGACGACGCGCGTGCACTTCGGGGCCAGCGTTTCGCCTTGACTCCCCCCGCAGCCGAGGCTAGCCTACTTGAAGAAAAGCTCATCTCGAGTAAGGAGAAAAGAATCGTGAGAATTCAAGCGAATTCGATCGTGAAGGCGGCGGGTATCGCCGTCATCATCGCGTCGGCGTCGGCGCTGGCTGCCGGACAGGGCGCGCAACCACCTGCGCAGGGACGGGGACGAGGCGGCGCTCCGGCCGACACGACGCCAGCCGGTCCAGTACCGCGGCTTGCCAACGGCAAGCCGGACCTCAGCGGACATTGGGCCAACCCTTATACGCCGAACATGGGCAACAAGGGCACGGTGCTCGATCCGAAAACCCGTCAGCCGCTGGTCTTTCCCCGGCTCGGCGAACCGCTGAAGGACGCACGGGAGTCCGCGACAGGGGGCGGGGGCCGGTCGTTCGATCTGCCGTTCACCGAACGCGGCCTCAAGGAGTGGATCGAGTACGACGTGGTCAAGAACGGCGACTACGCGGGCAGCTGTCTTCCGTTCGGCATGTCGCGGAACATCAACTCGCCCCACGGTTTGCAGATCATCCACCACGTGGATTCGCTGGCATTCCTGTTCGAGCAGAACACCTGGTTTCACTGGGTGCCGACCAACGGCATGAAGTGGCCCGCGGACCTGCCAGAGAGCTGGAACGGCCTTTCAACCGGCCGCTGGGAAGGCGATACCCTGGTCATCGAGACGTCAGGGTTCAACGGCTATACGAAGCTCGACACCGCCGGCCATCCGCACAGCAAGGACGTGAAGTTCATCAATACGTTCCTGCGGAAAGACTCCAGGACGATGGAGCACACCGTCACGGTGATCGATCCCAAGATGTATACGCAGCCGTGGATGAACGTCCGCACGTGGCGTGATCCGGAACTACCCGGATGTGCTCATGGAGTATTCCTGCGAAGAGAACAACGAGGGGATCTTCGACGGCGCGATCACGCTGTGGAAGAAGCCGGTGCTCGTCGATTAGAACGCTATGGTCCGACGTAGCGCAGGATTCATGCCGGGCAGGTCTAAAGACCTGCGCTACATCTGAGGAAGAGCAGAAAAAAAGGGGACAGCGAAATTCGCTGTCCCCTTTTTTATTGCCTGGATGGAACGGTGGCTACGGCGTGGCCGGAGCGTTCGCGTTCTGGCCGCTGTAGATCCGCTGGCCGGATGCGGTGAGAATCGTCGCCTGCCCGACGTTGGGCGACGCGGGATTCTTGGCGCGGTTGCCGGTGACGGTCACCGTCTCGCCGATCTTCAACGAATCCTTCCGCCAGCCGGCGCGGAACAGTGAGTTCGGCGGCCCGCCCTCGACCTTGAAAGTGTACGGCTTCCCGGTGTCGGGATCCGTCGCATCCACGATGGTGTAGATGTGCGGGTTGCCCCAGGCGATTTCCTTGACCTTGCCGGTGAACTTGATGGTCTTGGTCGTGTCGAATTCCGCTGACACCGAATGGTGTGCGACGGTGGGAACGGCCCAGGCCAAAACGCCGACGCCAAGGAGCAGGCTCAAGATTCTTCTCGCCATCACGGCCTCCTGATTCGTTAGGTTAAGCTCTGTTGGAATTATCGGAGCGCGGTCGCTCTCAAGTCAAGAATTATCAGAAAAAGCCCAACAAAAAAAGGGGACAGCGGTGTCGCTGTCCCCTTGTCAAGTGCCGGTTTTCCGGCAGTTTACGGCGTGGCCTGCGGGGCGGCGTTCCCGGCATACACGCGCTTGCCGGATTCGGTGAGAATCGTGGCCTGTCCGATGTTCGGCGAGGCGGGATTCTTGGCCCGGTTGCCGGTGACCTTGACCGTTTCCCCGATCTTCAACGTGTCCTTCCGCCAGCCGTTGCGGAACAGGGCGTTCGGAGCCCCGCCTTCCACCTTGAAGATGGCGACCTTCCCGGTGTCGGGATCGGTGGCTTCCACACTCGTATAGATGTGCGGGTTCCCCCAGTTGACCTCCGTCACCTTCCCGGTGAAGGTAACCGTCTTGGTCGTGTCGAACTCCGCGGAAACCGAGTGGTGCGCAACGATCGGGGCTGCGGACACCAGGACGCCGACGCCAAGGACCAAGGCTAAGAGCTTTCGTGTCATCGCAACCTCCTGAAATCGGTGTGAAATCATTAACAATTGTAGCATGCGTCAAGTCAAGAGGCATCAGAAGAATCCGATGGCGCGTCCGGCGACGCCGACACCGAACCACAGGCCCAGCGCCAGAATTCCCGTGAAACCCCGCAGCACGGCGGGTGCGTCGTCCCGCCGCGTAACCCACTCGTAGAGCGTGAGATGAAAGACGAGCGCCGTGGCCATCAGCTGCATTTCCAGCCAGAATGCCGGGCTGTCGTAGTAACGCATGGCCGTTGCCGCCCACATCGATGGTCCGGCCAGCAGCGTGAGGACAATGCCAACCAGCGTCCACCGGCGGAGGTCGTGGCCCACCCGTGAAACAGGCTGGTCCCGCATGATCAGGCCGAACAGCCGCAGGCTCATGAGGATGACGCCCCCGAGCAGCAGCGTGATGCCGAACAGCAGGAAGATCGAGGCGATCGCGAATCCCTGGGTGGACTCACGGACGAACGTGCCCCACCAGCTCGCCTCGGCCCATTCAGATATCGATAGCAGCATGGCAGCCAGGTGTCCTGTTCCCTAGAACGTATACGCCATCATCCGGCCCGCCGCAATGACCGCGGCCCAGAGGACGATCGACGCCAGGCCGGCCATGCGGACGCTCGTCGGAGGCCTGACCGCGGTATCCCACCCCGCGATCCCGCGCTTGGTCCGGGTATTGAAATACCACGCGTTGGCACCGGCCAGCGCGATCGCGGTCATCTTGATCAGGAAGTACGGGTTCGCGTACGACGACGCGGCGCGCGCCCAGAAGAGCAGAGCTCCGGTGATGACCATCGCCGCGAACCCGCCGAGCATCCAGTTGTTGATCTGTTTGTAAACCTCGGACACCCGCATGTGCCGCATGTTGACGCCCATGGCCCGCAGGTCGAACCAGAAGATGGCGCCGACCGAGATACCGAGCCCTAGAACGTGGACCCCGTTCAGCATCCAGTAATAGTTCGATTCCCGGATGCTGGTTCCGATGTAGCTGTTTTCGATGAACTCGCAGATTTCCAGGAGCGTCATGGCAGCGGCGGATCGTATCCAATGCTTCGCTGCAATGTCAAAGGATGGAATCGAAGCGTCTGGGGCAACGCGCTGGGCGTGTCGCCGGCCTGGCCGGGAGGCCGCTCGCGCGGCCTCCGGCGTGCGGCGCTCGTGCTACCAGGGCACCGTGGTCTCGAATTTCTTTCCGGTGGTGTCGCGAGCCGTGATCGAGACCGTGGTCGGCCGCGCGATCCGCAGGTTGAACGACGTGCCGTCGCGGCTCGAGAACTCCGCGTGCCGGAGCTGGCGCTTCTCTTTCGCTTCGAGCCGGCTGACACTGCCGGTGTAGGTGAGCATGCCGCTCTTGATGCCGACAGTGACGTCGATGAGCGGCTGGTCCGTCCGATTCTCGATCGTGACGAACGGTGGCGTCGAGACATCCACGCTGACGAAGGCATCGCTCTCGCCGGACGTACCGACCGCACGGTCCGAGCCGCTGCTTGAACACGCTGAGAGAATCGAGCCGAGGGCGAAGACGCCGACGAGGGGAACGAGAGCGCGCCGGGGAACGCAAATCATGGCTCCTCCTTCGACACGGAAGTCACGAGAGGCCACGCGAGGGTCCGAAACCTCGCAACCGATCGCGAGGCCGACGTATGGGGGGTGAACTACGGGGTGAGTGTATGCCTCGGAAATCGCCTTTGCAAGAGGTTCAGCCGCGTCCGGCCCGGCCTTTTCCGCGATTTACGGCAGCGAGAATTCGAGGCCGACCCAGGCCGCTCGCGGTGCACCGGGACTGACGAACCGTGGGTCGTCGAACTCGTCGCCCAGGACGTCATCGGCCTCGCCGAGCAATCCAAACGTCGCGTAGTCGTTATTGAACAGGTTCGTGAGGCGCCCGAACAGTCTCACACGACTTCCGAACGAGTACCCGCCTGTCAGGTTCACCAACGTGGCCCCGTCGATTGGAGGCAACAGGTTCGCTTCGTCCCCCCGCAGGAACTGGCTGGATGCATACGTTGCGCTTGCTCCGATCGACAGCCGGCCGGCGGCGACGGAGAGATCGCCCTTCAAGTTGTGCCTGGGAACGCTGGGAATCGAGTCGCCGGGCCGGATCGTGATTTCGCCGTCGACGGCGTCCGGGTGGTTTGGGCTGCTGAGCGTGAGTGGCGTGTCGAAACGGGCCCGCAGGTAGGTGTAGGCCGCGCCCCATCGGACCCGGTTCGCGACGACGCCAACCGCGTTGAGCTCCAGTCCCTGCCGGAGCGTGTCGCCGACATTGGCGAAGTGGCCTTCGTTGGTCAGCGCGCCGCTGCTGATGAAGGTGATGTCATCGCGATTCGCGGTGCGGAAGGCCGACGCGGTCCAGCCGACCTCGCGATTGCGCCCCCGCACGCCCCCTTCCAGGGTGCGGGCGACGACCTGGTTCAGCGGCGGATCCGCGACGAAGGCATTCGGGAGCCGGCAGGGATCGTCGGGATCGGCGCAGCTCAGCTCCGACGGGGCCGGCACCCGCGAGGACGCGCTGAAGCTGCCGTAGGCCGTGACGCTGCGAGGCAACGCGTAGGTGAGACCGGCCGCCGGGTTCAACCTGGAGAAGCTGTGATCGCCGGTCAGCTCGGTGCCGATCTGGTCCCGCAACTCGACGACGCTATGGTTGAAGCGGGCGGAGCCCATGAGCGTCAGCCCGGGCGCCACCGTGAAAAAGTCAGCCGCATACAGGCCACTGTGCCGCACGCTGGTCTGGAGCCGCACGGCGGCCTCCGCATCGAAAATGCCCGTGCCGATCGTGCCGCGGTCGTCGGTCAGGCGCGCCAGCTCCGTATCGGACTCGTATCGCGATCGCGCGCCATCGAAGCTCGCGCCGGCGACGAAGTGGTTTTCGCGATTGCCAATCGGGCGCGTCGCCGTGGCCTGAAATCCGCCGCCCCAGCCGTCGGTCCGCGTCGCGGACGTGTTGTTCGTGGCGTCGAAAGGGTCGTCATCGTTCGACAGGCACGGGGCGGCCGAACTGGTCTTCGACCGGATCGCCTTCCCCGTCCTCCGTGCACAGCAATTCCTCGAACTCTTCGTCTTCGCATTCGTCGTAGGCGGTGTCGTCGCCGTTGAAGGTTCGAATCCTCGCCGGCCGATAGAACAGGACGCCATCGAAGGTGACGCTGCCGCCGGCCGCATGCCGGCCGCGGAGCGAGATCAACCCCATGTCGGTCTTCGTTTCGTCCGGGTGCGTGAAGATCGCCGAGCGATCCTCTTCGAGCAGTTGGACGGGCGCTGGTCCGTTGCCAATCAGCCGGTTGACGCCTCCCGCAGCCGTCGCCGTGAGGGTCGTGGACGTTCCGCGCCACTCGACGTTCCCGAACATCTGACGAACGCGAGACGGGGAGAAATCACGCCAGCCGTCTTCGTCCAGTATCCGGCCGGTGACGAAGTAGCTGAGGCGATCGGTGTGTCCGGCGGTGTGGACATCGGCCCAGAGACGGCCGAACGAACCGCCGAACACGCTCACGCCATGGCCGGGATGCGAGAAGCCGGTCTTCGTCTGGACCGAGACGGCGCCGCCCAGGGCATTGAGGCCGAACAGGGGATTGGAGCCGGGCATCAGCGTCACGCTGGCGATTGCGTTGGTCGGCAGCAACTCCCAGTTCACCGTGTCGCCGAACGGCTCGTTCATGCGCACGCCGTCCTGATAGACGGCAATGCCTTGCGGGAGCCCGAGCAATGGAGACGCGGCAAAACCCCGGAACTGGATGTCCGGCTGAAACGGATTCGTCTGTGCTTCGTTCGCGTATACGCTGGCGAATCCGGCTGTCAGCTGTTCACCGGCGTGAATACCGGTCCGCGCGAGATCGGCCGCGGTCGCCGCCTGAATATTCCCGGGGATCTTGTCGCGTTCGACGCCGATACCCGGGATCGGCGTCGCCCCCACGACCTCGATCGCTTCCTCGAACTGCGGCGCCGCCGGCTCCTGGCTCTGCTGCCCGGACGGCGTCTGCGCGACTGCAGCGCCGCCACGGAGAACGGTGAGTGCCAGGAGGAACGCGGTGACCCTTCGGCGCACGACCGCCGCATCGACAAGGGCCAGCGCGTATCTCATGGTGGACGAATAATAGCCGATTGAACCTCGAGAGGGCGAGATGACTGACGAATGACGCGCTGGTATCAGCGAACGCGTCGCCAGGTGACAACTAGAAATCTGCTGTGTCTTCCTCCGCGACCAGGAAGAGAGGCTTGCCGCCGCTCGAAATAGAGACCGCGTGCGCAACCGCCTGCTGTGCCGAAGCAGAACCAGCGGCCGTTTGGAGTGCTGCCATCGATGGAAAATGAAGTTCAGCGATCCGATGGAAGGGCGGCGCACTTCCATCCGGGGTGCCGACAATCTTTGATGCGACAAATCTCGTCATCCCTTTGAAATTCTGAGGGGTCACCATTGGCGCGTGATCATTCAGGTACGCGCGTTCGAACGCACTGATGTCTCGAGGCGCAGGATAGAGGACGACGATCTTTGCTCCGGCCATGGAAAATTCCTCCTCGTTCAAGACTCTGAGGGTCCGTGGCCCCCAGCTTTGACTTCCATTAAATATGAGATCAATCGCCTGATCTGGCCATCCTGCAGGACGAACACATCGCAAAACGCCAGGTTCAGAAACCCACCGAGCCGTTTCTGCGTCCGGACCGTACCCTCGGCTACCACGACATCACCTTCTTCAATCATGCGCGTCACAGTGATGTCGGGGTGGCCCGTGAACGCATCATTTTCGATTTCCTTGTCGAAGGCTGGCTTGCCAACGATGTGAAAGGCCCCGGGGATGTCCCATTCAACGTCGTCCGTGAGACAGGACAAGATCTGCTGATGGTCGCTTCTCCGAAAGCCGTCGAGGTATTTCTCGACGGTCGTCTTGTTCTGTGACATGTCTTTCCTTCGACGAATTGATTCGGCGCGTCTAACTCCTGACTGAGTTGAGCGGGACGCGGCGCGTAAAGCGGCCTCTGGCCGCTGCTCGGGCAGTCCTGCTCCAACGTTACTCGGTAGGGATGGCGCTCCGAGAAAAGAACCCGTCGGCGCTGAAGATAACGAACGCAGCCGGCGTGGGCGGCTGTGTGATCTTGCCATCGGCGTTACGCAACGAGATCCGCTCCCACAACCGACCAAGGGGTTCTGCGTTGATGATCCGCAGGAACAGCGGTCGACCCTTTACGCTGACGCTTCGGCTGGCCGGTTCGATCACGCCCTCGAACGCCTGCCTGAAGGCGCCGGTGACTCGATAGTGCCCTCTTCCTAGGCACCGAATTGACGAAGATGATGATCCGCATGACGGTAACTGAATCTGCCCCATTCCGTTGCCGACAGGCCGCCAAACAACGGATGGTATCCTGAGAGCTGCGCTTCCGGGTTACTAAACCGCTGAATCAGACCTCGCAATTCATCGACGTCGCGCGCAAACTCGGTTGGACGAGTACCACCGATTTCCTGATCGGCCTCCGGCACGGTCCTGACGCCCTGCGGCCATTTGACGTTCGTGTGTATTGCCAACCACCTGATCACGGTGCGCTCCCAGAGCGTACCAATGACTGGAACCCGCCGCTCGCCCAAGGCCGCGCGACACGCATCGCTCAGATGACACACCATCTGATGCGGAGTCATCCTGCCCCATCTGCGTTCGCTCCGCGGCGTGAGGGCCTCAATCCGTCGCAGAATTTCCGCCCGTGCTTCCGGATGCAACAGAGTCCCGTTCTTCATTGCAGCCACGTTGCCCGTCACAACCTTCTCGATGAGTCCCCGCTGAACGGACTCGCATCCAGAAACCTGCGAGTACGCGGCCCAGAACAGAAGCGCCTTGAGGAGATCGTTCGGAGCACGGTCATACAGAAGCGCTCCTGGCGTGGGCCTGGACAGTATGGCTGTCAGATTCTAAATCGAGAGACCTGACCGCTCATTGGGTTTGATCGTTCCCAATGCGCAGGCACGACATCGACTTTCAGGTATTTCTTGAAATCAGCCATGTGCCCTCGAATGTCCGCAAGCTGCGCGTCACCAGCAAAGCCGCGGCGCCAGGTGCGCCGGTCAATGGTGCCCAGCACTAGATGGCCTGGGCCGTGGACCGCAGCGGAGAACCCAGCGGCGACGATAACTCGCTCTAATTCGGCTCGATGGACAATGAGCGTCTCGCAGAGCACACATAGGCGGCAGGTCTTGTTCAGAAGGACGAGTCTTGGCCCATCAAGATCGTCGACATGAACGACCAGCGGAATCTTTCGAATTCGGGTACGCGCGTCGCAGCTCGGACACTTCGTGAACCGCTCCCGCAGATGGGGGTTCAGGACGAACGAATATCGCGCCGGCAACGAACCCATGCGGAGTTGATTGGACCTTCGGCCCGGTTTGTGCGTTGTTCCGGAGTCGCTCCCAGTATTCACGGTTCACCCGCGAGGCTGCGCGCCTGACCTACTCTACCGGCCCCGAGCGCGATTTCGGCCGTCCCAAGCAGTTCACGATGCAGAGAAATCGTGTTCGTAGACTTCGATCAAACCTGCCACGTGCCGCACGAGCTCCGCGGGCAGTTCCTCTTTGCGAAGCACTCCGCTAGCCACCGCCGCCGCGACCGCCGGCTCGAGGTGCGTTGTGGCGTATCTCTTCCAGATGTCTCGAGACGAGTCCTGATGGAATCGATGCACGAGATCGTTGAGTTCGAACGCGTCGATTTCGCCATGTTCCCAACGATCGAATTGGACGCGAAGCTCACTCAAGGCTTGTCGGAGGTCGCGATCATGCGCGATCCGCGCCCAATCTCGAACTAGACGCTTGATCCGTTTCGGGACTTCTTGCATGTTTCAATTGCCTGGCTAGCGCCCAGCGCTCGGCCGCGGACGCCAGCGACCAGGATCACTTCGGCACGCGTCCGTCGGCTGCAGTGATGGCATGTTAGGTTGCCGTCTTCTATGCATACCGGCGCAACAACTCGCCGACCGAAAGGCACTGCCCGCCATATTCCTCAAGGCGCGACACCCCAAGCACGAACGAATCTGTCGGCGGCAACTCTGCGACAACATCGCCGAACACCTGAGCAAGCGACGCTCGCCGGTACCCGGGGAAGGCATCCATTCTGCAACCTAACTTCTTACTGAGTGGACGGCCAACTCGCAGCCATCGCATGCCGCTTCTCGTGCAGTCTTGCTCCAAAGGCCACGGAAATCAAGGAGCCCGTTGTGCCCCGGCCGCTTTGCTAAAAGTACGACGCGTCCGAATCCGTCGGCGAGATCTTCTTCATGTTGTCGTTTCACCTCCCGAAGATATCCCTTCAGCCGCTCTTCGATGGCAACCGGCAACATCGTCCGCCGGTCCTTCTGACCTTTACCCCGTCGAACGACAATTTCATGCCGGTCGAACTTGAGGTCCGTCACTCGAAGCTCCAGACACTCCTGCATTTCGCAGCCCGGCCCCCTAGAGAAGGGCCACGACCAACCACATCGTCCCCTGGATAGTCTTGAAGATCTTGCCGACTTCTTCGCAGCTGAGCACAACTGGGACGCGATGCCGGCAGCTGGGCTCAGCAGAATGCAGAATGAATCGCGACGTCGTCTTCGTCTGATGGCAGTTTGTGCCACCCGCAGAAGCGCATTCCACGCAGAATCTTCCACGTCGCCAGCGCCAGGCCTAATAGGGCCCGGCCTACCGCGTGCGTCCATCTTGGCTGACATCCGTATTTCTCTGCGATCTCTGCGGTCTCTGCGTTGATCGTCGTTCTGACGTGGTGTACCGGTCGCTCTTCCCGGTGAACGCGAGAGTCAACCCTGTGCCTGGAGTGGAATCCCGGAATGCGAGGCCCGGCGTGGCGCCCGCGGGGACGTCTTCAATGTGGGGTTGCCCGGGGCTGATGCGGATGCACGCGGCGCCCCATATCCTATTCGGGTGTCAGCATCACTCTCTACACGTACTCCGCTACCTCGACGAGGTTGCCGTCAGGGTCTCGGAAGTAGACGGAACGCAGCGGTCCAAGGGCACCCCGTCTCGCGACGGGACCGTCCACAATTGGAACATTCTCCGCGCGGAGGTGCGCAAGGACATCGCCGAGCGGAATGGCCGCGAGGACACAGAAATCGGCCGACCCAATCGTCGGAGTGTTGGCTTTCGTTGGGGTCGCGGTCGCGCGGTCCTGAAGGTTGATCTTTTGATTCCCGAAGCGCAGTGCGTACCTCGGTTGCCCTTCCGGTCCCCGGAAGAACTCCCTCTCGAAACCGAGAACTCGCTCGTAGAATCTTGTGGCTTCTTCAAGGTCGCTGACCGTGAGGACGATGTGATCGAACCGGTCTACGAGAACCTTCTGTGCCATACGATTTGCCTTCGTGAAGCCTGCGGCTTTGCACCCGTCCAGTCGATCCCCCAGTCCGGCTAACGCATTGTCGCTCACCTGCGGCACGCGCGAGTCACGATACCACCGAGCGCGATGGGCACGCGCAAGCGCGCCCCGATGCCGTCAGGGCAGCGGCCGGTTAGACCGGCTGTTCGGTACGTACGAATCGACCCGCTGCCCAGTAAGCCGTAGGCAGAAGTACCGGGCCACGCCAGCCACGCCGAACGCGAATCTCAAGCAGACCGACAAGACCTCCCTCATTCTTCGCCCATAGGGACCACGGAAGGGCAGACCCGTCGGCCCGGACCGACTCGCATCGTTGCAGGCGTGCCAGTGCAGCCGCACCAGAATGCTGAATGAATCGCGCCGTGGTCTTCGTCTGATGCCAGTTTTGCCACCCACAGAACCGCATCCCGTGCAGAATCTTCCACGTCGCCAGCGCCGGGCCTGATAAGGCCCGGCCTACAGCTGCATCTTTCTCCGCGGTCTCTGCGGTCTCTGCGTTGATCGTTGTTTTTCGTATTGGGCGACGAACCGGCCTCCGTTGTCGCGAGCGTGAATCAAGGCGGTGCCTCGAGGGGAATCCCGGATGCGAGGCCGGGCGTGGCGCCCGCGGGGACGTCTTCAATGTGCGGTTGCCCGGGGCTGATGCGGATGCACGCGGCGAAGTGCGCGGCCTTGATTTCCACGAGCTGCGGAACCACCTCCCGGCAGGCGGGCACCATGAACGGACACCGCGTGTGGAAGCGGCATCCGCTGGGAGGGTTGATGGGAGAGGGCACGTCCCCCTCGAGGACCATGCGCCGCCTCGTCGCCTCGATCTTCGGATCCGGGATGGGGACCGCGGAGATCAGGGCTTTGGTGTACGGCATCAGCGGCTCGTCGTAAATCACCTTGGCGTCCGCCAGTTCCACGAGCTTCCCGAGGTACATCACCGCCACGCGGTTCGACGTGTGCCGGATCGCGCGCAGATCGTGCGAGATGAAGAGGTAGGTCAGGTTCCGCTGCCTCTGCAGGTTTTCCATCAGGTTCATGATCTGCGCCTGGATGGACACGTCGAGCGCCGAGATCGGCTCGTCGGCGACGATGAAGTCCGGATTGGCGGCGAGGGCGCGCGCGATGCCGATGCGCTGCTGCTGGCCCCCGGAGAATTCGTGCGGGTATCGCTTGATGTGCCGCGGGCTCAGTCCGACCGTGGCCATCAGATCGCGCACGCGTTCCCGCTTCTCCGTGCCCGTGTGCAAGCTGTACGTTTCGATCGGCTCGGCGATGATTTCGCCGATGGTCATCCTCGGGTTGAGCGACGCGTACGGGTCCTGGAAGATCATCTGGAAGTGGCGGCGCTGCTGACGCAGCTCGCGCACCGACAGGTGCGCCAGATCCGTGCCTCGGAAGATCACTTCGCCGGCCGTCGGCTCGACGAGCCGCAGGACGGCGCGCCCGAGCGTCGACTTACCGCAGCCCGACTCGCCGACCAGGCCCATGGTCTCCCCGGCGCGTATGTCGAGGTCGACCCCGTCAACGGCGTGCACCACCCGGCGCACGCGGCTGCCGCCCGTCAGCCGGTCCCACGCCGTGCCGCCGCCGAGGTCGAAGTGGACCTTCAGATCGCGGATGGACAGCAGCGGCGGAGGCATATCACGGGCTCCGGGCTTCGGGCTATAGGCTCTAGCCCGCGCCGAGGGCCCGAAGCCGATTCGAGGCCCAACGCCTGAAGCCGGAAGCCTAGAGCCCATAAACGTCATGCGCAAAGTGGCAGAGCGAATGGTGGCGGGGCGTCAACTCCACGAACGGCGGAAATTCCTGCCTGCAAATGTCCTGGACGTACTCGCACCGCGGAGCGAACGGACAGCCAGGCGGCAGCCGGGCAGGGTCGGGAGGCAGCCCGGGGATCTGATACAGCTGCCCCTGCTTCGACGTCGGGTCGGGAACGGAGCGGAGGAGTCCCCGGGTGTAGGGGTTGCCCGGACGCGCGAACAGCTCCGCGGTCGGCGCGCTCTCGAACACCTTGCCGGCATACATCACGACGATTTCGTCGGTCATGCCAGCCACGACACCAAGATCGTGGGTAATCAGGATGACGCTCGTTCCGGTCTCCGCCTTCAGCGTCCGGATGAGATCGAGGATCTGCGCCTGAATCGTGACGTCGAGCGCGGTGGTGGGCTCGTCCGCGATCAGCAGCTCCGGGCCGCAGGAAAGCGCCATCGCGATCATCACGCGCTGACGCATGCCGCCGGAAAATTCGTGCGGGTAACCGTTGACGCGCGTGCGCGCGTCGGGGATCCCGACCATCTCCAGCATCTTGACGGCGTGGTCGTGCGCCTGCCGCGCGCTGAAGCCGAGGTGCAGCTCGGTCATCTCCATCAGCTGCTTCGAGATCCGCATGAACGGGTTCAGGGAGCTCATCGGATCCTGGAAGATCATGGCGATGCGCTTGCCGCGGATCTTCCGGATCGCTTCGGCGGACATCGAGACGATATCCTGCCCGTCGAAGAGAATCTCGCCGGCCACGATACGTCCCGGCGGGGAAGGGACGAGGCGGAGAACCGACAGGTTCGTGACCGATTTCCCGGAGCCCGACTCGCCGACAATCCCCAGCGTCCTGCCGCGCTCCAGATCGAAGCTGACGCCGTCAACCGCCTTGACGACGCCTTCGTCGAGATCGAAGTAGGTTTTCAGGCCGCGGACCGAGAGCAGTGTGCCCACTATGTCCTGCGGGTCTGCGGATCCAGCGCGTCGCGCAAGCCGTCGCCGAAGAAATTCAGCGACACCAGCGTGATCGCCATCGTCACGCCGGGGAACAGCAGCTGCCAGGGAAAGACGGCGATGTTCTGGATGCCTTCGAGCGCAAGGCTGCCCCAGGACGCGAGCGGCGCCTGCACGCCGAGGCCCAGGAACGAAAGGAAGGCCTCCTGCAGCATCACCGACGGCACGGTCAACGTGGCGTAGACGATGACCGGGCCGATGGTATTGGGGATGAGGTGCCGGGAAATGATCTTTCTCGTCGGCACGCCGGTCGCGCGGGCCGCCAGCACGAATTCGCGGTTCTTGAGCGAAATCACCTGCCCGCGAACGATCCGCGCCATCGTCAGCCACGAGACGGCGCCGAGCGCGGCAAAGAGCAGGAACAGCTGCCCGATCGCCGTTTGGCCGCCGAACAGCGCGAGCAGGACGATCACGATCATCATGTAAGGGATCGCGTAGAGGACGTCGACAATCCGCATCATCAGGTCGTCCACGTGTCCGCCCAGATAGCCGGCTGTCGCCCCATACGTGATGCCGATAACCAGCGACACCAGAGTGGAAATGATGCCCACCATCAGGGAGATGCGTCCGCCGAGCAGCACGCGCGCGAGAATGTCGCGGCCCGAGCTGTCGGTGCCCATGGGGTGTGCGAGCGAGAACGACCCATCCGGCCCTGTCAGAGGCGGAAACGACCGGATCAAGTTGGAGTCGGGCGGTATGTAGTCGTAGGTGTAACCGGTCGTCACCCGAATAATCGGCGGGCCGGCGAGCGATACGGTCACCACCAGACCTGTCATGATCAGGCCGAACACGGCCAGGCGGTTCCGCAGCAGCCTGCGCCAGGCACCCTGCCACAGGGAGGTGCCCTCAACTTCATCGGGTAATTGGGTAATCTGGTAATCGGGTAATTGATTGGCCGATTGCATTCAATCTCTCAATTTCTCCATCAATTACCCGATTACCCGATTACCCGATTATCCAATTCAGTATCTGACCCGCGGGTCCAGGAACCCGTACGCCACGTCGACCATCAGATTGAAGAACAGGATGACGATCGAGATGAAGACGACGATGCCGAGGATGAGCGGTTCGTCGCGATTGAGGTTGGCGTTGATGAAGTAGTTGCCAACGCCCGGGATGGCGAAGATCCGCTCGACGACGACCGTGCCCGTGACCAGGATGGCCAGCGCAGGACCGCTGAAGGACACGACCGGGAGCAGGCCGCCGCGCATGGCGTGTCGCACGATGATTTTCGTCTCGCTCAGCCCTTTCGCGCGCGCGGTTCGGATGTAGTCCGACCGCAGCACTTCCAGCATGCCGGCCCTCGCGAGCCGCGCGATGTAGGCCATGTAGACGGCCGACAGCGTCAGGACCGGCAGCACCATGCTGCGGCTCGGAATGCCGTCCCACCGGGCCGGCGGCAGCCAGTACAGCGTGAGCGAGAAGAGCAGGACCAGCAGCGGCCCGAGCACGAAGTTCGGGAGGGAGATACCGAACATCGCCACCGCCATCGAGCCGTAATCGAGCTTCGAGTTCTGCCTGACGGCCGCGATGGTGCCCGCGGTCACGCCGACGACGAGGGCCAGCAGATAGGCGAGGGCGCCGATGGCCGCCGACACCGGCATCGTTCGTCCCAGGATCTCATTGACCGTTCGTCCCTCGTACTGCAGGGAAGTGCCGAGGTCGCCGCGCAGCGTGTTGCCCATCATCCGTCCGTACTGGACGTACCACGGTTGATCGAGCCCGTACTTCGCCCGGATGTTCTGTTCGATGGCGGCAGGGAGCGCGCGTTCGCTGCTGTAGAAGTTTCCAGGCGCGAGCCGGATCAACCCCCAGGTCAGGGTCATGACGGCGAGCACCATCGGAATGGTAACCAGCAGACGGCGGATGACGAATTGAAACATGGCGGCGATTGACGCGCGCGGCTAATCCGCCAGCGCCGGTACGCCGTAGTCCCACTTCGCGGGATCGTGCTCGATGTAGACGAACTTCCACGCGTGGAGCGTGCTCGGATTGGGATAGAGACCCTTCACGTAGGGTTTCTTCATCCAGTCGGTCGCCCGCGAGAACAGCGGGATCACCGGCTGTACCTCGAGCATGTAGGCTTCGGCCTTCGCAAGAAGCTCGTACCTTTTCAGTGGGTCGATGGTACGGTTGGCCTCTTCGAGCATGCGGACGTAGGCGGGGTCGAACCATCCCGTGCTGTTGTTCCCCCTCAGCGTAGCGAACAGCTCGAGGAAGGTGTAAGGATCCAGGTAATCGCCGTTCCATCCCGAGCGTGTAAATCCTTTGTATTCCAGGGCGGATTTCGCTGCCAGGTAGGTCCTGAATTCCATGTTGCGCAGCGGCACCGTGATGCCGAGGTTCTGCTTCCACTGCGCCTGGATGAATTCGGCGGTCTGGCGGTTCGCTTCGAGCGTGTTGTACAGAATCTCGACATCGCCGGCAGGGAACAGGCTCGCGTCGTAGTTTCCCGAGCCGTCACGATACCCGGCCTCCGCCAGCAATTCGCGGGCGCGTGCGACGTTGAAACCGTCGCCCCTGGGCTGGGGATAGCCGGGGAAGATGCCTTCAGGGGTAAACGCCGTCAGCGGCTTCACGACCACGCGGAACGCGGCGAGCGCTTCCTTGTCGATCGCCATGTTGAACGCCTTGCGGACGCGCACGTCGTCCATCGGCGGTCTGGTCGTGTTGATCGCGTAGTACTCGATCGAGTTCTCCGGCGCGTCCATGTAATCCTTCATCCTGCGGATGAGGGGCAGCCATGACGAAGGAACGGTGTGGTTGTAGATCGCATCCACTTCGCCGGCCTTGTATAGATTCATCATCGTCGTCTGCTCGGAGATCGGGTAGAACCGGATCTCCTCTGAGCCGGACGGCGGCGGCGTCCCAGTACATGGGATTGGGGACGACGACGAGGCGGTCGTACGGCCGCCATTCCTTCAGCATGAACGGGCCGGACGTGACGATATTCTCCGGCTCCGTCCAGCGCGCGCCGTACTTCTCGACGGTGGCCCGATGAACCGGCCTGAAGAGCTGATGCGCCATCATGCCCACGAAAAACGGAGCGCCCTGGGTTAACGTGATCCGGAGGGTGTGCTCGTCAACCGCCGTGACGCCGAGGTCTTCGGCCCGGACAGGCACGAATTCCTTCCCGGCCACGGCCGATTGAAGCCGTGGGCTGGCGCTGATGGCCTTCTGTCGCGCCGATTCGTCTCCTGGGAGAACGAGGCGCCATTCGGATTCACCCGACACGTCCTTGTCGAGCACGAAGCCCCCCGGCATCGAGGACTGGGGATCCCGGACGAAGACGCCACCTTCGTTGAATCCCTGCGCGTACAGGATGTAGTACGCCATGTAGGCGTTGCGCGAGGCGAAGGCGGGGGCGAGGGCGCGGCGGAAGCTGTAGACGAAGTCGTGGGCGGTAATCGGATCGCCATTCGACCAGCGCGCGTTCTGACGAAGGTGGAACACGAACTCCGAAGCATCGGCGTTGACGTCCCAGCGCTCGGCAATCGCGGGAATCGGCTGCGTCGTCTTCGGGTCGTATTCGGTGAGCCCTTCATACAGCGCCAGGTAAATGCGCGCTTCGGGCAATCCGGTACCGAATTGAGGATCCAGGGTTTCGGGTTCGGACCCCGAGATATAACGCAGCACCTGCCCCTCTGGGGGCTCGACTTTTCCGAAGAACTCGCTCTCCGCCGCTGGCGTGGCGCACCCGCTGACCAGCAGCAGGAGCGGCACGAACATCGCGAGCGGCAGCCGGATCATTTTGCAACCTTCGCGAAGTCGCCGGCCTTGATGATCGAAAGTTTCGCCGGGTCGAGGTGCCGTGCGATCGCCGCTTTGACGGCTGCGGGGGTCAGCGCGGCGACTTTCCGATCGAGCTCGGCGTCCCAGGCAATCGTCCGGCCCAGGAACTGCAGCGTGTTCAGCCTTCCAGCAAGCTCGGCATCCTGTGCCCGGCTGACCTCGCGGCTCTGCAGCCATCCGGTCTTCGCCGCCTTCAGCTCTTCCTCGGTAAAGCCGTCCTTCAACGCCAGCGCGAGCTCGTCCGCGACGGCCGCTTCGAGCCGCGCACGATTTTCCGGCGCGTAGATGGCTTGCACGAGGAAGCGGCCGTTCTTGTCGAGCGAGCTCACCTGCAGCCCCGATCCGACGCTGTAGCTGAGGCCGTCCTTCTGCCGGATGCGCGTGGCCAGGCGTGAATTCAGGAAGCCGCCGCCCAGCATGTAGTTGCCCAGCACGAGCGCCGGGTAATCGGGCTCGTCATCGCGGACGTTCAGATTCTGCCCGGCGATGTAGACCGCGTTCGCCTTGTCGGGAGTTTCGAGCGATTGATTGATCGGCGCGACGTCCTTGAACGTATCGCCGACGCGGGCGTACGGCCGCGGCGTTTTCCAGCCGTTGAAGAGGCTCCCGGTCAGCTCCAGGATCTCGACCTCTTCGAAGTCACCCGCAGCCGCCAGCTCGCCGTGGGACGCTCCGTAGAAATCAGCGTGGAATTTCTTGACGTCGTCGAGCGTCACGGCCTTCAGATCGGCGATCGATTCGTCGATGGTCTTCACGTAGCGGACATCCCCTCGTTCCTGAGGCGACATGTGGCGCTGGAACGCGACCGATGCGAGCGCAATCGGATCGCTCCGCTGCTCTTCGAGGCTGGCCAGCCGCTGCTGGCGGAGGAGCTCGAATTCCTCGGCCGGGAACGACGGCTCACGCAACACCTCGTTCACCAGCCGGAGAACGGCCGGGAGGTTCTCGCGGTTGGTTTCGATCGAGGCGTTGACGTTGGTCGCGGCGCCACCTACCCTGACGCGCGCCTTCAGCCGATCGAACTCGTCCTGAATCTGCTGGCGGGTCCGTTTCGTGGTGCCCCGCATCAGCATCGCGCCGGCGAGCTGCCCGGCGGTGCTCCGGTTCATCAGGCTCTTCTCGTCGCCAAACCGCAGCGTCAGGTCGACGACCACCGTGGCGCCGCGCGTCTTCTTCGGCAGGAGCGACAGCTTCAATCCACCGGGAAGAGTCGCTCTGGTGGTCCGTTTGTCGATATTGGCGGGGGCCGGGTCGAACGCTTCGCCCGCGGCGACCACCGCGTCGCCTTTGTACCCCTTCAACGCGGCCGCGACATCCGGCCGTGGCGGAATCTCGGCCCGGTCGGGTGACGGCGTGGGGATGAAGATGCCGACGGTCCGATTCGACGGCTTGAGATACTTCGCCGCCACGCGCTGGACGTCTGCCGTAGTGGCCGTGCGAAGGCGATCGCGGTGGAGAAAGAGCAGCCGCCAGTCGCCCATGCTCACCCACTCGCTCATCTGCAGCCCGACGCGATTGGAGTTGTTCAGGTCGAGCTCGATCTGTTTCAAGAGGGCCGTGCGCGCCCGTTCGAGCTCTTCATTGGTCGGCGGGTTCTTCAGGACGTCGTCGATCGCCTGCAGCATGCCGTCGCGAGCGGCGTCGAGCGAGGACTCCTGCCGGACTTCGGCGGAAAACAGCGCAATTCCCGGATCGTGCAGCTGGAAATCGAAGGCGCTCGTGCTCGTCGCTTTCTTCGTCTCGACCAGTGCCTTGTACAGGCGTCCCGACGGCTCGTCGCCGAGGATCTGCACCAGGAGGCTGATGGCGGCGTAGTCGGGATCCGAGCCGGCGGGGACGTGGTAGCCGACGACGGCGTATTGGACATCGCCCACGCGGCGTAGCGTGACGCTGCGCTCGCCGTCCTGCGTCGGCTCCGAGGTGTAGAAGCCCGGCAGGGTCCGCTCCGGCCGAGGGATGACGCCAAAATACTGATTCACGAGGCCGAGCGTCTGCGCTTCGTCGAACTTGCCGGCCACCAGCAACGTCGCGGTGTCGGGCTGGTAGTGCATCCGGTAGAACGCCTGGAGCCGCTCGATCGGCACGTTCTCGAGATCCGCGCGGGAGCCAATCGTCGTCTTCCCGTAGTTGTGCCACAGATACGCCGTTGACATCACACGATCGAACAGGACGTCGAGCGGACTGTTCTCGCCGCGCTCGAACTCGTTGCGGACGACGGTCATCTCGCTGTCCAGATCCTTCTTGGCGACGAAGGAATTGACCATCCGGTCGGCCTCGAGATCGAGCGCCCATCGGAGGTTCTCTTCGGTCGCCGCGAAGGTCTCGAAGTAGTTGGTGCGGTCGTACCAGGTGCTGCCGTTCGGGCGTGCGCCGTGCTCGGTCAGCTCCTGCGGAATGTTCGGGTGCCTGGGCGTGCCCTTGAAGAGCAGATGCTCGAGCAGGTGCGCCATCCCGGTCTCGCCGTAGTTCTCGTGGCGCGAGCCGACCCTGTAGGTCATGTTGACGGTGATCGTCTGCTTGGAGGGATCCGGAAACAGCAGCACGGTGAGGCCGTTCGCCAGCCGGTACTCGGTAATTCCTTCGACGGACGTCACGAGCTCGACGCCGCTGGGAATCGCGGGCTGTGCAGCAGCGGCCGCCTGCGCCATCAACGGTTGCGCGGCGTACCGGGGACAGCGCGACCGAAAGGGCGAGCGCCCACGACAGCAGGAACCGGCGCAACAGGACAGGTCCTCTCGACAGATTGGACGTCATCGAATCCTCCAAGCCCATCATCTCATCACACTCCTGTCGGGGGCCAGAGAGAGAATGGTGCCGGGTGCTGGGTGCCAGGTGCCGGGTGCTGTGCCAGGTGCCAATGTGCCGGGTGCGAGGTGCCTGGTGCCTAGTGCATGGTGACTCGTGCAAGGTGCAGAGGACCTGACACCAGGGACGAACTGCCAGATTACAGGGACGGTAGTGCGTGAACCCCGCACCCGGCACCCAGCACCCGGCACCTTGCACCCGAAGCTGCACCCGAAGCGTCACTGAACCGGCTGTCTGTCTGGGTGCAGGTAGATGAAGCTCTTTCCGAGCTTGCCGCCGTAATTGCCGGCGGAGATCCGCACCAGGCCCGGCGTGTCGACGGCCGCGGCAATCGCGGCCTGGGTGGCGGCGATGATCGACAGAATGTCGCGGCCGTCGATGATGATTTCCATCACGGCATGGACGCCATCGGCAGTTTCGATTCGAGACCTGGCGTGTCGCGCAGCGTCGGGCAGAACTTGTTCGTAGGTGCTGGCGATGGCGAAGGAATACCTGCTGCCGGCTTTCGATCCGCTGCCGACGACGCCACCGGGGAACGGCGTGATGACGCCGGGTGTCCGCGCGATCGCGCCCGTGCACGCGCTCGGCCGCAGCGAGCGCCGAATCGACGTCCTTGCCGAACAGCCACAGATTGCCGCCCATCAGCCCGTCGCGATAGCCGAAGCGGCGGTCGATGACGAACTCGCCGCTCGAGAATCGGGACGACCCACACCGGTCGGCCGTAGCGCGTGTCCCGGAACTGGTAGCCGTCGCCGAAATACGGCGACCTTCCGGCCAAGCTTGAAGTACGGGTCGGTATCCAGCAGGTTGAAGCAGGCGGCCGTCGGGCAGGTGAGCACGTTCTGGCTGATGCGCACCAGGAGCGCGCGCTCCAGTGCGCTCGACGCGCTCTTTGCGGAAGCGGGGCAGATGAAACTGGACTATCGCCCCGGGGCGCCCATCGGGCGTGGAGACGGACGTGTCGCCGCCAGGACCGACGTAGCGGTCGAGACCCGCCTCGCAGTCGCACATTATGGTGGAAGACGCGTTGCCGGTGGCCGCGTGAATCGCATGATCGAGCCATGTACGATCGCGGGCCGTGATGAGGATCTCCGCGTAGAGGCTCTTGAACGCCTCGGCGTACGTATCGTCGATTGCAGCCCCGGACGTCATTGTGAGCGGGGCGCGTGGCGCCCACGGCCCGTATGCACGGCCTTTTCCGTGATGACTTTGTCCATGTAGACGTCGTGCGGACTGACCGGCAGGTCCGGAAACAACTGACATTCGAATGCGAGCGCGACGAGCGGCGCAGTCGGCCGCACGCGATCGAGCAGGCGGTCGTAGTAGCCCTGCCCGTTGCCCATGCGCGCGCCGTCGCGAGTGAAGCCCACGCCCGGCACCATCACCAGATCCAGTTCACGCGGGTCGATTTCCTTGCCAGGCTCTCCCCAGCGCTCGCGGGGCGGTTCGAGAATCTTCCACTTGCCCACGACGAGCTCGTCCATGCTGGTGAGATGCCACAGCCCGAGCCTGTTCGCGCCCTGCTCGTCGACCGTGCAATACGGCACGACGATTCGTCTTGCCGCTCGTGAGAGCATCGGCCAACCGGTGGCGGGTGCGCACTTCGGATCGCACGTCGAGATACCACATCGCCGTCTGCGCGGCGGCGTACTCGGGTAGAGCCACGAACCGCTCGATGATCGTTCCGGAAACTTCGTCCTTGTGTTCCTGCGCGTTGCGTGCGTCGTAGGCCTGGCGCCGCAGCTGCGCTTTTTGCTCGACGAGCGCGTCGTTCATGGGAGGGGGATTTTACACGGTTCCAAGGGTTCGAGAGACTTGGAGAGTCATCTCGCATCGCTCGTCACGATTGCGAAACGATCGTCGAACGGCATCGAATTCCGTGCATCGCCGCCGATGAAGCACATCGTCGGAGGCGAAGCGGCCCGCCACTTCCGCCCATACGACATCGCACGCGACCAGGCGTCCGGAGCGAAATCGCGTGATCGATCGCGGTCCACCCATGTGGATGGTCGCTGGCGGTCGGGGACGCCGGGAACGAACCGCGATTCGTCCCCGACGCTCGATGTGCTCGTCGATCAGCGGGCAGCCGGCGTCGGGGGCCTGTCGGCATTTACCGTGATGCGGATCTCGGTCGCCCGCATCGTCGGACCTGTGCCGGCATAGCTGACGCTGACGGTGTCGCCCACGCCTACGAGTTTGGCGAAGGGGATGCTTCCGCCAGCGGCTTGCGTCGCAGTTCCGGCGCCCTTCGCGACCACCCTCGTCTCCTTGTCGACAGCGAACGTCAAGTCTTTACCGTTGTCCGTGATGACTAGAGAGGCGGCCGCCACCGACTTGACCCTGCCGTTCGCTGTCGACGACGCCGCGGCTCCGGTTGTTGCGGCTGCTGGGACCGACCGGATTTCGTTCGCTACCAGGGCTCCGCCCGCCTCACGGTACGTCACGACCACGCCGCTGCCGGGTTTCAGGACGCTGGTAAGTTTGATGCCAGCCGCGCCCTGGCCCTGGGCGTCGCGCGTCGCCCTGCCCGCTCCGGGGGCCCCGACCACAGTTTTCGCGTCGACGCCGAACTTCATGTCCTTGTCGGCGACCTTGACCGTCAGCGAGGAGTCGGAAACTGAGACGACGGTGCCACTAGCCTCCTTGGTCTGGGCCGTCGCGGGACCAGCGGCCCACACCGACGCGAGGGCGGCGAGAAGCGGAACAACAAGAAATCTCACACGCGCCATATAGCCTCCTTTGCTGACAAACCGAACACGCAAGACCTCGAACCACCGCGTAACGGGCCGAAAGGAAGACGCAATGAATTGGTGTCCGACGGCGCGACTATACTGAATCCACTGTCCCGCGTCACTCAGGTTTTGGGTATACCGACACCCTCCGTTTACGCAATCCCAACCACAATGTCCATGACGTTCGTGCCTGTCGGACCGGTCCTGATCAGCGCGTCGGCCGCCGCGAGAGCGGGGTACGAGTCGTGACGCTGCAGGTCCCGCTGCGGATCCCGGCCCGCGGCCGCGATGCGGTCCCATGTCGATCCGTCCACGACGGCACCCGCCGCGTCGGTCGGGCCGTCGCGGCCGTCGGTTCCGGCCGCGAGCAGGGCGACCGGTGGCGGAAGGCCCCGCAGGTCGCGTGCGGCCGCAAGCGCCAGTTCCTGCGAACGGCCGCCCGATCCCGGTTCCTGATCGGTGAACGTGACGGTCGTTTCGCCCCCGGCGATCAGGCAGCGCGTGGGGCGAGCCTGGTGATTGCCCGCACCCAGCTGTTGGGCGATCCGCGCGCCGGCCGTTGCGGCTTCGCCGATGAGCGGCGCCTCGACGATCTCGGGAACCAGCCCGAGCTCCAGCACGCGTCTGCCGGCCGCCTCGAGCGCCAGACGATTGCTCGCGATCAGTCTGGTCTCCACGCCTGCGAAGATTGGGTCGCCGGGTTTTGGCGTTTCAGGGAGGCCGCCACGCTCCACCTCGGTCAGGTGCCGCTGCAGCGAGGGCGCCAGCCCGTCCCAGAGCTCGGCATGCACGAGCGCCTCGCGGACCTCGCGTGCCGTGGAGGGATCGGGGACACAGGGTCCGGAGGCGATGGCAGCCAGGTCGTCGCCGATCACATCCGAGACGATGTAGCAGCGCACGTGCGCGGGGGCGAGGCTTCGCGCGAGCCGTCCCGCGCCCCATCGGGTGAACCGCTTCCGCACCCGGTTCATCGCCTTGATGTCGAGTCCCGAACGAAGCAGTTGCGTGTAGAGCGCCTTCAGCTCGGGCGCTGTGATGCCGGGCTGTGGGGCGCCGATGAGGCTGGTGGTGCCGCCGGACAGCAGCACCCACACGGAATCGCCGGATGACACCTGCTTCACGAGACCATCGAGCGCGTCGGCGGCTGCCAGCGAGCCGGCGGCCGGCTCCGGATGATCGCCGACGACAGCGGCGATCGATGGATGGGGCCGTGGGCCGGCGACCGGAGCGACGACGAGCCCGCCGGCGGGTGCCTGGCCCCGATCGGCGAGCACGCGAACTGCCGCTTCCGCCATCGGCTGCAGCCGCCTTGCCAAGCGCGATGATCCAGAGCCGGGACGGGCGGGAAGCGCTGGAAGATTCGTCCTCCTGCAGGGCACGAACAAGCACGGGCCCCGGCGCGACCGCCGCGAGCGCCGCCTGATAGATCTGGACGAGCAGGGGTTTTGTGTCCTGTTGATTCATAGTACGATTCCAGTCCCCCATTGTGGCGTGAACCCCGTTCCAGTCCGATCAATGCGAGGAAGGCCATGCCAGGTCGAAATTTTCTGTTTGTCCCGGGACCGACGAATGTTCCCGACCGGGTGCTGCGGGCGATGCACGTCGCGATGGAGGATCACCGGTCGTCGAGCTTTCCCTCGCTCACGAAACCGCTGTTCAACGATCTGAAAAAGATCTTCAGGACCGAGTCGGGCCAGTGCTTCATCTTTCCCGCCTCCGGCACCGGCGGGTGGGAAGCGACCTTGTCCAATACGCTTTCACCCGGCGACAAGGTGCTCTCCGCGCGCTACGGCCAGTTCAGCCACCTGTGGACCGAGATGGCGCAGCGCCTCGGGCTCGACGTGCAGGTGATCGACGCCGAATGGGGCGAGGCGGCGCCGGTCGACCGGATTGCCGAGGCGCTGGCGGCCGACGCCGCCCATCAGATCAAGGCGGTCATGATAGTGCACAACGAGACCGCCACGGGCGTGAGGAGCGACGTCGCAGGCGTCCGCAAAGCGCTCGACGAGGCGAAGCATCCCGCCCTGCTGTTCGTGGACGGCGTCAGCTCGATCGGCGCGATCGATTTCCGCATGGACGAGTGGAAGGTGGACGCGGCGGTCGTCGGCACGCAGAAGGCGTTCATGCTGCCGCCAGGGGCGGGGATCGTGTGCGTCAGCCAGAAGGCGGTCGCGGCGACCGAGGATGCGAAGCTGAAGCGCGTCGTTCTTCGATTTCAAGGACCAGATCAACCAGAACGCGAACGGCTACTTTCCCGTACACGCCGTCGGTGCCGATGCTGTACGGCCTGCGCGAGTCGGTCGCGATGCTGCTCGAGGAGGGCCTCGAGAACGTGTTTGCCCGGCATCATCGTCTCGCCGAGGGCGTCCGGGCGGCGGTCAAAGCCTGGGGCCTGGACCTGTGCGCGAAATCGCCGAAGTGGTATTCCGACACGGTCAGCGCGATCATGGTGCCGCCGCACGTCAAGGGCGAGGACGTCATCGACATTGCCTACAAGCGGTACAACCTGTCACTCGGCGCGGGCCTCGCCAAGATGGCGGGGAAGCTGTTCCGCATCGGCCACATGGGCGACCTCAACGAGCTGATGCTGCTCGGCGCGCTGGCAGGCACTGAAATGGCCCTTCGCGACGCGGGAGTCCACGTGGTCCCGGGCAGCGGCGTTGGGGCGGCCGAGGAATGCTGGACGCAACCCGTCGCGGTCAGCACGTAGATGACGGAGTGCGAAACCTAGACACCACGGAGGACACAGAGGACACGGAGGAACATACGTCAGGTACGACTGAACCTCCTGTCCTCCGTGTCCTCCGTGGTGAAGATCTTTATGACCAACCGACCGATCGTTATCGTCACCCGGAAGATCCCAACCGCCGTCGAGCAGGAAATTGCCGCGCAGTTCGACGCGCGCCTCAACCCGGACGACCAGCCCATGAGTGCGGACGCGCTGAAGGACGCCGTACGAACGGCCGACGTCGTGCTGTGCTGCGTCGCCGACAGGATGACGGCCGACATCATCAAGACGCCCGGCCGGCGCGCCGGGTTGCTCGCCAACTACGGCGTGGGCTTCAACAACATCGATATTGCCGCGGCAAAGGAGGCGGGGGTGTCTGTCTCCAATACCCCCGAGGTGCTGACCGAAGCGACGGCCGACCTCGCGATGACGCTGCTGCTCATGACCGCGCGACGCGCGGGGGAAGGCGAGCGGCATGTGCGCAACGGCAAGTGGACCGGCTGGCGGCCGACGCACATGATGGGAACGATGGTGAGCGGGAAGACGCTCGGGCTCGTCGGCTTCGGCCGGATCGCGCGGGCGGTGACGAAAAAGGCGCACGACGGGTTCGGGATGCGGGTCATCTTCCACGATCCGCTGGTGCCGGGCGGCGCGCTCGGCGCGGAGCCTCGAGCCACGCTCGAGGAAGTTCTCGGGGAGGCGGACTTCGTCTCGCTGCATTGCCCGGCGCTGCCCGAGACGCGTCACCTGATGAACGCGGAGCGGTTGGCCCAGATGAAGAAATCGGGCATCCTGATCAACACGGCTCGCGGCGATGTCGTCGACGAGGCCGCGCTGGTGGCCGCGCTCCAGAACGGACAGATCGCCGCCGCGGGCATCGACGTCTACGAGCGGGAACCGGCCGTGACCGCCGAACTGCTGAAGATGGAGAACGTCGTCCTGCTGCCGCATCTGGGGAGTGCGACGCTCGAAACCCGCGAAGCGATGGGCCGGCGGGCGCTGGAGAATATCCGCCTCTTCGTCTCCGGCGCGCCGCTGCGCGATCGCGTCGTCTGACCGCGCATGGGGTAATTGGGTAATCGGTTTTCTGTGTTATTGATCGGGGACTGAGATACCGCATGCCGCAATTGCGTAATCAATTACCCGATTACCCGATTACGCGGGGCAGTTGTCGGAAGCTGAGATCCGGGAACTTTCGCTGAAGTCGCTGGAGATCCTGAACGAGATGGGCAGCACGATCCAGTGGGTTCACAGTTACGTGACCGACGATAAGGTCTATTGCGTGTATCTCGCGCCCGACGAGGCCACGCTCCGGGAGCACGGCAAGCGCGCCGGATTTCCAGTGAACCGGGTTGCCGCGGTTCGGCGCCTGCTCGATCCCGTCAACTTCCGCGACTAACCGCGTTCCGTTTTACGCCTCCCGATCTGCCTCACCCAGCGCGTACTGGACCGCTTGTTCGATCGTCATCGACTGGCCTTCTCGCGTGGCCGTTGATGCGGCCGCGCTTCCAAGCGCCCGCCTGGCGGGCTCGAGATCAAATGCCAGCGCGAGCTCCTCGGTTCGAGGCAACCGCATCTCGAGTGCCTGACGAATCGCCGTGGCCGCCCCTGCCAGGCGCAAGGCACGCGCGGCCTCACCGCGTTCGACCGCGAAGTGGGCGAATCCTTCCAACACGCGCGCGACGCCAGCCCGGTAGCCTGCTTCACGGAACAATGCGAGCGCGCGCAGCATCGTGGCGCGGCCCTTCTCCTGATCGCCCTGACGCGATACGAGCGCGCCAAGGTCCACGAGCGTCCTGGCGACACCCACCTGATCGCCGACGCGCTCGAAGGCTGCGATCGCACGCTCGTAGCAGGCCGTCGCTGTGGCGATTTCACCGTCTTCCCTCGCCAGGTCACCAAGGTGGCTCTCCGACCAGGCGACGCCGGTGAAGTCCTTCACGCGGGCAAAGATGGACAGCGCTCG
Organism: uncultured Acidobacteriota bacterium; assembly: GCA_963749565.1. Lineage (GTDB taxonomy): Bacteria > Acidobacteriota > Vicinamibacteria > Vicinamibacterales > CAVVIG01 > DATLLJ01. The sequence continues at coordinate 76,702 of CAVVNL010000019.1, read as the reverse complement.
CTCGTACAGCGCCCGAGTGACAAGGGGGTCGCCCTCGACGACCCGAGCGAGGTTGCTCAGAAAGCCTGCGCTTCCACGTTCGTCACCCACCTCTTGCGAAAGCTGCACACACTGCTCGTAGAGAGAGCGCGCCAATTCCAGATTCCCCTGATGGGCCTCCGTGGAAGCAAGACTGTTGGTCGCCGCGATGACGCCGGGCGTGTCGCCAAGCATCCGACAAAGGGCGAGACTTTCCTCGTAGCGTTCTCGCGCCGCGACGGCGTCGACAACGAAGGACATTTCTCCGGCCGCCAGCAAGGCACGGGCTCGGAGTTGCTTGCTGGCGCCGCCGGCTGGAAGCGCGAGGAGCGTATCCAGCCTCTCACGAAACTCCCGATACGGCGTTCGCGAATACGAGAGAATAAACGGCCGCAGCGCGACGACCAGTCTGAAACCCCACTCGACGTTCCGCGTTTGCGCGGTCCACTCGAGCGCCGCTCGAAAGTTGTCCTCCTCCAGGACGCAGCGGGCGTTCCACTGTGCTCGCTCGCGCGCGTCCAAGCTGCGGTCGAGACCTTCCTCGGCGAGCACAAGGCAATAGGCCGCGCGGGCCCGATGGGTGAGTGACGCGTCTTGGCTGGCACTGAGTCGCTCGGCGCCGTACTCGTGAAGCGTCTCGAGCATCACGAAGCGCGCTTCGCGATCGGGCTGCTCCGAGCGTTGCACGAGACTCTGCCCGACCAGCGATTCCAGGGCGTCCAGCACGTGGTTGCCTAAGATCGCCGGAAGCGTTGCACACCGCCTCGACCGCCTCCAACGTGCAGCCCCCAACAAACACCGACATTCGCCTGAAGAGCGTCTGCTCCTCCGCGGCGAGCAACTCGTAACTCCAGTCGATGGTGGCCCGCAGCGTCTGCTGGCGCGCAGGCAGATCGCGCGCGCCGGCGGTCAGCAGCTCGAAGCGGCTTCCCAACCGTTCCAGGATGTTTCCCGGCGTCAGCGTCCTGACACGTGCCGCCGCCAGCTCGATCGCCAGCGGAAGGCCGTCCAACTTCTCGCAGATTTCCGCGACTGACGCAGCGTTCTCTGCCGTGAGCGCGAAGTCCGGTTGGACGGCGGTGGCCCGCTGAACGAACAGGGCGACGGCGGGATACTTCTTGACATTCGCCGCCGACCCTCGACTCGCCCGAGGCGGCAGCGCCAGGCCGGGGACCGGGAATTCGTGCTCGCCGGACAACCGCAGCGCGGCTCGACTGGTTACGAGCACTTTGAGCGGCGCGCAGCTCTCCAATAGATCCATCACCAGCGGTGCTGCGCCGAGCACCTGCTCGAAATTATCGAGGAGCAGTAACAGCGGTTCTCGTCTCGCACCCAAGGCGTGCTTCAGCAGCTCTTCCGGCTGGCGTCCCTCGAGCCCGCGCGGCTCCAGTGTCTGCGCGATCGCCGACGCCACCAGCGCCGGATCGCGAATCGAGGCCAGCGCCGCGAAATACACGCCGCCCGAAAACCGCGAGCCAAGGTCTGCAACCAGGTGAAGTGCGAGACGCGTCTTGCCGGTGCCGCCGGCGCCGGTCAAAGTGACCAGGCGAACGTCCTCGCGAAGGAGCAGTGCTCGAGCCGCCGCGAGCTCGGCCTCGCGTCCGATGAGCGGCGTTCGGGGGACCGGCAGCTTGGACCCTCGCGTCGCCTCCGGTACCCACGCGCTATGGATCAGGCGGTCGCGCGGCGTCGCCAGATCTCTCGCCAGCTCCTCGGTCGAGGCATACCGCCGGTCCCGGTTCTTGTCGAGGCATCGGTCGATGATCGACTGAAGCATCACAGGAATGCCGGGGTTCAGGTCCCTCGCGACAGGTGGGTTGTCGCGTAGAACAGCGACCAGCATCTCTGCAGGAGAGCTTCCTTCGAAAGCACGGCGGCCGGTTGCCATTTCGAACAGGATGGCACCCAGTGAGAAGTGATCGGATCGTGAATCGACCATCTCTCCCCGCACTTGCTCGGGAGACATGTATCCAATCGTTCCGATAATCTGGCCGGGGACAGTCAGGCCGCCCACCGTCGGCGCCGTTTCCGGATTGCCGGCCACGTCCCGCTTCGCGATCCCGAAATCGAGCACCTTGACGACGCCGGCCGGGGTGATCTTGATATTGGCCGGCTTGAGATCGCGGTGGACGATGCCTTTGGCGTGCGCCGCCGCAAGCGCATCGGCAATCTGGGCCCCAATTGTCATCGCCTCGATCACCGACAGAGAACCCATGGCAAGGCGATCGGCGAGCGTCGGCCCTTCGACGAGCTCGAGCACGATGGCCGGCGAGCCATCCTTCTCTTCGAATCCGTAGATCGCGCCGATGTGTGGATGATTTAATGCCGCCAGTAGAACCGCCTCGCGCTCAAACCGGGCCAGTCGTTCCGCATCCGCCGCGAATTCCGGCGGCAGGACCTTGATCGCGACCTCGCGCTCCAGCTTCGGATCTCTGGCGCGGTACACCTCGCCCATCCCGCCCACCCCCAGGCGGGACACGATCTGGTAGGCGCCGATCTTCCGGCCGGTGAGCGAGTCACCCCGGTCCATCGTCGTTCGGTCGACTCCTTTCCACGCCGGTTACCGTCATTCGCCGGCCTGATGTTCTGATTGACGCGAAACAGGTTCTCCGCGTCGTACCGCTTCTCGATCTGCGTGAGGCGGTCGTAGTTTTTCCCGTCGGTACCGAACGCCGGCCTCTCCCTCGTCCATCATGAAGTTCACATAGGCGCCGCCTGCGGAATACGGGTGAAGCGCCGTCCAGTAGTCGCTTCCGCCCACGCCGAGACTTTTCCCGTGTTCGCCGGATCTCGCCGAGATCATGCCTACCGCATCGCGAGACCGATCGCGTGCCGCATGATCCACATCACCTCGCCGCACCGCCGACCAGCACAGGTCCACCGTCGGCGACAGGTCGGCAGCCTAGCGCCCGTGGCTGTCGCATGACGCGCAGTCGTGGTTGCCGCCGATGTCACGGGCTTGACGTCCGCCAGTCGACACACCCGGCACGGCCCGGCCGCCGGTCGATCATGCCGTTGTACACCTTGCCAGCCGCGTCGTAAACTGCGCATCCGGCCCGATGAGCTCTCCGCGCAGAGTCGCCTTTGAAAGTTACTATGGTCGCTTCGTTGAGTCTCGTGACTCCGTTCGTCGGTTGAGCCAGCGTCGGCAACTATAAACCGATTTGAGAGTCGTGTCGTCACTTCGAGCTCGAGTCAGCGAGCTCTGCGATGAGCGTATAGAGTCGCCTAATCGTGCCCTCAGCTTCAGCTGAGGTCGCCCTTTGCGCGTAAGATGGCATATGGTCCGGGCTGTCCTGTTGCGCCGCCGGCGATTTCCGCTCGCGCTCGCTGGTGCGGCGCTTCTCCTCGGCGGCGGATCCGCCCGCGCGGCGCAAGATACTTCTTCCGCGTCGTGTGACGTCAAGACGTCCGAGCGGATCGTCGCCGTGGCCGACGCCCACGGGGCATACGACCGCCTGGTCGCGATTCTTCGGGCAGCGGGGCTGGTGGACGACCGTCAGCGATGGTCAGGGGGTCGCGCCATCCTCGTGCAGACGGGCGACGTTACGGACCGGGGCGCCGATTCGCGCCGGATTCTCGATCTGCTGCGGCGGCTGGAAGGCGAGGCCTCGCGTGCGGGCGGGCGCGTTCATGCCCTGCTTGGCAACCACGAGGCGATGCGGATGATCGGGGACCTGCGGTACGTCAGCGCCGAAGAGTATGCGGCGTTCCGCACGGACCAATCGGAAGAGCTGCGCGAACGGTACTACCGCGTGGTCCTCGACAATGCCGCTGCTCAAGCGAAGACAGCCGCCGAGCCTTTCTCGGAAGAGTCCTTCCGCGCCCGATTTCTGGAGCAGACGCCGATCGGCTTCATCGAGCTGGTGCTGGCGTTCGCCGCAGACGGGGAGTACGGCCGGTGGCTCCGCGAGCGCGACACGATGGTCAGGATCAATGGCATCGTCTTCATGCATGGCGGCGTCAGTCCGGCTGTCGCCCCATTGGGATGCGCGGCGATCAACGCAACCGTGCGATCGGAGCTCAAATCGGCGCCTGACATCGACCCCCAGCAACTGGCCTCGCTGCTGGCGTCCAGGGAAGACGGGCCGTTGTGGTATCGCGGTCTTGCGCTCGAGAACGAGACGACCTTTCTGCCCGAGGTCGAGACGATCCTTCAGACATTGAACGCGCGGATGATCGTGGTCGGCCATACCGTGGCGGCGAACGGGCGGGTGACGCCGCGATTCGGTGGGCGGGTCGTGCAGCTCGATACGGGCATGCTCGACGGCAGCTTCTTTCCCGGCGGCCGCGCGTCGGCGCTCGAGATCCGGGACGGGAAGCTGACAGCGATCTATGAGGATCGGCGCGAGGATCTGGATCCTGTCAGAGAACCGGCCACGGCCGCTCCGCCGGCGCCGGTTCCGCCTGATTCGCCTGCAGCAGGCCGCTGAACAGGCCCTGCAGCAGGTCGATGTGGTCGGCGAGCACGTCGAACAGCTCGTCGTGATCGAGCCGCAGCGCCTGCCCAGCCTCCGTCACCGTCGCGCGCCGGCCGAGCGACACACCAGCCAGTGTTTCCGCCACGGCGATCGTGCTGCCCGGACCAGCCACGATCGGGACGGCCGCCTCTGCCTCCAGCCGCACTTCGCCTCCTAACACGTGGTACACGGCGGGCTGATCCGTTTCAGTGAACAGCACGCTGCCGGCCGCGAGCGGCACCTCGCGGGCGATGGCGGCCAGGTCGAGCAGCTGGTTGACGGTCGCACGCGCGAGCAGCGGGTTCTGCCGCAACAGCAGCACCTTCTCCAGCGGCAGCAGCGGGCTTTGCCGAGTCGCCGGTTCGATGTCGGGCGGTGTGTAAACCGTGCGCCACCGGCGCGCCTTCGGGGTATCGAGGAGCATGCGGAACAACCCCTGCGCCAGCACGATATTGTCCGACAGCATCGTCAGGAACTGATCGCGGGTCGAGCGTGAGGCAGATCGCACGATCGATGGCGCAGATCGTGTGGCGGAGCGGGCTGCCTTCGAGCATCTCCTCGAAGGCGAGCGCGGCCGGCGCGGCGAGGTCGTACGGCGCGCCTTCTCCGCCTGACACGTGCACCGAACCTTCGAGCAGGAACTGCACGTCGTCGGCCTGGGCGCCTTCAGAATAGAGGGCGCGCCCTCCTTCGTGGCGCACCTGGCGGCCCGAGCCGGCGATGCGGAACAGCTCATCGACCGAGACGAAATCAAAGAGCTCGATTTTGCTGGCGCGGTGCGCCAATTCGACGGCGGGCAGCGGCTCCATCCAGAAATCGCGGCGCTCGTCCGACAGCCGGTACGCGGCGAGGGCCCACGAAGCGGCTTCGAGGACATACCTGTCGGCGACCGTGCGCTGGGCCACCGCGAACTCGAGGTCGTCGATGAGCGACCAGAGCTGCCGCTCCTCGACGAAGTGCACAGCGGCGGCGGCGACGACCTGGTCGTCTTCGTCGTGCACGAGCTGGGCGAGCGTGTCCTCGAGGTCGCGTGCGCGGGTCTTGAGGAAGAAGTTGGCGTGCCGCACCTTCTGTTCCATCGGGGCGTCGTCGATGAGGGGCATCACGCGCTTCCTGACCGCGCCGCCGAGCAAGTTGTCCATGTACTCGATCGCCCCGGCCCGGGTGCGTGAGTCGCTGTGCTCGATCGTGTATCGCGCGGCGGCCACGTCCTTCCAGGGATAGATCAGCCCCAGCAGCCGGTAGATGCGGTCGAGCGCGCGCGCGAGCTTGTCTTCGAGCGCCCGCACCAGCAACGATCGGGACGCCCGGGCGTCGCGCTGCACGAGGTTGTAGCGAAGCGTGAGGTAGCGGCAATAGCGCGAGCACTCCTCGAGCACGAGGCCTTCGATGGGCCTGTGCGTCATCACCAGTTCGGAGTGATGGTGCCGCAGCTTCTCGATCGCCGTCACGACCTTGTAGCGCAGGAATCCGTCCGGTTCGTCGAGGGCATCGAGCAGGACGTCCATCGACCGCTGGGTGGGGATGAGCGCGAGCGTCGCGGGAATGTGTCGGCGCACCCAGACGTTCTCGCCACGGTCCATCAGGAAGTAGGCGAGCGCATCGAGGACCTCGTCGCCGTAGCTGACGAGGACGCTGCGCGCGGCGGGCTTCAAGACGCGGTGACCGAGCAGCGCGACCAGCCCGGGGAGGAACAGCGGTTCGATCAGGCCGAGCGATCCCACGCTGCGAATGGCCTGGCGCGCGACCTCGAGGTCGGCGTCGTCCATCAGCGGAACCAGCAGCGGGCGGAAACCTGGGTTCCTGATGCGCGCGAGCGCGGCGGCCGCTTCCCGGCGCGCGCCGGCGGCGGCGTTGCGGGTGTCGTCGATCAGGCGCTGCAACGTCGCCCCGGCGGCATGCGCATCGGCCCCGTTGCCGGAGTCGGCCATCACCACCGCGGCGGTCACCGCCACGCGCGGGTCCGGGTCGGCGAGGTAACGCCGCATCAGGGTGGAGGCATCCTCCATGGCGAGCGCCGCCAGCGCCCGCACCGCCGCGGCACGCACGCCTGCGTCCTCGTCCCGAAGCATGCGCTCGACCGCCGGCATCCACCGGACACCTTTGCCGGCGAGCGGCGCGCGCGCCGACTCGAGCGTGAGCAGCGCACTCGCCCGCACCCTGGCCGACTCGTGATGCAGCAGCAACGGCGTGATGAGATTGCGCTTGTCGAGCGCTTCGAGCATCTCGATCGCGTAGAGCACGGACGACTCGTCGGGGTTCGACAGCTCCTCCACCAGCGTTTCGATCGTCGCGGCGTCGGCGACGTCGAGGCGGACGCTCGCCGGCACCATCGCGCGCGTTTCAATGCTGCGCCTGAAGGTCTTGAGGTACTCGCTCCGCGCGCGCATCGCCACGAACATCCACAGTCCGGTCAGCACCAGGCTCGCGTAGCTGAGCTCGTGCCAGTCGAGGTTCAGCACCTTGATCAACACGAGCAGCAGCAGCGCGCCGACCGCCTTCGCGAAACGGTCGACTGTCACATCGACAAACGGCTTGGCCCGGTATTTCAGGCCTGTCGGCAAGGGCAGGAACAGCACCTCGCGCGTCGTCTTGTCGATGGTGTACCCCAGCGACCTGTCCAATGCACGCGCGGCGGCCGGCGCCCACAGCGACGCGTTGAACAGCATGATGAGCGCGGTCGTGCCGAGGCTGACCGGGAGAATGAGCAGCGCAAACAGCAGCCCCAGAACGCGGTGAATGCGGCTGGTCAGGCCGACCTGTATGACGAACCCGGCGATCGATGAATACATCGCCACCTGAGCGAGGAAGGCCGTAATCGCGTCGGTGCCATCCGGTCCCCTGGCTGCCTCGATCGCCATGCTGAGCTGCTGCTTGATGATCGTTCCACCGAGCGCGCCGAACCCGATCACGAGCGCGATCATCTGAAGCTGGCGCGACGAGCGCAGCAACCGGATGGCTTCGCCGGCCCCGACGCCCCGTTCCTCGCCGGCTGCGGCCACATCGCCCGTGACGTCCGCTCGCCGCACGATCGCCACGACCAGCACCACACCCACGCTCAACGTCGCCGCGCTCAGCAGCAGCAGATTGTTGGTCCCGACCTCCCGGACTGCGAACGAGGTGATCGCCGATCCCGTCACACCACCCAGGCTGGCGCCGCCGCCGATGAAGCCGAACAGCCGCTTGGCCTGGCGCGCATCGTAAATGTCATTAGCGAGCGTCCAGAACTGGCTGATCAGCAGGATGCCGAGGATCATCCCGAGGATGTAGAACGCCACCGACACCCACTCGGCGCCGGTTCGGAACAGAAACCAGAACAGCACCAGCAGTCCGACTTCACCGGCCTGCGTCGCCGGGATGACCCAGCGGCGCGGCAGCCGCCCGAAGCCGGCGCTGTAAACATGCATCAGGACGCCAATCAGGACGCCTGCCCCGAGCTCCACGTACGGCAGGTTGTCCGCCCCGAGATCGCTGATGAACTTCGATTTCGTGATGGGGCTGACGATGGTGTAGGCCGTCATCGCCAGGAAGGAGTACGCGAACATCAGCAGCGCGGTCGCGGCTTCGCCTTCCCGCAGCGTGACCAGCCTGCCGAGAGCGCGTGTGAGGAGCGATGTCATACCGTCCGCGGCCGCAGACTCATCGAGGCATCGTGTAGAGCACCGCCGCCTCGCCGCGCTTGGCAATCCTGTCGTCGAACAGCTTGACCAGGAGATCGCGCCGCGCCATCAGCGCCTCGATCTCGGCCTTCAGAAGGGTGTCGCCCATCGTTTCCGCCACGGTCGCGGCGGTGAGCCCCCGCATGCGTTCGAGAAGCGTGCGTTCGCAGCGATCGAGCAGCTCTGGCTTCAGCAGTTCGCGGCCCAACCGGAAGGCGCGGGTATGGTCGATCATCCACATGTCCCAATCCCTGGTCCACAGAAGATTGCCGGCGTTCCGATCGCGGTTCTGAATCAGCTCGTCGAACACGCGCAGGATGTGGAAGTAACTGGCCGTCCGGGCGGGGTTTGGACTCACAACCTGCTTCTTCGCTCGGTCACCCTCGTCCATGGCCACGTCGTCAACCCACCAGGTGAACGCCGCCGGCTTGGCGTCCACTCTCCGAAGAACGGACATGGGCACCTCGACCAGACCGAGAAGCCGCGACAACCGGTACGCGGCAATGTTGTACCGGTAGCTGTCCCTGAAGTTCACCTCGGTACTCTTCCCGACCTCGAAGACCGGCTTGTAGATGTCCACGTCCTGGATTTGCGCGTCGTGCGTGATCCGTCCGTCGGATAGCGTTACGCGCCGCGCGTCGGTGACGCCCTTGGTCACGCCCTTGGTGGCGACGACCTTACCTCGGAGCAGGAACTCCTCCATCTCCTGCGCAGTGAGGACCTGCGGAGTGAGGACGGCCTGCGCGGTTGCAGTCGCGGTTTGCGCCGCGATCGAGGCGCCGCTCCAGGGAACCCAGGCAACGACCAGAACAGCGAGAGTGGCCGCACGTCGCGAGACTGTCATGACATGCTCCTGAGGCGCTGCCAGCGGGTTGAGCGGGCGTTTGTGGAAGCGCCGCCATCTTAGCCCAACGGACGGCGGTCACTGCTGATTTTTTGGCGAAGGGGCGATGGGAGGGATTCTCGCGCGTGTGGGGAGCCGACTGAACGCAGCGGTGAGGTTCCGTAGTGTCCGGCTTCAGCCCGGCCGTGGTCGGGGGAGCCAGCTGAAGGCGGACACTACGTACTCCCGGGTCAGTGCTTGGTGGACTGTGGAATCTTCAGCACCTGGCCCGGCTTGATCTTGTCCGGATCGCTCAACTGATCCCGGTTCGCGTTGAAGATCTGCATGTAGTCGTTCGCATTGCCGAGTTTATCCTTGGCTATCTTGCTCAGCGTATCGCCCGACTGGACGGTGTAGGTACTTTCCGCAGCGCCCGGACCGGCGGCGGGGGCAGTCGCTTTGATGTCGGCGACGACCTCCTTCGACCACTCGGGGATGGTCTTGATGGCATCCCAGATCTTGTTCGCTTCGGCCTGGGTGTTGGTCGTGCCCTTGAAGTGCAGCTTGCCCTCACGCTCCTCGGCGGCGCCCTGCATCCTCAAATCCTTCGCGGTCTGAATCGCGTACGCGTACTTGTCTCGAAGTCCCATATCACTCTCCTTGGTCATTTGTCCGCACCAGCCTGTTCGCTGGCGAGCGCCGTGGCGATGGTGCGGACGTCGGTTTTTGCGCGGAAGTGTTCGACGTGCGGATCGCAGGCGGCGACGTCGATGCCCAGCCGCTCGCCGAGCGCACACAGCACGCGCAGAATGGCTGTGAGCTCCTGTTCGGCGAGCATGTTGACCTGCAGGTCGAGGTGAGCCCGCTGCTCGGCCTGAAGCGTCATCCGGCCCTGAGCGCGGAGCACGAAGCCGGTCAGCATGATTGCCTCGATCGACACGACCAGCATCAGCAAGTTGAAGGTTGGATCGAACCGGGCTGTGCCGCTGGCGTTCAGCGCGATCCAGAGACCGAACCAAACGACGTGCACGACGATGAACGAGGGGCCGCTTGCGATTCCCGTGACCCAGTCCGCCGTTTTGTCGAGGACGGATCGAGTGCGGCGCGCCTCCTGTTCGAGCGTGACGATCTCGCGAATGTTTCTGAGCTCCGGGCGTGATTCGCTCACATTGATCTCGATCAAGGTCTCCAACAGTTATGGGCCGGCCAGACATTGCAGACATGCGCTGCAAGCCCGTCCAGGCCCTGCCCGGTCCGGCCGAGGCCGAGCGGGCAATTCCAAACTCCTACGCCGTATAAGCGGCAAGCGTCCAACCGGCCTCGCGAAGGTCGGCGGCAATCGCCGCGTGTCGATGGAACGCCTCGCGGGAACTGTCGAATGTTTCGACGGCGGCACGTGTGACGTCCCAGAGTGGCACGGTCGCGACCTCGAAGGCCGAAGCCACGGGCGCCTGATTGACCATGCACGCGAGATGGTGGTCGCCGCGTTCGAACTGCCACCGGATGAGAGAGGCGGCCGGCTGCGAGTTAGTCATGCATCAGCAGGTATCAACAACGATGCCAGACCCGCGGATGGCTGAATCACGGATCTTTCGGCGCGGTCGCTCTTCGGCATGGGTAGCCGAATGCCTCAGGTGGTAACGAGTTGACTCAGGTGGGACGGATTTTGTGAAAGTGGTCGGGGCGACTGGATTCGAACCAGCGACCCTCTGCTCCCAAAGCAGATGCGCTACCAGGCTGCGCTACGCCCCGACTGAGGGATCTTACGCTGAGACGGGAATTGCAGATGGGAGATTGCAGATTTCAGATTGATTGCAGATTGCAGATTCGAATCTGCAATCTGCAATTCTGAACTCTGCATTTCCTCGAGCGCGGGTCTATCTGGTTCCCTGCCGCTGCGCGAGCGACCGATAGTATTCCTCGATCGCCTGCCGGAAGCTGGCTGGCACTTCGTCCGATCCGGACAGCGCCAGCGATTCGTCTCCCGCGCCGAGCTTGCGCCGGAGGGTGAACTCGAACTGCTTCAGCCGTTCGAGTGCTGCGGCCTGCAGCTTGGCGAGCGCGGCCGGGTCGTTGTAGATGCTCTGCTGCTGGCCCGCTCGCAGGTCGCGCATGATCGCGTCGAGATCCGCAGCGTTGACGCCGGCGGCCTGCAGATCCCGGCGAAGGTCCTGCGCATCCCGATCCAGTTCCTGGAACTGGCGCGTGAACTGCCGGACATCGTCGTTGGTGAATCGTCCGCCGCCGTACCACGTGCCGTCACCCGCTCGCGCATCGCCGCCGCCGAGCCCAGCCGGGCCACGATTGATCTGGCCGTCCTGCCCACCCTGCTGGCCCTGACCACCTTGTTGACCCTGCTGCCCCTGTTGGCCTTGCTGACCCTGTTGGCCTTGTTGACCCTGTTGGCCTTGCTGACCCTGTTGGCCTTGCTGACCCTGCTGGCCCTGTTGACCCTGCTGGCCCTGCTGGCCCTGCTGGCCCTGCTGGCCTTGCTGACCCTGCTGGCCCTGCTGTCCCTGTTGGCCTTGCTGATCCTGCGGTTGGCCGTCCTGGCCCTGTTGCTGGCCGTCACGTCCCTGCGCGCGGTCGCGAATCCGCTGATCGAGCGACTCCAGGTTGCGCACGAGCTCGCGCGTCGAATCCGCCGCTTTCGACAGCGAATCCTCCTGCGAGGCCTGGCCGAGGGCCTTTTCGGCTTCCGCGATCTTCTGCTCGAGCGCTTCGAGGTTTGCCGAGATGTCGTCCTCCATGCCCTGCGCGGACTGCGGCACGGCGCCCTGCAGTACGCTGCGCGAGTAGCGAATCTTCTCCCTCACACGCTTGTCGCGGATGCCGCCTGCCGCTTCGTCGAGCTTTCGCGCCGCGTCCTTCTCGTCCCGGCGCGTCTCGTTGGCGATCCGCTCGAGCTCCGACTGCAGCTCACCGAGCTGGCCGTCCATCGTGAACTTGCGCAGCGCGAGCTGCTGCGCCTTCACCCGCTGGTCGACGCCCGCCTGCTGATCGAGGTTCTTCACTTCCTCCGCGACATCCTTCTGTTCCTCCGCGAGCTGTTCGGCCTGCTGACGCGCATTCTGAATATCGCGCTCGGAGCGGCCGCCCATTTCGCGGGCCAGTTTCTGCTGCGCCTCCTGCAGCTTTTCCAGCGCCGAGTTGGCCAGCGCGCCGTTGTCCTGCGTGCCGTTCGCCGCGGCCTGCCGCATCGCGTTGGCGGCTGCCTGCAATTCACGCGCGGCCTCGGCGAGGTCCGGCCGCTGCTGCTCGCGCGAGAGCTGCTCGAGCCGCCGGGCCGCTTCCTCGACTTCCTGCGCGAGCTGCCGCTGGCCGCCGGAGCCGCCACCCGACTGCTGTTGCTGCCCGGCCTGACCGAGCCGGCGCTGCCGCTCGGCTTCCTGCTGCTGCCGGCGGGCCAGCTCCTTCAGTTTGTCGGCGAGCTCGTCGACCTGACGGTCGCTGGCCTGTTGCTCCGCCTGCTGCCGCATCTCGTACTGGTTCGCCAGCTTGTCGAGCTCCAGCTCGAAGAGGTCGGCCAGATCTTCGGCCATCTGGCTCTGCCCGCCGCCGCCGCCGCCCCCGCCGCCTTGCTGCTGGGCGATCTGCGTCTCGTACTGTTGCTCGACGACCTGCAGAATCTTCAACGCGCGCTGTTCCGGCGCCAGCGCCGAATCCGGCTTCATCGCCTTCAGATCGGTCTCGGCCAACGCCATTTCCGCGGCCGCCTTCGGCAGCTGCTCGGCGATCGATCGGAACTCCGAGTCCTGGTCGAGCGCGCCCAGCCGTTCGTTCAACTTTCCGATCAGCTCTTCGACCTGCGCGCGGAGCTTGGCCTGGGCCAGATTCAGGAAGACCACGTTCTCGCGGTACTTGTCCGCCTTGGTCTTGGCCTTGTCGCGAATCGTGTTGAAGGTCGCCGCCACGATCTCGCGCTGCTGCCTGGAGAGCTCGCCGACGTCACCCCCGCCGCCTCCACCGCCGCCGCCCGCCTGGGCCTGCGACTGGGCCTGCTTGTAGTCCTTGCTGAAGGGACGGATCTGGACGAAGTAGATGTCGCTCGACGAGGTCTGGTTGTTGTCGGTGGCCTTCGCGAAGTACGACACGAAGTCGCCGGGCGCAAGGCCCATCTCTTCGAGGTAAATCGTGTGGCCGGCGCTCACTTCCGTGAGCGGCCTGGCGCCGCCGAACAGCGGAATGGTCTTCTGCGGCCCGCCGTTCACCGAATAGACCATCTGCACTTGCCTGACGCCGAAGTCGTCGTCGGCCTTCACCTCGGTGAAGACCTCTTCGACCGCCGTCGCGCCGGTGTCGCGCCCGGGCTTGCTGAACACGACCGTCGGCGCCTGATCGTCGAGAACGTCGATCGTGTATTGCGGCGAGGCTTCAACCTTCTCGCCCTTCGGGCCGATGAGCTCGATGCGATAGAAACCCGGCTCCTGGAGCTTGAAGCTGCCGGTGAGCGTGCCGTCGGCCTGCACCGCCAAGGGCGCCGCGCCGGCGTCCTTGAAGAGAATCTGCCCGCCCGATGTCTTCATCGTCGGCACGATGCGCAGCAGCACCTCGGTGCCGCGCAGCGCCACGACGTCGCCGCCGTTTTCCTCGATGCGCGGCGGAAGGTTCGTGTACGCGGGGTAGCGATACTCGACGTCGAGCTTCTGAACGGTCGGCAGATCGACGACCTTCAGCGTGTAGTGCGTCGAATCGACGCCGTTCGACCTGACGTAGTACTCCGTATCCTTGTCCAGGCGGAACATCATCCCTTCGAACTGTTCCGCGTCGGCGGTGGCGATGAGCGGCAGGCTTTCGAACTCGCCACCCACGCCGCCTCATCATCAGCGTGACGTCTTTGGACGCAAAACCTTCGAGCTTCGCGCGAACCGTCAGATCGCCGCCGCGCGGCACGCTGGCGTCGCCGGGCTGGACCGTCAATCTTGTAGGGGCTCGCCGCCTCGGCGCTACGCGACAGAACCAGCAATGCCGACAGGCCGCTCCGTATGTAGGCCGGGCCGAAGGCGATGAACAGCGCGGTCACGGCAGCGAAGGCCGCGAGCGTGGCGGCATGCCGGCGCATGCGGGGGCGATCGATCGCCATCCCGTTGTCGACGTCGCGGCTCTGCGCGATGGCCTGCTCGACCAGCCGCTCGACCAGCCGCGGGGAGTAGCGATCGCCGGTCTCGTGTCGACGACGTTTCGACCGCGCTCAGAATCGCCGCTTCGAGCGACGGATTGTGTTCTTCCAGATAGAGCGCGACCTGCGTGTCGGTCACCTGACGCCGCAGTGGCATGATGGCGTAAAGGACGAGCGCCCCGAACGCGGCAAGGACAAGGATGCGGAACGTGATGATCGCAGGAACGCTGAACCTGAATGACTCCAGGCTCGATGCCGACAGCATCAGCACCAGCACCGTGCCGACGAACACGACGACCGCCCCCCGCGCCGCCAGGCGAAGGCGCCAGCGGTTCCGGATTCGACGGATGACTTCAACGAGTTCCGCGCGATGGTCCATGCAGGGTCTCCCTTATCAAAAAGATTACCACCTGCAGCAGCCCAAAAATGGCCTGCTACAGAAATTTCTCTTTTCGGGACAAACGGTTGGAAATCACCGTTTCGGCCGCCAACAGCAGCAGGCCGGCGAAGAGCAGATACCACCACAAGGCCTGCCGTTTCTCGTTGTCTTCCCGCGACAGCGGTTCGGGCAGCCGCCCCGGCCGCCGCAACCTGGGTGGCGTGGCCCGTCACCGACGCCACGAGCTCGGCCGGGTCGAGCGGCGCGAGGTCCGCTTCGGCGGGGTCGATGTTCACGGCAATCGACATCGGGCCGCCCGGCGGTCGTCCCGCCCGCGCGGACCTCATAGATACCCTGCTCGGTCAACTCCAGCAGGCCGGGCGAATTGGCCGCCTGGGTCGTCCGCTGGCCGGACGGGCTGACGACGATGCGGTCGCCCCGGATGGTGGCGGCCATGGAGGCGAGGTCGACGACCTGGCCGACGGTCAGCCACGATGGCGTCTGTTCGTACCGGGCGAGGTAGCTCACGAGCTGGTGGACGAGCGGGAGGTAGACGGGCTTCGACCGCGAGGTCGGTCCACGAGTCGTCGAGCGTCGACGTCCAGACGATGACGCGGCCCGCCCCCGTGCGCCGCTCCGCCGCCGCCACCGCGCCGTCGTCGTAATTGCGCGATGACGCGGCTCGCCGGGTCGGGCGTGAAGCGCGCGGTAGCGGAAGATGTGCGCCGATGTGAAGTCGCCGCTGCGCGGCGCCTTGAACACCTCGAAGATCTCGTGACTGCGATCCAGGCGTCCAAGCGTCGCGCTGCGGCCCGTGATCCGATCGACCGGCGCCCCGAGTTTCCCGGGCATCAGCTCGTCGACGTCGGCCGGCCACGCGGAGCGGTCGCCGGAGACGACGAGCACGCCGCCGCCGCGTTCCACGAACCGCTTCAGCGCGCCGCCGCCCGCCGACCGTCGGCAGCGTGGTGTCGTTGAGAATGACGACCGAGCGCCTGTCGAAGATGGCGGGCGTCGCACGAGCGACCGGCACGACTTCCACCTGAAACGCGGGCGTCGTGCCGATGGCCAGCGCCTTGGTCAGGAACAGGCTCGCGTCGGCGCGGTCGCCGCTCTCGACGATGGCGACCGACACCGGCGCGCTCGGCGAGACGACGAAGTGGAACGTGTTGTCGGCCGGCAGCGGATCGGCGCCCGCGCGTACGAAGCCGCGGACGTTCGCTTCGGCCAGCCGTGAACGGCGCGAACGTGACCGGCGTCGACGCGGGCGGCGCGACGGTCGCGCTCTTCGTCTCGATCTCGAGACCGTCCACCGACAGCACGACCGGCACGTTCGTCGCCGGCTGGGCGCCCTTGTTGGAGACGCCGGCCGTCACCGTCACGCGTTCCTGGCCCGAGAACGCCGACCGCGCGAACGTCACCGACGGGACCGAGACATTGGTGGTCTCCGAGGCGACCGACGCCGTCGTCAGCGTGATGCCTTCGGGAAAGCGCGCGTCCTCGGCGCCGCCCCAGCCGCTCTTCTGGAAATCGCTGATCAGGACCGCTTCCTGCCGCTTCAGCGACGACCGCGCCAGGATGCTGTCCGCCAGCTTCAGCGCCGGGCCGTAGCGCGTGCCGTCGGAGCCCACCTTGGCCGCGTCGATGGCGGCGTCGAGCGCGCGAGCGGTCGGAGGTCGCGCGCATGTTCTCCTCAGCGTTCCGCCCGAACAGCACGAGCGTCGCCTGGTCGTCGGCCGCCGAGTCCGCGACCACGGCGTGCGCGGCGTCGCGCGCGCGCTGCCAGTGGTCGCCGTAGCCCATGCTCGCCGACTGATCGAGCAGGATGACCACCTCGCGGGCGCCGCCGGCCGCCGCGGCCGACAGCGCGCCCTGCGGGAAGAAGGGGCGCGCGAAGGCGAGCACGAGCAGCGCGATGGCCGCCACGCGCAGCGCGAGCAGCAGCCAGTGCCGGATGCGCCGGCGGCGGACCGACTGGTACGGAATGCGCTGCAGGAACATCAGCGACGGGAAACTGCACGACGCGCTTCCGCTCGCGCTGAATCAGGTGCACCAGTATCGGAATGGCGATGGCGCCAAGGGCGGCGAAGAACAGCGGGGTGAGGAAGGACATATGACTCTGGGCTCTAGGGCTCTGGGCTGTCCGAGCCTAAGCCTAGCCTGATCTGACTCTCATCAAGTCTCTCACGGCTCGACAGGTAGCTGAAGAGCGCATGGTCCAGCGGCTTCGAGGTGTTGATCAGCGTGTAGTCGATCCGGTGCTCGGAGAACTTGGTCGCGAGCGCGTTCGATGTGCGCGGCAATCAGCTTCCGGTACTCGTCCCCGAACGACTCCGGCACGACCGGCAGCTGCTCGCCGCTCTCGAGGTCCTCGAAGCTCGACGCGTCGTCGTAGGCGAAGTCGATTTCCGCGGGATCGAGCACGTGGAAGACGATCAGCTCGTTGCCGAGGAACCGGAGCGGCTTGATCGCCTCGAGGATGACGTCCGGCTCCTCGTAGAAATCCGAGATCAGCACGAGGACGCTGCGCCGCCTGAAATGCTCGGCCATCTTGTTGATCGGTCCCGCCAGCTCGCCGCGGCGCTCGGCCTTCATGCGGTCGAGCGTGTGCAGCAGCACGTTGAAATGCTTCGCCGACGGCGGCACGTGCGTGACGATGTCGCTGTCGAAGGTGATGATGCCGACGCGGTCGCGCTGGCGGTGCGCCAGGTAGGCGAGGCACGCGGCGAGATAGCTGCCGTATTCGAGCTTCGAGACGCCGCGGCTCTTGAACCCCATCGACTTGGAGATGTCGAACAGCACGGAGAAGTTGGTGTTCGTGTCGGCTTCGTACTGCTTCACGTAGTAGCGGTCGGTCCGCGCGAACAGCCGCCAGTCGACGCGGCGGATGTCGTCGCCGGCGACGTAGCCGCGGTGCTCGGCGAAGTCGATCGACGCGCCGAAGAACGGCGCGCGATGGAGGCCGTTGATGAAGCCGTCGACGACGGTCCGGGCGAGCAGTTCGAGGTTGCCGATCCGCGCGAGGATCGTCGGGTCGACGAACCGCGCCCCGGCCATCGATCCGTGTTCGGAGGAATGTTGTTGCTGCATCTCAGCTTTCGTCAGGCTCTGGACTCTGGACTCCCGGCTCAGGCCGGCTCAAGCCTGAGCCCTGAAGCCCGAAGCCTCGTCATTACATTCCCGACTTCGGCGTCGCCACCGCGTTGAGCAGGTCGTCGATGATCGAGTCGGTGGTGATCGCCTTCCGACTCGGCGCGGAAGTTGGTCAGCACGCGGTGGCGCAGCACCGGATGCGCCATGCGCGCGGATGTCCTCGAAGCTGACGTGATAGCGGCCCTGCGTCAGCGCGCGCGCCTTCGCGCCGAGGACCAGGATACTGCGCCGCGCGCACGCTGGCGCCGAACGCCACCCACTTCTTGACCGACTCGGGCGCGTTGGCTCGCCTTCGGCCGGCTGGTGCGCACGAGCGACAGCGCGTAGCGCATCACCGGATCGGCCACCGGCACGCGGCGGACCAGCCGCTGGAACGCGACCAGGTCGGCGCCGGTCACCGTGCGGTTGAAGTGCGGATCGATGATCGCCGTCGTCGCCTTGCACGACGTCGAACTCCTCGTCTTCCGGCGGATGCTCGATGACGATGTGGAACATGAAGCGATCGAGCTGCGCTTCCGGCAGCGGGATAGGTGCCTTCGAGCTCGATCGGGTTCTGGGTCGCGAACACGTAGAACGGCTCGTCGAGATCGTAGGTGCGGCCCTGAATCGTGACGCGGTGCTCCTGCATCGCTTCGAGCAGCGCCGACTGCGTCTTCGGCGGCGTGCGGTTGATTTCGTCGGCGAGGACGATGTTGCTGAAGATCGGTCCGGGCGCGAACACCATCTGGCGGCGGCCGGTGCCGGGTCCTCCTGGATGATGTCGGTGCCGGTGATGTCGGACGGCATCAGGTCGGGCGTGAACTGGATGCGGGTGAACTTCAGGTCGACCACCCTGGCCAGCGTCGCGATGAGCAGCGTCTTCGCCAGGCCCGGGACGCCGACGATCAGGCTGTTGCCGCCGACGAAGAGCGACAGCAGCACGAGCTCGATCACGTCGGCCTGGCCGATGATCCGCTTGTGCAGCTCGTCGATGATCTGCTTGCGGCCGGCGTTCATCTTGTCGGCCAGCGCGACGTCGTCGGCCGATTCCAGATCCACGGTGTTGAGAGCCACGGTGTCCCTTTCAGGCAGGTCTAAAGACCTGCGCCACGACAGTTGCAGTGCGGGTCTTCAGACCCGCCTAGTGTGTCATTCCGTAAATGATGTAGTTGACGCCGATCTTGTACGCCTCGTTCGATTCCTCGATCGGCCTGAGCCCGGTGTCCGAGAACTCCCAGAACTCGGAGATGTCGGTGTTGTAGTTGATCATCGCGATCAGCCGCTTGGTCGGGTCGTTGTCCTCGAAGACGCCCCGGAAGACGGCCGGCCTTCGTCGTACGCCTGCGGAACGATATCAAACGAATCGATTTCGAAGAACGCAGTGAAAGATCGGATGCGGTCGGATCGAGATCGACGAACTGCGCCTCGGGCAGGACCCGCCTGAACGGCGTACTCGAAGTTCGCCCCAGTCGCCGCGCACCTCGGCGAAGTCGTCGAAGATGACGAACCCGCCCTTCTGCAGATAGGCGCGGAAGTCCGCCGCTTCCTCGTCGCGTCAGCCCCCAGAAGCCCGGCTCGGCCATGTACGCCACCGGATACTTGAACAGCTCCGGCGCGTCGAGCGGCAGGATGTTCGTTTCCTCGACGTGCGGGTCGCAGATAGGTCAGCTCGTTCATGATCCTCATGAAGTGCTGCTCGCCGAGCGGATAGTCGTGCGACCAGGGACCTGCTGCCCGACGTAACGGCAGCTCCGGGCCGTAGCGGAGCCGGACGAACGTGAACCGCCCGTCGTAGTCGAGTGTTCGGCAGCGACCTGCGACGTAGCGGCCCATGCGCCCGCCGCCGAAGAAGCCGCCGATCTGCGCGAAGCGCGCGGCCGACGCCGGCGAGCAGCAGGACGACGGTGATGGCGGCAAGTCTGCGCGCGAAGCCCGCCCGCATCATGGGCTGGCGCCTGGCTTCTTGCCCTGGGCTTCCAGATCGCGGATCGCCCTCGTCTTCAACGCGAGGTTCGTCAGCAGCCGCTCCATGTCCGCGGGCATAGCGCCTCCGGATCGACTGCGAGCGCGTCCTTCTTCAGCCTCAGCGCGGCAATCTGCTTCTGGATCGCCTCGCGCTCGGCGACGAGCGCGCGCATCGCCGGGTCGCTGGTGTCGACTTTCAGCCCGCCGTCCGAGGGCCGCGCGGTGAGGAACTGCGTGGCTGCCAGCCTGCCGCCGCCGCCATCGTCGATCGTGGCGTGCTCGGTGCGCAGCAGCCCGTCCTGCTCGAACGCCTTCACCACGCTCGTTTCCGCGTAGTTGAACGCTTCGCGGATCGACACGTGGCCGTTGCGATCGCGTCGGCGGCGTCGTCGGCGAACGCCTCGACGAAGAACTCGGCGAACTTCGCCTCGTTGCGCTCGCCGCCGGTCTTCGTCGCCGTGACGACGGTCGCGGCCGGGTGCGGCCACGGTCGGCAGGAAGGCGCCGCTCGAGCTCGCCGTGTTGACGAACGCCACGTTCTGGGCGGACGAGCTTCTTCAGCAGCTCCGCCCACTCGGCGCGGTCATGTCCGGCCCGGGCAGGCTGAAGGCGCCGACGCTTCCGTCGAAGCTGCCGTGGCCGATCAGCAGGATGACGACCTGATCGCCGGGGCGCGCCTTCGCCGCGACATCGGCGACCGCCTTCGTCACCGCCTCGCGCGTCGAGCGGCCGCGGATGCGCGCGGCGTCCGCCTCGGGCTTCTCGGCGAGATAGGTGATGTTGGCGTCGGGCACGCCGTCCTTCGTCTTCGCCGCGTCGATGAACGTCGTCGCCCACTTCTGGAACTGCTTCGCGTGCTCCTCGTCGCCCGAGACGCCGGTGACGACGAGGATGTGCGAGTCCTGCGCGGCGGCGCGCCGTCGGCGCTGCACCGAAGAACAGCAGCGCGCGACCAGGACCACAGCAGATCCGCGACTCGCGCCGAGACGACCGCGACTCACGCCAGCCCCCGCGTGCGCCGATACGCCCACTCGCCGCCCACCAGGGCGAGCAGCAGCGATGCAGCAGCGCCGGCATGTCCCACAGTTCGCGCTCTTCGACGACCGTCACGCCGCGTCCGCTGTAGCTGATCGCTTCGGGCAGCGACGCGGCGTTGGCCGGCGTGAAGAAGCGGCCGCCGGTTTCCTCGGCGATCCGCTTGAGCAGCGGCGCGCGCATCGCCGCATCGAAGAACTCCGCGTCGCCCGCCGACACGCGCAGGTGCATCGACGTTGCTGCCCAGCTCCTTCTGATCGCGCGTGGCGGTGACGCGGATTTCGTACAGCCCGGATTCGTCCGGACTGAACACCGCCCCGTATTCGCCGTCCTGCTCGACGGTCCATTCCATCGGCACGTCGGTCGTCTTGCCGGAGGGCGACGTGATGTGCGCTTCGACGTGCGCTTCGTTCACCTCGACGTACGCGGTGTCGAGCACTTCGGCCGTGAAGCTGCACCGCCTCGCCCGGCTCGACGCGATCGTGCCCGGTCGTCAGGTTCACCTGATCGGGCACGCCGTCGACGAGCCAGCGGACCAGCCGCCGCCAGAACATCGCGTGCGTCATGTCCTCGACCGGGACTTTCGGGTCCATCTGCCAGGCCCAGGAATCCTGAATCGGCATCGCGATCGTCTTGCCGCGCCCGTAGCGCTGATACGCGAGGACGATCTGATCCTGCCGCCGGATGTCCGGACGCCGACGAGCAGCATCGTGGCGCCCGGCTTGACCTCGTGACACGGGGTTGACCGTCGAAACCTGCGGCATGTCGTTCCACTTGCTCGTGGAGGCGTCTTCCGTCTCGGCGATCTGCGTCACCGGGAAGGCCGCGCCCGCGCGCGTCGGACGCACCGAGAGCTCCGCGAAGTACGACGGCTGCCGTGTGCCGCGTCGATGACGACCGGCAGCACGTCGCCGACCGGCGTGCCGCCCCAGCCGCCTTCGGCAAACGATCGCCGGCCGCCGAGCATCAGCAGGCCGCCGCCGCGCTTGCTCGACGAAGTCGGCCAGCATGCGGAGCTGCTCGGGCGTGAACGCCGCCGCTTCGATGCTGCCGAGGATGACCGCGCGATAGGCGAACAGCTCTTCGCGCGTCTTCGGGAACCCGCCGATCAGTTCGTCCGCCGACGTGACGTCGCCGCGCCAGTACTTGTTCTCGGCGGTGCGCTGCAGGATGACGACCTGCATGTTCTTGTCGTCTTCGACCGCGCGGCGGATGAACTTCATCTCGAACCGCGGCTCGCCTTCGAAGTACAGGACCTTCTCCTGCCGATCGCGCACCTCGATGAGCGCGTCGCGCGTGTTGTTCTGGGTGACCTGCTCGCCTTCCTGCGGCGCAATCTTGAAGCGGAACAGGCGCGCGCCCGGCGTCGGCGGCCGTGAAGCGCACCCGCACCGTCGCCGCCTCGCCGTCGGCGGGCAGCGTGACGTTCTGCGTCGTCACGATGCGCCCGTCGTCTTCGACGTTCAGCGTCACGTTCTGGCCGCTGTAACCGGTCTGCGACAGCATGACGTCGACGACGAGCGCGGTGCCCTTGAGGACGGCGCGCGGCGTTTCGACGCGCGTCACCTGGATGTCGCTGGAGAAGCGCTCCTGGCCGAGGCCGACCGTGAATACCGGAATCGATCGCGCCTTGAGGCTGTCGAGCGGTTCGTCGAGCGAGGCGTCGGACGTGTCGGCGCCGTCGGTGACCATGACGAGGCCGGCGAGCGGCAGGCCGGAGAGCTCGTCGCGCGCGCGCTCGAGCGCCGGCCCGAGCCGCGTGGCGGTGCCGTCGTATTTCAGGTCCGCCACCGCCGGCAGCCGGTCCGACCGATGAACCGAAACTGAAGAACCGCAGCACGAAGCGCTCCGACAGGGCTTCGAGCAGCTGGGCGTTCGGTCCCGAGGACAGCTGCTCCTGGATGAAGGCGCTGCGCGGCTGGCCGTCGGTGTCCGCAATGCTCATGCTGCGCGAGTCGTCCACCAGGACGGCCACGAAGTTCTGCTGCGGGACCGACGCCCTGAGAATGAGCGTGGGACGGAACAGGCAGATGAGAATCAGCGCCAGGGCGCCAATCCGCAGCCCGATGAGCACGACCTTGTCGCGGAGGGGATGCTCGGCGCCGGTCGTCCGATAAGTCAGCAGCGCCACGACCGCGGCGGCCCCGGCGGCCACGAACGACCGCCAGCATGACCTGCCGGGAAACACCCCAGGCGAGGTCGCCCTGCTGAAAGATCAGCAGCGGATACTTGAACAGGAAGCGAAATATTGAATCGAGCACGGCAGGCCCATTTTAGTGGACGCGGACGGCAGAAGCGCAACACGAAATGTTGTCACAACTGCTTTCGGGCCGTGGGATCCGGCTTTAGCCGGATTGGTCCGCCTGAAGGCGGACCCCACAGATGTGTTACCAGGTTAGACGCTGGAAGCGCGATCCGAGCCTTGGGATCGCGATTTGAGCTTCGACAGGGCGACGAGCGCCCGCTCGCCGAGGACCAGGCCGAATAATGCCCAGTCGGTCGCGCGCGGCGGCCGCGCGGGCGCGACGGGCGGGCGAGCGGCGGGCAGCAGATCGGCATCCACATCACAATTGGCGAGCGCGATTGCGGGTTTGAGCGTCCCGGCGCGCTTCTGCTCGGCCCACGCGCGCTCGGCCAGCCGGCCGATTTTTTTCTTTTCGCCGGCTTGTTTCTCCCCGGGGTCCTTGCCGTAGGGGGACGCGTGCTCGATCTCGGCGTTGAGCTCGGCGCCGACGAGCACCGCGAGGCTCGAGACGTAAAACCACAATAGGAGCACGATGACGCCGCCGATGGCGCCATATGTGGCGTTATATGCCGCGAAGTTTGTGACGTAGAACCGGAAACCGATGGAAGTGAGGAGCCAGAGGAGAGTGGCCAGGACGGACCCCGGCGTAATCCAGATCCACTCCTGTTCCGCGTCGGGCGCGTAGTAATAGATGATCGCCACGCCCAGGGTGACCAGGCCAAAGACGACAGGCCATTGGAGGACGTTCCACGCAAAGGTGAATGCAGGACCAAGGTAGAACCAGCCCGCGACCCTCTCGCCGAGCGCCGGTCCAACCATCACCAGGGCCAACGAGATGACGATGAAGACGGCCAGGGCCAGGGTAAGGGCAATCGCCCTCAGTTTGACCCTCCACCACGGGCGGCTGTCCTGAATGTCATATGCCAGGTTCAGCGTGTTGATGATGGCGTCCATGCCGGAGGACATGCTCCAAATGGTGCCGAGCATGCCCAGTGTGAGGAGGCCGGTGTTTTCGTCGTTCGCGATCTCGAGGATCTGGTCCTGGATGATGGTGATCACATCGCCTGGCGCAACGCGCGCCAGCGCCGTGGTGATTCCTTCGAGCAGCCCTTGAACGGGCAGGAAGCTGACCAGCGCAACCACGAACAGCAGAGCGGGGAACAGGGCCAGAAAAAAATAGAACGCGAGCTGTGCCGCGAGGTTCAGACAGTTGTCTGCCCTCACCTCGCGGAGCGTTCGAATCAACAGTTCCTTCCACCCGATCGGAAGGCGAAACGCTTTCAACATTATTAATGTGAGCGTCGTGTTTTCGGGCGAACCCCCGTGCCCACCGTTGGTGTAAAGGCAGGGGCATCGCTCGCGGGGAACGAATCCGCCGAGGCTTCAAAGACGGGATCCCCGGGGTGCCAGGGGGCGCGTTCCAGCGTGTCCGCAAACCACCGGCGGGCCGTGGCCAGATCGCCTTGACCGGTCAGCGCCCACCAGACGAGTGTGCCGCCAAGCCCCGCGAAGAACGATCCGGTGACTCCGCGCCGGCGCAATCCTTCGATCGCGAGCGCGCCGCCACCGACGCCCACGAGCCATCGTGTCACGGCCGGTTCAGTCGTCCCATCCCATCCGCGGCGATCCCACACGCTTGCCTCCGCGCGATGGGTCGACAGGTTCAGTTCCTGAGGTGCGTCGTCATGCTGATCATTCATGAGTCTTCATGCATGCAAGAACTGAGCAGGGTTTACCGAGAACGCTCGATGAAAGATTTCCCTACACCAACCGTTGCAGGCTCGACAGTGGCGACCCTCCGTTCGGAGGGTGGCGCAGAACGCATGAGGCTCTGCCTCCACATTTTGGCTGCTTTTCGCAAGATCCGAAACGAGGGCCATACGCTCAACCCCAAGTCGCCATGGCATCCAGGTTGCTCCGTTCGAGGGGTCACCTCTTACCACCACTCGACCTCGACTCGGAGGGCACTCAAATGGAGCAACAGGCGGTGCGCGAAGCCGACGCGGTGCTCAGGCGAGTTCAGGCTGAGTTCCTGGAAATGCCCGGGTTGCGCCTGACCGAGGTGCAGGCGCGCCGGCTTTGGGGGCTCGATGCCATGTCGTGCGGCGCGCTGCTTGGAGCGCTCGTCGACGCGCACTTCCTGTTCCGGGGTCGCGACGGCGCGTACATGCGCGTCGAGCACGCGAAGCCGATCGCCGCGACGGTCAGGGCGCGACCGTCGAGAATCGCCGCCGCCTGAAACTCATGCAGCTTGTTCTTCGGAGGAGTCCCGCCCGCCTGCTGGCGAATTGACCTTCCCCACCTACCCGGGCGGCCGACCTTCGGGTCGCCGCCCGCGGCCAAACTTCCAAACGACACAACCGCAGAGCACGCAGAGTCCGCAGAGCAAGCCTTACTCTGCGTTCTCAGCGATCTCTGCGGTAAAACGTAAGATCGGCCGATGCGACGACTTCTGGTGGCCACGACCAATCGCGGCAAGCTGGAGGAAATCGCGCACATCCTGGAAGGCATCCCGTTCGAGATGCTCACGCTGGCCGATTTTCCGGGCGTCGCTGCTCCGGATGAGATTGGAGACAGCTTCGCGGAGAACGCGCGCGCGAAGGCCCTTTACTACACACAGGTGACGGGGGAG
Organism: uncultured Acidobacteriota bacterium; assembly: GCA_963749565.1. Taxonomy (GTDB): domain Bacteria; phylum Acidobacteriota; class Vicinamibacteria; order Vicinamibacterales; family CAVVIG01; genus DATLLJ01. Next base: position 51,235 of record CAVVNL010000019.1, on the reverse strand, counting down.
CTGACAGTCGCAGAAGATTCGGGCCTGGCCATCGATGCGCTCGGCGGCGCACCGGGAGTGGAATCGGCGCGCTACGGCGGCCCGCACGCTTCGTATCCGGAGAAATTCACGCTCATCTATGGCGCGCTCCGGTCGAACAACGCCCTCGAGAGCCCGGCGCGATTCGTCTGTGCGGTGGCGCTCGCCAGCGGGCGCAGCCTGCTTTTCGAAACCGAGGGCACGATTGAAGGCCGCATCGCTGCCGCGCCGAAAGGCGAGGGAGGCTTCGGGTACGATCCCATCTTCTATTACCCGGCATTCGGCGCGACGTTGGCCGAGGTAGGCAGCCGCAAGTCGGAGGTCAGCCACCGCGGATAGGCGTTTCGCGCCCTTCGCCGCTTTCTAGCCTCTCGGGATAGCGTCCTGTAGCTTGAAACCGGAACCGTGGCCTTCGCGGCTCGGGACCAGATGGCCGATGATGGCCCGCTGCTTCTCGATGAGCTGCCTGATGCCGTGGTCGGCGAGCGTGAGCAGCGTCAGGAGCGAGTCGTGGCCGAACGGTGTCGCCTCGGCCGTTCCCTGCACTTCGATGAACCGGCCGTCGCCAGTTTTGACGATATTCATGTCGACGTCGGCGCGCGAATCGTCCTCGTAGGCCAGGTCGAGGAGCGGCTCGCCGTCAACGATGCCGACGCTGATCGCGGCGACATAGTCGGACAAGGGAATCGTTCGAAGAACGTCCCGCTCGCGGAGGGTGCCGAGCGCGAGGGCCAGCGCGACGAATGCGCCGGTAATCGAGGCCGTCCTGGTGCCGCCGTCCGCCTGGATCACGTCGCAATCGATCCACACCGTCCGCTCGCCGAGCGCCGGCAGATTGGTCACCGTCCGCAGCGACCGTCCGATCAGCCGCTGTATCTCCTGCGTGCGGCCTCCAACCTTTCCCGTGCTCGCCTCGCGCTGCGTGCGCGTGTGGGTCGCACGCGGCAGCATGCCGTACTCCGCCGTCACCCACCCCTTGCCGCTGTTGCGAAGGAACGGCGGGACGCGGTCCTCGATGCTGGCGGTGCAGATCACTTTCGTCCGGCCCGCCTCGATGAAGACCGACCCTTCCGCATTCGGTAGATAGTTCGGTGTCAGGGTCGTCGGACGAAGCTCGTTGGCGGGCCGTTGGTCAGATCGCATGTATGGATCATTCTACCAGCGCCAGATTTTCGGCGAGCGGCTGCCGCAGATCGACGTGTCCGGCCAGAGTGGGTACTTCTTTACCCTCGATGAGGATCTGGACCGACTCGACGGCGGGCAGGTTGACGGTCAGCGCGTGTACGATCGTGTAGACCGCGAGCATCTCGTTCAGCGTGCCGCCCCCGTGTGCCTCGGCGGCCTCGCGGCTGAGATCGACGTACGCGTCGCCTTGTTCAGTCATGAAGAGCGCCCGCAGCGTAGTACCCGGCGGCACCGCCGACAGCAGCGGCTCGGTGGCCGGCGCAATCTGCGCCACGATTATCTCCCGCGCCTGATCGAACCCTTCGGCGAACGGCACCTCGCGCTCGACTCCCATCAGCCGCGTGCCGTCGTCGGAGACATAAAACAGCCGCGCCTTGATCGTCCGGCTGGGTCCCGCCGGCTCCGTATCGGGCGCACCGGCTGTCGTCGCGGCCGGATCGCCGAGCCAGCGAGGCACGGCCAGCATCAGAAGCACCCCGAGCACGGCGACGAGCAGCGCGGCGGCCGCCGCAAAGGCGGCTCGTCGCGACGTCATTGGACGCCTCCGACGATCGAGTTTCGAAAGCTGATGATCGCCTCGATGACCGCCTGAACGAGTGCGTTCTGCCATTCGCCGCCGGCTAGCTGTTTCTCCTGATCGGCGTTGGTAAGGAATCCCATCTCGATGAGCACCGCCGGCATGTTGGCCGATTCGAGAACGGCGAGCGGCGCGCGATCGATGGGGCGCGCCGAGAGCACCACGCGCTCCCTGAGGCGCTCCTCGAGGATCGCGGCGAAAGCCATCGACCGATCCAGATGGTGCGTTTGCGCCAGGTCCCATGCCACGAGCTCGATGTCGCGGAGCGCGCCGCTGAATGTCGGAACGCGCTCGACGCCGGCAAACGCCCCCGCCACCGCGGTGCTCTCGAAGGCCGCGTAATAGATGGATGCGCCGGTCACTTCCGGGCGGAGCGAGGCGTTGGCATGAAGGCTGACGAAGAGATCCGCCTTGTTGTTGTTCGCCACGGCGGTCCGATCTTCGAGGGACAGATCGCGATCGTCGTCTCTCGTCAGCAGTACGCGCATGCCCAGCCGCGCCTCGATGGCCGCCTTGATGCGCCGGGCGATAGCCAGAGTGAGGTCCTTCTCTCTCGTGCCTGACGCGGTGACGACGCCGGCGTCGTCACCGCCATGGCCGGGGTCGAGCGCAATCGTTCGAATCGTCGACTCCGGCGGACCGAGCGACGGCGGGAGGTCGGAACCGGGGGCGGGTCCGGCCACGCCGGGCGCGCCCGTGGGGGTGTCCGCGGGCGTCGCCAGCACGTCGATCGTCAAGCGCATCGTCGTGTCGACGGGCAGCGACGTCGCGCGAAATCCGGCGACGCGCGGCCCGAGATCGACGGCGAGCGTGGTCGCGTCGAGCACGCGAACCCCCTGAATCAGACTCTGCGGCCCCTGCGCGCCGAGCGGGGGGATCGCGACGTCGAGGGCATCCGCGTCGAACTTGATCGACAGGAGGTTGTTGTTCTCCTGTGTCACGGTGCTGTCGGCTCGCGGGGTCGCGTCGAGCGTCAGGCGCCCCCCGGGAGAGAGGAGATCGTACCGGACCGTCACGCGCGGCACGCGGTAGTCGCCGACGATCAGCAGGTGCGACGGTTTGCGAAGGTCGAGGCGGCTGTCATGGATGAGTCCCAGGGCCCGGCTGATGAACTCGACCGGAACCAGCCATCGATTGCCCGCGCGCGAAGGGGGCGCCGGCAGCGACACGAGCCGGCCTGCAACCGAGGCCAGTGGCTGATTGGTGAGCACGATGGTCTTGTCTTTGTACGCGACCGTGAGCGCGCCAAGCGCGTCCTCTCGCACCGTCAACTGAAACAGCGGCGCCAGATCGTCCACGGCGACGAATTCCTGGTTATTGACCAGCGTCAGCGGGATCACGCGCCGCCCCTCGCGCGAGAGCATCGTGAGCGGCGTGGTCGCGGGCGCCTGACTGACGAGAATGGTGACGCTGCCCGCCGCGATCGCCATCAGGGCGAGCGCGAAAGGAAGGGCCGTCAGGAGCCGCCGGTGTGACCGCACGTTCAATGGACGACCTCGGGTTCGTGATCCCCATTCTATCGAATAGGGTCGTTCGAGGATGCGGCGCTCCGCAGCCGGACGTCGAGGCTACGACTCGAAGCCGTAGAATCCCCGCCGCTCAGCCACGAGCTTTTCGATCAAGAGGGACGGCTTCCAGTGGGAACCGACCCGCTCGCGATACTCGCGAATCCTCGTGAGGATGACGGGGAGGCCAACGGTATCGGCGTAGAACATCGGGCCGCCCCGGTAGCGGGGGAACCCGAACCCGTAGCAATAGATGACGTCGATGTCCCCGGCGCGGCTCGCAAAGCCTTCCTCGAGCACACGAGCCCCCTCGTTGACGAGCGCCGCGGTCATGCGCGCGACGATCTCCTCGCCGGAGACGACGCGGCGTGCGATGCCGCGGCGTGCAGAAGCGTCGTGCGCGAGCGCGTCGATCGCCGGATCCACGAGCGGCGTGCGGCTGCCCGCCTCGTATCTGTACCACCCCGCTCCCGTCTTCTGACCGAACCGCCCCATCTCGACCAGCCGATTGACGATCTCGGACTCCGGCCAGTCCGCGTGCTGATGGCCGGCAGACTTGAGGTGCTGCCGAATCCGTGCGCCTACGTCGATGCCGGCGATGTCCTCCATGCCGAACGGTCCTACCGGCATGCCGAACTCGATCATCGCGTGATCGATCTGCGGCACCGTCGCGCCCTCTTCGAGCAGCAGATAGCCTTCGCGGAGATACTGCAGGAGCAGCCGGTTGGCGACGAAGCCGAAGCAGTTGCCGACGACCACGCTGACCTTGCCAAGCCGCTTGGCGAGCTTCTGCGAGGTGGCGATCGTCTCGGGTGCCGTCTCCCTGCCGCGCACGATTTCGACGAGTTTCATCACGTTGGCCGGGCTGAAGAAATGATGACCGATGACCTCGGGTCCGCGGCCGCTCGCGCGGGCCAGCTGGTCGAGGTCGAGGGTGGACGTATTCGACGCCAGCAGGCAGCCGGGTCGCGTCACCCTCCCGAGATCGGCGAACGTGGCCGTCTTGAGCGCCAGGTCTTCGAAGACGGCTTCGACGACGATGTCCGCGGTGGCGAAGCCGTCGTAGGTGGTCGTTGGGCGTGATGAGGGCCATCGCGCGCTCGTACGCCTCCGGCGTCGTCCTGCCCTTCGAGACCGACGACTCGTAGTTCCGTGCGGATGGCCGCCATCCCGCGCGCCAGTGCGGCATCGTCCACGTCCTTGAGGAGCACGGGGATACCCGCGTTCGCATACGTCATCGCGATGCCGCCGCCCATCGTGCCCGCGCCGACGATGGCGCCACGTTGGACGTCGGCGACCGGCGTGTTCCTGGGAACCCCCGGGACCTTGGCCGCCTCCCGCTCGGCGAAGAATAGATGGACGAGCGCCCGTGATTCGGTCGACATCAGGCAGTCGGCGAACAACTCGCGCTCGACGGCCGATCCCGCTTCGAAAGGCAGCGCCACGGCCGCTTTGATGGCATCGATCGCGGCGTAGGGTGCCAGCAAAGGCGTGCCGGTCGTCATCAGCTGTGCTCGCCGTTCGATCGCACGCGGCGAGGGCAGCGGCCGGGTCCGACGCCGGCGGAAGGTCGCGCGTCCTGCGGATCGCGCCGCCTCTAGCGAGGTCCTGCGCGACGGCCGCTGCCGCCGCCGTCAGCGCCGCGATGTCCCCGTCCACCAGACGATCGATGATACCGGCCGTGTGCGCGCGGGCGGCGGGCACCGGCTTGCCCTCGATGCACATCTCGAGCGCGAGGGGAACGCCGCACAGCCGCGGCAGACGCTGTGTTCCGCCGGCGCCCGGGAAGAGGCCGAGCAGCACTTCCGGCTGGCCAACGCGGGCACTGGCCAGGGCGACGCGGTAGTGGCAGGCCATCGCCAGTTCGAGACCGCCGCCGAGCGCGTGGCCGTGAATGGCCGCGACCACGGGCTTGCGAGCGCTCCTCGATCCGCTGCAGGCTGGCGTGGAAGGCCTCCGACCGCGCGAGCGATTGCTCCCGGGTGGTCAGCGTCTTGAACAGATTGATGTCCGCCCCCGCGACAAAGGTGTCGCCTGCGCCGACGAGCAGCACCGCGATCGCGGACGGGTCGTCGGCAGCTCGGGAGACCGCGTCTTCGATGCCTTCGAGCACGCCGGCCCCGAGGGCGTTCACGGGCGGGTTGTCGATCGTGACGACCGCGACCTCGTCCCGTATCTCGTATCTGATCACGTGTCGCTGCGAGGCCTAGTCGGCGGGCTTGAAGTAGGGGTCATGAGCCTGAAGAAATTTCGTCAGGTCGGTGTTGGTCGGAAAATCGCTTGCGAGCTGACGCGCGACGACCACGGCTACCGCGAAATTCTTGCTCGCGCGCCTGCATTTCCCAGAGCGCGAACCGGGCCTCCGTCGCGGTGAAGAACTCCGACTCCACCTCCGCCGCTTCCTGCAGGGCGGTGAGCGCGCGCTTCTTGCTGCCGCCCCCGAGCACCCAGCGCGTGCCCCTCGGCATGCGGGTGTCGACGATGTAGTCGATCCAGGCGCGCGCGACCTTCGCGCGAATGTGGTGGGGATTGCGCTTGAGGACGGCGTCGAGCGATTTCCGGGCCTCCCAGTACTCGCCCCAGCCGGTTCGCTTGCCCAGGGTGCCGAGCTGCATCCAGACGTAGTTCAAATCGAGCTTGCCCAGAAAGAACAACGCCTCCTCGTCGGCCGGAGTCGACACGCAGTTTCACGCGGGTCGGCGGCCTGGCCGCGCGCGATGTCCCTCGAGAAACTGCTCCATCAGGGCGGGGCACTTCGCGCAGTCGCCGAACCCTCTCTCCTTCCCCTTCTCCTTCTCCTTGTCCCTCCGGTCGTCGCCAATCGCCCGCTTCACCTCGAACAGGATGGCGGAGGTGCGCAGTTCGCAGGCCTCGAAATCGTCCGCGGCACAGCGATCCAGGGTCAACGCTGCCGCGTCCTCGTAGCGGCGCGGCGTAGAACGCCGTCCGGGCCTCGGAGAGCGGTAACGACTGGCCCGGCTGCGTCAGGCGCTCCCGACCAGGCCCAGGCCCGTGAGCACGGCGCCGATACGGAAAAGCTGGAAGATATAGGTCGTAAAGAGGTCCCCTTGAATTGAGTTTACGCCCGGTTCAGAAGGGTGTATAGTTATCAATCGTTCTAGGACCAAGCCAGCCAGCGTTCGTCTAGGCGCCGACCGGCCTTCGGGCATGAGTCGGACTGCACCGGCAAGCACTTCAAGCCGACAACCCTTGCTCATCCGTTCCTGGAAACACAGAGGTGCCGATGTCCGCACGTAACGGCGACAAAACTACTGGATCGCCCAGGCCGCAACCGCGTCGTAATGCGTCTCTGAAGAATTCGGCCGACCGCGAAGTGTGTCCAAAGTGCGGGCGCCCCAACGCGCGGCTCATCGGCCGGTCCGAAACCTTCCCAGTGCTCTATCTGCGGTGCGACGACTGTAATCACACATCCGTCGCTCCCGCCTAGTCGACCGACAGTATCTATCAGGAGAGAGAAACACCATGGCACCGATGAACGGCACGATCAAGCGACTCGTCAGCGACAAAGGCTTCGGCTTCATTCTCGCGGGCGACGGCAACGAGTACTTCTTCCACAACTCAGCCTGCTCCCAGACCCCCTTCGACGAGCTGCGTGAAGGCCAGGCGGTCACCTTCGAAAAGGGCCAGGGTCCCAAAGGTCCGAGGGGCGAGAACGTCAGAGTCGCCTAACAAATCCAACCGGTCGCCCTCGGGCGGCATGATCTGTGCGTTCGCCTGACGACAACCGTCGATGATGACGGAAGTCGAAAGGTGATGGCATGGCGCGCCCGAGAGCTACGATTACACCCTCAAAAACCCCCGCCCCCGACGCGGTCGAAAAACGCGTCGTCGCCCTCGCGGAGCAATTGGGACGACTGGTCGGCACGGCGCAAGCCAAGGCCGACGGGTGGGTGGACCTGCCTGCGCTGAACGACCAGCTCATGCGCATTCGCGATGGCGCCACGGGACTCCTCGAGCAATTGCGAGGCGGGCTGTCGCGGTCCGCGCGCAAGAAGCCGGCACGCAAATCGGCGGCAAAGGCCGCCGGCCGAAGCGGCGGGAAAGTCGATGCACCCGGGAAGAAGCATCGAAAGCCGACTGCCCGCGCTGCCGTCAAAAAATCAGAGCAGATGATTCCAAAGGCAAAGGCCGCCCGCGAGATGCGGCGTGCCCGAAGGGGTTCCTGATCGTCGGTCCGCGGTCAGCCGTCGCCTCGCGACCCTGATGACGCAAAGCCGCCGTCCTTGATAAGTGCCTGCTTCTGGGGCCGCGACAGGCGCTTGAGCCCGTGCTCCCGCCGGAGGGCGTCTCCGCGCGTCTCGAACGCCTCGAAATAGACCAACGGACCGGCCGCCGGCACGCGGTGTAATGCGCGCCGCGTCCGGCGTTGTGCGCTTTTTCCCGCTCGTGGGGATCGCGCGCGTAGCCCGAATAGAGTGTTCCGTCCGCACAGCGAACCATGTAGGCGAAGTGCACGACCGGTGCAGCCGGCTTGAGTCTAGTACTCGCCCGAATGCCTCGTCGACGAAGCAATACAACCAGCGCTCGCCGGGCTCTGCGGACGCGATCACCGCGTGCTGGCTGGCGCGCGCGTGCTTGCTGGCGTGACGGTTCGGCGACGAGTCGCAGCACAGCGTCGCGCCGCACTCCTGGCAGGTGCGGAGATGCACCCACTCGGCACCGATCGCGACGCACGCCTCGCACTCCCGGCGGCGTGGCGACTTGACCGTGGCAATCGCGCCGATGTGCGGACACGCGGGCGGCATGCGCTCAGCGTATCATGAGCGGATGAGCGACCAACGCTGGCCCGCGCTGCCGTACGAAGGGTGGAAGGACACCTACGCGACGCTTCACATGTGGACCCAGGTGGTCGGCAAGATCGCGCTCGCGCTGGCGCCTCCGCTCAATCATTCGTGGGCGATTGCGCTGCTGGTGACCTCGCGCGGCCTTGCCACCCGTCCGCTGACTCACGGCGCCAGAACGTTCGCCATCGAGTTCGATTTCATCGATCATCAACTCGCGATTCGAGCCGCCGACGGAGCGGTGCGGACGCGGCCGCTCCGGTCTGAATCGGTCGCCGACTTCTACCGTGAGGTGTTGGCCACGCTCCGCGAGATGGACCTGCCGGTGAAGATCTGGCCGATGGCCGTCGAGATTCCGTCGCCGATCCGCCTCGACGAGGATACGTTGCACCACTCGTACGACCCGGCGTCCGCCAGCCGGTTCTGGCGCATTCTCGTCGAGACCGAGCGTGTGTTGACCGCGGCGCGCTGCCCGTTTGTCGGCAAAGCCAGTCCCGCGCATTTTTTCTGGGGGGGCTTCGATCTGGCGCTGACACGCTTTTCAGGCCGGCCCGCCCCGCCGCGTGACGGCCCGGCGTTCCAGCGTGACGCGTATTCGCACGAAGTCATCAGCCATGGCTTCTGGCCGGGGAGCGGACCGGTTCCCGAACCCGCGTTTTACGCCTACGCCGTGCCGGAGCCCGCCGGGTTCAAGGAGGCGCCGGTGCAGCCAGCCGAAGCGTTCTACCACCGCGAGCTCGGCGAGTTCATCCTTCCCTATGAGGCCGTCCGAAGCGCGCCAGATCCGGATGCCCGGCTTCGCGCGTTCGTGGATACCACGTACGAGCGTGCGTCGAGCCTGGCCGGTTGGGATCGCGCCGCGCTCGAACGGACTCCCATCTGAACAAGTCTCAAGTTTCAAGTCTCAACTCTCAGTGAGACTTGAGACTTGAGACTTGAGCCTTGAGCGTCGGACCTGCAGCTAGCGTCAGCCCTTGATGAACGTCCCGTCGCGAAGCTCCGAGATCGCCTGTTGCAGCTCGGCCTTCGTGTTCATGACGATCGGGCCGTACCAAGCCACGGGCTCCTCGAGCGGCTTCCCCGAAACCAGCAGGAACCGGACGCCCTGGTCGCCTGCCTGGACGACGACTTCGTCTCCTCTGTCGAAGAGGACAAGGGATCGGTTACCCGTCACGTCACTCGGTAGGCCGGACCTCTGGTCCGGCGTTTCCGGCGCCGCGGCGCCGACGTGATCGGTCCGGACGTCGCGCGGCTGCGACGCGTCGCGAAACGTGCCGGAACCGTCGAATACGTAGGCGAACGCGTGGCGCGAGGTCTCGACCGGCAGCCGCTTCCGCTGGCCCGGGGCGACCGAGATGTCGAGATAGCGGGGATCGGCGGCGACGCCGTCGATCGGGCCCGACTTTCCCCAGAACTCGCCGCAAATCACCCGCACGCGCGTCCCGTCGTCATCCACGACTTCCGGAATGTCCTTCGACGACACGTCCTGATATCGGGGCGCCGTCATCTTGAGCGACGAGGGCAGGTTCGCCCACAACTGGAACCCGTGCATCCGCCCCTGCGTGTCGCCGTGCGGCATCTCCTGGTGCATGATGCCGCTTCCAGCCGTCATCCACTGCACGTCGCCCGCGCCGAGGTTGCCCCGATTGCCGAGACTGTCGCCGTGTTCCACCTCGCCCGCGAGCACATAGGTGATGGTCTCGATGCCGCGGTGCGGATGCCACGGGAAGCCGGCCAGATAGTCCTCCGGCCGCTCGTTCCGGAAATCGTCGAAGAGCAGGAACGGATCGAACTCGGTGGTGTTGCCGAACCCGAACGCGCGCCGGAGCTTGACGCCCGCGCCTTCGACGTGTGGTTGCGCCTCGATCACCTGCTTCACTGGTCGGATCGACATGTCTGCTCCTTCTGAACGGTCAGGTCTGACGCGCTCGACTTAGACTATATAAAAGATAGTCACTATATGTCAAGTAGTCGCTTGCCTATTGATAAGCGCGGAGGTATTCTGGCTGAAGAATGACACGGGACAGCGGACACAGCCCGGAGCTTTGCGCGCGGTTCCACCGCGCCAGCGAGCTGATTGGCCGCCGGTGGACGGGCGCGATTATCTTCGTCCTGCTGAAATCGCGCTGCCGCTTCGCCGAGCTCGGCGCCGCCATTCCCGACATCACGGACCGGATGCTCAGCGATCGCCTGCAGGAGCTCGAGGCCGAAGGCATCATCGAGCGTACGGTCGTCCCCGACACGCCCGTGCGGGTGGAATACGCGCTGACGAAGAAAGGGCGCGCGCTGGTGTCCGCGATCGACGCGATTACCGACTGGGCACACAAGTGGATTCCGGTCGCCGCGCCGGCCCGACGGCAGCCCAGGCGCACCCGCCGGTCGTCGGCCTGAGCCGGCTCAGCGGTCCGACGCGTCCGGCGGCGGATCGCCAGGATCGCGACGGATCACGAACGGTTTGGACTCAGGCGTGACGCGCGCCCGCTCAGCCCGAGCGTGCTCGTCGGAGCCACCCCGCTCGTGATGCTCGGCAATGTCGCGGAATTCTTCGCCGATCGGTCGAGCATCGTTGCGCATGCGGCCTCCAATCCCAGGTGTGAGTCGCAACACGCCGCAAAAAACGTACCCGTCCTCACGCTCTCCTGAATTCGGTCCGGCCAGCGACGGAAGAGTTGTAGCATGAACCGTCCATGCGGCTGTCTCGGCGGTTTCTCCTCGTGTGCCTGGCGACCGCCGTGCCTGCCTACCCGCAGACGCCGGGCGGGAACGGCGCGACGGCCGTGCGTCCGCTTGCCGAGAGCGAGTTCGAGGCGATTCGCCTCCAGAAAATATTGACGGCGGTCCGCATCGACGAACGCATCACGCTCGACGGCCGCTTCGACGAGCCTGCGTGGAAGCGCGCCGTTCCGGGCTCGGACTTCTATCAGCGGATCCCGCTCACCGGTGCGCCGGCGACCGACAGAACGGAAGTGCGCGTCCTCTATGACGACGACAATCTCTACGTCGGCATCATCTGCTTCGATCCCGAGCCCGGTCGAATCGTCGTCAAGGAACTGAGGGAGGACTTCGACATCAACGGCACCGATATGGTGCAGCTCATCATCGACAGCCTTCACGATCGGCGTTCGGCGTTTGCACTGTCGGTCAACGCGGCGGGTGCGAGACGCGACACCCAGGTGTCGGAGACCGGCGTCTCGAACAACGACTGGGACGGCGTGTGGGACGTCAGGACCGGGAGAACGGAGGAAGGCTGGACCCTCGAGTACTCGGTTCCCTTCAAGACGTTGCGATTCAGCAACGCGCCGTCCCAGGAATGGGGCCTGCAAATCGCCCGGCGGGTCCCGCGGCGAAACGAGGAGTCCGAGTGGACGCCGGTGCCGTTCCGCTATACATCGCTGAGAACCGCCTATGCGGGGACGCTGCGCGGCCTCGAGAACATCAGCCCCGGACGCAACCTGAAAGTGAAGCCGTACATCCTCGGCCAGGCCACCGAGGCGCGTGTGGGAGGACAGCTCGCGAGGATCGACTCGCTCGGAAGATTGAAGGACTACAACGCCGGCTTCGACACCAAGTACAGCCTGACGCCGTCGCTGACGCTGGACACGACCTACCGCACCGATTTCGCCCAGGTGGAGGTCGATCAACAGCAGACGAACCTGACCCGGTTCAACGTGTTCTTCCCCGAAAAACGCGATTTCTTTCTCGAGAATTCGGGCACGTTCGGCTTCGGACCGGGCGGCAACCTCGTCCCCTTCTTCAGCCGGCGCATCGGTCTGAGTCCGGTTGGCACGCCCGTGCCGATCATCGGCGGCGGCCGCGTGTCGGGACAGGTGGGCGGCTACAACGTCGGATTCCTGGCGATGAAAACCGAGAGGGCCGCGACGACGGCGTCGAACAACTATGTCGTCGGCCGGCTGCGGCGGAATCTCCTGAGGAATTCGTGGCTCGGCGCCCTCGGCACGAGCCGCCATTCGTCGGTTCCCCAGGACTTCAACCGCGTCTACGGAGCGGATGCCCATTTCCAGTTCTTCGACCGGCTGGAGTTCGATTCCTACATTCTCCGGAGCGAGACGCCCGGCAAACCGGACAGGAACCTGGCGCGCCGCTTTCAGACCGCGTGGCGAGACGACGAAGTCAATATCGTCGCGGAATACAACGCCGTGCAGGCGAATTTCAACCCTGAAGTGGGATTCGTTCGCCGCGGCAACATGGCGCAGTACAACGGCGAGGTGTCGTGGGAACCGCTCCTCCCGCGCAGCAGGACGATTCAGAACCTGAGGTTCGAATCGACCGTCGACTACTACAATGACGACAACGGGCAAATCGAGACGAGAACTCAGGATGCGACCGTGGGTGTGCAGCTCAAGAACAATGGTTCAACCAACCTCACCGTCACCCGCACGTTCGAGCGGCTGGTCGAGCCCTTCGCGATCCGGCCCGACATCGCGATCCCGGAAGGCGATTACGACTATCTCAATTACACGGCCAGTTTCAACGCCGGGACTCAACGGAAGACGACCGCGAGCGGCAGCTACACGTGGGGCGAGTTCTGGACCGGCCACACCAAGTCGCTCACCGGCACCCTGGGGCTGAGGCCCAACTACCACTGGAGCCTCGATCTCAACTACACGCGTAACGATGTCACCCTCGAGAACGGCGCCTTCACGACGGACCTGGTGGGCGCGCGCTTTCTCTATGCCTTCACCCCGAAGGCGATCTTCAACGCATTCCTTCAGTACAACGCCGATACGCACCAAATGAGCTCCAACATCCGCTTCAACCTCACCCATCGCCCCCTGAGCGACATCTACCTTGTCTACAACGACACCAGGGACACCAGGAGTGGACTACCGGTTGGCCGGGCGCTCATTGTCAAGGTGACGAACCTGTTCAATTTCTGAAAACCGATCGAGAATGATGGACGCTGTGGACGTAGGCTCGGGTCCTTTTCGGACCCGGCGCCTGAGGGCGGGTCCAAAAGGACCCGCTCTACATCTCTATGAAACGGCCGAGAGGCCCTCAAACAGGAGGATTCGGGATGGCTGCGCCGACGCGTGTGCTCGCTGTGATACTCGGCAGTGTCTGGTTGTCTTACGCGGCGGGAGGACTGCTGGGCGCCGCGAGTGCGTCTGGCGCGCAGGCAGGGAATGCCGGCGTCGTGAAGAGCCTGGTCGGCGTCTGGCGCGCGCCGGAGTACAGGATGAAGCGCACCAGCGAGGTTGGCGAGCGCATTTTCGGCCCCAACGCCTTCGACGTCAGGACGGTCGAGCTCACGCTGCAGCCATCGGGTGAAGGGCTGCTGAAAATCTCGACCGAGGTGGTGGACGCGAAAGGGCGCAAATTCGCGCCGATGATCACCGAGGTGAAGCTGAGTGTCGCCCCGCCGCAGGGAGCGGCGTCCGCAGCCCCGGGAAAGATCGCGCCGGCCGTCACGGTGACCGGCGCGGAGGAGCAGTACCTCGACGAGACGAAATATCGGTCGCCCGTAAATGGCGTCCGCGTCGCGCTGCTGACCGACGCCGCGGCAAAGGAAGTGGAGCTCCGGTTCGAAACTCCCAATGGGACGGGATCGTTCTGGACGACGTTGAGGCCGGCGGCGGCATCGAAGCCGGCGGCCCCTACGAAGCCGGCGGCCCCCACGAAGCCGGCGGCCCCATTGACAAAGTAGGACCCCACAACGTGGGCCGGACCTTCATCAGGCCCGGCCCACTCCTAGCGGGTGCAACATTCCCAGTGGCCGCGCCACTGCGTGCGAACGACGCGGGCGGTCCCGTCAGCGAAGAAGATCCGGTAGATGGGCCATGCGTCCGTCATCCGGGGTTCATAGACGCGCAGCGTGGCGGCCGCGCGCAGCCGCTCGCTTGCGGCGCCGCTTCTCGTCGTCCCCGATGCCGGGGCCGGCACATACACCGCAATCTGCCCGCCCGCGCCGTCGGAATAGAGATAGTTCGGCGGACCCCACGTGCGGAACAGGTCGTCGAGCGAGTGTCCCTGCCACGATCGCATCAGCTGATCGAACTCGCGCGCGGCGCAGCCGGGCGCTGATGCTCCGAGTGTCAGAATGAGAAGCAGAAAGGTGATGCGGTTGCGGCGATTACTCCGATAAGCTTCAGTGTTCACGTGTCGGGCCCGTACTCACGGTTATACACCATGCCGAATATCCTCGCGCTCTCCGGAAGCCTGCGGATCAAGTCGTTCAACACGATGCTGCTTCACGCGATCGTCGAAGCCGCGCCGGAGGGAACGGCGATCGAGATCGGATCGATCAAGGACATTCCGCTGTACAACGCCGACGTGGACGCGGCATCAGGACCGCCTGCCGCGGTGCGCGAGTTGAAAGAGAAGATTGCCGCAGCAGACGGATTGCTTCTCGCCAGCCCCGAGTACAACCATTCGATTCCCGGCGTCTTCAAGAACGCCATCGACTGGATGTCGCGTCCTGCCACCGACATCGGCCGCGTCTTCGGCGGCTGCCCGGTCGGCGTGATTGGCGCCACGCCGGGGCAGGGCGGGACGAGCCTCGGGCAGGCAGCCTGGATACCGGTGCTTCGTGCGCTGCGGATGCTGCCCTTTTTCGGTGCGCACGTGGGAATAGCGGGCGCCGGCAAGGTGTTCGATGAGCAGGGGCGGCTTCACGACGCAGCCATCCGGACGCTGGTGGAGAAGTATATTGCCGGCTTCGCCGGGTTTTCGTCGCGCCACGGGCGTCGTCAGGCGTAATTCATCTCGATGATCATTGGTCGTAAATCCTTGAATTTGAATATATTTGTGGCGCTCGCGCTCGTGTGCGCCTGTTCAGAGTACGCGCGCGCCCAACCGGCGGCATCAACCGCACTCCAGGCCCAGACCCCGCCGGCTCTTGCTGAAGTGGCATCCGTGCGGGCGACGATGGTTGCAGTGCGCATGACGGAGGGGGAAACCGTCACGCTCGACGGCCGCCTCGATGAAGGGCCGTGGAAGCGCGCGTCGCCCGCCACCGGCTTCGTGCAGCAGGACCCCGAGAACGGGCGGCCGGCCACCGAGCAGACCGAGGTCCGGATCATCTACAACAACGAGTCGTTGTTCATGGGCGTGACCTGCCTTGATTCCGAGCCCGACAAGTGGCTTGGTTACCAGCGCCGCCGCGACGAGTTCCTCCCGGCCGACGATCGCTTCATGTGGACCATCGACACCTTCAACAACCAGCAGTCGGGTTATTTCTTCGAGATGAACCCGTCGGGCCTGATGGGCGATGCGCTCCGCGGCGCCGGCTTCAACAACCGGCAATGGGACGGCATCTGGAACGCCAAGGTGCTGCGCAGCGAGATCGGCTGGACGATCGAGATCGAGATCCCGTTCCGGACGCTCAACTTCGATCCGAATGCAGAGGGGTGGGGCATCAATTTTCAGCGCACCGTGCGGCGCAAGAACGAGGAAAGCCTCTGGACGGGGTGGCTGCGCAATCAGGGATTGAATCGGCTGTCGAACGCCGGGCTCCTGACCGGCCTTGGCGGCATCGATCAGGGTCTCGGGCTGGACATCAAGCCGTACGTGGTGGGCGTCTCCGAGTCGTTTCCCGGACGCGGCGATTCGAAAGTCAGGAATGACGCCGACGCGGGTCTCGACGTGTTCTACAGCCCGGCGCCCGGGGTGCGGACGAACCTTACGATCAATACCGACTTCGCGCAGACGGAAGTCGATCAGCGGCTGGTCAACCTGACGCGCTTCCCGACGTTCTTTCAGGAGCGGCGCGACTTCTTCCTCGACGGCTCGACCTTCTTCGATTTCCAGAGCAACTCGTCCGCCGGCAACAGCCTGCTGCCGTTCTTCAGCCGCCGGATCGGCCTCGACGCCAACGGCGATCCGCAGACGATCGAAGTGGGCGGCAAGCTGGGCGGCCAGTTCGGGACCAACGACGTGGGGGCGCTCTACGTGCGAACGGGCGAGGAGGGGAGCATCGCCGGCGAGGATTTCGCGGTCCTCCGCGGCAAACACCGGATGTTCCGTCAGTCGTACGTCGGCGGCCTGTACACCGCCCGGCGCGCACGCGGATTGGACACCGGCACGCGGCACACGATCGGCGCCGATTTTCTGCTGGCCACGTCGACGTTCATGGGTTCGAGAAACCTGAACGTGGGCGGGTTCTTCGTCGATACGACGCGGCCAGGCGCCACCGGCAACGATCACGCGATCGGCTTGCAGGTGGACTATCCGAACGATCCCTGGAGCACGAGCTTTCTCTACCGCGAGATTCAGCCGGAGTACAACGCGGCCGTCGGCTTCACGCCGCGAACCGGCTTCCGGCGCATGAGCACCGGTGCCTCCTACACCGCGCGGCCGCGCGGCCATCGATGGATTCGCACCGTTCAGTACGGCGGCGACATCGTCTTCATCCGCGATTCCGAGAACGGCGATCTGCTCAATCGCGACGTCGACCTCACCCTGCTCAACGTGGGCACGCACGCGCAGGACAGCTTCGCGGTGCACGTGCTGCCGACGTACGAGCGTCTCGATCGCAGATTTCACCATCAGCCCGGGCATCACGTTGCCGAGGGGCAGCGAATACCAGTTCACGCGCTATCAGTTTTCCGCGCAGACGGCTCAGCGGCGGGTCCTGGCGCTCGGCCCCACGTTCGAGGTCGGAAATTTCTACGACGGCACCCGGCGCCGGACCGCGATCAACCTGAACGTCCGTCTCCGCCCGGGCGTGATCATCTACACCACGGGAGAGTGGAACCATGTCGAGCTGCCGCAGGGCACCTTCGACACCCGCCTGTATCGCATCGTGCCGGAGCTGCAGTTCAGCCCGTGGATCGCGTGGGTGAACAACATCCAGTACGACACGCAGAGCGCGATCATCGGCTGGCAGTCACGGTTCCGCTGGATTCTGAAGCCGGGCACCGATCTGTACATCGTCTACACGCACAACTGGGCGGACGATCCGCTGCAGAGCCGCGTGTACACGCTCGACCGCCGGGCCGCGATCGAAGTTCATGTACACGTATCAGTTCGGCAGCTGAGGCGTCCGGGTCGGCGTTCAACCCGCATGACGTCTTCATCATCGTCAGGGCACCCGTTCGACGCCGTGCTGGTCGTCGCGTTCGGCGGCCCCGGAGGACCGGCCGACATCCGTCCCTTTCTCGCCAACGTTCTCCGCGGCCGGCGGATCCCGGCCGACCGGCTGGAGGACGTGGTCCGGCACTACGAGCGGTTCGGCGGCGTCTCGCCCCTCACCGAGATCACGATGCGACAGGCACGGGGCCTCGAACAACGCCTTGCCGCCCGTCAACTGACACTGCCGGTGTACGTGGGCATGCGAAACTGGCATCCGCTCCTCCCGGATACCCTTCGCGCCATGGCCGAAGACGGTGTGCGGCGCGCCGATCGGCGTCGTGCTCGCCGCCCACCGTTCGTATTCGAGCTGCACGCAGTACCGTCAAAATGTCGTGGACGCCCGGGCGGAGGCCGTTGCCGCGGGGCTGCCCGACGTGTCAATCACGTACGTGGGGGATTGGCATACGCACCCGAAATTCATCGAAGTCAACGCACGTCACGTTCGATCGGCGCTCGATCGCCTGCCGGGCGACGTCCGCGATGCCGCGCGGGTCGTGTTCACGGCGCACAGCGTGCCGTCGGCGATGAGCGGAGCAGCGCGATACCAGGAGCAGATCGCCCAATCCGCGCGCCTCGTCGCGAACGTTGCCGGCGTGGAGGACTGGGCCGTCGTGTTTCAGAGCCGGAGCGGCCGCCCGGACGATCCGTGGCTCGGTCCCGACATCTGCGAGTATCTCCGCGAAGCCGCGCGCACGGTGCCGGCCGTCGTCCTCGCGCCGATCGGATTCGTTTGCGATCACATCGAGGTGCTGTACGACCTCGACCACGAAGCCGCCGAGGTCTGCCGCGAAGCGGGGCTGCCGATGGTTCGCGCCGAAACGGTCAACGACGACCCGCTCTTTCTCGACATGGCCGCCGACGTGGTTCTGGATGTCTGGAACCAATACCGGGCGGGCCAGCCCCTGCCGATCGTTTCCTCCTCGCCGCCGGAACGTCCCGAAGGGCCGCCGCCCTCGCGCGGCCCGCGATAGCGCGTCGCGTGCGCGGCGAGCAGGCCGAGCGAGGCGCCAAGGACGTTACACGTGACATCGGTGCTCGATGGGAAACGGAAGTGGCTGAACAGTTGCGACGTTTCGGTCGTGGCCGACAGCAACGCAGCCGCACCGAGGCTCCAGGGGATGAGGTCCTCGAGACGGCGGCGCCGACCGGCAGCCGGCGTCAGAAAGCCGAACGGGACGTAAAGGAGAAGGTTCGCGGCGATATCAGACGTCTTGATCGGCGGCGTGTGAAACGGGATCCAGCCGACGTGGCCCCAATTCGGCTGGCTTTGAAATTCGCCGAACGGAACGGTGACGGCGAGGAGGGCTGCCACCCAGAGGAGCCACGCCTCCCGGCGCCGGCCGGGTTCGAGCAACAGGCACAGGAAGCCGACGGGGCAGAGGATCGCGAGCGCAACCCAATCGGAGGAATCCAGCATTGAAGGGATGGCCTACGTGCGCTTGATGACGACCACGCTGATGTCGTCAGACGGCGGGTTGAACTCGATCAGATCTTTCTTGATCGCTTCGAAAATGGCCGTGGCTCCCTCGTGTTTGACCCGCCGCATCGTCTGCTCCAGGCGGCCCGGGAAATAGTTGTCCCCGCCTTCGCCACGACTGTGCTCCGCGAGCCCGTCTGTGTACAACAGGAGGATGTCCCCTGCGCCCATGAGCGACCATTCGTTGAGCTCGTAGGGATCCTTGAAGCCCAGCGGACTCGTTGTCGTATTCCGGTCGATGACGCCGAGCGACGGCAGGATCCCGAGCGGCGGAAACGACACGGGGCTGACCTCCATGAAGCGATTGTGCTCGTTCGAGAAGACCGCCGGAAACGGCTGACCCGCTGAGAGGAACCTGAACTTGGAATCCTCGGAGATCTCTCCGTAGATCATCGAGACGAACTTGTGCGCGCCGGACGACTTGTAGAAGCGGGTATTCAGGTTCTCGAACAGGCGTTTGGTGATCTGCCCGAACATGTCGAGCTCGTACAGCGACCCGAGCAGGAAGGCTTGATGAAGCATCGCCGCAAGGAGCGCGTCCGTCACTCGATGGCCCGAAACGTCGATCAACACGATTCCCGCCATTCGCTGGCACAGCCTGAGGTTCTCCGCAACCTCGAGCTTTCCCCTCGCGATCGCGTGCTCGATTCGGGCGGGGAGGTCGAACCGCCGCTTGAAATCCACGTAGATGATGTGGTCGCCTCCTACCACGCCGTTGAGGGCAAGCGTGCCGCCGTGCACGTCGATCCCCTGAAGGCGGGGAACGTCGCCAGGGCGTGGCAGCAGGTATTTGGCGATCTCCTCGAAGTTGTCGAGCTCGCTGCTGAGGTGGGTCAAGTCGCGCGCGTCAGTCGGTAGCATGGCTTATACGTAGTATCGGAAATGATGGCGAGCTTCAATTGTACCGGATTCGGCTGAAAGGGCCCCAAGCTCTGCCGCGTCAAGCGCTTGGACCCCAAACCATTGAAGAGCTGGTACGCTGGTCCTAGATAACGCACTTCATAGAGAGGAATCGATTTCATGCAGGTCAGCCGTTTTCTCGTAACCGGAGGCAGCCAGGGGATTGGTGCGGCCATCGTCGAGATGGCTCGTAAGGACGGCCACGAGGTCGTGTTCACAGGGCGTAACCAGCAACTCATCGAGAAGGTCGCGCAGAAGACCGGGGCGCATGGGCTTCGCGCAGATGTTTCGGCGGCGGAGGACAATGCCAGGACGGTCGAGACGTGCCTGGCACGTATGGGCGGGATCGACGTCCTCGTCAACAACGCCGGGTACGCTTACAGGGGCGAAATTGGCGCGCTCGACATGGACGCGATGAGGATGATGTTCGAGACCAACGTCTTCGGCCTGGTAGACATCACGAACCGGGTCGTGCCGCTGATGAAATCGCGGGGCGCCGGCGACATCGTGAATGTCGCGTCGACGTCCGGCATGAAGGGGGCCGCGACCGCCACGGCCTATTCAGCCAGCAAGTGGGCGGTACGAGGGATCAGCCAGTGCTGGCAGGCGGAGCTGCGTCCACACGGGATTCGGGTCGTCTGTGTCTGCCCGTCAGAAGTCCAGACCCATTTTGGCGGCCAGGTCGGGCGCAACAATCCGAACAAGCTCTACGCCGAGGACATCGGCGCGACGATCCTGGCGGCGCTCAACATGCCACGCCGCGCGCTGTGGCCGGAGCTGGCCGTGTTTGCCAACAACCCGTGGAAGGAAAACTAAGTCGCCGCCCGCGACCCCGGACTATTTCGTAAAGATCTTTGGTGCGGCGCTCAGAGAGAAGCCGAAGCCCAGCGTGGTTCCCGCGCCATCCTCGGCGGCGACGCCAATCGTGCGGCCAATCGATCCGAAGACGGCGATGCCAGGGTTGAGATCGTACGACGCGCCGCCGGAGATTTCATTCCGGCGCGGCCCCGCCAGGCCCGGTACTCCCGGCGACGATGCCGGTGGCGTCGCCCACGCATGGCTGAACGACATCGAAATCCCGAGGCGATCGCCAACGGGCCGGCCGATCCCTGCGCCCGCGTACCAAATCCCTGGCGAGAAGTACCCGGAACTGCCGTAGATTCGAGAGGCTCCCCGATCGAGCTGCACGCTGACCGGCAAGCCCCACTGGGCGCGCCGCTGCCCGGGCGTTGTCGCGCCGCCGAGGATCTCCAACGTCGGGCCGACAGCGACCTTCAACGCCCGAGCCTCGTCATCGAGCACGGCTATCTTCGTGCTGAAGAACGTTGTCCCGAGGCCGCCCGCCACGCGCGGCACGCTCGCGCCAACCTGCACCCGAGGCGTCAGGCCGACCGCGACGTCTATGACCGGAACGATGGTTTCGCTCAGTCCTGAACCCTGCCAACGCACCATCGAGGCGCCAAGCCACACGTTGCCGGGCGCCATCAGGCTGGCGTCGTCCAACCACGCGAACGGCGTTGTCGTTGCCAGGGTCGTGTCGACGCTGGGATCGACGGTGCCGGTGCTTGCCGGCGCGGCGAGTGCGCTGGTGCTCGGCGGCTGAGTGGGGCCCTTGCCCGGCTTCTTGCCGCCGCTGTTGCCCTGCGCGTAAGAGGGAACGGCGATGGCGAGCGCCACGAGCACGCCCGTCATCGCCGCTGCGATTCGCGACGGCATCAATTGGCCACCGTATTCGCGGCGATCTCGGTGTTCGCTTGTGTCGTGGCCGTCTGTGCTGCAGCGGTGGCATCCACGCTGGAATTGACCGCCTTGATTGCCTGCCCCAGGCTTCTGGTGGGCGCCGGTGTTGTGGCGTCGGCGGGGTCGACCATGGCGATCGTGCCATCTGTTCCGCGGTTGGCTTTGAGAATCACGCCGTCCGCGTCGATCGACAGGCCGGTCATCTGGAGCTTGAGTTGTTCGAAGGAGACGCCGGTGTTTCGGGACACGTTCGTCGCCGCGATGAACTGACCCTGGTTCTTGAAGCCGTAGGCCGCCTGATACACGGAGCCCTCGTAGCCGGTCGCCTGGAGGCGCGCCTCGAGCTTCGTTCTCAGGTTGGTGTTCCTGGCGAGCTTTTCGGCGACCGCTCCCTTGGTGAAGTCGATCGTGGTCGGGGTCGTCGGCGCACCGCCGGACGTCGCCGCTCCCGAGGTGCTCGTCGCCGACGTCGAGCTCGTGGTCGTCGACGCCGTCGTGGTTCCCGTCTTCCGCGCAGACTTGGTCTCGGCCTTCGCCAGTTTGGACTCGACCTTTGTAGCCGCCGCCGGCGCCTTCGTCCTCGAAGAGCTCGTCGCGCTCGTCGCCTTCGCCGCCGTCACCTTCGGCGCTTTCGTCGTGGCCGTCGTTACTTTGGGCGCCTTCAGCGCGGTTGTTGTCTTTGTGACCTTTGGAGCCTTTGTTGAAGCGGCTTTTGCCGGCGACGGCCCCTTTGGCCCATTCGACGCTGCCTCGAGCGAACCGAGTACCAGGCTCAGCACCATTGCCGTGCCAGTTGCGATTTTCACCAAACGCATGCGGATCACCTCGCTGGGTCAATGGGCAATCAGGGTACCCATCGGCGCGCCTCTGGCGAAGTGGCGTAAGTCGAGTCGATTCAGTGCCTTACTGCAAAGACAGAACCGAGATTCGCGATATGTTCACTGAAAGGCCAGGACGAAAACGTCGGCGGGATGTCACAAATGCGGCGCGACAATCAATCGGTCGGCCATCGGTCGGCAATCGTCGTCATTCCGACGCAGACAATGCCAGCGACGCGAATGCCGTGGCCGCGTCTGACATGAACAGCCTGCGCCACGGCTCGCCTCTGGGACCGCCGTGCTCGCGATCGTAGTTCAGGGAATGAGCACGCCAGGCGGGCCATTCCCGATCGCCGACGCGAACCGGCCGCTGGCTTGTCCTCAGCCATTGCAGACCCTTCTCGACGACTGGATGCTCGACGGAGAGACCGGCTTGCCGCAGGGTGTAGACAATCAGACCGGTCGCGTAGCCGTCAGATGCCGCGACCAGCGAACCATCGCGCGTGCCCGGCGATTGAAAGGGCGCATCGGCCCTGTTCCACCGCCACCCGTCAAGTCCTTCGAGGGACCAGCCGCCATCGTCCTGCTGCCGGCGCCGGAGCTGCGCGACAAGCTCGTCGCGATCGGCAGGCGTCAATACCTCGTCGAGCGAGGCGGACGCCAGCAGGCCCCAGATGCGGTTGTAGAAGTTCTGACTCGGATAGTTTGCCCGCAGATAATTTCGCAGCTTTGCGATTCCTGCTCGAGCGTCGGGGCTGCTGGACAGAGTGGGGGTCATCCCGACGGCCAGCGCGGCGAACGCGGCGCCCTGGTACGCCGAATCGATGCTCTCGAACGGTTCGAGCCCGAAATCGAGCCACTCCCAGGCGCCGTTGGCGCCCTGCCTCTGCCAAAGGCGCGTCATCGCGCGGCGTGTGGCGTCACTCGGCTCGCGACCTGCCTGCCCGGCGTCGGCAGACGCGAGAATCAACGCGTAGAGCACGGCCTCCGTCCCGCGCGACTCGCCCTTCTTGTCCTCGTCGAAGTCGTACAACAGTTGGTGGGTGTCGTAGGTGTCGACGCGGCGTGACGTTTCCTCGACGAGCCGCGTTTCCTGCGGCGTTGGCGCGTCCGGCGCCTTGCCGTTCGTCGCGCGCCTCAGCGCGGGCCGTGCCAGCGCGTACGGGATGACTGTATGGCACGAGACGCAGGTGGTCCGGCCTTCGCCTGTCCGAAGCTTCTCAGCTCTGGCAAACCATTCGTCCATGCGCTGATCGAGATACGCTGCGGCCGCCACGCGATTCCAACCGCCGCCGGCGGCCCCGGTAGCTGGTGTCACTTGCGCCGACGCGCCCGGAGCGACGGCGAGCCACGTCGAAACGAGGAACAGCCACGTGCTCGGACTTCTCATCGTAGAACTTTCAATTCAGACATTAGCGTACTGATGCCGTGATTCGAAATAACGCGTGGTGGGAGGGCCGGTAGCGGAATGGGCCGGTCGGGTATCATCCATCAGCAATTTGAATCTCCTCCTTTCGATCTTCGCGAACGACATCGTCCCGATCTTCGCGATCGCGGGCGTGGGCTTTCTCCTCGCGCGCCATTTCAACGCGAGCGTCGAGACCGTCTCGAAGATCTCGTTCAACGCGCTGTCGCCCTGCCTGGTCTTCTACCAGCTGGTGACGTCGAACATCACGGGGTCGGAATTCGGGCGGATGGCGCTCTTCTGCGTGCTGCTCACCGCGGCAATGGGGCTGGCCGCGCGGCTGATGGCCATCCCGCTTCAGCTCGATCGCCAGACGCTCAGCAGCTTTCTTCTCGTCGTGATGTTCTCCAACAGCGGCAACTACGCGCTGCCAGTCGTGCTCTTCGCGTTCGGTCGCGAGGCATTGGCGTATGCGAGCGTTTATTTCGTGACCAGCGCCATCCTGGTCTACACAGTGGGGGTTTTCGTCGCCGCGAGTGGCTCACCGGGCGTCCGCCGCGCCCTGCGCGGCGTCGCGCGCGTGCCCGCGATTTACGCCGTCGCCGCTGCCGCCGTGATCATGCTGACGCGGGTGGAGGTGCCTCAGGCGGTCATGCGTCCGGTCGGGATGTTGAGCGACGCGGCGCTGCCGATCATGCTGCTCGTCCTGGGGATGCAGCTCGAACGGGCGGTGATGCCCAGGCAGCCGATGGCCGTGGCGACGGCGGTCGCCTTGTCACTTGCGGTCGGTCCGCTCGCCGGCGTGGGGCTGGCGGTCCTGCTCGGCCTCGCTGGGCCAGCCCGCCAGGCGGCCATCCTGATGGCATCCATGCCAGCGGCCGTCGTCACGACGGTGCTCGCGCTCGAATTCGACCTCGATCCCAGCTTTGCCACGAGCGCCGTATTCGTGTCGACGATGTTGAGCCCCTTTTCGCTCGTGCTGATCATCGCCTATCTGCAGGTACTTTTAGGGGCGCAGCGCGGGAGCGGTGCGATCAATGCCCCATATAGTCGAGCCGATACTGCACGTAGCGGTCCGCATACGCCTGGATATCCGCCACTTCGGCGTCGGTCAGCGACCGCTTGACCTTCCCGGGGCTGCCCATTACCAGCGAACGTGGCGGAATGACCATTCCTTCAACAACCAGCGCGCCCGCCGCGACAATCGACTCCCGCCCGACGTGCGCGCCATTCAGGAGGATGGCGCCCATGCCGATCAGGCATCGATCCTCGATCGTGCAGCCGTGGATCACGGCCGCGTGGCCGATCGTCACCTCGTCGCCGACGGTCGTCGCGTGCGTATCTCGCATCACATGGACGACTGTGCCATCCTGCACGTTCGACCGGCGGCCGATCCGGATGCGATGCACGTCGCCGCGGATGACGGCGACCATCCAGACGCTGCTGTCTTCGCCGATCTCGACGTCGCCGATGACCTGGGCGCTGTCGTCGATGTAGGCTGTCGGGTGCACTCGGGGCATTCGTCCGCGGTGGGGCCGGAGCATGTGGGTTTGGATTATAGCGGGAGAGAATGACCATGCCGAAAACACGATTGAAGGTGTCGTTCACCGTCCTGCTGGTCGCCAGCTTGACGTTCGTCCTGGCCCCGGCTCCGCAGGCCCAGCAAGACACTCGAGCGGCGCAGGTGTCGCTCGTCAAGGAAGTGAAGGAGCACATCGACAAGGCCAAGGCGGCCGCCGGCAAGGAGTGGCCATGGTTCCAGCAGATGCTGTGCAGCAATCCTCAGCTTGGCGGCGACATCATCGGCATGTTCTTCGCCGCCTCGCGGCTGAGTGCAGCGGACGCGGATTTCGAGCCGGTAAGGGCATTCGACAATCTGTACTACGTCGGCCTGCAGGAAGTCGGCGCGTGGGCGGTCACCACTTCCGAGGGCATCATACTGATCGATTCGCTGGCTGCACCCGAGCACCGGTTGCTCGGTAACATGCGCAAAGCTGGCCTCGATCCAGCGACGATCAAGATGGTGATTGTCACGCACGCGCATTCGGACCATGGCGGCGGAGCGAAGTACCTGCAGGATACGTTCGGCGCCAAGGTCGTCATGTCGGCCCAGGATTGGGACGGAGCGATGAAAGGCGGATTGGGCGGGCCGGATACCACCCCCAGACGCGATGTGGTGGTGGCCGACGGTGACAAGGTCACCCTGGGTGATACGAGCGTGACGACGGTGTTCACACCGGGACACACGCCGGGGGCCATCTCGGTCATCGTGCCAGTCAAGGACGGTGGCGTTTCCCATACCGCCATGATGTGGGGTGGGCCGCAGTGGGGTTTCAGGAACGCGGACGTGCCGCAGCGCGAGCTCTATGAGAAGTCGCTGGTGAAATTCCACCGGGCGGCCATGGGGGCCGGTGCCGACGTCGTGCTGGAGAGCCATCCCTTTCTCAGCAACCTGATCGAGAAGCTCGCCGGCCTGCGCGGCCGCAAAGCGGGCGAGCCGAACCCGCTGATCGTTGGTACCGCTGGCGTCGACAGCTACATGACGATCTGGACGGAGTGCGGACGCGCCAGCATGGCGCGTTACCGGCAGTACCTCCTGAAGCATGGTCCCAATGCGCGTGAGTGGCCGCAGCCGCCGTTCATGGACGAAGAACTCCTGCGGTAGGGGCCAATTGCAACGTATCTGGATGTGCCTCATCGGCGTCCTGGTCGCCATCGTGCCGATCCTGGCTCAAGACCGGGCTGTTGACAACGGTGCCACAGGCGCGAACTGGCCGCACTATGGGGGAAGCCAGTCAGCGTGGCGCTACAGCGCCCTCGACCAGATCAACACCGTCAACGTCAAGAACCTCGCGCCGGCCTGGATGTTCCAGACAGGCGACTATTCCGACAATCTCCATGCGACACCGATTGTCGTGGACGGCGTGATGTACATCATCACGCCTCGCAATTGGGTGTTCGCACTCGACGCCGCGACCGGACAATTGCTGTGGCAACACAAGCCGATGGCACCGCGGCCGGGCCCGGCCGGGGGCCAGGCATTCCTGCTGAACCGCGGCGTCGCCGTGGCAGAGGGGAACGTATTCTACGGGTCGACGGACAACTTCCTCGTCGCGCTCGATCAGAAGACCGGCCGCGAGGTCTGGAGAGTGAGTATCGACGACCCGAGGCAGTGCGGCTGCAACGTCACATCGGCGCCTCTGATTGTGAAGGACAAGGTGATCGTCGGCGGGACCGGAGGAGAGCTCGCGCATCGCGGGTACCTGACCGCCTTCCATGCAAAGACCGGCCGCCTCGCCTGGCGTTTTCACGTGATTCCCGCTCCGGGCGAGAGAGGGAACGAGACCTGGAAGGGCGACAGCTGGCGGTTCGGCGGCGGTGCGCCATGGATGACGGGCTCCTACGATCCGGAGCTGAACCTGGTCTACTGGGGCACCGGCAACGCGTCGGGCGATTTCTTCGATGGCGACCGCGTGGCCGGAGCGGACAAGAGCGGCGATACGAATCTCTACACCAACAGCATCGTCGCGCTCGACGCAGACACGGGCGCCTTGCGCTGGTACCACCAGGAGATTCCTGCTGATGTCTGGGACTACGACTCGGCCTATGAAATCATCCTGATCGACCGCCTCGTGGATGGCCGGCCACGCAGGCTCCTCGTCCACATGAACAAGAGCGGGTTGACGTTCGTGCTGGATCGCGCGACGGGCGAGGTCGTCAACGTATTCTCCGTGCCGGAGGTTCGGACCTGGATCAGCGGCGTCACCGAAACCGGCAAGCTGCTGGGCCGCAAGGATCCCGGGCTGGACAAGCCGGTCAACATCTGCCCGAGCGTTGCAGGAGCGAAGAGCTGGAATCAGATGGCGTACTCGCCGCGAACGGGACTTGTCTACATTCCGGCCATCGAGCTCTGCAACGTGATCACGGCGACGCGCCAGGAGCCGCGGGAGGGGCGCTTTTACACCAACGGCGGCTTCACGCTGAACCTTCCGCCCGATCGCTCGACGTACAGTCACATCGATGCCTGGGATCCACTCACGAGCAAGCGTGTCTGGAGCGTGCCGTACAAATACCTGCTCCTCGCTTCGATCCTCGTCACCGCCGGCGATCTCGTGTTCACCGGCGACCCGGAAGGAAACTTTCTTGCGCTGAATGCGCGCACCGGGGAGCGGTTGTGGACGTATCAGACCGGCGCCGGCCACCGTGGATCGGCCGTGTCTTATTCCGTGAACGGGCGACAGTTCATCGCGACGCCGACGGGATGGCAGCAGTCCGTGACAGGCGGCTTCGCGTCGCGCGTATTCCCCGAGCAGACGTTTCGCATGGGCTCCACCTTGGTGGTGTTTGCGATCCCGGAATCACCGAGATGATGACAGGCGGCTTCGCCTCATCGCTCTTTCTTCTTTTCTTCATCCCGGCGGTCGTATCAGCACAGACACCACAGCAGGACCCGGGCAAACAGGGCGCCCAGATATTCGCCGCCTCCTGCACCGGATACTGTCATGCTCCCGCAGGCGGAGGCGGCGGAGGTGCGCCGAGGCTGGCGGGGCGAGGCTTCGATCAGGCGTACATCAACACGACAATCGCCAATGGCGTCCCGGCCACTTCGATGCCCGGGTTCAGCAGCACACTTTCCCGCGCGGATCTGCTGGCTGTCGTGGGTTACGTGGCGAGCTTGAATGGAATCGGCAGCGGGGGAACGGCAGCCGCCGATCCAACCCCGCTTTCCGCGGACGCCGAGCGGGGCCGTCAGCTCTTTTCAGACGCCG
The DNA here is from genome assembly GCA_963749565.1 of uncultured Acidobacteriota bacterium. GTDB lineage: Bacteria > Acidobacteriota > Vicinamibacteria > Vicinamibacterales > CAVVIG01 > DATLLJ01. The sequence continues at coordinate 22,949 of CAVVNL010000019.1, read as the reverse complement.
TGCGCAGCTTTGCAAGGTGTTCAACCTGCCACGAGGTAACCGGCATCGGCATCGCGGTCAGCACGCCGATGATGAAAATTCCAGCGGACGTCCCCGCACTCCGCCAGCTGGCGACGCCGCTCGTCATGACTGCGACGACAGCCGAAGATACGATGCCGGGACTGGTCGTCAGCAACACCAGCCGTGCAACGATCTACTACGACCTGTCCACTCTGCCTCCAGTGCTGCGAATGGCAGAACCCGGCACCGTGAAGTTTGCCAGCGGCAGCCCATGGCAACACGCGTCGGTGATCGGCGCTTACGATGACGGCGCTCTGGCGGCGATCCTCACGTACCTGCGCGCCGTGGTTCGCTGAGGTCCTGCGTCCCCCTTCTGAAGTGATAGTGTTCTCGTCCGCTGATGGTCGTCATTGCCAAACCTCCATGCGATGAGGCCGCGATCCTGGCGGGGGCTGCCGATCCCACCGATGCCGGCGCAGGCCGTTGGGTGCTCGCGGCCACGATTCTCGGATCGAGTTTGGCATTCATCGATAGCACCGTCGTGAACGTGGCCCTTCCGGCGCTGCAGTCTGCTTTCGACGCGACGTTGGCCGAAATTCAATGGGTGGTCGAATCCTACGCGCTGACACTGGCTGCTCTGCTCCTGACAGGCGGATCGCTCGGCGACCTTCGAGGCCGCCGCACGGTCTTTGCTGGCGGCGTGTTCATCTTCGCCGCCGCGTCCGCGTGGTGCGGCCTCTCCCATACCATTGGTGAGCTCGTTGCGGCTCGCGCTCTGCAGGGTGTGGGCGCCGCGCTGCTCGTGCCGGGCAGCCTGTCGCTCATCAGTGCGTCATTTCCAGAGGCAACACGGGGGCGAGCCATCGGGACGTGGTCCGGGTTCACCGCGATTACGGCCGCGCTCGGTCCAGTGCTTGGGGGATGGCTCGTTCAGCACCTGTCGTGGCGCTGGATCTTCTTCATCAATCTCCCGCTTGCCCTCGTCGTCCTCGCGATTACGATCTGGCGCGTCCCGCAGACGCGAGCCGCTCACGCCACTGACCGACTCGACTGGCCTGGTGTTGTGCTGACCACCGCCGGTCTCGGGGCTGTTGTCTTCGCGCTGATTGAATCTGTTCCGGTGGCGGGGGTCGCAGGAATCGCTCTGCTGATTGCCTTTCTCTATGTGGAATCCCGCTCGCCGGCTCCGATGCTTCCGCTGGCACTGTTCCGCTCGCGCAGTTTCAGCGGGGCCAACCTCATCACTTTTTTCCTGTACGCCGCGTTGAGTGGCGTCCTCTTCTTCTTTCCCTTGAATCTGATACAGGTGCAGGGCTACTCGCCAACCGAAGCCGGCGCAGCGCTCTTGCCGTTCATCGTGTTGATGTTCCTGATGTCGCGCTGGTCGGGCGGGCTGATCCAGCGCTATGGGGCGAGGCGACCGCTAATCATCGGACCGTTGGTCGCGGCCGCCGGCTTTGCCCTTTTTGCCAGGCCTGCCGTCGGGGGCTCGTACTGGAGCACCTTCTTCCCTGCGGTGCTCGTGCTCGGCGTCGGCATGGCCATCAGTGTGGCGCCGCTGACCACGACCGTGATGAATTCTGTTGCCCAGGCCCATGCCGGCGTCGCCTCGGGAATCAATAATGCTGTCTCACGTGTCGCCGGTTTGATCGCGATCGCGGTTCTGGGTGTGGTGCTGTACGCGGCCTTCAATCGAGCGCTCGATCAGCAATTGAATGCTCTGAATCTGCCGGCGGCAATCCGCGCCGAGATCGACGCGCAGCGCCGCAATCTGGGTGCCGCCGAAACCGCCGACAGCAAGGGTCGTGAGGCGATCCAGAAATCGTTCGTCACCGGCTATCGGTATGTGCTGTCGATTGCAGTGGTGCTCGCGATCGCGAGTTCCGCCAGCGCCGCGGCGCTGATAGACCGTGACAGAGGGCGCCGGCCTGCCTGAACAGCCCGTACTGGACTCACTCGATGGCCCCTCGTTCTCGCAGCAGAGTCACCGTTCTCCTCTGAGGCGGGCCGCCAAATAGCAGCGCGTACCCCAAGGGGGTGCACTCAACGATCTCACCCGGCCGCTCGTAGTCCCCCGGAAGCTTCACGCGAATTGCGAGGTCTGCACCGCGCTCAATCAGTAACTGCGTTACCGGCAAGCCCTCATCGTCGAACTGGGTCACGGCATGGAAGATTGCAGTCTGCCCGCCGACGCCGGCCTCATCGACTGTTGCGGGGGCATTGACGTCTGCTCCACGATCGAGGAGCAGAGCGACTGCTGCAGGGTTGCCGTATTCCGCGGCCACATGCAGGAGCGTTCCTCCCTGAAGCAAGAGGTTGCGCCCGCCGGTCTGGCCGCAATCGAGTTCGGCGAAGCGCCTGTTCACGAGTCCGGGATCCGCGTCAATCAGCTCAGCCAGACTATCGAGCCGGCCGCGGAGCAGTTGCAGCACGGCTGGCTCGTCGTACCTGGTCGCGCCACCCGCCTCGAGAAGGATGTCGATGCAGCTGCTCAGTCGTTGGGGGGAACGCGCGTACGACGCGACGATGTAGTCGAGAGCCGTGCCGGGATATGAGTGGCCGCCAATCTCGTAGCCATGGTCGCGACAGTTCGGATTTGCGCCGTGATCGAGAAGCCATTTGAGCGCCGCCGGATCCAATGACTCGCACGGGGAAAAGATGATCGGGAAATGTCCGTGCCACAGGGCGTTGACATCCGCGCCGTGGGACACGAGAAGCTCCATCATCGGGATGCGATCTCCATTGAGCGCGGCCCGCATCAGCGGTCCGTCGCCCCCCTGGTGCACGTCCGAACCGTGTTCGATCATCCACGTCGCCATGGCCAGCCTTGCCGGGCTCGGTGATTCCCATGGGACGCGGCATTCGGCAACCCACGTGAGCGGCCCATCCTTGCCGTAACCAAGTGGAGCACGGTGCAGGCCGGGGTTTCGCGTCATGAGGTTCTTGACGCGATCGAGGTCGTTGGTGTCGATGGCCTGCTTGAGCTGACCGATTTCTTCAAGTGAATCGACGTGGGCCTTGAGCTTCGGCCAGCTCGCAAACCCGTAGAGACGGGCGATCCTGAACTGTGCATCGGTGATCGACGCGGCGGCGCCAGCCTTGAGCAAATCCTTGGCCTGGTCCTTCAGATGGCGGAGATTGGGACGGTCGGGAAGCGGACGCGGTGCCTCTGGCGTGATCGTTCGACATGGCGACCTCCTTTCATCGAAGCGCCCGGTGTCCGCACATCGGGCTGAAAGAAGGATCGCGAGGTTTGGTGAGGACAGGTGGGCTTCTACCCTTTCCGCGGACCGGATGCGTCCTTGTACGCGACGCCAGCGTAATCCGATCGATTCAGCAAGTCAAAAGAAGAGCGCCGGCCGGTTCTCGGAGCATATAATCCGAGACTGCACCATCATGCCCATGACACCTGAGCGCTCGCGGCACGCCTCGTGAGCGGTCCAGGGCCGTCGATTCCGGTTGGCCATCGAATCGGCGGATATCAGGTTCAGGCCCCCCTCGGCGCGGGCGGCATGGGCGTCGTCTACCGCGCGCTCGATACGAAGTTGAATCGGCCGGTCGCCATCAAGTTGCTGTCCGACGAACTGGCCGACGCGGCCGCTCGCCGCCGCTTTCAGCTTGAAGCGCAGACCGCATCTTCGTTGAACCACCCACACATCGTGACGGTCTACGACGTTGGGGAGGTCGATGGCCGTCAGTATCTGGTCACGGAGTTCGTCGACGGCGGCACGCTCAGGGACTGGGCCCAGGCCGCGACGCGCACGTGGCCACAGATAATCGAGCTCCTGACCGGCGTGGCCGACGGCCTTGCCGCGGCTCACGCCGCCGGCATCGTCCACCGGGACATCAAGCCCGAGAACATCCTGGTGGCGAAAAACGGCTATGCCAAGCTCGCCGATTTCGGTCTGGCCAAACTCTGGGAAGCCACGGACAGCGTGGCGTTGACCCAAGCGCTTTCTGCCGAGCACACGCGACCGGGGATGATCCTGGGGACCATCAGCTACATGTCGCCGGAGCAGGCGGCGGGCCAGCCAGTGGACGCGCGCAGCGACATCTTCTCGTTCGGCGTCGTCCTGTACGAGCTGCTCGCGGGCCGGCGGCCTTTTGATGGCGCGACAGATCTGGAACGGCTGCGGGCTCTGATCAGCCGGCCGGTAGCGCCATTGACGGATTCGGTCGCCGGACCTGCCCGCGGAACTGAGGAATGTGGTCGAGAAGGCCCTGGAAAAAGATCCCGCCGAACGCTATCAGACGGCACGTGAACTGGTCGTGGACCTGCGGCGGTTGACGCGGGTGACCACCAGTGCGAAGCCCGGGCGCCTACAACCGCCATCGCCAAACGCTGGAAGGTGATGATTCCTGCCACCGGCGCCGTGCTGGCGTTCCTTGTGGTCGGAGGTTATTTCTTTGCTCGCGGCCCAACCACGCTCACCGACAAGGACACGATTGTCCTCGCGGACTTCGACAATAAGACCGGCGATCCTGTATTCGACGACACGCTGCGTCAGGGACTGTCCGTGGAACTGCAGCAATCGCCTTTCCTCAGCCTGATTTCGGACCAGCAGGTACAGCAAACGCTGGCGCGGATGGGGCAGCCGAAGGAGACGCGGCTGACTTCGGAAGTCGCTCAGCAAATCTGCGAGCGAACGGCAAGCGTCATCGTTCTCGAAGGCTCAATCGCCTCCCTTGGGAGCCAATTTGTATTGGGCCTGCGCGCCAAGAACTGCAACACCGGAAGCATTCTCGATCAAGAGCAGATCCAGGCGGCGAAGAGAGAAGACATTCTGAATTCCCTCAGTCGAGATCGTGCGTAAACTCAGAACCCGGCTGGGTGAATCACTCGCTACAGTGGAGAAGCATTCGACGCCGCTCGCCGATGCGACGACCTCTTCGCTCGAAGCCCTAAAAGCTTACAGCACGGGCCGGAAACTGGACCTAACCTCCGGCACCGCGGCGGCCATACCCTTCTTCCGTCGGGCGGTCGACATCGACCCCAATTTCGCCTTGGCACATGCGCATCTGGGGCTTAAATACAGCGACGTTGGAGCGTCGGTGTTATCAGCCGAGAGCGCGACGAGAGCCTGGCAATTGCGGGATCGTGTCAGCGATCGGGAAAGGTTTTTTATTGACTTTATCTACGATCGGGACGCGACGGGAAATCTGGAAAAAGCCTACCAAACCCTCGAGTTGTGGATTCAGACGTATCCTCGCAAGGGGAACCACCAAGTCCTCATGGTTTATTGAACGGCCTTTCCGCTCACGGGACCGGCCGATTTGAACGAGCGATTGACGCATCCCGAAAGGTAATCGCGGCGAATCCCGACGCGGCGTTTGCGTACGGCAGTCTTGCGTCAGCAGCTATTTCCTGACAGATCGCTTCCCCGAAGCGGAGAGCACGCTTCAGCGCGCCTCCGAGCGCAAGCTGGAACGGTCCAATCAATCCTAGTCATGCGATACAACATCGCACTGCTTAAACGGCGACCAGGAGCAGATGGACCGCGCAGTAGGCTCTGGCCAAGGGCACGCAGGGGGCCGAACACGGAATGGCTCACTTGGAGGCCCTCGCTCTGGCTCGTTCCGGCCGCTTGCAGGCGGCCCGGCGGTCATCGAGCCGAGCCGTAGATCTGGCAATGCGAGGGGCGGAACGCGAAGCGGCAGCGACTTACCAGGCCGCACGAGCGGTCTGGGAAGCCGTTTGCGGGAATGCTGCCGAAGCGAAAAGGAACGCCATGGCGGCGCTGGCGCTTTCGAACGGCCGGGATGTCACATACATGGGCGCCCTTGCTCTGGCCCTTTCGGGAGACTCCTCTCGATCGCAACCGCTTGCCGATGATCTGGAAAAGCGCTTCCCGGAAGATACGTTCGCCAAATTTACTTACGTACCGGTTCTTCGCGCGTTATCGGCCCTGGGGCGCGGGAAGCCGACAGAGAGCGTGGAGCGGCTGCAAATCGCTCTGCCCTATGAGCTGGCAGTGAGCGGCCTCAACTTCAATCATTTCTATCTTGGCGGTCTGCACTCCGCCTATGTGCGCGGCGAGGCGTCTGCTGGCCGCGCACCAATATGCGGAAGCGGCCGCCGAGTTTCAGAAGATTCTCGATCATCGCGGTATCGTGGGTGCGGATCCGATAGGCGCACTGGCGCACTTGCAATTGGGCAGAGCGTTCACGTTGTCCGGAGATCTGGCCAGGTCGAAGACTGCCTACCAGGATTTCCTCGCCCTGTGGAAAGACGCCGACCCCGACATCCCGATCCTCACGCAAGCCCAGGCCGAGTACGCCAAGCTGCAGTAATTCAGCTGGGTCGGGCTCAGGGTGGAGTGAACGCGCCGAACGCAGGCACCAGGACCATCGCCAGCACTGTCACGACGACCGCCATCACGGCAGTCGCGACGATGCCCGCTTTCGCCATGCCGCCGAAGCTGATGGCGCCGGACGCAAACGCGGTGCCGGCAGCGGCACCGGCGAAGGGGAAACAAATCCCCAGAGCCGTGCCGGTAATGATGCGCGCAAGAATTGCGGGATTGAAACCCAGACTCTCCGCGAGCGGGAACAGAATGGTCGAGATCATGGTCGTCGCCGCAGTGCCGCTGGTGAGGTGCGCCATGATCGGCGTGATCAGCGCCGCAAACCAGGGCAGAACGGCGACAGATACACCGCTCTTGACGATATCGGCAAACCACTCGGTAATCCCGAGCGGTTCCAGCGCGTCGGCAGTGGCAGCACTGCTGACGATCATGAACAGAACATTCCAGAGCACGCCATCCTGAAAGTCTCTCGTGGTGAGCGTCATCTCACCCCGGCGGAGGTTAATCGGCGTCAGGAACAGAAGCATGATCGCAATCGAGGGGACGATCCAGATATCAATCCCCCGGATCGCGACGACTGCCGGCGAAAACCAGAGGACGACCATGATGACCAATATGATCAGGACGTTCTTCTCGCCGCGGTTCATCGGCCCGAGCGTGCGTTTCTCGGCTCTGAAGTGCGCGGCCCCGTCTGCAATCGTCTGAATCTCGGTGGGAGACATCACGCGCAGCGTCATGAAGTACACCGGGATCGCCGCCGCCGTGAAGAACACGCCGGTCATGGTCCACTGGGCAAAACTGATGCGGTATCCGGTGAGCTGCTCGAGCAGCGAGATTGCGAGCGGATTGAAGACGACTCCCGCCGGTGTCGCCATGCCGCCCGCCGCTGCCCCGAAGAGGACGGCCAAGGCCGATGCTTCCATCAGCCGAGGCGCCGTGCCGCCGGTCGCCGTCAGATTCCTGGCCTGCGCTTCCGCCGCAAATCTCGCCACCGACATCGCAATCGGGAGCATGATGGCGACGGTGCCGGCGGAGTCTATCAAGGTGCCAACCGCCGCCGTGGAAATGAGAATCATCAGGATCAGACGATTTCCGGAAGTGGCCACTCCGGAAATGCTGAGAATGTTGACGGCCATTCGTCGCGCGAGCCCGTGTTTCTGGAAGGCGTGCCCGAACAGCATGACGCCGAGAACGAACGGTAATACCCGCTGCCCGTAAAGAGCCGCTGTCGCGGCGAACGACATCACGCCGCCGAGCGGAAACAGCACCAATGGCAGGAATCCTGTTACCGCCCATGGAACTGGGGTGAGCACCCACCACGCCAGCGTCCATGCGAACACGCTGAGCCCGAAATGGGCCTGCGGATTCAGGCCGGCCAGAGGAATCAGCCAGACGATGAGAAACGCGATCGGTCCCGAGAGAATACCGACTACGAGCCGGGCCGCCACGCGCGGGGATGCTTCAGTCATAGACTCGGCGCCGACGGCGTCTATCGCATGGAATCGCGCACATCCTGTAATACGCGATCTATGGCGGTGACGCGGATGAGGCCCAGGCGCGGATATTCCATGTCGATGATCACGTAGAGCGTCAGCGAGAAGAGCAATGCGAACGTGAGAAGGTGCAGCCAGTCTCGCCGCACACCGCCCAGGTCGTAACCCACCAATAACGAACACACGAGTGCCAGGCCTCCAAGCATCACCCACACGACCGCCGGCGGGTGCATCTGTGTGGCTGCCGTGCGCGTGGTGACGATGTCGAACATGTCATTCAACGAGGGAAGAATCTGCGCCGCCACTGGTGGACTCGGGGCATGGCCGATGGCTTCCACGGCCATTTTCCAGATCTGACCTTGGTACTGAGCGGTCTGCTGCAACAGCTGACTGATTCGCACGACGTCGGTCCCAACGCGATAGGTCTCGAGCCGAGAGTCCACGTATTCGCGAAACTTGTCTTGCAAAGGGCCTCGCGCCGCTTCCGGGAGAAGCTCGATCCGGAGGTACGCCGTGCCGATGTCGTTGGCTTCCTCCACAATAAGGTCGCGGCGATGGTCGAAGCGACTGGCGGCTCCCGAAAACGTAAACGCCATCACCAGTCCCATCAGGCCGAAGACCGCTCCCTGAACGGCGCCGAAGCCCGTCGATTCGCCTGGCGCCGCGCGGAGATGCCTGACACGCAGGCGCCTGCCCGCTTCCATCGATAGCAACATGCCGCCGAGAAGCAGCAGCCACACCAGCGGGGCCAACGTCCAGTCGAAGACTGTATTAATCACGTGGCCGATTGTAGCTGCATCGGCCAGATGTGGTCACGGCTCGACACTCGAATGGCTTAGCGGGAGCTTCAACCCTCCCGCGAGGCGGGCGCGACATCGCTGAACGCTGCGGCGTTAATCGTTCGCTATCGATGCGATCAGCACCGCGACGTTGCCAATCTTGTGACCGGTGTCGGCGTAGCGGTGCGCTTCGGCGATCTCGTCGAGCGTATATCGGCGCCCAATCACGGTCCGCAGCTTGCCGGCGTCGATCAACTCCTGTAGGAAGACGAGATCGGCCTGCTTCGGATCGGCTGCGCCGGTGACGAATCGCGCCCGTCCGCAGAGGTGTACTACCCCGCCAATCACGAGCGCGCGCGCAATCCCCCCGAGTCCTCCTGAAAAGCCGACGAGCAGATAGCGTCCACCCGGTTTCAGCGCGCGCAGGCTGCGCGGGAATCCGGCCTTGCCGAGCACGTCCACGATCACGTCGTGGACCGGTCCACCATCGGTGAAGTCCTGCGCCGTGTAATCGATCACCTCGTCGGCCCCGAGCGATCGCACGAGGTGGACGTTGGCGGTGCTGCACACGGCGGTCACGTGCGCGCCGAAGTGCTTCGCCAGCTGCACGGCGAAGACGCCGAGGCTGCCAGACGCTCCATGGACGAGAACCCGTTCGCCAGGCTTCACGTTCGCCCTGCGCAGGAAGTGCAGCGAGCACGCCGCACCCACGAATACGGTGCCGGCCTCCTCGAACGTCATGGTAGCGGGCTTACGCGCGAGGAACCCATCCTCCGCCACGCACGCGAACTCCGCATGGGCGGCGAACTTCTCGCCGCGCGCGCCATAGACGGCATCGCCTGGCGCGAACCGCGTCACACCCGGTCCGATGGTTTCAACGGTGCCGGCGAGATCGACACCCAGAATCGGGTGCCTGGGTCGAAACCCGCTCAGTAACCGAATGAGGAGTGGGCCCCTCCGGAATATCCTGTCGCCAAAGCACACGCTCGACGCGCGGACGCGGACGAGCACCTCGTTGTCGGCGGGCGTCGGTGTCGGTACCTCCCGGACCTCCACCACCTCCGGAAGTCCATAGCGCGTCGTGACAGCGGCCCTCATAGCTGGATGAGGATACGGCGAGCGGCGCCGGAAGTTCCGCGGGTACGCCCTCCGCCGGTGCGAATCTCTCGCACATCCCCGTGGTGTTGTCTCGTTACGGGAGCTCTCGGAAAACGCGCATCTGGCCAGAGTTCACCGGCCGACGTCACGGACTCGAAAAGAGTGCGCGCCCCAGCGAGTGATTTCGCGGAATGAAAAAACGATCGGCGGCGAAGAGAGTTTTCCACAGGAAGGTGAGTAGGCCCAGCAGCGTAGACCTACCTACAGTCTGGCAGAACGTACAAATCGGCCCCGGGCATCCGCTGTTTTTGGAAGTTCCGTTGAGTCAGAACTTTGTGAGTGGTGGAGGCGGGGGAGTCGAACGCGAACGTAGCGCGATTGTGAACTGATTGATGGCGCGCGACTTCTGGGGCTAACGTGTTCGCTGGGTAGCAGTTGCCACAGCTCGCCGACTTCACCGATATCCTCGAGCAACACCCGAAATCGACGCGATTCTTGGAGAGATGGGGAGGCCTGACGAAGGTCTGCGTAAGGGCGTCAAGGGACAGGACAGGCCTATTGGCAATCTTTGCCATACGTGGTATACCTGACGTAACTGCTGCGAGATTCAGATGCCAACCCGAAACATCAACCTGACCGCCGAGCAGGATGCGTTTGTTCAAGAGGTAGTTGAAGCCGGCGAATACCAGAACGCGAGCGAGGCTATTCGCGATGCGCTGCGCGTACTCAAGCAGCGCCGGAAAGAAGATGGCCTCCGACTGAAAGCGCTTCGCGCGCAGATCAAAGCCGGCGTCGAAGCGCTCGAACGGGGCGATTTCGCCGAGGTCGATGATGCCGATCTCGAAGAGTACCTTGAACGGTTGACGACGGTCGCTGCGAAGCGCGCGCGCTAAGCCGAATGGCGCCGTTTCGGCTCGCCCGCCCAGCCCAGATCGATCTGGGCAACATCCTTGAGACAAGCGCCGAGCGGTGGGGCGCCGAGGGGCGGCAGCGGTACGCCGCCGTTCTCGCGGCCGCGATGCGGCAGGTCGCGGCTGAGCCCGACGGGCCGCTTACAAGAAGGCGACCTGACCTTCGTTCCGGTATCCGCAGCTTCCACGTTCGATACGCACGCCGTTCTAGTGAAGGTGCAACGGTAAGGAAACCGGTTCACGTTCTCTACTATCGCGTCGCCAAGGAAGGTGTGATCGAGATCATCCGCGTGCTGCACGAACGGATGGAGCCGAGCCGTCACCTCGACGACCTGCCGACCGACGGCGACACCTGAACCGATCGAGCGCCTAACGCTACATGCACCTCAGTCCCGCTGCGTCAGATCACGCGATTCGGCTCTTGGATGAACCGATCCCGCTCTTCGGTCGTGGCAACATGATGGCAATGGGATCTACCGAGATCGTCAGCTGCGCTCGATAGAACAAGTTAAGTGGTGGAGGCGGCGGGAGTCGAACGCGAACGTAGCGCGATCATGAACTGATTGATGGCGCGCGACTTCTGGAGCTAACGCGTTCGTTCGGTGGCAGTTGCCGCCGCTCGCTGACTTCACTAACGTCCTCGAGAAGCACCCGCAATCGACCCGGTTCTTGGAGAGATATTGGAGGCGGCGGAACGATGCTCCCGCCGCCCGGCACGATAGGTTGTTCCCGCGGCCTCCGCGAAATGTGGCGTGGAGACCTTCTGGAGGCCGCGTCACCATCGCCCTCGGTCCTCCTGGCTGACCGACCATACAAAAACTTGTATAATAAAGCAGCGTGACCGATGCCGGACAAACCGCTCATCTGGCTCGGCAGCTCGCGGGGTGACCTTCGAGCATTCCCTGCTCTCGCACGACGACTTGCCGGTTTCCAATTGCGGCGTGTCCAGCAGCGACTGGATCCGGACGACTGTAAGCCGATGCGGGCGGTTGGCCCGGGAGTTCGTGAAGTCCGGATTCACATCGCTGGTGCACACCGGGTGTTCTACGTGGCGACGCGCGCTGAGGCGATCTACGTCCTTCACGCGTTCGAAAAGAAGACGCAGAAGACGAGCGCACACGATGTGCGGATCGGTCGCGACCGGTTCCGTGCCCTAGGGAAGTTGAGGCAGCAGCATGGCAAAGAAGAACGCGGTTAGGGTCACGCCGTCCACGGGGAACGTCTTTCGGGACCTCGGGTTCTCGAAGGAGGAATCCGAGCATCTCCTCGTGCGGGCTGACCTCCTGATTCAGGTGCAGAAGAGCATCACGTCGAGACGGCTGACGCAGGCCGAGGCCGCGAAAGTGCTTCGGGTCACCCAGCCCCGAGTAAGCGACCTCCTGCGCGGTCGCATCGACTTGTTCAGCACCGATGCGTTGATCGACATGTTGGCGAGGCTTGGCGTGGGCGTCAGGCTGGTAATCAGGCCGGGTAGGTCCAAGAAGGTCGCGTGAAGACGGCAAAGCGTGTGAACGTTTTGCCGTGAGGCTGCAACCCTCACTGATGGAAAAAGCCAAGAATCAACTGATCGACGCGGCTGTAGCTGAAAAGGTATCCGCCAAAAGCCCTCATCCTTCAGCGGCACAAAACGCCATCAGGTAATGATGACCACGGCTCCGGGAGCGTGTCGGTGTCTACTGCGATGCTGGGTTGACGGTAGGCGCGGGAGCTGCGTACCGCGTCTGTTCGATCAGGCGCTGTAGTTCAGCCTGCATCTTCTGAAGAGTCTCCCGCGCGTCTGAACGGTCAATGATGTTCGTCTCTTCGTAGGGATCTTTGTCGAGGTCGTAGAGCTCGTCCATCCCCTGAAGTTCGCGGTAGTTGATGTACTTGTGCCGCGAGGTTCGAGCCGCAACGTAGCCCATGTTCCGAATACGTGGATACACGGTGTCGGTGAAGTACTCGATGAGGAATGAGGCCCGCCACTCTCGTGCTTCCTTCTTGAGCACCGGCACAAGGGAGCGGCCCTGGATTTCAGCGCCAGGCTGGAGTCCGGCCGCCTCAAGGAGAGTGGGGGCGATATCGAGGCTTAGAGCCATCTCGGGCGGTGTCGAGCCCGCCATCGCCAGTGGCGGATAGCGGATGACGAGCGGAATCCGGATCGTCTCTTCGTACGCCAGGCGGCGCTCTTCATTGAGTCCGTGCTCGCCGTAGAAGTATCCGTGGTCGCTTGTAAACACGACCATTGTGTCATTCAGCATCCCCTTGCGCTCCAGGGCCGCGAGGATCCGCCCCAAGCTATCGTCGACGCCGAGCAACATCTCCAGACGACCTCTGATCTCGTCATCAGATGTGGCGGTCTTCGGGCCGAGTGGAGGAAGCTGGTCAATCTGGCGAAGCAGCGCAGGTTTCCCAAGCGGCGGCTTGAAAGCACTTGCGCGCCGAGGCATGGTCCGACCGACGTAGCGACCGCGGTGGCGATCCGCGGCAACAAAGCCACCGGGCTGTCCAGGGATCGGCACCACACTCCCATCGTCGCGCTGAATCACATTGGGATGGATGGCCTTGTGCGCCAGGTACACGAGGAACGGACGATCCGAAGGACGGTCCATGAACCGTTCGACATAGTCGGTGAGCAAGTCGGTCGTGTAACCCTTCGCGTGCACGCGTTCGCCGTCGACATTCAGTGAGGGGTCGATCGCTTCCCCTTGGCCTGGCATGGCGACCCAGTGGTCGAATCCCGGGCGAGGGCTGTCGTCATTTCCCATGTGCCACTTGCCAAAGAAACCCGTGCGGTAGCCGGCGCGCTGAAGCTCCAATGGGAACACTCGGAGGCTGTGGCTTGGTCGAGCGGTGTTGTCGATGATGCCGTTGGTGTGCGGGTACTGGCCTGTCAGAAAGCTTGCCCGGCTCGGAGAGCAGAGTGGCGTCGTGGCGAATGCGTTCGTGAAACGCGCCCCTTCGCGCGCGAGCCGGTCCATATTCGGCGTGTCGATGAACGGATGGCCGGCAACCCGCATCTCATCCCAGCGCATGTCGTCGACGAGGACCATGACGATGTTCGGTCGGCGCGGTTGGGCGGGCGGTGGAGCATCGTTCTGGGTTTCGCCTGGCGCGGCACACGCGGTTGTCAGAATTGCGGCCACGAAAACGAATAGCGGAGTCTTCAAAGAGTGCCTCCAGCTTGGCGATACCGCAGCCGTATGTTGCCGTTCCAGACTACGCCCGAACTTCGACGTTATTCCGGAGTGATGTCACGCACGAGCCGAAATCCCGTGTTGTTCAATCCGGTGTCCGGCGTCGCGTGGCTGCGAGCTCCCGGGCGATAATTCGTGCAGTAGTTCTCACTGCACATCCACGCCCCGCCGCGCATCACGCGCTCAACGCCTGTTGCAGGCCCAGAGGGCGACAGGCGCGGACTCTGCGCGTAGTAGTGCTCGCCGTACCAATCCGCACACCACTCCCAGACGTTGCCGATCACGTCAACGAGGCCGAATGCATTCGGCGCGAAACGACCGACAGGGGCGCGCCCACGGAACCCGTCTTCCCCGGTGTCTTTCTCCGGAAACGAGCCCTGCCACCAGTTCGCAACCGGATGCCCCCCAGGGCGCAATTCGCGTCCCCAGACATACGGCGACTGATCGACGCCGCCGCGTGCCGCGTACTCCCACTCCGCCTCGGTCGGAAGACGCTTGCCAGTCCATTGGGCGTAGGCCTGTGCGTCGTTCCATGACACTTGTGTGACGGGTTCGCTGGCTGACGCCGCCGGGTGAGCGGGACCATCAGGGTATCGCCAGGTCGCCCCATTCACCGGCCCCCAGCGATGCTGTTCGGGGTCGAACACGCCGGACCAACCAATCGACTCTGCTTCCGTCTTGTACCCAGTTGCCTCGACGAACTTGCCGAAGTCACCCACGGTGACCTCCGTGCGGTCCATGAAGAACGACTGGATCTCGACCACGTGTACCGGTGTCTCGTGGCCGGGGCCATCAAGTGTGCCCATGCGGAATGTCCCGGCAGGAATCCGCACCATGCCCAGCGGGATCGAACCCTCAGCATGTGCTGGTGCGCTGGACCTTGAATCGGGCTTGGGCGGGTGTGCGGCCTCGCGGCATGCCCCGATGACACAGCAAGTCGAGACGAGGGCGACGCTCAACGAATGTCCGCGATGCATTTCGCAGTTGAGAACGGTCGCATTATCTCATCAACACGCATTACCTGGGACGCTGGTGACGCTGGAAATGCGCTCGTAGACGCCGCTGGATGGCATACCCAACACCGCATGGCCGACGCGACGCGTGGCAGGGCCGAGGCCGGGGATGCTGCGCGCCCAGGAACGTGCGAAGAATGCAGCGCCCTTCGCGATGGATTCACCGAACGTCGCTCCTCGCGCGGTGCCTTCGATGAGCGGGCGCCAGGCGAGCGGGTGTTCGAGCCACCCCATCCCGCGATCGAGGTCCCGATAGAACTGTCTCGCGATGACGTAGCTGAGTGCTGTGTCCGCGAGTACAGGTTCGCCACAAGCGCCGATAGTAGGCCTGATGCCGACCGCGCCCGCAGGCGACGTCTACGGCGACTTCGCCGGCGAGCCGGCCGCTCTCGAGCGCCGCGTAGATGCCCTCACCGGTCAGGGCGTCGGCGAACCCGCCGGCGTCGCCAGTCACATACACCGGGCAGGCAGGCGTTCGTAAGCGAAAACCGCCAACCGGAATTCTGAACGCCTCCATGCCCGAGGGGAGCCGATCGCCGGACACCAATCCTTTCGCGCGCAGGTACTGGATCAAGTGCTCGCGGATGTTCGGCTCGCGCCGCGACAGCGTGTACAAGCCCACGGACCAATGATCGCGTTTCGGAAACACCCAGCCGTAACCCTGCGACACGGCGCCGTAATCGAAGCAGGGCACATCGTTCGACTGTGTCTCTCGCCCGGACCGCGGGATGTTGATCTCGACCGCCGTCGCGAGCGCCCGGGGCGCCGCGATCTGAAAAGTGCGATTGACAAGGCTATAAGCCCCGTCGGCGGCAACGAGCTGCGTGCCGGTCAGGCTGCCGGCACCGGTCCTCACGACGAAGTGGCCATCGTATTCGACCCCGAGCACGCGATGGCGATCCATGAACGTGAAGTTGCGCCGCAACAGATTCGTTTGAACCAGACGGTTGTCGAATTCAGGGCGGCACACAGTCCGCAGCACGACGAGCGGGTGTGCGAACCTGTTTCGGCGACGGCCCCAGAGGTTGAATTCGATCTCGGTGAACGATTGACAGACCGACGGGTCGAGCGGATACCGCAGCGAGTCGGCGGCCTTGAGCGTCATCCCGCCGGCGCATGGCTTGACGCGGGGGAACGCCGCGGCATCGATTTGCGCCACCCGCAGGCCGGCGTCCAGTGCCACGGACGCCGCGTTCGAGCCGGCGGGTCCGGCGCCGACGATGATGAGATCGAAGTGGCTCACAACCAGAAGATCGGGAACGATGCGAGGAAAGCGACACGCCTCGCGTCGTCGCGGCGAGTGGTAAGCGTCTGCTGGCCCGAGCCCCACCGCCTGGCTTGACATGCGCCTTGGCACGAGTCTCAAGCCGTCGAGCCCGACCGTTGTCGCTTTGTCGGTCGCGTTTGCGATCTCTTGGATAGGACGAAACGTCACGGACCAATCGAGATCTGTATGCGACAAACAGTGGTCATTCTGGGCGGCGGCATCGGTGGCCTCACGGCCGCGCACGAGTTGGCGGAGCGTGGATTCGATGTCCGAGTCTTCGAGAGCAAGGCCATTTTCGGCGGCAAAGCGCGAAGCATCCCGGTGCCCAACAGTGCCGTCGACGGCCGCAAGCTGCTGCCCGGCGAGCACGGATTCCGGTTCTTCCCCCATTTCTACCGGCACATCCCGGACACCATGTCGCGCATTCCGTTCGGCAGTAACGCGCGTGGCGTGCTCGACAACCTCGTGCCGACGACCAGAACCGCCCTGTCACGCGCGGGCGCGCCCGATCTGCTGGTGTGCTCGCGGTTTCCTCGCGGCTGGCACGACTGGAAGATTGCGATCCGCGGTGCCTTCGGGTTCTTTCGCATCGTCCCGGTTGCCGACATGCTGCTCTACCTCAGCCGCCTGCTGGTGTGGCTGACCAGCTGCGACGAGCGGCGGCTGCACGAGTACGAGCACGTGCCGTGGTGGGAGTTCACGCAGGCGAGCAGTCGTTCCGAGGGCTACCAGCAGTTTCTCGGCGAGGGCTTCACCCGAATGATGGTGGCCGTCCGCGCCGAGGAAGGCAGCACGCGCACGGTCGGCGCCATCGGCCTTCAGCTCGGTCTCGGCCTGCTGACCTACGGCGCAGACGTCGACTCGGTGCTGTGTGGCCCGACCAATGAGATGTGGATCGACCCGTGGGTGGCACATCTGATGGCGCAGGGCGTCGTCTTTCAGCACAGCTCCTATGTGCGACAGATTCATACCGACGGCGAGCGAATCAGCCACGTGACCATCGAGCACGATGGGCGCACCGAGAACGTGACTGCCGACTATTACGTGGCCGCACTTCCGGTCGAAGTCATGACGTCGCTCCTCACAGAGGAGCTGAAGCGTGCTGCGCCGTCGATGGCCAGGATCGGACAACTGCGTACGGCATGGATGAACGGTATCCAGTTCTACCTTGCGCGTCGCGCGCCGATCGTCGACGGACACATTGTCTATGTGGATTCGCCCTGGGCGTTGACCTCGGTCTCGCAGGACCAGTACTGGCACTCCGTCGACCTGTCGGAGTACGGGGACGGCGAGGTGAAGGGCATTCTGTCGGTGGACATCTCCGATTGGGACACACCGGGCATGCTGTACGGCAAGCCGGCGAAGGAATGCGACCCGGTCGAGATCAAGAACGAAGTATGGCTCCAGATGCTCGCGCACCTCGACGCCCACGGGCAGAAGCAATTGCGAGCGGCGAAGATCATGCGCTGGTTCCTCGATCCGAGCATCACCTATCCGAATCCGTCGCAGGCGGTGAACCTCGAGCCGCTGCTGATCAACACCGTCGGGTCGCTCGCCGATCGCCCTCACGCCTACACGGAGATCCCGAATCTGTTCCTCGCGGCCGACTACGTTCGGACGGGCACCGACCTGGCGTGCATGGAGTCGGCGAACGAGGCCGCGCGCCACGCCACCAACGCCGTCCTCGATCGAGCGGAGTCCCCTGCACCGCGAGCGGCGATCTGGCCGTTGCAGGAACCGACATTCTTTCGCCGCTTCAAGGAGTGGGATCGATTGGTGTTCGAGCGCGGCGAGCGGCATTCATGGCCGAACGCCGCGTGGGCGGCATTCACCCGGTGGGTGTGGGGTGGCGGCCGGCGCGAGTCGTCCGCATCGGTCACGGCTGAGACGTAAGATCCCTTTGCATCGCGCTCCGCGTGGGCGGCCGCCATCGCACCGAACATCTCGCCGATCGTGTGACCGATGAGTGGCCGGTCGGACAAGCTCTGGACATCGCTCGAACATGAAACCCAAGCGCACTCATACAACGCGCTCGTCCGTACACCATCTACGGGCTTACTTGGGGGAAGGTGAGCCAGTTCCTCTAGAACCTTATGCGCGCGCCGAAGAGAAAGGGCACCGACCAGCGTGAGCTCTCGCTGTTCACGTCGCGCAGGCCTTCCTCCACCAGCCAATCCACGTCCGACAGCCCGCCGAGGAAGCGCAGTTGCGTCTCGGCCATCACCTCGAACGGCCCGACCCCGATCAAGAAGCCACCGGTTGGTCCGAGGCTGAACGCCCACGACCTTTCGAAGAACTTGCCGTCCTGGGCAGCGAGGCCCGGTGTGACGCTCAACGGCACGCCGACGAACGTGCCGCGGATGTCCTGGTTGCGGTTGATGCCGGCGAGCCAGCCGACAAACGGTGTGAACCGCACGCGCGTGAAGAACCACCGCTGGCCGCCCTCGAAGCCCCAGTACCTGATACTCGGTGAAGTGCACGGTGAGTGGCGCCTGCGGACTGGTGCCCGCCGTGCCGATCTGGATCCCCTCGTCATTTGCCGAACTGCTCGAATACACGAAGTTGACCACGGCCTCGGTGCGCGGTGTCAGCCTGTAGCCGACCCCGACCTTGAACATTCCCATGCGGCCGTAGACCTCGTCGTAGGTCGTCTCGTCGAAGTTGATCGGCACGCCGCCCGTCGTGCGGCCCATGGCCGCTTCGATCATCTTGCCGCTGAACTGGTTGTCCACGCCGTAGAGTGCGGACACGGTGAGGCGGTTGCGCAAGCTGTCGGGGTCGGCGGGCGTCGGTGCCGCCGGCGGGGCCGCGGTGGATGCGACAGCGCCCGCTGTCCGTGTCATCGACTGCACGTACTCGAAGTAAGTCAGGTCGGCCCTTTCACCGATGGTGAGCGCCCTGAGCCGGCTCGCATCGACGCCTTCCGGCACGGTGCGCGTGTAGCGGCCGCGCGGCCCGATGAAGGTGACCGTCCGCGCCACCGGGTCGATGGCCGTGATCGTCACCGTGGCCGTGCGGAGGCCGGTCGCCGGGTCCACGCTGGTGGCCACCGGGGCTCCGCCGGCTGGCTTCGGCCGGACTTCGACGCCTTCATAGAAGGTGACCGTGACCACATCGCCAGGCAGGAAGCTGGCCAGCTGTGACGACGCCAGCGAGGGTGGCGCCTCGAAAACCGAGGTCTGCCCTTCGGCATCGCGCGTCGTCACCAGGCGCGCGGCCGGGTCGACCCGAACGATCGTGCCGGTATAGCTCTTGAGCGCGGACCAACCCGGCCCGGGCTGCGTGGCCGTAGTTGCACTGGTCTGGGCCGAGGCGGTAGCCGCCGCTGTGGCAACGAGTGCGGCCAGGATTGCGGTTCTCAGATGCATCTTCATCAAGAGCTCTCCTCCGGGTGATGACTGGGCCCTTGGGTGGGCGCGGGCCTAAGTCTATGGCCAGGCACCTGAATGGACCCGTTCCCGGAGAATCGGACCTCGGATTGACTCTAGCAGCGCCAGGCGTCGGTCGTGCTTTTATCCGCTCGGGTTCGGCATGACCGGCGGGTATGGCGGCGCTCGTCTGTATGGCGCCGGCCATTCGCGAACGCCGCTCGACCCTGTGACCGCGTTAACGTGGCGCGCTCGCTACGCCGGTCACGGCGCAGGGGGTCGGCCACTTTGCGCAAATCGTCCAGGGGGCCACGCGCCTGGCGACGGCGCCAATCGCCTGAGATTCGTGTCACAAGCTTGTATGGACATTTCGGACGTGGGGCGAGCATGAGCCGGGCCAACCACCAACTTTTCAACGACGTCCCGTTGCGTGTTTCGGTCATCAAGCCGCGGCGATCAGAGGTCGTTGCGGAAGTCGTCCCGGACACCCAGACCAGCTCCAACGCAAGGCAAACTCCGTCCCTCCTGTCCTGGCGTTCAGCGCGCGCCTCGGGACCATAATGGGCGTTCCTAGCCACCCGCCGCGATGTATCATCGGCGCCTCCGCTAAAGCGATCCATTACACCGACATGGGGGTTCATCATGACTACGACCGGCGTCAACAACGGCGTGAACGTACAGGCCCTGCTTGATGCGCGAGAAGCTCTGAAGGGCGCACCAGAGGCAGCCAAATTCACGTGGCGAGCGTCCTGCAAGTGGCAGAAAGGCACGCACAGCGAGTCAAAGTCCAGAGCTTCTTCGGACTCGGGCAGGAACAGAGTCACAAGACGGAGACATCGCTCGGTGCGGATCATCCGGAGGTCTTCGCTTCGGAGGATCACGCCATCACCCCAATCGAATACATTCTCGTCGGCCTCGCGAGCTGCCTGACCGCCGGTGTGGCAGCGGTCGCGCAGAATCGCGGTATTCAGCTCCGCTCCGTGGAGTCGAATCTCGAAGGCAAGATGGACATCCGCGGCATCCTCGGCGTCGACAGCGACGTGCGCAACGGCTACGACGACATCAAAGTGACGTTCAAGATTGATGCGGATGCGTCGAAAGAGGACATCGAAGCGCTGGTCGCGCAGTCGCAGAAGCGCTCGGCGGTGTACGACATCATCACCAATCCCGTAAACGTCACGGTTGAAGTCGCTTAATTAGCGGGGCGGGACCATCGAGCAGGTCACCACGGTCGTCATCGGCGCCGGGCATATGGGTCTGGCGGCGAGCCGATGTCTCAGCGAGCGCTCCATCGATCACGTCGTGCTCGAGCGCGGCGAGATCGCCAACTCCTGGCGTCGCGAGCGCTGGGACTCACTCCGGCTGCTGACGCCCAACTGGCAGAGTCGGCTGCCCGGCTATCACTACGACGGCTCGGACCCGGACGGCTACATGACGATGCGTGAGGTGATCGACTTCATCTCACGCTTTGCCGTGTTGTCGAGTGCGCCGGTGCGCACGCACACCACCGTCACACGTGTGCGGCGAACCGACGCCGGATACGACGTCGCGACGACCACCGGTGATCTGCGCTGCCGTACCATCATGATCGCGAGCGGCGCGTGTAACGTTCCGAGCGTACCGGCGCTCGGCAAGGCCGTGCCGCCATCGATCCGGTGCTTCACGCCATTCAGCTACCGCAACCCGAACGACTTGCCGGAAGGCGGCGTACTGGTCGTCGGCGCATCGGCCACCGGCGCCCAACTCGCCGACGAAATCATCCGTTCCGGGCGGCCGGTCACTCTTTCCGTCGGCGAGCACGTCAGGCTGCCAAGGACGTATCGGGGTCGCGACGTGCTCTGGTGGATGGATGCGTCGGGCGTGTGGAATCAGCGCTACACCGAAGTCGACGACCTGATGCGTGTCCGCCACCTCCCCTCACCGCAACTCATTGGGACGCCTGAGCGAGCGACGTTGGATCTCAACGCGCTCAGTTCCGCCGGTGTCGCGATTGTCGGCCGTCTCTCCGCAGTGCGAGACGGACGGGCACTGTTCTCCGGTGGACTGCGAAATCAGTTTGCGCTGGCAGACTTGAAGATGAACCGGTTGCTCGGCACGTTCGATGAGTGGGCGCGGAGCCACGGCCGCGAGGCCGAGGTCGGTCCTCCGGAACGGTTTGAACCGACACGCGCGCCGGACTCGTCAACTCTGAAACTCGATCTGCGGAATGGAGAAATCCGTTCGATCGTGTGGGCGACGGGATTCCAACCTGACTACCGCTGGTTAGACCTGCCCGTGATTGATGACAAAGGACACTTGCGGCACGACGGAGGCGTCGTTGATGCGCCAGGATTGTATGCGCTTGGGTTGCCGTTCCTTCGACGACGGAAGTCGACGTTCATCAGTGGTGCTGAAGACGATGCGCGTGAGCTCGTCGATCACCTGGCCGGTTATTTGGCGACGCCGGCATAGCGAAGCGAGTGACCTCTCACACTCTTTTGTGATTTCGATATGCTGAGGGCATGTCTGCGAGAGCCTTCGCCGTCGGGCTGAGCCTCGCAATGCTCGGCTGTGGCGAGTCGGACGGACCAACATCTCCGACCAGTCCCACGTCGACAGCAACCGTGCGTCTCGTCTTCATGGGCTCAACGACGCGGCGAACCAATCTCCGGCCTCGGCGCAAGCATGCGTGAACGGCGTGGGCGCGACTCACACGCATCCGAGCTGGCGCAGCTTCGCAGGGATTCCCCTTCAGGCCGTGCCTCCAGATCGCTACGAGATCACGTTCACCGACGTACCCGTGAACACCCGTGTGTCGTTCCGCGTCAACGATCAGAATGCGTGCGACGAGAATCCGACAGGCGCCGTCACTCGGAATGTTTTCGTGAACGAGATACGGCTGATCCAGAACGCGACGACGCCTGGCAATGGGGACGAGCCCGGCTTTGCGTTCGCAGTTGCCCCGAACGGGACGGTCACTCAGTGAGCCGCGCGTCGCGCGTCGCCTTTCACAGGATGAACCAGCCAGACCGTCACGCGGTGCATGTGATCGCCTGCAGCTGATCCGCAATGTGCCGACCGGCCTCAATCCGGCTGCACAGGCTCACGACATCCTTCTCATGGCTACCCTAGAACTTGATGACAAGCGCGGTCTTGAAGATGGTGTCCAGCTTGTCCTTCCGCGCGTCGGCAGAGCCGATCACGAGTTTCGTCTCGCCGGATGAAAGTGTCCGGAAGCGCTCGTCGCCAGAACCGGGAATCCCATCCGGGTTGATCACCTCGACGAAGGCGATCACGTCGAGGCCGGACTCGAGCGCCGGCTCGTTCTCGTCTAACCACTGAAGACTGACCTTCGACGAAACGTGGCTGACCATCGAAACCGTCAGCGCGCTGGTGGTGTTGATCGAGTAGTCGGCCGAATCGGAGAGATTCACGTTCGCTTCGAACCTGTTGTCGAATGTGGTCCCCGCGTTGAACGGCTCCATGTAGTCCCAACCGAGCCGGGCGCCGGTAAAGCGGCGGTCCTTTTCCGGATCAGGCTGCTCCTCTTCGCGATCGGT